>CAWIZQ010000001.1:0-119558 GCA_963840595.1 uncultured Acidimicrobiaceae bacterium
GGTGTGCAGGTTCAGGACCTTGTTCACATATGAGTCGCGACATCGTTCATAGTTGGATCGCTGACGATGGGAGATGTCCAAAGCCCGTGTCATCGTTCTCTACGTCGTCCACCAGGGCCTGAGCAAGGCCGAGGCCGCTCGTCGCTACGACGTCTCGTGGCGCTGGGTCCATACCCTGGTCACTCGTTACCACGAGGGTGGGCTGGACGCGGTGGAGGCGCGCAGCTCTCGTCCTCACGCGAGTCCCCAGCGCACCAGCGACGAGGTGCGCGACGCGATTGTCGCGTTACGTCATGAGCTGATCGCCGAGGGCCTGGACGCCGGACCCGAGACGATCGCGGGGCACCTGGCCGAGCGGGGACATCACGTGCCCGCCACCTCGACGATCCGACGCATCCTGCTCGGGGCTGGACTGATTACGCCCGAACCCAAGAAGCGACCGCGCTCGTCGTTGCACCGCTTCGTGGCCGACCAACCCAACGAGACCTGGCAGGGCGACTTCACCCACTGGCAGCTGCGCGACGAGAAGAAGGTCGAGATCATCAACTGGCTCGACGACCACTCGCGCTACCTGCTGTCGATGACGGTCTGCGAACGAGTCACCGGACCCGTCGTGCTCGACACGTTCTGCGCCTGCGTCAACGACTTCGGCGTGCCCGCCTCGACATTGACGGACAACGGCGTGGTCTACACCGCGCGCTTCGTGGGTGGCACCAACGCCTTTGAATACCTGCTCAGCGCCCTCGGGGTCGACCAGAAGAACGGCTCGCCGGCCCACCCCCAGACCCAGGGCAAGATCGAGCGATTCCACCAGACTCTGAAGAAGTGGCTGCGCGCTCAGCCCGCGTGCGACACGCTCGAGGAACTGCAAGAGCAGCTCGATTACTTCCGCACCCTCTACAACGAACGTCGACGTCATCGCTCGCTCAACCGGCAAACACCCGGTTCGATCTATCGAGCAACGCCCCGCGCCTCACCCCGCACCGGCACTGTGAGCGCACACTACCGAGTGCGTCTGGACGTCGTCACCAAGGACGGCAAACTCACCCTTCGTCGAGCCGGCCGCCTGCACCACCTCGGGGTCGGAATCGAGCACCGACGCGTGCGCGTCGTCATGCTGGTCGACGAGGACCAGGTGACCGTGACGTCGCTCGACACCGGCGAAGTGCTCGCTCTCAACAACATCGACAGTCGCGCGGGATATTGGAGAAACCAACTTCGCCCACCAGGCCGTTGGCCAACAATCTGAACGATGTCGCGACTCATCTATGAACGATGTCCCGACTCATCACAATGGTGCGGCTGGAGGGATTCGAACCCCCGACCCTCGGTTCCGTAGACCGATGCTCTAATCCGCTGAGCTACAGCCGCGTTGTTGTTGGCTCACCATTCTAGCCGACACGCTCGTCGCCTTCTCCGGCGTACTAAGTTCCGTGCACGATGAACCATACGCTCGCCGACGATCTCACCGCGGTCTTGGACGAGGTCGAAGGACCGATGGTGGAGATCCGTCGTGACCTTCATGCCCACCCCGAACTCGCCTTCGAGGAGCACCGCACCACCCAGGTCATCACTGACCGTTTGGTCGAGCTGGGCTACGAGATTCGTCCCTGCCCGACGGTCACGGGCGTGGTGGCTCGCCTCGAAGGATCTCGGCCCGGAAAGAGTGTCATGGTCCGCGCGGACATGGACGCCCTGCCGGTCAGCGAGGAGCGTACCGACATCGCCTGCGCGTCGCTTAACGACGGTGTGATGCACGCTTGTGGACACGACGTTCACGTGGCGGGACTGCTTGGCGTGGCCGATCTGCTCGCGCGTCGACGCGACGAACTCAGTGGCGTGTACACGCTGTTGTTTCAGCCCGCCGAGGAGTCGGTGAGCGGGGCCAGGGCCATGATTGACGGTGGCGTGCTGGACAACAATCCAGTGGATTATGTGATCGGCGCGCACGTCACCTCACTCGCTCCGGTGGGCTTTGTGGCGACACGCCCCGGCATTCTGATGAGTCAGGCCCAGATGATTAGCGTTCGCCTCGATGGCAAGGGCGGACACGGCGCCATGGCGACGACCGCGGGCAACGTCATCCTGGCGGTGAGCTACCTCGCGCCCCGACTCGCCTTGGTCGTCGAGGGACTCGTCTACGAGGGAACCCAGTGCGCCTGTTCGGCCGGCGTCATCCAGGCGGGAACGGCGAACAACGTCGTCCCGCGCCACGCCACGCTGAAGGGAACCCTGCGCACTTTTATCCCCGAACAGACGAGCGAAGCCACGGCACGACTTCGCGCGCTCTGCGACGACGTAGCCCAGACGTTCGACGTGACGTGTAACCTGCAGTTCACCGACGCCACGCCCGCCGTCACGAACAACGCCGACGTCGTCGCGAGCGTGCTGCGCAGTGCAGCCAACGTGGTCGGCGACGCCGGAGTGTTGACCTTTCCTCCCGTGACGCCGAGTGACGACATGTCGGAGTTCTTGAACCGCGTGCCGGGTTGCTACATGTTCGTTGGCGGTGCACTGGCCGATGGATCGAGCGGTATGCATCACAGTCCGGATTTTGCCATTGCCGACGACGCGTGTCGCGTCGTGGCCGGTGTGCTCGCGATGTCGGCGGTCGACTTGGCCGCGAGCGCGAACTAGCCCTCGGCGAACAACCGGGCCGCTCCGCGCATCGGAGCGTCGTTCCCGTTGATCACGACGCGAAATGAGAGGTGCTCGAACTCCGCGGGATCCACGCGACGGGCGTTACCTCCGGCCAGGTGCACGGTGTCGGCGTGAAACTCCTGGGCGAACTTCTCGACGATGTCGACGAGGTTCGGGTTCCACGCCTCTTCGTCCAGTGAGCGGGCCCGCTCGCCGATCGTTTCGTCGTAGGTCTTGCCATTGCGAAAAATCTCCGAGCCCACGTCGCGCACGGGAGTGAGCTTTCCGTTGATCGCCAGAGCGAGTCCCAGCCCGGTGCCCAGCGCGAGGACCACCTCGGTCCCCGTCCCCTCAATGCAACCGAGGGCCGCCATGGTGGCGTCATTCACGATTCGGACGTCACGCCCGGTCTTCGCCCGCAACACGTCGGTGAGGGGAAAGCCGCGCCATAGCGCGTCAAGCTCGGGGTCCTTGTCGGTTCCCTGGCCCCCGGGGCGTGACAGATTGCCGGGCGCGATGACGAGTCCGTCGCGAAACTCCCCCGGAAAACCGATGCCCACTCGCCGACAACCGCTCTTGACGATGCGCTCTTCGAGGAACTCCACCAATCGCCCCGGAGTACAGGGATAGGGTGTCTGGCGCCGACGCACCCCGCGAACCATCACGCCGAAGTCATTGACGTGGGAGAACTTGATGTTGGTGGCGCCGATGTCGATGGCGAAAATCTGCTCTTGGAGCAGGAGCGACTGGTAAGCCATGGGCTAAATGGTAGTTACCGCGCGCGCTGTCCCCGGTCGCGCAGGCGGCGAACTCGCCACCAGGGTCGCAAGCGCACGCAGAAGACCGCGCGCCCCTCGGCGACGACGAGCCCGGTGCCACGCGGGCGCAGGCGAATCGGTACCCGACGGACCTTGGGTTCGGTCTCGATGAGCTCGGGTAAATACGTCCTCACGCTCGGATCGGCCAGCCCAGCGAGTACGACGCGGGTGGTGTGGTTGTTAACGATGGTGGCGGCCCGCGGGCCCCATCGCGCGACCAGTTGGGAGAAGTCCTGGACGACCGTCACGAGCGTCACGCCCAACCCGCTTACCGTGGCGGCCAGCTGATCGAGTTCATCCAGCGAGGCGACGGTCGCGGCTTCATCGAGGACCATCAGGAGACGACGAGCACTCCCCTCGTCGACGCGCTTCTGCTGTTCATCCAGCGCCATGCGTAGCGCACCGCGAAACAGTGGCTCGTAGTGACGTTGCTCACCGCGCGGACTACACAGGTACAGCGTGTTCGCGCCACTCACCACATCGCGTACGCGGGCAAGGGGCTGGGTGAAGCGCCAAGGCGTCAACATCGTGTCGGCGGTGGTAACGACTCCGTCCAGCGTCTTGGGGTCATACGCAAGAAAGCTTCTCAGTACCTCTCCGGCCAGCGTGGGTCGCTCACTCGACCACGCTCTGAGGTCGTGGCGCTCGACGAGTTGGGCGACGTCAAAGATGCTGGAACCTCGTTCACGAGCGAGAACGAACAGGCTCGCAACGAGCTTGACGGCGAGAGCGTTCCAAAAAGCCGTCTCCCCGCGTTCGGCGTCGACGGTCAGGTCACGTGCCACCCGGGTGGCGTGGCGCAGCGTGGTCACTCCTTCCAGGGGATTCCAGGTCAAACCACCATCGCGTCCCGGTTCGAGCACTTGGACCTGGCCGAGCGACTCACGCCAGCGCGACGTCGTTTCAATCACGTCGTTCTTCACGCTCGTCACAATCGCGGCGTCGGTCCAACGGAGTAGTGCCGGCACCACCAGCGCCGAGGTCTTACCAGCTTGGGTCGGTCCGACCACCAGCAACGAACTACGAGGACCGATCGTGATGGAGGGTCCAATCGACACTCCGTTCCAGTATCGGCGTCCCAAGACCGGTCGATCGTTCACGTCGCTCGCATCGCGGCGTCGGTATCGATGACTTTACGATCCGCGTCGTTGGGTTCCACGCGCACGATCGAGCGATGAGACCCGAAGCGCACGAGCGCCACGCCCTTGGGTAGGGCCGTGAGGTACCGCTCTTCGTGCGGTGCGAGACCGAGGGCGACCGCCATCTCGCGCGCTTCATCCGGCGGCTGGCGAAACAGCCACGCGGTCTCGCACTCACGCAGCAACCCTCGCGCTCGGTCGCGTTCGACACTGCCGGCGTCACCAGCCGCCGCGATATCGCTCCAGCGGTGCAGAACCATGACGTGCGAGAGACCTCTCGCGCGAGCCAACTTCCACGATCCCTGCAGCCAGCGCAACGACGCGGGATCGCTCATCAGCGCCCAGGCTTCGTCGATGACGAGATACCCCGGCACGCTCGACTCGCCCACCACATGTTGGGCTGCGGCCACCACACTCAGAACCGCCACCGCGAGGGAGTGCGACGACCACTGGGACGACAGGTCTACGACCACTAGGTCGCCCTGCAGTCGCAGAGGTTCGCCATCACCGTCGAAGAGTCCAGCGAGGTCGCCGTGGATGAAGCGATGCAGGATCAACGCGAGCGATCGTGACGCACTCGCCAGCGAAGACGAGAGATGATCCTTCAGCAGTTCATAGAGCGCAAAGAGGACACGCTCGGGAAGACTGCCAAGTCTCTGCCAGACCTCATCGAGGGCGAAGTGCTGATCGTCACTGAGCGCGTGCCCCTGAGCACTCGCCACGAGCGCACGTAACAGATGGCGACCCTCCACCTCGTCATCGGGAAAGGGAGAACACCACCCGTCGCGACCGAGCGAAATGGGAGTGGCGCCGTGTCGCGCGGCTAGTTCTCCGTACTCCCCCTTGGGGTCGACGACGACCGCTCTTCGACCACGCGCCAGGGCGCGAGTGAGTTGCATCTTGACAATCGTGCTCTTGCCCGCCCCAATGGAACCGGCCACGACGACGTTGGGATTCGTGACCAAACCCGCTCCGTACGCGTCAAAGACGTCTAACCCGAACGACGCGCCGTATTGGCACTGACCCAGTGCCTCACCCGACAGACCAGTGCCCGCGTCGTGGGCGGGCATGCGCAGGCTCACGAGGTCCGCCGATGTCGCCCAATGCGTCCAGGGCTTTACCAACCTGGTCCGCCGGGCAACTGCGCGCGAAACCAGTCGAGTTGGTGTCCCCATCCGCGCTCGAGCCGCAGACCACCATCGTGCGCGCGTCGCCAGAGCGCCCCACAGTCGCGGTGCAACTGCTCCAGCGACGGGGCACTCACCACGATGAAAACTCCCAGGCGCACGAGGGCACGCCCATTGGCCACGAGCACCTCTCGCTGAGCCAGGCGCTCGAATCGGCGCGAGGTCCGCGCCGCGCGGCGAAACCCGGCGGCGCTGGTGGTCGCGTCGTCGCTACGCATCTGGTGCACCGCACGCGCGGCCATGCGTTGAGCCTTGGCCCCTGCCACCACGTCCACGTGCACCGACACGTCGACATGCCCTGATGTACGCAAGACGTGTTCGAGGAGCGATTTCGACTCCGGCACGGCGGAGAAGTCCTTCACCCGAAAGACCCGCACCAACTCGGTGTCCGTGCGCAGGTACGTGAAGCGCTCGTAGGACTCGAGGGTCAAACCGTCGCCGAGGTGAACGCTCTGCGCGGCTAAGGAGTTGCGCAGTCGCCATCCCTCCGGCGGCGGCGTAGACGAAGGCAGCGTCAACATGGTGGTGGCCCACCCTCCACGTCGCATGACGTGCTGACTCACGTGCTGATCCTCCCTCGCGGCACTCGCCGCGTCCACCAACGCAGTGAGCGACTCGGCTAACGCGACGTCGCGACCCGACAGATCCAGTCGGCCACGATGATCCAGCTCGTACGCGCGAAAGGCAACATCGTGCGGCGCAAAGAGGAGAACGTCATCGTCGAACTCACGAATGGTGAAGTAGTTCCAGCGTGAGCGCGCTAGATAGCGCAAGGCGGTGGCCGCGATCTCACCCAACGTAGGACCGCCACTCATCGGAACGGCGAGCGCGAGGAGAAGGACACCGAGGGCGACCTCTGCGACCGACGAATGATGGGCGAGCACCCCGGCGCCGGCTAGACCGAGCCCCGCCAGCGCCAAGAGCGCCTGGTGCCGTCGAATTCCGATCCAACGGGTCTCGGCGTCGCTCGGTCCCAGGGCGATGAGATCACTCATCCCAGTGCCACCCGATGACGGGCCCCATGTCGTCGCGACGCACGACCGCGTGGCCCTTTCGAATCTGCGGCGTGCCGATGGGTGGTTTGGGCGGTGGACCCTCGGAGTCGAGGGGCGGCATCGGCGACTCTCCTGATCCGGGCCACATATCCAAGCCCAGGTCCGGGCCCTTCGTCGGCGGCGTCGGAATGGGAGCACTCGGCGTCAAGGCACTAAGGGCCTGAGCCGCGGGAGATCCGCTCGCTCCCGCCACGCTGCGCGCCGCGCGACTGCGCAGACCCTCGAAGTTGTGCAGTGCCGACTGCTCGAGCAGCGGGACGACGCGAAGCACCAAGTAGGGCGTCAGGGTCGCCAGCAGCAAGGTCACCGCACCGGTAACGATCTCGGTCACCGACGAGCCCGTGAGCTCATCAAGTCCGAGCGAGAGCGTAATGACAATCGCGAGCTTGCTCGCCGCGACCGCCACGAAGGTCTCGGCGAGGCGCCAGCCGAGTCGGCGCATCGAGGGAAATGTGGCCAGTGGCACGATGACCGGTACGAGCACGAGCAGGAGAGTGAGCACAACGGTTCGCACAATGAGTTCGAACCACAACAGCATGGTGCCAATGACCACCACGACCGACAGGAGAAAGACGGCGAAGCCGGGGGTCGAGGGAGCAAGTCCCACCAGTGAGGTGCCGAGCGCAGACTCGTGGGCGGCGACCGTGCTCGCGGCCGTTCCTGACAGCTGATTCACGGCCTCGAGAACAAGGGTTGCCATGGGCCGGGCCAGCACGATTCCCGCCACGCACGCGGGCGCCACACCGAGATAGACGCGCCACAACGACGACGAATCGCCGTGGCGCAACGCACTCAAGGTCGACACGACGAGCCCGATCAACATCAGCAGCGGGGCCGGGACCAACAGCGTGTTGAACTCACTGTTGGCACCGTTGATCACGGTCGTGGGCTCACCGGCCGAGGTGATCACGTGCCCCACGGCGTCGAGAAACCACTCCACACTGGAGACGATCCAGTTAGTGATCGCGTTAAAGAGATCATTGAACGTCGACTTACCCAGGTCGGTAATGCACGACGCGGGAGAAAAGATGCACAGCAGGTGGGTCATCAGTGAACCGCGAGACCCGTGTTGAAGAAGAAGTTGATAAGTTCAGGCGCCGCGCCAATCAGGACGGCGGCGATCAGCGAGGTCAGTACCGCTCGACGACCCTGTGCGGACTGGTGCATGTTCTGGGTGTGACTGCCAATCGCCCACAGCACCGCGCCCAGCAACAGGGCCACCAGAGCACCGATCAACGCCCACGAGGCGATGCCGTCAGCGATCGACTGCAGCGCGGCGCTACCGGGCAGATCCGAGGTGGACGGACTTAGAGAAACTCCTGCGAATATCATTCTGGACCTTCCTGCAAACGAGGTCCACAACGGTCGCAGGCGTCACGCGGGTCAGGGAGTCTGCGAGAATGGCTCCGTGCTCGTTGCCTCGATCAACTCCCAACTCGCCACCTGGTCGCCGGCCGCGCTCTACGGAGCCGCGGCCGGCATCCTGATCATCGGCGTTCTGATCGGCATCCTGATCTTTCGCCAGCGCGGACACCGCGCGATCGCCCAGAGACTGTCCGTGCTCGCCTCCCGTCTGGCGGTCGAGCCGCACCGCGACGACGGCGGCGTGGAGTCCGCACTCAGCTACCTCGAAGAGGTGACCGGTGCGGCCCACAATGCGGTGAGCGAGTCGAGCGCGGAGTCGATCCGACTTCGCCGCTCACTCGACACGTTGCCGCTGGGTCTGGTGCTCTGCGACGAGACCGGTGGGGTCATCTTTCGCAACGTCCAGGCCGAACAGCTGATGGCCAGTCGCTACGGCGACGCCATCGCAGCCCAAGCAGTAACTGACGTCCTGGCCGAGGGCTGGGCCAGTGGCGTGGCCGAACGCACTATTGACATCTACGGTCCTCCCCGACGCACCCTCACCATCCGGGCCACCGTGATCGACGACGGACGCCGGTCCCTAGGAGTGCTCGCGGTGATCGAGGATGTCTCGGAACGCCGACGCCTCGAAGACGTGCGCCGCGACTTCATCGCCAACGTCAGTCACGAACTGAAGACACCAGTGGGCGCGCTCGGCCTGCTCGCCGAGACGCTGCAGTTCGAGACCGACGCCACCGTGGCCCAGCGCCTCGCCGAACGAATCAATAATGAGGCCTATCGGGTCAATCGGATCATCGAGGACTTGCTCGATCTCTCGCGAATCGAGGGCGAGGGCTCACCCAGCCGCGAGCCAGTCTCCGTGTCACTGATCGTCGCCGAAGCGGTCGAGCGGATCCGTACCGCAGCCGAACAACACGGCGTCAAGATCATCTTCGACGAGCCCGAGACCAACCAAGTCGTCTTTGGCGATCGGCGACAGTTGATCTCCGCCTTGCACGCTCTGCTCGAAAACGCCGTGGTCTACTCGCCCAGCGACGGCACGGTCGAGATTGCCATCCGTCGAGTCGAAGCGAGCGACGCCGATACCCCCGAGGGACAGGTCGCGGGCGTACAGATCGAGATCCGCGACTATGGCGTCGGGATTCCCGCAAAGGATCTCGAGCGGATCTTCGAGCGCTTCTACCGCGTGGATCCGGGTCGCGCTCGCGAGACCGGCGGCACGGGGCTCGGACTCAGTATTGTGCGCCACGTGGCACAGAACCACGGCGGCGCCGTGCTCGTCGACTCACACGAGGGTGAGGGATCGACCTTCACGCTGGAGTTACCCCTTACTCCGCAATGACAAAATCCCGCGACGATCGCGTCAAGATTCTCATCGTCGAGGACGAGGCGTCCTTCATCGACGCGCTCACTGTAGGGCTGGAACGAGAGGGCTTCGAAGTCGCTATCGCCCGCGACGGACAGCAAGGCTTGACGTTGTTTCAGAACGGTCAGTTCGACATCGTGCTGTTGGACCTGATGTTGCCCAAACTCTCAGGCCTCGACGTCTGTCGTTCGATTCGGGCGACGAGCAATGTGCCCATTATTATCGTGAGCGCCAAGGGCGAAGAGGTCGACATGGTCCTCATGCTGGAGATCGGCGCGGATGACTACGTCACGAAGCCTTATCGGCTGCGCGAACTGGTAGCGCGCATTCGCGCGGTGCTGCGCCGGCGGCGCGACACCGAAACCGCGGACTCCGACGAGGTCATCTCGCTCGGTAATGTGCGCCTCGACATCGACGCGCGTCGGTGTTTCGTCGACGGCGCCGAGATCAAGTTGCGTAAGAAGGAGTTCGCACTCCTGCGCCTGCTGTTGGAGAATCCGGGTCGCGTGCTCACGCGCGAGGTTCTGATCGATCGGGTGTGGGGCAGCGATTACGTGGGCGACACCAAGACTCTCGACGTGCACATCAAGCGACTACGTACCCTGATCGAGGCCGAGCCCAAGATCCCGGTGCACATTTCCACCGTGCGCGGCGTGGGCTACCGCTACGAGGTCACCAAGCCGTCGTAGCCCGTGCGCCGGCGAGATTCCCTAGCGAAGTACTGCTTCGCCCCCGAAATATGGGTCCAGGGCAACGGGCAGTCGCACGGTTCCGTCCGCCTGGCGATACGTCTCGACGAGTGCAGCCCACACCCGCGCCCAGCCCAGTATCGAGCCGTTGAGCGTGTGCACCAACGCGATTGAACCGTCACTCTTTCGATACCTCACGTTGGCGCGTCGGGCCTGAAAATCGCGAAACCAACTCACCGAGGAGACCTCGAGCCACTTGTCAACACCCGGGCTGTATACCTCGAGGTCGACGGTATAGGCCGACGCCGTTCCGAGATCCCCCGTGCACAGGTCCAACACTCGATACGCGAGACCGAGCTCACGCAGCAGTCCTTCGGCGCGGCCCAGGATGTCCGCGTGAACGTCATCAGCCTGCTCGGGGGTGCAGTACGCGAAGAGCTCTACCTTCTCGAACTCGTGCAGGCGCAGGAGCCCTCGGGTGTCCTTGCCGGCCGCCCCCGCTTCACGACGAAAGCAGTTCGTCTGGGCGGTGAGTTTCATGGGCAACTCGGCCTCGCTCAAGATCTCACCACGTCGCAACGACGTGAGTGGCACCTCGCCGGTGGGAATCGCCCACAGACCGTCGCGCTCAACCGCGTACATGTCGTCAGCCGACTTGGGCAGATGACCGGTGGACATCATCGTCTCGGTCAGAGCCAAAGTGGGTGGTCGGATCTCTTCGTAGCCACCGACGTGGTGATCGAGCGAGAGCATCGACAACGCCCGCAGGAGTCGCGAGCCCGCACCGCGGTACAACGCAAACATGGATCCGGCCAACTTCGCGCCCGACTCCATGTCGAGTATGCCCAGCGCCACACCCGTCTCCCAGTGCGGCACACGCTGGTAGTCGGCGAACTCCGGAAAGGGCGCGCCAGAGTCCATGCCCGGCCACCAGCGCCGTACTTCCACGTTGTCGCTCTCATCTGCCCCGTCGGGTACGCGCTCATCAGGCAGGTTGGGCAGCATCAACAGGTGTTCGCGCAGTCGTAGTGCCACCGCGTCGGTCGCCTCGCGGGCCACGTGCTCTTGGTCACCCAGAGCGCGACTCGCGCTACTCAGGCTCTCGGCGGTCCCAGCGTCCTCGTTGCGTTTGGCCTCACCGACCTGACGCGAGAGTTCCCTCACCTCGGCGCGCAGTCGCTCGGACTCCTGGAGCAGGTGTCGGTGCTCGTTATCGAGACCAATGACCTCGTCGACCGCGACCGACGAAACGCCGCGCCGGGCCAGAGCCGCCCTCACGACCTCGGGTTCACGGCGCAGTTGGACGAGGTCAATCATGGATCAAGCCTACCGAGGGGCTCCGAGAGTACCCGTCCCACCGTCTAGTTTCGATACGCATGAGTTCCGCGGTCGACGTCAGCCACCTGGTCGTCACGTTCGGGTCGTTGCGAGCACTCGACGACGTGACGTTGAACGTGAACTACGGCGAGGTCGTCACCTTGCTGGGCCCCAATGGCGCAGGCAAGACGACGCTCGTGGAGACTCTGCTCGGGTTCCGCTCCCCCGGAGGTGGCAGCGTTCGCCTCCACGGTCTCGATCCCGTGCGCGATCACGTCGAGGTCGTGGCTCGCACTGGCGCGTTGCTGCAACGCGGCGGGGTCTGGGCCCCCATGAGCCCGCGCGACGTGCTGCGCCTCACCGCCTCGTACTACCACGCTCCGCGCGACGTCAACGAACTGATGTCACTGCTCGAGCTCGAGCGATGTGCGACGACACCCTGGCGTCGCCTCAGTGGCGGTGAGCAACAGCGCACCCTCCTCGCGCTCGCGTTGCTCGGACGACCCCGCGCCTTGGTCTTGGACGAGCCCACCACGGCGGTTGACGCAGAGGGTCGCCAGGTCATCCGTCAACTGATCGACGCCGAGCGTGAACGTGGATGCGCGATGTTGATCACGACCCACGACCTCGTCGAAGCCGAGCGCGCGAGCGACCGCGTCGTGATCTTGAATCACGGCCACGTACTCGCGCAAGGAAGACTCGAGGACCTGGCCGGAGAGCCCGCGATGATCGTGCAGTCCTCGGGCCCGATCGACCCGGTTGAACTGGCGTCTCGTTTGGGCTGCGAGGTGACCTTGGTTTCGCCTCTTCAACTTCGCTGTGCGGTCGACTCATCCCCCCAGCGCATTGCCATCATCACCAACTATCTGGCGAGCGTCGGACTCTCGATGGTGGCACTGCGCACCCGCGCCTCGCTCGAGGATCGCTACCTCGACCTCATCGCCGAGGAACGACGCGAGAGCGCGTCGTGAGGGCGTTCGTCGCCCAGACGAGGGCCGAAGTTGTCATGACGCTGCGACGCGGCGAGACGCTGCTGCTGACCGTGGGTATTCCGGTGTTGTTGCTGATCTTCTTCTCTCTGACGCGCGTCGTCTCCTCGCCCAACGCGCACCGGGTCGACTTCGTCGCACCCGGGATCCTGGCGCTGTGCGCGATGTCGACCTCGCTCGTGGCCCTGTCGATCGCGACGGGTTTCGAGCGTGCCTCGGGGGTGTTGCGACGCCTCTTCGTAACGCCGCTGACGCGACGCTCACTGATCGGCGCCAAGATCGCCGGCGTCCTCGTGACCGAGGCGATTCAGGTGGCCGTCATCTCGGTCGTGGCCCTGCTGCTGCTGTGGCATCCCGACGGCTCATGGCGCGGTGCGTTCGAAGTGATTGCGGTCTTGCTACTGGCGTCGATGGGCTTCGCCGGAATTGGCCTGGCCCTCGCGGGTCAACTGCGCGCCGAGGTCAATCTCGCCGCGAGCAACGGGCTCTATCTGGTCCTCTTGCTGCTGTCGGGCATCGTGATACCACTGAGTTCGCTGCCCCACGTCGTCTCGCGCATTGTCATCGCCCTGCCCTCCGGAGCGCTCGCCCAGAGCGTGCACCGAATCCTCGGGTACGGCCACGCGCCGACCGGAGCCGACTGGATCAGCCTGGGCGTCTGGGCGATCCTTGCCCCGCTGCTCGCGGCGCGAACCTTTCGATTCGACTAGGTCGTTCGCAGGAGTTTCAGTCCCTCAATGAAGACGGACTTCGGAATCGCCCCGAGGTACACGCCTTTGACGACGCCTTGGGCATTGAGAAACACACTTTCGGGTACCGCTTCGAAACCGAAGATGTTGGTGACCACGACCCCGTTTGGGTCAAAGGCCACGGGAACGGGGACGCCGTCCTTCTTCACCATTGCTTGGGCCGGGCCGCGCTTGTCGTCGGCGTCCATCGCCACCACATCCACCGAACCGGTGTTGTGGGTGCGTAGGTACGCGGACAGCTCGGGCATCTCGGCCTTACACGGCCCGCAGAAGCTGCCAAAGAACACAAGCACACTCGGATGGCCGGAGCTCCAGGGGGCGCTCACCGTCCCGCCGTTCAGCCCGCCGAGCGACCAACTCTTCATGTGGCGACCCACCAGGGCCGAAGTCGTCAGGACGTTTTTTTTGTCGTTGGTGACCGTGCCACCCGTCAGTACTGACACCACGGCGATGAGCGCGATTGCGAGGGCGATACCGATGCCCACGGTGATCATCATCTTGGGCGAACGGGCCCGCTTAGCGTCAGTGGTTTCGGACAAGGACATCAACCGCCATCAAGATGAACAGGGCCGAGAGATACGTGATGGAGAAGTGGAACATCTTCATCGCTTCGGCAACGTCCGCCTTATCGTTGCGGGCGTGCCGGTAGAGGCGAAGCGCGTAGAAGGTAAACATCGCGCCGAGCACCGTGGCCGAGATCGCGTAGACCCAGCCCAGGTGGGCACTCGTGCCAATGAGCAGCGTGAGCGCCCACAGCACGACGGAGTAGATCAGGATCTCGAGCGTGGTGCGCCGCAGCGACGCCACCACGGGCATCATGGGCACGTTCGCCGCCTCGTAGTCGTCGCGGTAGCGAACCGCGAGCGCCCAAAAGTGCGGCGGCGTCCACAGAAAAATGACAAGAAACAACAGCGCTGGCGTCCAGCCGAGCGAGTTCGTGACGGCCGCCCAGCCCACCAGCACCGGGACCGCACCCGCCGCGCCGCCGATCACGATGTTCTGCTTCGAGCGGCGCTTGAGGATCATCGTGTAGACGATGACGTAGAAGGCCGTCGCCGAGAGCGCGAGCCACGCGGCGAGCACGTTCACCCAGACGGCCAGGACCGCGAAGGCGACGATCTCTAAGGCGAAGGCGAACAGGGCGGCCGAGCGGGCGCTCATCACCCCGCGCACCAGCGGGCGGTTCTTGGTGCGCTGCATGAGCGCGTCGATGTCGCGGTCGATCACCATGTTGAAGGCGTTGGCGCCGCCGGCGGCGAGCGTTCCTCCGACCAGAGTGGCCACGATGAGCCAGGCGCGCGGAAAACCCTTGGCGGCCACGATCATTGTGGGCACGGTCGTGACGAGCAGCAACTCGATGATCCGAGGCTTGGTGAGGGCTACGTAGCCTTTCAGAACGTCGCGTACTGAAAAGGACGTCGTCGCGGCAGCGGTCACCTGTTTAGTCTACGACGGGCCAATTCCCTAGGCTTGGGCGGTGCCCTCGCCCACGAAACCCCGCGTCTCGGGACCCACGTTTCGCTGGTTCGCCTTCGCCTCGTTCCTCTCGATGGTCGTCATTGTGCTCACCGGCGCCGCGGTGCGCCTCACCGGATCGGGGCTCGGCTGCCCCGACTGGCCCACCTGCTTCAAGGGCCGAGTATCCGGCTCGATGAGCATCCACCCCTTCATCGAATACACCAACCGCATGGTCACGGGAGCGTTGATCGTGATCGTTGGCGCCACGCTGCTGGCGGCCATCTTCCGGGATCCGCGCCGGCGCGACCTCATGGTGCTCTCGGGCGCCCTGGTTCTGGGCGTCGTGGGCGACGCGCTGCTCGGCGCACTGGTCGTCTACTCCAAGCTCAATCCCTACCTCGTGGCACTGCATCTGGTGCTCAGTTTGGCCATGGTCGCCATCGGGGCTTTGCTCTACCACCACGCCAAGTACGAGTACGGAGCGGGAGCCCGTGCGGACGTGCGCGACCCCCACTTCCGCAACCTCGCGCGGTGCCTGTGGATCCCCTTGACCCTGGTTGTCCTCACCGGCACGGCTACGACGGGATCGGGACCACACGCGGGTGAGTCACAGGGCCAGCTCGTCGCGCGACGTCTACCCTGGGCGTTTTCGTCGGCCGCGTGGGTTCACTCGCTGGCGGCCATTTTCTTCATCGGGGTCGTCCTCGGACTGCTCCTCGCCATCTGGAAGAGCGGCGCGCCCAGCGCGCTGCGATTCGGGGTGCGCCGCCTGGTCCTGCTCGCCCTGACTCAGGCCGCGATCGGGGCCGTTCAGTACCTGACGCACGTGCCGGCCTGGCTCGTCGAACTCCACGAACTGGGTGCCGTCTCTCTCACCATTGGCGTCACCCAGTTCAACGTGCGCCAGTATGCGCGCGACCGAGTTCCCGGCACGAAGAAGATGGTGGCCGCTCCTGTGGTCGCACCGGAACTCGTGGCCTGAGTCCCTTCGCACGCGGACCGTGCGACAATGAGGCCGTGAGAGCGACCCATGTCGGCTGAACATCGCCACGCCGCGTCCACGTCGAGTTTGCGGCCGGTCGTCATCGCTCTGTGCTTGATTGCGGGCTTCTTCGTCGCCGAGATCGTCTGTGCCATCCTCGGCTCGTCGCTCGTGCTCTTCGCGGACGCCGGACACATGATCACCGACGTCTTGGCTCTGGCCATGAGCGCGTGGGCACTGCGCCTCGCTCGTCGTCCACCCGAAGAGCGCTGGACGTACGGACTGCGGCGCGCCGAGATCGTGAGTGCGGCCCTCAATGGCGTCACGCTCGTCGCCGTAGGCCTCGTCATCGCGGTGGAGGCCATCCAACGACTCGTGGCACCACACCCGGTGAATGGCTCACTGGTTCTCGTGATCGCCCTCGTCGGGGCCGTCGTGAACATCGTCGCCTCGAGGGTGCTCGGGCTTGCCGATCGCACCAACCTCAACATTCGAGGCGCCTACCTTCACGTCCTCACCGATCTCTACGCGTTTATCGCCTCGGCCATCGCAGGACTTGTGATCGTGACGACGCACTGGCAGCGCGCGGACGCCGTCGCCTCGCTCGTTGTGGTGGCTCTGATGGCCATCGCCGCGTGGGGACTCTTGCGCGACGCCGGTCGGATTCTTCTCCAGGGCACACCCCACGACCTCGATCTCCTGGACGTGCGAAATCACCTCGCAGGCGTCGAGCACGTGCTGGACGTGCATGACCTGCACGCGTGGAGCGTGGCGTCGGATCTCACGACGCTGTCCGCCCATGTGGTCGTCGAGAGCGCATGCTTTGACGACGGGCACGCGCCCCAGATCCTGGACCAGCTTCAGACATGTCTCATGGAGCACTTCGCCGTCGAGCACGCCACGTTTCAGCTCGAACCCGCGACCCACGAGTCGCACGAGGAGGGCCTACACCCCTAACGCTGAGCGCTCGCTGTTGCCGGTCAGTCTTGAGGATCCGCGCAGACGCTCTGGCTGTCGCGGCGGGTGGCAGTGGCTTGGGTGGAGGTGAAGAACCCGTTCACCAGGTGCCAGAACGAGCACGAGCGGTCGTTCATGAGGTGGGCGCTCGCGGGGTTGGTGACCCGAAGGACGCCGGGGCACTCATCAGCGACTGCGTTCCAGATTGTCTTGCCGTTGTGGGTGACCCTCACGTACAGCAGGGCGGAGTCCTCCATACAGACGGGATTTCCGCCCTCGGGACTCAGGCTCTCGATCGCCGCGCGCAACTCCAGAGCCTGATAGGCCGACAGCGTTACCGTCGACGCTTGGCTTGATCCGTGCACGAGGGACGTCACGCCAAAACCCGTCACGCTCACGCTCCCCGTCACCGGCATAACAACCGGAGTAGCCGGGCGAGAGGTGGCCCAGACAGGCAAGGAGAAGAGACCACCCGCGCCCACCGCGATCGACAGAACAGCGACCAGGGTCTTCACTCGTTGTTTCATGACTACCTAGTGTCCTATCCGGCGGCGTTCTTTCAGGAGATCCACGAACACCAAAGATATGATCAGACTCCTCATGACGCAGAGAATGCCCGAATATGGCGAACTGCCGGTGGGAAGCCGGGTCGTTCATCAGCATTTACGTGCCGCTGGTCTCACGGCTCCGATCCATGAATTACCCGACTCCACCAGGACCGCGCGAGAGGCCGCGAGTGCCCTGGGCTGTGAGGTCGGCGCTATCGCCAGCAGCCTGATCTTTCTCGCTGACGGCGAGCCGCTACTCGTAATGACGAGTGGACGACATCGCGTGGACACGACGATTCTCGCGTGGTCCATAGGGGCGAGCTCAGTGGAGATGGCCCCGGCCAAACGCGTTCACGACGTGACCGGCCAAGTGATCGGAGGTGTCGCGCCGGTTGGGCATCTGACGCCGCTACGCACCGTGGTCGATGAATCACTCCGTGACTACGACACGATCTGGGCGGCGGCCGGAACCTCGCACACGGTCTTTGCCTTGACCTTCGACGAACTCATCGCACTGACCAACGGCACCACCGTCGTCGTAGCCGACGAGTGAACGAACGAGGTATCGGGCCGGTTCAGAGAACGTGGCGAAAGTCGAGCCAGAGCGACTACGGCTCGATCAATCCCACTTCGAGTAACCCCGCTTGCGCCCAGGGGTCGTCTCGCAGGCGACGGCGAATCTCGCCTTCGTTGTCGGCTTCGACCGCGTGCAAGGTTTGACGCTGATCCCCGAGCGGACCGCCCAGCAAGATGAATCCGTCCACGACGAGCCCGTCCATGAATACCGCGTGCTCGCCCCACCCGCGCTGTTCGCGGATCGCCCGGGAGTCGTCCCACTCCGGGCCACGGACAATGGTCACGGCGAAGTTGGCCACTGATGCACCTCACAGATCTCCCCCGAACGCAGGGTGGGGGGCCAAAGTGGAGACGATGGGGATCGAACCCACGACCTCAGGCTTGCAAAGCCCGCGCTCTACCAACTGAGCTACATCCCCGAGGGGACACTCATTTTACCAAAGCCCGGCCTAGGTGGGCCGATGATGGCGAATGGCCTTGGCGCGCTGACGATCGATGCGCAGCAGCTCGCGTTCTACGTCCGCCCAGTACAGGGGCGTCTCTTCGACCGGGGTGCCCTTGCGCTCCGCGTTAAAGAAGATCACGAAGGCCACCCACCACATCGGCAGATAGGCGCCGAGTTTCGCCACGAAGCCCGCGAGTTGCTGATCGAAGAGCGGGGTCATGTGCAACAGCGCGTGTTGGTGATGCAGGTCGGGGTACAGCGAGTGGTGAGAGAAGATCCAGATGAACGACAGGCTCGTCACCGCGAGGGCGGACGCGAAGATGTAGCCCGCGCGCGCCGCGGGCGACAAGCGGTGAGTTCCGGGCATGATCGCCAGCGCCGGTAGCCACAGTTCGATGCCCACGAGCAAGACGGCGAAGACGATGAGGCCGCGCCCGAAGGTCGAGCGCGCGCCCCAATCGACGACGGGGGTGATCAAGGTCGCCGTGCCGAGCAGCGTCACCAGCACCAAGGCGAGGCCGGGGTGCGTGAGCTTGCGCACCAGATAGTCCACCGGGGCGGGACTCGTAATGCGCCCGAGCACGGTGGTCGGGATGCTCATCAAGAGCAGCGGCGCCACCAACAACATGATCACGAGTCGCTGAATGGTAGCAACGGTGAGCGAGACCGAAGCCGCGAGATCGCCGATGGGCCAGATCGTCACCACAAGCAGCGCGAGCAGTGCGTAGAGCGCGAGTCGACGCTGGTGAGCCGAGTTAATGAGGAGGTAGAAGGCGACAGCGAGCGCCGCGATAACGGACAGCACCACCGGGTGCCACTGAAATGGCAGCATCGTGGCCACGTCGCCACGGTAACGGACCTCACCCTCTCAGTAAAGGGAAACCTTGAGAGCACATACGACTAAGCGACAGCACCCATCTCGTGGCGAAACCTCGGACCGATCCGCGCGACGATGATCACGGTCAAGAAGAAGTCAGCCACAACGATGCAGCCAGGAAAGAGCACGCCGGCTGTCGTCCAGTGTTTGAGCGTCAAGATCGTGATCGCACAGTTCAAACTTCCCATGGCAAACGCCCGCGGCGTCTCGCTCGAAGGGGCCAGCCAGGATTTGCGAAAGGTGGGCAGTGCCGCGAGCTGGTCGGCGCAGACGAAGACGACGAGCGCCACGGTAGGTTCTCGCACGAGAGCCCACAGGATGAGCCCCACGACGGAGAACGAGCCGCAGATAATGTCGAAGGTTCCGATCTTCCACACGGCGTGCGAATTGTGAAATGACGCCACGACCACCGCGATCGGCACGAGCCCGAGCATCAGTGTCATCCACGCGGCCAGACCCACGTGCTGTTGAACCTCAACGCCAAAGGTGAGCACGCCTTCAATCCCCCAGAGCGACCACGTCACTCGATTGGGCGACGTCTCACCCTTGAGGGTGTCGCGAATGTACCCGTATCCCCCAAACACCGAGAGCGCCATCGCAAGGAAGACGAAGTTGGGGTTAATCACGAGTCAAGTCTGCCCGTTGCGCACCACAGCTTTTCGCGGCGTTGTGGCGAGTGGACAGTAGCCTTCGACCCCGTGGACATTCGCGACTTTCTCGGGATAACGCGGACCAGCGAAGCAACGTGGCGCTTTCACGTCTCGGATCGTCTGATCACGCCTGGCAAGTTTCTCTTTGGCGGTTGCGCGCTCGCGGCTGGCGTAGTCGCCCTCGAAGAGGCGAGTTCGCGCCCCACGATCTACGCGGCGGCTCACTATCTCTCCTTCGCACCGCTCGACACTGACGTTGAAGTCGCAGTCGACGTCGCCGTGGTGGGTCGCCGGGTCACTCAGGCACGCGCCACGGCTACGACCGACGGTCGAGAAATCGTGACGATCAACGCCGCACTCGGAACCGGAGAGCTCTCCTCGCCGAGCCCGTGGCTCGAGATGCCCGACGTGCCAGCCCCCGAGGACTGCCCCGAGCGGCGCATGCCCGCGTTGTACGAGACGTCCATCTTCAGCCACGTCGAGACTCGCGTCGCACTGGGCCGCCGATTTGACGACATTGATGGGACGCCGGGATCACCCATCTCGGCGCTGTGGGTACGCGTACCTCACCACCTTGAGCCATCGGCGGCAACACTCGCCATCTTCGGCGACTTCGTCGCAGGGGGATCTTCCCAGCCACTCGGACGACACACCATGGGCCGCAGCCTCGACAACACCATCCGAGTGGCGACACTCGCACCCACCGAATGGGTCCTGGTGGAGATTCACATGCACGCGTTGTCGAGCGGATTTAGCCAAGGCACGGCGTACCTCTGGAGTCGCGACGGCGTGCTTCTGGGCACCGCCAGTCAGTCCATGTCCACGGTGCTCTGGGATCCGCCGACATCGAGGGACACCTAGGGGCTCATGTAGAGTGGTATCCCTTGGGGCTATAGCTCAGTCGGTTAGAGCGCGTCACTGATAATGACGAGGTCGTAAGTTCGATTCTTACTAGCCCCACCAGGAGGGCTTCGGATGGAAGTACTGAGGTGCGATTTCGAGTTATCGCTCGACGGACGCAATTACTGCTTGGACTGCCGGATTGGCGTTGATGGGCACTAGGCGCGATGAAGGGTGTTCGTTGGCCCAAACGCGAAACAACTCATCGGCGAATCCTTGCCCAATTTGATTGACACCACTGAAGTCAAGTTCAATCACCTCAAATCCTTCTAGTCGAGAACCGATCAATTTTGCCTCTGTCCGAGACACGAACTCTCCCTGGCGGAAAAGACCAATCCGGATGGTTGTTGTGTTGAGACGATGTGTGACGGGATCCTGCAAGGCGCCCATCACATCGTTCAATGTCCTAGTGATGTCGTAACAAATCTCACAGCGCACAAGAGTGCCTCGCCGTGCTCGGTCCAGCCATCCGATAGCTGAGTCGTCAATTTCATTATCTACCGTCCAGGTCAGATGATTCGCTGTGAGAACGAAGCGATCGACCAATCGAGACGTGAGGAAGATACCCAAACCACTATGCCGAGACGGATCGGTTGTCTGCTTTCCCTTGGAGAGTTCACCGATCGCTTCAAAGTCGTCCTTGAGTTGTCGTGACCGCCGGAGAGATTCAAACGCCCCAATGCCATTGTCGTCAACTTCAAAGGCGATCAAGTCCTGTCGGATGAACCACCTGACCTGAATTTCAGTACCCATCGAGTGGTCTATGGCGTTGTTCACCATTTCCGTGAAGGCGAAGTTCAGAGCTTGCCTTACGATCGGTCTGTCCTCTAAATCGAAGTCGAGGTGGCGTAAGGCGATGCGCTCGTTTCCCCAGACCTCATGCTCAGTCAATCCATCGAGAGGGTAAGAAGCGGTACGTTGAGCGTTAAGCCGGTAGCGACTGGAGCGCCTATTTCCCTCATGAATGAGGAGCCCGTCCGCGGTCATCTGTGTCAACCACCGATGCGTTGCTTGGCGTGAGACACCGGCCGCTGTCGCGACTTCGGTTGAGGTTACGTAGGTGCGATCGGCAAGAAGTCGCTCAATGAGGCGGGGTACCGGTTCCTTGCGGTTCATGTCGACCTCCCGGTTTACTCAAAGTTTTGGAATATGCGCAGTTTTAGTTTACTATTTTACTCGAAATATCCCATTTTGCTTTACATTATTACTCAAATATGGAAATAGCCAAAATTGAGTACAAATGTAAACCTCATCGAGATCTCGAATTTTGAGGCAGGAAAGCGATCCTCATAGGTATCTTGAGTCGCCAGAAGTTTTTCTTGGCGCATTCGGAAATTTACCGCCACAAACAATCTCCTACCTCGCGTGATGAACATCCATTAGCCGACAGACCATCGGCTCGTTGCTCACGCTCACTCCCCGACGACAGCAAGGAAAGTTACTCGCGCTAGCGGCGAGAATTACCGCCTCTAGGATTCGCGAAGTGGGTTCGCCCAATTTGAAGGAGCATGATGCCAGAAGCGGTCATTGTCGATGCGCTGCGCACCGCCGGAGGTAAGCGCAACGGGAAACTCAAGAATTGGCACGCGGTCGATCTCGCGTCCGAAGTTCTTCGTGCTCTCGCGGAGCGCAATGACCTCGACCCGACGATGGTTGACGACGTCATCACGGGCTGCGTATCCCAGGTCGGCGAGCAAGCCTTCAACGTGGGACGTAATGCAGTTCTCGCCGCCGGTTGGCCTGAGTCAGTACCAGCCACGACCATCGATCGACAGTGCGGCTCATCCCAGCAAGCGTTGCACTTCGCCGCCCAGGGCGTGATGGCAGGCGCCTACGACGTCGTCGTCGCCTCCGGGGTCGAGGTCATGTCGCGCGTCGCCATGGGCTCATCGGTCGGCTCGAACGCCGGCTGGCCCTTCGGACCTCGGATCGCCGCGCGTTACGAACCCGTCGGCGGACTCGTCAACCAGGGCATCGGTGCCGAGTTGATTGCCGACCAGTGGGGCATCTCGCGCGAAGAACTCGACGAATTCTCCGTCGAGAGCCACCGCCGCGCTGCTCGCGCCACGGCGGAGGGACGCTTTGCTCGCGAGATCATTCCCGTTGCCGTGCGTGACGAAGATGGGAATGACACCGGCGAGTTAGTGACTGCTGACGAGGGCATCCGGGCTGACTCGAGTGTCGAAGCGCTCGCCAAGCTTAAGCCCGCCTTCAAGGAAGATGGCAAGGTGACCGCGGGCAACTCCTCGCAGATCACCGACGGCGCGTCGGCCGTGCTGATCATGAGCGAAGAGCGCGCGAAGGAACTCGGGTATCGCCCTCGCGCGCGGTTCCACTCTTTTGCCCTCGCGGGAGTGGACCCGGTCACGATGCTGACAGGGCCGATCCCGGCGACGCGAAAGATCCTGGAGCGAGCGGGCCTCACGCTGGAGGACATTGATCTGATCGAGATCAACGAGGCGTTTGCGTCGGTAGTGCTCGCCTGGCAACGCGAGCTCAAGTCCGACCTCGAGAATGTCAACGTGAACGGCGGGGCCATCGCGCTCGGTCACCCGCTGGGGGCCTCGGGAACGAAGCTCTGCGCGACGCTGCTCAACGAGCTCGAGCGAACCGACGGTCGGTACGGCCTGCTCACGATGTGCGAAGGCGGCGGACTCGCCAACGCGACGATCATCGAACGACTCGACTAGTCGCGCGTTATTTGTAGCCGGTCGCCAAGTAGAAGGCGATGAAGATCGCCGCCAGCCCACCGGCCAAGTACCACGCCGAAGTCGCGCCGGGTAGTGCATCGAGATAGTTCAAGATGATGATGAGAATCCCGAGCAGTAAGAGCCCGATGATCGTCCAGCCATACCACTTCGGGCTCTTCTTGGCGCTGGTCGGTCGACGCACGGTGATGCGACCGCGCGTCACCGGGTCGACGTAGCGACCAACCGTCTTCTTGGGCGGAACGGGCTTGGCGGGAGTTTTGGCCATAGGGGAAAAGGCTACAAGCGATGCCTAGGGCACGGTCGTCGTGGTTGTCGTGGTGGTCGTGGTTGTGGTGGTCGTGGAAGACAGCTGGCACACCGTCAGATCGACCGTCGAGCCATACCTCACCGGCGAGCCCGGGTTGATGGCCTGGCTGGCGACCGTCGGCGGAGCACCAGGCGCACATACTGCCGTGGGGTCGAGCAAGAAGTGCGCCATCAGTCCCTGACCTTGGAGCACGATGCCCGCTCGGAACTCGGTGTCATTCAGCACGCTGGGCATGTAGACGTTGCAGGGACCCGAGGACAACTGCAGGGTGATCGACTGTCCCTGGGACACCAAGGAACCCGCCACGGGATTGGTTGCCACCACCAGACCTTGATTGATCGAGTTCGAGCAGATCTTGGTCGTGGTGGTGGCGACCGTGAGGCCCTGGTTGTTGAGCGCTGCACCGGCCGCCGCTTGCGTGTCGCCTTCCACCGAGACCAGGTCATACTTGCTGTTGGCCGCCAGCAACGTCAGCGTCACCGTCGTGCCGGAAGGCACTGTCTGGCCCGCCGATGGTGACTGAACCAAGACCACACCGGGCACCGCATTCACACCGGGCGGTGCCGTCGCGACCCTGGCTACCTTGTAATAGAGGTTTTCCTTTCTCAGAGTCGCGATGGCGTTGGACAGAGACATGTTTACAACGTCCTGAACGGTCTCGGGGGTCGTCTTCACGCCCTTACTCACGACCAGCGTGACGGCGTCGCCCTTGGTGATCTTCGATCCGGCCTTGGGTTGCATGGTGAGGACAATCCCCACGGCCTTGCTCGAGGACTTCGTTTTCACTAGGCCCACGTTGATGCCCTCGTCCGAGAGCGTATGGGTCGCCGTTGTGAGCTGTTGACCCACGACACTTGGCACGACGAGCGAGTTGTTCTTGTTGTGCAAGATGAAGGCGGCGACCCCTCCCGCTATGAGAAGAAGAATGATTGCCACGATCAGGCCGGTGTAGTTGCGTCGACGACGACGACGCACATCGGTGCGCGGTCCCGACATGATCGGCACTGATCGAGTGCGCTCACCCGCCACCGCCGCCACGGCCCGCGTGGCGTCTTCGCCGAAGAACGCGCCGTCGCGCATCGCGGCGTGAACGGGCTGACCCTCGTTGAACCTCATGAGGTCGGCGCGCATCTCGTCAGCCGACTGATACCTGTTCTCGGGGGCCTTGGATAGCGCCTCCATCACGATGGCTTCGAGATCGTGGGGCACCGTCGACGAAAACTGCGCCAGTGGTGGCACCGCACTGCGCACGTGTTGGGCGGACACGTCAACAGGACTGTCGCCCACAAATGGAGGTCGGCCCACCAACATCTCGTAGAGCACAACGCCCAGTGAGTACACGTCGCTGCGGCCGTCGACCGCAGCCCCCTCCGCTTGTTCAGGCGAGAAGTAGGTGGCCGTGCCCATCACCGAGCCGGCCTCGGCCAAATGGTCCTCACTGGAGACTGCCTGGGCAATGCCGAAGTCGGTCACCTTTACTTGACCGTCGCGGGTGATCAAGATGTTGCCGGGCTTCACATCGCGGTGCACGACGCCGGTGCGATGCGCGTACCCGAGGGCCGACGCCACCTGGGCACCGATCTGGGCGGTGCGCGACGCCGAGATCGTCGCACCGCCGCGCAGCATCTCGGCGAGTGACGTACCGTTCACGAGCTCCATGACGATGAAGTAGGTCCCCTCGTCCTCGCCCCAGTCGAAGACCGGCACGATGTTGGGGTGCGACAGGTTCGCCGCAGCTTGCGCCTCGCGACGGAAACGCTCGACAAATAGCGGATCCTGGCTCAATTCGGGATAGAGAATCTTCAGCGCGACGGCGCGACTAAGGAGTGTGTCCTCGGCCCGATAGACCATGGCCATACCGCCGCGGGCAATGAGGTGGGTGACCTGATAGCGGCCTGAATACAAGCGCTGGTCGTGGACGGGCTCCATACTGCGCCAAGCCTACGCTCTCACCTTTGCGAAGAACGTTCGAAAGTCGACTTCGGTGTGTTGCGAATGCGTGACGCGAGGCGGCACTACGAACAGCGCGACGGCGTCGTGGTCGTCGTGGCGGTGGTGCCACTCGTCGTGGTCGCCGCGCTCGACCTCGACGTGGTCGTCGTTGCCCCTCCCGGGGTGGTGGTGGTCGTGGTAGTCGTAGTCGTGGTCGCCAACATGGACCGGTCGATCATGCATTTGGCGAAGGTCTTGGCCTCTTTGGCCGTGGGCTGATTGACGGTGGCGTAGAGTTCGCGCCGGTCCGCAACGGACAGGTACTTGATCGGATAGTTGTCGTACTCCACCAGCACTTGGGGCTTGTACCAGAGCACGCCCGCGGGCTGGCCGTGAAACACCGCCACGGAGGCGTCGGGACCGGACCCGTAGATTCCCACGTAGTACGTGGAGTAGGCGTACCAGTGGATCACTCCGACCGCCCCCACTCCCACTGCAACAAACAACACGAGTGCGGCGAACAGGCGCCACGTGACGATGCGACGACGGCGCCGAGTTCCGTCTGAACTGGTCGTGGATGCTTCGGGGGGCGTGGAGCTCATGGTGCGACGCATCGGGGACGCGGGCACGTTGACCTCGTCGAACTCGAGCAGGATGACCGAGATGTTGTCATGCCCTCCCGCCACCTTGGCCGCACTGACAAGACTCTCGACGGCGAACTCCAGCCCGTTGGGGGCGCTCGCGAGTCGCGCAATGGTGTCGGAGTCGAGTTCGTTGGACAGGCCATCGCTACAGAGCAGAATGCGATCGCCGGGGGCGGCCTGGATCGACATCACGTCGATGGCGACCGTGTCTTCGACACCCACGCCACGGGTGAGTTGGTGTCGACGCGGGTGAGTCGCCGCCTCTTCGGGCGTGAGGCGGCCCATTCGAACCCACTCTTCGGCGACGCTGTGGTCTTCGGTGAGCTGGCGCAATGCACCATCGCGCAGCTGGTACGCGCGGGAGTCGCCGACGTGCACCAAGGTGGGCGTGCCCACGCCATTGATGTCGTAGGTGATGCCCACGGCGATGACCGTCGTGCCCATTCCGAAGTGCTCGGGATTCTCACGCGCATCGGTCACGACCACCGTGTTCGCCTCTTGGATCGAGTCAACCAGCGCCTCGACGCTTTGGTGCTCGTGGAAGCGCTGACGTACAAGGTCGATGGATATCGCGGCCGCGACCTCTCCCGCCGCGTGGCCTCCCATGCCGTCGGCGATGATGGCCAGCGAGTCGTCAGCGTACAGAGCGTCCTGGTTCGTCGCACGGACCAGTCCGGTGTCGGTGGCTGCGGCGTGACGCCAACGCGTCAACGAACAACCTCGAAGAGGACGCCACCGACCTGCACGACGTCACCGCGTTCCAGATGCACGCGGCCCCTCACCAACTCTTGGTTCACATACGTGCCGTTGGTCGATCCGAGGTCTTCGATCGAGAGGTCGCCGTCGTCGTTGTCGACGCGCGCATGACGCGACGAGAGATAGGTGTCCTGGAGGCTGAGGTCGCAGTCACTGGCTCGCCCGATGGTGAGATTCCTCTCGACGTCCACGCGCTGGCCACTGCGCTCGTCGGGTTCAATGAACTCGAGTGCGAGATTGCCGCGGCGACGTCGCGTGGGTTTCTCGAAATCGACCGGACGCGACTGCACCGATACCACGCGGATGACGCGCAGGAAGAAGAGGACGGCCACGACCATCACCAAGATCTGTAACGGGCGAATCACCGCCGCGTAGTTGGTCGCCGCGGCGAAAGGCGTCAAACGAGCTCAATCCGAAAGTGCAGCGGTCCGATCGCCACGTCGTCGCGAGGCGAGAGCGACACCGCGGAGATCCGGTGCCCGTTGACGAATGTTCCATTCGTCGACTGGAGGTCGCGAATCGCCACCCCTTCGCTGGTCCGCCAGACCTCGGCGTGCTGACGAGAGACGTTCGAGTCGCTCACGACCACCTCCACGTCGGGACTACGGCCGATGATCAGGGGCAACTCCCCCACCGCGAACGACCGGCCATCGCTCGCCACGAGTCGGGGCTGGCTTTCGCCGCCCACGAAGTCGGTCTTCACCTCGAGTGCACCGGCCTTCAGGTCGTCGTCGATGAAGATCTCCACTTTGACCGGGCCCACGAAGACGTACCCCTCGGACAGGGCGTGCTGGCGCACCGTTTCTTCCAGCTCGTTGACCAGTGCTTTTTGAAACCCCTCGAAGCGCTGGGCGTCGGCCGGCCCGAGCCACACGCGAATGATGTTGGGCGAGATCGGTCCCTGACTCGAAAGACGACGCGTCAGATCCACCTCGCGCACAATGCGTGAGGCGATCTCGATGGGCTGCAGCGTCGTCTTGAACGGCCGCGAGAGCGTGCGCTCAAAGATCCGCTCTAGGCGGTTTTCCACGTTTTTTAGAACCATATGCCAATACTTACTGTACCGGTCACTACTGGCGCAACGGGGGCGTGGAGAGTACTACAGAGTGAGTCGACTAATGTTTCAGGGTCTCCGGGCGAGTGGCGAAATTGGCAGACGCGCAGGCTTCAGGTGCCTGTATCCGAAAGGATGTGGGGGTTCAAGTCCCCCCTCGCCCACTTTTGGAGTGACACTCCTAGTTTGAGGGATCGCCGTCGGCCGGGTGAAAGACCCGATAGAGCAGCGCGGCGAGAACTCCGCCGACGAGCGGTGCCAGAATGAACAGCCAGACTTGGCGAATCGCGGTACCGCCCACCACCAGGGCCGGGCCCAGGGCCCGCGCGGGGTTGACCGAAGTGCCCGTAAGTGGTATTCCCACGAGGTGGATCGCAGCCAGGGTCAATCCAATGACCATGGCCGCCGTCGCGACGTGGGCCGTCTTGCTCGTCACGCTCAAGATCACAAAGACGAACACCGCGGTCAAAATCGCTTCGGCGATAAAGGCGCCACCCGCCCCGATGTGGATGTGGCTCGCCGCACCCCAGCCGTCCGTACCGAGGCCCGTGGTCGCGCGACTGTACAGGGACGAGGTGGAAAAGACCCCCCACAGAGCCAGCGCCCCGACGATGCCGCCCGCGAACTGCGCCCCCCAGTAGCCGATTGCGTCCATCAGTGAGAGGCGCCCGGCGACCAATGCGCCGATGGTGACCGCGGGATTGACGTGACAACCCGAAATGGGTCCCAAAGAATAAGCCAGGGCCATCAGCGTCAGTCCAAAGGCCAGAGCGGTGGCCACCACACCCGCAATAAAGCTGGAGCCGGTCTCGCCGAAGCCAAAACTGAGCGTCGCCACACCGACGCCGAAGAACACCAGGAGCGCAGTACCCAGGAACTCGGCCAACAGCTTGCGTGACATGACACCTCCTCGACGCGCGCCGGTGTTAGGGCGCAGTCGCCCACAACATAGATCGCCCGCACCGGCGGTGATGACATTTCCTTTACAAAAACTCACCACTCCGAGGCGAGACTGATAGTTTCAAACTCTGCGATTTTTGGTGGACGCTTCGTCCCACCCCGTCGCTCAGGTAACAACGTCGAGTTACCGTGCGGTGACAACAACACGCAAACGTAGCGTGCGTGGCTTCTCGACGACCGACGGCTCAGGGAGTGCCGGCCCGTGACAATGACATCAAGCCCCATCCTCGAGGCTCGCGATCTCGTCAAGAACTTTGGCGAGTTTCCGGCGGTCAAGGGAATCAGCTTCGCCATTGATCGTGGCGAGAGCTTCGGTTTCCTCGGGCCGAACGGCGCCGGCAAGACGAGCACGATGCGCATGATCTCGGCCGTCTCGCAACCAACCTCAGGCTCCCTGTCGATTCTCGGCCTCGACCCGCGAGAGCACGGTCCCCAAATTCGCCAACGACTCGGCGTGGTTCCCCAAGAAGACACCTTGGAGCTCGAGTTGTCGGTGCGCTTGAACCTAGAGATGTTCGGTCGCTACTTCGACATTCCGCGCAAGACAATTCGCGAGCGCACCAACGAACTCTTGGAGTTCGCCCAGCTGACCGAGCGCGCTAACGACAAGGTCGACGACCTCTCAGGAGGCATGAAGCGACGACTCACGATCGCTCGCGCGCTTATCAATCAACCCGAACTCTTGATCCTCGACGAACCCACGACGGGCCTCGATCCTCAGGCCCGACACCTCCTGTGGGAACGGCTGTATCGCCTGAAGCGCGAGGGGGTCACCCTCGTCATCACCACGCACTACATGGACGAGGCGGAGCAACTGTGCGACCGATTAGTCGTCATGGACCACGGCGACATCGTCGCCGAAGGACCTCCGCGCGAACTCATCGCCCGGCACTCCACGCGGGAAGTCGTCGAGCTGCGCTTTGACGTCGAGACCCACGACGAAATCGGTCTGCCGCTCTCGAACTTCGCCCAACGCGTCGAGGTGCTGCCGGATCGAATCCTTCTCTACGTCGACGAGGGCGACGAGACGTTGCGCGATCTGCACGCCGCCAACATCGTGCCCGCCAGTGCGCTCGTACGGCGAAGCTCGCTCGAAGACGTCTTCTTGCGCCTAACCGGTCGGACGTTGGTGGACTAGTGGCGACGGGCACCGACCTTCGTTCTCCCCCGTGGCTGCGCAGTTGGAGCTATCACGCGAAGTACTACGCCCAGACCTGGCGTGGGTCGGTGGCCAGCAACGTCCTCTTTCCCATCTTCTTCCTCGCGTCGCTCGGTATCGGTGTCGGGCATCTGGTCGCGAAGCACTCTGGCCTCGTCCAAGGACAGACCTACCTTCACTTCATCGCGCCGAGCCTGCTCGCGACGACGACCATGCAACTAGGCGAAGGCGAGTCGCTGTGGCCGGTGCTCGCCGCGCTTAAGTGGATCCGCTCGTATCACGCCGCCGCCGCGACCCCGCTCGAACCCGAAGACATCCTGTACGGAAAGCTGTCGTGGGTTGTGACGCGCGCATTTGCGACGGGAATCGTCTACACGATCGTGATCGGCGCCTTCGGCGCCTTGGAGTCATGGTGGTCCCTCACCCTTCCGTTCATCGGCGCCCTGATCGCCCTCGCCTTTTCGGCGCCCCTCGTCGCCTACGCCGCTCGATCCCAGTCCGATGGATCCTTCATCGTCATCTACCGCTTCGGCTTTGTGCCGATGTTTCTGTTCTCGGCCACCTTTTACCCGGTGTCGTCGTACCCCGGCTATCTGCGTCCCATCGTCCAGTTCATACCGCTGTACCACGGGGTTGCTTTGGCACGAGCGGCCGCCTACGGCCACATCGAACCAGGGGCACTGTTCGGTCACGTGGCGGTCCTCGTCGCGCTGGCCGCGGTGGGCATCTTCTTTGGACGGCGCACCATGCGACGACGGCTGGTGGACTGATGCTGACCCGCACCCTGCCGCGTTTTGGCTCGCGTCGGTCACTTCACGTCTTCGAGCGCAACTTCATGGTCTACCGCAGTCAGTGGTTGATGCTCGTGTCGGGATTTTTTGAACCGCTCTTCTATCTCTTGAGCATCGGCATCGGGCTCAACAAACTCGTCGGACCCATTCCCGTCAACGGAGTGCTCGTGAGCTACGCCACGTTCGTGGCGCCCGGCATGCTGGCCACCTCGGCAATGAACGGCGCGGTGATCGACTCGATCTTCAACACCTTCTTTCGACTCAAGATCTCTCACGCCTACGACGCGATCCTCGCCACCCCCCTGGACGTGACCGACGTCGCGTTGGGTGAGGTGTGGTGGGCGCTAGCGCGCGCGTCGCTCTACTCGGCGTCGTTCATCGTGTGCATGACGCTGCTCGGTGACGCCGCCACGCCCTGGGTCATTCTCTGTTGGCCCGCGGCCATCCTCACGAGTTTCGCCTTCAGTTGCGCCGGGCTCGCCGCCTGCACGTTCTTGCGCTCGTGGCAAGACTTCGATCTCGTGGCCTTGGTACAGCTGCCCCTGTTCCTGTTCTCCGCGACGTTCTTTCCCATTACGTCCTATCCCGCGTGGCTGGGCGCGATCGTCTCGTTCTCGCCGCTCTATCAGTCCGCCGCGCTGTTGCGAGGTTTTAACCTCGGCCAGTTCCAGTGGATCATGCTGATGCGCGCGGGCTATCTCGTGGTGATTGCACTTGTTGGACTCACCTTCGCCGCGCGCCGATTCCAGCGCATCCTGATCCCGTAAACAACTCACTAATGTCGGGTCACCAAGCCAACCAAAGAATCGAGGTCGTGAAGTGTCCATCTGGTCGCCCCGCGTCGATGTCATCACGCTGTTCGTCGAGGACGTCGCTCGAGCCAAGGCCTTCTATCGCGAGGTCTTCGAACTCGAGACGGTGTACGAAGACGACAACTCCGCCGTCGTGAAATTCGACAACCTGATCATCAACCTGCTCGACGTCACGCAGGCGCCCGAGCTCATCGCGCCCGCCCTCGTCGCCTCGACGTCGACGGGCTCGAGGTTTCAGTTCACCGTGAGCGTCAGCGACGTGGACGCGGCGTGCGAGGAACTGGCCCAGCGCGGCGTCGCCTTATTGAACGGGCCGATGGACCGGCCCTGGGGTATTCGTACCGCCAGCTTCACGGATCCCGACGGCCACATCTGGGAGTTCGCCCAGGACTAAGCGCTCCGCGCCCCCATGATCGTTGCGAACAAGGACGATTATCGTCGGCAACTACTGTGGAACGAGTGTCTGTCCCCCCTACCACCTCTGAAGTCGAAGAGGCGCCCGTAGAGCCCGAAGCGAAGAAGCGCTCGACCAAACGCTCCTTAACCGAGTGGGGCATCGTCATCGTCATCGCCGTCGTGGTCTCGATCCTCATTCGCACCTTTGTTTTTCAGACCTTCTTTATCCCCTCGGGCTCGATGGAGCCGACCCTGCAGGTTGGCGATCGCATCGTGGTATCGAAGTTGAGCGTCGAGTTCGGCACGATCCACACCGGCGACATTCTGGTCTTCAGAGCACCCAAGGCAGTCGCGACCGACTGTGGCGATAGCGTCGCCGACCTCGTCAAGCGCGTGATCGGCCTACCGGGCCAGACGATCTGGTCCAAGGGCAACACCATCTACGTCAACGGCAAGGTTCTTCCCCAGCCCTGGACCCACGTCGCGCAGATCGGGTCGAAGCCGATCACCAAGACCCACATCGCCCAGAACCACTACTTCATGATGGGCGACAATGAGTCCAACTCGTGTGACAGCCGCTACTGGGGAACCATTCCGCGATCGTCGATCATCGGCAAGGCCTTCTTTCGCCTATGGCCGCTGTCGCGACTTGGTTTTCTCTAACTCGATAGCGGGTGCGCTTCGAAGAAGGCCCACATCAGGTTGTTCGCACTGATGGCTTGGGACTGGGGGCCGAGCACCGAGGTCAGTGCCGCGGGCAAGACCGGGCCGCCGGGCCACTCGTGTCCCTCGCCGATCACTTCGTAGAGTTCCACACTGGCCCCATTCGCGCACTTGGTGTAAGTCGTGAGCTGAACGTTCTTGGCGACGATCGTCGATGACGGCGTCGTCGAACAGTCGTCTTGTTTCGCCCACTTCAGTTCCGCGCTCGGCACCGAGTAGGTCCAGTAGGCCTGGCCGTCACCCTTGAAGGGATCGACGGGGTCGGCCGAGCCATGAAACGAAATGATGGGAACCGCGCGCGTGGTGGGACAGGGATCAGGCCGGCGAAGACCACTCACCGGCGCCACCGCCGCAAAGATGCCCGAGTCGTCACAGGCCAACTGACTGGCTTCGCGCGCCCCACCCGAAAAGCCAGTTACGTACACCTCGTCTCTGTTGACGCAGTACCGGGTCTCGAGGATGCCGACGAGTTTGGTGAGAAAGCTCACGTCGTCCGCCGAACCCTTAGGCACCGCCCGACCCCCAATCAGCGGCACGCCGGGAATGTTCCAGTCAAAGCCCGTACCGTCGGTAATCAGGCCCTGGGGATAGGCGACGATGAAGTCGTCGTGATTTGACGTCTTGTTCATGTCGGTGAACAGCATCTGGTCGATCGCCGTGGTGCCACTACCGTGCAGATTGAGTACGAGGGCGAGCGGCGTGGTGTCCGACGAGCCTTTGGGGAGATGAACGATAACGGTTCGGCTGAAGCCATTGACCTTCAGACTCAATGTCGCGGAACTTCCCGGTGATGAACACCCAGTTGTGGTTGCCGCGCTGCTCGGATCGCTCGACAACGCGGACCAGCCCACCAGCGCTGCGCTCGAAACGGCCATCGAGAGCGCCACCGTCAACAGTCGAGACTGCAGAGAGCGGGTCATGACATCTCCTCTTCACCGACGGCGCCACGTCCCGGTATTTTAGGCAACCATGTTGCCTAAAATGATAGCGTGTGGCGTGGCTGAGCCAGAGCCGATGCACTTCGGGGATACCTTGGCCCTCGCACGCCGCAGCTGGGTGCGCGCCCTGCGCGACAGTCTCGCGGAGCAGGGGTACAACGACTATCGACGTAGCGACGGCCTCGCGCTTCGGTTCTTCTCGTTGGGACCCGACTCACTCGGGGCATTCGCCGATCTGACCGGCACGTCACGCCAGGCGGCCCGCAAGGTCGTAGCGGGACTGATTGATCGGGGATATGCCACGCTCATCATCGACCCCGACGATGCGCGGCGCCGACTTGTTCTCCTGACCGACCAAGGTGACGCCTACGCCGATGCCGTTATTCGAAGCCTGGCGACCCTCAATCGGCAGGTCGAAACCAAGGTCGCCAAGCAGCAGCTAGAGGCGGCGATCGAAGTTCTATCGTTCGTGCGCGACAATATCGGCCGCTAGGGTGAGCGCACGAAGGGGACGGCATGAAGATACTCATTATTGGTGGAACGTCGTTCGTCGGTCGTGCGATCGCGTGGTCCGCGTGGCACCACGGGCACGAGGTCACCGTCTTCAATCGCGGCATCACCCCGAGCGACTTGCCCGAATCCGTGACGCGTCTCATCGGCGATCGCGAGAGTGATCTCGCCGCTCTGGCCGGACACTCGTTCGACGCCACGCTCGATGTCACCGCCTATCGACCGAGCGACGTCGAGCGCCTGGCGAACGCGCTGGAGAGTCGCGGAGGTCATTACCTGCAGATCTCTTCGATCTCGGCGTACCGCGAACCGAGCGAAGCGGGCTTAAGCGAAGATCGCCTCGAGCTCGACGACGATCCTGACGATCTCAACGCGCCGATCGGCGAGGCGTACGGTCCGCTCAAGGCCGCGAGTGAGCGCGCCGGATGGGCCTACTTCGGTGATCACTCCACAATGGTGCGTCCCACGTACGTCGTGGGTGCCTTCGACGCGACGTTGCGCTTTCCGTACTGGGTCGAACGCGTGCGTCGCGGCGGCGTGATCGCGGTTCCCGGACCCAGCGACTCGTACTTTCAGTGGATCGACGCGCGCGACCTCGCGAACTTCGTCGTACGCCTCACCGAGGAGGGACGCTCGGGCGCCTTTCACGCCGCGGGCCCGATGGTCGGCCAGCGTTTCGTCGAGACCATCGAAGAGATCGCCACGCACATCGCCCCACCCGACACCGTGCTGCGCGAGGTCAGCCCCGAGCAGGTCACCGAAGCCAAGGTGACGCGCCGGTTTCCACTCTGGTCGGCGCAACTCGAGAACGTCATGGCCCTCGACTCATCATTGGCCCTGAGCGAGGGGCTCTCCCTGCGACCCCTTTCCGACAGCGTCGACGATGTCCTCGAGTGGTGGGCGGATCGCCCGTGGCCCGACCACTGGTTGAGCGCCGAGAAAGAAGCCCGACTCCTCGCGCTCTGAGAAACTTGAAAAGAAGCGGACTCGAGCGGACAGAGGGGAATCATGGGCGCTGAAGAGGAGGCTCGGTTCGCCCGACTCGTCCACGAGCACTCCGGGGCCGTGGGCAACTACATCCGGCGGCGCCTCTATCCCTTGAGTGCGAGCGACCTCGACGACCTCGTGGAGGAAACCATGATCGTCGTCTGGCGCCGCCTCGATCGGGTGCCCGAGGACGCGGAACTGCCGTGGATGCTCGGGGTCGCCCGCAACGTGTTGCGCAATGCGCGGCGCTCGAAGACCCGGCGTAGCGCCGTCGAGGCGCGCCTCGTCCCGATGAGTGACGCCGCGTCGGCCGAAGAGCACGTGATCGCCGACGAGAGCGTGCGCCAGGCGCTGAGCTCGCTGTCGGAGGACGATCGCGAGATCCTCTTGCTCAACGCCTGGGATGGACTCGACACCCACGCACTCGCCGCGTACTTCGTGATCAGCACCAACGCCGCCGCGGTACGGCTCTCGCGCGCCCAGCAACGGTTCCGCGAACTTCTCAATGAAGCGCAGGTCCGATGAAAGTTTTGTCCGTCTACGACAGGGATCAAGTATGGAAGGAGGACGAATGAGCAGTATTGACGACCGCCTCGCGGCACTCGACCCGGCTGCGCGCGACCCGTATCAGCCGCGCCATCTCGACGAGATGATCAGCCGCATTGTCTCGACCTCCCCCTCTTCGGCTCGCGCGCCGTGGTGGCGCCGACTGAAAATACGCATGGCGGGCGGAGTCGTTGTGGCGGGTGCGCTCACGGCGGGCGCGCTTGCCCTCTTCGCGGGCCCGAACCTGAGCGTGCTCGCCATCCAGAGCGCCTATCACTCCGTTCCGGCGGAGCCGGGTTCCACGTTCGCCGCCGCGGCCGACACGCGGGTCAACTTCGTCGCGGGTGCGTCGCTCGGCACACAGTCAGGATCGAGCGCCGTCTACGAACTCGGCGTTCCGGGGCCGAATGCGACTACCGCGCGACACATCGCCGCGGTCTTTGGCGACACGGGCGCGCTTCGTCACTCGGGCAACAACTGGGTCGTCACGAACCACTCCGGCGCCTCGCTCGACTATCAGGCATCGGCCGTCCCGCAGTGGTTCTACTCGTCCACGACGTACCCGGTGGCGCCCGCCACGAAGTCCGACGTGGCGTCGGTGCCAATGCCGAGCCACGCCACGCTCAGCGCCGACGCGACTGGCTACGTGAAGAAACTGGGTTACACCTACGCACTCGCCTCGCCGGACGTTTCTTCTTCAACGGTGTCCATCACAAACGCGAGTGGCGCACCCGCTGAGCAGAGTCAAGAACAAGCCACTTTCGTCGTTACGCTGGGCGCACGAGCGACCGCTCAGACGTTGAGCATCACCGTGGGCTCGAAGAACCAGTTGATCCTCGCCCAGGGACCCGCCTTTCGGGTGAGTGCCAGTCCCACCTATCCGCTCATCAGCGCTCGAGGTGGGGTGGAGAGCCTGAGCTCGACCGAGCACGCGCTGTCTGGTGCGGGATCATCGGTACCGATCGATCACGTGGTCTTAGCTCACGCCACGCTGTCGCTCAGCGCGTTTCGGCTGAGCGACGGTGCGACGTGGCTGCTTCCCATCTATACCTATTCGAGCGGATCGAAGGACGCCATGACGTGGAGCGAGATCGCCGTGGCGCCCACGTACCTGCACCTACGCCTCGGCCTCGCCGAAAGCCTGCTTCACGGCTAGATCAGTTGTACGAGTTGTTTATCTGGAAGGAGTCGTTGACGTGACGAACCTGAATTTGGCCGATACCCACTTGTAGGTTCATCACGAGCACGGCGCCCGGATGCTCCTTGGGCGGTACCGCGGTCGGCGGGATCTGTTCACTCAGCACGTCGCCGAGGCCCGCGTGCGTCTTGAGGTACACCACGACTCCCTGGGGCACATCAACGAATAGTGTTCCCACGCCTTGGGTCGCCGTCACGTACGTCGTGCCCGAAAATGACACGTGGGAAAGGTCGATGGTCGTCGCGCCAATGGCCCCGCGATAGGTGCGTTGCACTTCCGACTGGGTCGTGGGCGACCAATTTTTCACACCACTACCTCCGCGCACGGGCACGCCGATCTCGTGGATCGTGATGATGAACACGCCCGAGAGCAAGATCAGAAAACTCACTCCCGCCAGAAAGAGCAGACCGAGGAGACGACGAAAAGTGAGGCGACGCGCGGGCGTAAAGAGAGCGAGCACGGCCACCACGATCAAAAAGAACAGCCACAGAAACGCGAACGGTAGGCCCAGCGCGGTCATGTTGTGCACGGCGGCGAAGACAACAACCGCGAGCACCACGACCCCCAGCGGTATCGCGTAGCGCAACCACTTCACGCGCGGCGCGTCTTCTACCTCGAGCGCCTCGCCCTCGGGAGTGTCGGCGCGGGGAATGAGCGCCCACATGGCGAGGTAGATCGCGATGCCCAGTCCGTACACGACGGCCAGCACCACGAAGACCACGCGCACAATGTTGGCGTCGACGTCGAAGCGCTCGGCGATCCCCCCTGCGACGCCACCGAAGACCTTCTTGGTCGCGCTACGGTGCAACGACGCCGCACCGCGATCGGGTTTCGTCGGCTCTTCGTCGGCGTTGGTGTGGGTACTTTCCAGAGGCTCGTCCATGGTCCCAATGTAAGTTCCCGCGCTTCGTACTCTCATCAGGGCGAACCCCGACGACACCCTGGGGACACCGGCACCCTTCAGGGTTTCCCCCGACGCCGCTTGCGGTGGCACGGTGCGAGACTAGATAGGACGACAGCACAGGAGTGATGTGAGTACCCAGACCCCCACCCGCGCGACGATCGGCGTACCGGTCCGCCCCCTCCAACGGGGTGTCGACAACGCGATCCTCGGTGGCGTCTGCGGCGGTCTCGCTATTCGACTCGGCGTACGTGAACGCGTCGTTCGCATCATCTTCTGCCTGCTCGCTCTGGTCTCGGGCGTCGGCCTTCTGCTCTACATGCTCATGTGGCTCGGCGTGCGCCGGGCCGACGAGTCGCGTTCAATCGCTCAACGCATCGTCGGTCGCCGCCACAAGCTGGTCAACATCGTCATCGGGGCTGCCGCCATCGTCGCCATCTTCGTCGTCCTCAATCGCCTCGGCATGCCCGACCTCGGTATCTACGCGTGGCCGTTCTTTCTCACCGTGATCGGCGCGATCGGGGTGTGGCGGGGTGCCTCTCCCGAAGAGCGGGCCCATCTCCAAGAACTCGCCAAGTCGGCCCCCATCGTGGGTGCGGCGGCCTCGCGAACCCGCTGGAGCTTCTGGTTGCGTCTCGCGCTGGGCGTGATCTTCATCATTTTTGGCCTGCAGATTCTTCACCACCTCGGCAGCCCCTGGAGTCACGACACCACGGCCGCGCTTTTTGGCACGCTCATATTGATCGGCGGCGCGGCAATTCTGCTCGCCCCGTGGTGGCTCGCCACGCTCAGCGACCTGACCGGCGAACGACGTCAGCGCGTGCGCATGGAAGAGCGCGCTGACGTCGCCGCTCACCTTCATGACTCGGTCCTCCAGACCCTCACCTTGATCGAACGCTCGGCCGGGGACGAAGTTGCCGTGAAGCGCCTCGCGCGCACCCAGGAGCGCGAATTGCGCGAGTGGCTGTTCAACCCTGAAGGATCGGGTGACTCCGGTACTTTCCTCAGCGACCTGCGCTCTCTCGAGAACGAAATCGAGAATGACTACGGCGTGCGCGTGGATCTGGTGGTCGTGGGCGACTGCGAGAGCAACGAGCGCGTGGCTGCGCTCGTCGCAGCGGGCCGCGAAGCGGCGATCAATGCGGCGCGCTGGTCCGGTGCTGATCTCGTGTCGATCTACGCCGAGGTCGAAGAGTCGACGCTCAGCCTGTTCGTGCGCGACCAGGGATCGGGGTTCGATCCCGAACACGTCGTGAGCGACCGTCAGGGAATTGCGCTCTCCATTCGCCAACGCATCGCCCACCGCGGCGGCGAGGTGTTGATCAAGAGCACGATCGGCGAGGGCACCGAGGTGCAACTGACGTTGCCGCGAAGCGCCTAAATGCAACCGCGCGTCTTTCTCGTCGACGACCACGAGCTCATCCGCAAGGGCATTCGCAGCGAGCTTCAAGGGTCGGTGGACGTCGTCGGCGAAGCCGATGAGGTCGAAGCCGCCATCGAGATCATCCTGGAGCGTCGTCCCGACGTCGTACTGCTCGACGTCCACATGCCCAACGGCGGGGGCGTCGCCGTGTTGCGAGGCGTCGTCGACGCAGCGCCCGAAGTGCGGTTCCTGGCTCTATCGGTCTCGGACGCCGCCGAGGACGTCATCAGCGTGATCCGCGCGGGCGCGCGAGGCTACGTCACCAAGAACATCTCCGGCCCCGAACTCCTCGATGCGATTTATCGGGTCGCCGCGGGTGATGCCGTCTTCTCGCCGCGCCTGGCCGGGTTTGTCCTCGACGCCTTTTCCCTGGAGGGCCGGCACCTCGAAGCGGGCGACATCGACCCGGATCTGGACCTTCTCACACCCCGCGAGCGCCAGGTCCTTCGTCTGATCGCGAGGGGCTACTCGTACCGCGACATCGCGACCGAACTCTCCATTTCCGTCAAGACGGTGGAGAGCCACGTCTCATCGGTACTACGCAAGCTCCAACTCTCCAATCGCCACCAGCTCTCGAACTGGGCCAGCGAGCGTCACCTGAACTGAGCTAACGCTGCTCAATGAGGTCCATGTACTCCTCGTCCCAGATGTCGAAGTACTCCTCGGGCAGTAGCACGGCGTGGGTCGGCTCAAGGGCCTCGACGAAACCGCGTTCGTGACTGACGGCGACGATCGTGCCCTTCCACTGACGCATCATCTCGCCGAGGGCGTCGACGCTGGCGGGGTCCAAGTTATTGGTCGGCTCGTCGAGCAGGAGCAGGTTCGCGCGAGAGGACGCCAGGATCGCCAAGGCCAACTTCGCGCGCTCACCACCCGAGAGCGTCGCGGGCATCTGGTGCGCGGCCGTTCCCTTCAGGCCAAATGCGCCCAGCATGGAGCGACGCTGCACGTCGGACTCGACGGTTGAGTTATCCAGGTTGCCCAGCACGGTCTTGTCGAAGTCGAGCTGTTCGTTCTCCTGGGCGAAGTAGCCCACGGTCACGTTGGCCCCAAACTTCACCACGCCATCATTCTGCTCTTGGGTGCCGGCCAAACAACGCAACAGCGAGGACTTGCCGGCCCCGTTGCGACCCACGATCACGATTCGATCCCCGCGTCGGGTGATGAAGTTCACGTCGCGCAGCACGTGGTTGTTGGCGTAGGCCACGGCCACCGAGTCCACGGTCATGGGCACGTCGCCGCTGCGCGGGGGTACCGGCAGGCGAAAGACAACCTTCTTTTCCTTCTTGGTCACTTCGATGCGCGAGTCCTTGAGCTTCTCGACGCGACGGTCGAGCACCTTGGCGAGGCGTGCGCGCTTTTCGGTCTGTCCGCGCATCGAGTCGGCCAGCTTGGTGAACTGATCGATCTTGGCGTCCTGGTGGGCGGCGATCTTCTCTTCGGAGAGCCGACGTTCTTCTTCGAGTTGCAGGAACTTCGAGTAGTTCCCCTTGTACTCGCGCAACTGCCCATCACGCAGCGCCAGCACGCGGTCGATCGAGCGATCGAGCAGCGGCAGGTCGTGACTAATCACGAGCACGGCGCCGCGGAACTGTTCGAGCTCATCGAACAGCCAGCGCTTGGCCGCCTTGTCGAGGTGGTTCGTGGGCTCGTCGAGCACCATGGTCTCGGGCTGCTCGTAGAGCACGCGCATGAGGTCGACCCGTCGTCGTTGTCCACCCGAGAGGGAGTTGAGGTCTTCGAGCAGGAGGTCTTGGTTAAGCCCGAGGCCGTCGGCGAGACGCGCCACTTCCGACTCCGCCTCGTACCCGCCACGCTCGCGAAACTCCTCTTCGAGGGAGGTGAAGCGAACGATGGTTTCATCGGTCGGGTCGGCCGCCAACTCGTGGCGCGCGTGTTGCATGTCGGCGTCGAGTTGGTCAATGCCCCGTGCACTTAGCACGTGGCTGAGCCCAATGGGCTCGACCCCGAGCCCCCCCGCGACGGGCTCTTGGGGCAGGTGCGCGAGCGAGCCCTGGGCCGCGACGGAGCCGGTGATGCGCAGGTGTTCGGGGTGCTCGCCGAGCAGAACGTGCAGCAACGTTGACTTGCCCGCGCCATTGCGACCGACGAGGCCCACCTTCTCGCCGTTGCCGATGACGAAGGACACCGGCTCGAGGAGACGGCGAGGACCGATTTCGATCCCGAGGTCCCGGACAATTAACACGAGATGCCCCCCCAGAGTCGAGGGCCGCGGGGGCGTGTCAAGTCCCGGCCCGGGGCCGTACGGATCTCGTTAATGGCGTTAGCCGTCTCGAGCACAAGTTGGGTAATGGCGAAAATACGGAGTCCTTCGAAGGCGATTTTCTCGCGGTTGATGATTTTAGTTGCCGTGGCGGGATGAGCGCCTTCAGCACCTACGCTCGCGCCATGGCCACTCCCCTTCCCATCGACGTCTGGAGCGACGTCGTCTGCCCCTTTTGCTACATCGGTTCCGTTCAGTTGGACCAAGCGATCGAACTGTTCGAACATGAGGTGGACGTCACGTACCACGCCTTCGAGCTTGATCCCGAGGCCCCCGCCTCGAGCGACGAGGCCCTCGACGAGATCCTGGCGACGAAGTACCAGATGCCGGTCGAACGCGCCCGAGCGATGAACGCGCGCCTCGCGAGTCAGGCCGCGCAACTGGGACTCGCTCTTTCCTTTGAAACCGTGCGACGCGCCAACTCCTTCGACGCCCACCGCTTGATCGATCTCGCGACCACCCAGGGACGTGGGGCCGCGATGAGAGAGCGGCTGTTTCGGGCCTACTTCACCGAGGGTCTTCTGATCTCTGATCACGACACCTTGAACGCCCTCGCCGATGAGATCGGCGTGACCAGGGCGTCAGAGTTGTGGGAGGACGAGTCGTTTGTGTCTGACGTGCGCGGCGACGAACGTGAAGCCCACGACCTCGGACTCAACGGGGTGCCGGCCTTCGTCCTCGATAGGCGGCTCTTGGTGTCCGGGGCTCAGGGTGCCGAGGCGATCGCGAATGCTCTGCGCCAGGCGTGGGAGTCGCGAGAAGGCTAGTCCTCGTCGTCCTCGCTCGGCACAAGCGCGACGGCCGCCACCGAGTGGCCTTCGTCCAGGTTCATCACCCGCACGCCGGTCGCGTCGCGACCTTGGGAGGACACTTCACGAACGCTCGTGCGAATCAGCACTCCCCCGTCCGAGGCCAACAAGACATCGTCGTCAAGACGCACCATGAAGGCCGCCACCACAAAACCTCGCGCGGCGGTCAACTTGATGGCGCGCACTCCTTGTCCGCCGCGCCCCTGACGATTGAAGCGCTCGGTCTTAACGCGCTTGCCAAAGCCCGTGTCGGTCACCACGAACAGGTCGGCGTCATCGCGTACGACATCGAGCGAAATCGCCTTGTCGTCGGCGCGCAGCTTGATGCCCCGCACGCCCGTGGCGTCGCGGCCCATCTCGCGTACTTCGCCCTCGGAGAAACGAATGGCCATTCCGCGATAGGTGAGCATCATCAGGTCGTCGTCACCGCCGGTCGGCACAACGCGAACGACCTCGTCGCCTTCGCGCAAGTTGATGGCGATCCAACCCTCGCGACGTGACTTGTCGTACTCGCTCAGAGCAGTCTTCTTCACCGTGCCGTTGGAGGTCGCAAAGACAAGGAACTTGTCGTCGGGGAAATCAGCCGTGGCGATGATGGCTTGAATCGACTCATTGGGCTGCAGGTTCAACAAGTTGACGATCGCGGTGCCCTTGGCGGTGCGGTCCTTCATCGGTATCTCGTGACCACGCAAGCGAAACACCCGTCCGCGGTTCGAAAACATCAGAAGGTACGCGTGAGTGTTGGTATGGATGATCTGATCGACGAAGTCTTCGTCGCGCAACTTCGCACCCTGCACGCCGCGTCCACCGCGGCCTTGGGTGCGAAAGGCGTCGGCCGCAACGGACTTGACGTAGCCCGCTCGGGTCACCGTGAGAACGATCTCCTCGTCATCGATCAGATCCTCAACGCCCAGTTCGCCCGGGTCATTGACAATCTGGGTGAGGCGGGCGTCGGCGTACTTGTCGCGCACGACGGTCAGCTCGTCGCTGATGACGCCACGCAGCTTCGTGTCACTCGCCAGGATCGACTGCAGCTCGGCGATCGTCTCGCGCAGCTTGGCCATCTCGTCTTCCAATTCGGAGCGACCCAGGCGCGTGAGGCGTCCCAACGTCATGTCCAAGATGTGATTGGCCTGCTCTTCGGTGAAGTCAAAGGGGCTCCCCATGAGGGCGGCCCGCGCCGCCGCGCGGTCGTCCGACCCGCGGATCGCCGCGATGACTTGGTCCAGCATGTCGATAGCTCGTAAGAGTCCTTCGACGATGTGCGCTCGCGCTTCGGCTTTGCGCAGGCGAAACTGCGTACGCCTCGTGACGACGTCGATCTGGTGAGCCACGTAGTGGGTGAGGGCCTGGGCGAGATTGAGGGTGCGTGGCACCTCGTCAACCAGCGCGAGCATGTTGACCGCGAACGTCGTCTGCAATGACGTGTTCTTGTAGAGCTTGTTCAAGATCACGTTCGCGTTCGCATCTCGCTTGAGGCGAATGACGAGGCGGGCTTGGCGACCGGCCGAGTCGTTCTGGACGGCGGCGATGCCCTCGAGTTCGCCGTTCTTCACGAGGTCGTAGATCTTTTCTTCGATCGACTCGACCGATACCTCGTAGGGGAACTCGGTGACCACGATGCGGGTGTCGCGAGCGCTCTCTTCGATCTCGGCGACCGCGCGCAGTTTGATCGAACCGCGGCCCGTGCGATACGCGTCGAGGATCCCCTGGCGGCCCAGGATCTGGGCCTTGGTGGGAAAGTCCGGACCCTTGACGAACCTCATCAAGTCGTCGGAGGTGGCGTCGGGATTGGCGATGAGGTGCAACGTCGCGTCGATCACCTCACCGAGGTTGTGCGGAGGAATCTTGGTCGCCATACCTACGGCGATGCCCTGGGAGCCGTTCACCAACAGGTTCGGAAAACGCGAGGGCAGCACGGAGGGCTGTTGGGTCGAGTTGTCGTAGTTCGCGTAAAAGTCGACGGTCTCTTCGTCGATGGAGTCGAGCATCTCGAGGGCGAGCGGGGCGAGACGACACTCGGTGTAACGCATGGCGGCCGCACCTTCGTCGGGACCGGTGCCCCCGAAGTTGCCGTGTCCGCTGATGAGTGGGTGGCGCATCGAGAAGTCGACCACCATACGCACCATGGCGTCGTAGATCGCGGTGTCGCCGTGAGGGTGATAGGTCCCCATGACGTCGCCCACGACCTTGGCGCACTTGGCGAAGGGTCGATCAGGTCGCAGGCCCTGGTCGAACATCGAGTAGAGGACGCGGCGATGCACGGGCTTCAGGCCATCGCGCACGTCGGGCAGCGCGCGCTGCACGATGACCGACATCGAGTACTCGAGGAATGAGCGCTCCATCTCGAGGTTGATCTCGATGGGCTCGATGTAGCCGAGCACCACCTCATCGCTTGGCGGCGTTGTTCCTGATCCAGAGCCCTTAGTAGAACGTGGCATTGACCCTCTCTAGATGTCGAGGAAGCGAACGTCTTTGGCGTTCGTCTGAATGAAGTGGCGTCGCTGGGGCACGTCGTCGCCCATGAGAATCGAGCAGACCTCATCGGCGAGGGCGGCCTGCTCGACCGTGATCTGCAACAGGGCGCGCTTGGTCGAGTCCATGGTGGTCTCGCGCAATTCGTCGAAGTCCATCTCGCCCAGACCCTTCAGGCGCTGGAACTCGTTCTTGTGATCGGGGTGTTCCACCAAGAACTTGTTCTTATCGGTGTCGTCGTGCAGGTACACCTTCTCCTTGCCCACCAGCGTGGAGTACAGAGGCGGTTGGGCCACGTACACGTGTCCGTTATTCACGAGCTCGGTCATCTGGCGGAAGAAGAAGGTGAGCAGCAGTGTGCGGATGTGACTGCCATCCACGTCGGCGTCGGCCAGCAGGATGATCTTGTGATAGCGGATCTTGGAGAGGTCGAACTCGGCCTCGACGCCCGCGCCGATCGCCGAGACCAGGGCTTGGATCTCGGTGTTCTTCAAGATCTTGTCGGTGCGCGCCTTCTCGACGTTGAGGATCTTGCCGCGAATCGGCAGGATCGCCTGCACGCGAGGATCGCGGGCATCTTTGGCGGAGCCCCCCGCGGAGTTACCCTCCACGATGAAGAGTTCGCACTCCCGGGGCTCGTTGGACGAACAGTCGACGAGTTTGCCCGGTAGTCCCGCGCCATCGAGCGCGTTCTTTCGACGCGTGAGATCGCGCGCCCCCTGGGCAGCCATGCGCGCCCGGGACGCGGAGATCGCCTTGGCGACAATCTGGCCGCCTTCGCGGGGGTTCTCTTCGAGCCAGTCCGCCAACTTCTCATTCGTCGCACGCTCGACCATGGACCGGATCGACACGTTGCCCAACTTGCCCTTCGTCTGACCTTCGAACTGGGGACTGTGCAGTCGCACCGAGACAATGGCGGTCAGGCCCTCGCGGATGTCTTCACCCTTGAGGTTTTCGTCTTTTTCCTTGAGCAGGTTGCGCTTGCGGGCGTAGCGGTTGACCACGTTGGTGATGGCCTTGCGGAAACCTTCTTCGTGCATCCCTCCCTCCACGGTCGAGATGCCATTCGCGAATGAGTAGATGCCCTCGTAATACCCGGTGTTCCACTGAAAGGCGAGTTCGAGTTCCTGGTCCTCTTCGGTCTGCTCGAGGTATCCGACCTTGCGAAAGAGGGACTCCTTGGAGTTGTTGAGGTGTCGTACGTAGTCGACGATGCCGCCGTTGTACTTGAACGTCTCTTTGGCCTCGCTGCCCGGGCGCTCGTCGGTGAAGCGAATCTCCAGGCCCTTGTTCAAGAACGCGTAGATCTGCAGTCGTTCGGTGACGGTCTGAGCTCGGAACTCGACCTCTTCGAAGATCGTGGGATCGGGCTTGAACGTGATGGTCGTGCCGGTACGACCGCGCGGCGCCGGTCCGGTCACAATGAGTTTGCCTTGCGGCTTGCCGCCGTCGCGGAATGTCATCTCGTAGTGGTGGTTGTCGTGGTCCACTTCGAGGTGCAACTCGGTCGACAGGGCGTTCACCACCGACACACCCACGCCATGCAGCCCACCGGAGATCTTGTAACCGGCTCCGCCAAACTTGCCGCCCGCGTGCAGCACGGTCAGGGCAACTTCGGCAGCCGACTTTCCCTTGTACCGGGGGTGCTCGTCGACGGGAATGCCTCGTCCGTCGTCCACGACACGACAACTCCCGTCTTTGGTGAGTGTGACGTCGATATGGGTGCAGTACCCGGCCATCGCCTCGTCCACGGAGTTGTCAACAACTTCCCAGATCAGGTGGTGAAGCCCCGCCGGACCGGTTGATCCGATGTACATACCCGGGCGAACTCTGACTGGTTCCAGGCCTTCTAGAACGGTGATATCCCTAGCGCTATAACTAGGCGACCCTTTGGTCTTTTCGGCCACGCAGGAGTCCTTTCACATCAATTTTGGGGGCGCCAGAGGCGGCGCCGTGATCAGCGATTTAACCCTTTTATCCTACCCGACGGCGTGTCACTTTCGAACGCAATCGGAGCGCGAAAGCGCTTATTTTTCTTGGGTTTTCGCGCTACTTGAGAACAGTCTTGAGTGAGGTCGGCGCTCTCTCTCCCAGGGAGCAAAATCCGTCCAAAATTGTCGTCTCGCGAAGGCGAATCTGCTCCGCAAAAGCACCCGATGGAACACTCACAATCAAGACGCGATCTTTGATCAGTTCGACTCGGCAGTGCTCGGCGAAAACCGGATCTACCACGGTCGGCCAAATCCTTCGAGCCTCGTCGATGACTCGCAGATCGACACGGCGCAGACGTCCCGCCAGCGCGTTCAGAAGCTCCCCCAGCGGCGACGGTGGCTCGTCACGAGACATCAGTATGTTCCGGTGAGGTCGATGACCGCGGCCGGACTCATCGCCTCGGGCAGGGGCGACGCCGTGGTCACCAGGGTTTGACCCTGGGGAAGAAGGGTCAGGAGCCGGGAGCTACGCACGGGATCCAGTTCGCTAAAAACGTCATCCAATAGGAGTAACGGCTCCACGGAGCGCTCTCGGCCGATCAATTCGTGGCCGGCGAGGCGAAGTGCGAGTGCGACGGATCGCTGTTCGCCCTGGGAAGCCTGGCGTCTCGCGTCTCGACCTTCGAGTAAAAGTTGAATGTCATCACGGTGAGGTCCCACTGTGGTGTAACCGCGGAAGCGATCGTCGTCGCTCGCGACCTCCAAGGCTGCGCCCAACTCCCCTTGCCATGAGCGTTCGTAACGAACCGCGACGACGTTGTTCGTTTGAGCCAGCTGGTGATAGAACTCCGCCACCAGTGGTTCGAGGTCGCCGAGAAGTTTCTCTCGCCGTGCTACGACCACCTCACTGATTATCCCGAAGTCGCGGGACCACTGGTCGAGCTCCCCTTGCTGGGCGCTCGAGGGTCGTGATCCCTCAAGGGATCGAAGGAGCGCGTTGCGTTGCGTCAGCACTCGGGTAAATCGCTCCATCATCTCGGCGTCGCGGGGTTCGACGTCGGTGAGGAGGGTGGTGAGGAATGCGCGCCGGTGCTCGGGTCCGCCGCGCACTACATCCACACCTTCGGGAGTAAAGACGGTGAGCGGGAGTGCCGCAGAGAGTTCCGCGCGCGAAGTCGGGCGTTGTCCATTCACCAGCATCCGCTTGGTCGTGTTACGCACGCCCCGGGCGAGCGTCAAGTCCACCTGGACGCGCCGCTCGCTCGTCACCACGACGCCGTGGACCTCGGCCAGTGACTCCCCGTTACGAATCATGTCACTCGCCACACTCGTTCGAAAGGACGACGCTGTCGCGAGGGCATAGACCGCTTCGAGGACTGATGTTTTCCCTGTTCCGTTGGGAGAAAGTAAAACTGTGGTCGCTTCCGGATCGGGTGTGAAAGAGAACTCGTGGAACAGGCGAAAGTTTCGAACCGTGAGTTCGTGGAGCCCCACGATGCACTCGATCTACTGGACGCGCACGGGCATCAATAGATATCGGAATCGCTCATCTTCTACACCATGAACCATGGCCGCGCGCACAGAGTCGGACATCTCAAGAACCACCTCGTCACCCGTGACTGCTTCAACACCGTCGATGAGAAATCCGGGGTTAAAGGCAATGGTGATCTCATCGCCGTTGTAGTCAGCGTCAACATTGTCTTCCACATCGCCCGCGTCGTGACTTTGCGTACGCACTTCAAGGTTTCGGTCCTTCATGGTGAGACGCACCGAGGAGGTTGAGTCTTTTGCTAGAAGCTTCGCTCGCTTGAGTGATGTGAGCAGGGTGTCTTTAGCAATACGAAGGTGATTTGGGAAACTTGCTGGGATTAGCTGGAGGACTGACGGGTAGTTACCATCGATCAGTCGTGACGCAATCGACGTGTTGCCGACGATGAAACAGATCTCCGCGTCACTCTTGGTAACTCCAATCTCCGCGTCGGCCGAGAGTGACGACGCGGCGCGCTGTAGCTCTTGGAGCGCTCGGGCCGGCACCAGGAGGTCTTCGGTGTCGCTAATTCCCTTCACACCAGGTACGTCGCGCACGGCAAGGCGATACGAATCGGTGGCAAAGAGTCGCAAGGTTCCGTTGTCGCTCGTGAATAACACGCCGGTGAGCAGAGGTCGTGCATCGTCGCTCGCCGCGGCTCGCACCACCTGATTCAGCCCCTGGATGAGATCGAGGGCTGCAATCGACGTCACGGCACCCGCAATCGGCGGAAGTTTTGGATAGTCACTGACCGGAAACGTACGCAGTGAGAATTTCGCGCGACCGAGCGAAATCTCAACATTGTCGACACCACTCGAGACCGTGACAGCGCCTGGCTCCAGAGAGCGCACCGCATCAACAACTAAACGCGCCGGCACGACTGTCGAACCATCCTCAATACCGATCACATCGACGGTTGTTCGCGCGGTGATGTCGAGGTCCGTACCGGTAACAACCAGCTCGTTGCCTTGGAGGGTGAGGAGGACACCGGACGCTGCGCCGATGAGACGTGTGGCGGCGACACGGCTCGCGGCAGTGAGCGCTTCGACAAGGATGTCGCGCTCTGCTCTGAACTTCATAGAACTACCTTTCGTTGCTTCTGAGGTTACGTGTGTCTTTTTAATGTAAGAGAGTCTTGTAGTAGTAGGTCTGTGGAAATGTGTTCGTTGGTATAAGAACCCTGATAGTGAGTTAATTCAAGGAAGTCGCTCAACCCACAAGACTGTCGATAACTCTCTCAACCCTCAGGGCTCAACTCTGAGGTGATGTGGAATACCGAGTTCTTACCAATGTGTCGTCAACAACTCTGACCAGAAGTTGCCCACAGATCTATTGTCGCTAATTCTCTCCTTGAAGCCGGCGCTTGAGCTGATTGATTTGGGACAACATTTCGGGATCGGACGTGAGTTGCTCACGGATCTTTTCCACCCCACTGATCACCGTGGTGTGGTTTCGGCCGTCGAAGATGCGAGCAATCATGGGGTACGAATAATTGTTCAGCATGTCGCGAATGAGATACATAGCGACGTGCCGGGCGTGAACCAGTGGTCGGAGGCGCTTGGCGCCCCTCACCTCCTCGACCGAGAGACCATAGAAGTCGGCCACAACCGATAAGACAGTTTCCGGTTTGAGCACGACCTGCTCCGCGCCAAGGTTAGTGAGGTGAGCTTTAGCGAGCTCCAGGCTGATGGGCTCTTGTCGGAGATTCGCGAAGGCTCGCAGCATGGTGATCGAGCCCTCGAGTTCACGAATGTTGTCTCGTACTCTCTGTGCGATCCACTCGGCGACATCGTCGGGCAGCGAGATCCCTTCGCGTTCGGACTTGGAGCGCAGAATTGCGATTCGTGTCTCAAGGTCGGGTTGGTCAATTTCAGTGACGAGCCCCTGGAGCAAACGGCTGCGAAAACGATCTTGTAGTCCTGCGAGGTCCCGCGGCGAGCGGTCCGACGTGAGTACGATCTGCTTACCCTCGCCATGGAGCGCGTTGTACGTGTGAAAGATCTCTTCGTGGAATGTCTCACCGCGCGTTTCCATGAACTGTATGTCGTCGATCAACAGCACATCGTTCTCGCGGTAGCGCTCGTGGAGCGCGAGTTGAGTCCGCGTTTGAATGGCACGGATGAAGTCGTTCAAGAACGTTTCGGTTGACACATAGAGGACTTTGCGTCCTGGGTAGTTCTCCTGGACGAAATTGCCGATGGCGTGCAGGAGGTGGGTCTTTCCGAGCCCCGAGTTTCCGTAGATCATTAGTGGGTTATAGGCCCGACCAGGGTTTTCGGCGACCGAGACGGCCGCGGCGAAGGCCAGGCGGTTAGATGAACCCGGCACGAACGAGTCGAAGGTCATCCTCGGATCCAGACGGGTTGGTTGGTCCACACTCGGTGCATACGACAGGACCGGGGCTGCGGCTTCGATGGATTCGTGCACATCGTCCATCGCTGGTGCCCCCGTTACGTCACTCACCGTTATCGAAACCTGCACGGGACCGCCGACGAGTCGTTCAGCCTGTTCGGTAATGAAGGGCAAGTAGCGCTGCTGGACGCGTAAAAGTTGAATCTGATTGGGTGCGCCGATGACAAGCTCGTTATCGTGGTAATCCACAAGGTGAAGAGTGTTGAGTCCGGCCGCCCACACTGCCTCAGAAGCGTTACCACGTAAGGAGTCTCGAAGGGCCGACCATATTTCTTCGCCACTCTGCACAATCTTCCTCCACAGACCTCTTGTGAGACTATCCACAGCCGTTTCAGCGGTGGGGAGAGTCACGTTACACCGAATCCGGCTTCCCCGCCGGGGCCGTGTGGCGGGTCGGGTAAGATTGCGGGCCTGGCGTGCCAGCGACCCCCAGGGGGTACCGCGAAGCGCAGAGCATATTTTGAGAAGAGGTTTTCGTGAAGCGTACGTATCAGCCAAATAGGCGAAAGCGGGCCAAGACCCACGGTTTTCGCGCCCGGATGCGCACCCGCGCCGGTCGCGCGGTTCTGCGGTCCCGTCGCGCCAAGGGTCGTAGCAAGCTGACGGTCTAGTCGCCATGCCCGGCCGGGTCCGAACCCGCCGGCAGTTTGCGCTCCTTTCTGCGGCTGCGGGTCGCGGGCAGAGCGGGCCACTACGAATCAGTTTCGTGGCGACACCGGGTGAAATGGGTGTCGACGTGGCTTATGCGATCAGCCGGAAGGTGGGAAACGCGGTGGTTCGAAATAGAACCAGACGCCGACTCCGAATGGCCATGGACGACCTGAGGCCTCCGCCCCAACCAGGTTTATACCTGGTCAAGTGCGGAATCCAGACAGGGAACCTTTCTTATGCACAACTCCTACTCCACCTCAGCAAAGCCGTTGAGCGAGCGAACGGCGCCTAACTCGGGTCCCACCCGAACCGTGCTCGCTGCGATTCACTTGTATCAGCGAGTCACCTCGGGGCGTGTTGCCCCCTGCCGCTTCTACCCCTCATGTTCCCAGTACGCCCTTGAAGCGGTACAAACTCACGGAGCCCTGCGCGGTAGCGCACTGGCCCTGCGGCGTCTCGCGAAGTGTCGACCCCTGGGGCCGCACGGCATTGACCTCGTTCCCGAACCTCGGACCAGGAGTTCCCACTAATGCACTCAGTCACCAAGTTCTTCGGGACTATCTTTCAGCCGATATTCCACGCCATTGCGTGGTTGATGGCAGCGTTCTACTCGCTGGTGCCGAACTATCTCTTCGCGATCGTGATGCTGACGATCGTCATCATGGCGGTGCTGACCCCGCTCACGGTGAAGAGCACGAGGTCGATGGTGGCGATGCAGAAGCTTCAACCTGAACTTAAGAAGCTCCAGCAGAAGTACAAGGGTCCGGAAAACCGCCAGCTCCTCAACGAGGAAATGATGAAGCTGTACCGCGAAGAGGGTGTCAACCCGTTGGGCGGCTGTCTACCGATGCTGCTTCAGGCGCCTTTTCTATTCATTTTGTATAACGTCATCAAGGGAATGTCGTATGAGGTGAAGAATAAGGCTGGCGTGCTGGTCTCTCAACCTCGCTATCTACCTCACAACACCACCATGTACCAACACCTGATCGCTACGGGCGGCCAGGTGAAGGTGTGGGGCATGGACTTGAGCTTGAGGGTCTTTCCGATCTCGGCCCATGGCTCCTTCGCCGCCGCCCTGCCCTTCTTCGCCTTTGTCGCGCTGGCCGTGGGGTTGCAGTACTTCCAAATGGCTCAGATTAACAATCGAAGTCGCAAATCCGGCCAAGCCATGCCCAGCCAGCAGCTCATGATGCAGCGTGTTCTACCGATTATTTTCGTGTTCTTCTACATTGCGATTCCCGCGGCCGTCGTGATCTATATGATTATTAGTACAGGAATTCGTATAATTACTCAGGACATCATGTTCCGCGCGGGCGTCTCGGACCCGACGAAAAATGGCCTGGCCGCGAGCCGCGAGAAAGTCAAAGAGGTCGAACGCGAGATCCCGGGCGCAAAGGAGATCCCGGCCGAAAGTTCGATTGTCGCGGAACCCAAAAAGCCCGCACCGAGATCGAACGGAAACCGCCCAGCATCGAGAAACCGCCCAGCATCGAAACCCGCACCGAAACCGGTGCAACCACGATCGCGGGCCAAGCGGAAAAGAAAGGCGCGTTAACCCATGGAGTGGGTAGAAACTACTGGCAAGACCGTCGACGAGGCCACGGATCGTGCACTTGCACATCTGGGAGTTCACCGAGACGACGCGGAAGTTGAAGTGATCGAGGAGCCCAAGGTGGGCTTTCTCGGTCGAGTTAGAGGAGAAGCTCGTGTACGCGCCCGGGTCCGCCCGAGTGGTCCACGTCCCAAGCGCTCTCGTCGTTCGGGCGAGCGGCCCCGCCCAAGCGGTGGGCGTGAGGATCGGGTGCGCAGCGAAAAGAAGCCGGGAGCACCAAGACGCGAGATCGCCAAGGGAGGACCTCGGTCCACTCCGCCCGCGACGAAGTCGACAAAAGTTGAAAAGAGTTCCGTGAAGGAGGAACGTATGGCAGAAGGCATATCGCTTGCCGAGCAAGGAGCCATCGCGAAGGAGTTCCTCGAAGGACTCTTGTCGTCAATGGACGTTAAAGCTGAAGTTTCAGTTAAAGAGTTAGACGAGGAGACCGTCGAGCTGTCGGTGAATGCCAACCCACCATCGGAGTTGGGCATTCTCGTGGGACCTCGTGGCACGACGCTCCAAGCGCTCCAAGAGGTGACGCGAACAGTTGTCCAGTCTAAGAGCCCCAGCCGGACGGATCGAATCCTGGTCGACGTCGCCCAGTATCGTGAGCGCCGGGTCGCCGCCCTTGGTCGCTTCGCACAGCAGGTGGCAACTGAAGTCCTAGAGACAGGCGAAGAGCGAGCTCTAGAGCCGATGTCGGCGGCAGATCGCAAGGCCGTGCATGACGCCCTATCCGACAATGATCGGGTGGCTACGCGTTCAGAAGGTGAAGATCCTCGACGATTCGTGGTGGTTTCTCCTGCATAATGGCCTCGTGCCTACTGATTGGTTGCCCCGCGCTCTCGAGGAATCGAGAGCGCGGGGTTTTTTAGGTCCTCAGCCGCTGGAGCCCCAGATCCTGCATGCCGAAGGATTCGCGCTCTGTTGGGAGGCGATTCGAACCGCTCCCCCGGCATCCTTTCTTGATTTGGGCAGCGGTGGGGGCCTTCCGGGCCTCGTCCTACTGGATCGCTGGCGGTGTACTGCGGTGTTCTTGGATTCGATGACCAAGCGCAGCAATTTCCTGGCGGAGGTACTGGAACGGCCGGACACTCCGGATGCAACGGCGGTAACGGCTCGAGCCGAAGAGGCCGCTCGTTGGCCTGAGTTTGACGAGGCCTTTGACCTGGTGACTGCTCGTTCCTTTGGACCGCCGGCGGTGACCGCAGAATGCGCAGTACGATTCCTCCGGATTGGGGGAGTCTTGGTTGTTTCTGAACCCCCGGACGACTCCGAATCGGGACGCTGGAATCCTTCTGGCCTGGGTCAGTTGGGCCTAAGGGATCTGGGTCGGACGCGACAGGGCGCCGCCTTTCGGGTATTGGCAAAGGAGAGCGCGACAGCACCTCGATTTCCCCGCGAATCGGGGGTTCCGAAGAAAAAGCCACTATTCTGAACGTTTCACGTGAAACATGGTGAAGACGTCAGGTTGGGGGCTTGCTAGGCCCGCCGCAGCAGCCTGACGTGTTTCACGTGAAACATAAATCGGAATTGTAGGCTGTTATCCGACGCATCGAAGCGGTGGTTCAGGTGACGCTCCGGGCGTTCCCATCTTGGTGGAGCCCCATGCGGGAACCCCGATAGTTGTCAATTTCGTATCACCAGACGGGATGTTTCACGTGAAACCAACCGGCCGAGTAATCCCAATATCTGAACCCAGTCACCGCAAAACCCCAATGGTTGAGGCTTTTTGAACTCGAGCTTTCTGCGTGAAACATTCTGGCGAACAAGCCTCCGCCATGTTTCACGTGAAACATTGGTACTTGACGACGCTTCAAAAAGTGAGTTGAATGGAGGGAGTTCATCGACGCAGTGTCGGGCGACTACTACGGTCGGGAAGATAAGAGGCTCATGGCAGACGCCAGCACAGTGAGGATTTTTGCCGTAGCCAATCAAAAGGGTGGGGTCGGCAAAACCACCACAACGATTTCGCTAGGTGCGGCACTGGCAGAGCAGGGAAAACGAGTCCTCATCGTGGATCTCGACCCCCAGGGCAACGCCACTACGGGTCTTGGAGTAGATGGTCGCCAATTTGAGCGCTCCGTCTACGACGTCCTATTGAATGATGTTCCCATGGTGGACATTGTGGAGCCCACCGGCTACAACAACCTCTTCGTCGCACCCGCCACGCTTGATCTCGCCGGAGTCGAACAAGAGCTCACCTCCGTGATTTCCCGGGAATTGAGGCTTAAGAAGGCCATCGCGTCGGTGATGGACGACTTTGATTTCATCTTCATCGACTGTCCCCCATCGTTGGGTTTGATCACTATCAATGCGTTCGCAGCCGCAACCGAGATCATGGTTCCGGTGCAGGCAGAGTTCTACGCACTTGAGGGGCTTACGCAACTTCAGCGGATCGTCGATCTAGTCCAGCGAAACCTCAACCCTGACTTGAAGATCACCAAAGTGGTGTTGACAATGTACGACTCGCGCAACACCCTGTCGGGTGACGTCGCGAAGGAAGTCAAGAAGCACTTCGCCGAGGAGCTATGCGAGACCGTGATTCCTCGTACAGTCCGACTGGCCGAAGCACCGTCCTTCGGTCAACCGATCACTGTCTTCGACCCGATATCCAAAGGCGCCATTGCTTATCGCGCCTTAGCAGAGGAGATTGCGAATGCCTAGACGACCAGGATTAGGGAAAGGGCTAGGAGCTCTCATTCCTGACGGGGCCACCACGCCCACCGACACACCGGAGGAAGTGGTCTCCTCAAGTCCGCTACGAATGGTGGCGATTGACTCCATTCGACCCAACCAATTTCAGCCTCGAAAGACCTTCAACAGCGACAGTCTCAAGACTCTGGCAGCTTCGATTGCTGAACTCGGCGTTCTCCAACCCATCATCGTTCGCCCGGTCGACGGTGAACCCGACAAGTTCGAACTCATCGCGGGCGAGCGCCGTTGGCGTGCGGCGAGCATTGCCGAGCTTGAGCTGGTTCCCGTCCTGCTGCAAGACGATGTCAACGATCGTCTCTCACTCGAACAAGCCGTGGTGGAAAATCTGCATCGCGTCGACCTTCACGCCCTGGAAGAGGCCGCTGCGTACCAGCAACTCGTAGATGAGTTCGATCTCACTCACGATCAGGTGGCACAGAGAGTGGGCAAGAGCCGAGCATATGTTACAAACACGTTACGACTCCTCCAGTTGGGCGAGGTCGCCCAGAGCGCACTCGCGAGTTCGCAGATCACGGCCGGCCACGCGCGCGCACTGTTAGGCGTGAGTGACCCCAGCGCACAAGCAACCCTGGTGGCGAAGGTGATTAAGAATGAACTCTCGGTGCGCGCGACGGAGGAGGCCGTCAAGGCCTTCCTTGAACCCCGACCGCTGCCGACGGCGGAGGCCGTCACGCGCACCGCGGAAAGTGGCGCGCCGCGCCTACGACCCGTTCCCGATGCCAGTGTCGCGGAACTCGAAGAGTTGCTCGAAAGCTACCTGAATACCCGCGTGCACGTCGACCTCAAAGGGCGCAATGGCCGTATAATCATTGACTTTGCGGACCTTGACGACCTCGAACGGCTCTACAGCGCGATCGCAAAGGCGAAGTGACCTTCAACCCTCAACCTAACCCTCACGTTGAAGTTTTCCCCAAGTTGTGGATGAAGTTGTGGGTTACTCTGATTTCCTGGATTTTCCTGGCATTTTGCGGTTCAAACACGTGGTTTTGGTCGCCTAACGATCGCGCGAACTGTGGATAACCTGGTCCGCAACACCCTCAAATGCGGTGATGGACTCGTGAAATACCTGTTCAGAGAGTTCCCCGTGCTCAATGTGCACCGTCGTCATCTTGGTTTCGCGCAGGATGGGTAGCGCCATGCCGGTCACTTCGACGCGAGGCACACCGCTTTGACGGGCGAAGTCCGCCGCCAGGGAACTCGCGAGGACTTCGCCGCGACGCGAGTGGCTGCGGTAGCTCGCCCAGTAGTGCAGGTGAATGCCGTCGACCTGGTTGAGGGTTTGAAACGAGAGGACCAGGGCCACGTCGTGGGTGTTAGCGAAGAGGGCGGCCGCTTCCTGTGAAGTCCCGATCGACACGAGAATGGACTCGGTGCCCTCGAAGTGTCGGGCGAGTTCCTCGACGAGGGGACCCTGGCCGCAGAGCAGCACCGAGCCGTTCATTAAGGGGTCGATGCCGGCGAGGTCGCGCGCGTCGGTAACGAGACTCTTGACCGAGTTGGTCGCGCGCACTCGCCGCAGGGTCAAGAGAGTCTCCTTGGTGAGGGTGGCACTCTCGTCCAACGCGCAGTTGCGTTGGAACTCCAGGAGTGCGGCCTGGGTGTGCGTAGCGAAGATGCCGTCAATGCGTCCGGGATTGAATCCGAGTTGGGCGAGGAGTACTTGAAGCTCAGCCACGTCGTCGCCACGCAACATCGGACGCGTCAGATACAGCAGCCGTTGGCCCAACTGCCAACTGGCTTCGCCCAGGCGTTCGTACGTCAGTTCGTCGACGACGCCGGTGAGGGGGAGCCCGCGCGAGCGCTGGAAGGACTCCACCAGAGCTGTCGTCTCGTCGTCAAAGACGTCGCCGTCGTTGGTCGGTATCAGCGAGATCGCGCCCAGGCGCTCTTTGAGTTCGCGAACTCGCGGACCGGCGTCGCCGCTGCGAAGGGACTGGAAACTCAGGTGAACCTACAGGTTCGAGGTGATTTCCTGGAGTAGCGCGCCCTTGGGCTTGGCCCCCACCAGGCGTGCGGCAACCTCACCGTTCTTGAACAGCAAGAGCGTGGGGATGCTCATCACGGAGAACTTCGTGGCGGTGGCGACGTTGGCGTCGACATCCAACTTCGCGATCGCAAACTTGTCGGACTGCTCGGTGGCGAACTCTTCGAGGATCGGGGCGATCATCTTGCAGGGACCGCACCAGTCGGCCCAGAAGTCCACGAGTATCGGCTTGTCCGCGGCACCGATGACTTCGTCAAAGGTCGCGTCCGTCAGGGTCGTGATGTTCTCGCTCATGCCAAACCTTTCGAGTGGGGTGTTCTCGTGTTGGACAACCACTGTAGCGACCAGGCTTAAATTCCCTGCGCCTCCAACCAGCGCTCTGCGTCGATGGCGGCAATGCACCCGGATCCCGCCGAGGTCACGGCCTGGCGATAGATATCGTCCTGGACGTCGCCCGCGGCAAACAGGCCGTCGATGTTGGTAAATGAGCCTCGGGACGTTCGCACGTAGCCGTTGTCCTCTAAGTCGACCTGGCCGGTGACGAGCGTGGTGTTGGGAATGTGTCCGATCGACACGAAGACCCCGGTCACGAGCAACACGCGTTCCTCGTCGGTGAGCGTGTCGCGCACCCTTACGCCCATGACCTTGTCCTCACCGATGATCTCGGTCACCTGGGTGTTCCACTCAAAACGGATCTTCTCGTGCGCGAAGGCCCGCTCCTGCATGATCTTGGAGGCCCGCAGACTGTCGCGACGGTGGATGACGGTGACGGTCTTGGCGAACCGGGTGAGAAAGAGCGCTTCTTCCAGGGCCGAGTCCCCGCCGCCCACCACGACGATGTCCTGGTCGCGAAAGAAGAAGCCGTCACAGGTCGCACAGGTCGACAGGCCGTGACTCATCAGTCGTTCTTCGCCCGGCACGTTCAACATCAGTGAGCGCGCCCCGGTCGCCAGGATCACGGCGTCAGCGGTGATGCTCGGTTCGGTGTCACCCCCGAGCCACGCGCGGAAGGGGCGCTGCGTGGTGTCGAGTTTGTGAACCTTCTCGACGCGCAAGTCCGCACCGAATCGCTCGGCCTGCTCGCGCATGCGCATCATCAACTCGGGTCCGCTCAGCGCTTCGGGAAACCCCGGGAAGTTCTCGATGTCGGTGGTGAGCATCAGCTGGCCGCCCGGCTGATCAGTGGTGGAGGAGGGTTCGCCTTCAATCACGATGGGGTTGAGCATGGCGCGCGCGGCATAGATCGCCGCAGTGAGGCCAGCCGGACCCGAGCCCACGATCAAAACCCTGGTGTGTTCGGCCATTACTTCCTCAGTGTGAGCGGCCTGCGCTTACGCCAGATGACCCAACCCGCGATGATCGACAGCGCCCCGATGGCCACGTAGGTGATCCACTCGTGGCCGGAGAACGCGTAGACGTTGAGCAGGCGCACGAGGCCAATGAGGAGTACGACCACGAACACCAACGCCGCCAGGGCGATGATCAAACCAAAGGCGATGGCCCGACCGGCGAGGATGACAGGGCGCAACACCTTGTCGTGCACGAGGTCGAGCAGGTGATCGACACCGGCGAGGAGTCGATCAACAAGATCCGGATCGGGCGCGGTGCTCTCAGTCACGTTGCTCAGACTACCGGAGGACAGTGATTACTCTTCGATCCAGGTGAGCCCGATGATGCCCGGACCCGCGTGGGTGCCCACGACCGGACCGATGTCGGCCACGATGAGCGGAAACTGTGTAGGGATGTCGCTCACGAGCGAGGAAAGGGTGGCGACGTCGGCGTCACTCGATGCGCCTTGAATGAGGGCGAGGCGCCGCAGCGGCGCGTGGCTGCGAGCGACTTTGGCCACCGCGACGAGAGCTTTGGCGCGGGTGCGCTGTCGCCCCGCTTCGGCGACGACACCAGCCTTCACGTCGATCATCGGCTTGATGGCGAGCACCTGACCCACGAACGCTTTGGCGCCCCCGATTCGACCGCCTTTGATCAGGTGTTCGAGCGTATCGAGTGTGGCGACGACCCCGATCTTGCTCATGGCCTCGTTACTTCGAGCGACGAGGGCGTCGAGGTCCGCGCCTTCTGTCGCCGCCTCGGCGACGTCAATCACGATCAGGCCCTGGCCCATCGAGACATTGAACGTGTCGACGACGCGCACGGGAAAGTCAGAGCCCAACGCCTCGGCACCCAGGGTGGCGCTTTGGTGGGTCGCCGACAGAAGTGACGAGAGGGTGAGCACGATGACCCCGTCGTAGCCCGCGTCGCGGGCTCGTTCGTACGCGGCCTGGAACGCGCCAGGAGAAGGGGCTGAGGTCTCGGGCAACGACTTGGAGACCTTGCACTTGGCCCAGAACTCCGCGGGGGAGAGGTCGCTGAACTCGTCCTGATCGAAGCGAATCGTGAGCGGCACGACGTCGATGTCGAGGCGCGCCACGACGTCGGCTGGCAGATCGCTCGCGCTATCAGTGACGACTCGGATACGGGCCACTCGGTTCCCCCTTAGAACCGTTCAAGCCTTGCACCTTTTACCTGAGCCTGTCGAACCCGACGCCGCAAGACCACGACCGTGGCGAGGTACGCGAGCGCGCCCGCGATCACCGCCAGCGAGAATCGCGCGACGAGTAAGAGGCCCGTGGTCCAGGTCGGCGCGTCGTAGACGACGGCGATGACCAGGGTCGCCGCCAGCGAGGCGATCAGGCTGCGCCGCACGTGCACACTCCACACGCCGGTGGTGATGTTGACCTGGTAGTAGGCGAGGACCGCCAGGGCCGCCACCGCGGCGGCCGCGTAGCCGATCGAGATCGCGGCCATGAGGCCGACCTCGGAGTGACGTCCGAGCACGACGCACAAGATGATGGTGAGGCCGTTGTTGAGGACGTAAAGAAGAAAGACGTCGCGGGCTCGCTGCATGGACTGCAGCCCGCGCACGCACAGCTGGAAGATCGTGAACCCCGGCAAACCTGCGGTGAGCACCGCGAGCACCGTGCCCACCGACCACGAGTGAGTCGCGTTGACGTGCTTGAGCAAGATGGCCACCAGCGGTTGGGCGAGCACGATGATCACGAGCGTGCAGGGAACGATGATGACAAGGGACTGTCGCAGCGCGAAGCGCAGTCGTTCGGTGAGTCCGGCGAAGTCGCGCTCGGTGGCGAATCCCGCCAGTTGGGGTGTGAGAGCACCGAGGACCGAGACCACCACCACGGCGTAGGGCATCTGCATGAACGCCCAGCCGTACGTGTAGTCGCTCACCGGACCACCACCGCCGATGCCAAAGGCAAACGCGAGAACGACGTAGAGGGAGAGTTGGTTGGTGAGCACGACGAGCAACGTCCAGCTCCCGAGTCGCCCGATCGCCTTGACGGCGGGATCCTTCAGGTTCAGTCGGAAACTGAGACGCCAGAGGTTGGCTCTCGCCATCGATGGCACCAGACAGAGGAACTGGACAGCGACGCCGGCCGTCGTGCCCAGACCCAACCAGAGCAGATCGCTCGACCCCGCGAGACGCGAGAGCACCGGGGTCGGGTCCACCAGGTGGAACCACACGAGCACCACGATGCACACGGCGTTGTTCGCCACCGGCACCCAGGTCGCGATGCCGAAGCGTCGCCGGATATTGAGCAGGGCGGTGGCGATCCCGATGGCGCCGTAGAAGAAGATCTGAGGCACGAAGAATCGCAGCAGGTCGGTCGCCACCACGCGCTGCTGGGCGGCCACGAGTTGTTGGTGCGCCACGGCGGCCGCGCTCTCGTGCACACTCGACGTGCGTGAGAGAAACGTGAAGCCGTCGATGATGTACGGGGCGATGAACCAGGCGATGATCGACGCGCCGGCGAGCACGACGAGCGCGGCGCTCACCACACTCGAGATCGACTTCCAGGCCCGACGCTCACCGTCGAGGGTTAGGCGTTCGACGAACACCGGAATGAACGTGGCCGTCGCGATGCCGCCTAAGACCAGGTCGAAGAGCATATTGGGCACGGTGTTCGACAGGTTGAACGCGTCGGCAATCGCGGAGAAGCCGAGTACCCAGGCGAGCACCAGCACGCGCGCAAAGCCTGTCACGCGCGAGACGAGCGTGCCGCTCGCCATCGAGAGCACGCGCGAGGAGTGAGTCGAGGTGACGGTCATCGAGCGTGACGACCTTTCGGCCGGCGTCGAATCGTGCGCCACCACCACCACGCGAGCACGAAGAGGGACCCAAAGGTAATGAGGTACCCCACCACCGAGGTGCCCGCGATGCGCACCTGGATGGCCGTGCGAGCCAAGACAACCTGGCCGTTGGGCGTGGTGAGAATGACCTGGAGGGTCAACGAGCTTCCTCGTGCGCCTGACACGGGTACACGGATCGACTCGGTGGGTGAGTTCATCACGAGGTCGACCGCATTGCCCCTGGGAAACGAGACGCGGTCCGTGACGAAGTGCACGACGGTGTCAACCGTGTAGTGCAGGTGCGAGAGGACCGTGATGGGCAGGTCGGTGCCGGATCCCGCGAGCGTGATGGTGCTCTGGTCGATCGAGAACTGGGCGAGTTGCTCATCCAGTAGGTGGGAGGCCGTGTTGATGGCGCTTTGACGCGCACTCGGTCCGCCACCCGATTCGGCCGACGCAACTGCAACACGCAAGACGGTGGCGATGTTGCTCGACCGGACACTCTGGGCGAAGGAGTTGACCTGGCCGATCAGGGACAGCAGCGACGAGACGTTGTGGGCCGACCATGTCGAGGACTGGCTCGTTGCGAGGGCGCGATCGACGGGCGCGCCGTTGGCGCCGACTTGAGTTGCGCCAAAGGAGGGCGAGAGCGAGACCAGCTGGCTGAAGGGACTGTCGTGCAAACCACTGAGCAAGTCGTCGAGAAAGGAGTCCGACGTGTCGTTGGCCGGAGTCTTGATGACGACCGAGCGCGAACTCTGGGCGAAGGGCTCCTCGAAGTGCAGAAACGCGAGGGTGGCCAGCACCATCGCCGCGCGTCGACCGGGTTCGATGGCAGTGTCGTGCGTGAGCTGGGAGAGCGGACCGTCCTCGCTGAGCGCGACCAGGGACCCCGCACCCGCGACGTGAAAGGGCGCACCCCAGGTGAGGGTTGACGACGGCGCTTGGGTGAGGTCATCTTCGGGTAGGACCACCTCGTTGAATCCAGATCGCTCCAATGCAGCCAAACTCGCGGGCGACTGGGCTCCACTCAGCAGGACCGGATCGTCCATGTAGTGACTCGTCATCTTCGCGAGCAGTTGACTAGTTAAGGTGAACTGCTCGCCGACCTGACTGGCCAGGTGGTTCGCGTCGAGCCCGGCGAAGTCGATGGTGCTCGAGGGCGCGTCGATCACGCGATGCAGCGGGCTCAGCATGGCGCGATCGAGCGCACTGACCCAGGCGGGCCCGTGAGCGGCGTTGAGTTGGATGTCGGCGAGCACGGAGTAGCTAAGACCCAGGGTCACCGGCGAGTTCGTGAACCGTCCGATCGTGTTGAGCACGTCAATGAAGTGCGTAGGTCGACGCAGGGCCCGCGGTGTGACGGGTACAACCAGGGTGACCTGGAGGGGCTTGTCGACCGAAGTCGACTGCACGCTGAGCAGGGACCACTTGGTGATGGTGGTCCCGTTGGCGCTCAGCGTGTAGCGAATCGGATACACCCCGCCACAGCCATTCGACGAGCACGCGAGTTGTAGCCGCGGGGTGGCCCCATCGCACGAGCGCGGTGGGGCGGGCAACGTGCCCGTGTAGACGGTGACGATGAAGTTAGCCTGGCCGTTTTTCAGGCACTTGAGGTCGAAGTTGCCCGTCGTGGCGATCGCCCCCACTCGCGGACCCTGACCATTGACGATCGGCGCGAGTTCGCTCCGTACGGTGATGACCGGGTAGAGGGCCACGCTCATCTTGGCGCTGGAGGATGCGGGCGAGACGGCGATCGTGGTGCCAAAGCGAGCCGTTCCCTCGGCCGACAGTGCGGCCACCGCCCCCTGGTGCAGCACGGAAAAGGAGGTCGTTGTTGTCGCCCCCGAGGCCGAGGGCCACGTCGCCATGGCGAGGCCGAGGAGTACGACGCTGAGCACCCGCCACCAGGTCGTCAGTCGGTGGGACATTGCTCCCTAAGGCTACCTTCGAGTGGGTGCGCAGCCGGGCGCCACTACCCTTCTTTCGCAGTGACTTCCTTCACCAACGCCCACGACGCACTGCGCGAACTCGCGCATCTCGCGCGTCCACTCGCTGACGCATTCGCGGACGCGGGCTTCTCCCTCTACGCCGTGGGCGGCTCGGTGAGAGATGCGTTGCTCGGTGTCGAGCGAGGCGAGGACTTCGAGATCGACTTCACGACCAACGCCCGGCCCGACGACATCGAACGACTGATGAAGCCCCTCACCAGCGCGCTCTGGCAGCAGGGTCGGGCCTTTGGCACCATCGGTGGCACCCTGCGCGAGGGCGATATCAAGGCCGAGGTGACCACGTTTCGCTCCGAGGCCTACGTCGATCACTCCCGTAAACCGTCGGTGGAGTGGGGTGATTCGCTTGAGGCAGACCTCTCGCGGCGCGATTTCACCATCAACGCCCTCGCCCTGGACGTGATCGCCCTGAATCGCGACACTCCGGGCGTGCAGACCCTCTTCGACTACTTCGGCGGTTTCCAGGACCTGGCCGATCGCGTACTGCGAACACCGATCGATCCGGAGATCCTCTTTCGCGACGATCCGCTACGCATGCTGCGAGCCGCGCGATTCGCCGCACGTTTTTCTCTCGCCATCGATCCCGCGGTGGAGACGGCGGCCACGGCGATGGCCGAGCAGCTCCAAAAAGTCTCGGCCGAACGGGTGCGCGGCGAGCTCGACCTTCTGTTGTTGAGCCCTCAACCATCCGTGGGTCTGGACTTCATCGTGCGCACGGGTTTGGCGGAGTACTTCTTTCCCGAACTACCCAAACTCCAACTGGAACAAGACCCGGTCCATCAGCACAAAGACGTGCTCAAGCACACCTGGGCCGTGGTCGACAAGACCTCGCCCGACCTGACGTTGCGACTGGCCGCGCTCTTTCACGACATCGCCAAGCCCAACACGCGCTCGATCACCGACGATGGCGTGACGTTTCGCTTCCACGACGTGGTGGGAGCTCGCATGACGCGCACCCGCATGGCCGAACTGAAGTACTCCCAAGATCTCATCGACGACGTGGCGACTCTCGTGGAGTTGCACATGCGTTTTCACACGTACAAGCTGGGCTGGAGCGATCGCGCAGTGCGTCGCTACGTGCGCGACGCCGGCCCTTTACTCGATCAGCTCAACGAACTCACCCGCAGCGACTGCACCACGCGTAATGCGAGGCGCGCCGAGATGCTGGCCGCACGCATGGATGAACTCGAAGCGCGCATCGGTGAACTGCGAGAAGAAGAGGACCTCAGTCGCCTTCGCCCCGCCCTCGATGGCGACCAGGTGATGGAGATCCTTAATATCCGCCCGAGTCGAGTGGTGGGCGAGGCGCTCGACTTCTTGATGGAGATTCGCCTGGACGAGGGCGAGATCGATATCGACGAGGCGGCTGTGCGACTCCGGGCCTGGTGGGCGCAGCGGAACCACGAATGAAGAAAGCCCCCGCCGAAGCGGGGGCTTTCTCCTAGGAGAGGGTGGCCGTCAGGGCCAGACGGGGTTCTCGGCCCCCTCGGCGAAGGCGCCGATCATGTCGTGGGCGACATCGTCGTGGAACTGCACGGGCGGGGACTTCATGAAGTAGGCCGAGGGTCCGAGCAGCGGTCCGCCGATGCCGCGGTCCAGCGCCAACTTGGCACATCGCACCGCGTCGATGATGACGCCGGCGGAGTTGGGCGAGTCCCACACTTCTAGCTTGAGCTCGATGTTGAGCGGCGCGTCACCGAAGTTGCGGCCCTCCATGCGGATGTAGGCCCACTTGCGGTCCTCCAGCCACGGCACGTGGTCGCTCGGTCCGATGTGCACGTTGTCCGCGCCAATGTCGTTGAACTCGATCTGGCTGGTGACGGCTTGGGTCTTGGAGACCTTCTTGGACTCGAGGCGGTCGCGGTCGAGCATGTTCTTAAAGTCCATGTTCCCGCCGACGTTCAGCTGGTAGGTGCGGTCCAGGGTGAGCCCGCGGTCCTCGAAGAGGCGCGTGAGCACACGGTGCACGATCGTGGCACCCACCTGGCTCTTGATGTCGTCGCCAATGATGGGCACACCCGCGTCGCGGAACTTCTTGGCCCACACGGGGTCCGAGGCGATGAAGACCGGAATGGCGTTCACGAACGCGACGCCGGCGTCGATGGCCGCTTGGGCGTAGTAGCGCTGGGCGTCTTCCGAGCCGACGGGCAGGTAGGAGACGAGAACGTCGGCCTTGGCTTCGCGCAGCGCGCGTGCCACGTCGACGGGCTCAAAGGGAGACTCCTCGATGACGGCGCGGTAGTACTTGTTGAGGCCGTCCAGGGTCGGGCCGCGCTGAACCATGACGCCCAAGGTGGCCACGTCGGCGAACTTGAGCGTGTTATTCATACCGCCGTCGATGGCCTTGCCGAGGTCGTTGCCGACCTTGGAGGCGTCCACGTCGAAGGCCGCGACGAACTCTAAGTCGCTGACGTGATAGCCGCCTAGCTCGACGTTCATCAGACCCGGGACGTGGTCTTCCTTCTTGGCGTCGCGGTAGTACGTCACGCCCTGGATCAGCGAACTGGCACAGTTGCCCACGCCCGCGATCGCTACTCGAATCTTGTTCATGACTTCCTTTCCTACTTCGCTTCGGTCGCGAAGGTTTCCTTACTGCGTTCGCTGGACAACATGTCGTCGATCCACGCGAGATCTAGTTCGACGCCTCTCGCGGCGTGTTCCATCACGCCGCGCGCGTAGTCGTCGAGTTCCACGTTGCGCTCGCCGGTTCTCACTTCGGCCAGGCGCTCGAGCAGGTCGGCGCGGCGGCGCTCTAAGAGCCCCACCCGCCTCGTTGAAGAGAGGTGCTTGGCGAGAGCCATGCGCAACGAGAAGTTCTTGGCCGAGTCCAGTGTCGAGGGGTCGCTCAAAAGAGAGACGAACTCCTCGCGGCCCAGCGCAGTGATGCGATAGACCTTGCGACCGCGACGCCCGAGCCCCGAACTCGCGCGTAACGAGCGCAGCGAGGCGCGTTCGCCTGAGAGCGAACCGGTCGAGAGAGAGGTCAGTCGCGGCGCAACGGGCAGAACTGCCTCGACGAGGCCGTGGCGTTCGAGACGCGCGAGGGCGGGATAGATCGATCCAAAAGAGACGTTCGCCCACATTCCGAGCCGGTCGCGGAGCTGAGTGCGGATCTCATATCCATGGTGATCACGTTCCATCAGCAGGCCCAAGATGGCGATGTCTAACACGCGATCCATCATATCACTTCGATATATCGAGCGTGACGGTCCGTGTACAGACCAGGTATTTACCGGATGTAGCATCACCACCAATGGATAAGCGATTCCGTTCGAGCACCGCCAACGGGGCCGTGGTCGAGTTCGGGCTTGTCCGCCACGCGCTCCTCGCCAAACTCGCGACGGGTCTGCTGCGCTACGAGGACGTCTGTGACGCCCACCCCGAGCTGCTGCGTGCCGGGCGCAACCTCGGGCGCAAGACCGGAGAGACCTGCCCGGTCTGTGGCGACGCCGAACTGGTGGAGGTGACGTACGTCTTTGGCGTGCGTCTGCCGTCGGGCGGTACGTGCCCGGCCACGCGAGCTGAACTGCTCAAGCTCGAGCGTCGTGAGGAGCCGGTGCAGTGCTACGCGGTCGAGATCTGCGTGGAGTGCTCGTTTCATCACCTGGCTCGCAAGTGGGCGGCCGGGGGACGTCGTTCGCGTCGCCGCGCGCCGCTGGCGCGTGAGGTGGGCGAGTGAAGCTCTCCGCCCCCCAGATCAAGGCGCGCAAGCGTCGTAACGGAAGCGCGCCCTTGGTAATGGTGACCGCCTACGACGAGCCCGGCGCGCGACTCGTCGCTGCTGCCGGGGTGGACATTCTTCTGGTGGGCGACTCGGTCGCCAACGTCGTCATGGGACAAGAGGACACGCTGCACGTGAGCGTCGAGGAGATCTGTCACCACGTGCGCGCGGTCGCCGCCGCCAAGCCCGACGTGCACATCGTCGCCGACATGCCCTGGCTGAGCTACCACGTCAGCATCGAAGACAGCGTGCGCAACGCCGCGCGAATCATTCGCAGCGGGGCCGACAGCGTCAAACTCGAAGGGGGTCGCGTGCGCCGCGACGTCGTGCGCGCGATACTTGACGCCGAGATTCCTGTCATGGGACACCTCGGTCTCACTCCCCAGAGCATGCTGACCTTCGGGGGATTCAAGGTGCAGGCCAAGACCCGCGAGGCCGCGCACCAACTGGAACTCGACGCGAAGATCCTCCAGGACGAGGGCGTCTTTGCCATCGTGATTGAAGGAGTGCCGAACATCGTGGGAACCCGGGTAACCGCCGCTCTGGACATTCCCACCATCGGGATCGGCGCGGGACCCGACACCGACGGTCAGGTCCTGGTCTTTCACGACCTCCTGGGCCTGGGTAAGAATCGCCCGGCCAAGTTCGTGCGCCAGTACGCCGACCTCGGTTCGGCGATCACCGAGGCGGTCTCACACTTCGCCAATGACGTGCGCGCGGGCTCGTTTCCCGGACCCGATGAGGTCTACCCCAATCCCGACGAGCTGGTGAACTAAGCCTTCCGAGCGAAAGGACCGTCGTGGCGCTCAGCGTGGTCAACGTGGGACTCGATTGTGAGGACGTGTGGCGGGTGGTCAACTTCTGGTCGGCGGCCCTGGGCCAGAGCGTTGATGAGGGCAGCAGCGAGGTGTTTGCGTCCATCGGCGGCGCCGATGCCGTGCGATCGCAACCAGCGTGGTTCTTTCACAAGGTGCCCGAACCGCAGACGACGAAGAACCGCGTCCACGTCGATCTGGTCGATCCCAGCGAGAACCGAGTAGCGCGTCTGGTGGACTTAGGCGCACGCGTGGTCGAAGAACACGACATCGGCTTTCACAGCTGGACGGTGATGGAGGACCCCGAGGGCCACGTCTTTTGCGTGGCGGCCAAGGTCTACGCCGGCTGAGATCGTCGAACTGGCTGTTTTGTCACCCAGACGGTAGACTTCTTCGTCCACAGTTGTGGGAAATCAATTGAACCCTGCTCTGTTTTCCGCAGAGCCCGATTTATTCGGACCAAAGGGAAAGGAAAAAGGCCATGAGGCCCTATGAATCAATGATCGTGTTCGACACGACCGTCGACGCGCAGTCGATCCAGATCGCTCTGGACCGCGCGCTCGAAACCATCCGTGCCAACGGAGGAATCCCGGGAAACATCGACCGTTGGGGCAAGCGTCCGTTGGCGTACGAGATCAACAAGCGCAAAGAGGGGTACTACGTCCTGGTGGAGTTCAGTGGCGAGTCGTCGACGGTTGACGAGCTCGATCGCATACTGACCCTCTCCGACGAAGTCCTGCGCTTCAAGATCCTCAAGCGTCACGTGCGACCGACCACCTCCGCCGTCAGTGCGCAGGCCTAAGTTCAGACGCGTAGCGCTAAGGAGACACCATGCCTGATAACACCATCACCGTCGCCGGGAACATCACCCGCGACCCCGAGCTCAAGTTCTTGAACTCCGGACAGGCCGCCGTTCGCCTGTCGATCGCTGTCAATCGCCGCTGGCAGAACCGCCAGACCCAGGAGTGGGAAGAGCGCGTGTCGTACTTCGAGGTCGCCGGTTACGGCGCCCTCGCCGAGAACGCAGCCAACTCTCTCACCAAGGGCACCCGAGTCATCGTCTCGGGCCGCCTGGAGCAGCGCAGCTGGGAGACCGAGAACGGCGAGAAGCGCTCGATCGTCGAGATCAACGCCGACGAGATCGCTCCGTCACTGCGCTTCGCGACCGCCGTGGTCACCCGCACCCCGCGCGCGGAGGGCTCGAACTTTTCGTCGCCGGATCGTCCCGCCCCGCGTACGAACGCACCCAGCAGTAGTAGTTACGAATTTGATGAGGAGCCCTTCTAGTGCCACGTATTAATAACCCCAAGCCGCCCAAGCGCGCGCCAAAGATCGACATCCGTCGCGGCGCGAAGAAGAAGCCCTGCGCGTTCTGTCAGCACGGTGTCGATCGCGTGGACTACAAGGACCTCGCCCAGTTGCGCAAATACATCTCGGACCGCGGCAAGATTCGCGGCCGCAAGGTCTCGGGCAACTGCCAACAGCACCAGCGCGACGTGAGCGAGGCCATCAAGACCGCGCGCGAGTTGGCGCTGCTGCCCTACACCCAGCGCACCGTGACCGAGCGTCGTGGTGGTCGGGGTCGAGACGGAGGTCGTGACGACCGCGGTCCGCGTGGTCCGCGTCCCAGTCGCGACAACGCCGACGCCACTCCCGTCGCGCGCCCCGAGGCCGAGGGTGACGTGATTGAGGACGCCAGCGTCGCCGCCGAGGTCCTCGTTCCCAGTGCCGAGGAGACGAGCGAATGAAGGTCCTCCTTCGAAGTGATGTGCGCGGACTCGGGCGGCGCGGGGACATCGTCGACGTGAAGAATGGCTACGCCCGCAACTTCTTGCTGCCCTCGGGGGCGGCGTTGCCCGCGAGCGACTCCAGTGAGAGCCAAGCTACCTTGATGCGCAAGGCGCGCGACATCCTGGACGCCAAGAGCCGCGAAGCGGCCGAGGCACAGAAGGCATTAATTGAGAAAGAGACGGTGACCATCGCCGCGCGCGCGGGTGCGAATGGACGACTGTTCGGTTCGATCACCGAATCGGACGTCGTGAATGCACTGCGCACCGCAACGGGCATCTCGCTGGATCGCCACGCGATCACTCTCGCCGAGCACTTGAAAGAAGTCGGTGCCGCCACGGCTACCGCGACGCTCTTTGACGGCGTCGAGGCGACGATATCCATCGAGGTTGTCGCTAAGTAGTTTTTCAGGATTTGATAGTGAGAGTCGCCGGGGAGTTTGTCCCCGGCGACTCTCCTTTCAACAGTACGAACCCATGTCACAGACCGTTGCGAGACTGTGTCGCGTGTCGGTCGTTACTTTCTACACAGGCTTTCCCCAGTATGTCCTTACCCAATCCTCAACCTTCCCGTCTTGTTACGGGCAAGCACCATCGACAAGCGTTGAAGTCTTATGACGCAGATTGACATCGAGCGACCACGAGCCGCGTCTGGCGGCCGTGTTCCACCCAGCGTCATCGAGGCCGAAGAGTCATTAATTGGTGCGATGTTGCTGTCGCCCGAGGCGGTGAGCGTCGCGTACGAAACAGTCCAGGTCGAGGATTTCTACCGTCCGCTGCACGGTCAGATCTTCGGCGCGATCATCGCGCTCGCTCACGCGGGCGAGCCCGTGGACTACGTGACAGTCCAGGCGAAGCTCCAAGAGCGTGGCGCGGTGGCGGTCGAACTGGCGGTGCTCTCCGCACTGCAACTCAACACGCCCTCGGCCGCCAATGCACTGCACTACGCCGAACTGGTCCGCGAAAAAGCTCAACAGCGCCGACTCATCGCGGTGGCGGGAGAGATCGTCGACGACGCCTACGTCGCAACTGACGATGTGGTCGGGCTCATCGACGAAGCCGAGCGCAAGATCAACGCCATCGCCGACGACCGCAAGGTCGACTCAGTCTCCCCACTGCAAAGGCTGTTGCTCAACGAGGCCGACATCCTTGAATTGCGTGGTGAGACCCGCGGTCAGTTCAACGGCCTCGAGACTGGATACCGGTCGCTCGACGGCATCCTCCAGGGACTACAGAAGAGCTCAATGACGATCGTGGGCGCGCGCCCGGCGACGGGAAAGACCGCCTTCGCGCTGGGCATCTTGATCCACGTGGGTGCTGTGGTGAATCGACCCGCGCTGTTCTTCTCCCTCGAGATGAGCCGCCAGGAGTTGGCCGAACGGATCCTGGCCTCCACCGCGCGCATCGACTCATCCAAGCTGCGCACCGGTGACCTTTCCGAAGCCGACTGGAATCGCGCGCACGACGCCTTCGGGTACCTCCAGTCGGCCAAAGTCTTCATCGACGACAACCCGGCGCTCACGATCATGGACGTTCGCGCTCGCGCGCGGCGCATCAAGCAGCAAAACGGCGACCTCGGCGTGATCATCATCGACTACCTCCAGCTGATGTCGAGTCGCGGTCGCGCCGAGAACCGCCAGGTCGAGGTCTCCGAGATGAGTCGTTCGCTCAAAATCCTCGCGCGTGAGCTGGAGTGCCCGGTCGTCGCCCTCAGTCAGCTCTCGCGGAAACTTGAAGAACGCGCCGACAAGCGGCCGATGATGTCGGACCTACGAGAGTCAGGCTCGCTGGAACAGGACGCCGACGTCGTGTTGTTCCTCTATCGTCCCGAGATCTACGGCGAGGTCACCAACGACATGAAGGCTGACGCTGAGATCATCGTGGGCAAGAACCGCAACGGTCCCACGCGCACGGCGCACCTCACGTGGCGCGGGGAGTTCGCGCGATTCGACAACGTCGCCGACAATGGGGGCATCTAAGAGTTATCTAGAGGTGAAATGGCGCAAGCATTGACGGCGCGTGGGCGGCTGCGCCCAAGTAGGTGAGTCCCAGCAGCGATTCGGTGGTGCGCAGCAGTGAGTAGTGGCTCAGCGCGCTGGCCACCCGCACGCCCCGCGGAACAGACGGGGCGACCACGTACGTGGGAACGCGATTCGTCGCCCCGGTGTCGTTCTCGTCGAAGGTGATGAAGAGCACGAGGGACCCTGACTGATACTCCGGACTGGCAGTGATCGACGGCACGATCTGGGACAGCCACCGGTCGCCGATCGAGACGGGGCAGCTGTGCATGTCGTCACAGATGCTGGGCGTAATGAACGTGAACTTGGCGCTGAGATCCAGCGGGAGGTGCAGAGGGACGTCGTCGCGCGCACACGACGGCAGCGACGTGTAGTACACGGCCGGATTGTGGCGCGCCGCGTACGAACCGCTGGTGACCTTGTCACAGTTTGAGGGCATCGATTGATCGAGCCCGCGCCAGTCGCCCTGCAACTGAGAAAAGATGCTCGGGCCGCCAAGTGGATGGACGCCGGGTTCGCCATCGTCGGTGATGCCGTGGGTCGACCCCGACGTGAGGGCGATGTAGTTGGGCAGGCTGGGATGAGAGATCGCGAGATAGTTCGTCGCGAGGCCGCATCGATTGGCCAGCGCGTTCAAGTAGGGCGCGCTCGGCGAACCGACGACGGAGTAGCCCTCGTTCTCCAGAAGAATCCACACGACGTGGGTGTAGGAGGGAGTCGTGGTCGTGACGCCGCACGGCTGGAGCGCAGAGATGGCGGGTGTGGCGGCCGCTGACGCGATGGGTGTGAGGAGACCCAGTGACGCCACGACGGCGCTGGCGATGAGGGCTTTCCAGTTCATCGTTCCAGTCTGGAGGAGCGACGTGACCAAGAGAATTCACCCTCGCTCATCAGCCCGAGCGGCTCAGTCGCTGAGGCAACCCTGGGTCGAGACACTGCCACTCGAAGGCGTGCTCGCGATGTCGTGCTCGACCACGCTGAGGGGAATCGCGTAGGCCGTACTCAGTTGGCTGAGCGAATACGACTCCACGACACCGGCCACTTTGCCGTTCACCAGCACCGGGCTGCCCGAGTTTCCCGGCTCGATATTGGCCTCGAGGGAGAGGATCGTGCGTGCGGCCAGATCCTGGTTGTAAAAGTTTCGACTATCCGCGGTGATCTCGCCCTCGTAGTAGCCCTCGGTGCTCGTGCGTGACTCGTTGAGGGGAAAGCCCACGATCTGGATCTTGGCGTTGGTCGAGGGTTCGCCGGAGAGGAACGTGAGCGGCGTGCCGCTGTGGCTCACGCGCAGGACGGCGATGTCGTTGTCGGGGTCGTAGAGCGCGACCGCGGCCGATGCGCCGTTGACGGTGAATTTCGTGTGTCCGGCCACGACGTGAGCGTTGGTGACGACGTCGCTGGCGGTGACGTAGAACGCCGTTCCCTCGCTTTCGTCGCTACACACACCGCTCGCAAGAACCTTGACCACGTCACTCGGGCTGCTCAAGTGATTCACCGGTGGCGGCAGTGTCGAGGGCTTGACCGGCTGGGGCAGCGTGGGGGCGACGATGTCCGCGAAGATCGACGGCACCCCGGCCTTGCGGAACAACGATTGAATCTGTGACTCGACCGAGGGCACCGGAGGCATCACGTGATCGAGGGCCGAGAGGATCGCCGAGTTCTGGATGGCGCTGTCGACCGACGCTGCCGGGGCGGACGCCAAAAGGCCCGCCACGAGCCAACAGAACACCAGGGCGGCGGCGACACTCACCGCGACCCCCGCGATGCGGTCCACGATGCCGAGCATCAACACGCTGACCACCCGGCTGACTAAGCGCCCCAACATCCCCCCGACGACCGCGCCGAGCATGATGACTACCAGCACGATGATCAGTGCGAGACCGGGGCGCCAGTGGCCCTTGGTGATGTCACCGGCCAGCGACGGTGCAATCAAGGTCCCGACGTAGAACCCCGCGCCGAGACCGATGAACATCGCGATCTGCGTGATGGCGCCGGCGGCGAAGCCTCGCAGGCCCGCCAGTATCACGAAGATGACGATGACGAGGTCGACCCAACTCACAAGAACAAGGCTAAGCCGTTATCAGTAGTGCGCGGGATGTTGTTTTATTTCGGCTGCATGCGGATGCCCGCGTCGATGCGGATCGACGCAGCGTTCATGTAGCTGTTGGCGAGTAATTCGATCGCGAGGGACGCGAACTCCGACGCGTAGCCCAGGCGCTTGGGAAACAGCACACCGGTACCCAGACGCGCTTTGAACTCATCGGACGCCTCGCCCGTGCCGTAGATCGGGGTGTCGATGAGCCCGGGCAAGATGCAGTTGGCCCGTACGCCAATGACCGCGAGGTCGCGCGCCAGGGGCAAAGTGAGCCCCACGATGCCCCCCTTGGACGAGGAGTACGCGACCTGGCCGATCTGTCCGTCCTCGGCAGCCACTGAGGCGGTATTGACGATCGCGCCGCGACATCCGTCAACGTCGGGGGTGTTGTGACTCATGGCCGTCGCGGCCAAGCGGCACACGTCGAACGTGCCGATCAAGTTGATCTCGATGACCTTGCGATAGATGTCCAGGTTGTGGGCGGAGGCGTACTCGCCGTCCTTGCCAATGGTGCGTTCGGGCCAGCCAATGCCGGCGCAGTTGACCGCGCTCCACAGAGGAGCCAGCGCCTTGGCCGCCTCGATGGCTTCGATGACCTGATCGGTGTTGGTCACGTCGCAGTGAACGTAGGCGCCGCCGATCTCGGTGGCGATTCGCGCTCCGGCGTCGTCGTTCAGGTCGGCGATAACGACCCTGACCTGGCGTCCGGCGAGGGCGCGGGCGGTGGCCTCACCGAGTCCTGAGGCGCCACCGGTGACGACGGCGGAGGTGTTGGCTAACTCCACGATGCTCCTGTTCCGCTTCGCCCTCGCGAAGCCACCTTCGAGTCAAGCAGAGTTTGAATGGTGCGGGCAGTAGGAGATGGCCACCGGTGGGGCCGATTATCGGCCCCACCGGCGCTGGATCCTTCTCGCGACGTCGAGGGGAGGGGATTCAACGTCGCGCCACGCTCAACGCCGCCTCATAGTCAGCCGCGATCGCGCTGGGGACAGTCTGATCTCCGAATCCAAGGTTCTCCCATGGTCAGCTCAAGAGCCACGTAAGAGTTGGTATTTCCCATAACGTGACGAAGTGCCGTCGATCTACCAGTACTCGAAGGACGAGTTGGCGGCGCTCCTCGAGGGCGAGCCGTCGTACCGCCTCGACCAGCTCTGGCATGGCCTGTGGAGCGAAGCGCTGCCGATCGAACAGATCACGACGATTCCCAAGTCGTTGCGCGCAGCCCTGGCTGAACAGTTCCCGAGCGCATTACGAGTGGTGAACGACGTCGAGAGTGATCACGGAGCAACCCGCAAGTGGGTCTTTGCATTAGAGGATGGCGAAACGATCGAGACGGTGCTGATGCACTACGACGACCGAGTGACGGTCTGTGTCTCCTCGCAAGCCGGATGTGCGATGGGCTGCACGTTCTGTGCGACCGGTCAGGCCGGCTACTCGGGCCAGTTGAGCGTGGGCCAGGTGATCGAGCAAGTCATGTTTGCCACGCGTGCAGCGGCTCCGGCGCGACTGTCGAACGTCGTTTTTATGGGGATGGGCGAACCGCTGGCCAACTACGCCACGACCGTGGGTGTTGTGCGACGCCTCAACGAGTATCGCGGTCTCTCGGCGCGCCACCTCACCGTGTCGACCGTCGGCGTGGCGCCCGCCATCGAACGACTGGCCGACGAGGGACTGGCGATCACCCTGGCAGTGTCGCTGCACGCCGCCAATGACGACACGCGCAACGAACTCGTCCCGCTCAATCGTCGCTACCCGCTCGCGCGACTCCACGAGGCCTGTGCCACGTGGATTGAGCGCACCGGACGAAGAATCAGTTTCGAGTGGGCACTCATCGACGGCGTCAATGACACCGACGCCGCCGTGAGCGAACTCGCCGCCTACGCACTCTCCCTGGGTGCACACGTGAACCTCATCCCACTCAATCCCACCCCGGGATACCTGGTCCGCGGATCGACTGCGCAGCGAGTGCGCGAGTTTCGCGACGCGCTTCTCGCCCGTGGAGTGAACGCCACCGTGCGCAACACCCGAGGCCGCTCGATCGCGGCCGCCTGCGGTCAGTTGGCCACGGTCACCAAGAAGCAACGACGGTCCATACCGGTCACCGTGCGCTAGCCAATGCGTTCGCGCCAGAACGTGGGGCGCCAGCGGATGAGGGCGAGTACCCCCAGCACGCACATGATCCCGCCCGAGACGATGGAGAACTCGGTCGAGGTGAAGTTGGCGACCGCCCCGGACTCCAGGTCACCGAGGCGCGGCCCTCCGGTCACCACCGCGTTTTGGATCGCGGAGAGTCGGCTGCGGTATTCGTCGGTGATGGAGGTCTGCAAGATGGTGTTGCGCAGCACCGTGGAGATCACGTCCATCGCACCCGCCACACCGAGGCAGAGCACGCCGATCCAGAGCAGATGGATCAAACCGAAGAGGGCCATGGCCACTCCCCATGACAGCACGACGAGCACGACGAGTCGACCGCGACGCTGGATGCGATCCAGCCAGCCGGTGAAGATTGCCATGACGAGGGCGCCAATGCCGGGGGCGGCGTAGAGCAGGCCGAGGATCTCAGGTCCCCCGTGGTAGATGTGCTTGGTGACGGCCGGAAAGAGGGCACGCGGGAGACCAAAGACCATGGCGTTGAGGTCCACCAGGTACACCGCCTGGACGACCGCGTTCTCGCGCACGTAGCGAAATCCCTGACCGATGGCCCGAAAGATCCTGGCGTCGGTGTGCACGACCGGCGGCTTCATCGGCGACATGAAGAACGTCGCCAGCACGAGCGCGAAGAACGTGATGCCGTCGATGAAAAAGCACCACGACACACTGGTCGTGGCGATGATCACCCCGGCGAGGCCGGGTCCGACCACCGTGGCGCCGTTCATGATGATCTGAAAGTTCGCGTAGGCGGCGGTCAGCTCCTCGGGCTTGACGAGGGTGGGGATGACGGCGGTACGAAGCGGCCCGGTGAGACCCGAGAAAAAGGCCGCGAGTGCGGGCAACGTCACCAGAATGACGAAGTTGGGGTGGGTCTGGAGGGCGTTGAGGCCAAGGGCGAGACTGATGAGCCCGAGTAGTGACGTCGCGACCAAGATCAATGTGCGTCGATCGAACCGGTCGCCGAGTCCCCCACCCCACAGCGCACCCATGATGAGCAGCGGGAGTTGGATGAAGCTCACGACGCCCACCCACAGCGACGAGCCGGTGAGTTGGTACACCTCAAAGGCGACCGCGACGAGGGTCAAGTTACTGCCTAGTAGAGAGACCAGTTGGCCGATGAAGAGGAGGCGAAAGTCCTTGCTCGTACGTAGCGGCGTGATGTCAACGAGCAGCCGGGGCACCTATTAATGGTACGGGGATAAAGTAAAACGTCGGGGGTTGGCTAAGGAGTGGTGATGATCGGCGAAGAACTGATCCAGTTAGTGACGCCTGAAGGCGAGCGGGTATCGAACCCGCAGTACGAGTCAACCTTGAGCGGCGAAGCGATCTTCAACATGTACCGCGACATGGTCATCATCCGCCGCCTCGATGCCGAATCCACCTCGCTCCAGCGCCAGGGCCAGCTCGCATTGTGGGCGCCGATCCAGGGTCAAGAGGCCGCCCAGATCGGCGCGGGCCGCGCCATGCAGCCCAACGACTTCAGTTTTCCCACCTACCGCGAGCATGGCATCGCCTGGTGCCGCGGAGTGCCTCCCGAAGACATGCTGCGTATGTTCCGGGCCACCTCCAATGGCGGCTGGGACGCTCAGAAGTACCACCACTCGGTGCCCACGATCGTGCTGGGCAACCAGGTTCTGAACGCGGTGGGTTATGGCATGGGGATCCAGCGCGACGGTGCCGAAGACGCGGTCATGACGTTCTTCGGCGATGGCGCCTCGAGCCAGGGTGACGTGCTCGAGGCCTTCGTATGGGCCTCGTCCTTTAACGTGCCGATCGTCTTTTTTCTCCAGAACAACCAGTGGGGCATCTCGACCCCCATGTCGATCCAGTCCAAGATTCCGCTATACCACCGGGCGCCCGGATTCGGATTTCCCGGCGTGCGGGTCGACGGCAACGACGTGGTCGCGGTCTACGAGGTCACCAAGCGCGCGTTGGACACGGCGCGCTACGGCGGGGGGCCGACGTTGATCGAGGCCTACACCTACCGGCTCGGTGCGCACACCACGTCCGATGACCCCACGCGTTATCGCATCGACGCCGAGGTCGAGGTGTGGAAGCACCGCGATCCGATCGAACGCGTGAAGGCGCTCCTCGTTCGCGAGTACTCCGTCAAGACGGCCCAGTTTGACGAAGTGACCGCCGAGGCCGATGAGAAGGCGCTGAAGTTGCGCGAGGACGTGCTGGCGATGGACCGGCCCGATCCGATCACTATGTTCGATAACGCCTACTCCGAACCGCACCCCCTGATCGAAGAAGGGCGCCGCGAGATGATCGAACTCGGCGTGAGCGGAGGACACTGATGGCCACCACCTCAATGACGATGGCCAAGGCCCTCAACGAAGGACTGCGCAAGGCCTTGGAGAACAACAAGAAGGTCCTCATCATGGGCGAGGACGTCGGCAAACTCGGCGGCGTCTTTCGTATCACCGACGGCCTGCAGAAGGACTTCGGCGAGGACCGGGTGATCGACTCGCCGCTGGGCGAATCGGCCATCGTGGGCACGGCCGTGGGCCTGGCGATTCGCGGATACCGCACGGTGTGCGAGATGCAGTTTGACGGCTTCGTCTATCCGGCCTTCGACCAGATCGTCTCGCAGGTGGCCAAACTTCACAAGCGCTCCGACGGGGTGTACAGGATGAGCCTCGTGATCCGTCTGCCCTTCCAGGGCGGCATCGGCGCGATCGAACACCACTCCGAGAGCCCCGAGGCGTACTTCGCCGCGACCGCCGGTCTTCGGGTTGTGGCCTGTTCGACCCCCAACGACGCCTACTGGATGATCCAGCAGTCGATCGATCACGACGACCCGATCATCTTCTGTGAGCCCAAGAGTCGCTACTGGGAAAAGGGCGAGGTCGACCTCGATCGTCCGCCGGCCGGGCTTTTTGACGCCGTCGTGCGTCGCGAGGGAACCGACGTGACCGTGATCGGCTACGGCGGCACCGTAAAAACGATCCTGCGCGCGGCCGAGACGGCCGCCGTCGAGGGCGTCTCGCTCGAGGTCATCGACTCTCGCGGTATTTCGCCCCTGGACCTGCCCACCATGGTGACGTCCCTGGAAAGGACCGGACGTCTCGTGGTCGTCCAGGAAGCGCCGCACACCGCCTCCATCGGTTCCGAGATCGTGGCCGAGCTGACTCAGCGATGCTTTGCGTCGATGCGTGCACCGGGTATGCGGGTGAGTGGGTATCACGTGCCGTACCCACCCACGCGGCTCGAAGAGGACTACCGCCCGAACGTCGAGCGCATTCTCGACGCGGTCGACCACGTGATGGGATACGACCAGTGAGTGAAGAAGTATTCCTCCTGCCCGACGTCGGTGAAGGTTTGGTCGAGGCGGAGATTGTGCAGTGGAAGGTGGCGGTGGGCGACACCGTGACCTTGAATCAGCCCTTGGTCGACATCGAAACCGCCAAGGCCACCGTCGAGCTGCCGAGTCCCTACGCGGGCACCGTTGTCGCTCTGCACGGCAACGTCGGCGACGTGATGGAAGTTCACAAGCCCCTCATCACGTTTGAGGTCGGCGGTGCGAGCACACCGGCAAAGGTGAGCGCGAACGAAACCGTAACCAGTGAGGCGATTGCCGAGAGCGAACTCATCGAGCAGAGTCCCGCCGCCGTCGGCGAGGGCCGCGAGGCCGTGCTTGTGGGCTACGGAGTCGCGAACGAAGACGGTGTGGTCACGCGTAAACATCGACGAGCCGGACGCAATGGCGCAGCACCCAGCACTCCCGCACCCGCCCCACCGGCGACGACGGCCGCGCCGAGTCTGGTCCCGCGTTGCACCCCGCCCGTTCGCCTCTACGCCAAGCAACATGGTGTTGACCTCACGACCCTGCACGGCACCGGCCGAGATGGGCTCATCACTCGCGATGACGTCGACAAGGCGTTGAGTGGCTCACCGGCACCGGCACCGGCACCGATGGCGCCTCGCGGTCCGGCGCCGACCGGACCGACCACGCCGTCGCACTTCGTGGGTCGCGACATTGAGTCCTGGTCGACCGGCCCGAAGGAGGAGCGCATCCCCGTCAAGGGCGTGTTGCGCGCCATGGCCGAAGCCATGGTCCAGAGTTCGACGAGCGCACCGCACGCCTCGGTTTGGGTTCGCTTTGATGCCACCAAGACCATGGAACTGGTGGCATCACTCAAGAAGCAGCCGAGCCTGACCGACGTTCGCCTCTCGCCCCTGGCCATCGTGGCCATGGCTCTGTGCGACGCCGCCCGGAATTACCCCGGTATCAACTCAAGCTTTGACTCCGCCGCCGGTGAGGTGATCGTTCGACGCACCGTGAACTTGGGCATTGCCGCCGATACCTCTCGAGGTCTGATCGTGCCCAACATCAAAGGCGCGGACGAACTCGACCTTGTCTCAATGGCCCAGGCGCTGAACGTCCTCGTGGACAAGGCGCGCGCCGGAACGACCACTCCCAATGAGATGATCGGTACCACGCTCACGATCACGAACGTCGGACCATTCGGTGTCGATGCCGCGATGCCGATCTTGCCACCGGGCACCGGGGCGATCCTCGCGGTCGGACAGATCGCGAAGGCGCCATGGGTGGTGGACGACGAAGTGGTCGTTCGACACGTGTGCGAAATTGCAATGTCCTTCGACCACCGGATGGTCGATGGCGCGCTCGCCTCACGCGTTCTTGGTCACGTCGCGAACTATCTGGGCGACCCTGCCGGTGCGCTGATCGCGGGCTAGGCCCGGAGCGCCTCGAGCGCGCGATCAGCGTGAGAGTTCATGCTGACCTCGCTGGTGATCACGTCGCGCACACGCATGTCCGGATCGATCACGAACGTTGCACGCTTGACTTTTAGAAGGTTGAGCGCGCGCTTCACGCCGTAGTGACGCGCGACGTCGCCGTCGACGTCGGCCAATAGGGGAAAGTCGAAGTTGTTCTTCTTGGCGAACTCCGCTTGACGATCCTCGGGGTCCATCGAAATCCCCACGGGTTGAGCGCCGAGTGCGCGAAACTCCGCGGCCAAATCTCGAAAATGGCACGACTCCTTTGTGCAGCCGGGACTCAGCGCGGCCGGGTAGAAGAAGAGAACCACGGGACCGTCCTTCACCATGGTGGACAGGGTGCGCCTGGTGCCGTCCTGATCGTTGAGAGTGAAGTCGTAGGCAATATCGCGCGCACGCACGAAGGTAAGGCTAGGCGTCGAGTCGGAAGCCAACGCCACGAATCGTGATGAGGTGTCGCGGATTCGCCGGGTCGTCCTCGATCTTTTGGCGAAGCCGCTTGACGTGGGTGTCGAGAGTACGGGTATCCGAGAGCTCCAGGCCCCACCACAGCGTGTCGAGGCAGACCTCGCGCGTCACGACCTGGCCGAGTCGCGTGGCAAAGAGCGCGAGCAGGTCGAACTCCTTGCGCGAGAGCTCGACCTCGCGGTTTTGGCGCGTCACGGTGCGACGCGTGAAGTCGATGCGCAAATCTCCGAAGGTGATGACCTCACCGTCGGTTGTGGTGGGTCGACGCAGGACCGCGCGGATTCGCGCGACGAGTTCGCGCAGGCGATAGGGCTTGGTCACGTAGTCGGCCGCACCGATCTCGAGTCCGAGCACCACGTCGACCTCACTGGTGCGCGCGGTCACCATGATGACCGGGATGCGGGTGGTGTCGTGGAGCTCTCGGCAGTAGTCGATACCCGAGCCGTCGGGCAGCATGACGTCGAGCAATACGAGGTCCGGCTTAGTGGTGGCGAGCACCGCACGGGCTTCGGCGATGTTGGTTGCGCCCACGACGACGAAACCCTCGACGCTCAGTCCGACGTTGAGCGCATCTTGGTAACTCTCCTCGTCTTCGACGACGAGGATGGTGTTGTGTCCGGCTAGGTCAATGGCGGCGCTCACGACACGCCTCCCGACACAGTGCGAGGTGCGGCACGCCCATCATCATCAAGGGGGAGGTGAGTTCGAGCGCGTGCCACACAAGACACCGTAAAAAGCCAGGGTTACCGCAAAGTGAATGGCGCGAGACTCCCAGGTGGAAAGCAAATGAAACCTTGATCGTACGAATCAGTTCTCTACCCGGTCAGTGTGAAACCTTCGTAGGTGCTCGATCCGGTGAGATAACTGCCGATTCCCACGCACGACGCATCGGACCAACAGTCGATGGCGTAGACGCCGCCATCGACGCCCACGGTGCTGGCCCCGTCGGGCAGGGTCACTTGGTTGGCGCGTTGCCACACACCATTCACTTCATTCACCACGAGGGCCTGATAGTTGCCACTCGAGTCGAGGTACGAACCGCTGGCCTCGCAGTTGTCGCTGCGGGGGCAACTCAGGGCAACAATGCCGCCGTTCGCGCCCCCGGACGCGCCCCCAGCCGGTAGGTCGACGCCCTGGGCCGCCGACCAGGTTCCCGCGTCTTCGTTAGCGAGGAAACCCTGGTACTTGCCCGCGCTGTCCTTGTACTGACCGCCGAGACTGCAGTAGTCCGCGCTTGAGCACGCGATCCCGCCAAAGCCAAAGAGAGTGACGTGCGGGTTCACCGCCGCGTCAGCTGGCAGGGTTACCGGCACGGCCGCACCCCACGAACCGTCTGACTCGTTGTCGACCATGGCCTCGATGGCTCCGGTTGACGAGTTGTAGGTACCCAGTGCTGCGCACGAGCCGTCGCTCAAGCAGGTCACCTCACTCCATGTGGCACCGGCGAACCGGCTGGCATTGGCGGGTGGGGTCACGGCATCGCCGCGTCGCCACACGCCGTTGGTCTCTTGGACGACGAGTGCTTGGGTCACGTCGTTCGCGTCGATGAACGAGCCAATCGCTGTGCAGTTGCCAGCGGAAGGACACGACAGCTGAACGAGGGAGACGAAGGGATTGAAGTTGCTCTTGGGTAGCGCCACCTCGGTGGCGCGTCGCCACACGCCGTTGACCTCGTTGGCGACGAAGCCCTCGCTACGCGATCCGACCGGATTGTTGTCCTGATACGTACCGATCGCGCTGCAGGAGGTGGGACGTTTGCACGACACGGCGCGAACGAGCGCATCTTGTCCCTTCACGAGCGCGTTGGCCGGCAGAACTAACGCACGTCCCTGCTCCCAGCGCCCGTCGTGTTCTTCGACTAGTAACGGCATCTCGCTGGTGTTCGTGTCGTAGCTGCCAGCAGCGACACAACTGCCCGCGGCGGCGCACGACACTTGATAGAGGGTGACCCCCGGGTCGCTGGCAGCACCCTTGGGCGGCGCGAGGCTCTCGGGACTCAGCCAGACTCCGTTGCGCTCGGTCTCGATGAGACCGAGGATCTGGCCCTGTGCGTTGGTGTAGGCGCCGGCGGCGACACAACTCGCAGCACTCGGACAGCTGAGCGAGGAGATGAATCCGTCGGGAATATTGGTTCCCTGAGCCGGCAGCGTCATGCGGCGCGCCATCGTCCAGCTGGCCGGTGAAATAGCGGCGGCGGGGAGTGCGAGGGCGAGTGACGTCGCGGCGACGAGGGTGGCGCGGCGAAGATACTTCATCGTTCGTACTCCCAGGTCGAATGTGCAGCGACGAACGCTCCGGCGACGCGGCGTAGTGCGTGGCCAATTATAAGGAGGACGACCTCGACCAACGAGAGTCGCTTTAGGGGATTCTTACGTGGACGACGCGGGTGCAAAGAATCCTCCGCCATTGGTGCCCCACACGACCATCGAGGTGAGGAAGCCCGATGACGTCTTTAGTTTTGTGTACTCGGTCAATTGGCCCTCCCTACGAAGATCCCACGCCCAGATCGTTACCGGCTCGCTGCGCCAGTGCCCCGCGACGCAGGTTGGCTGACAGTCGTTCCAGTGCGCGGTACCCGTCGCGTAAGCCGTGGCGTTACCCCAGCCAAACCAGTGCAGATCCGTGAACTTAGAGTTCACGTCGGCGCACGAGATCACGTACGTGGCAGGTTTGACGCTAAAACCGTGATTACAGGGCGTAAAGATGTGATCTGAGGCGCCCGAGGAGTTCGACTGCACGATGGAAAGGACCGCGAAGGCCCCGGTCAATACCGTGAGCACGCCCAGCAAGACAAACGGAATCCGTCGCACCGCTCAAGTGTAAAACCGCCGCGGGAACGGGGAGTGGGCTACTCCGCGTCGACGATACGGCAGGGGATCGGCGAATTCTCGCCAAGCCAGTAGCTGGCACAGATGCGGTGGTACCCGTCGGCCACCACGAGGTCGCGGTTCTTCATAAAGCGTCCACGCACGAGCAATATCGGAGAGAGCTTCTCGCCCTTGGCTACCTTGTCGAGATCCTCCGCTACGTGCTGATTGTCCTTCTCCAACAACGGCAGCGAGCTGGCGCGCAGGATGTCCTTGACTTCGTAGGTTGTGGTGGGCGCCTTTTCGAGGGCCTTGATGATTTTGTCGATTGTGGCGGGGTCGGCGATCAGCGAGAGATACGTGCGCGCGGCGGGAAAATCGTGCCGATCGGGGCTGGTTTGCCAGTGTTCTTCGTTGACGGGACCACTCATGGAACGAGCCTACCCAAAGCAATTCGACCTTTGGTTTGGCCATTTTTTCGGTCGAACGTGTCTAACCTTTAGGAGACGAGGAGTCGGATCGCATGAATCGAAGTAGTTCCCTTCGCCGGTGGGCGATCGTTGGCTCGGCGACGCTATTGTCCTTGGCCCTCAATATGACCGCGGGCGTGGCCGGAGCGGCGACCCAAGCGTCTCCCGCCCGGGTGCGCGCCACCGGCTCCGCCACCTCGATACGGGTGAGCTGGGCCCGTCCCATTGGCGCGAGGAGTTTCCTCGTGACCTCACATCCTTTGAAACACAGCTGCGCAACGCGGGCTACGTCGTGCGTCGTGAGGGGGCTGCACTCGCGAAAGACCTACTACTTCACGGTCGTGGCCCGGGGGGCCCGTGGACCAAGCAGCGCCTCGAGACCCTCCAATCGTGTGCGAGTTGTGTCTCCGAGGGTGTACTTCTCGTCGACGTCGAAGACGGATGGCAACAAAATCGACGCGTTGGTGAGTAACTTCACCTCTGGCACGACCAAGGCGAATACGGCCTACTTGAAGAAGTTGAGCGTCGCGTTCGATGGGTACACGACATCGCTGTCCCTCGAAGCGTGGCCCAGAGCGGTCAGGAAAGATATGGCCACGTACGTCGCGGTCTTCCGCGCGCTGGGTAAAGACACCGTCGCGTCCTTGACGACGAACACGGCGGAGTCGTACGCGACCCTCTACCACGCTACGGACAACGAACTCATCAAAGAGACCAAGGTCCTATCGGCCCTCAAGCTGTCCCAGCAGATCGTGGCACCGATCACGTCGTCGCCATCAAGCAGTTCCCTTGGAACCTCCGAGACGGTCCACGACTTCTACGGCGACGCACTCGCGGTCTCGGCCACCCAAGTCGTCGATCCCGCGTCGGCGGCGTCCGGATCAGGTCTGCCCGACTCGGGCTATCGGTTTGTGGCGATTCAACTCACGGTCGACAACACGAGTAGCCAAGAGGTCGACGGCGACGCCAACGACGCTCTGACCGTGACCGGGAGTGACGGACAGACCTACACGGCCGACTTTGGGAGCGTGTCGGAGTGCGCCAACTTCTATTCGGGCGCGGGAATCATCGACCTTCCGGCGGGCGCGAGTGCCTCGGGCTGCGTCGTGTTCGAACTCCCGACCAGTGTCACGGTCCAGAGCACGTCGTTCTCCCTCTCGTCGGGGTATCTCGACACCGCGGAGTGGACCAACTAACTCGCCTGCTTCGGACGAATACGTGACAGACGCAACTCTGCGGGAAGACGCGTTGGCGATCTCTATGAGGTGGTCGACGGAGATGCAGCTCGGCAGTCTCCTCGAGCAACCGCTCGATGACGGGTTCGTTGACGAAGGACCTGTCGATGTGGTCGCGATCGGCAAAGCGTCGCGCGAGATGGCTGATGCGACCCGTCGCATCCTGGGCGCGCGGGTTCATCGTCAAATTGTGGTGAGCGACGTCGGAGACGAGATCTCCGACCCCGACGACATCGCCATCGTGGGCGAGCACCCAGTACCCGGAGCACGGAGTCTCCATGCGGGAGTCGCGGTGCTGGAGTTCCTCGAATCGCGCGAACACGCTGAGTCAGTCGCGTTTCTGTTGTCGGGCGGAGCGTCGAGTCTCTGCGTGGTTCCTGCTCCGCCACTGACCGTGGAGGACCTCGGCGAACTGTGGCGTGGCGCACTTCGGGCGGGCGTCGACATCACCTCTCTCAACCAGATTCGTGCATCGACCTCGCTGATTGGCGGTGGAGCCTTGCTGCGCCATGTGCGCGCAAAACGGTCAGCTAGTTTCATCCTCGTCGACAACGTGGTATCGGGAGCCCCGTGGGTCGCCTCGGCGATGACCTATGACTACGAGCCCACGTCGCGAGAGGTCGACGAGCTGTGGGCGTTGATCGCCGTCGACGAGTCACTTCGTTCGAAGATGCGCACCGCGTTCGCGGAACGTCGCACGCTCATGCAGCGTGAGCCCGTGACTCAGCACCGCAACGTCGTTCTCGCGGAACCCGCCATGATGCTGAAGTGGGCTCTCGCCGAGGCGGCACGACGGGGATATCAGAGTGTCGACCTGGGGGCACGGGTGTCGGGCGACGTCGCAGCCGTTGCCAGTGAGTGGGGTGAGGCGCTGTGCGTGGCCGGACCTAGGAGCGCGATTCTTGGAGTTGGCGAAGTGACGGTGCGCGTCGAGGGACCGGGCGAAGGCGGGCGGTGCCAGGAGTTCGCCTGGCGCATGGCGAAGGAGCTGGCGCAAGGGACTCGCGACGCCGTCTTTCTCGCACGCTCCTCCGATGGTCGGGACTTTGTGAGCGGCGTGGCAGGCGCGTGGGTGTCGAGCGACACGTGGGCGCGAATCGATGAGCGAGGCCTCAGCTGGGACGACGTCGCCAGAACTCACGACACCTATCCCGCACTGGCCGATCTGGGTCAGCTCATTGAGGGCGGACACACCGGCTGGAATCTCTGCGATATTTACGTGGCGTTGATCGACTGATCAGGTCACGTCAGGGCCGGTGTAGCGACCGCCCACGTCTGGCCACGTGTCGTGATCATCGGAGACGTTCGCGGCAAAGTCCTCGGCGTTGTCGACTGGTTCGTACCCGATGGCGCGAGCTTCATCGAGCGAGACTGCGGCGCGCGTATTGGCGGACACTCCCCACACGACACGAAATCCGGGCCGATGAGTCGACAGCGAGGCCTCCACCAGTCGCGCACAGTCGCCAGGCGACAGCCAACTCCACAGCGAGCGAGCGTCACTGGGACGATCTCGATAGGAGCCGATGCGCAGGCACACCACATCGAGGCCATAACGGTCGTGGTACAGGCTCAGCAGGTTTTCACTGGCCGCCTTGGAGACGCCGTAGTACGTATCGGGACGGGGAAACTCGTAGTCCGGAACAAGACCGTCGTCGCGCAGGGGCGCGAAGCCGACCGCGTGGTTGGAGCTCGCGTACACGATGCGTCCGACGCCCGCTTGCCGGGCGGCCTCGGCCAGTAGGTACGTTCCGTGAATGTTCACCTCGAGGTACTCTGCCCACGAGTAGCCCTCGTGCGAAAGTCCGCCCATGTGCACGATGGTGTTGGCTCCTCGACAGACGTCGTCGAGCACGCCGGGATCGAGGAACGATCCCGAGATCAACTCCGCGTCTTCGCCCGGCTCGAGGGGCGAGAGCGGTGCGACATCGAGTAGTCGCAGATGCCGACCGGGACGGCGAAGCGATTGTCGAAGCATTGAACCGATGGCGCCCTGGGCGCCGGTGAGAAGGACAACGTCATCCATCGTTCAGTGATTCCTCAATTTGGACGAGGCGAGCGCCACTTCGGCCCCGCCAAGTCGAGGCGAGACGCTCCGCGTTCGACAGGCTCGTCGCGGACAGTAATCCGAGATGGTAGAGGTGAAGTTCTGCCACGCCCGCATCGGCGTAGCGCGAGAGGATTTGCTCACTGGATGACCACTCGTGATCAAGGCGCAGGTACGCGCCGATGCCGCTCGTCATTATTCCCAGTTCCGCGATCTCGTGCTCCGCGCGCGACTCGTCCCAGCAGTTCGCCACGGCGCTGTCGACGAGCGCGAGCGCATCACTGGTGGTCGCAGCGAACGAACCCGTGGCCCACGGACTCGCGCTCGCGTGCAGCGTGACGCTCGCCTCGCCGTTCACCTGTCGGGCCGCTTCGATTACGTCGCGCTGCAAGTTGGTCGAGCGTGACGATCGAAAGGCCGCTACCGCCGCGCACATCACGCCCAGGGCGTCATCCATGGTCGGAGCGGCGCGTGCGAGCGTCTCTTGAACGGTGCGCGCCAGCTCCTCGGGATCGATGTCGGCGTCGCGCATGTCATTGGCGCACGCGTGACAGAAGCACAGGGAGAGTAGTTGGCGTTCGACGAGACCCCACTGCGCCAAGTCGATCTTGTCGTGGGCACCCGAGTGCTCGATGCCCATCGGACCGCACGCTTCGAGGACCACACCGCGCAGCGGTGCGCTACGCAGTGTTTCGGTGACGAGCGTGGTGCAGTAGTCCCGCACCGCCTCGTGGCTCGGACACAGCGCGTAGGGGTAGACCTCACCGAAGGCGTTTCGCACTGTGAGATCGATCGTGCCGGTGTCACGGTGGTCGACGTGTGAGAGCACGATCCAACCGTCGACGTCGATCCCTTGCTCGCTCAGTCGCGTGGCGGCGTCGACGAACGCGTGAGGTCCAATCCACACATCCGGCGTATGAGGTCGAAGCCGACGTGATTTCCAGACGTCTTCGCGAAGGGGAAAGTACGCGGCAGAACTCTCGATTTCGGTGACGCGCCGCGTGGGGTGCAAGGGTGTGGCGAGTCGCGTGGCGTGATACGAAGCGGCGAGAGCCACGACGTCAAGATCTAACGCGGCCACTCGGTCGAATGCCGCATCGTCGCCCAGGTAGTCCCAGGGGTAGGAGTAGCCGGTCAGACTCACCAGCGAGGCAACTTCGCGCTATAGGACGGATTGATCGACTGCAAGTAGCGAGTGTCGCTGCGTTCATGGAGGCCACAACGCTGGTACTGCTCATGTAGATGCGCTAACGCGTCAATGTCCAACTCGACGCCCAGTCCCGGCTCCCGCGACACCTCAAGGGAACCGTCGCGGAAGGTAAACGGTGTCGTGACGACATCTTCGGTCTTCCACGGCCAGTGGGTGTCGAGCGCGTACGTCAGGTTGGGCGTGGCCGCTGCGATGTGGGTCATCGCCGCCAGGCTGACTCCGAGGTGCGAGTTGGAGTGCATCGAGAGACCCAGCCCGAAGGTGTCACAGATGCTCGCCAGATCGTGGACCTTGCCCAATCCTCCCCAGTAATGATGATCCGAAAGGATCACCCCAACAGAACGCCGACTCACCGCCTCGGGAATATCGTCGAATCCCACGACGCACATGTTGGTGGCGAGCGGCATCGGGACCGCGCGCGCCACGTCGGCCATGCCTATCAGCCCGGGTGTCGGGTCCTCTAAGTATTCGAGGATGCCGCTCAGTGCGGTCCCGACGTCAATCGACGTCGGGACACTCCAGGCTGTGTTGGGATCAAGTCGAAGGGGCGCGTCAGGAAAGGCGGCGCGCAACGCCAGAATCGCGTCGATCTCCGCCGGGGGCGCGAAGACGCCGCCCTTGAGCTTGAGGGAGCGAAAGCCGTACGTCTCCAGCATCCAGGTTGCTTGCTTGACGATGCCCTCGGGGTCGAGAGCTTCGCCGTAGGCATCGGGTTCCTCGCCGGGGTGGGCCGCCCATTTGTAGAAGAGGTAGGCCGAAAAGGGGACATTGGTGCGCACCGCACCACCCAACAGATCCGAGACCGGTCGACCGAGCAACTTACCCTGAATGTCGAGGGCGGCGACTTCGAAGGCGGCGAAAGTTCGCAGCACCGTGCCAGCCCTGTCGATTGATCCGGTGAGGCCGTGGCGGTCCGAACCCACGACGCCACCGAGCGTGCGTTGCGTTACGTCCAGCATCGTCTGGGTTGCGAAGGGGTCGATCCCGCGTAAGGCTTCACCGACGAGCCGGAGCCGTTCGAGATGTCCCGCGTCGCCGTACGATTCGCCGAGCCCGACCACGCCGTCGGACGTCTGAACTTGGATGATCGATCGAAGGGCAAAGGGCTCGTGCACGCCGACCGCGTTCAACAGGGGAGGGTCGCGAAAGGCGACGGGCGTGATCGTGACGTCAGTAATGCGTGTCGAGTCCAAATTGGCCACCTGATGTGCGACGCGACGTTGCGGTTCGTCACGCGTGATGGAAGACTAACGCATGAACTTTTTTGTTATTGCGCTGGTGAGCGCTGTCCAAGCGGTGATGCCGTGACGTTGCGCGAGCGCGTGCGAGCCGGCGACAGTACGCGCGGCACGTTCTTGAACTTGGGATCAGCGGGAGCAGCCGAAGTGTGCGCCCTTGCGGGTTTCGACTGGCTCCTCGTTGATCTCGAACATGGCGCCGGAGGCGAAGACGGCCTGGTCGCACAACTCCTCGCCGGAGCCGCCCACGGGGTTGCGGTTCTCGCGCGCGTCGAGTCAGCGGAGAGGATTCGGGTCGGCCACGTCCTGGATCTGGGAGCCGCCGGAGTCATGTTTCCGCGTCTCGATATGCCCGAGCAGGTTCGCGACGCGGTCGCCCACTTGTGGTATCCGCCACAAGGTGACCGGGGGATCGCCGGATACAACAGGGCACGTCAGTTTGGTGGAGATGGTCGAAGCAACGAGAGCGTGAACGAGTCACTACTCGGAATCGTGCAGATTGAGACCGCGCCCGCGTTGGAGAACGTTGCGGAAATTGCATCGATTCCCGGCGTCGACGTGCTGTTCGTAGGCCCGAGCGATCTGTCGATGGCCCTCGGAATTCCCGGACAGTTCGATCACCCAACATTGCTGGAAGCCTTTGATGCGGTGATCGCCGCGGCTCGTGACGCCGGCGTCGCGCCTGGCATTTTGGCCGTGACGCCGGATCGAGTGGGTCCGCTCGCCTCGCGTGGATTCACCTTTATCGGCGTGGGCTCTGATTCTTCCCTCCTGCGAGCAGCGGCGAAGGCGGCCGCACAGAGCTAGTAGGTGTACCGTCAACTCGTTGGGAAAGTTTTTCTCGACATGGAAGTGACGCAGTGACTCGTAGGGCCACTTGGTCGCCAAAACGACCTGCGACGAGCGAATGGCGAAACCGGCGCATCCCGACGGAAGTTAGGTGATGGTTATGGATCGAACAGAATCAATGAAGAGCCGCGTCAAGCGATTGGTGACGGTCGTGGCTGGAGCGGCACTAGTCAGTTCGCTCGCAGTGATTGGCCTCTCGAGTGGGGCAGGAGCTTCTGTCCAGCGATATCAATTTGAGACGATGGACATCACAGTGGCGCTCTTCTCGTCGGCCAGTACGAGCGGGAACGTGCACGAGTACACGGTGACACTCAATCCGTGCGACAACACCTTTGCCGGATCAGGTGGTGGTTACCTTGGGCTCAACGGTCCGGAGTACGTCACTGAGTCCGTTTCGGGGACCTACGTGGGAGGAGTCTTCTCTCTCAACTCAACGTATAACGGCACCACTTACGGTGCTCCCTACACCTACTCGGTCGGTCCAGTCGGCATCCCGCTCAACACAGAAACCCCGTCGTCTGCGTCCACCTGGTCAACCGGGGTTCCAGCAGGCGTCTACCCCGTCTTCGTTACCCTCAGCGTGACTGCGGAGAGCTCCTACGCCAACCATGGTCAATACGTCTCATCGCAGGGTGGAGGTAGCGATGCCGCGCACTCCTGCATAGGTATGCCGGTCCAGAGCTGACAGCAGTTCCACAAGGCGTTGTCCCCCCTCGCTGTCCGGATCGTGATGTCGGTCTAGCGAGGGGGACTGTGTTGTTGTATTGCTCGTCTCAATGACAACGGGCCACTCGCCGCAGGTTTTGCATCTTTACGTAATGAGTATTTGCCGTTGCGGTTTCAGGGGAACCACGACGTTCTCTACCTTCAGCACGTCTCGACGGTCCGCATTATTTGTTGTGGCCAGTTCTACGATTGATGTCACGAGAGTGAGAAGGGAAGTTATGACCGAACCTCTTTCCAACTCCGCATATTCTGGAGTAACGAACCTTCGACCAGCGCGATTACCCGCGGCAGGACCGTGCAAGTGCAGCCGCCATACTTGCTGGCATCAGCAGCACTGCAAGTCAAGCGGAGCGGTCAAGATCCTGCGAAAGGCCGACGTCGAAGAAGAACGCCAGTACGTCGTGCTCTGCCGCGAATGTGCGGCCCCGACGCGCCGAGCGCGCGTGGCCTAGCCACTCGCCTGTACATCTCTACGACTGGCGCCGGCCAGTCCGAACGCTCACTTCACGGGCCCGACTACGATTTTCGGGCTGTCGTCGTCATGAAAGGGGGCCTCGTGAGCTCATTTGAGTCTGCGGGCGCGAAAGAGCGCATTGGATTCGTGGGCTTGGGCACGATGGGTCAGTTCATGGCTATGAACCTCGTGCGAGCCGGGTACCCCCTCACTGTCTGGAATCGAACACCCGGGCGCGCTGTGCCCGTCGTGGAACTGGGCGCCACTCAGGCGTCCACTCCCGCTGATGTGGCTCGAGCGAGCGACATTATCGTGTCATGCCTCACGGACTCGCCGCAGGTGGAAGAGGTCCTCTTCGGTGAGCAGGGGCTCGCCGAGGGATTTTCTTCCGGAGCGCTGTTCGTCGACTGTTCGTCAATCAGCCCCACCAAGGCCGAAGAGTTCGCCCAGCGCCTCTCGCTCAAGGGTGTCGCGACGTTGGACGCGCCCGTGACGGGTGGTTCCGAGGGAGCAAAGAACGCCACGCTGTCGATCCTCGTGGGTGGCTCCGACGAGGACTTCGATCGCGCCGCGCCGATCCTGAACGCGATGGGCCGCAGCATCACACACCTCGGCGGGGTCGGTGCCGGTCAGTGGGCCAAGGCCATCAACCAGGTCATTTTGTCGGGGGTGTACCTCGGGGTCGCCGAAGGGGTCACCCTCGGACTGAAGGCCGGACTTGACGTCGAGCGAGTCTTGGGTGCCCTGCGCGGTGGCGCGGCTGGTTCCTGGGTACTCGAGAACCGCAGCGCGCGCATGATCAACGACGACTATCCCCTCGGATTCAAGATTTCCCTGCACCGCAAGGACCTCGGTATCGGACTCGAGCTCGCCCACCAAGTCGGAGCCGTGCTGCCGGTCACCGCGCTCGCGGCGACACTGGAAGACGGCATCATTGCCGAGGGGTTCGGGGACGACGACAACTCGGCCCTCGCCCGGCCGATTCGAAAGCTTTCGGGTCTTTAGACCCTCGCGGTATCGCGGCGATAGACGCGCACGGCGAGTCGCGCGAGCACCAAGGACCACGCCGCAATCACGATCCACGCCTCACCGGTCCAGATGTGCCCACCCAGCAGGGCGGACTTGCCGGCCTGGACGAGCCAATAGGACGGCAGGGCCTTGACGACGTCGAAGAATGCTCCACCGGTGACGAGCGGTCCAAAGACTCCGCCCAGTAGGGCGAAGATCGAGGTAATACCACCGATCGCCGGGCCGAGTGAGTCCACTTTGATGAGATGTCCGAGCAGGATGCCCATGATGGAAAAGGGAATGAGCCCGACAAGTAGCAGGCCGAGCATGGTGAGCCAACCCGTGGCGTCCAGACGCACGCCCAGCGACGTCCCCGCGAGCGCGAGGACGAGGATGCTGATAAGCGCCATCATGTACCCGGTCAATATCTTGGCGGCAAAGTAGGTGCTCGTCTTGAGAGGGGTAATGCGCAGTTGGCGGGTCCAGCCCACCTGGCGTTCCGCGGCGATACGCGCTCCCGATGAGATCACCGACGTCATCGAACCCCACGCCGCCATGCCCGTCATGTAATAGAGCGGAAAGCCGATGCCGTCGATTCGGATGTGGCGATGGTCGCCCGCGATGCTCAAGAACAGAATGAGCGGAAAGGCCAACGAGAAGATCAGAAAGCGCCGGTTACGCAGGGTGCGCAGGAACTCGTAGCGAACGTACGTCAGGCCCTTCATGAGGCGTCCTCGTCGTTCGCGTCATCACCGGTGAGGTTGAGGAAGGCCTCTTCGAGTCCCGCGCCGCGCACTTCGATGTCGCGAGCTTGGGGGTATTGATTGAGCAGTGCGCGCAGCGCGGTGTCGGAAGAGGTGGCGTCCGCGCACTTGATGACGAAGGCCTCGCCGCGTTGCTCGGCGTTTGCGACGCCAGGGATCGCTTCGAGAGCGCTTCGCTCGACCCCTGGCAGCGTCGCGCGAATCGTGCGGCCCCCAACGCGTGCCTTGATCTCGGTGGGCGGCCCGTCGGCGACGATCTGGCCCCTCGCCATAAGCACAATGCGATCGGCGTAGGCGTCGGCCTCTTCGAGGTAGTGCGTGGCGAAGATGACGGTCTTGCCTTGGGCGGCGATGTCGCGAATCGACTCCCAGAAATCTCGGCGACCCTCAACATCGAGGGCGGCGGTCGGCTCATCGAGAACCAGCATCTCGGAGTTCGCCACCAGCGCAATCGCCATGCGCACCCGCTGGGTCTGGCCCCCCGAGAGCTTGTTGGTCGGTCGATCGGCGATCTCGGTGATGTTGACGTGGGCTAAGACGTCTTTCACCGCAAGGGGATTGGGATACAGCGAGGCGATCATGGTCACCAGTTCGCGCACGCTCAAGTACTCCGGCGGCGAGCCGGTCTGCAGCATGCCGCTAACGGTGCCCGCTTCGACGGCGTCGCGGGGGCTTGCGCCAAAGAGCGAGACGCTACCGGCGTCGGGTTGCACCAGGCCGAGCATCATGTCGATCGTGGTCGTTTTGCCCGCTCCATTGGGACCCAACAGGGCCAAGGTCTCGCCACGGTTGATCGTGAGATTGATGCCGCGAACGGCCCGAACCATGCCGTAGGACTTGGTGAGATTGGTGAGTTGAATGCCCGCGGGTTCGGCCGTTGTCACCGGATCACTCTACGTGGGATGCGTATCGGCCTTGGGATGCGAGGGGTTCACGGATCGTGTTTGGGACGTGGTCCACCCCCGCAAGGGCATTTTGGGGAGAACCACCTCAGCTGAGCACTGAGAACCGACCTCGAAGAATCGAGGGGCGAAAGTCATTATTCACCAGGAAGTTTGCGATTCTCCCCACTTGATGGGGAGTTGCTCGGCATTTGGGAGTGCCGTGGGAATCACTCTCGTGAAGGCCCCATGGACGTCACCCGCGATCGTAGAAGGCACAGATATTGGTAGAAGATCGGCTTCTGCAAATCTTGCGGGACAAGTGAGTGAACGAACGACACCGCTTGCGATGATGTGCGTGTCGTTCGACCACCTCGGAAGGCGTCTCAGTGCTCAGCTGAGGTGGCACCGCCCGTAATGCCCCTGCCGGACGGGCCACGTCATGGTGACGGACGAACGAGTCGCACCGAACACCGCGTATTTTCTACTCGAAAATCGAGAACCATGCCGCGATGAGCGCCCCGGGCCATATTTATTTGCTTCTTAGGCGACTTCCACGGGCGTTTCACGAACGACCCCCAATATTGACCTTGTCGTATTTCGTGTGGTGAAGGAGTATGTGGATATGGACAGGGAAGAAGATCAGACGTCGATCGAGGGTCAGAGCACTCCCGAGTCGCTGGGCGATCCGGCCCCACGGGCCCCGGAGCCGTCCATGTCATCTCCCATTAATTGGGACGAGGACGAAGAAGAGAAGACCTCGGCGAGCCACGACGAGCGACCCGCGGGCTTGATGGCCCCGTCGCTCGAGCAGCCCGCACCCGAGCGGCCTCGCAGCGGTTTCTATATGACATATTTATCCAGTCTCGCCGCGGTGGTTCTGGTGGTCGCCCTGCTCGGTATCGGGTTCGCGGTCGGCCACTACGTGGACAAGCCCCTGGCGCCGTCGCTTGGCCCGTCGTACGCCAAGACCGGCCTGCCTTCGTCGGGATCCTCCGGGTTCGGTAACCCAGGATCTAACTTCAACTTCCCGAACTTCAGCGGTCCCAGTGCGCCGAGCACGACCGACAAGGCCGCCGCCCAGGTGGCCAAAAAGGTTGACCCTGGCTTGGTGGATATAAATACGGGTATCTCCTATCAGAACGCCACCGCGGCCGGCACGGGAATGGTGCTCACCGCCAAGGGCCTCGTGCTCACCAACAACCACGTGATTGAAGGTGCGACGTCGATCTCGGCCACCGATATCGCGACTGGAAAAACCTACAAGGCCACGGTGGTCGGCTACGACGTGAGTAAGGACATCGCGGTTCTCAAGCTGCAGGACGCCTCGGGGCTCACGACGGTGACCCTGGGCAACTCGAACTCCCTGACCCTCAATGAAAAGGTCGTCGGGATCGGCAACGCCGGTGGTGTCGGGGGAACACCGAGCTACGCCCCGGGAACCATCGTGGCCAAGGATCAGTCGATCACGGCCGACAGCGAGGAGAACCCCACGGGATCCGAGAACCTGACCGGTCTCCTCGAGACGAACGCCGCCATTCAGGCCGGCGATTCGGGCGGCCCGCTCGTCAACTTGAGCGGCAAGGTGGTCGGTATCGACACCGCCGCGTCATCCAATGAGGGCGGCTACGAGTTCAGCCAGACCGCACCGATCCAGGCCTACTCCATTCCGATCAACACCGCCCTCGCGATCGTCGCGGAGATCAAGGACGGCACATCGACCAGTTCGATTCACATTGGGCCGACGGGGATCCTTGGCATTGAGGTCTCCGGCGCCAGCGCGACGCCCGGGTCGACGACCACAGCCAACGGCGTGACCGTCCAGAGTGTCATGGCCAATACGCCCGCCGCGAGTTCTGGTCTGGTGGCCGGCGACGTGATCACAACCTTTGACGGGACCACGGTGAGCGATGCGGCTCAGCTGAGCGCGCTGGAGTTTCCCCTCAAGCCCGGCGACAGCGCGACGATCACCTACCTCACGCCGAGTGGAGCGACGCAGACCGCGACCTTTGATCTGACGACCGGCCCCGCGCAGTAGCGGTTCGGGTTCGTCTACCCGTTCCCGTTTCCCTTCCCGTTGCCATTACCGGGTCCACCGAAACCGGGAAAACCGGGTTGAGTGGTCGTCGTGGTTGACGTTGTGGTTGTCGTTGACGTCGTGGTGGTGGTCGGCGGAATCGAAACGTCGAGCGCGAGGGAGAGTACCGAGAGCGCGTGAAGAAGCGTCGCACCTTCGGCTTGGGTGATGGTGCCCCCTTGGATGCCGTTCACGATTGTTGATTGGGCACGCTGCAGGTCGTACCCGGCCTCAATGGCGTTGCCCGAAGAGTTGGCCGCGACGGCCTGTTCGGCCGCACTTGCGATTCCCTGTTCCTCGCTCGGGCCGATGCGTCCCGCGGACTGAGCGAGCGCCATGTCACTTACGAGGGCGGACAGCGACACCGAGGGACTCGGAAGAGTGGTGGTCGTGCGCTGCGTGCCCTTATGCGGATCGTGCGCTGGACCCGACGTGAGCCACAACCCGAGTCCGGTGCCGATGATTGCCAGTCCGAGTGCGGCGCTCGCGGCAGGTTGCCAGTGGAACCGACGACTGCGACCTCGGGTGCTCGGACGAAACGGTGGATGAGCGATTCGCGTCGCGTCGGCCGGTGCGTCGCGCAGCGAGCCGACAACCGTCACCGCATCGGCGCCCGGCGCGAGTGCGGTGAAGTCGTAGGTGGCGCCATCGCGCTCCCTCGACGTTGGCGACCACGGCGCGACGTACGGCGACGTGGCGAGAAGTGCGGCGACGTCGGTCGCGCTCAGTCGTTGGTCGGGACGATGGTCGAGCATCCCTCCGAAGAGAATCTTCCAGGGCACCGAAAGATCGGCCGGCAGTGGAACTGGTTCGCGCAGACGGCGAGCCACGATCTCACTCGGCGAGCCCTCATAGACGCGGCGACCGATGAGACACTCCAACAGAACGATGCCGAGAGACCATACGTCCGCACTCGGTCCGACTTGAGCGTCTTCGAGTTGTTCGGGCGCCATGTAGGAGACGGTGCCGAGCATCGACCCCGCAATGGTGAGTGTCGACGCGTCGTGAACTTGTGCCACGCCGAAGTCGCCGAGCTTTGTCTCGCCGCTTGAGGTCATCAAAATATTGGAGGGCTTGACGTCACGGTGGACAATGCCGCGCTCGTGCACGTAGGCCAGCGCGTCGGCCAACGCGACGCCGAGCGCCGCCGTCTCTGCGGGCGACAGCATGGAGCGTTGCCGCAGTGACTCAGTAAGAGTTACGCCCTCGACGAACTCCATGACGAGGTAGGCCTGATCGGCGGCCAGTCCCGCTTCAAAGAGTCGAACGAGTCCAGGGTGATGAAAACCTTCTAATACGCGTGCCTCTTGAGCGAGGCGGCGGACGAACTCAGGATCGCTCGACCGAAGTAACTTGACGGCGACGCGCTGACCGCGTTGGACGTCAAGCGCCTCGTACACGTCGGACATTCCGCCGCGCCCGAGTAGACGAACAATCTGAAATCGTTCGCCGAGGGTTTCGTTTACCAGTGTCATGGGCGACCATAACCAGCGTAATGGGGTGCCTTCGCCTGCCCCAAGTCGCGGATATTCTCACGCGTTGCGGCCGATCGGAACGCAGTTTTCTATCGCGCGTCGTTGATCATTGCTGGGCATCAGAGGTCCGACAACGACGGTGAGCACCGTCACGACGGAGCACATCGACGGTCTTCACCGTCACGCAATCGGTCTTTTCCTCATTAGTTCGCATACCGGTGCCATCGTTGCGTTTTCGTTGAGTCCGTGTAGAGGTGACAACGCCATACTTCCATGTGCGCATCCCAGCACGGAAGGAGGAGTGTGGCTCTCCGCGAAACTGAACGTGACCTCGACACCGCTTCCTACGTGGTGAATGCCGGAGACGAGGATCGTCTCGAGACGAATGACGATCTCTTAGCACAGCTCACTTTCGAGCGGGCCCGCCTGTCGGCGACCCTGGACTCGCTCATGGATCCTCACGTCATCTTCGCGGCCGTGCGAGACGACGACAGCAAAATCATCGACTTCGTCTTCACCGATGCGAATGACGCCGCGATTGAGTACAACCACTCGACGCGCGACGAGATGATTGGGGCACATCTCAGCGACATTCTCCCGGGGCACCGCAGTTCGGGGGTGTTCGAAAGTTACGTCAAGGCCCTCGAGAGCGGCGAGCCTCTGATCCTGGATGACTCCGTCTACTTCAACGAGGCGTGGAACTCACTGCGCCACTGTGACGTGCGCGCGCTCAAAGTCGGCGACAGCCTGAGCTACACATGGCGCGACGTCACCGAACGCGTCGAGACTCTCGAGCGATACCGGTTGCTCGCCGAGAACGCGTCGGACATCGTCTACGAAGCGGATACGGACGGAACCGTTCACTGGGTGTCGCCGTCGTGTCGGATACTCGGATGGGAGCCCGACGATCTACTCGGTCGCTCGATCTTTGATTTCGTGTACAGAGAAGATCACGAGGTCGTGTTCAAGAATCGCGTGCGCGTCCTCGCCGGTGAGATCACGCCATCGGTCGAAGGTCGCTATCTCTCGAAGAACGGCGATCCCCACTGGATGTCGATCTCGGTCAAGCCGTTGCGCGGTGACGACGAGTCGATCGTCGCGGTGGTCGTGGGTCTGAGAAGCATTGACGCAGAGATGGCGACGCGACAGTCGCTCGCCGAGTCGGAGGCCCACTACCGTCTTCTCGCCGAGAACGCGTCGGACATCGTCTACGAGACCGATCGTGACGGTGTCATCACGTGGGTGTCTCCATCGGTCTTCGAAGTACTGGGCTGGCGTCCCGACGCTCTGGTCGGCACGAGCGCCGCGGACCTCGTGGCCTACGAAGACTCCGTCGCGCTGACTCGCCGCAACGAGAAGTTGCTCTCGGGATCGAGAGTCGGCCGCGGGCAGATTCGTTTGCGCACGGCGAGCGGCCTCTTGCGCTGGATGTCGGTGCGATCCCAAACGACTCGCGATGCCCAGCGCCAGGTGATCGGCAGCGTCATCTCGCTGCGCGACTGCGAGAGTGAGGTCGCCGCGCAACGCGCCGCTCGTACCTTGTCCGCCGGTAGCGAGGTGCTCGTGCGCTCGGAGAAAGAAGGAGAGCTCCTCGCCGCCATGTGCCAGACGGCCGTCGACGAGGGGGGCTATGCGCTGGCCTGGTACGCACGCCGCATCGACGATCCGGCTCACACCGTGGCCAAAGTGGTCTCCAGCGACAAGCATCGTGACTACGTCGAGGCGATCAAGGTCAACTGGAGTGCCGATCGCTTCGGATCCGGACCGACGGGTACGGCCATTCGCACCGGGGTTCCCTTTGTCTCGAATGACCTCGCTACTAGCGAGCCCTTCTCCCCGTGGCTCGGTGTGGCGACCGCGCGCGGGTTCCAGTCGTGTATCGCCCTCCCGGTCCGGGTGGAAGAGATCATCGACGGCAGCCTCCAGGTGTACTCCATGGACCTCAATGCCTTTGACGAGCACGTCGTCGACGTTCTCAAGAATCTCGCCGACGAGCTGGGGTTTGGCATCAAGCGTCTGCGCGACCATGAGCGCCTGGTCAAATCCCTCAAGGATCAGGCCCTGCTCACCAAGGCCATTGATCAGGCCAGTGAGTCGATTCTGATCACGGACCCCGCTGGTGACATCCTCTACGCCAATCCCTCGACCCTGCGAACGAGCGGTTACCTGCTCGAAGAACTTCTAGGCGTCAATCCCCGTATTCTGCGAAGCGACCTGCACGATCAGACCTTCTTTCAGGTGATGTGGAAGCAGTTGCTCGGCGGGCAGCCCTGGCACGGGACCATGATTAACCGGCGCAAGGGCGGCGAACTGTTCGAAGAAGACGTCACCGTTTCTCCGATTCACGACCCCGACGGGCGTCTATTGGCGTATGTGGCGGTCAAACGAGATCTCACTGTGGAGCGCCGCCAAGAGTCCAACCGCTCGCGCGAGCAGCGCGACCGTCTCGACGTGCTCGAGATCATGCAGGACGTGCGCCGGGGCGAGTCGCTGCCCGAGACGGCCGAGGCCTTCTGTCGGGGCGCCGTGTCGTTAGTGGGGATCGACGCCGCAATAACTGTCCTTGTCCAGGGCGACGGGACCCTTTTGACGATCGGTACCGGAGGCGACGAGCTGGGTGGGGCGACGAGCGGGGTTCCTCTGGCGTTTGCCAATCCCGAGGCCCTGGTCAAGCGGACGGAGGCAGGCCCCTGGTGGCTGGATCTGAGCCAGTACGATGCGGCACCCGGCAGCGTCACTGAACGCATGATTCGAGAGGGCTTTTCGGCCATCGGCAATGTACCGATTCGCTGGGAGGGTCAGTTGGTGGGCATCTTGGCCTTGGCCACGAGGGCCGAAGATGGTCCGGAGTCAATGGGCGCACGACTCCCCGCGTTCGAGGAGCTCGGATCGTACGCGGGGGCACTGTTTGGCGCCGAAGCGGACGTCTTCTTTCAAAACGAGTCGCTACGGACGAGCGTACAGTCGGTCATTGCGGAACATCGGTTCCACCCCGTGTTCCAACCCTTCGTCGAACTCGACAGTGGAGTCGTGGTGGGTTACGAGGCGCTGACTAGGTTCGAAGACGGCGAGTCGCCCGAAAAGCACTTCGCGCGAGCCCATTCCATCGGGTTGGGCAGCGAGTTAGAGGCTCTCTGTGCTCAGACCGCACTCGAGGCGTCGAGTGAACTGGCGCCCCACATCTGGCTGAGTCTGAACTTTTCGCCCGCCGCCCTGATTGACGGCCACGCCGCCAGCGTGGTGAGAGGTGTGACGCGTCCCCTGGTCATTGAGGTCACGGAGCACGCCCAGGTGAAGAACTACGCCGCCATTCGCCGCGCGCTGAGAGAGATTGGCACGTGCCGGTTGGCGGTGGACGACGCGGGGGCCGGATACACGAGTTTGAGCCACATCCTCGAGTTGCAGCCTGACTTCGTCAAGCTGGACATCTCACTGGTCCGCGACATTGACTCGAACCCGGCGCGCCAGGCCATGATCGCCGGTATGTGCCACTTTGCGGCCCAAAGCGGAACGGTCCTGATTGCTGAGGGTATTGAGACGGACGCCGAGGCCCGGATGCTTCGTGAACTCGGCGTTCCGCTCGGCGAAACCGGCATGCTCGGCCAGGGTTACCTGTTCGGCAAACCAAGAATGTTGACGTAGGGCGGAGTACAGAGATATGTCGAAAGCCACGTTCAATCCGTGTTGCAAGGACGCCCATCAGGGAGTTTCACGCCTAGTTGTTTGCTACCACCCACTTGCTATACGTACCGGTAACGCAACCAGAACCGCTGGAATCATGGCAAAGACGAGCCGTTTGTTAGCCAAATCTTCTACAAGACAGAAAGCAATGTTGTTTCATGTGTGAGAAAATTCCTTCGATTGGTTTATATTGCGTATTTCGAGGCTGTACCGTTAAACGTGTAGTTTTTGTCAAATTCCTAGGGGTTGATAATGGCGTTTAAGAGGAAAACCGAAAAAGTTCCTCAGTCGGAAGGTGTCGGAACCACTGGGAGTGGTTCGGTCCTCGTCGCCGACGGACCAGGTTCCTCGGGTGGTCAGGCCGTGGCGACCAAGACCATGCCGGCCGCCTACAAGGGTCGCCTCGGCGACCTGCTGATCGAGCAAAACCTCATCACGGCCGAGCAGCTCGAAGCGGCGCTCGCGGTCCAGCGTGAAGAGGGCGGCAAGCTGGGTGAGACCCTCGTCAACATGGGCGCCCTCGACGCGCAAGCTCTGGCCGAGGGCCTGGCTGGATTCTTCGGGTTGATCGTCGTGAACCTGCGCCGAGAGAACGTTGACCCGGCGGTGACCACGCTCATACCGGAGGCGATGGCGCGCGAGCAGTTGGCCATTCCAGTGCGCCTCGATGGCAACGACCTCTTTGTCGCGGTCGCTGAGCCGAGTGATGACCTCCGTAACTTGTTGTCGTCGACCTCAAAGAAGACCGTGTCGATGATGATCGCGCCGATGAGCGACATCTCGTGGGCCATCGACAGCAACTACCGCGCCGTCTCGAGCGTGGACATGCTGGTCCAGGCATTCGAGGCGGTCGAAGGAACGCGTCGTCGCGCTCCCGCGGCGACCGACGTCGACGACGTCGGCGACAACGCACCGGTCGTCCAAGTCGTGGATCGTATTCTGATTCAGGCCATGCGTGACCGCGCGTCGGACGTGCACATCGAGCCGTCCGAAGACGTGGTGCGCGTGCGCTTTCGTATTGACGGTGCGCTCAAAGAGATTCTGCAACTGCCGATCGCGATCGGTCCCGGCGTCGTGAGTCGCATCAAGATCATGGCGAACATGAACATCGTCGAGCGCCGTCGACCTCAGGACGGCCAGCTCACCACGACCATCGACGGGAACGAGGTCGACGTGCGCGTCGCCACCGTGTCGACGATCATGGGCGAGAGCTGCGTCATGCGAATCCTCGACAAGAAGCGCTCGGTCTTCAAACTGGGCGACCTCGGCATGCCCAAGGACACCCACGAGGCGTACTCGCGTCTCGTGCGTTCGCCCTTCGGCATGGTGCTCTGCGCGGGACCGACGGGTAGCGGCAAAACCACGACGCTGTACGCCACGTTGAGCGAGGTATCCAATCCGACGCTGAATGTCATGACGATCGAGGACCCGGTTGAGTACGTCTTTCCCTCGATCAACCAGATTCAGACCAACGACCAGGCGGGCCTCAACTTCGCCACGGGTCTGCGCTCGATCCTGCGCCAGGACCCCGACGTCATTCTGGTCGGAGAGATTCGCGACGTGGAGACCACGCGAGTTGCCGTGCAGTCGGCCCTGACCGGTCACTTCGTCATCTCCTCTCTGCACGCGACCGACTCGGTCTCGGCGTTGCACCGCTTTCTCGATATGGGGATCGAGTCGTTCCTCGTGGCGTCTTCGGTGCTCGCCATTGTGGGTCAGCGCCTCTTGCGCCGGATCTGCCCGTCGTGCAAGGCGCCCTATGAGTTGAGCGACGACGAGAAGGAGTTCTTCGCCGAGAGCATCGGCGCCAACCACGAGAAGATGACCTTTCTGCGCGGGACCGGCTGCAACTTCTGCAGCGACACGGGCTACAAGGACCGGATCGGCGTCTACGAACTACTGGTGATGTCCCCAGAGATAAAGCGCCTCATCGTTGGATGGGCGACCCAAGAGGAGTTGCACAATATGGCAATTAAGCAAGGTATGCGAACCCTGCGTCAGGAGGCGATCGCCCTCGTGAATCAGGACGTAACGACGGTGGCCGAGGTCATCAGGAGTGTGTACGCACTATGAGCCCCTTTGGACGAGACAAGGACGAGAGCCAATCCAAGGAGGCCTCAGTCCGGGTCAGGGAGGACAAGGCCGCCAAGAAGAGGGCCAAAGAGGACTCCACGAGCAGTATCGCCTTTGGCTTGGGTAAAAAGAGAAGAAGGCGGACTCGACGTCGGCCTTCAAGTGGGCCGCGTTGGACTCCGCGGGCAAGAGAGTTACCGGAATTGAGATGGCTCTGTCGAGTGGCGCCGTGCACGTCGCGCTACTGGAGCGCGGACTCGAGCCCCTAGAGGTCACGACCCGCAAGAGCGTGTTCTCACTCGAAATCACCAAGAAGAAGGTGCCGCGCAGCGACGTCATGAACTTCACGCGCCAGTTGGCCGTATTCATGAAGGCCGGTATTCCCATCATGGAGTCGCTCGAGGTCATCGTCGAAGAGACCTCGAACAAGTTGATGCGCGCCGTACTTCGTGACGTGTACGACAGTCTGCGAGCCGGTGACACGTTTGCCGCCGCGGCGGCCGCGCACCCCGAGGCGTTTCCAAACTTCTACGTTGGCATCCTCGAGTCGGCTGAGCTGACCGGAAATCTCGACGCCGTCTTGAATCAGTTGGCGGACTACATCGAGCGAGATCAGGTTGCTCGTGGCCGCATCAAAGCGGCCCTGATCTACCCGTCGGTCGTGGCCGTCATGTCCGTTGTCACGGTCCTGGTCTTGACGGTTTTCGTTCTCCCAAGATTTACGGTGTTCTTTAAGTCGCTGGGCGCCAAACTGCCGCTCGTGACTCGCATCATGATGTCGACGTCGGCGTTCATCTTGCACTGAGTGGTACGCAGAGTTGGGTGATCGCGGCTCTATCGTCGGCACGTTCCTGTGGATGCGCAAGGACCCGCGAGGGCGGGCCAAGCTTGACGCGCTCATGTTGAAGTTGCCGGTCGTCGGTGATCTCACGCAGACGGCGATTCTCGAACGTACCTGTCGCATCCTTTCCTCCTTGTTGAAAGCGGGTGTGGACCTGCCCCGTTCGGTGGCGGTGACTGCCGAGTCCGCCAACAACGCCGTGTATCGAAAGGCGCTGGAAGAAGTTCGTGAGGCCATGATGGAAGGCCAAGGTCTGGCTGGACCTATCGCGCGCACCGGACTTTTCCCGGGGGCGTCTCGTCAGATGTTCCGCGTCGGTGAAGAGACCGGAACCTTGGACCAGCAACTCGACGTCGCGGCGGAGTACTACGACCGTGAACTAACCACGAAGCTAGACCGCGCGACCGCGCTCTTTGAGCCCGCGATCATCATCTTCATGGGCGTGATCGTCGGCTTCGTGGCGGTGGCCCTCATCTCGGCGATGTACGGCATCTACAGCCAGGTAAAGGTGAGCTGATCAATGTGAAACGGCGGCGCCGAATCACGGTGCGCATGAGTGTCGGGCCATTCGGTCGAGGCGAGCAGAGCGCAGACAGTGTCGTGGCGCGTCACGTCCGTAACAAGGATGAGGGCGGCTTCACTCTTCTCGAGCTTGCTCATCGTTTGCGCGGTGACACCGCATTGATGGTTGGGTTGACACTTGGTCTCATGACCATGTTGGGCTTGCAGCCGAGTGTTTCCAATCGTCTTGACCGACTACCGAGCGACTCCCAGGTCGGTTCCAGCGAGTTATCGACATGATGTTCAAAGCGCTCAGGAGATCACGACCAGCTCGGGTCGACTAGCCCCAGTGCGACTCCAAGTGCTCAACGCCACTCAGGTGCTCGGTCTGCAGTGGAACTGCAACGCCTCGACGGGGCTCTACGGATACGGGACCGTTTCCGTACGCTCGACGTTCCCCACGGCACGACGGATCTGGTTCGACGTACGCACGTCGACATCGGTACGACGATTGGCGGCACGCACGACTTCGACGACGATCTTACAACGTCGCGCGCCGGCACGACGAGCGACGGTAACTTTCAGCAGCCCCCGACGGTGTAGACGAGCGAGTTCGGACATGGCGCCCGAAGTTGCCGAAACCTCGGTTCGCCCATCGACCAGCGGCGGATGGGTCTCGGCGGGTGAATTCTTAGACTCGACGTGACGTTTCCGATCTCCGAAGTTGGTCTCGCTAACCCATTCGACGAAGTCGGCGCTATCAGTACACCCTCGTGGCAAGCCCACCATCATCGAGTCCCGCCCAGGCACTGGTCGAGCGCCCTCACCCCTCACTGCGGCACAGGCGGGCTGCGGGTATGCCGACGCTCTGGCACGGGGACCTACGCGACTGCGCTGTGTTTCATTGACTTCACGAAGTTGACCGCCAACAATGATGCGCGTAGTCGACGGCGACGAGCGGTGCGCGGTTATCTGGAACTGTCCGTCTCTTTGCCCGGTGGATCGACACTGTTCTTCTGTCTTCAGATCTCCGGCGGTCCGATTGTGCCCACGGTCTATGCCAACCTGGACTCGGGAGCCTTCCTCGGCAACATTGTTTTGGGCGTCCCGTTCTACTCCAACGTGAGCGGTCTTCCCCGCTCTACCAAATCGGCGCGGGGGGCACCGCCGCGGACTGCTCGCTGCCTACCTATACGGGACGGGCAACGGAGGCACCACCACCATCGACTTATCGGACATCTCGGTCGTGAATGCGCGACGGGAACCCGAGCGACCGGCTGGCAGATGGTCAGTGTCGACGCGGAGTCAACGGACGATAATGAGTCGCTGACGTGGACCGCGAACACGCCGATTTCGATCTTAAACAACGACGAATCGTGGGATACGCCGAGTGACCCCGTGGGCACCGCGTGTGGTGGTTCTTCGGGAGTAGGCGGCTCGGGTCTCACCTACAGCAATCCCAGTCCCAGTGGCGGGTACTTCACGGTTACCTGCGTCGGATACACCACCGTCAATGGACAAGGAAATGAGGTCGTCAAAACGGGCGCGGCGATGGTCGCGGCCACGACGCCCTCGTCGCTACAAGTGAAGATGGTCAATGGTGGACTTGAGGCCATCGTTCTGGGAGTGCTGGTCTGATGGCTGCGCGTCGCGGCACACTGATTGCTCGTCTGAAGGCACTCATTGCTCGACGTGACCACGCGCGCGCGCAGTCTGAATCGGGCGACACGCTCATTGAGGTGCTGCTCGCCCTGGTCGTTCTCGGCCTCGCGTCGATTGCTCTCATCATCGCTTTTCAAACGTCCATCTCCGCGTCCTCCGATCACCGGAATCTTGCGACCGATGACACGGTGCTCACCACGGCCTCCCAGGAGATCATCTCGGCAATCCAGAACGACCCATCGCTGTTTACCGCGGCCTGTACGAGCGGCGGCCAACCAATTGCGATGACGAACTATCCCGACTACAGCGCCACCCAGGGCTTCCCCCTGCCGTCGCCCTATACGAATGTCGATGTCCAGTATCAGACGCTCAATACACTCGGGCCAACTCCGACGTATCCCGTCGAGTGGTGGAACGGCACGACGTTTGGGACCACCTGCGAAGACAACGAGCCCCAGTTGATCACGATCAGTCTCGTGGGAACGACCTACACCAATAGTTTCGTGGTGGACTTCCCCGCCGGCAACTCCGGCGGCTCATCTGGCTCGTCGCAGGCCACACAACTGGTCTTCCTCAACCAGGGTTCAATCGGAGGAACGTCGTATGCGGGCAGTCCGCTGGCGGTTCAACCCATCGTGGCGGTGGAGACTAGTAACGGCACTGTCGTGACGACGGACTACTCCGACGTCACCCTCACGATTAACTCAGGCACGGGAGTTCTCTCGAACTGCAGTGGCAACGAGATATTGGGCGTCACAACATTCTCGGGCTGCACGATCGGCTCGGGCGGCACCTTTACGCTGGCCGCGGGTGACTCGAGTATTGCTGTCGCGTACACGCCACCGGTCAGCAACTCATTTACGGTGATCACCTCGTCATTTCACTTGGCGTTCGCGACCAATGGACAACCAGTTGGCGCGGCGTCGGGCTCGCCTTTTGCAACCGATCCGGTAGTCGATGTTTTAACCACCTCGAACACCGTGGACACCTCCTGGGTCGGCACAATCACCTTCACGTTGTCCGGCGGTCAACTGAGCAGTAGCTGTCTGGGATGGCAGTCGAACACTGTCGTCACCGTCACGGCAACGGCGGGTGTGGCCACGCTGTCGACGAACTGCGACTTCTCCGGCGGGTACTTCTACAATCCGAACTCGAGTCCATCGGTGAGCGAAACGCAGTACACCATGACCGTCACTGCGAATCCAAGCACGAACCCACCGAGCGGTACTGCTGTACCCGCCATCAGTAACGCTTTTTCGGTTTCCGGACCAGGGCCAGCCAGTCAGTTGGCGTTCGTCGTCGAACCGGCGGGCGTTGCTAGCTCGTTGGCGACTACCGCGTTCCCCGTGAATCCGACGGTTGAGGTCGAAGATGCATACGGCAATATCGAGCCGACATTCTCCGGTTCTATGGCAGTCTCCATGTTTCAAGGTATGACGTACCCGGGCACCGCCGAGACGTTGAACGGCTGTACCCCCTCGTTCAGCAACGGCATATACACACTCTCCAACTGCGCGGGTACCAAGTACAACGACACCCTCGGGCTGTACGCGACCGGTAGTTATGTCAACTCTTCTCACGTCACGGTCGTACTGACGCCGACCACGAGCACGCCGTTCAACATCACCGGGGCCGCGACTCAGTTGGTCTTTTATCAACAGCCCGTGGCGGGTCTATCGGGCTCCGCGTTGACAACCCAACCGATCCTGGAGTACGAGGACAGCGGTAATAACGTCGTCACGGCGGCTACTGCAGCGATTTCCGGGAGTGCCCCCGCGGGTGGAACCTTGTCGTCGTGCACGGATCTCGTTCCGAGCCTTGGCTTCATCGACGTCTCCAACTGCACGTTCGCCGGTCTCGACACGCTCCCCAACACGTACTACCTGGTCTTTACGGGAGGCGGAATAACCTCTCCTCACAGTTCATACATCGAACCGACTGGTCCCGGACCGGCCTCACAACTGGCGTTCGTCTCTCCTCAACCCGTGGCGGGCGCCGCCGACGCACTGATGACGACCCAACCGACCGTTCGCGTCGAGGACTCCGCGGGAAACAACGTCACGAAGTCGAACGCCTCGATCGCGTTCTCGTCAACCGGCAATAGCCAAATCTCTGACTGCACTGACTTGACGGCGCTGGCGGGAACCGTGACCGCCCAGAGTTGCGTCTTCGGTGGGAGCGTCTCTACGACGTACTACTTAATTGCCTCGTCAGGCTCATTGACTCCGGGACAGAGCGGGCCAATACAGGTCACTGGACCCGGACCCTTGTCGCAAATAAATCTTGCCACTGGGTGTATGTCTCCCGTTACCCAGGGTGTGTCGTGCCAACTGACAGCGATTCTTCAGGACAATTTTGGTAACACCGAAACAGCGGACAATGCCAGTGTCGTGACGTTCGCTGGCCTTCCGACCACCGTCATTTCCGGTCTGGGAAGTGCCACGGTCTCGGCGGGAGTGGCGAACGAGACCGTCCTTGCGGCGAATCCGGGTTCCGATCTGCTGACGGCTAGCGCAGACGGCGTGACGTCCAACACCCTTCCGATCACCGTCAATGGTCCGCCGAGCATTACGACAACCACCCTGCCCGGCGCGACCCAGACCGGGGCATACTCTCAGACCCTGGCCGGCACCGGTGGCACCACGCCCTACGCCTGGAGCGTGACCACCGGCATCCTGCCCAGCGGCTTGACCTTGAACGCCGCGACGGGCGTCATCTCGGGCACGGTCGGGGCGAGCGCGGTGAGTGAGACCTTCACGGTCACCCTGACCGACGCCGACGGCGTGACCGCGACCAAGTCCCTGACCATCACCGTGAACGCCGCGCCGAACATCACGACCACGACGCTGTCGGCCGCCACCCAAACCCAGACCACGTACTCTCAGACTCTTGTCGCCACGGCCGGAACCACGCCATACACGTGGAGCGTGTCGGTGGGCATCCTGCCCAGCGGGCCTGACCTTGAACGCCTCGACCGGCGTCATCTCGGGCACGGTCGGCGCGAGTGCGAGTGAGCAAGAGCTTCACCGTCAAGGTCGTTGACGCCAACGGGGTCTCAGCGACGAAGTCACTGACGCTGACGGTGAACGCCAAGCCATCGATCACGCCTTCGACGTTGCCGGGCGCGACTAAGACGGGTGCCTACTCACAGACGTTGAGCACGAGTGGAGGCACGACACCCTTCGGGGCGTGGTCAATCACGTCGGGATCGCTGCCAGCCGGACTCACGTTGAACACGTCGACCGGGGTCATCTCGGGCACGGTTCTTGGAACGGCGGTGAGCGAGACCTTCACCATTTCAATCACTGACGCCAACGGCGTCGCGGCGACGCAGTCCTACACCATCACGGTGAGCTCTGCGCCGAGCATTACGACAACCACCCTGCCCGGCGCGACCCAGACCGGGGCATACTCTCAGACCCTGGCCGGCACCGGTGGCACCACGCCCTACGCCTGGAGCGTGACCACCGGCATCCTGCCCAGCGGCTTGACCTTGAACGCCGCGACGGGCGTCATCTCGGGCACGGTCGGGGCGAGCGCGGTGAGTGAGACCTTCACGGTCACCCTGACCGACGCCAACGGCGTGACCGCGACCAAGTCCCTGACCATCACCGTGAACGCCGCGCCGAACATCACGACCACGACGCTGCCGGCCGCCACCCAGACCCAGACCACGTACTCTCAGACTCTGGTCGCCACGGCCGGAACCACGCCATTCACGTGGAGCGTCGTCGGTGGGCATCCTGCCCAGCGGCTTGACCTTGAACGCCTCGACCGGCGTCATCTCGGGCACGGTCGGGGCGAGCGCGGTGAGTGAGAGCTTCACCGTCAAGGTCGTTGACGCCAACGGGGTCTCAGCGACGAAGTCCTTGACGATCACCGTCAATCTCAAGCCATCGATCACGCCTTCGACGTTGCCGGGCGCGACTAAGACGGGTGCCTACTCACAGACGTTGAGCACGAGTGGAGGCACGACACCCTTCGGGGCGTGGTCAATCACGTCGGGATCGCTGCCAGCCGGACTCACGTTGAACACGTCGACCGGGGTCATCTCGGGCACGGTTCTTGGAACGGCGGTGAGCGAGACCTTCACCATTTCAATCACTGACGCCAACGGCGTCGCGGCGACGCAGTCCTACACCATCACGGTGAGCTCTGCGCCGAGCATTACGACAACCACCCTGCCCGGCGCGACCCAGACCGGGGCATACTCTCAGACCCTGGCCGGCACCGGTGGCACCACGCCCTACGCCTGGAGCGTGACCACCGGCATCCTGCCCAGCGGCTTGACCTTGAACGCCGCGACGGGCGTCATCTCGGGCACGGTCGGGGCGAGCGCGGTGAGTGAGACCTTCACGGTCACCCTGACCGACGCCAACGGCGTGACCGCGACCAAGTCCCTGACCATCACCGTGAACGCCGCGCCGAACATCACGACCACGACGCTGCCGGCCGCCACCCAGACCCAGGTCGGCTACTCCCAGACATTGGCCGTCTCGGGCGGCACGTCGGCCTTCACCTGGAGCGTCACCACCGGCATCCTGCCCAGCGGCTTGACCTTGAACGCCTCGACCGGCGTCATCTCGGGCACGGTCGGGGCGAGCGCGGTGAGTGAGAGCTTCACCGTCAAGGTCGTTGACGCCAACGGGGTCTCAGACACCCAGGCACTGACCCTGACGGTGAACGCGGTGCCGAACATCACGACCACGACGCTGCCGGCCGCGACTAAGGGTGGGACGTACTCGCAGACCCTCGCCGTCTCGGGCGGCACCGCACCATTGACCTGGAGCGTGAGCTCCGGCATCCTGCCCAGCGGCCTGACAATCAATGCCGCCACGGGCGCCATCTCGGGCACGGTCGGCGCGAGCGCGGTGAGCGAGACCTTCACGGTCAAGGTCGTTGACACCAACGGCGTGTCGGACACGCAGTCCCTGACCATCACGGTGAACGCCGCTCCCACTATCTCGACGACGACTTTGGCAACCGGCACCCAGAACCAGACCGGCTACTCTCAGACCCTGGCCGGCACCGGTGGCACCACGCCCTATGCCTGGAGCGTGACCACGGGCATCCTGCCCAGCGGCTTGACCTTGAACGCCGCGACGGGCGTCATCTCGGGCACGGTCGGGGCGAGCGCGGTGAGTGAGACCTTCACGGTCACCCTGACCGACGCCAACGGCGTGACCGCGACCAAGTCCCTGACCATCACCGTGAACGCCGCGCCGAACATCACGACCACGACGCTGCCGGCCGCCACCCAGACCCAGGTCGGCTACTCCCAGACATTGGCCGTCTCGGGCGGCACGTCGGCCTTCACCTGGAGCGTCACCACCGGCATCCTGCCCAGCGGCTTGACCTTGAACGCCTCGACCGGCGTCATCTCGGGCACGGTCGGGGCGAGCGCGGTGAGTGAGAGCTTCACCGTCAAGGTCGTTGACGCCAACGGGGTCTCAGACACCCAGGCACTGACCCTGACGGTGAACGCGGTGCCGAACATCACGACCACGACGCTGCCGGCCGCGACTAAGGGTGGGACGTACTCGCAGACCCTCGCCGTCTCGGGCGGCACCGCACCATTGACCTGGAGCGTGAGCTCCGGCATCCTGCCCAGCGGCCTGACAATCAATGCCGCCACGGGCGCCATCTCGGGCACGGTCGGCGCGAGCGCGGTGAGCGAGACCTTCACGGTCAAGGTCGTTGACACCAACGGCGTGTCGGACACGCAGTCCCTGACCATCACGGTGAACGCCGCTCCGAGCATCTCGACGACGACCTTGCCGGGCGCGACCCAGACCGGGAACATACTCCCAGACCGTGGCCGGCACCGGGGGCACCACGCCCTATGCCTGGAGCGTGACCACGGGCATCCTGCCCAGCGGCTTGACCTTGAACGCCGTCGACGGGCGTCATCTCGGGCACGGTCGGGGCGAGCGCGGTGAGTGAGACCTTCACGGTCACCCTGACCGACGCCAACGGCGTGACCGCGACCAAGTCACTGACCATCACCGTGAACGCTGCGCCGAACATCACGACCACCACACTCGCCACCGCCACGCAGACCGAAACCGGCTACGCCCAGACGGTGCTCGGCACCGGCGGCACCACTCCCTACAGCTGGAGCCTGACCACCGGCATCCTGCCCAGTGGCTTGACGCTGAACCCTGCGTCCGGCGTCATCTCAGGCACGGTCGGAGCCAGCGCGGTGAGTGAGACCTTCACGGTCACCCTGACCGATGCCGATGGCGTGACTGCGACGAAGTCGCTGACTATCACCGTCTTTGTCAAACCGAGTATCACGACGACGACGCTGTCCGCCGCCACGCAGAACCAGACCGGCTACTCCCAGACGGTCACCGGCACTGGCGGTGCCACGCCCTACACATGGAGCGTGACCAGCGGCATCCTGCCCAGCGGTCTGACGCTCAACGCCTCGACTGGCGTCATCTCGGGGACGGTCGGGGCGAGCGCGGTGAGCGAGACGTTCACGGTTCAACTCATGGATGCTGATGCCGTCACCGTGACGAAGTCTCTGACGATCACGGTGAATGCAGGACCAACGATCACGACGACGACCTTGCCGGGCGCGACGGTCACGGGAACGTACTCCCAGACTCTCGCCGTTGCGAATGGCACCACCCCCTACGCCTGGAGCATCACCACCGGCATCCTGCCCAGCGGTCTGACGCTCAACGCCTCCACGGGCGTGATCTCGGGGACGGTCGGCGCCGGTGCGGTGAGTGAGACCTTCACGGTCAAGGTCGCCGACACCAACGGCGTGTCCGCGACCCAGTCCCTGACCATCACGGTGAACGCCGCGCCGAGCATCACGACGACCACGTCTGGCGACCGGAGCCAGACCGAGACCGGGGCATACTCGCAGACCTTGGCTGGCACCGGCGGCACCACCCCCTATGCTTGGAGCGTGACGACCGGCACCTTGCCCAGCGGGCCTGACGCTCAACGCCTCCACGGGCGTGATCTCGGGGACGGTCGGCGCGGGCGCGGTGAGTGAGATCTTCACGGTGACGCTCACCGACGCCAACGGCGTGATCGCGACCAAGTCACTCACGATCACGGTGAACGCGGCCCCGACGATCACGCAAGCGTCTCCCTTGACGGCGGGCACGCATGGACAGAGTTACACGCCCGTGACATTTACTGAAACGGGCGGCACCACAACGTTGACGTGGACCGCGACGGGTGTTCCCGCGGGTATGACGTTGAGCACTGCAGGTGTGCTTTCGGGAACACCTACGACGGCGGGGAGCTACACGCTTCACGTGACCTTGACTGACGCTAATGGGGTGGTTGCCGCAAAGACGCTCTCTCTAACGGTCAACTGATGAGTAGAAGGGCGAACCAGTCGACTCGGTCATAACCGGAACCTACAGCCACGTGAATGGAATGACCGGCAACCCCGACGTCGGCGATATTCCCAAGGACGAGCAGCCGAGCTTCGATCCGGCGCAGGAGACATTTCCCAAAATTCTGAAGCGCCACGGCTATCAAACCGGGATGGTCGGCAAGTGGCATCTTCCAGTCAATCCCGCCAAAACCGGCTTCGACTACTTCGTCTACAAAAAGGGTGCGGGAGGGCCGTATTACGACCCGACAGGATATCTGGGAAATCCCAGCCTCGGCAGCGACGTCATTCAGCAATTCCGGCATGAAGGATATGAGACCGATGTCATGACCGATCTCGCCATCAAGGGAATCCAGCAGTTCAAGCAGCCCTTCCTGATGATGTTGCAATATTTCAACGCGCATCGGCCCTTCGATCCGCCGCACAAGTACGAACATCTCTATGACAAGGTGCGCATTCCGGAGCCGGGCACGTTTTGGGATGACTACTCCAGGCGGGCGAGCCCCGCGCGCGCGGCACGCATGCGCATTGAAGACATGCCGGACTTCAATCCGCCCGCCGATCTGACAGGCCGCCAGCGCAAGCAATGGAACTACCAGCGCTTCATGGAGCATTTCCTGGGCACGCTTCGCTCGCAGGACGACAACATCGGCCGGCTGCTCAAATATCTCGACGACAACGGCCTGGCCGAGAACACCATCGTCGTCTACACCACCGACCACGGTTTCTTCCTCGGCGATCACGGTTGGTTCGACAAGCGCTTCATGTACGAGCAGGCGATCCGCGTGCCGTGGATGATTCGTTGCCCTGGCGCGGCAGCAAACGGCACGGTTCGCAGCGACTGGGTCATCAATATTGATAATGCGCCCACCGTGCTTGACCTCGTCGGCCTTCCCATTCCTTCTCAAATGCAGGGCAGGAGCATTGTGCCTGCACTTCACGGCAACTCCCTCGCAAACGAAGCCCCATCATTCTATTACCACTATTACGAATTCGGCTCACCGCATTGGGCCGCGCCGCACTACGGAATTCGTACCGATCGATACAAACTCATCAGTTACTACAACCGGAATGAATGGGAGTTTTTCGACCTCGAGAAGGATCCGGATGAGATGGAAAATCTCATCATCGACAATGGCCGACGCATTCAACCCGGCTATGAGGCCACTGCGCAGGAACTGGTCGGCCAGTTGCGGCAGATTCGCGAGCGATACAAAGACACAACCGGCCGGCCCGTGAAGCTGGAGCTGCTGGGCGACTGACGGCTCCGATCAAAATAATGCACTTGAAATCGACTCAAAACCGACTGCATGTCGATACAGCTTTGACCGTTTTTGCCGCTTGTTACTCTTTTTGAGGCCATTCTGAGAGTAAATCTGACAGTAAATTTGCACCCCGATAATGCAGGTTCAAAACCTCAGTCCGTCCACTGGCCAGGAGCGCAAGGATGTCGGATCGAGGCATCTTCAACGGCTCATAGCCATGATCGACGGTTACGTCTTCCTGCATGAGAGGATTTCCTGGAACATGCTTCTGGGGGCCGTAGCCGTCCTCGGCAGTTTGGGTTTTGTCTTAAGAGCGGAGGCCAAGACAGATCGCTTCAGACTGGCAGAGGATGCGACCTCTCATAAAAAAGGTAGATGAATCGATCAAAAACCTTCATTACCGGACGTAATCGTTCAATCAAGAGTTCCGGTAAGATGCGGGAATGAGCAGAAATCCCAGACGAATCAGAAATGTCGGCATTTTGCTGCAAGTCATCATTGCAGGCTTTGCTTTGGTCATTCCGGCGCTCGCGGCGCCCCCGTCTCAGCAGCCGCATGGCGAAATTATCTGGGACACCTACGGAATTCCCCATGTCTTTGCCCGTAATGAAGAGGGCGTGTTCTACGGATTCGGTTATGCGCAGGCGCAGGCCCACGGGGATCTTCTGCTTCATTTGTATGGCGAAGCGCGCGGCCGGGCGTCGGAGTACTGGGGCGCGAAGTACGAAGAGGACGACCGCTACCTCATTGCCAACGGCATCGGGCCGCGAGCGAAGGAGTGGTTTAGCGAACAGACTCCGCAGATGAAGAGGGATCTCGACGCCTTCGCCGCCGGGATAAACGCCTATGCCACCGAACATCCCGACCAGCTCTCGCCGGAGGTGAAAGTGGTGCTGCCGGTCAGTGGCTTGGATGTGATTGCGCATTGGGAACGGGTGACGGAGTTCCTCTACCTGGCCCCGCCCAACAAAGTTTTGGGGGCCCCCGTGCAGATGGCGGATGCCGGGATGCCGGTCATCGGAAGTAACGAGCCAACCGACGAGGCGGGATCGAATGGGTGGGCGGTGGCGCCGTCGAAGAGCATCGACGGGCATGCCATGCTCTTATCCAATCCTCACCTGTCCTGGACCCCATCGTGGCAGACGTACTTTGAAGCTCATCTGACGGCGCCGGGCATTGACATGTACGGTGCTTCGCAGGTCGGGTTCCCGGTACTGCGCTTCTGCTTCAATGACGACCACGGGCTCACTAACACGGTCAATCCAATCACAGCTAACACCGTGTACAAGCTCACGCTATCCGGCGACGGCTATCTTTTCGATGGAAAAGTCCTGCCCTTCAAGACCTCCACGCAAACCTTCAAGGTGAAGCAGGACGATGGTACGCTCAAAGAAGAAACCGTGACCATGCGCGAGTCTGTGCAAGGACCGGTGTTCACCCGCACCAACGGAATGACGGTGGCATCGCGGGTCGCCGGGCTTGATCGCCCCTTCGGGATTCAAGAGTATTGGGATATCGATAAGGCGCACGGACTGAATGAAGTCATTTCCGCCATTAAACGCCTGCAAGTGCCGATGTTCAACATGGTCTACGCCGATAAGGACGGCCATATTCTTTATCAATACAACGGGTATGTTCCGGTGCGCAGCCATGGCGACTATGCCTATTGGACGGGCTTGGTTCCCGGTGATACTTCGGATACTTTGTGGACGAAATTACACCCGTACGAGGATCTGCCACGCACCCTCGATCCACCCGAGGGATGGGTTCAAAATACCAATAACCCGCCGTGGACCAATACCGCTACGGTACTCGATCCCAGCAAGTATCCTGCCTACATGTCGCCGGTGAATGTGATGAGCCTGCGCTCGGAGCAATCCGGTCTGCTGCTGATGAGCAAAGACAAGCTTTCGTTTGACGATTTCATACGCCTGAAGATGACGACGCAATCGCTGCTCGCCGATCGCGTTCTTCCGCAGTTATTAGAGGCGGCGACACAGAATTCCGATCCGACGGTGCAGCAGGCGGCTGCGGTGCTGAAGGACTGGAATCACCGCTACGACGACGACAGCCGCGGCGCGTTGCTCTTCGAAGAGTGGGCCAAGCTTTTTTCCGGCCCGCAGATGTCAAGCGAAAAGAACTTTGCCCACCCGTGGACGTTGACTGACCCGTTTCATACTCCGTACGGGTTGAAAGACCCTGCCGGTGCGGCGGCCATGCTGAAGCAAGCGGCCGAGAACACGATTGCGAAATACGGCAAGATCGACAGGCCTTTTGGCGAGGTATCGCGGTTCGATCTGGGCGGCGTCAACGTGCCGGGCAACGGGGGGTTTGGCAACATCGGCATCTTCCGCGTGATTACCTGGAGCCCCCTGAAGAGCGATGGAGAAAGAATTCCCATTCACGGCGAGACCTTTATCTCGATGATCGAATTTTCCAAGCCCATGAAAGCAATGGGCATAATCACATACGGGGAATCGAGCCAGCCGGGCTCAAAGCACTCGGGAGACGAGTTACCGTTACTGTCGAAAGAGGAGCTACGTCCCATTTGGCTCACCCGCAGCGACATCGAGCAGCACATGGAAGAGAAGAAAGCCTTCTAACCAATTCATCATCGGTTCCCGTCGTTTTCCGCTTCCTCAAATACCGGCCTTCGCTTATCGGCGTGAAGAATCTGGATCGAATCTGAAATCGTTTTGTCATCGCAGGCGGGCCGCATTGTCCTCGATGCCGTTCTCTGCCAGCGCGAGGTCAAGGTACGTCCGGTCACGAATTGGCGTCTTCAGCGGTAGTTGACTCTCAGGCTCCCCAGGGGATGGATAAAACCGGAGGGAGCCAGGTGGAGCGCTGGGCCGGGCCATCATCGTGATCGTTGCTGTGATCGCCGAGCTGGAACGAAGCCTGATCGTCGAGCGGGTGCGCGCCGGCATGCGGCGCGCCGAGCTCGACGGCACGCACATCGGACGCAATCCATTAATCCTGGATCATGAAGCGATCCAGCGCGAACGCCGTCAGGGACAGAGTCCAAGGCAAATCGCCAAAAGCCACCGCGTCTCGGCGGCTACCGTACAGCGCGTGCTCCGCAGGCAAGCCCCAACCACTCAGGAGCAAGTTGCTTGATCGATGAATCAGCTGCAGTC
>CAWIZQ010000002.1:0-305319 GCA_963840595.1 uncultured Acidimicrobiaceae bacterium
CTCCAGCCGCACCATTGTGGTGAGACTTCACATGGTGAGACTTCACATGGTGAGTCTTTACATGGTGTTGCGTGACATCGTGGAAAATCGAACCCTGCAGTTTCGTTTTCCTTTTCGCCGTGATGATTCTGCTCGGGCTGATCGCGATCTCGCCCAAGTAACTTGCTGGTGATGTGCCCACGTGGGCGTTAATGCAAGGAGGGCCGTAATGACCGAGGAGTTGCCGCCTGACCTGCCCGCCACGGCGCTTCTTCATGGCGATTCACAGTCTCGTCGTGGAGCGGTGGTCGCGCCCATTGTTCAGGCAACCACGTTTTCTGCCTCGACCAGCGAGGAGTTCCTCGACATGGCCACCAAGAGCTTTTCCGATGAGTTCTACGTTCGCTACGGCAATCCCAATCACACGCAGGTTGCTGAGGTCGTCGCCGCCTTGGAGGGTGCCGAGCGCGCCATTGTGATGGCGAGCGGCATGGGCACGGTCTCGACGCTCGCCTTGTCTCTGCTGGAAGCCGGCGACCACATCATTCTTCAGAGTTCTCTCTACCCGGGGACAGGCAACCTGGCCACCGATGTGCTGGCGCGTTTTGGTGTGACCGCCGATGTGGTGGGTCAGATCTCCCTCGATGAGCTGGGCTCGACGATTCGCCCGTCGACGCGCCTGGTGTTCGTGGAGAGCCCGAGCAATCCACATTTGGGCGTCACCGATCTTCAAGGGTGGGCGGAGGTCGTCCACCACGCCGGTGCGCTCCTGGTGGTCGACAACACCGTGGCGACGCCGATCAATCAACGACCGCTTCACTGGGGCGCTGATTTGGTATGGCATAGCGCTACGAAGTATTTATCGGGGCATTCTGACGTGTCTGCCGGCGTCGTCGCTGGCTCAGATGAACTCGTGCAACGCATCTGGCGAACGCACCTCATCGTTGGTTCGGTGCTGGGACCGTTTGATGCGTGGCTGCTCTTACGGGGATTGCGGACGTTGGATGTTCGAATGACGCGACACAACGAAAACGGACTTGCGGTGGCCCGCTTTCTCTCAGAGAACGATGATGTCGAGCGGGTGTACTACCCGGGCTTGGCTTCACACCCTCAGCACGAACTCGCCACGAGACAGATGTCGGGCTTCAGTGGTCTCGTGTCGTTCGTGCCTCGCGGCGGTCCCGAACGTGCCGACCGACTGCTGGACGCGTTGCGCCTCGTACCGCGAGCGGCGAGTCTCGGCTCCGTGCATTCGCTGGCGAATCGCCCGGCAGCGATGTGGAGCGCTCGGCGCCCGGACCAAACAAGAGAAAATGTCGACGGCGCCCTCATCCGACTCTCTGTGGGCATTGAGGCCAAAGATGACCTAATCGCTGACGTCGCGCAGGCACTTCAGGCCTAAGTCTGGGTGGCGCTGCGCAAGCGAGGGACGTGGAGGTCGCATCTACAGCCGCACTTTGTGGTCGCGTCCGAACTCACTAGGGCGTGCGAACCTCAACTGTCGCATCGACGGTCACGGGGCGCTTGTACCAGCGCTCCGGTGTGTCCTCGATGAAGGCGATCATGTTCGGGCGCCCCAGAAACGATGTTTCAACTCGCGTCACGATGACGACATCTCCGCTAGACGTGCGAACGACATCTCCCGCGCTCACTTCATCAGCCCGGACGGTTCTCCACGAGTCAGACATTCCTCCGATCATATTTCGATGCGGTCACGTCTCACGCTCGCGTGATCGTACGGATCACCGCGAGTTCGTGGGCAACAAGTGGTTGTGCGCAAGCGAATGATCCAGTTCAAGAAAGTCATCCAGCTGCGCGGAGGTGAGAGGGTGCGCGACGAAGAATCCCTGAGCGACGTCGACCCCGAGGCGCCTGACTGATTCCAAGTCAACCGACGTTTCAACTCCTTCGGCGACCACGTTGAGGTGCAGGGCACGGGCGAGCTCGATCATCGACGTGATCACCGCGCCCGCTCGATCGTCGGTGGCGAGCGCCCGCACGAATGACATATCGATCTTGAGTTCATTGACCGGAAGTTCCAGCAGCTGGGACATGGAGGAGTAGCCCACGCCAAAGTCGTCGATCGCGAGTCGGATGCCCAGCGCTCGCAGGTCGTCAATACTCTTGCGCGTCCGATCGAGGTCACCACTCAAACTCGACTCGGTGACTTCCAGAGTCAGTCGGTCAGGCCGGACGCCGCTCTCACGTAGGACCTGACCGATGAAGTCGGGTAGCAGACTGTCCACCAGGTCGAGATGCGAAATGTTGACGCTCATCTGAATCCGGTGCCCCTCGCGATCCAGCCGGGCCGCTTCTCGAAGGGCCATGCGGATGACTTCGCGAGTGAGCAGGGGAATCAGCCCCACGCGCTCGGCCAGAGGAACAAAGTCTCCCGGTAGCAGGAGCCCACGCGTCGGATGTGGCCAGCGCACCAGTGCCTCGACGCCCTGAACTTTGTTGGTGCGCAGGTCGCGCTTGGGTTGGAATAGGAGGTCCAGGCCGCCGGACTCGGTCGCGACTCGAAGGTCCGCCGTCAAGGCGAGTCGTTCGCGGCTGTTGACGTCGTGACTTGCTTGATAGATGCCTACGCCGCTGCGGTGGAGCTTGGCCTGGTACATGGCCACGTCGGCGCTGCGCAATAGCTCAGCTTGGGTCGCGCCGTGTTCGGGATAGAGGGCCACACCAACGCTGACGCCTACCTGCACCAGCACTCCGTCGAGCGTGATGGGGTCATCCACGGCCCGTGCCAGTTCCCAGGCCAGCGCGTCGACCGCATCATCGGGATCGATCTCGCACGTCGCCGCAAACTCGTCTCCACCAATTCGTGAGATCACCCCTCGACCTTCGATGCAGTGAAGAAACCGGGCGCTCACGATCTTGAGCAGTTCGTCGCCGCACGCGTGACCGAGTGAGTCATTGATCTCCTTGAATCCGTCGAGATCGATCAGGAACATCACGAGACGCCGCGACGAGTCTCGTGACATGAGTCGTGACTCGCCGTCTTCGAGAAAGGATCGGCGGTTCTGAAGTCCGGTGAGTTCGTCGATGCGGGCTACCTGAAAATTGTCCTTTTCCATCACGCGGACTTCGTGCAGCGTCAAGCCCATGCGCACAATCACGAGGCACAGAGCGCCGATGGCCAAGAGGGAGGTGACGGGCGAGGAGTGGCGAAAGAGAGACACGGTGAGGACCACGACCGAGATCGACCCGAAGACGATCGGTACGAACGTGATTCCCTCGGGCACCAGGGTTCTCTGATTTCGGGGTGTCGCTCGTCGGTCCTCTCGGGGCCACGCCGCCAAGCCCAGCATGCAGAGAGCGATGGTCCACGTTGCATCCAGCGGCGTGCCCTGGACGTAGGTACCGGCCGCTTGCTGATTCAGGTAGATCGTGTCGCCGATGACAAACGCGATCATGCCGAAAATGATGAGCGCGGTCGACGCGTTCGGTCGGTACCGCAGTGGAGCCAAACCAGCGAAAAGGGCCACCAGCAGGACGAGGTCGCAGATGGGATATGACATCCCCACGATCACCTGCAGGGGATGACCGCTGACTCGAAGGACAGAATCAAACCACAGCATCGCCGCCGCGGCGGCAATCGCGAGTCCGGTGACGGCCCCGTCGAGACGGATACTGAGGATCTTGGAGCCATACGAGCGCTGGGTCATCATGACGATGCCGATCGCGAAGCAAGCGTAGGACAGCAGATAGGCCGCGTCGCTGGGCGCCGGGCTTGGTATTGGCACCAGGTTTTGATCGTGGAACAGGTAGATGAGATTGCCGGCGTTGTACAGGGCGACACCCAAACCTAAGTAGATCCAGGCGGCGCGAAGCCGCGAATGCCAGGCCCGTAGCGCGATCGGTATGAGAGGAAGGATGCCGGCGGTGTTGCTGACCCAACCGTCCCAGTAGCCCGAATAGCCAGATCGCGGACGGTGCACCACGAAAGTCGAAAGGGTATAGGCAATCGTCAGGACCACCACAGGCAGTTGCGTCCAGAACTGGCCTGGCTGTTCGCGGGCAATTTCGAGTAACCGAGCTGGAATATTTCTTTTCTGTGACCCATTTGACGCGAATCTGTCATGGCTCGCTCCGCGGAGAATTCGCGAGCCAATGGTCATAGGCGCGGCAATCGTCGTCTCGTCACTGCGGTCACTCTGCGTGTCTTGATTGACCACGACGCCCATACTCACCACCTGCCCTGTCGGTTGCCCGAAGAGTTGCCGCACCCTTTCACGTCGGTGCTGACCAACCTTCCAGAATGAGTGCCGCTACCTGAAACTCTCTCGCCTTAGCCTCATTCACGGGGGTCATGTTCGTGACGCTGACGCATCAACATTCGCTCAATTCTGAGCAAAAGGTCTCCGGAGTGGATTAATCACCTCGGCGTGTGACGCTAAATCGAGCCATTGTGATCCTCGGGTCAGTCGTCGGGGTCGCTCGCGAACGCGGCAACCGTCACCGCGGCAGTGGAGTGCCGGATGATCTCTTTACAACTGCTGGCGGAGCGGTGAGCGGTCTCGTATATTACGGAACGAAGACCGCGTTCCTCGCGGTTCGCCGAACCGGGTGGGAGTTCATCATGCGCATAGTGCGACGCCGTGGATGGATGTTGTTGGTGGCAGGACTTTCGCTCGTCCTCATGACCCCGGCGATTGCCGCGGCCGGTGGATCACCGAGTGGCAGCGGATTCTCGTACGGCGCGGGTGACAACTTCTCAGGGTTCTCGGGTGGGGGCTACGTGCAGCACAGCGGGAACGACGGCGAGCGGGACGTAAATGTCTGCTCGACGCAGGTTGGTCCGAACACGGCCTACTGTGACGCGCGCGTTGTGACCGCTCCCTCGACGCAGACCAACGCGACGGGCGGTCCGGTCGGCACCATGACGTCGAGTTGCACGACCGGTGACCTCAATGCTCCAGCCGCCGCAGTGAGCGGCGGCAACGGGGGATACGACCCGTGCTATCTGCAGTCCGCCTACAACGTGGCCGCAGCAGCCGAGGGCAGCGGTGGCACAGGGCAGATCGTGGCGATCGTCGACTACTCCGTTGATCCGGACATCGCGGCGAATCTCGCGACTTATCGGTCCCAGTTCGGCCTACCGGCATGTCCGAGCGGCACCGTGTCGTCGTCGAACCCCGGGTGCGTGTTCGAGCAAGTGGCCCAGAGCGGCGCGCCCTCGTCAGGTTCGTCAGGCTGGGACGTGGAGATCTCGCTTGACGTCGACACCGTGAGCGCGATCTGTCCGAACTGCCAGATTCTGCTCCTCGAGGCCAACAGTGCCTCGACGTCTGCGCTCGGCACGGCGGTCAACAGCGCAGTCGCCGACGGCGCGAATGCAGTCTCTAACAGTTATGGCTCCAGCGAGTTCTCGGGCGAAACGTCTCAGTCCTCGTCGTCGTACTACGTGCACCCGGGCGTCGCGATCGTGGCGTCCACGGGCGACACGGCGGGTGAGGTGGAGTTCCCCTCGGTCGTACCGGACGTCATCGCGGTCGGCGGCACCTCGCTGTTGCAATCTTCGGATCAAGGCACACGCAGCCCCACGGCGACCGAAACAGTGTGGGACGGGACGCCCTCGGCTGGTGACGGCTCCGGCGCGGGATGCAGCGCATACGAGAGTGCGGCGAGCTGGCAGAGCTCGTTCCTCAGCGCTGCGGGGGGCACGAGCATCTGCGCGAAGCGAGTCACGGCCGACGTCTCCGCCGACGCCGACCCCGACACCGGCCTGTGGATCTACGACACGTACTCAGAAGGCGGATGGCTGATCGTCGGTGGCACCAGTCTGGCGTCGCCCACTATCGCCGCGATCTACGGTCTCGCCGGTAACGCAACTGGGTCGTCATCCTTCCCGGGCACAACCCTCTACGCCAACGCCGCGTCGCTGTATCACGTCACCGTGGGCAAGGTTGGCTCGTGTGGCAACTACCTCTGTGACGCGACGAAGTCAATCGACGGGTATAACGGGCCGACCGGTCTCGGCACCCCCGGGGGTGCGGGTGCCATGGCTGCCTTCGCGTTCAATCCGTCGACCCCACCCGCGATACCTGCTACTCCGGGCGCACCGACGGTCGGCACCGTGACGCAGACCACCGTCGCTCTTTCGTGGGGCGGGGTGAGCGGCGCCACTTCGTACAACGTCTACTCGGGGACCTCCTCAAGCACGCTCACTCTGCTGGCCTCAGGAGTGACGGCGGACTCCTACACCGCTACCGGGCTGAGTCCGAGCACGCCGTACTACTTTGCGCTCGCGGCTAAGAACAGTGCGGGCACCTCAGCGCAGTCATCGGCGAGTGACACCACGACCCTCGCCCTCACGGTTCCTGGCGCGCCGACGGGGCTCGCAGCTACGGCGGGCAACGGCTCGGTCAACCTCGCGTGGACTGCTCCGACCTCGAACGGAGGGAGCCCGGTCACGGGATACATCGTGTGGTACTCGACGACTCCGGGCGGTGAACTCTCTGGAACGCAGTCGTCAAGTACAGCGACTAGCACGACCATAAGTTCGCTCACGAACGGGACGGAGTACTACTTCCAGGTCGAGGCGGTCAACAACCAGGGTGATTCGGTCGCGTCAAACGCGGCGAGCGCCACTCCGACCGGTGTCGCACCTCCGGGAACGCCACGAAGTCTGCGGGTTCGCTCGCAGGGCAGCACGGCCGACGTGAGTTGGGGGTCGTCGAGTGGCACCGGGCCGATCACGTACACGGTGCTCGTGTCAACGTCGTCGTCCATGAGCGCGGCGACCTCACACAGTGCGGGTTCGTCGACGAGCTACGCCGTGACCGGCTTGAGCAGGACCACCACGTACTACTTCGAAGTCGTCGCGCAAAATAGTGGTGGCAACTCCGCCCCCGCGGGTCCCGTCAGCGCGAGAGGGTGAGTGTTCTCGGCGGCCTGATCAATGCCGAGTAGTGGCAGTGAATCAGTGACGTTGTTCGGTCTGTTGGCTACATCACACTCAGCGTTTTGCTCCAACCCGGAATGATGTCGCTCACCGGTGTTCCCAGGACATTCTCCAACAGGCCGCCATACACGCTGCGATAATCGGTTACGACCTGCAGGTTGCCGTTGACGTCGAGGCTGGTCAATGACGGCTGTTCGCCGTAGAGCCCGCCCTTGACTGAGTTGCCGATGATCAGGACAGGAGCTGACGTTCCGTGGTCGGTTCCTTGACCCGCGTTGGACATGACGCGACGTCCGAATTCGGAGTAGATCATCACCGTGACGTCGTTCGCATGGCTGCCCGAACCGATGGCGGTCATAAAGGAACCGACGGCCGCGTCGACCTGGGCGAGGAGTTCGTTCTGATCGTCGACTTCACCCGTGTGCGTGTCGAACGAGGCCAGGTTTACCTCCCACACACGAGTGGGCACGTTGGCGTTGATCAGCGTCGAGACGACAGTGAGCTGCTCGCTCATAGACGAACCGGAGGGTGAGGTCGGCACGAGCGGGCCGAGCGCTTTTCCGGTGACGTAGAGGTCCGCAATCGAGGTCGCGGCCGCTGCCTCCAGGGCACCATCCGATGCGGAGGGTACCCCCATGCGGGGAAGGATCGACGCGACGGGGCCCCAGGGCAAACTAATGCCGCCCACGTCGACCATTGAAGCGACGCTCTTTTCTCCCACCATCAAGGGAGGCAGAGTAGATCCGATGCCAATGGCGTTGAATGGGCTGTGGGGTTGGCGGTCCAGCCAGCGGCCGATCCAACCGGAGGTGGCGCTGGCGTCAAGCGAGCCTGACTGCCAGATGGCCATCGAGGAGAAGTGCGAGAGACTGGGGTTCGGGTAGCTCGTGCCCAGCACGATCGCCACTTGATTTTGACCGTACAGCGCGCTGATCATGGGCATCTGCGAGTTGAATCCCAGGCCGCTGCTCGTGTCGAGCGGTAACACGTCCGCGGCGGAGAGAGCGATGTTCGAGCGCGCGCTCTGATACGCGGGATCGGTGTAGGGCACGACGGTGTTGAGTCCGTCGTTGCCGCCATAAAGAGTGACGATCACGAGGATGGGGGTGGAAGCGGCCAAAGGAGAAGAATTGGCCGCGTTGGCCAGGTCCTCCAACGACAGTTGGGTCGCCATGGTGGCGAAAGCACCAGCCCCGGTCCACTGCAGGAAGCGGCGGCGATTGAACTCACACGTGATCATGTGCTCACCACGTATTCAGGGGAGAGAAGGGCGGCCATCGTCATCTCAGCGGCAGATCCCGTCGCCGAATTGAGCGAGCTCGCCGTGCGCGGCGACCACGCGGGAACGCCCAGCCAGTCGGCACAGGCTTGGACCATACGGGACTTGGGAACCGACAGGGGCGAAAGATCGCCGGCCTGTACCAGGCTCTCGACCAGATCAAAGCGGTACTGGAAGGCAACACCACTCAACCAGGCTTCACCGTAGGGCCAACCACCAACGTTCGGAGGATTGAAGGGAATCTGTCCCATTTGGTAGAGCGACCACTGGGTGTTGCCCGGGTTGAGCGACGACGGTCGCACGCGAAGTGCGCGACAGGCGCCGATGAACCATTCGACGGGCGACTTGACGAGAGCGTTGGCGGGATTGCTCCACGCCGACGTGTAGACGAGTTCGTGAACGAGCGAATTGATGTCGCGGCCGGCGAAAGCGCCGGCGAGAGACGAAGGCGGCTTGGTTGTCCCCGACACAAATCGAAACCACAATCGATCGGTGATGAAGCGAGCGTTTTGTTCCCGCGAGACCAGAAGATTGACCAGGCTCTCGGCGTTGTAGTTCCCTCTCGTGCCAAGTATGGCGACGGGCTTGTTGTAGTGCTGGGTGGCATTGAACGTCACCGCGCCCGTGGCAATGTTGGTCGAATAGCCCGTGAGAGCGTGGGCGGCTGCGCGAACGTCGTTCTGACTGAACTCGTTCACGCCCAGGGTCATGAGTTCCATTAGCTCTCGGGCCAAGTTCTCATTCGGCGAGGTGACGTAGTTTTCTTCGTTGTCGAGCCAGTAGTTAAAGGCGCCATCGACCACCATGGCGCGGGCCATGTCGTGGAAGCTGCCGAGGGCGTACTTGCGTAACGTGTTGTTCTGCTTGTACATCGCAAGTGGATAGAAGACCTTGGACACCGCCGTCGCCCAGTGACCGTGCCAGAACCACGTCATGCGTTCGGTGAGGGGATAGTCGGCGGCGTACATGCGATCGAGCCACCACGAGACGGTCTCAGTTTGGCCCGCGTAGATGGCGTTCCAGAACGCCATGCCCGCGGGAGTGCTGCCGTCTTCGGGAATCGGACCGAGGTTCGTCAGATGCGGAGGGGTGATCGCATCGGCGCCTCGGTCGGAGCCGTGTTGGAGAACCGTCTCTTGCGTGGCGCCGACGCCACGCTCTAAGAGCTGCGCGTACTGACCGGGCGTTGGTCCAAAGTTGAAACGGTGCAGCAGGCGAGAGGTGACCAGGCGCTGGCCGTAGGCGGGGGAGGGCACCCTAGAAAAGTAACAGTGTCGAGCGCCTCAGCGACGGTGAACACCGTCGGAGATCGCGACCTGCGGAACGGTGTACTCGGGTTGCAAAGGGCGGGGCAGACAAGTGCCTGGTGAGAACGCCTCGCCGGGTGAGCGGCCCGCCAAGAATTGGGAAAGGTGAGCCGGGACTGTGTGGGCCGGATGCCCTCGACCCCCGGCTCAGGTGGGCGAGCCGGGGGTCGAAGTACGAGGGACTAACGATGTACGGCGAAGGTGACCGTGACCGCCACGCTGGGCGCGGACGGCAGTGCCACGACGGTCGCCTGGTCACCGGGCGCGGGCGTCGCGCCCAAGCCGTTGATCTCGGCGATGTTCGTGGTGGAGGTCACCGAGTAGGTCAGGTTCGCGCCGTTCCTCTTTTGGATCGTCACCGAACCGGCCGTCGAACCCGACGCCGCGGTGTACGCGGTGATCTTGACCCGCAAAGACGATGGGCGGGCTGACTGTGAATCCGATAGTGAGCGCGTCAGACTTCGCCGAAGCCGCCGCGTGGACCGCCGCGTAGTCGCCCACGCTGAGCGTCGAGCCGCTTCCCTGAAGCTGCGTGATGGTCGTCGTTGGCGAGACAACGAAGGTCAGCGACGCGCCCGCACGATTCGTGAGGGTGATCGAACCGTCCGTCGTACCCGAGACGGCCGTGTAGGCCGTGACGCGGCCGAAGAAGCCGATCTCGGCGGTCGCGTGAAAGACGATCGCAGTGGCGACGGTCTTGTCGGTACCCAACGCCGTCACGGTGACCCAGTCGCGCACCGCGAGGGTCTCGCCCGTGCCACCCCTTTCGGTGATCGTGGTGGTCGAGGTCACCGAGTACGTCAAGACAGCTCCGTCACGACGGCGAACGGTGAGAGTGCCGTTAGTTGAGCCCGACGCCGGCGTGTAGGCGGTCACGCGTCCGAAGAAGCGCACCGGCCGCGGGAACGGTCGAAAGTCGATGGTGCGCGCGGTCGTTGGTAGTCCGCGAGTCGCGTCCACGGTGGCGTAGTCACCGACGGCGAGCGTGTCGCCACTGCCACCCTTTTCGGTAATGACCGTCGACGACGTCACCGAGAAGGTGGCGCTGTTGCCATTCGTCTTGACGAGGGTGATCGAGCCGTTGGTCGAACCCGCAGCTGCGGTGTACGCACTCACCTGGCCGTAGAACCGCACCGGCGGGGCGGGGATGAACGTCACGGTCAGCGCGTCGGTCTTAGCCGAAGCCGCCGCCACGACAGTCGCTTGATCGCCGACTTCGAGGCTGTCGCCACTACCACCCTTTTCGGTGATCGTGGTGGTGAGAAGCGTCGTATAGGTCAGCGACGCTCCCGCGCCGTCCTTGACGGTGAGTGAGCCGTTCGACGTGCCGGTGGCCGCCGTGTAGGCAGTGACCCGGCCCGTAAACCTCACGGGCGCGGCGACGTCAAAGTCGATCGTCAGCGCGACGTTCGGCATGGCCGACGCCGCTTGGATGGTGGCGAAGTCGTCAACCGCGATGGTGGCGGTACCGCCGCCGTTCTCACTCATGACCGTTGATGAGGTCACGGCGTAGGTCAGGCTGGCCAGGTTTCGCTTGAGCAACGTGATCGAGCCGTTGGTCGTGCCCGATGGCGCGGTGTAAGCCGTCACGACGCCGGAGAAGCTGACGGGTGCGGCGGCACTGAAAGTGATGGCGGTTGCCACGGTAGGGGCCGAGGTGGTCGCCTGGACTGTGGCGAAGTCGTTCACCTGGAGGGTTGACCCGCTGCCGCCGATCTCGGTGACCGTCGTGGTCGATGAGGTCGAGAAGGTGAGGGTCGCTCCGGCGCGGTCGGTCAAGGTGATCGATCCCGCGGTGCTCGACGTGGCCGCCGTGTAGGCGGTGACGTCACCACTGAACCGGATCATGGCCGAACGCACGGCACTCGAGCGAGGTGGTGCCGCAGCCGAGGCTACGGCGACCGAACTGAGGGTCACACCCGCGCCGAGCAGAGTGACGAGGGCTAGTCGAGTGACTAACTTCGTGTGGAACTTTTTCATGGATGTCTCCCTTACACAACGAGGGTCAAATGTGACCTTGTCGAGTGTCTCATGGAGGTCTCTAAAGTGGCGTGTCGCGACGCGTTTGACGACGCTCTGAAATCACGCTTGTGATCAGGTACGTAATGAGTACCTTGAATCTCCTAAGGCAATTCCCATTCTGTGAGTTGTCTTTGTGCCACGAGAACACCTCAATCGCGTGTTCAATCACGTCGCGCGACGCGTGTCGTGAGTACGCTTCGCCTATGGAGCGGCTCGACAAATTTACGGCGGCCAACGACCTCGATGGCGACATTCATCTAGTGCGTTCGACAAACCCGAATTCGACCCTGTGTGGGCTCATTCCCGCTACGGCGTCCACTCGTGATGTCAGTTGCTATCGCTGTCATCAGTTCGAGGTCGGCGACCTCTAAAACGGGTTGCCGAGGTTCTTAACTCAATGGAACGGTCACGAATGTTCCGCCGCCCGAGGTCGTTGTGCCTGCTCCGTTTCCCGCGGTGCCCGACGATTTAATACGGACACCACCCGTGAGGAACACCTTCTCCTTGCTGTACAAAAAGAGGGGTCGGCCGCCATATGTCACCTGAGCGGTTCCGTTGGCGAGCTTTCGCGTGCCCACGAGATGGGCGTTCACACTCTGCCCCGTCAGGGGGTGCGAGAGGGAGAGCACCGGCACCCAGGTGAGCAAACACGCTCCCGTACAACTACTCGTACGCGAGGAGTTGCTGTACGTGTACACGGTCTCGTCAAACGGCATCACGTTTTCGTCCATCACGACCGAGAGGACTGCAGCGCCCGAGGGCAACACTCCTCGGGCCAGACGAGCGCGGCCCGGGCGCAGGCGTGCCAGCGGGCGAGACGAGCGACCAGTAACCGTGCCAGGGCGGTAGTGGGCGAACGGTCTCGGCGAGCCCTTCGCCCTGGGGTGAGAAGGGCTGGGACGCGGGATCGAAGAGGTAGAGCGGGTGTCCCGCGTAGGTGACTTGTCGGCCGATGCCCGCGCGTTCCACAGTCTCAAGAAGTCCTGCGCGTACTCCAGGACCGGCTTCTGGACGACCCGCACTCGTGAAGGCCGGCCAGTCGTCGGACTTCACGCCCGCGAGCAGATCGCTTTCGGGGCCGGTGCACGAAAGCGCCGTGCTCGCCACCGGCCCCAGGTCGTATCCATGCGCCACGGTTGTGCCACATCGAAAGACGCCGTTCGCGTCACCACTGAAGATATAGAGAGGAAAGCCCTTGAGTCGTCCGTTTCCCACGACGAGCACCGTGCCGTAGGCGCTAGTGGAGAGGGCGGTGACTTCGGCGCGGAAGGGCGGACGCGAGGCGCCCGAGATCGACGGGAGCAACGCCACTCCCGATATCAACGCCGCACCGGCCAGGGCGGCACACGTGAACCCACGCTTCGCGTGACGCTCTGGCGCGGTGCCGGTGGAAGCGGAAGCGATAATCGAGTGAGGTTACTGGGCGTCGGTGAACTGGTGGCCACACCCCGTGCAGTAGTTCTGACCCGGCAAGCGCAACTTGCCACACACGGGACAGCTGGAGGAACCAGTACCAGTACCAGTACCCAAGCTGGCCTCGGTCACCGAAGCAATCGTGCCGTCCGCGGCGTACTTGTTGTCGAGCGTCTTGGTCGGAAAGCAGAAGAAGACGAGGTTGATGACGGGAAACAGAATCCACCAGCCCGAGTGACCTGAGTCGTGCATCCGTCGGATTCCCACGGCGATGTTGGGACACAGCGTGCCCAAGGACCACAGCACGCTGAGCGCAGGGATGCGAAAGGCATCCAGGACGAGCGCGACCAGAAAGACAAAGAGCGCAAACCACCAGTACTCGGAACGCGAGGCGACACCGTTAAACGTCGCGTACTTCTTAAAGCAAGTTCGTATTGCCTGGACGAAACTCATGGAAGTCCTTATCGCGCGTGCCAGGGACCTGGCTGAGTCTCACGATACCTGTCACCACTGGTGATCTTGTGGCTCACCACGGGGGAACGATCTCGCTCGTTCAATAATCTAGTATCACACTAGAAGTAGTAGAGATATGAGTGGAGGGCCGCCAAGGTGATGCACGTTCAAGTCGGCGGCACTCGACGACGCGGCGTCGCGTTTTGCGGTCGAGTTGAGTTCGTCACGACATTACGTGACGCACTGCGATGACACCGCAGATGCCAACCGACAGTGATCGGACCGGGTGTCAACGGGACATCATTGGTAGTGTTGATCGGCGCTGCAGCACAATTTTCTGCCGCCGCGAGGGTCCGTTGAGCGGTTACTCACGATTTCGTAACAGGAGCTTTTCATGAAGGTATTCGTACTCGGCGGCGACGGTTTTTGTGGCTGGCCCACATCACTGCACCTCTCGGACATCGGTCACGAAGTGGTCATCGTCGACAACCTCAGTCGCCGCAAAATCGACGTCGATCTCGAGGTGGAGTCCCTGACGCCGATCGCTCCCATTGGCGAGCGCATACGGGTCTGGAAGGAACTGACGGGCAACGAGATTCGCTTCGTTCACCTCGACCTCGCCCAGGAGTACGACCGCTTCGAGGACCTGCTGCGCGTCGAGCGGCCGGACGCCCTCGTGCACTTCGGCGAGCAGCGCGCCGCGCCCTACTCCATGCGCAACGAGGCGACCAAGCGCTACACCGTGGACAACAACGTGCGCGCGACGCACAACGTGTTAGTGGCCATCGCCACGACTGGCCTGAACACCGCGATGGTGCACCTGGGCACCATGGGCGTCTACGGCTATGGCTGGTCGGGCTCCGCACCGATTCCCGAGGGCTATCTCACGGTCAAGGTCCCTACGCCGGACGGTGAGTTGGATCGCGAGATCCTGCACCCCGCCAACCCGGGCTCGGTGTACCACATGACCAAGACGCTCGATCAGCTGCTCTTCGCCTTCTACGCGGCGAACGACCAGATCCGCATCACCGACCTGCACCAAGGCATTGTGTGGGGAACCCAAACGCCGCAAACGGTGCTCGACGAGCGCCTGATCAACCGCTTCGACTACGACGGCGACTACGGAACGGTGCTGAATCGCTTCTTGATGCAGGCCGCGATCGGGCACCCCTTGACGGTGCACGGAACCGGTGGGCAGACCCGTGCCTTCATCCACATTCGCGACACGGTGCGGTGCATCCAGATCGCTCTGGAGAATCCGCCCGAGCGCGGCGACAAGCCCACCGTCTTCAACCAGGTCACCGAGACTCACCGGGTGGGCGAACTGGCCGAACTGATCTCCAAGATCACGGGCGCGGAGATCGCGCACCTGCCGAATCCGCGCCGCGAAGCAGTAGAGAACGAACTCAACGTCAGTCGCGACAAGTTCGTTGCGCTCGGACTCAACCCGACCACGCTGACCGAGGGTCTCCTCGAAGAGTCGCGCGACATCGCGCTTCGCTACAAGGACCGCGCGGACGTGACCAAGATCATTGCGCGCTCCGTATGGCGTCAGGGGATGGAGACCTCTCCTGACCTTATGAAAAACTGAACGAGCAATACCGCCGTTTCGCTCACATCGATGTGAGAATCCGGCTATGTCAAAAATCTACGAGTACATCCGTCACCCCCGGGCCAACGAACTTGCCCACCTGCATCGACCCTTCAGGGTCAACGACATGCGAATGCCTCGTTCAGGCGGGTACTTGGCGAAGTTGAACGCGCGCGTCGGACTGCGCGTGACGTTGGTGGTCGGCACGATGTGGTGCGCGTACCTCTTTACCCTGATTGCTCTGGTGGCACTGCCCGACGCGATCAAACAAGGCACCTACTTCATCGTCGTCTGGCTTTCCAGCAGCTTCTTGCAGTTGGTGCTGCTGCCCATCATCATCGTGGGACAGAACATCCAGGCGGCGGCCTCGGATCGACGCGCCGAAGATACTTACAAGGACGCCGAGGCGGTGCTCCACGAGGCCGACGAGATCCAAAAGCACCTGCTGGCCCAGGACGAGGCGATCACGCAGATCTTGGAACACCTCGCACAAATGGGTGGCGCCCCGTCGAGCGCGACGACTTAAGCGTCGCGGCGCACGGCCTCGAGGATCTGCTGGCTCAACTCGGTCCACGATGGCACCGCGTCGCGCAGGAGCGCGCGCCGGAAAGGTTCCGTGAACTGGTTGAAGTCGACTTGTCGCGTCACGGTCGTGACGGTCGAGAGGAAGTTCACGCCGACGGTGAGAAAGATCACCGAGCGAACCACATAGCGCAGGCCCGTCTTCTGACTCTCTTCAATGTCGCCGAGCAGCGGCACGATACCCTCGAGTTCGCCGATCTGACCGAGGATCGCTGTGCGCAGCTTGTCGCTGTGCGCTCCGGCCAGGCTGATCTCGAGCGTGAAGCTCTGTCGCACGGCGTTGTTGGCGCTGGCGGAGTTGTGGAGTAACTGGGCCAGGGAGCCCTCTTCGAGGAGGTCGACGAAGTTCGATATCTTCATCCAGCGCGCCCGCATGAGATCGTGGAAAGCGGCGATGACCAAGTCTTCCTTGGACGGGTACAGCTTGTAGATCGCGCCCGGTGAACAGTTCGCTCGACGCGCGATGCGTGAGATCGTGGCGCGCGTGTAGCCGCTCTTGCCCACCACGCCGAAGGTGGCGTAGGCCAGTTGCGCCTTGAGATCGTCCGTGGGCATGAGCACGATGCGCTCGTCGCTGTCGTGCAACTCAACCGGCTTCACGTCGTCGGGGTCGACCAGCAGGGCGTCCACGACCATTCGCTCAAGTGACTCTTGGAAGTTACGGTCCCAGCCAAACTGCGAGACCGCGAATATCTGCATCATCGTCATGGCAAAGAGCGTGAGGCCGCGAGCAAAGATCGCGTTAGCTCTCGTCCCGGCGTCGGGATCGAAGGCGAAGCGGGTGAGCACGAAGGGTTCGACCTCTTCGTTGAGGGTGGGGATGCGTCGTGCGGTGAGCAAGAGGTGAACGCTCGCGACGTCGGCGGGCGTGGCGTTGCGGATGACATCGAAAAGGGTGTTGACACTCGCGATGCTGGGAGACTCGGCGGCGGCCATGCAGAGATCGAAGGTCGTCGCGGCCCGGTGTACGAGCTCGGAGTTCCACAGGTCGACCAGGAGTTCGTCGACGTCCTCGTAGCGGGCGTAGGTGGCGCCGTGGGTCAGCCCCGCGCGGTGGCCGACGTCTCGCAGCGATACGTGGTCGACGCCGACGCGCAACACCTCGCCGATGGCCGCGTCGAGGATCGCCGCGTCATTGGCGATCGCTCGCGCACTGCGGGTGCGCTGGCTTCGTGGCATTGAGCCATCGTACCTAAGGAATACCGAGGATTCCCAGTGAGGACGCGTAGCGCAATGATTCGCGCCGTTCTCGACGTGGGAGATTGGATGAGTGAAGTTCATCGCGAACTGGTCGGGTGCGCTCATGGCGAGTACGGACGTTCATCGGGGCGCCGTGCTACCCGAAGGTCGCATCATCGTCATCGCGGTGCCCGTGGCCGCGTTGTTGTTCTATCTGCTCGTCGTGCGACGCAAGCGCGGGAACTGACATGTCGTCCGCCGTTGAGTACGTGCCCCTCGACCCGAAGGGCTGGCGCCTGGCGATGGGACTGCGTCCCTTGGACCTTGAGCAGTGGCTCGAGGCGGACGAACATCGAGATGAGGAACTCGCGCTCAAGGATCAACTGCTCGCGAACTCCCACGACGTAGTCGTGGCGACGAACCCCGAGGGTGACGAAGGAAGCCTCGAACTGCTCGAGGAAATTCAGGCGAACCTGGCGACCTTTCATCGCGCACTCGCGACAGCGCCGATCAGCGCGGAGCATCCGATTGTGGCCGCGAGTCGCCTGGTCCAAGAGGACCTGTGCGTGCTGATGCGCGAGGACGCGTGGCGACTGCGCGCCGCCTGTGTGTGTTTTCCCTCGCGCTGGGATCTCGCCACCAAGATCGGCACGACGCTCGATGACATCCACGGACCGGTACCCGGGTACGAGGATCAACTCGCCCGGCCGACCACGCTCTTCTTCGATCGCCTGAAACCCGATCGTTCCTTTTGGCGCTTGAACTGGACACTGCTCGACAGCCCGGATCTCTTTCAGCCCGCGAGCGCGCGTCAGGCGCCCGAGGGTGAACTCAAGGAGTGGTACTTTCGCGTCGAGCGTCAGACCCTGCGCAATTTGGCACGCACTCGCGCGGTCGTCTTTACGATTCGTACCTACGTCACCTCGGCCGCCACGCTCTGTGAGCGCGACGACACGTTCGCCGCGACCTTGGTGCACGCGCTGGAGACGGCACCCCGTGACGTCCAGGCCTACAAAGGCTGGACGGGTGTGGCGACGCGGCTGCGCGAGGCCCTCGCGTAACTACGAGGCGGACGAAGGTTTCGCTCGCGCGCCCACGCCCAGTCGATCGATGAGCGTGCTGAACCAGGTGAGCTCGAGGTAGGCAACGATGGCCGGGGCGAGGGCGAACCAGAGTTCCTGGCGCGCCGAGACGACAAAGGCGACGAGCAGGACCAGTTCCGAGACGATGCGCCAGTTGGGGCGCAAGCCGAGGCGTCGATTCACCAGGGCGCTCGCGTAGAAGAGATTGAGCCCGGGCACGAGGGCGGCGAGCGACCATCGGCCCTCGAGCTCGCGGACTCCGAAGGCACAGGTCGTCGCTCCCACCGCCAAGAGCGCCACAGCGACATTGCTCGCGACGTCGGCGAACCACTGCGGCTCAGGGTGTGTCGTGCCTGGCCAGTGCGCGAGCACACTCACGAGCAGTCCCAAGCCTCCGACCACGCCCAGGATGCCCACGCTCTGCACCCGGCGCAGGGCGAGCATCAATGAAAGAGGCGGGCTGGGACGGGGCGCAACCGGCTCTCCGTAGGGGCGAGTCATATCCGACCAGTTCGTGCCGGTCCACACTCGCCACTGGCGAAGGCCACCGGGGTCGGGGTACCACCCCGGCGGAACGACACTCGAGGACTCGCTCACGTTCGTAGCCTCGCACAGGGTCGTCGTGAACGAACCCTCACCGTTAGGAGCCAAAGGGGAAGCTCAGCAGGGTGGTGATCGCGAAGGCCGCACAGACCTTGGCGCCACACGCCACGCCGAGCAGAGGGGAAGGAACGTACTTCAGCTTCACGGGCGACGATGTGGATCGCTGCATGGTGCTCAGCCACGCCTCACCCGTGCGTTGTCCCACCACCACACAGCGCGTCAGTGCGGTGCATGCCGCCGCACTCGCCGAGTTGGCCAGGGTGATGGTTTTCCAGGTCACCCCGAAGTTCGTCGAGCGCGCGAGGAGCGAGTCACTCGACGTACTGGCCAGGGCGTCGCACTTCTCTGCGGTGCAGGAGAGAGAAGTCATCGTCGTCCATGAACTCGGCACAATTTGGTACTCCCAACTCGTTCCCGCGTCGCTGGTCACGTACAGGGAGAACTGGTGCGAGAGCGTCACGAGGCCGAGCGCGCACGAGGAGGGTGTGGCGCACGTGAAGTCACTGATCACGTCGCTCTTGGCGAAGTGCAGCGGTTCGGGCGTCGACCACGACGTTCCGGCGTCCGTGCTCGTGAGAAAGCGTGGGATGCCGTTGGTGCCGGTGTCGATGAGTCCACAGACCACTTGATTGCAGGTCACCGCACTCGCGCCGATGCCCCCGGTGGGTGGACTCAGGATGCTGAGCGCGTGGGTGTGACTGTCAAAGAGCCAGAGAACGTCGCTACCGGGACTCGATCCAGCGAGCAGACACTGCGAACCCGTGCAACTGACCGACGTGAGCAGGATCGAGGTTGACGACGGCAACGCGACGTTGAACCAGTTACCGTGCGGCGTGGCGAACTCCACGACCGAGGTGGGACCCGATCCGGTGGCGGATGATCCGATGGCGACGCACACGTCGTTGCGCGTGCACGCCACACTCGTGAGCGGCGTGGCGAAACTGAGGGCGGGCGTGCCGCTCACGTGAACGGCGCTCGCTTTCTTGACGGCGGGAGTACCGCAACTCGCCAATACCAGAGCGCCCACGGTCACAACGAGGACGAGGCTCCACCCGGGGCGAGCGCGACTCACGGCACTTCTCATGTACTCCCTGTCGAAACTGTCGCGAGGCGACGAACGTGAACTACTGAACCGAGCGCACGCCCGCACTCACCACCGCCAGGCCATCGGCCAGCTGATGGTCGCTGATGATGAGCGGGGGGAGTAAGCGCAGGACGTTGCCGTCGGTACCGCAGAGCAGGGTAATGACACCCTGCTGTTGGCAGAACGCGACGATGGCCTTGGCCGCCGCGGCGTTGGGCGTCTTCGTGCCGGGCTCGACCAGTTCGATCGCCTGCATGGCGCCGCGGCCGCGCACCTCGCCGATGATCGATACATCTTTGGCCAGGTGCTCCAGGGTGGTGCGCATGGTCAGGCCGATGGCCTTGGCGCGGTCGAGCAGATTCCAGTCTTTGATGGTCTGAATGGTCGCGAGTGACGCGGCCGCGGCGACGGGGTTTCCACCGTAGGTGCCGCCCAGGCCCCCTTCGTGGACCGCGTTCATCAGGTCAGCCCGCCCGGTCACGCCCGCCAGCGGCATTCCACCCGCTAACCCCTTGGCCGTCGTGATGAGATCGGGCACGACGCCCTCGTAATTGACGGCGAACCACTCACCGGTGCGCGCAAAGCCGCTTTGAATCTCGTCGGCGATGAAGACCACGCCGTTGGCACTGGTCCACGCCGAGAGGGCGGGGAGAAACCCGTCGGCCGGCACGACGAAGCCGCCCTCACCCTGAATGGGCTCGATCAGCACCGCGGCCACGTTGTGCACGCCGATCTCGGACTCGATGATCTTGATGGCGCGCGCCGCCGCGTCGGGACCACTGAGGCCGTCGCGGAAGGGGTAGCTCATCGGCACGCGATAGACCTCCGGCGCGAAGGGACCGAAGCGATCCTTGTAGGGCATGTTCTTGGCCGTGAGAGCCATCGTGAGATTGGTGCGGCCGTGGTACGCGTGCTCAAAGACGATGATCGCGGGCTTGCCCGTCGCGAGGCGTGCAATCTTGACCGCGTTCTCGATCGCCTCGGCTCCGGAGTTGAACAGTGCCGACGTCTTGGCGAACGTGCCGGGCGTGAGGTCACTCAGCGCCTCGCAGACCTCGACGTAGCTCTCGTAGGGGTTCACCATGAAACACGTGTGGGTGAAGCGCGCGACCTGTTCGCTCACCGCCTCCACCAGGGCCGGTACGGCGTGGCCGATGCCGGTGACCGCGATGCCCGACCCCAGGTCGAGCAGCTGGTTGCCGTCGACGTCCACGACGATCGCCCCTTCGGCGCGGTCGATGTAGACCGGAAATCCCACCGTCAGACCCGAACTCACGACCGCCTTGCGCCGGGCGTGCAATGCCTGGGACTTCGGGCCGGGCAGGTCGGTGATGACCTTGCGCTCGGTGCCGACGTGCATGTCGAGTGACGAAACCATGGGATCTCCTAACGGTGATACGGCAAATCAAGCGTACTGGCCCCGCTGTAGAGAAGAAATGGAAAAGACGGGTGACGTGGTCACCCGTCTCTTCGTGGCGGAGGAGGTGGGATTTGAACCCACGGTGCCCGTAGACACAGCAGTTTTCGAGACTGCCCGATTCGGCCGCTCTCGCACCCCTCCGGGAACGAGTCTACCGTGGCGCTCTTGGACGGACTTTGGGTCAGTGGTTGTGTCCTACGGTGTCCTGTCATGGATGACGATGAGCGCTTCATGCGTGATGCCCTCGAGTTGGCCGCGCTCGCCAGTGCGCACGAGGACGTTCCCGTGGGATGCGTGATCGTGGTCGACGGCCAGGTCGTGGGCCGCGGCGAGAATCGCCGTGAAGTTGATGGGGATCCGACGGCACACGCCGAGATGATCGCGTTGCGCGACGCGTCACGCGAGCGTGGGCACTGGCGCCTGAGTAACGCGACGGTCTACGTCACCCTGGAGCCGTGCGTGATGTGCGCGGGGGCCCTGCTCAACGCGCGCGTCGAACGTCTCGTCATGGGAGCGTTGGATGAGAAGGCCGGGGCCGTCGGTTCGCGCTACAACGTATTGAGCGATCCTCGCTTGCTGCACGAGGTATCCCTCACCTACGACGTGCTCGCCAACGAGTCGGCGACGCTGTTGCGCGACTTCTTTGTCGCCCGTCGTTTCGAGTAGGACACTGATCGGTCACCCTGGGGCAAACTGGTGCGTTTAGGTTGACCCGCATGCCAATGGAGCACGACGAGTCGCTGTTGGGCCAGCGCACGGTGGTGGTGGGTGCGGGGATTCTGGGAACCGTGCACGCCTTCTTCGCGCTGGCGCGTGGCGCCCAGGTCGTGCACCTCGAACGCGACACCTTGCCGAGTGGGGCGACGGTGCGCAACTTCGGCTTGATTTGGGTGAGTGGACGAGCGGCGGGCCGCGAAGTGAGTCTCGCCCTGCGCTCGCGCGAGCTTTGGCAAGCGATCGCCGACGAGGTGGCGGGAGTGGGTTTTCGCGCGAATGGGTCCCTCACTTTGGTGAACACCGAAGGCGAGATGCAGGTCGCCGAGCGCGCGGTGGCGCGCGAAGACTCTGATCTGCGCGAGTTCGTTCTACTCACCCACGACGAAGTCCTCGGGCGTAATCCTGCGTTGGAGGGAAAGTTCGAGGCGGGCCTGTGGTGCGGGCGCGATGCCGCGGTCGAATCGAGAGCGGCACTGGGCGCGCTCCGCGAGGCGATGGAGGCGACCGGTCGCTACCAGTATCTCTCCGACCGCGAACTGGTTGGTCTGTCGGACAATGAAGTCCTCGATCACCGGGGCGCGCACCACACGGGCGATCAGGTGTGGATCTGTCTGGGTGCGAACCTGAGTGGATTCGGCGCCGAGCTCTTTGAGACGGAGCCGGTGCGTCGCGTTCGTCTCAACATGGCCGAGACCCGACCCTTAGGCCGCGAGCTGACGACGTCGGTCGCCGACGGCGACTCCTTTCGCTACTACCCCGGGTTTCGCGATGACGCCACTGAATTGCTCGAAGCCCAGGAGCCATTGGCCGAGCGCTACGCGATCCAGTTGCTGTGCCAGCAACGTCTGCACGGGGGCCTCACGATCGGCGACACGCACGAGCCCGACGAACCGGGGCTCTTCGAAACGGTTGACGCGCCGATGGACCTGGTCGTGGCGGCCGCGCGGGGGCTGATCGGCGACGATCTGCCGGCGATCGAACGACGCTGGAGTGGGGTGTACCACCAGATGGCTCTGGATAGCGAGGAGCTGTACTACCGCCGAGATCTCGCGCGCGGCGTGACCGCCATCACCGGCGCAGGCGGGCGCGGGATGACCTTGGCCCCAGCGATTGCGGAGGAGAGTTTTTCGTGACCATCGAACTGATCTGTTTGGACATGGCCGGCACCACGGTCAATGACCAGGGGCTCGTGCTGCGTGCCTTTCGTCGCACCATTGACGAACTGGGCGTCACCGGAGAGCACGCCACGTCGGCGGAGGCCTACGTCATTGAAACGATGGGTCAGTCCAAGATCGAGGTGTTCACTGAGCTCTTTGACGAACGTGCCGAGTTGGCCAACGACGCCTTCGAGCGCCACTTCGTTGAGGGAGCATCCGAAGTGGGCGTCAGCGAGGTCCCGGGCGCGCGGTCGACCATTGAGGATCTGAAAAGCCGGGGCGTGGGAGTGGCACTGACCACCGGCTTTTCGCCCGGCACGCGCGAAGTGTTGATCGACATCCTGGGCTGGGGTGGCCTCGTGCCCATTCGGGTGTCGCCAGCGGACGCCGGGCGAGGCCGACCGGCTCCCGACATGTTGTTGGTGTGTGCGTTGCGCGCTCGCGTGAGCGCGGTAGCGAACATGGCGGTGGTGGGCGACACCGCCTCGGACATGCAGGCGGGCCGGCGCGCGGGCGCGGGCGAGTGCATTGGCGTGCTCACCGGTACCGATGACGCCGCACGGCTCTTCGACAACGGCGCACACGTCGTCGTCGACTCGGTCGCCGACTTGCTTCGCCTTGACAGTTTTGTCGCGTAACCGTCACTCAACGATCTCAATAATTTCCACGCTTGCGCACACGAAGTGTGAATCAACGTCACATTGCGCTTACTCGTAACTCTTACTGTTCTGGCGAGCCACCACCGAGGTGCTCACTTTTAGGAGGCATTTCTCGTGTTTTCAAACAAACTGAAGGTCGCCTTCGCGGCCGGACTGGTGGGGACGGCGCTGACGACCGTCGCGCTGGCCGGCGGTGCGAACGCGGCGTCGAAAACAGTTAATTGGTCGACGGTGACCTCAGCCAAGGCTGGCGGCGGCATGTCCGCGCTCATCAAGGCCGCGAAGAAAGAGGGTCACGTCAACGTGATCACAATTCCTCTCTCCGGTTGGGCCAACTACGGCGCCATCATGAAGGACTTCACGAAGAAGTACGGCATCAAGATCAACGACCAGAACCCCAATGGTTCGAGCGCCCAGGAGATCACCGCCATCAACACCCAAAAGGGTCGCGCGGACGCTCCCGATGTCGTGGACGTGGGCACGAACTACGCCACCGGCAACGAGCAGCTCTGGGCCAAGTACAAAGTGGCGAACTGGTCGCAGATTCCGAGTTCGGCCAAAGACGCCAGTGGACGTTGGTACGACGACTACGGCGGGTACGTCGCGATTGGGTGTGACACCACGATCGTCAAGACCTGCCCGACGTCGTTCGCGCAGCTGAGCAACCCGATGTACAAGAACGAAGTCGCCATCAACAACGACCCGACATCGGCTTCCGCTGCGTTCTACGCGGTGTGGGCGGCGTCGATCGCCAACGGCGGGTCCTTCTCCAACATCACGCCCGGCATCAACTTCTTCGCCACGCTGAACAAGGACGGCAACTTCGTCCCCGGTGGCACCGAAGCAACGGCCGTGGCCGGCACCACCCCGATTCTCGTCTGGTGGGACTACCTCCAAAACGGTGTCGCAGCGAGCGTTCCCGGTTGGAAGTCAGTGATTCCCACGGACGGAACGATTGCGGCGTACTACACCCAGGCGATCACCAAGGACGCTCCGGACCCCGCGGCGGCTCGCCTCTGGGAGGAGTACCTGTACTCGGTGACTGGTCAGAACCTGTTCCTGCAGGGATACGCCCGTCCGATTGAGTTGGCGGCGATGACCGCGAACGGCACGGTCAACAAGACGTGGCTGGCCGCACTGCCCGCTGCTCCCTCTGGCGGACTCTCGTTGCCCACGCAAGCTCAAGTCACGGCCGCCAGCTCCACGGTGGACTCGACGTGGGCCTCCGCAGTCGGCGCCAGTTGATAACTAGTATCACCCGAAATGACCGCCCTCTCTGACCTTGACTCGGGTGCGCCGTCTACCAACGGCGCGAGTCAAGAGACGAAGGACAGGTCGGGCGGCATGGGTGCACTGGTTCGAAAGATTCGGACCGGTGCACCCGTGGTGCCGTTTTTGGCGTACGTCATTTTGGTGCTCGGTGTACCGACGGGCACCATCGTGGCTTTTGCATTTCGCTCGAACTCGGGCGGGTTCACGTGGTCGAACATCCACACGATCCTCGGCACGACTCCGCTCACCGCTGAGTACCGGTCGGGCTTTGAAAACAGTCTGAAGCTGGCCGTCGTCACCGCGGTCATTCCGGGCATCCTGGGCACGATCATCGCCTACGCCATCACCACGTCCGAGCATCCGGCCTTTAAACGAATCGTGTCGGCGACATCGGGCGTTCTGGCCCAGTTTGGCGGCGTCAATCTCGCCTTTATGTTCATTGCAGCCTTTGCCGCGACCAATGGGCTTATCACGAAGTGGTTGGCGTCCATTGGGCTCGACCCGTGGAATCACGGCTGGAGCCTCTACAAGTTTTGGGGCGTGGCGTTCGTGTACATGTACTTCCAGATTCCCTTGATGATCCTGATTGTCACCCCCGCCTTCGCCGGCCTACGACCAGCCTGGCGCGAAGCGGCCGAAAATCTTGGCGCGTCTCGGTGGCGGTTCTGGCGCCACGTGGGTATTCCGGTACTCACGCCCGCGATTCTCGGCAGCATGTTCTTGCTGTTCGGCAGCGGCTTCTCCGCCTACGCCACCGCCGAAGCACTCACCGGGGGAACGATCTCGATCACGCCCATTCAGATTGGGGCGATTCTGCAGGGCAACGTCATCGCGGGCGAGCAGAACGTGGCGTACGCGCTGGCCTTCGCCATGATCGTCATTCTGCTCGTCTCGGTTGTCATCTACGCGTTTCTGCGGCGAAGGACGTCACGATGGCTTCTCTAGAACTGGGGTCTGTCGTCGCCGATCCGTCCCAGATCGACGTGCCGTATGAGCCCGAAACGCCCCTCAACAAGCGTCGCTTCACGTTTCGCTGGGGCCGAGGGACAATTCTGATTCTCGCCGCGGCGTACTTCATTTTGCCGTTCTACGCGGGAATGGAGTACTCCCTTCAACAGCCCACGGGCGGATTCTCGCTCACGCCCCTCAGCCAGATCGCATCGGCGCCGGGCTTCGTGTCGGCGCTGTGGCTCTCGACACAGCTGGCGGTCATCACGATGGCGGTAGTCATGGTGCTGATGGTGCCCACCGTGATCTACGTCCACCTTCGACTTCCCCGATTTCGACGGGTCATGGAAGTCATCACGATCCTGCCGATCATCATTCCGCCGATTGCCTACTCCGTGGGTGTCTTGGAGTCCGCGCCGCAATGGCTGCGCAACTCGCAGTACCTGCTCGCCGTCGTCTACGTCATTTTGGCGATGCCCTACGTGTACCGCTCTCTGGACTCGGGACTCGGGGCCCTGGACCTCAAGACCCTCGTTGAAGCGTCTCGGTCCTTGGGCTCGAGTTGGCTGATGACCATCTGGCGCGTACTGGTGCCCAACTTGCGTGCGGCACTGATGTCGGCGTCGGTCTTGACGCTCGCATTGGTCTTTGGCGAGTTCACTATCGCCAACGTTGACAACTGGCAGACGGTGCCGGTCTGGATCTATCTCGCTCCGACAGATAATCCCCGGATCAACACCCTGGTCGCGATGATCGCCCTGCTCGCCACGGCCCTGGTGCTGATTCTCATTGTCTCGCTGGACCGATCACAGTCTCGAAACTCCAGGAGGAGCTAATGGTGGTAACGATTGACGAATCACAGAGCACCGCGCCCGGGCTATCCGGGAGCGTCGGCGCGCCCGTCGTCTTTGAGAACCTCACCCGGCGCTTCGGGGCCACGACCGCCCTCGACCGTTTCTCACTCGCCATCGCGCCCGGTGAACTGGTCGCCTTGCTCGGACCCTCGGGGTGCGGCAAGACGACTGCGCTGCGCGTACTCGCTGGTTTCGAGCGCCCGGACATCGGGCGAATTCTCGTCGACGACAAAGACGTCTCTACCGTCCCCGCACAGCGCCGCAACATGGGCATGGTGTTTCAGAGTTACTCGCTGTTTCCGAATATGGACGCGCGTGACAACGTCGCCTTCGGGTTACAACTGCGTCACCAGCGCTCTGCTCAGCGTCGCGCTCGCGCGACGGAACTCCTGGACCTGGTGGGTCTCGCCGATCACGTGACCAAGTATCCCCACCAGCTCTCCGGCGGTCAGCAACAGCGCGTGGCTCTCGCGCGCGCACTGGCGATCGAACCTCGCGTCCTCCTGCTTGACGAGCCCCTGTCGGCGTTGGACGCGAAAGTGCGCGCCGAGTTACGCGATCAAATTCGCGCCATCCAGCAGCGGCTCGCCATCACCACGGTGTTCGTCACGCACGACCAAGAAGAAGCGATGTCGATGGCGGACCGGGTGTGCGTCATGTCGAAGGGTCATCTCGAGCAAGTGGACACGCCCGCAGTGTTGTACTCCCAGCCCGCGACGCCCTTCGTGGGTCAGTTTGTGGGCGTCTCCAGTCGGGTCCCCGCGATTCGTCACGGCGATCAGGTCGAGGTACTGGGCCGCGATGTGCCGATCCGCGGCGGCGTGGCGACGGTGCCCACGGGCGAACTGGAGGCGCTGCTGCGCCCGGAGGATCTCGACGTGACCCCCAACCCGAACGGTCTAGGAATTGTCAACCACCGCAGTTTCCTCGGTGCGCTCACGCGAGTGGGGGTGGGCCTGGGCGGATCTACGGTTCGTGTCGACGTGCGTAGTTCGCAGGCCGACGATCTGGTGCTTGGTACCCGGGTCGACGTGAGCGTTACTGCTCGTGACGTCCTCGTGACCACGCCGCAGCCAACGAGTTGACGATACCGACGTAGTCGTCGAGTGTTCCCACGTCTAGGCCAACGATCTTGCCTTCGTCGTCCCAGGTGCGAAGCGCGAGCGCGTCGGGAAAGCCCGGGTGCTCTTCGAAGCGCAGGCACTCCTCGTCGCTGAGCAGTCCGCCCTGGGCCTTCAGGGTGAGTTTTGACGCCTCGGAGAGTCGCTCGTAGTAGGCGGGCTCGCGCGTGCAGCGCCAGCGCTTGGCCGTCACGTGCAACGACACGGGCTGGGCGACGGCGGGACCAAAGAGGGGAGCGAGGATGCGCGCTCCGACTCTCTCGTGGTCGTCATCGACCTCGTCCAGTGCAAAGTCCGGCCCATTCTGCACGGCGACGACGAGGTGCCCCACGTCGTGAAAGAGGGCGGCGACGACCATCGCGTCGCCCGCGTCTTCGTCTCGCGCGAGTGCCGCGCATTGCAGCGCGTGCTCGATCTGGGTGATTGATTCTCCGTAGGGTTCGTGCCCTTTGGATTCGTAGAGGTCAAAGAGATCACTGGTCGAAACTGGCGTGCGCACGGTTCTCCTTCCGGCTCGAGGTCATGCTACGGCGGACAGGTAAGGCGACCATGAGAAGGTGGGAAAGATCTGGTGAACGCGCGGCTGACGGTTCGTGACGCCCTAGGTGGGGCTGATATCGGTGAGGCCGAGTTGACTAGCCACGAACGACGAGAGCTGGCGTCCGCCGCTTAAGTCGTTTGATGCGGTGATCTGGTGGTTGGTGTTGTACTGACTCACCGTCACCGTGCCGCAACCGCCAGGATCGGCCTTCACCACGGCGTAGGGCTTCGTATCACCCGCGCGGTAGAAACTCATCGTGAGCGACGAGCCCACGTCGATCGGGCACGACGTGGGCAGGGGACTGGCGACGCCCAGAACATCGATGCGCTGAATGACTGCGGCGATGAGCGAGGTTTTGGCTGTCGACACGCTCTGGTAACGGTTCCTCTTATCGTTGAGACCACGGTCGAGCTTGACGGTGAGTTTCGCCGCTCCCGGGGCCACGACACTCGCCGAGGTCTTGGGCGAGCGCCACCACACGGTCGACGTAACGCTGAACTCCAAGGTGTCGTCGGGCTTGACGAGGGCCACGTAGAGGACCTCGGGTTGCAGGAGGTACGAGGAGTTCGGGAGTTCATAGATCTGCGTGCTGGTTGAGCCAGACGCACCGGTGCTGGTGGGCGCGTGTCCCTCTAGGTGCTGGGTCTTCAGCCACGCGAGCGACGACTCGGCCGCGGGAGCCACAAAGAATCGAGTCGCGCCGACCTCGTTGCCGGGATACGAGATCGACTTCGCGCCGCTAAAGGGCTTGGTTGACTCAGCCGCTTTGGCCGTGATCTGACGTGACCCCGCGGGCAGGGGGGCGGCACCGAGGAGCGTCGCCACCTCGCGTTCGGCGGCGTTCTGGCGTTGCGCATTCGTGGACGTGGCCGCGCTAGCCGAGACGATCAGTGTCGTCGCGCCGAGTGCGAGCACGCTCACCAGAGCCACGCTCATGCACCACGGAGTTCGAAGGCGGGGGGTTCTCACTGTGCTCATACCTTAGGTATGTGCACCCGCGCGTGGTGCTTACACCTAACGGTCATGACGACTGCATGACGATGTCCTCGTCAGGGCGTGGGGTGAGTTTCACCTTCGTTCGAGGGAGGTGCGAGAACTCGAAACTCCAATGAGTGCCACTCCTCCAACGGCGTTCGGGGGATCACGTGGGAGTGAGTCGCACTTCTCAACGGAACGAATACGTTCGTCGTATCGGTGTCGTTGGAACCTGTGTGCAAAGCGCGAGTAATACCGCGCACGGGGGCAAGGGAAAGAAATCGGGGCATGTATCCATGCTAAAGGCGCGAGGTGAAAACGGCGCGACGTCAATGCGTGAGCGGCGGGCCAACTGCGCATCCAACGAGAAACACTTTGGATTTGTGTGAAGAATTAGATGTCCAATTTTCGGAAGACGTGCGGCGCTCGCGTCTCTAGTGTGCGATGTATGTCAGAAGTGGATGATGTGCGCTGGAGCGCGGTGGAGTCCCGAAACGCGGACGTAGCGGGGTCTTTCGTGTACGCGGTGCGAACGACTGGCGTCTACTGTCGGCCTGGTTGCCGCTCGCGACGTCCGCTGCGCAGGAACGTTGAATACTTCGCGACCGGCGCCGACGCTCGACATGCAGGCTTTCGAGCGTGCGCACGCTGCGCACCAGATACGGGCCTTCTCGTCGATGCATTGACGAGCGCAGTGATTGCTGTCTGTCGTGAGATTGAACGAACTAATGGGGACGTCGTGATTGCCGACATCGCGTCTCGGGTTGGATTCAGCGAGGGCCATCTTCGCCGCGGTTTTCGCCGCGTGATCGGCGTGTCGATGGCGACCTACGCGCGGGAGTACCGAGCGAGCCGATCTCGCGAGACTCTGCGCGCGAGTTCGTCGGTGACCGAGGCGGTCTTTGACGCTGGCTATAAGTCGGTGAGTTCCTTCTACGAAGCGGGTGCTGCGCAGCTGGGGATGACGCCGGCGCGCTACCGCGACGGAGGTCTCGGCGCACTGATTCGTTACACAACCCTCGCCACGCCGTTGGGAGTGGTGCTCGCGGCCCGTTCGTCCCGCGGTGTCTGCTCCGTGCGAGTGGGTGACGACGAGTCGACGCTGGAGAAGGATCTGGCGGAGGAGTTCTCGCGGGCCACGATCGAGCGTGACGACGAGGGACTGAGCGACGTCGCGCTCGCGCTGGCGAGCGCAGTTCGCGGTGAGGGCGGAGCGAAGGAGTTGCCGCTCGACCTTGTGGGAACCGCCTTCCAGATGCGCGTGTGGGAGGCGCTACGTCGGATCCCGAGTGGAGAGACCCGCACGTACTCCGAAGTGGCGACCGAGATTGGGGCGCCGCTCGCCGTTCGCGCCGTCGGTTCAGCCTGTGGGGCCAACCATGTGGCGTTGATCGTCCCCTGTCATCGAGTGATTCGAAGTGACGGATCGCTGGGTGGCTATCGATGGGGTTTGGACGTCAAAGAAGCGTTGCTGCGAGCGGAGCAGGCCCAACTCGCTTAGCCGCCGTCCGTAAAGCGGGGACCCCCACACGCTGCGAGCAGGTCGACCACACACCGCTTCAGAGGGTTTTAAATAAGTGAGTTCCTCTTTGGTTTGGTCACTACGCTCGTAGTGTTTCTTAGCGGTCGTCAGATGCTGGAATACTCTCAAACGATTGGCTTGCCGCTCAGGGCTGCGTCACGAATAATCACCGACCTGATCGAGGCGACGGATCGATTGATCACTGATTTGGAAGAAGGGGCAGTGCCGTTCTCCCAGCACGTCGTTCACGATTGGACCCGACGTCTTGCCGCGCGTCGTAAGGGACTGACGCTGTAGCCGCGAAGATAGTTAACTTGGCTGGCTCCGGCATTGTCCTGCTGGCGATGGCGGAGGAGGTGGGATTTGAACCCACGGAAGGTTTCCCCTCACACGATTTCCAATCGTGCCGATTCGGCCGCTCTCGCACTCCTCCAGAGTGATTCACCGTGAAATGAATACCGGTTGGCAAGGCTACCTGAGCCTCGTAGGGTGCTCCTCCGGTAATCTGGAGGGGCCGAGGTTGAAAGCGGTGGTCGGGTCCCGTGCGACGACCTTTCGTGAACCGAGTCAGGGGTGGAAGCCAGCAGCTCTCAGCGAACTGTGTTGGGTGCCACGGATCGCCTGGCCACTGCTTTGGACCCCGGAACGACAGAGCCTCCCGTTAGCATCGCTGCATGGCTGAAGCAAAGGCGACTCCCACCTCACTCGACGGGGTTACGTCTCTGTACCGGAGGTTTCGTCCCGGTCGATTCGCCGAACTTCGTGGCCAGGATCACGTCGTGCGCGCACTGCAGGGTGCGGTCAAAAATGACCGTGTTTCCCACGCGTATCTCTTTTCGGGACCACGCGGAACGGGCAAGACCACGACGGCTCGCATCCTCGCTAAGGCGCTCAACTGCGAGAATCCCGTCGACGGCGACGCGTGCGGCATCTGCGACAGTTGTGTGGCGATCTCCAGAGGAACGTCGCTCGACGTCATCGAGCTCGACGCGGCCTCGAACAACGGCGTCGACGATATCCGTGAGCTCACCTCGGGGGCCTGGCACGGCACGCCCGGGCGCTGGAAGGTCTACATCTTCGACGAGGTCCACCAGCTGTCGAAAGCCGCATCGGCCGCCCTGCTCAAGAGTCTGGAAGAGCCCCCACCGCACGTCGTGTTCGTCCTGGCCACCACGGATCCCCACAAGGTTCTGCCTACCATTCGCTCGCGCACCCAGCACCTCGAGTTTCGACTGATCGCAGGGGACACGCTCGCGACCTTGCTCAACGACATCAAAGGTGCCGCGGGTCTCGGCGCGGACGACGCCACCATTGAGGCAGCCGTTCGATTGGGCAAGGGATCGGCGCGCGACGCCTTGAGCGCGCTCGACCAATTGTTGGCGACGGGTTCGATCGCAGAGAGCCAGCCGGAGTTTGACGCCCTCTTCGCATCACTCGTCAACAGCGATGCCTCGGGTGCGCTGAAGGCGTTGTCGGTTTTGGCCCAGGAGGGCTGGGACCCCGAGCAGCTGGCCGAGGCCTTCGCGGGAGAAGTCCGCCAGACCTTCTTGCTCCAGGTCGCCCCGGAAGTCGCTGATGCGGTGGACGCCGATCGCGATCGCTTGTCGCAGTGGGGATCTCAATTGGGGTTGGCTCGCAGCGTTCGGATTCTCGAGACCGTTGGGCGTTCCATTCGAGAGATGAAGAGCGCCCCCAACAAGATGGTGACCCTCGAGGTCGCGATGGTGCGCCTTACCAAGCCCGAGCTCGACAGCTCACTCGAGGCATTGGAGGAGCGCCTCACCCGTTTGGAGCGGGGTTCGACTCGACCTGCGCCGTCCGCGCCGCCCAGCGCACCCGCACTACGACCAATCGGCTCGTCGGTCACGGCACCCGCTCCCTCGCCGACTCCCCGACCGCCCGAGGAGAGTCCCTCGGCGTCCGACACTCCGGAGATCCAGCCCACGGCGAGCGACGACGTTGACGCGTCGTCCTCGAGCGCGTCGACCCAGGTGTCTCTCGATGACGTGCGAGAGCGATTCACGTCACGCGTCGTGCCCCGTACCTCGCGCGCGGCGCAGTTGCTGCTGCGCGCGGCCCAAGTGCAGTCACTCGACGGACTGTTGTTGAGCGTCGCCGTGCCGAGTGAAGAGATGCGCCAGAACACTGAGATGATCTCCCAGGGTCTCAAGAGCGCGCTCGAGCACGAGTTCAAAGTTGCCTTCACCCTGCGCTGGACGGTGGACCCCACTTTGGTTGCGGACGCTGCGCCGCCTCGCCCGGCCGAGCGACCTATACACGAAGAGTTCGCGCCGGTCGACGACGACTACAGCCCACAAGCCGATGACGTCGCGGTCGTCGTCACGTCCGCGGCCGATCACCTCATTACCGAGATGTTCCCCGGAGCCCAGGAGATCTCGTGAGTTATCCGCCCGCCCTGCAATCGGTGGTTGATGAGTTGGGTCGTTTTCCTGGCGTGGGACCAAAGTCGGCCCAGCGCATTGCCTTTTGGTTGATGCGCCAGCCCAGTGAGGACGTCGAGCGATTGGCGGTGTCGCTGAGCGAGATGAAAGTCAAGTTGTCGTTTTGTGAGAGGTGCTGCAACATCGCGGAGTCCGGTGGTCTGTGCCCCATCTGTGCGGACTCGAGGCGTGATCAGACCACGATCTGCGTCGTCGAGAGTCCACCCGACGTGGCGGCCGTCGAACGCTCGGGCGCCTTTCACGGGACCTATCACGTTCTCCACGGCGTCTTGAACCCGCTCGAAGGCATTACCCCTGATCGGCTCAAGATTCAAGAGCTACTCCAGCGACTGCACGGACCCGTGAAGGAAGTCATTCTCTGTTTCAACTCGAACGTCGAGGGAGATCACACCGCGATGTACCTGTCACGGTTGTTGCAGGTGCCCGGTCTGGTCGTGTCCCAACCGGCGAGCGGTCTTCCGGTGGGTGGTGACTTGGAGTTCGCCGACGATCTGACCTTGGGTCGCGCGCTCGACGGGCGGCGAGTCCTCAGCGACTAAACGAATCGTAGAGCGTGGTCTCGCGTGAGGCGTGGGCCAGACTGTGGACGTGCGCTTTCTCACCATCGTCCGCCATGCCAAAGCTGAACGAAGTTCGAGCGACGGGTCAGATTTCGCGCGCGAACTCAACGGCAAGGGACATCGCCAGTGTCGCGAGTTGCGCCTCTGGGCGAGCGACAACCAGCAACTCGGTCACTTCGGTCCCGCGACCGCCCTCGTGAGTTCGGCCGCGAGGACCAAAGAGACCTTTCGCGAGGCCTTCGAGGGGACGCCGTTCGTGGCCGACTACCACGAGAGCACGTTGATCTACAACGGACTGCGCAACGTCACGGCCGAAGACGCCCTCATCGATTTGGCCGCGATCGATCCGGTGACGACCTCACTCATGTTGGTGGGACATAACCCGACCGTGCTGGACTTGCTTGTGACCCTGGCCAAGGACCTGCCTCTCGAGCTATCGCGCGACTTCCCCCTCGCCGGGGCGTACGTGCTCGAGCTGCGCGACGACGAGCCGATCGGCCCGGGACCCTACGACTTCGTCACTCGATTTGTGCCCGAGGTCTAGAGCGCGCGCAGGATGGCCGCGTCGCCCTGACCGCCACCACCACAGAGACCCACCGCCGCGACACCGCCGCCACGACGTCGAAGCTCGAGCAGCGCGCCGAGTGCGAGGCGAGTACCCGACATGCCGATGGGATGTCCGAGCGCAATCGCGCCACCATTGACGTTGACCTTGTCTTCACTCACGCCGAGGTCGTCGATCGATGCGAGCGCGACCGCGGCGAAGGCTTCATTGATTTCGATGAGATCGAGATCGCTCACGGTGACGCCGGCCTTCTTGGCCGCTTGAAGGATCGCGTGCGAGGGTTGCATGAGCAGCGACGTGTCGGGACCTGCAACCTGGCCGTACCCGATGAGCTCGCCCAGGGGCGACAGGCCGAGTTCCGCGCAACGCTGTTCGGACATGACGAGGACCGCGGCACCGCCGTCAGAGATCTGCGAGGCGTTACCGGCGGTGATGGTGCCGTCGCCCTCAAAGGCGGGTCGCAGATGACTGAGCGAGTCGGGCGTCGTGTCGTCACGCACGCCCTCGTCGCGCGAGACGACGATCGCGTCGCCCTTACGTTGGGGCACCGACACGCTCGTGATCTCCTCATCGAAGAGTCCCGCGGCGATCGCCTTGGCCGCGCGCTGGTGGCTGCGAGCCGCGAACTCGTCCTGACGGGCACGCGAAATGTGGCCCTTGTTGTAGCGCTCGGTGGCGAGACCCATCGCACAGTGGTCGAAGGAGCACGTCAGTCCGTCGAGCATCATCGAGTCGACGACCTTCTGGTCACCGAGGCGATAGCCCGAGCGCGCCCCCGGCAGCAGGTAGGGCGCGTTGGTCATGGACTCCATGCCACCGGCGATGACGATGTCCGCCTCGCCCGCGCGAATCATCAGATCCGCGAGGTAGATCGTCTGGAGCCCCGACAAGCAAACCTTATTAATAGTGGTCGCGTGCACGCTGAGGGGAATGCCCGCCTTCTCGGCGGCTTGACGCGCGGTGATCTGGCCCTGGCCGGCCTGGATGACCTGGCCCATCAAGACGGCGTCAATGGTGGCGGGATCGACGCCGGTTTTTTCGAGCACGCTGCGGATCGCAGCACCGCCGAGGTCTTGCGCGCTGAGCGTGGCGAAGGCTCCGGCGAGCTTGGCGATGGCGGTTCGACTCCCGGTGACGATGACACTCTTGGACATGCGAACTCCTTGGGAAGATTCGCCTCGACGTTAGACGTTTCGCGCGCCGACGCAGTCAAGGGATTCGCGGTGCGCGCCGCACGAGAACGTTCGAAGTTACTCATCGGTTGGCGATTTCTACTTATGGGTAAGAGAAAATTCCTACTTCGCGGTAACGCTTATGGCGACGCGATGATGGAGTTTTCGAGAGTCTCGCTGCGCACAAACTTCGTCCGCTGAACGACTGTCGTGGCTAGCCTGATTCGATATGGAGCACTCAATGGCCGAGCGCCTGAAAGAGCTTGAGGCCCTCAAGGCCGAAGCCCGAGTTGCCGGTGGAGAAAGTGCGATTGAGCGTCATCACGCCAAAGGTCGATTGACCGCGCGGGAGCGACTCGAGTACCTGCTGGACGAAGACTCGTTCCAAGAACTCGACATGCTCAATCGTCACGTCGCCTCCGGGATGGGCCTCGAAAACTCGCGGCCCTTCACCGACGGCGTCATCACCGGGTTCGGCAAAATCGACGGTCGCAAGGTCTGTGTCTACTCCCAGGACTTCACCGTCTTCGGCGGCGCGCTGGGCGAGACCCACGGCGAAAAGATCCACAAGGTCATGGACCTCGCGAACACCATGGGCCTGCCGCTCATCGGTCTTAACGACGGCGGGGGAGCGCGCATCCAAGAGGGCGTGGCCAGCCTCAACGCATTCGGCGGGATATTTCGGCGCAACGTGCGCGCCTCGGGCGTGGTGCCCCAGATCTCGGTCATTTTGGGCCCGTGCGCGGGCGGCGGTGTCTACTCACCGGCCCTGACCGACTTCATCGTGATGGTGAAGGGCTCGAGCCACATGTTCATCACCGGACCCGACGTCGTTAAAGCCGTGACCGGTGAAGAAGTGACCCTCGAGGAGTTGGGCGGAGCCCAGACACACGCGACGAAGTCAGGCGTGGCCAGCTTCGTGATGCCCGACGAGAAGAGCGCGCTGGACGAAGTGCGCTACCTCTTGTCCTTCCTGCCCGCCAACAACATGGAAGAGCCGCCGCGCATCTTGACCGGCGACGACCCGAACCGACTCTGTGAGGATCTGCGTGATCTGCTGCCTGAGTCGCCGAACCAGCCCTACGACATGAAGAAGGTCATCACCTCGGTCGTCGACGGTGGCGACTACATGGAGGTGCAGGCGAGTTACGCCCAGCAAGTCACGTGCGGGTTTGCGCGCATCGACGGGTACACCGTGGGCATCATCTCCAACCAACCTCAGATCATGGCCGGCGTGCTCGACATTGATTCATCGGAGAAAGCCGCTCGCTTCGTGCGCACCTGTGACGCGTTCAACGTGCCGATCGTGACCTTCGTCGACGTGCCCGGGTTCATGCCGGGAACGGATCAGGAGTACGGCGGGATCATTCGCCACGGCGCCAAGTTGCTCTACGCATTCTGTGAAGCGACCGTGCCGCGCATCTCGGTCATCACGCGCAAGGCCTACGGCGGTGCGTACATCGTGATGAACTCCAAGTCCATCGGCGCCGACCTCGCTCTCGCCTGGCCGACGGCTGAGATCGCGGTGATGGGCGCGGCCGGAGCGGTGGGCATTGTGTACCGCCGTGACCTTGTCGCATCCGATGAACCCGACGCTCTGCGCGCACAACTGGTCGACGACTACGAAGAGCGCTACGCGACGCCATATGTGGCGGCCGAGCGTGGGTTCATCGATGACGTGATCGACCCCGCGGAGACTCGCCAGATCCTCGCTCGCTCGCTCGATCTGTTGCGGGGCAAGCGCGAGGATCTACCCAAGCGCAAGCACGGGAACATGCCGTTATGAACTACGGCCTCGCTCCTCGTCCCTCACTACCGCCCGACGAGATGGCCGCGTTGGTCGCGGCGGCCGAGGAGTTGCTGGTCGAGGAGCGCCGCCGCGTGAAGCACACCAAGCCCTCGGCGTGGCGTTTCTCGGGTCGCTGGTACAGCTCCGGCCCCTTTACGAACCGCCGACCTCACCGCTGACGATTCATCTCGCCGTCGCGGGTGTCTCAATGAGAGACTCATTCCGTGCAATCGACGTGGGTGGTGGGTTCGCTCGACGCTCTTCGTACGCTGCTCACGTCGAGCGATGACCTCACCATCACGAGCGAGACCACCGTCGTTCTCCTACCCACCGCGGCCGCGTTCACCGGGGTAACGCAGGCCGCCATCGAACTGGCCGGACCATTTGAGACTCGCGAGGCCCGCGTTGAAGCGCTCATGCTCATCGATCGCGCCTCGAGCGATGAGCCCTCGTTCGCCCGGCGAGTGGCCGATGCGGACGTGGTCGTCCTCTCGGATGGCTCGGCGCTGCACGCCAGGGGCGCGTGGCTCGATACGGCCGTTGGTGAGGCAATTCGCCACGCGCAAACGCTGATTGCGGTGGGATCAGCGGCGTCAGTTCTTGGTGAGACCATGATCGATCCGCGAGGCGGCGCACCCACGCTCGGACTTGGCTATCGGCTCGGTCTGGCGATCACGGTACCCGAGAACGACGAGCAGCTCGCGCGCACCCGCGGGTTACTCGGAGATCGTGAAGTTCTCGCGGTCCTCGGGCGAAGCGGCATCCTGCACCACGACGGAGTGGCCTGGACAGTAGTTGATGGTGACGTCGTCACCACGCGCGGTGACGTCCGCGTCGAGCTTTAGCTCTCGCTGATCGTCACCGATTCGATCACGACGTCCTCGCGCGGCTTACCCGATGGAGTGCCGATGTCGTTGATGACACTGACGACATCCAGACCCTTGACGACTTTGCCGAAGAGTGAGTAGAGCGGAGGCAGCCGAACACCGTCGGGTCCCGAGATGATGAAGAACTGCGAACCGTTGGTGTGGGGACCCGCGTTGGCCATGGCGAGCGATCCGAGTTCGTAGCGGCCCGGCTTGGGCAACTCGTCGTTGAAGCGATAGCCCGGTCCACCCGCGCCCGAGCCGGTCGGGTCGCCGCCCTGGAGCACGAAGCCGGGAATGATCCGGTGAAAGACGATGCCGTCGAAGTAGTGCCAGCGCGCCAGAAAGACGAAGCTGTTGACCGCTTGAGGTGCCGCGTGCGGGTCGAGCAGAATCTCCATCGTGCCCTTTGAGGTGACCATGGTCGCGGTGTAGGTCTTCTCGGGATCGACGAACAACTCGGGTACTGCGTCAAACTTCTGGCGCGGGGGGCTCGATCCGTCGGCGTTGGGGAGTTCAGTGCCCATTATTTCGTCACTTTCAGTAGGTCGATGACAAACACGAGAGTGTCGTTCTTGGCGATGCCGGTGCCCGGAGATTCGTCGCCGTAGCCCAGAGGGGTCGGGGGGATCACGAGCTCGCGTCGACCGCCCACGCGCATACCCACCACGCCGTCGAAGAATCCTCGGATAACCGACGAGGAGCTGAGAGTAGTGGTGAAGGGAGAGGACGTCCAGGACGACTGGACCACCTTTCGCGTCGAGTACGTCGCTAGCACGTACTGCAACTCGACCGTGTCGTTCTGCTGGGCGACCGCGCCCGTGCCGGTGATCAAATTGTCCACCTCCATCACCTTGGGCGGAGCACCAGCCGGCACCGTGACCGTCGGCGCCTTGCCGAACACGCCCGCGGGAGAGGGATCGGTGACGGGGGCGAACGTTGCGGGTACGGCGACAGTCGTCGTGGTCGTGGGTGGTGTTGACGTCGTCGTGGTGCTGGTGGACGTGGTGGTCGTGGTGGGCGTCGTGTTGTTGCCAGTGAACACGGCCGCGCCGATGCCGATGACGATGGCCGCGGCGATGACCACAATGACGCCGCGACGGATGCCCTTGCGACGCTTTTCGTGGCGCTGTTGGCGCTCGAGTTTCTCGCGCCGGGCCGCCTTCTGCCGCTCTCTCTTGGAAGTTGCCATGGGTTCGACATTAGTAGGGCCCCCAGAGCACTTCGGGAGCCCAACTATCCTTGATGTGCATGTCGCTCATCGTCCAGAAGTACGGAGGTACTTCTGTAGGCGACGCCGAACGCATTCGCGCGGTGGCCGCACACGTGGCCCGCACGCGCCGCGACGGCCACGAGGTCGTCGTCGTGGTCTCGGCGATGGGGCAGTTCACCGATGAGTTGATCTCGCTGGCCGAGCAGATCTCGCCGACCAATCCCGCGCGCGAGATGGACATGTTGTTGACCTCGGGCGAGCGAATCTCCATGGCGCTGGTGTCCATGGCGCTCGCCACCGAAGGGGTGCAGGCGGCCTCCTTTACCGGAAGTCAGGCGGGCATCATCACCGACACCAGCCACCGGCGCGCCAAGATTCTCGAGATGCGTCCGGAGCGAATTCGTGAGGCGCTCGACGACGGTCTCGTGCCCGTCGTGGCTGGATTTCAAGGCGTATCGACCGAGCGCGACATCACCACCCTGGGGCGCGGGGGATCCGACGTCACGGCCGTCGCGCTGGCGGCCGCCCTTAAGGCAGACGCCTGTGAGATCTACACCGACGTGACCGGAGTCTTCTCCGCCGACCCGCGCGTGGTCGCCAAAGCTCGCCAGTTGGCCAAGGTCTCCTTCGATGAGATGCTGGAGATCGCCGCCACCGGCGGACGCGTACTGATGTTGCGCTCGGTGGAGTTCGCTCGTCGCTACAACGTGCCGCTGCACGTGCGCTCGAGTTTCACCTGGGAACCAGGAACGTGGATCGTTGAGGAGGACCCCACCATGGAAGAGGCCATCGTTTCGGCCATCACCGACGACACCTCGGAGGCCAAGATCACCGTTGGCGGCGTGCCCGACCGGCCCGGCGTCGCGGCCACGTTGTTTCGCGAGTTGGCCGACAACAACATCAACATCGACATGATCGTGCAAAACACTTCGGCGCACAACGTCACCGACATCTCCTTCACCGTCGCCAAGACCGACCTCGACGCGGCCATGAGCGCGTGTCAAAAGGTGCAGGACGAGATTGGTGCGGCGACCCTCACGAGTGACGATCAGATTGGTCGGGTGACCGTTGTCGGCGCGGGAATGAAGTCGAGTCCCGGGGTGACCGCCCTCATGTTCGAGACGCTGTCGAACAACGGCATCAATATCGAGATGATCTCGACCAGTTCGATCCGCATCTCGTGCGTCCTGCACGCGGACCACGTCGCCGACGCCGTACGGTACCTACACTCGGCGTTCGGCCTCGACGCCGAGTGACCTAAAGTTTGTCTATGAGAGTCGCCATCGTCGGAGCCACCGGTCAGGTCGGTACCGTGATGCGTTCGATACTCATCGAACGTGACTTTCCGGTTGATGAGATTCGTTTCTTCGCGTCCGAGCGATCCGCGGGATCGACCATCGAGTGGCGCGGTCGCCATATCACGGTGGAGGACGCCGCGACGGCCGACTTCGCTGGGATCGACATCGCCCTGGCGTCCTCGGGGGCGACGTCGTCGCGGGTACTGAGTCCTCGCCTGGCGGAGGCGGGGGCGATCGTGATCGACAACTCCTCGGCGTTTCGCATGGATCCCGACGTCCCCCTGGTCGTGCCCGAGGTGAACTCTCACGCGCTCATCACGATTCCCAAGGGCATCGTGGCGAACCCCAACTGCACGACGATGGTGGCGATGCCGGTGCTCAAGCCGTTGCACTTGGCGGCGGGCCTCGAGTCGGTGGTGGCTTCCACGTACCAAGCGGTGAGCGGTTCAGGTCGCGACGGCGTCGATGAGTTGGCCGAGCAACTCGAGAAGCATCAAGATCACGACCCGCGGATTCTCGCGTTCAACGGACGTGCTTTTCCAATCGACGAGGGCGTCAAGTTTCCCGCGACGATCGCGCACAATGTGCTGCCGATTGCGGGGGCGATCGTGGACGATGGTTCGCTCGAGACGAACGAGGAGCAGAAGCTGCGCGACGAGAGCCGCAAGATTCTAGAGATCGCCAATCTCAAGGTGAGCGCGACCTGTGTGCGCGTCCCGGTCTTTACGGGTCACTCGCTCGCTCTCACGCTCAGCTTTGAACACGAGATCTCTCCCGAGCGCGCGACCGAGATCTTGGCCAAGGCGCGCGGTGTCGTTCTGCACCCGATGCCGAGTCCCCGGTTGGTGACCGGTGAAGACCCCACCTACGTCGGGCGTATTCGTCGCGCCGAGACCTCTCCGCACGGCCTCTCGCTCTTCGTCAGTGGTGACAATCTGCGCAAGGGCGCCGCGCTCAACGCGGTCCAGATCGCCGAAGCCATCCTCGAGCTGCGCTAGTCGGCGCCGTCGCGTCCGACCTGTCGGCGCGCCAAGTTCACGCAGTGATCCCCGAATCGCTCGTAGAACCGCGCGATCAGCGCCACTTCCACCGCGACGGGAACACTCATCGAACCCGAGGTCAACTCGGCGGTGAGTGAGACGTGTAGATCGTCCAACTCGTCATCGATGTCCTCGATGAAACCGACCGATCCGCTCTTGCCGTCGATGATGACGTCGGTGGCCTCGCGCCAGATGGTCGAGGCGACTTCGCCCATTCGTTCGATGAGGCCTCGAGAGCGCGGGCTCATCTCGCTGCCGAGTCCGCGCGCCGCGCGCCGGGCCACGTGTTCGGCGAGGTCGCCGTTGCGTTCGATTTCGGGAAGGATGCGCAACAGAATCAACAGGTCGCGCCGTCCCGTGACGTCGAGTGGTGCCGTTTCCAAGAGTCGCTCTTCGACCGTGGAGACCAGTTCGTCAACGATGTCGTCGATGATGATGTCCTGTTCGACGACGCGCTTGGCCAGTTCGCGGTCGTTGGCGAGCAGGGCGTGGGTGGCCCCGGCGATCGCCTCGCCGACCAGGGCGAAGGTTCGCACGATCTGGGGATGCAGGTCCTCACTCAGGCGTACGAGCGGCAGGTCGGATTCATCCCCAGCACGAGACGAGCGAAAGAGACGATTCACGATTGAAGGTTACTCCTAGGTCACATCGGCTCTCTAGGGTGAAAAGTGAGAAACGAAGGGGGCGACGTGGTCGCAGTTCTGAGTGCGGTGATCGGACTCGTGGTCGGTGCTGGGCTGGCGTGGGTCATCGCCCAGCGCCGCTCGTACGCGACGAGCGAGTCCGATCGCGCCGTGCGCACGGAACTGGCAGTGCGCAACTCCGAACTCCTGAGTGCTCGTGAGGATCTCGAGCGACTGCGCAAGGAGCACCAGATTCAGGTGGAAAATCTCGGCGTGGTCTTTGAGAGTCTCTCGAATCGGGTGCTCAAGGAGACGGTCGAAGGCTTCAATCAGACCCAAGAACAGCTGATGCGCGAACGCGAGACCAGCCTCGATCGCACGCTGCAACCGCTGGCCGAGTCGCTCGAGGAGTACAAGCGCAAACTGGCCGACTTCGACAAGCAACACGTGGGAGTGCTGGGCGAGGTGAAGAACAGCGCCGAGGAGCTGTTGCGCGAACAACGCCGCGCCCAAGACGAGACCCGGCGGCTCAATCAGTTGCTTGGACGCAGCGACCACCGGGGTCGGTGGGGCGAGATTCAACTGGCCAACGTGCTCGACGCCTCGGGGCTGCGCGAGGGCATCGACTACGAGCTGCAAGTCACCTCGACCAGTGAGTCGGGCAGCGCGCAGCGCCCCGACTGCGTGGTCAACGTGTCCCACGGAGTGCACGTTGCCGTGGACGCCAAGTTTCCCTTCGACGCCTTCGAGCAAGCGGTCGCGTCGTCGGACCCCGACGAACGGCGCGCGCTCGAAGTGAAGCACGCCAAGGACCTTCGCTCGCACATCAAGACGTTGCGCTCTAAGAGTTACTGGGAAGTCGTCTCGCCGGCACCGGAGTTTGTGGTCTGCTTCGTGCCGAGCGACGAGGCGGTGAGCGTTGCCCTCGATGCCGACCCCGAACTGCTCGGCTACGCCGCCAACGAGCGCGTGTTGATCGCGGGTCCGACGAATCTTCTGTCTTTGCTGTGGTCGGTCGCAATGGTCGTGCGACGCCAGCAGTTCGCCCACAACGCCGAAGAGATCCTCAAGGGTGCCCAAGATGTCTTTGACCGGATCAGCAAAGTGGCCGAACCGGTGGTCGCGATGGGCAAAGCGCTGAACTCACAGATCGAGGCCTACAACCAAATGGTCGCGTCCTTCGAGTCGCGTCTCATCGTGAGCGCGAGAAACATGAAGAGTCTCGGTGCGGCCAGTCACGCGAAAGATCTTCCGGTGTTGCGTCCCGTGGAACGCCTCACCTCCAGCATCGATGAGTCCAAGTGGGGGGTAGAGCCGCCGCCCCAGTTGGACCTCGGCTTCGCCTCGGATGTCCTGGATCTCAACGACGTCGAGGACGAGAGCTAAAAGTCACTCACGAGTAAGTTTTCCAAGCGTGGCTCGGACTCGCGCGCAACGTCGTCGTCATACGTTGCTGATCTCGGTGGCCATCGTTGTCACGCTGATCGTGGCGGTGTTCGCCCGCGACGTCAATCATGCCGCCCACAACGCGTCGGGACCTCGGCGCAGCGAGGACTTGAGTTTTGCGGCCTTAAGCAACGCCCTCGTCACCCAGGAAAACCAGTTCGACACCCACCTCGCCAGTCTCCTCAACCAGGCGGGAACCCTGCCGCGCGTCGTCTTCGCCGCTCGCCTGTATCAACTCAACGACGCCTTGGCGGAATGGAATGAGGACGGTGACTTGTTGCGTCACCCGAGCCTTTCTCACAACATCAATATCTCGATCGATACGCTGACCGACGAGCGGGTGGCGGCGTATCAAACGCTGCTCGGCGATGTCGCACGCTCCCTCGAGTTGCCCTGGACAACCAAACCGAATGAGCCCGTGACGAATCCCGGGGCCACCTTGATTGCGACGAGCGAACAGTGGAATCGGGATCGATTCGCGCTGCACAAAGAACCGGGGCACGTGAGCCTCGACGCGACGAGCGTGGCGAGCGCGAATTACTTCCTCACGCACGGCGTGAGTTTGGTCACTCGCTCCGCGTCGCTTGAGTTGGTGCGCGCAATCTCCATCGACGCACTGCGCGTCGATCCCTCGGCGTTCCCCTCGGCCAGTGGACTGATGGTGCTGCCCCCGGTGCGCAGTGTGCAGCTCGGAATCTCGGTTCTGAACGCGAGTTATGACGACCAGCCCGTCACCCTCACCGTGCGCGTGACACCGCTCAACGGGCTGGGCCAGGCGTTTTCTCAGACCATGAGGGCCACGCTCGGTCCGGACGCCGCGTACGCCTTCGTACCCCATGCGCTCGTGACCTCGCCAAGCGAGCGCGCCACTCTCGTGATACGCGTGCTCGGGGTTCGCGCGGCCGTGGGCAAGGTGTCCGAAGAGCACTTCCGACTCGAGATGTCGCCGTCGGGAAACTGAGGCGCTGATTCGGTTACTGACGAGTTAGCGTACGATGGGCTCGCCCCCTAGTTGTGAAGTGAGGACCTGTGACGCAGTCCATTACCGTGACCGACAATCGCACCGGTGAGAGCAGGGAAATACCCATTGTGGATGGTGGCGTGGCCGCGAGTGAGTGGTCCAAGTTGCTCCCCGGTATCTGGTTTTATGACCCGGGCTTCATGACGACGGCGCTCACTGAGTCCTCCATCACCTACATCGACGGCGACGCCGGGATCCTTCGCTATCGCGGGTACCCGATTGAACAGCTCGCCGAGCAGTCGTCCTACATCGAAGTGGCCTACTTATTGCTGCACGGTGAGTTGCCCAACGCCGAGCAGGCGGCGGCCTGGGAGAAGGAGATCACGTATCACACCTTCATTCACGAGAACGTCCGCAAGCGCTTCCTCGAAGGCTTCAACTACGACGCGCACCCCATGGGCATGCTCGTCTCGGCGATCGCCGCCCTATCGACCTACTACAAGGAAGCCAAGGACCTCGACGACCCCGAAGTACTCCAGAAGCAGATCGTGCGATTGATCGCCAAGATGCCGACACTGGCCGCCGCCGCGCACCGCTTCAGCGTCGGTCAGCCCTTCGTGTACCCGGACAATTCGCTGACCTATCCCCAGAACTTCCTCTCGATGATGTGGAAGGTGGCCGAACCGCGCTACGAACCAGACCCGATCCTCGCGAAGGCCCTGGACGTCCTCTTTATCCTGCACGCCGACCACGAGCAGAACTGTGGCACGACGGCCATGCGTGTCGCGGGCTCCTCACACGCCGACCCCTATTCCTCGGCTGCGGCCGCGACGGCCGCCCTCTACGGACCCTTGCACGGTGGCGCAAACGAGGCCGTCATCAAGATGCTTACCCGCATCGGTTCAATGGACAACGTCCCCGCCTTCGTCGAAGAGGTAAAGACCCAAAAGAAGACGCTGCTCGATGGCTTTGGTCACCGCGTCTACAAGACGTACGACCCGCGCGCCACGATCGTGAAGAACCTGGCCGACCAAGTCTTCAGCGTGACCGGCAAGAACCCGCTGCTCGACATCGCGCTCAAGTTGGAAGAGGTCGCCCTGTCGGACGAGTACTTCATCTCGCGCAAGCTCTACCCGAACGTGGACTTCTACTCGGGCCTCATCTATCAGGCCATGGGATTCCCGACCGAGATGTTCACGGTGCTCTTCGCCATTCCGCGTACCGCTGGTTGGCTCTCGCACTACCAAGAACAGCTCGCCCAGGGTGCCAAGATCGCGCGTCCCCGCCAGCTCTACGTCGGTGCGGGCGAGCGCAAGTTCGTGCCGATGTCCGAGCGCGTCTAGCTCGGAGTCAGTTGTCGGGCCAGTCCCTCCTGGACCATCGAGACTTTAAGTTGGCCGTCCCGCGAGAAGAGAAATCCCCGCGCTAACCCGCGACCGCCAAAGGCAATGGGGGACTCGGCGTCGTAGAGCAGCCACTCGTCAGCGCGCAGATCGTGGTGGAACCACATGCAGTGATCGAGACTGGCCGCCATGAAGTTGGCGTCGTCCCACTTGAAGGTGTGCGGGCGCAGGATGACGTCCATCAGGGTCATGTCGCTGGCGTAGGTGACTACGCACGCATGCAGTAACGGGTCGTCGGGCAAGGTGCCGTCTGCACGTATCCAGAGTCTCTCGCGCGGCTCGAGGTCACGATTCGGATCCCACGGCACTTCGCCGATGAATCGTTGATCAATGGGGCGCGGAAAGTTCAACCAGTCGTCCGAGTAATCGCTCTCGCGGATGAGTTCGGCGATCGGCTTTATCGTTTCGGGCTCGGGCACCTCGGGCATCGTGATCTGGTGGGCGAGACTTACTTCATCGACGTGAAAACTCGCCTGCATGTTGTAGATGGCGCGACCGTGTTGTACGGCAACCACACGTCGGGTGGTGAAACTCTTGCCGTCTCGAATTCGGTCGACTTCGTAAAGAATCGGCGTGGTGGGATCGCCGGGGCGCAAGAAGTACGAGTGCAGCGAGTGCACCCGTCCGCGCTCGACCGTGCGACCCGCCGCCATCAGGGCTTGAGCCGCGACTTGGCCACCAAAGGTTCGCTGACGCTCCTCCTTGGGATTGATGCCCCGATACACGTTCACCTCGATTGTCTCGAGATCTAAGAGGTGCACCAAGAAGTCGAGCGCGTCGGTCATGGTCCATTGTTGCATTCGCAGGGCACAGAGCCCCTTGGCGCCGACCGGTAGGCTGGGTGGAATGAGTGCCCGACTTCGCAGAATTATCGCGTGGACGAAGACCTCCGATGGCAAGAAATTAACGCGCTATTTCCTCGGTTCGGTCATCACCACGGGCCTGTCCTTCGCCTGGATCACCATTATGTATGGACTCAAGATCATCCCGGGTGTGATCTGGGCCACCTTGAGCGGCAACCTCGTGGCGGTCATCCCCTCGTACTACTGGAATCGCGCCTGGGCGTGGGGCAAGCGAGGGCGCAGTCACTTTCGCCGCGAGATCGTTCCGTACTGGAGCATGGCCTTTCTGGGCATTGCGTTCTCCCAACTTGGTGCGTTCTGGGCGCGCCATGAGGTGCACACCCACAGTTGGTCGCACCTGGCCAACACCGCGCTCGTCGCCGGTACCAACGTCCTGTGCTTCGCCGTCTTCTTTGTTTTGAAGTTGATGGTCTTTAACCGAATCTTCCACGTGGCCAAGCACGGTCACCATGACGCCGATCTCGCGCTCCAAGAAGAAACCGCCGCGTAGTATCGCGGGTCGCCGTCGGGTGGGACAACTTCGATGAAATGGACACCCGCAGAACTGCTCGCGTGGAGTCACACGCACAACGGCAAGCGGCTGATTCGCTACACCGCGGCGTCGGTCATGACCACGATCGTCTCGCTCGCGGCGGTGAGCGCGTTCTACGGATTCCGCATCATTCCCGATGCCGTGTGGGCGACATTGGCCGGCAACGTCGTGGGCATGGTGCCCGCCTACCAGCTCAATCGTCGCTGGACCTGGGGCAAGCGCGGCCGCAGCCACTTCCGCAAGGAGATCGCGCCTTTCTTGATGATGTCGATTCTCGGGATCGCCTTCTCGCAACTGGGTGCCTGGTGGGCGAGGAACGAAACCAAGACGCACCACTGGTCGCATCTCGCCAACACGGCCATTGTGGCGGGAGCCAACCTCACGTGCTTCGCGGTGTTCTGGGTACTCAAGCTCATTGTGTTTAATCGCATCTTCAATGTCGAGAAGATGGCCGAGATCGACGAGCACCTGCGCGTCGAAGAGGGCAGTGCGAGTTAGTCCCGGAAGTTCGTGAACTGCAGGGGTACCGCAACATCGGCCTCTTTGAGCGAGGCAATCGCGCGCTGAAGGTCGTCGCGCTGTTTGCCGGTGACGCGAACTTGGTCGCCCTGGATGGACGAGGAAAGGTTCTTGACGCCCATCTCCTTGATCAACTTGTTGATCTGCTTGCCCACGTCTTGGGAGATCCCGGCTTTGAGGGAGACCTTCTGGCGCGCGCTGTTGTGGCTCGCCTCCTCGATCTTTCCGGGGTCCAGCGTCTTGAGCGACACCTGACGTTTGACCAATTTTTCTTCGAGCAGCTGGTAGAGCGCGCGCAGACGGTCCTCGGTGCTCGCGCTTAAGGACAACTCCTTCTCGGAGAACTCGATGGTGGCGTCGGTGCCCTTGAAGTCGAAGCGGTTGCCGGCCTCACGGTTGGCCTGGTCGACCGCATTACGCACCTCTTGGAGGTCGATCTCCGAGACGACATCGAAACTTGGCATGCCAAATGATAGGACCGCCTCACTCGGCGGCGTCAAAGTTTGATCGACTTGGGCGCGACGGAGTGGACACAGTAGAATCCTCGGCGGGTCGGTGCCCGAGTGGCCAATGGGATCTGGCTGTAAACCAGACGGCTTAGCCTACGGGGGTTCAAATCCCTCCCGGCCCACCAAGGTCAACCTGTCGGGGTTGACCGCGCCCGCGTTTGGCGAGAGATTAGGTGTCACGAGGGTGGCGAGAGGAGTTCCGTGGATCGAGTGAACTCGTGGGCGAGCGGGGTTCGTCGAACCTACGAACGTGGCGCGACCAGCTTCGAGTCCGGGGTCCAACTGCTTGAGCGCCGCTACACCCCACTGGGTCGCTTCACCCCCGGTCCCTTCGAGGGCTGGGGTTTCCTCTGGCAGCCGGCGGTGCTCGGTTTCGTCGCCCTCACGGCGATTCTCGCCGGGTCGTCGTTCACCAACTCGCCGTTCAAGTACAACCTCACCAGCACCTGGTTCTTCGGCGAACCGGCGGCCAACGCCGGGGGAGTGCCGAGCGAAACCAAGTACATCTTGTCGGTCGTCTTGGTCTACGGCGGCCTGTTGTTGCTCATGCGGGTGTGGCTGCGGCTTTCGGAAGTCTTAAAGCTCCACGGAGGTGTGCCGCTCACGAAGCTGTGGTGGATCTTTGCGATGTGGGCCGCACCCATGGTGGTCGCACCGCCCCTGTTCTCGCGCGACGTCTTTAGCTACGCCGCCCAAGGTGAGATGACCTCATTTCACATCAGTCCGTACCTCTACGGCCCCTTCACCCTCGGGCAGGGATCAAACCCTTGGACGTTGCCGGTCGACAAGCTCTGGGGCAATACACCCGCGCCCTACGGTCCGTTCTTCCTCTTCATTGACAGCACGATTGTCAAACTCAGCGGGCAGCATCAACTCGGCACGGTGGTGGGGCTACGTCTCCTCGAAGCGGTCGCGGTCGCGGGAATCGGCTACGGCGTGACCATGTTGGCGCGCGGTCTCCATCGCGATCCGGGTGAAGCATTCGTGCTGTCGGCGATGAATCCTCTTGTTCTGCTGACGCTGATCGGTGGGGCGCACAACGACGCACTGATGACCGCGTTCTTGGTCATTGGCCTCGGGCTGGCGGTGAAGCGCCATCCCGTATGGGCGCTGTTCTTCGTCTCACTCGCCACGGCGATCAAAGCGCCCGCCGCGATCGGACTCGCCTTCGTCGCGTGGAACTGGGCACCTCCCAATGCCTCGCTCAAGCAACGGATTCGACCCTTCGCCATTGGTGGAGTGGTGGCGGCCGCGGTGCTCGGAGTGACCACCTTGATGGCGGGCTTTGGCTTGGGCTGGATGAAAAATCTCCTGAGTAATGGCACGGTGCGGTCGTGGGCCGCGCCGGCCACCGGTGCGGGCATGGCCATCACCAATACCCTTCACGCTCTCGGTGCGCACGGCATCGCCCTCGCCTCGGTGTTGTCGGTGACGCGATTCTTAGGGGTGGTGATCGCAGCGGCGTTCACGCTGTGGCTGCTCTGGCGGTCCCCCGAGCGAGGGTGGGTTCGCTCGCTGGGATTAGCGCTCTTGCTCTTCGTGATCCTTGGACCCGTCGTCCAACCCTGGTATCTCGCCTGGGGGCTCGTGATTCTGGCGGCGAGTTACGAAGGGCGCGAACACTTCTGGCTGCTGCTGCTCTCGATCGTGGGACCGTTCATCGGACTTCCCGGTGGACGGCAACTCTTAGCGGGACTGGTGCACTCGAACCCGCTACTCATCGCTCTCGCGGTCGCCATTCTCGGGGGAGTGCTGGTGTTGCCCATGGGCCACTGGACGCAGTGGTCGTGGCCCGAAGGCGAATTGGCCCCGGTTGAGATTCTCGTCGGTGAATCGGTGGTCGATGACAACGTCGTGGAGCCAACCCCCAGCCCGGCGCCCAAGAAGTCGCTCTCCCCTGAAGGTGCGACCTAGAACTCGTCGCGCATCACGTACTGATACTCAACGACGTCCAGCCAGCGCAGGTGCTTGCGCCCTACCTCAACCTCGGTGCCCACGAGAGTGAAGCCGCACTTTTCGTGCAGGCGAATCGACCCCGCGTTTTCACCGACGATGCGCGCAATGACCGAGTGGAAACCTGATCGTCTGGCAGCGGAGATCAGGTCGTTGAGTAGGACTTCGCCCACGCCGCGACCCCGGGCGCGGCGGTGCACGTAGACGGAGTTCTCCACGGTGGTGGCGTAGGCCGGGCGCTCGCGAAAGGGTGAGACCGACGCAAAGCCCAGAATCCGCTCGCCCTGGGCTCCCACTTCGCCGACGTCGTCGTCGGTATTGACCGCCACCAGGCAGATGTGGGTGCCCTGATGATCGCGGATCCACTCGCGTTGCTCCTCGAGGGACTTGGGCACCAGATCGAAGGACACCTCGAGTTCAATCACCTCGGGATTCAGAATGTTCATCAGGGCCGTGGCGTCGTCGAGCTGTACCAAACGCGTCCTCATAGGCGTCCAGGGTAGTGGCGGACGTTGGAAGAACTGGGGGCTAAGGCACTACACTTTTTCTTCGCGACTTTTTTGTCGAACGCCCTCTTAGCTCAGTGGTAGAGCACTTCCATGGTAAGGAAGGGGTCGTCGGTTCAATCCCGACAGAGGGCTCGCCAGGCGGCGTAGCTCAGGTGGTCAGAGCACACGGCTCATAATCGTGTTGTCGCGGGTTCGAGTCCCGCCGCCGCTACCAGGCCGAAGAACGAAGTCGTACCAAGGAGAAGAGAATGCCCAAGAACGAGAAGCGCGTACACGTCACCCTCGCCTGCGAGGACTGCAAGCGTCGCAACTACATCACCGAGAAGAACAAGATCAACGACCGCGAGCGCATTGAGATGAAGAAGTACTGCCAGTGGGAGCGCAAGCACACACTTCACAAGGAGACTCGCTAAAGCCATCGCGAGAGTTCCACGGTCGTGTTAGGACCCTGAAGAAGGTCGTGTTAGGCCCCTCACGTCGGTCGTGTTAGGCCCCTAGCGGGCGAGCACCCCCGCAATTACTGTCCCTTGCAATCGGACAGAGGGGGCATTGTGAGGGGTCAAAGTAGAGCGCGTTTGCTGAGCGTCGCGGTGCTTTTTGGATGTGTCGTGAGCACGGTGATTCCGATGAGTACGTCGGCGGCGACGCCCGGCCTCACGAAGCATCGGTACTACATCGCCACTGGCGCCACGTTTCGACTCGGCTTCATCACTCACAGCGCCAACGTCATCGACGTGGGGACCGCTGGTTTCGGTGGCAGCCAGTACGACGAGGGTTCAATGTTCTTCGCCTGTCCGGCGATCGGAGCGAAGGCGCATCTGAACCCCGGCTTTCCGCGTATCGTCCTGAAGCCGTCGCACGGTACCTACGCCTTTGCTATTAGCTACAGCGTCCAAGGTGTGTTGGCCGGCTACCAGGGTGGTACATATCAGACGCTCGGGTCCGTGTCGGTGCGCCTGACCGGCAAGGTCATCAACGCCAGCACGATGACGGGCACCGTGCAGTTGACCGGCGTGCCCTGTTCGACGCCGGCCTACACCTATACCGCCAAGATCGACCCCAGCCAGACCAAGTACATCGCTCCGAACGCGTGATCGGTGTGGACTCATCCTCCCCGACGACGGGTGACGATCGATCCGGTTGGAGCAGAGCCGAGGGAGAGGTCTGATGCCTAACCATCCCCTTCGAGTTCGCGCGCTTGCCGTCGTCACCGTCGTCACCGCTCTGGTGCTGTTCGCCCTTCCGGCAACGGGGCCCGGACCTGCGGGCGCCGTGCGTCTGAACGGGCAAAACTCGACGACGTCGACACTCCCGCCCGTGCACACGGATGCGTCAGGATGTGGAACGTCCGACAAGCCCGGCATCCTCAGCGGCTCAACCTGCACCGTCACCTTCTTTAGTCAGGCCCAGTGGCAGGCGTTCACGGTGCCCGACGGCGTTGAATCCATCCAGGTCCAGGCGTCTGGTGCCTACGGCGGGGGCTTTTGTGACAACTACGACGGCGGAGGAGCTCCCGGCGGCGCGAACGGCACGATTCCCGTTCAGCCCGGCGACGAGATCAAGCTATTCGTGGGCGCAGCGGGTTCGGACACCTCCTACGGCGGGACCGTGTGCACGGTTGACAACGGATCCGGCAATGGATCTGGCGGTGCGGGCGGCGGTGGCGACGGTGGTTTCAGCGGCACGGTAGGAAATGGCTTTGCCGGAGACGCTGGCGGCGGGGGCGGGGCGTCGAGTGTCGTGGTGAACGGCACGGTCGAGTTGGTCGCGGGCGGGGGAGGTGGCTCGGGCATGGGTGGTATGGCCGGGGGCTACCTCCAGCCCAGCGTCACATACTCCCCGCGACCCGGATCGGGCGGGGCCGGGGGCGGAGGCGTGAACCGGCCTCTAGGAAACGCCAACGGCACGTCGACGGGCTTTGACGGCGAGGGGGTGGGAAGTATCTGCGAATGCACCTACAGCGGAGCTGGCGGCGCGTCCGTCGGTGGACCGGGCACCGCCGGCAAGGCAGGCCTGGTGTACGACAGTCCCACTCCGGCCGACAACGGGACGATTAAGGCGACAGCGGCCCCGGGTCACCCCGGCGCCGGGCCGGCGAGTTCATCGGGCGCCGGTATGGGGGGCATGGGCGGTGGAGCAGGTTCGGCCTGTTTCGTCGACGACTCGAACTCGACACCCACGAGGTCATTCAGTGAGGGTGGTGGCGGTGGTGGCGGCTACTACGGCGGCGGTGGCGGCGGCTGCGGCTGGAGCGGCGCCGGAGGTGGCGGGGGCGGGTCGAGTTACGTGGCACCCGATGTCACGTCATCGAGTTTCGCGAACACGATTAATCCGCCCGAAGCCGACGTCTATCCCGCTGGCAACGGCCACTACAGCAACGTCACCAGCGGCCTAGTCAGCGTCGCCTACACCGTCTGCTCGGACCCCGCGGATCAGTCCAACCAGCGCACGAGCCACGAGTTGGCCCACGCAAAGGCTGGCTCCTGTCCGCTCGTCGTAACGGTGAAACAACTTGAAAAACCGCAATCGGGGCTCGCGGTACACAGCGCCCACTACAACGAAGCGCCAGTCGATTTCGTCGACACCTCGAGCGCGAGTGGATCTCGCTTCGTCTGCGAATCGGGCTGCGTGGATCTGCTCGTCAAAGTCGTGAATCCGAAGACCAACAAAGCGGTCGTTGGCGCGAAGGTGAACGCGTCGATCGGATCCATCACCGGCGTCACGGGCAGCGGCTTTCTCTGCGGCGAGCAGCCCGACGGCCGTACCAGCCTCAGTACCTGTGGCCAGTACGTACAAGACCTCACGACAAATAGTGACGGGCAGCTCTACCTTCGGTACTGGTTGCCCGGCGTCGTCAAGGCGGCGGGTTCAACGCTGAACGTGACGGCCAAGAAGAAGTGCAACGCCACGTCGTGTCCGTCCAAAGAGCTTGAGGGTTCCGCGCCGCCGACCACCGTGACAGTTCAGCCGTATCTGATTTACGCGAACAACGCGCCACTCAGCAAAGAACAGGTTGAAGACCTGATCGCCTGGGTCGGAGGGACTCGGCTCTTTACTAAATTCCTGAAGGCGGGGCACACTGCGCCGACGGTGCTGCTCTACTCCCTCCAGTTCATCCAGGCCTTCATCTCGAGCTCCGAGCACGTTGTGGCCGCGCTCGAGGCGGTGGAGGCGGTGGAACCAATCGGAGGCGCGATCGAAGTGTTCCAGGCCTTTACCGAACTCTGGGAACGCAATGCGATGATTTCGATGTTTCTGACCGACCTCAACCTGAGCGCCATGGGCATTAACGACCCAACGACCGAAGCCGTGGTACCGAAGTCGATCAGCTCGGCTTTCGCGAAGAAGATCGTCAACTATGGAGTTGTCGTTCCCTTCAACGTCGGGGCCGACGGGGTGTGGTGGAACATGGCCCAGGCGATGGCCAAGACGCCGAAGGATGTGGATGGCTACGCCCTCGGGATCAAGGTCTACGAAGTCTCTTCGTGTGAGATGGGCAAGGACTGCGAGCCGGGATACATCAATGATGATGGACAGACGGATGTACTTCGCGACGGGATCGAGCCGGAGTTGTATTTTTACGCCTATCTGACGTACCAAGGCGTGCCAATTTACGCCCAGAACTTCCAACTTCCCTACGACGCAATTGGCTGGACGGAGACGCAGCCAAACCTCAAGGACGTGATCGACGACTTCAAATGAGTCCCGTAACGCACTGAGAGTCGCGCCCCTCACCAGTGGTTGCTCCGAGCGTGATCGCCACCAATGTGACGGCGACTCGGGCGCGGGAGGAGCGTTGCGGTGAGGGTGTTAAGATTGACGTCCCTGGGGCCACGTCCAGATTTGACGGACGAGACCGCTGAGGGCAGTGGCTCAATTGGTAGAGCACCGGTCTCCAAAACCGGTGGTTGGGGGTTCGAGTCCCTCCTGCCCTGCTCGAGGATGGATTTCGAGACGGTGAAGTGACGAACGAGAGTACAGAGTGAACCGCGAACAAAAGCGCATGATGCAGCGACAAGGCCAGGTGGGAGCCGATGGCGCCCCCGCCTCTCGTCGCACGTCCGTGGACGACGTCCAGCGCCGACGCAGTGAGCGCGCCACGCCCCGCGAGTTCTTCAGCCAGGTCCGCCAAGAGATGCGCCAGGTCTCCTGGCCCACGCGCCCCGAAGTTATGAACTACACCTCGATCGTTCTGTTCGTCCTGATCTTTATGACCGCACTGATCTTTGGCCTGGGTGTGGCCTGTTCGCACTTCGTGTCGTTTCTTTTCACAAAGTAGGAATTCATGAGTGACGTAGAAACCCACACCGACGTTGACGAGTCGCCCGAGGAGGAGATCCTCGACGTCACCATCATTGACGAGGACGACGAGCCGGTCGTCGAGAGCGCCTTTGACCGTCCGGGTCGCTGGTACATCGTGCACACCTTCGCCGGACACGAGCAAAAAGTGATCGGCGCGCTCAACAACATCATCAAGAGCCGCGAGTTGAGCGACTCGATCTACGAGATCTATCTGCCCGAAGAGGACGTCACCGAGTTCAAGTCAGGTAAGAAGGTCACTGTCTCCAAGCGCATGTTCCCGAGCTACCTGCTCATTCGCTGCGAGCCCGACCCCGAGATCTTCTACGTCATCGGCTCAACCCCGGGCGTGACCGGATTCGTGGGCGCCGAGAAGACCAGGCCGACGGCCCTCACGCGCCGCGAGGTCGACAACATCATTCGTCCCCACGTCGAGGGCGTGGAAGTGCCCGTCGCCAAGCGTCGTATGCCGACTCACGAGTTCGAAGTCAACGACACGGTGCAGATCAAGACCGGCCCCTTTGCGACCTTCTCGGGTCACGTGGCCGAAATCAACGAAGACCAACTCAAAGTCAAGGTGCTGGTCGATATCTTCGGGCGCGAGACCCCGGTGGAGCTGGACTTCACCCAGGTCACGAAGCTCTAGAACGAAGTAAGGAGAACGGCCATGGCCAAGAACGTTGTCGCAATCGTCAAGATTCAGCTCGAAGCGGGTGGGGCCACGCCCGCCCCACCGGTGGGAACCGCCCTCGGACCGCACGGGGTCCAGACGATGGAGTTCTGCAAGCAGTACAACGCGGCGACCGAGTCGATGCGCGGCACAGTGATTCCCGTGGAGATCTCGATCTACGACGACCGCACCTTCACCTTTATCCTCAAGACCCCGCCGACCCCGGTGCTGTTGCGTCAAGCCGCCGGTATCGCCAAGGGCGCACACCTCGCCGGTCGTGAGACCGTCGCGAGCGTGACGATGGACCAGGTCGAAGAGATCGCCAAGACCAAACTGAAGGACCTCAACACCGACGACGTCGAGATGGCCAAGCTCCAAGTGGCCGGCACCGCGCGTTCGATGGGTATCAAGGTCGCGGGCTAGGAGAGTCATGAAGCACGGTAAGAACTACAAGAACTCGCTGGCCCAGGTGGACCGCGAGGAGCTGCTCGGTGTCCCCGAGGCGCTGGCCAAGGTGAAGTCGCTCGCGACGGCCAAGTTCGACGAGACCGTCGAACTCGCCGTGCGCTTGGGTGTCGACCCGCGCAAGGCCGAACAGATCGTGCGTGGCACGCTCTCCCTGCCGGCGGGCACTGGCAAGACCAACCGCGTGGTGGTGTTCGCCGCGGGTGAAGCCGCCCAGGCCGCTCGCGACGCGGGGGCCGACGAGGTGGGAGCCGAGGACCTGGTGGCCAAGGTCGCCGGGGGTTTTCTCGACTTTGACGTCGCCATCGCCACGCCGGACCTCATGGGTCAGGTCGGTGGACTCGGTCGCGTGCTCGGTCCTCGTGGTCTCATGCCCAACCCCAAGACCGGCACGGTGACCATGGACGTCGCCAAGGCCGTGGCGGAGTTCAAGGGTGGGCGTGTGGAGTACCGCACCGACAAGATCGGCAACGTTCAGCTGCGCGTCGGCAAGGTGAGCTTCTCGCTCGAGGACCTGGTGCGCAACGTCCAGGCCGTCATCGACGAACTGGTTCGCGTCAAGCCCTCCTCGGCCAAGGGCCGCTATCTGCTGAGCGTGACGGTCTCGTCGACCATGGGCCCCGGGGTCAAGATCGACCCGACCCGTGCGCGCGAGGTCGACGAGGCGCTGGCTACGGCCTAGTTTTGACGAGGCCCTGTGGGCTTCACTACGATGTAACGCGCACGAAGTCTGTGCCACAGATTTGAAGAACGCCGAAGACATCCGGTGCACGCGAGTGCTTAAGGGACGAAAGTCCGCCTGACGAGGGAGTTCGAGTTTCGTTCGAAACTCGTTCGCTGTTGATGCCTTTGGCCCGTTCCCGGGCGGCATCCGGCGAAGGAGTGAGATGAACGAAGTACGCACCGCCAAGGTCGCCACCGTCGACGAATTGAAGGCGAAGGTTGACAGCACCTCAACCGCCGTTGTGACCGAGTATCGCGGCATGACCGTGGCCCAGATTTCGACCCTGCGCCGTCAGTTGCGCGCACTCGACGCCGACTACAAGGTCTTTAAGAACACGCTGGTTCGACGCGCCATTGCGGGCACCAGCGTCGAGTCCCTCGATGAGTTCCTGGTGGGACCGACCGCGATTGCCTTCGTCAACGGCGACGTCTCGGCCGTCGCCAAGGCGCTGCGGGACTTCGCCAAGGCGACGCCCAGCCTCGTCGTGAAGGGCGGGGTCCTGGATGGCAAGGCCCTCTCGCTCAAGGACCTCACCGCCCTGGCGGACCTGCCAAGCCGCGACGTGCTGCTCGCGCGCTTCGCCGGGCTCCTGGCTTCGCCGCTCGCCACGATGGCCGGTCTCTTAAAGGCCGTCCCGCAAAACTTCGCCTACGGCCTCGCTGCCCTCATCGACTCGAAGGGCGGCGTGCCCGCTCCCGAGGCGACTGTGGACAGCGCGGTCACCGAGACTCCGGCCGGGGTCGAGGACGCTGGTTCGCCAGTGAGCGACGACGACGCGACACCCGTCGCCGACGTCGCGGACGAGGCCCCGGTGGCCGAGTCCGACTCTGTGGTACCCGAGGCGTCGAGTGACGTCCCAGCCGAACCGGCCGAATAGATCATCACAATCGAAGTACAGAAAGGAATCATAATGGCATCAACCCTGACCAAGGACCAGATTCTCGATGGGATTGCGGAGCTTTCCGTGATCGAGTTGAGCGAACTTCTAAAGGAGTTCGAAGAGAAGTTTGGCGTAACCGCTGCTGCCCCCATGGCGGTAGCCGCGGCGCCGGCCGCCGGTGGCGGCGACGCAGGCGCGGAGGTCGTCGAAGAGAAGAGCAACTTTGACGTCATCCTCACCAGCGGTGGCGACAAGAAGATCCAGGTGATCAAGGAAGTGCGTGCACTCACCAGCCTGGGTCTGAAGGAAGCCAAGGACCTCGTCGACAGCGCACCCAAGCCGGTGCTGGAGAACGTCTCCAAGGCTGACGCCGAGAAGGCGAAGGCCGCCCTCGAGGGCGCCGGCGCTACCGTCGAGCTCAAGTAGCCAGTATTTCCAAGGGTTCCCGGCCGGTTTTCCGGCCGGGAACACCCTGGTGCCGGGCAGTACTTGACCTCGGCGCCAAATCTGCCTAACGTAAGCGCAACCGCTAATGCGGCCGCGTTTCTCCAAGAGGAGCGCCAGTTGCGCATTCTTTGGCAGAACCACTAGAGTAGTAAGACCGTGTTCCTGCCCTGTGCTTCGTCATCTCTTGACGCTGATTTGTGCTCTGACCCGGCGCGTAGTTCTAGCCACCCACTCAACACGGAGGATGACCGTTGACGTCTCGGTCCATTAGCCCGGAACGCTTTAACTTTTCGGCACTCGGTGAGGCCCACCCCCTGCCCAACCTCCTTGAAATTCAGCGCGACAGCTTCGATCTCTTTATGAAGCAGGGTCTGCGCGAGGCTTTCGAGGCCATCTCACCCATCACCGACTTCACGGGCCGGCTCTCACTCGAACTCGAGTTCGACCCTGATGACGCGGACTTAAAGAGTCCCCCCAAGTTCACCGTGGAAGAGTGCCGTCAGCGCGCCACCACGTACTCCCAGCCCATCTTCGTGCGCGCGCGCTTCCTCAACTCCGAGACCGGTGAGATCAAGGAACAGACCGTCTTCATGGGCGACTTCCCGATCATGACCGAACAGGGCACCTTCATCATCAACGGCACCGAGCGCGTCGTGGTGAGCCAGCTGGTGCGTTCACCCGGTGTGCTCTTCCAGCCCGGCAAGGACGAGAAGGTCGCCTTTGAGGGCACGATCCACCCGAGCCGCGGTGAGTGGCTCCAGGTCGACCTCGAAGAGAAGAAGAACAAGTCGGCCAACGCCGGCGCGCGCATCGCGCGCAAGCGCCGCATCTCGATCTTCACGCTGCTGCGCGCACTCGACACCTCGATGGACGAGAAGTTCTTCGAGAAGTTCGTCGCGCACTTCGACTTCCTCGAAGACCAGTTCCACGTGGACTGGAAGAAGGCGCACATCGAGATCGCTAAGCACATGGAGAAGTTCAACATCGAGGACACCCCCGAGAACTTCTTGCGCGCCTCCCAGGAGACCGCCTGGCTCGAGATCTACCGTCGCGCGCGTCCCGGCGAAGTCCAGACCGTCGAAGCCGCTCGTCAGTACTTTGAGGGCGCGTTCTTCTCCGAGAAGCGCTACGACCTGTCGCGCGTGGGCCGCTACAAGCTCGACCGCAAGCTCGGTGACGAGGTCACCAAGAACGTCGAGCTCTTCGGGGACCTGCTCGAGCGTCCCAACCCGTCCCTGCACGTGCTCAGTAAGGCCGAGGTATTGGCGACGGCCACCTACCTGTTGAACCTGGCGCGCGATCGCACCGCCAAGGAGACCACGTACCACATCGACGACCAGGACCACTTCGCCAACCGCCGCATCCGCAGCGTGGGCGAGCTGATCCAGAACGCCTTGCGTACGGGTCTCTCTCGTATGGAGCGCGTCGTGCGCGAGCGCATGAACACCCAAGACGTCGAGGCCATCGCGCCCCAGACCCTCATCAACATCCGTCCGGTGATGTCGGCCATCAAGGAGTTCTTCGCGACCTCCCAGTTGAGCCAGTTCATGGACCAGAACAACCCGCTCTCGGGCCTCACCCACAAGCGCCGTCTCTCGGCCCTCGGACCGGGTGGTCTGTCGCGTGAGCGTGCCGGCCTCGAGGTGCGCGACGTGCACTCCAGCCACTACGGGCGCATGTGTCCCATCGAGACCCCCGAAGGCCCGAACGTCGGCCTCATTGGGTATCTCGCGACCTACGCGCGCATCAACGAGTACGGCTTCATCGAGACGCCGTACCGCGTCGTGACGGGTGGCAGCGTCACCGGTGAGGTCAAGTACTTCACCGCCGACGAGGAAGAGCGCTACGTCATCGCCCAGGCCAACACGGAACTCGACGAGAACGGCCGGATCAACTCCGAGCGCGTGCTCGTGCGCCGCGGCCCCGTGGGTACGGGTCTGCGCGTGGGTTCCTCGAACAAGTCATCGTCCACGACCTCTGAGATCGACTTCGTGCGACCCGAAGAGGTCGAATTGATGGACGTCTCGACCAAGCAGATCATCTCGGTCGCGACCTCGCTCATTCCCTTCGTTGAGCACGACGACGCCCAGCGCGCCCTTATGGGTGCCAACATGCAAAAGCAGGCCGTGCCGCTCGTCATGCCCGAGGCCCCCTTCGTGGGTACCGGCATGGAAGGCCGTGCCGCGCTCGACTCCGGCGACGTGTTGATCGCTGAAGGCAGCGGCGTCGTGAAGTCCGTCTCGGGTGACCGCATCGTGGTCGAGTACGAGAAGGACGCCGTCGACCGCTACGGCAAGGCCTTTGGTCGCAAGACCTACAACCTGAATAAGTTCCGTCGCTCGAACCAGGACACCTCGATCAACCAGAAGCCCCTTGTCTTCGGTGGCGAGACGGTTGTCGCGGGCGACCTGTTGGCCGACGGCACGAGCACGAGCAACGGTGAGTTGGCCTTGGGTAAAAACCTGCTCGTGGCGTACATGCCCTGGGAGGGCTACAACTACGAAGACGCGATCATTCTCAATGAGCGTCTCGTGCGTGACGACGTGTTGACGTCGATCCACGTGAAGGAGTACGAGATCGACGCGCGCGACACCAAGCTCGGCGCCGAAGAGATCACCCGCGACATCCCCAACCTGCCCGACGACATCCTGGCGGACCTCGACGACCTGGGCATCGTGCGCATTGGCGCCGAAGTCGAGCCCGGCGACATCCTGGTGGGCAAGGTCACCCCGAAGGGCGAGACCGAGCAGAGCCCCGAAGAGCGCCTCCTGCGCGCGATCTTTGGTGAGAAGGCGCGCGAGGTGCGCGACACCTCACTCAAGGTTCCCCACGGTGAGTCCGGCAAGGTCATCGACGTCAAGGTCTACAGCCGCGACGAGGACCACGAGATGCAGCCCGGCGTCAACCAGTTGGTCAAGGTCTACGTCGCCCAGAAGCGCAAGATCTCCGAGGGCGACAAGCTCGCGGGTCGTCACGGCAACAAGGGCGTCATCTCCAAGATCCTGCCCGAAGAGGACATGCCGTTCTTAGAAGACGGAACTCCCATCGACATCATCTTGAGCCCGCTCGGCGTGCCGAGCCGCATGAACGTCGGCCAGGTTCTCGAAAGCCACCTGGGTTACGCCGCGCGTCACGGCTGGGCCGGCATCGACGTCTCCTCGTCAGTGGGCACCTCGGGTCACCTCGACCAGCAGGACCCCGCCACCCGTCCCTACCGCAAGACCCGTCCGCGCACCGAGCCGGCCGTCTACATCGCGACCCCGTCCTTTGACGGTGCGCACTGGGACGAGACCGACCGCGCCAAGGACAAGCCCACGATCCAACAGACCTTCGAGACGCTCAACGTCGATGGTCAAAACGGCAAGCGCATGCTGGCCGGGGACAACGACGGCAAGGTCACGCTGTTCAACGGCCGCACCGGCGAGGCCTACGACAACCCGATCTCGGTGGGCTACGCCTACATCTTGAAGCTCGCCCACATGGTCGACGACAAGATTCACGCGCGCTCAACCGGCCCGTACTCAATGATCACGGCCCAGCCCCTTGGTGGCAAGGCCCAGTTCGGTGGCCAGCGCTTCGGTGAGATGGAAGTCTGGGCCCTCGAGGCCTACGGCGCGGCCTACGCGCTCCAAGAGCTCCTGACCGTCAAGTCCGACGACATGAAGGGTCGCGAACGCGCCTACGAGTCGATCGTCAAGGGTCAGAACCTGCCCGAGCCGGGAATTCCCGAGTCGTTCAAGGTACTCATTAAGGAAATGCAGTCGCTCTGTTTGAACGTGGAAGTGCGCGACAAGGTCGGCGCCCACGTGGACCTGGCGGACACCGAAGAGGACTTCTTCTCGGTCACGCGCGAACTCGGTATCGACATCAGTCGTCCCGAGCGCGGCAGTGACGAAGAGGACGCTCGACGCGCCGCCGAAAGGAAGTTGTCATGAGTCCACTCGACGTAAACCAGTTCGACGAGATCTCCATTGGTCTCGCGACGGCCCAGAACATCCGCAGCTGGTCTTCGGGTGAAGTGAAGAAGCCCGAAACGATCAACTACCGCACCCTGCGTCCCGAAAAGGACGGCCTGTTCTGCGAGAAGATCTTTGGACCCCAGAAGGCCTGGGAGTGTGCGTGCGGTAAGTACAAGCGTGTGCGCTTTAAGGGCATCGTCTGTGAGCGCTGTGGCGTCGAAGTCACCAGTGACAAGGTGCGCCGCGAGCGCATGGGTCACATCGCCCTCTCGGCTCCGGTCGTGCACATCTGGTACCTGCGTGGTACGCGCAGCTGGCTGGCTTACCTGCTCATGGGCACCCTGCCCAAGGAAGAGCTCAAGGCCAAGCAGCTCGAAAAGGTCATCTACTTCGCCGCCCACATGGTCACGTACGTGGATGAGACTCGTCGCCACGACGACCTCAGCGATCTGCGCATCGGACTCCAGGACGAGCTCGTGGAGATTGGTGATCGCGAGGCCAAGGCCGTCGAGAACAAGCTCAAGGAGATCGAGGCCCGTGCGGCCAAGCTCGAGTCCGAGGGCGCCAAGGAGTCCGAGATTCGCGCGCTGCAGCGCAGCACCGAAAAGGAACTCGACGTCGTTCGCTCGCGCTTCAGCGAAGAGCGGGACTTAGCCAACCGCGCTTTTGAGACCTTCGAGAGCCTGCACAGTCGGGCGATCATCGAAGACGAAGTGCTGTACCGCGAGATGGACTTTCGCTACGGCGAGTACTTCGAAGGCGGCATGGGTGCCGACGCGATCCTGCAATTGATCGACCGCATGGACCTCGACCAAGAGGAAAAGACCATGCGCGAGATGATCGACGCGAAGGATGGCCGCAAGCCTCTCAGCGCGCAGCGTCACGCTAAGTTCCTCAAGCGCCTGGCGATCGTGCAGTCCTTTAACCGTCGCGACGAGCACGGTCACCGCCTGAACGACCCGCGCGCGATGATCCTCGAAGCGGTGCCGGTCATTCCTCCGGACCTTCGTCCGATGGTCCAGCTCGACGGTGGTCGCTTTGCCACGTCCGACCTCAACGACCTCTACCGCCGCGTGATCAACCGCAACAACCGCCTCAAGCGCTTGCTCGACTTGGGCGCACCGGACATCATCGTCAACAACGAAAAGCGCATGCTCCAAGAAGCCGTCGACGCCCTCTTCGACAACGGTCGACGTGGTCGCCCGGTGGCCGGCCAGAGCGGTCGACCCCTCAAGAGCCTCTCGGACATGTTGAAGGGTAAGCAGGGTCGGTTCCGTCAGAACCTGCTCGGCAAGCGCGTGGACTACTCGGGCCGTTCGGTCATCGTGGTCGGCCCGCAGCTCAAGTTGCACCAGTGCGGCCTACCCAAGATGATGGCCCTGGAGCTCTTCAAGCCCTTCGTGATGAAGCGGCTCATCGAGACCCAGGTCGCCCAGAACATCAAGAGCGCCAAGCGCATGGTCGAGCGTCGCAAGACCGTCGTGTGGGACGTCCTCGAAGAGGTCATCCGCGAGCACCCGGTTCTGCTCAACCGCGCGCCCACGTTGCACCGTCTCGGTATCCAAGCTTTCGAGCCGGTGCTGGTCGACGGCAAAGCCATTCAGATTCACCCGCTCGTGTGTAAGGCGTTCAACGCCGACTTCGACGGTGACCAGATGGCCGTGCACGTGCCGCTCTCAGCCGAGTCCCAGGCCGAGGCGCGCATCTTGATGCTCTCGACCAACAACATCTTTACCCCGGCGACCGGTCGTCCCATCACCGAGCCCGCCCAGGACATGGTCTATGGCGCCTACTACCTAACGCTGAACGCCGACGAGAAAGTGGAGCACCCCAAGGTGTTCCGCCACGTCTACGAGATCGAAAACGCCGTCGCCGACAAGATGGTCGGACTGCGCACGCCCATCGAGATTCGCCCGTTGGCGGACTCCTCGTTGGACACGCGCCTGGAGTCGGCGGGCATCGAGATCGAGGGCGCGAGTCGTTCGTTGGTGACGACCCCGGGTCGCGTTCTCTTCAACGAGGCGCTGCCCTTTGGGTTCCGCTACGTGAATGAGCTCATCGGCAAGAACGCCATGCCCATCGGCGCAATCGTCGAGGAGATCTCGGCCAGCTACTCGCGCCAGGAAGTGGCCGAGTCCCTGGACGCCATTAAGTCCCTGGGCTTTCGCTTCGCGACGAAGTCGGGTCTGACGATCTCCATTGAGGACGTCATCACCACGCCCGAGAAGGCCGCGATCCTCGAGAAGTACGAGGAGCAGGCCGCCAAGGTCGAGACCAACTACCGCCGCGGTGTCATCGTCGACGACGAGCGCCGCCAGCAGGAGATCGAGATCTGGACCAACGCCAACAAGGAGGTCGGTGACGCCACCGACCGCGCGATGAACGCCATCGCCGCCAACCCGATTCGCCAGATGGTCGACTCGGGCGCGCGTGGTAACTCTCAGCAGATCCGTCAGATCGCGGCGATGAAGGGCCTCGTGTCCAACCCGCGCGGTGAGATGATTCCTCGACCGATCAAGTCCTCGTTCCGCGAGGGTCTCTCGGTGCTGGAGTACTTCATCTCGACCCACGGCACCCGCAAGGGCTTGGGCGACACCGCGCTTCGCACGGCGGACTCGGGTTACTTGACTCGTCGCCTGGTGGACGTGGCCCAGGAGCTCATCGTCAAGGTCTTCGACTGCGGTACCACGCGCGGCATGTGGATTGAGCACGTCGCTCCCGATACCCGCGCCCAGCGCGCTCACTTAGAGACCAAGCTCTGGGGTCGCATCGTGGCCGAAGACGTCACGCTCAGTGATGGCTCGGTCATCGCGGCGGGCACCATGTTGCTCATGGACGACGTCGAGCGCCTGCGCGACGACGCCACCGTCAACCGCGTGCGCGTACGCACGACTCTCACCTGTGACGCCATCCAGGGTGTGTGCGCGGCCTGTTACGGCCTCTCACTCGCCACCCACCAACTGGTGGAGTTGGGTGAAGCAGTCGGCGTGATCGCGGCTCAGTCGATTGGTGAGCCGGGAACCCAGCTCACCATGCGTACCTTCCACTCCGGTGGTGTGACCGAGAGTGACATCACCCACGGTCTGCCCCGCGTGGTCGAGCTCTTTGAAGCCCGCACCCCCAAGGGTGCCGCGGCGGTCGCGGAGTTCTCGGGCTCGGTGCGCGTGGAGCTGATCGGTCGTGAGCGCAAGGTCACCATCATCGGCGACGAGGGTCAGGTCCAAGAAGAGTCGATCTCGATCGCTCGCCACCTGCTCGTGGAGGACGGCCAGGAAGTCGAAGTCGGCACGCCCCTGCACGACGGACCGCTCGATCCCAAGCTCATGATGAAGTTCCGCGGTACCCGTGAGACCCAGCAGTACCTCGTCGAAGAGGTGCAGAACGTCTACCGCGACCAGGGTGTGTCGATTCACGACAAGCACATCGAGCTGATCGTGCGCCAGATGACTCGACGCGTGCAGATCGTGGACGCCGGTGATTCTCACTGGCTGCCCGGCGCGCTCGTGGACGTCAAGCTCTTCAACGACACCAACGACGACATCGAGGCCGAAGGCCGCGAAGGTGCCGACGGTCGAGCCCAGTTGATGGGTATCACCAAGGCCTCCCTCGCGACGGACTCGTGGCTGTCGGCCGCCTCCTTCCAGGAGACGACCCGGGTGCTCACCGAGGCCGCCATCGAGGGCAAGCGCGACAACCTGGTGGGTCTGAAGGAAAACATCATCATCGGTAAGTTGATTCCCGCCGGCTCGGGCCTGGAGTACTACAACCGGCGCGAACTGCGACTCGACATGCCGGACGCCGAACTGCTGCCCGCCTGGGCGCAGGTCAGCGACGATGACCTGGACCTGGCGAGTTTGCTCGGCGAGCTATCCAGCGATGACTCGTTCAGCGCGGACCTGTCGGCGTTCCAGAACATCGGAACCGCCACCTACGACGAGTCGGCCCTGCCCGAGAACGACGTGGTGAACCCCGAGGATCAACTTGGTGGTCAGGCGATCTAAGACGACGAGTGCCCACCGCCCCCAAGGCGGTGGGCTTGCCGTCTAAGTGGGTTGTGTCGTAAGATTGACAGTCCGCCCGCTGGCTGACAGCGGCGGGCCATGAGATGTACCAACAAGAGAGGTTCTGCGTGCCCACAATCGCACAGTTGGTCCGAAAGGGCCGACAGGACAAGGTTTCTAAGACGAAGACCCCGGCCCTCAAGGGGGCCCCGCAACGCCGTGGGGTCTGCACGCGCGTGCACACCGTCACGCCCAAGAAGCCCAACTCCGCGCTGCGCAAAGTGGCCCGTGTGCGCCTCACCTCCGGCGTCGAAGTCACGGCCTACATCCCGGGTGTCGGTCACAACCTCCAAGAGCACTCGATTGTCCTCGTGCGTGGGGGCCGTGTGAAGGACCTGCCCGGTGTTCGCTACAAGATCATTCGCGGCGCGCTTGACACCTCGGGTGTGCGCGACCGCAAGCAGGCCCGTAGCCGCTACGGCGCCAAGAGGGAGAAATAATGCCTCGTAAAGGTCCCGCCGTTCGCCGGGAGATCCCCGTCGACCCCATCTACAAGTCGGTGCTCGTCACCCAGGTGACCAACAAGATCCTGGAGCGCGGCAAGCGCACCATCGCCGAGCGCATCGTCTACACCGCACTCGAGCAGGTCGAACAGAAGACCGGCAGCGACCCCGTCGCCACCTTGAAGCGCGCTCTCGAGAACGTACGCCCCGAACTCGAGGTGCGTTCGCGCCGCGTGGGTGGCACGACCTACCAGGTGCCCGTCGAGGTCCGCCCGCGTCGTTCGACGACGCTCGCGATAAGATGGTTGACCGACTTCGCGAAAAAGCGTCGCGAAAAGACGATGGCCGACCGTTTGGCCAATGAGATTATTGACGCCAGCAACGGCGTGGGTGCGGCGGTGAAGCGCCGCGAGGACGTGGCCAAGATGGCCGAGTCCAACAAGGCTTTTGCCCACTATCGCTGGTAGATAAAGAGAGTTTGCTCAAGAAATGACCGCACGCGAATACCCCCTGGACAAAGTTCGCAACATTGGCATCATGGCCCACATCGACGCGGGCAAGACCACCACGACCGAGCGCATCTTGTTCTACACGGGCAAGAACTACAAGATCGGTGAGGTCCACGAGGGTGCCGCCACCATGGACTGGATGGCCCAAGAGCAAGAGCGTGGCATCACCATCACGTCGGCCGCGACCACCTGCTACTGGAACGGCAATCGCATCAACATCATCGACACGCCCGGCCACGTCGACTTCACGGTCGAGGTCGAGCGCTCGCTGCGCGTACTCGACGGCGCGGTCGCGGTCTTTGACGCCGTCGCGGGTGTCGAGCCCCAGACCGAGACGGTCTGGCGCCAGGCCAACAAGTACAACGTGCCGCGCATCTGCTTCGTGAACAAGATGGACCGCCTGGGTGCGGACTTCTTTCGCTGCGTGGACATGATCGAAGATCGCCTCAACTGCGTGGCCGCCGTCATTCAGCTGCCTGTGGGATCCGAGGGTAACTACCGGGGCATCATCGACCTCACCACGATGAAGGCGACGCTGTATCACAACGACCTCGGTGAAGAGTTTGACGTCGTCGACATCCCCGAGGAGTTCCAGGCCCTGGCCGATGAGTACCACGCCAAGTTGCTCGACGTGCTAACCACCTTCGACGACCACCTAATGGAAAAGGTGTTGGGCGACGAGGTTCCGACCCCCGACGAGATCCGTAGCGCGTTGCGCCGCGGGACCCTCGAGAACTTCTGTGTACCGATCCTCAATGGTTCGGCCTTTAAGAACAAAGGTGTCCAGCCGATGCTCGACGCCGTCGTGGACTTTCTGCCGTCCCCGGTCGACCTACCGCCGACCCAAGGCACCAAGCCGGGCAAGGAAGACGAGCACCTCGAGCGCAAGGCCGACGACGCCGAGCCCTTCAGCGCGCTGGCCTTCAAGATCATGACCGACCCCTACGTCGGCAAGCTCACGTACCTGCGCGTCTACTCAGGCACCCTGGAAAAGGGCGACACCGTGATCAACACCACCAAGGGATCGAAGCGCGAGCGCTTGGGTCGCTTGTTGTTGATGCACGCGAACAACCGCGAGGACCTCGACACGATCCGTACTGGCGACATCGTCGCCGCCGTGGGCCTCAAGCAGGTCACGACCGGTGACACGCTCTCGGACCCGGGCCAGCCGATCCAACTCGAGACCCTGACCTTCCCCGAGCCCGTCATTCACGTGGCCGTCGAACCGAAGACCAAGGCCGACCAGGAGAAACTGGGCAAGGCCTTGTACGCGCTCTCCGAAGAGGACCCGACGTTTCGCGTGCGTACCGACCAAGAGACCGGCCAGACCGTCATCTCGGGTATGGGCGAGCTGCACCTCGAGGTATTGGTGGACCGCATGCTGCGCGAGTTTTCCGTGGACGCCAACGTGGGTAAGCCCCAGGTGGCGTATCGCGAGACAATCCGCAAGAAGGTCGAAAAGGTCGAAGAGAAGTACGTGCGCCAGACCGGTGGTAAGGGTCAGTACGGACACGTCGTCATTACTGTGGAGCCCACAGGCCCCGGCGGGGGATACGAGTTCCTCGACGAAATCTCTGGCGGCGTGATTCCGAAGGAATACATCGGCCCGGTCAACCAGGGCATCACCGAGAGCCTCACCTCGGGTGTGCTCGCCGGGTACCCCATGGTGGATTTGCGCGTGCGCCTCACCTTCGGTAGCTACCACGACGTGGACTCCTCGGAGATGGCCTTCAAGATCGCGGGCTCACTCGCCATCAAGAAGGCCACGCGCCTCGCGAGTCCCGTGCTGCTCGAGCCCATCATGAGCGTCGAAGTGGTCACCCCCGAGGACTACATGGGTGATGTGATCGGCGACCTCTCCTCACGGCGCGGTCGTATCGAGGGCATGGACGCCGTCGGTAGCAACCAGGTGATTAGGGCTCTTGTACCGCTTGCGGACATGTTCGGCTACGCTACTGACCTGCGTTCTCGCACTCAGGGGCGAGCCACGTACACCATGCAGTTCCAGTCGTACGCAGAAGTACCGGACGCGATCGCGAAAGAGATCGTTGCGAAGGCTACCGGCGCGTAAGGAAGCTGGGTAACCAGCGAAAGAGGTCCAAACCGTAGTCGGGGAGGGCCGAAAAAACGACCGATTCATCGGGAAACGGTCACGAGAAGAAAGTTAGTCCCCGACAATGGCAAAGCAGAAGTTCGAGCGCACTAAGCCGCACGTCAACATCGGCACGATGGGTCACATCGACCACGGCAAGACCACGTTGACCGCCGCGATTACCAAGGTCCTGTCCGAGCGCATCGGCGGGTCGGCCTTTACCCCCTTCGACCAGATCGACAAGGCCCCCGAAGAGCGCCAGCGCGGCATCACCATTTCAATCGCCCACGTGGAGTACGAGACGGCGAACCGTCACTACGCCCACGTCGACATGCCCGGCCACGCCGACTACGTGAAGAACATGATCACCGGCGCCGCCCAGGTGGACGGCGCGATCTTGGTCGTCTCGGCGACCGACGGTCCCATGCCCCAGACTCGTGAGCACGTGCTGCTCGCTCGTCAGGTCGGCGTGCCCTACATCGTGGTGGCCCTCAACAAGTCCGACATGGTCGACGACGAGGAACTCCTTGAGCTCGTCGAGATGGAAGTCCGCGAGCTCCTCACGAGCTACGACTTCCCGGGCGACGACACCCCGATCATCCAGGTCTCGGCCCTGAAGGCCCTCGAAGGCGACGCCGCCTGGGGTGACAAGATCATGGAGCTCATGGAAGCCGTGGACACCTGGATTCCCGAGCCGGTTCGCGCCACCGAGAAGCCCTTCCTGATGTCGATCGAAGACGTCATGTCCATTACCGGCCGTGGCACCGTGGTGACCGGCAAGGTCGAACAGGGTGTCATCAAGGTCGGGGACGAAGTCGAGATCGTGGGCCTTCGTCCCACGCAGAAGACCGTGGTGACCGGCATCGAGATGTTCCGCAAGCTCCTCGACGAGGGTCGCGCGGGCGACAACCTCGGCGCGCTGCTGCGCGGTACGAAGAAGGAAGAGGTCGAGCGTGGCCAGGTGCTCTGCAAGCCCGGCACCATCACGCCCCACACCAACTTTGAGGCCGCCGTCTACGTGCTCACCAAGGAAGAGGGTGGACGTCACAAGCCGTTCTTCGCGAACTACCGTCCCCAGTTCTACTTCCGCACGACCGACGTGACTGGCACCATTGAGCTGCCCTCGGGCACCGAGATGGTGATGCCCGGTGACAACACCGACATGACCGTGACCCTGGGTAAGCCGATCGCCATGGAAGAGGGCCTGACCTTCTCCATCCGCGAGGGTGGCCGCACCGTGGGTTCGGGTCGCGTCACAAAGATCCTGAAGTAGGTCTGGTCATGGCCGACAAGCAGATGATTCGAATCCGGTTGAAGGCCTTCGATCACGGCGTCCTGGACCAGTCCACCGCCAAGATTGTCCAGACCGTCGAGCGCACGAACGCTCGCGTCCAGGGTCCGGTGCCGCTGCCGACCGAGAAGCACCGCTACACGGTGGTGCGTGGTCCCCACAAGCACAAGGACAGCCGCGAGCACTTCGAGATGCGCGTGCACAAGCGCCTGCTCGATATCGTGGACCACACCGCCAAGACGGTTGACTCGCTCCAGCGTCTCGACCTGCCCGCCGGCGTGGACATCGAGATCAAGATCCGCCAGAACTAGTCCGACTCCTGAGACCCCGCGCCCTTTGCGTGCGCGGTGTCTCAGGGTGTAGGGTGAGTAGCCCGGTTTTTTAGGACCGGGCGAACAAATGATGTGTTCAGTTGCCACTCGTGGAACGCTGAACCGAACCAGTCGAGCGCTCCGTTCGGGTTTTCACGGCCCGGCGGAGCGTCTGTATGTCGGCCCTGGTCGACGTAGAGAAACAAGAGGAAGAGGACCAACGTGGCGACCAAAGCGATCGTCGGCGAGAAAGTGGGCATGACCCAAGTCTGGGACGACCAGAACCGGGCGATCCCGGTCACGGTCGTGCGCGTCAGCCCGTCTCGCGTGGTGCAAGTCAAAACTCCCGAAAAAGAGGGATATTCCGCGCTCCAGGTGACCTGGGGCACGCGCCGGGTCTCGACCATGACCAAGCCCGAGCTCGGCCACTTCGAAAAGGCTGGGGTCACGCCCGGCAAGAAGCTCGTGGAACTTCGTCTCGACGACGTGAGCGGCTACGCCGTGGGCCAGGAGATCCTGGCCGACTCCTTCGAAAAGGGCGACATGATTGACGCCACTGCGGTCTCCAAGGGCAAGGGATTCGCCGGTGGCATGAAGCGCCACAACTTCTCGGGCCAGGGTGCGGCTCACGGTAACCACAAGCACCACCGCGCTCCGGGTTCGATCGGCGCCTGCGCCACGCCTGGACGCGTCTTTCGGGGTACCAAGATGGCCGGCCGCATGGGTGGCAGCCAGGTGACGACCACCAACCTCGAAGTCGTGGGCGTGGACGTCGAGCGCCACTTGGTACTCGTGAAGGGTGCCGTGCCCGGTCCCCGCGGCGGCGTGGTGGTGCTGCGCACCAGCGTGAAGAACCCGATGAAGGCTGGAGGTAGCCGGTGAGCGACGTCTTTACTCTCCGTGGTCCCGTCAAGAAGGAACGCGCTCCGTACGTGCAGCACAGCGTGGAGCGTAAGTCGGTCACCGGCGCGGTGCTGGGCACTGTTTCGCTCGAGCCCTCCATCTTTGGTGTGGAGCCCAACGTGGCCGTGATGCACCAGGTCGTGAAGGCCCAACTGGCGGCCAAGCGCGCGGGCACCCAGTCCACCAAGACCCGCAAAGAGGTTCGCGGTGGCGGCAAGAAGCCCTTCCGCCAGAAGGGCACCGGCGGTGCTCGTCAGGGCACCATTCGCGCCCCGCACTACCCGGGCGGTGGCATTGCGCTTGGCCCCAAGCCTCGCAGCTACGAGCAAAAGACGCCCAAGAAGATGATCCGCCTTGCGCTGTACTCCGCGCTCTCGGACCGCGCCCAGCTCGAGCAGATCGTTGTCCTGGACGGCTTTTCGACGTGGAGCGAGCCCAAGACCAAGGACGCCCTGGCGTTCTTAGACGCCCTCGGCCTCGAGGGCAAGATCCTCGTGGTTCTCTCGCGTGACGACGAGACCCCGCTGCGCTCGTTTCGCAACCTCATGAACGTCAAGACCATCGACGCCGGAGAGCTCAACACCTACGACGTCCTCGACAGTGACTGGGTCGTCTTTACCGACGCCACGCTGCCCACCGCCAAGGAGAGTGCCTGATGCGCGACGCGATGAACATCTTGATTCGCCCGGTCGTCTCGGAGAAGACCTACGCCTCGATGGAAGTGGGCACCTACGTCTTCGTCGTGGACCCGCGCGCCACCAAGATCGACGTGCGCAACGCCGTCGAACAGGCCTTCAACGTCAAGGTCACCAACGTCAACACGCTGAACCGCAAGGGCAAGAACACCCGCAACCGCCGCACCGGCGTGCGGGGGTCCAAGCCCGGCACCAAGCGCGCCATCGTCACCCTCAAAGCCGGTGACACGATCAACCTCTTCGAGAACTAAGGACAGCTATGGCCCTTCGTCACCGCAAACCTACGAGTCCCGGTCGCCGTTTCCAGACGGTCTCGGACTTTGCCGAACTGACCACGACCACGCCAGAGAAGTCGCTGCTCGAGCCCAAGCCCAAGACCGGTGGACGCAACAACTACGGTCGCAAGACTTCGCGTCACCGCGGCGGCGGTCACAAGCAGAAGTACCGCGTCGTGGACTTTCGCCGCAACAAGGATCACGTCCCGGCCAAGGTCGCCACGATTGAGTACGACCCCAACCGCTCGTGTCGCATCGCGCTGCTGCACTACGTCGACGGCGAGAAGCGCTACATCCTCGCCCCCCAGGGCCTCAAGGTCGGCGACGTCGTGGAGTCCGGCCCGAAGGCCGACATTCGCATGGGCAACGCGCTGCCGATGCGCTTCATCCCCACCGGTTCGACCGTGCACAACGTGGAGCTGCGCCCCGGCGGCGGCGGCAAGATGGCCCGCAGCGCGGGCATGAGCGTCCAACTCGTCGCCAAAGACGGCGGATTTGCCACTTTGCGCCTGCCCTCGACCGAGATGCGTCGCGTGCCGATCGACTGTCGCGCCACCTTGGGCGAAGTGGGCAACTCCGAGCACGAGCTCATCAAGATCGGTAAGGCCGGTCGCAATCGCTGGAAGGGCGTTCGTCCCCAGACCCGCGGTGTGGCGATGAACCCGGTCGACCACCCGCTCGGTGGTGGCGAAGGCAAGACCAGCGGTGGGCGCCACCCGGTCTCCCCGTGGGGTCAGCCCGAAGGTCGTACGCGTCTGCCCAAGCCGTCAGACTCGCTCATTATTCGTCGTCGTCGTGGACGCGGCGCCCGGAGGTAGATATGTCACGCAGTCTGAAAAAAGGTCCCTTCATCGATGCCCACCTCTTAAAGAAGGTGGACGCGATGAACGCGGCCAACGAGAAGAAGGTCATCAAGACCTGGAGCCGTCGCTCGACGGTGATCCCCGACATGGTCGGTCACACCTTCGCGGTGCACGACGGTCGCCGCCACGTGCCGGTCTTCGTGAACGAGTCCATGGTCGGTCACAAACTCGGCGAGTTCGCCCCCACGCGCACGTTTAAGTTCCACGCCGGTCAAGAGAAGACGGGACGCCGCTAATGACGGGCGCCAAGACCAACGAACGCCCCGGAACCCGCGCGACCCTGCGCGGCTATCAGATGTCGGCGAGCAAGGCTCGCGTCGTGCTCAACATCGTGCGCGGCGAGGACGTCAACACCGCGCGTGAGATTCTGGCGGGCACCACCCGCGAAGCGGCCGACGTGATCGGCAAGCTCCTCGCCTCGGCCGTCGCCAACGCGGTGAATAACGACGGCATGCAGGCCGACGAGCTTTACGTCTCGGCGGCCTTCGCCGACGAGGGCATCACCATGAAGCGCTTCACCCCCCGTGCGCGCGGACGCGCCGGCAAGATCTTTAAGCGCTCGACGCACATCACCGTGATCGTCTCGCGCATGGACGACGAGCGCCTCGAGTTGATGCGCGCGTCGCGCAACGCCCAGGTCCAGGCCAGTCGTTCGCGTCGCGTCGCCTCCTCGCGCCGCCGCGCCGACCAGACGGCCAGTGTCAACAAGCGCGAAGCCGCCCACGAAGCCCAGGTCGAGCTGGACGCGGCCGAAGCGCTCGCGGCCGAGAACGCGGTAGTCGAAGACGTCACGCCGGACGACGTGATCGCCGACACCGTCCTCGAGGCGGGCACCGAAGCCGAGGCCCCGGGCGTGGAAGCGGCCATCGAGGCTGAAGATCAAGACGCGGCGAGCGATTTCGCTGCGGACGACGACTCGGTGTCTGAGGACACCACGGAGGAGACCAACTAATGGGTCAGAAGGTAAACCCCTACGGTTTCCGTCTCGGCATCACGACGGACTGGAAGTCGCGCTGGTTTAAGGAGCGCGGCTACAAGGACCTCGTCATCGAGGACTGGAAGATTCGCGACTACCTCACCAAGCAGCTCGAGAGTGCGGCCGTCAGTCGCATCGAGATCGAGCGCAACTCGGACCGCATTCGCGTGGACATCCACACCGCGCGCCCGGGCATCGTCATCGGTCGACGCGGGGCGGAAGCCGAGCGCCTGAAGAAGGACCTCGAAAAGATCACCGGCCAGAAGAACAAGATCTCGCTCAACATCCAAGAGATCAAGCAACCCGAACTCGACGCCGCCCTCATCGCCCAGGGAATCTGCGACCAGTTGATTCGCCGGGTGGCCTTTCGTCGCGCGATGAAGCGCGGTATCCAGACCGTCCAGAAGGCCGGCGCCTTGGGCGTTCGCATTCAGGCCTCGGGTCGTCTCGGTGGCGCGGAGATGTCGCGTCGCGAGTCGTACCGTGAAGGCCGCGTACCTCTGCACACGCTGCGCGCCGACATCGACTACGGATTCCGCGAGGCTCGTACCTCCACGGGTCGCATCGGCGTGAAGGTCTGGATCTACAAGGGTGACATCCTGCCCTACCAGTTGACCAACGACGAGAAGATCGTGCGTGAGGCCGCGATGGCGGCGGGCGACGCCATGCCCGTCGGTTCTTCGCCGACCGCGCCCAAGGGCGTTGTGCGCGCGGGTGGCGGACGCCGTCGCGTTGAGGTGCAACCCGACGAGGAGTTCACCGACACCGAGATCCAAGGAATGGTCGGCAGCGTCTCGGACAAGGCGGCCGAGGACGCGCGTATTCCCGAGAGCCAGTTGCTCACCGAGGCGAACGAGGAAGCCGCCGCCGATGAGGCCGACTCCACCGACGTGCCCGTGACGGATCTGTTGGCGTCGAACCCTGAGGTCGAAGCCCAGCTGAGCGTCGAGGAAGAGATCGAGCGTCGCACCGCGACCGATCACACCGACACGCCGCACTTTCGAAAGGACGCGGAGTAATCATGTTGATGCCTCGCAAGGTCAAGCACCGCAAGATGATGCGCGGACGCCGGGGCGGTCTCGCCAAGGGCGGGGTCGACCTTAACTTTGGTGACTTCGGTATCCAGGCGCTCGAGTCGGGGTGGGTGACCGCCCGCCAGATCGAGGCCGCTCGTATCGCGATGACCCGTCACGTCAAGCGTGGCGGCAAGGTGTGGATTCGCGTCTTCCCCGACAAGCCCGTCACCCAGAAGCCCGCCGAAACGCGCATGGGCTCGGGCAAGGGCAACCCCGAGTTCTGGGTCGCCGTCGTGAAGCCGGGCCGCATGCTCTTCGAGCTCGGTGGGGTCGATGAGACGTTGGCTCGTGCCGCTATGGAGCGCGCCATTCAAAAGCTCCCCATCAAAGCCAAGTTCGTCGTACGTCCCGGGACGCACGGCACGCCGGAGGTGACCATCGATGCCTAAGACCTCAGAACACCGCGCCGAACTCAAGCGCCTGGGTGACAGCGAACTGCTGGGACGCTTGGGTGAAGCTCGTCGCGAGCTCTTCAACCTGCGATTCCAACTGGCCACCGGTCAGCTCGACAACTCCTCGCGCATCGGTGCCGTAAAGAAGGACATCGCGCGCCTGGAGACCTACCTGCGTCAGCGCGAGATTGCCGCCGCCGAAGCCCTAGAAGAAAGCACCCAGTCATGAGTGACGTCAACGACAACGAGAAGCGCGCCAACCCGCGCAAGGTCCGCGAGGGCATCGTCATCTCGGACAAGATGAACTCGACGCTGGTCGTGGCCATCAACGAGCGCGTCAGTCACTCGCGCTACATCAAGACCGTCCAGCGCACCAAGAAGCTCTACGTGCACGACGAGAAGAACGAGGCCAAGGTCGGTGACCGGGTGCGCGTGCAAGAGACCCGTCCGCTCTCCAAGCTCAAGCGCTGGCGCCTCACCGAAGTCGTGGAGCGTGCGCGATGATTCAGCAAGAAAGCCGACTCAAGGTCGCCGACAACTCGGGCGCCAAGGAAGTCCTGTGCATCCGCGTACTCGGCGGATCGCGACGTCGCTACGCCTCGATCGGGGACGTCTTTATCGCCACCGTGAAGGACGCCATTCCCGGCGCCGCCGTGAAGAAGGGCGACGTGGTTCGCTGCGTGGTCGTGCGCACCGCCAAGGAGAAGCGTCGCCCCGACGGCTCCTACATCAAGTTTGACGAGAACGCCGCCGTTCTGATCAACGACCAGCTCCAGCCGCGCGGCACGCGCATCTTTGGGCCGGTCGGTCGCGAGCTGCGCGACAAGAAGTTCATGCGGATCGTCTCGCTCGCCCCGGAGGTGTTGTAATGAAAATTCATAAGGGTGATGACGTGATCGTGCTCGCGGGCAAGTACCGCGGCGAGCGCGCCAACGTCGAAGAAGCGCTGCCCGAGATCAACAAGGTGATCCTGGACAACCTCAACGTCGCCAAGCGCGCCACCAAGCAGCGCGGCGCGACGATGCAGGCGGGCGTCATCGACAAGGTTCTGCCGATGAGCGCGTCCAACGTGGCCGTGTGGTGCCCCAAGCACAAAGGCCCGGCGCGCATCGGTACCGAGATCGTGGACGACAAGAAAGTCCGCGTCTGTCGCAAGTGTGGAGAAGTTCTATGACGACCGCTACTCGGCCTCGCCTCAAGGTTCGCTACGACGAAGAGATTCGTCCCGCGCTCAAGGAAGAGCTAGGCCTCGCCAACATCATGCAAGTCCCGCGCCTGGAGAAGATCGTGATCAACTCCGGGGTCGGACGCGCCACCCAGCAGGCGAGCCTGCTCGAGGGTGCCCAGCGCGACCTCGAGCAGATCACCGGTCAAAAGCCGATCGTGACGCGCGCGAAGAAGTCGATCGCGAGCTTCAAGTTGCGCGAAGAGCAGCCCATCGGCGTGAAAGTCACCCTGCGCGGAGACCGCGCCTGGGAGTTCTTCGACCGCCTGCTCAGCCTCGCGATTCCGCGTATCCGTGACTTCCGTGGGCTGTCGCCCAAGTCCTTCGACGGACACGGCAACTACACCTTCGGTGTGAATGACCAGTTGATCTTCCCCGAGATCGACTACGACAAGATCGACGCGCCGCGTGGGTTCGACATCACCATTGTCACCACCGCCGCGAACGACGAGCAAGGCCGCGCGTTCCTGCGCGCCTACGGCTTCCCCTTCAGACAGGAGACTCGATAAGCATGGCGAAAAAAGCTCTTCGCATCAAGCAGGCCAAGACGCCCAAGTTCTCGACGCGGGCCTACACGCGCTGTCAGCGCTGTGGCCGCCCGCGCTCGGTCTATCGCAAGTTCGGGCTGTGTCGCATCTGTTTGCGCCTCATGGTTCACGCCGGTGAGATCCCGGGCGTGACCAAGGCCAGTTGGTAGGAGGACAGCTATGACAATGACTGACCCCATCGCCGACATGCTCACGCGCATTCGCAACGCCAACGCCGCGATGTTCGACAGCGTGAAGATGCCGTCTTCGAAGTTGAAGGAGAACCTGGCCAAGGTCCTTCAAAAAGAGGGCTATATCTCGGGCTACACCGTGACCAAGCTCGACAACAAGCCCGGCGCACTGCTGGAGATCAACCTGAAGTACTCCGAGGACCGCAAGAAGACCATCATTGGTATCAAGCGCGTCTCGAAGCCGGGCCTGCGCATCTACAAGAAGTCCGACCAGATGCCCAAGGTCCTCGGTGGCGTGGGAGTGGCCGTCGTCTCGACGAGCCACGGCCTCATGACCGACCGCGAAGCCCGCAAGGCCAAGTTGGGTGGCGAGGTGCTCTGTTATGTCTGGTAGCCGCCCCGACATTGTGGAGGTTCTCTAATGTCACGAATCGGTCGTAACCCCATCACCGTGCCCTCGGGCGTCGAGGTGAGCGTGGCCGGTGACGTCGTCACCGTGAAGGGCCCCCAGGCCACCATGACTCGCACCGTGCCCTCGGGCATCACGCTCGATCAAGAGGGCGACACGCTGGTCGTTTCGCGCGAGAGCGACGAAACCGCCCAAAAGGCTCTGCACGGCCTCACGCGCACGTTGGTCTCCAACATGGTCGTGGGCGTGACCCAGGGCTGGAGCAAGGAACTCGAGATCATTGGCGTGGGCTACCGTGCCTCGGCCGGGACTCCCGGCGTGCTGGATCTCGCCCTCGGTTTCTCTCACCCCGTCAAGTTCACCGCCCCCGAGGGCGTGACCTTCGAGGTGCCCACCCCCACGCGGGTCATCATCAAGGGACCCGACAAGGAGATCGTCGGCCAGGTGGCCGCGAACATCCGCAAGCTTCGTAAGCCCGAGCCCTACAAGGGCAAGGGTGTGCGCTACCTCGGCGAGAGAGTCGCGCGCAAGGCAGGAAAGGCCGCAAAGTAATGCCACGCACTACCCGTGAACTTCGTCTGCGTCGTCACCGTCGCGTTCGCAAGACGCTCTCTGGCACGCCCGAGCGTCCGCGCGTCGCCATGAGTCGCTCCAACAAGCACATCTCGGCTCAGATCATTGACGACGTGAACGGCCGCACGTTGGCCGCCGCGTCGTCGGTCGAGTCGGCCTTCAAGGACGTCAACGGCGGCAACGTCGATGGCGCCAAGAAGGTGGCCGAGCTCCTTGCGAGCCGGGCCAAGGAAGCCAACATCGCCACAGTGGTCTTTGACCGCGGTGGCTTCGACTATCACGGCCGCGTGGCGGCTTTCGCCGACGCGTTGCGCGCCGGTGGACTGGAGTTTTAGATGACTGATGTAGAACAGTTCGAAGAGCGCACCATCAAGGTGAATCGTGTCTCCAAGGTCGTCAAGGGTGGTCGTCGGTTCTCCTTCACCGCCCTCATGGTGATCGGCGACGGCAAGGGCAAGGTCGGTCTGGGCTATGGCAAGGCCAAGGAAGCCGGTCTGGCCGTACAAAAGGGCATCGAAGAGGCTCGCAAGAACATCTTCGACGTGCCGCTCGCGGGATCCACCATCGTCTATCCCGTCATCGGCACCGCCGGTGCGGGTCGCGTGCTCATGAAGCCCGCCGCTCCGGGTACCGGCGTCATCGCCGGCGGCGCTGCGCGCGCCATCCTCGAGATGGCCGGGGTGAAGGACATCATCGCCAAGTCGCTCGGTTCCTCGAACGGCATCAACGTGGCTCACGCCACGATCGAGGGCCTCAAGCAGTTGCGTCGCCCCGAAGAGATCGCCGCCCTACGTGACAAGGCCCCCGACGAGGTGGTGCCCTTTGGCACGCTGCGCGCGTACCGTGAACGCCAGCGCGAGGGCGACCTCTTTAAAGTGGAGGGGTAGTCATGCTGAAAGTGACCCAGATTCGTTCGACGATCGCCACCAAGCCCAAGCACCGCGGAACCCTTCGTGCGCTCGGTCTTCGTGGCATCGGCCAGTCCAACGTGCTGCCCGATCGTCCCGAGATTCACGGGATGATCGCTCGAGTGCCGCACCTAGTGAAAGTAGAAGAGGTCTAGAGATGAAGTTGCACGACCTCACCTCGCCCGAAGGCTCGACGCACCGCAAGAAGATTGTCGGTCGCGGAATCGCCGGCAAGGGTGGCAAGACGGCCGGTCGCGGCACCAAGGGACAAAAGGCGCGTCGTCAGATTCGCGCGAGCTTCGAGGGTGGCCAGTTGCCGCTCCTTCAGCGCATCCCCAAGTTGAAGGGATTCACCAACCCCTTCCGCGTGGAGTACACGCCGGTCAACCTGGACGCCCTCGCGGCCCTGGGGCTGAGCGAGATCACCTTCGAGACGATCGTCGAGCACGGCCTCGCGCGCAAGAACGACCTCGTGAAGGTTCTCGGTCGCGGTGGCGTGTCCAACACGCTGAACGTGTCCGCGCACGGGTTCTCGGCGTCGGCGAAGGCCGCCATCGAAGCGGCCGGCGGCACGGTAACCGTGCTGGCGCTGCCCTTTTCGGTGCGCCCGCCTGCCTCCGGCAACCAGCACCAAAACCGTTAAGGTCGAAAAGTGCTGCAGCGCCTGGCGAATATCTTTCGTGTTCCGGACCTTCGCAACAAAGTCCTGTTCACGGTCGGGATCATCTGCCTGTATCAGCTAGGCGCCAACGTCCCGATTCCGGGCGTGAGCTGGACCGCGATCAAGTCCCTCCAGAAGCAGGCGAGTTCGAGTGGCGTGCTGGGCTTCTTGAACCTCTTCTCGGGCGGGGCGCTCACACGTCTGGCGGTCTTTGGTCTGGGCGTCATGCCCTATATCACCAGTTCCATCGTGATCCAACTGCTCACCGGGGTCATTCCCAAACTGGGCGAGTGGCGCGACCAGGGCGCCGTCGGCCAGAAGAAGATCACCCAGACGACTCGGTACCTCACCATCGGGCTCGCCCTGCTGCAGTCGACGGGTCTCATCTACGCCTTCCATGGACACGACGAGGCGTTGTTGGGCTTTGACATCAACTTGATGGTCCCGCGCTTCAACATTTGGTACGCGCTGATGATGGTGCTGATCCTCACCGCGGGGACGGCCTTTGTGATGTGGCTGGCCGAGTTGATTACCCAGCGCGGCATCGGCCAGGGCATGTCGCTGCTGATTTTCGCCAACGTCGTGGCCGGCCTGCCCTCGGGCGGACGCGCGGTGTGGGAAGAGGGTGGTCCCTACAAGTTCTACGTGATCCTCATCGTCTCGCTCGCCCTGCTGGTGCTGATCGTCTTTATGGACAACGGCCAGCGGCGGATACCCGTCACGTTTGCTCGGCGCGTCGTGGGACGTCGCGAGATGGGCGGGAACTCGACGTACATACCCCTCAAGGTCAACCAGTCGGGCGTGATCCCGATCATCTTCGCGTCCTCGGTGCTCTACATCCCGGTGCTGTTATCGAACATTGTGCCCTGGGCGAGTTTCCAGAACTTCGTGCGCAACTCCCTTTCACCGACGAGCTTCTTCTACATCGCCTCGGACTTCATGTTGATCCTCGCCTTCACGTTCTTCTACGTCTACATCGCCTTCGACCCGCACCAACAGGCCGAGATGCTGCGCCAACAGGGTGGCTTTGTGCCGGGCATTCGCCCGGGCATGCCTACCGAGCGCTACTTCTCGCGCATGCTCTCTCGGCTCACGGTGGTGGGCGCGGTCTTCTTGGCCTCGGTCGCCGTGACGCCCAGTGTGCTGATGGCGCTGTGGAGCATCAACCGCTTCCCCTATTACGGCACCACACTGCTCATCGCGGTGGGCGTCTCGCTCGAGACCATGCGACAGATTGACTCTCAGCTCATGATGCGCAACTACGAAGGCTTCTTGAAGCGCTAGTCATGTCCAGTCAACTGAATCTGGTCGTGCTGGGCAAGCAGGGCGCGGGCAAGGGAACCCAAAGCGACCTGTTGAGCGAGCGCTACGAGTTAGCCCACGTCTCAACTGGCGACATCCTGCGCGCCGCGATCGCCCAGGACACCCCCCTGGGTCGCCAGGTCAAGTCGATTCTCGACGCCGGCGAACTGGTGTCCGACGACGTCGTGAACTCCCTGGTCGAAGTGCGACTCCGCGAGCCCGACGCCGCCAAGGGCGCGGTCCTCGACGGCTTTCCGCGCAACACCGAACAGGCCGAGGCGCTCGAGCGCATCGTGGGTGTGGGCGGGATCAAGCTGTGTATCTACATCGATCTCGCCAACGAGATCGTGATCGAGCGCCTGTCGTCGCGGCGCGTGTGCCAAGTCTGTGGCACGGTCTACAAACTCACCGACCCCTCGGCCGTCTCGGGTACGTGCGAGAAGTGTGGTGGAACGGTGGTCCAGCGAAGCGACGACACCCCCGAAGCGATCGCCAAACGCCTGGAGACCTTTGAGCGCGAAACCCGGCCGCTGCTCTCCTTCTATGAGTCACGGAGTCTGCTGGTGACCGTGGACGGTGACCAGGCCGTGGATGCAGTGGCGCGGGACATCGACGCGCGACTCCTCGAGCGAGGACTACTGTGATCCGCAACAAGGACGAACTGGCCAAGATGCGCAAGGCCGGCAAGGTCGTGGCCGAGATCCACGAGGTGACGCGCGCGGCCATTCGACCGGGCGTCACCACCAAGCAACTCGACGCACTGGCGGCCGAGGTGCTGGCCAAGCGCGGGGCGCGATCGAACTTCCTCAACTACAACGGCTTTCCCGCGGTCATCTGCACGAGCCCGAACGACATGATCGTCCACGGCATCCCCGGCGACTACGTCTTAGAAGAAGGCGACATCATCTCGATTGACGCAGGTGCGATCATCGAGGGCTATCACGGCGACGCCGCCTATACCGCTCCCGTTGGTACGGTCAGCGCGCTCGCGACACGCCTGCTCGACGTCACCGAGCGTTCCTTGTGGGCGGGCATCGATCAGCTGGTCGTGGGCGGTCGACTCAACGAAGTGGGCCGCGCGGTTCAAAACGTCGCCGAGGCCGCTGGCTTCTCGGTCGTGCGCGAGTACGTCGGCCATGCGATCGGCACCGAGATGCACGAGAGCCCCCAGGTGACCAACTATTGGCCCGGTTCGCCCGGACCGACGCTTAAGTCCGGCATGGTCTTCGCGATCGAACCGATGGTGAATGTGGGCACGTGGGAGACCTACGTGCTCGACGATGACTGGAGTGTGATGACCGAAGACGGTGAACTCTCCGCACACTTCGAGCACACCGTGGCGGTAACCGAGAACGGACCCGAGGTCTTCACGATCGCTTAAGCGGGGTTCTCACCCGATTCTTTGACGGCTGAAGGTAACGCCAAGATAGGTCATCGTAGGGTGGTCGAGTGACCCCACCCCACGCGTCACCCGACGTGCCACGCCGTCGCGCTCGCTGGCTGCGGCCGCTCGCGGCAGTGTGCTGTCTCGCGTTGTTGGTGGCGGTACCACTCGGCGTAACCAGCAGCCCACCGGCCTCGGCGGCCATGGGCATCTACGTCTATCCCGTGGACGGCGTCCCCTTCGGGGTTCGCGCCCCGATTCATCTAGTCACCTTCTACGGTGCTCCGTACTCACTCGAGGTCGGACTCGCGCACAACAAGGTCGACGGTGGGCTCGAGACCCCGAGCGCCATCTGTCGCTCGACCACCGGGTGCGTGGCCGCGGTGAACGGCGACTACTTCGCGGTTCCCAACTCCAAGAAGCCTGACGCCGGCGACGCGGTGGGAGGCATCGTCTCGGGGTGCACCCTCGTGCACACGCCCGAGGTCTCCCATCAACAAGCCGACCTCGATGACGGGACGGTCAGTACGCAGTTCACGTGGAACGCCTCACTCGCCATGGGTACCACCAGTCTGGCGATCAACGCGATCAATCAGGAGCTCCCACTGTCGTACGTGGGCGTGAGTGATCCGCTGCGCGGCACGTTGCTCTTTACCTCGTCCTACGCACTTCCGACGCCCACCGCCAGTGGCCGCTTCACCTATCAGTTCAAAGAGATGAGCACCACCCAGAGTCCCACCACCATCAACTCAACGGCCCAGCTGCAGTACATCGGGCGTACCTCCTCCGCGATCCATGTGCTGGCGGGGCGCGTGGACATCTCCGCCTCGAACAGCACGACACTGGCGAGCCTGGTGGCGGGCGACATGGTGACTTTGACGACGAACTCGACCATGGGCTGTGACGACATTGGCGGACACCCGATCATTCTGAATGACGGCGTGACGGGGGCCGTGGGTGCCTCGGACGCCAGCATCAAGGACCCGTCTCCGCGCACGATCGTGGGCTGGACCTCGATGGGCGAGACGGTGATTTTGAGCGTGGGCGGCACGGACGGCCGCTCGGGTGCGAACTGGACCCAACTCCTGGCGATCTTGCGGTCCCTCAACGTCGAAACGGCCCTGGACCTGGATGGCGGATCGTCCACGTCAATGTTTGCCAATGGACGATCGATCTACAGTGCGCGCGCGAGCGAACGGCCCGTCTCGACGGCCTTGCTCGTGATTGAAGCCCCGACGTCACCCACGACTACGACGACTACTACCACGACCACCACGCTGCCCTAGTCGTAAGGTCCTATCAGTTTTGGTGGAGGCGATTACTCGTACCATCAAGGCGGGGGGAGAGGTGGCACGTCGTTTCCGCAGTGTGATTCCAGTGACGCTTCTCGCGGGCTTCGTCCTGTTCGCCACGAACGCGGGCTCCGACAACGGCCCACCGACGAGCACCGTGCCCATCACGGAATTGACGACCACCACGACGACGAGCACCACCACGACGATTCCCACGGCGCCCACGCACAATCCCGACAATCCCTTCACGAGTCGAACCACCGCGCTGTACCTCAAATCGCGCCAGGGCAACATCACCGCGGCGGTCTACGACGTGGCGACCGGGGCGACCTTCACGTACCACAACGGCTACCACGACCGCACGGCCTCGATCGTCAAGATCGACATCCTCGCGGACCTGCTCTATGAGGCCCAGAAGAGTGGAGTGCCCCTGAGTACGAAGGAGCAGCAACTTGCTTCGAGCATGATCGAAGCGTCCGACGATGCCGCGGCCACCAAGCTGTGGGCGATCATCGGCGGGCGTGACGCGATTGACGCCTTCAACCAACTGATCGGATTTAAGTCGACCATTCCGAGTTGGTCGTGGGGCGACATCGCCACGACCCCGCTCGATCAGCTCCAACTCCTCAAGGTCATCGCGCTGCCGAACTCGATTCTCGACGCCGCGTCGCGCGAGTACGAGACCGACCTCATGGAACACGTGATCGGCGGCCAGCAGTTCGGCCTGGGCTGGGGCTCGCCGAAGCACGCCCTCGTTGCCATGAAAGACGGCTGGTACGACGAGATACCCACCGGCTGGCAGGTCAACACGACCGGCTTCGTGCAGTACCAAGAGCGCTTTTATCTCGTGACGATCATGACCCAGAGTGATCCGAGCGAAGAGTACGGGATCGAGACGGTGACCGCGTTGTCGAGTGATATCTGGAAGTACCTCTTGCCGCGATAGTGGAATCATTCAGGCGTCAGCCGCGCTTGAGGAGTTACCGCGCTCTCGCAGGTGGCAATTTCGCCCTCGTTCCTTGACACCTTGCGTGGCGGAAAGTGCCAAAAGTAAGGACGGTAAGGTGGCCTCTGGTGAGTTCAATGGACGATTCGTACGACCTCAATATGGCCGCCGCCGCGTTGCGCTCCAACAGCACCGACGTCCGTCAACTCGTCAGGGCCTTGTGCGACGAACTCTCCGACACCTTGGGGGATCGGCTAAAGGTCCAACACGGAGGCGGCCGGTTCCATAAATCGGAGGATATCTCCTCGGTGCAGATCTCCATGGCCAACAACCTCTTCGAAGCATCGATCGACGGCGCGAGTCTTAACTGCACCCTCGGACACATCTCTGGCGGCATTCGTATTCGCAGCGAAACACTGAGCGTGAATGACTGGATCCTCAAACTGCTCGAGTCATTACGTGATGAAGCGGCTCACAGCGATGCAGCGCGACTGGCCCTCGAAAAAATTGTCATTGGAGGCAATCAGTGAGTGACGTAACTAGCGACTTACCCCAGGCGACGGGACACCGGCTCGAAGAGTTGGAGAAGGGACTCTTCACATCGGATCTCTCCGTGAACGAGTTCCTTCTCATCAAAGAGGTCGGCTTTCATCCGGTGGGCTTCGTCATGGGTTCCTCGATTTACCACACCGGCATCCAGACTCGAAAGTGGGGGCAGAGTCTTGAACTGACGAAGCTCACCGAGGCCATGTACAACGCGCGCGAACTTGCGATGACTCGCATGGAAGAAGAGGCTGCCGAACTGGGTGCCGACGGGGTCGTCGGAGTGCGCCTGACGGTCAACTACTACGACTGGGGCAAGGACGCGGCAGAGTTCATCGCGGTCGGTACGGCGGTCAAGGCCGAAGATGGTGCGTCACGTCTCAACTCAAAGGGCAAACCCTTCACCTCGGATCTCTCCGGGCAAGATTTTTGGACGCTGCTGCAAACGGGCTACTTCCCGCAAGGTCTGGTGATGGGTACCTGCGTGTACCACATCGCCCACCGCGGAATTGGCCAAACGCTCGGCACGACGGGCCAAAACGTAGAGTTGCCCAACTTCACCCAGGCGCTCTATGAAGCTCGAGAGTTGGCGATGACGAGAATGCAAGACGAGGCCACCGAACTTGGCGCCACCGGCATCGTCGGGGTTCGCCTCGAAGAGAAATCGCACCAGTGGGGTTCGCACACCATTGAGTTCCTCTCACTGGGCACCGCCGTGCGCAAGACCTCGGATGACGTGACGCTCGCCAAGCCGGTGACGATTATCACGTTGGACGGCTAATGGCGCCGAGCGATCTGCCCGAAGCGGCGGAGCGACGACTGTCGGAGAGCGCCTTCTCGTCGGCGTTGAGCGTGTCGGACTTTGCGGCCTGTCTGGAGATGGGACTTCAGCCCGTCGGTTTGGTGCAGGGGTTCTGTGCCATGCAACAAGGCTCCTTCGCGATGGGCGGCGGACTGTCCCGCTCGCTCTCACCGTACGGCGGTTCGCAGGGCGGGTACGTCCAGAATTACCAGTGTCCTCACGGCATGATCTCGAACGAGCATCGAATGTGGGGACAGAACTATCAACAGACGTGGGTGGAGACCGCGTGGATGGAAGGGTTCACCAGTTCGTACTCGCGCATGCTCGAAGAAGCGGGTGAGCTCGGAGCTCACGGCGTGGTCGGTGTGGTCGACACCGTTACGCGACTCACCGAAGCCAACGTCCTCGAGTTCCATCTTCGTGGCACTGCGATCAAGGTGCTCGACGCGTCAGCACCCACGGCATCGCCCTGGAGCACGTATCTCGCCGGGCAGCGCCTTTCGAAAGTCTTTGAGGCCGGTTTCGTGCCGATCTCAATTGTCGCGTCGATCGCGTCGATTCGCGTGTGGGCCTACTGCATGACCGAGTACCTCATGGGAGGGGGAATTTCCATGTGGGCAAACAGCTCAGGTCCCCAGGAGATTGACCAAGTCGTCACGGCCAAGTCGCAGGCTCGTTATCTCGCCCGCTCTGACGCGCGAGCGCGTTTAGGCAGTGACTCGTTGCGCGGCGCCCACCTTCAACTGGCCGAGCGCGAATATGAAAAGGGCGATCTCGAGATTCAAGCGATACTTCGTGGCAATCGGGTGCGGCGTTACAAGGACTTCGACCCGCTGCCCGTGCCCCAAGCAACGGTGAGACTCTCGTGAGCCTGGAGCCCGTGAAGAGCGACGTGGACGTGAAGGCCGACGTGATTCGAGCAATGGCCTCGCTGGCCGAGACGCCGCCCTCGACGGGCACGAGCACGTCAGATCTCTCTATTGACGAGGAATTGAATCTCCACTCCATTGGCTGGGAGCCGGTGGAGCTCGTGAGCGGTGTGTCGGTGTTCTCTGCGCCGGCGGGAATGTGGAACTGGGGCCAGGGTGAGATCATCGCGGCCAGTGAAGCCCACCAGCAAGCGTTCAAGAACGCGATCGCTCGTCTCAACAACGAGGCCGCCAAGGTCGGTGGCCACGGCGTGGTCGGCGTGCACGTCGAGCGTCAGGTGTACTCCACTCATATCGAGATCTCGTTGCTCGGCACCGCGGTTCGACCGGTTGGGGCAAAGGCGGTGGAGGCTTTGCACGTCTTTGTTTCCGACCTCTCCGCGCGTGACTTCACCTTGCTGATGGTGGCTGGTTGGCAGCCACTCGGGCTCGCCACGGGGGCGAGTTTCGTCTACGCGCCGCGCCGAAGCGTCGGGACGGTTGTGCAACAACAGTCCCAGAATGTGGAGTTGCGGAGCTACACCGAGGCGATGTACTCGGCGCGCGAGATGGCGATGGAGCGTATGCAGAGTGATGCGCTGGCCCTAAAGGGCGACGGTGTCGTTGAGGTCAAATTGGTCGAAGGACCGATGAGTTTTGCGTCGCACGCGGTGGGTTTTGCCGTGTGGGGCACGGTCGTGCGCTTGATCAAATCGTCGCACCAGCTGGTTCGCCCCACCATGGTGGTATCGCTCAATGATTCCGACGTGGCTTTCGACACTGCTTCATTGGCGTAGCGCTCGGCGATTGGTCATGAGTCAGTTGACCCACGACCGTTGCCCGGCTGGTCGACGCGCGTCGGTACGCTGGCCCTCGTGACCCAACGCTTGGTTCCCTTTGAGGGAGTGCATAACTTTCGCGACCTCGGAGGATACGAGACCGACGATGGTCGTCACACTCGCTGGGGGCGGCTCTATCGAAGTGACGCGATGCACGACCTAACGAGTGAGGACCTCGAGGTCTTTCGCTCACTCGGCATCGCCGCGATCCTGGACCTGCGCAGCCCCGCTGAAATTGAGCGCACCGGGCGGGGGTTGATTGGCGACGAACCCCACCGCTTCGTCAGTGCGCCGGTGCTGTCGAACTACGCCACCAACGAGTCGCGCGGGGTCGTTGACGAGAGCTATCTGACGAGGCGCTATCTGCAGTACCTCGACCTCGGCGCGCCCGCGTTCGTGAGCGTGTTCGAAGAGATGGCCAAGGAAGAGAACTATCCGCTGGTCTTTAACTGCTTTCTGGGCAAAGACCGCACCGGCGTGGTGGCGGCGCTCGTTCTGAGCTGCCTGGGTGTGCAGCGCGCGCGGGTCATCGAGGACTACGCCATTTCCGACGATCGCATGGTCCATATCGTGGCGAAGCTCCTGCGCCACCCCAAGGAACGCGGAGAGATCGAAGGCGACGACCCGATCCTGCTCAGCGCGCGCGCCGACACCATGGCGAACTTCCTCTCGGCGATGGACGAGCGCTACGGGGGAGCGGTCTTGTGGGCCGAGGGCGCGGGAGTGGCGCCCGAGAGCATTGCGCGCGTCCGCGATCTTCTCCTTGACGAGGACTAACGGTTTCGCCCGTTGACGAATGCGTTAAAGCGACCGGCGTGTCCGACGCGATACGCGAATGGGGCCGCGCCCGTAGACTAGATGGGCACGTTTGTCGAGTTCGCGTGAGCGAGTTCGGCCAAAGTACTGGGTTTTTTGCGTTTTTCTAAAAATCCGGTAGAATAGAAAGCCGACCTCGGGGCGGGACCTCCAAGGTCTATCCGTGTAGGAGCCCTGCTCCCGCACGCCCCGTAGTGAAGAAATAAGGAGAAAGAACCTGAGTAAGCCTAAGGAAGACGCGTTCACCGTTGAGGGGACCGTCGTCGAGCCGCTGCCGAACGCCATGTTTCGCGTGGAGCTGGAGAACGGGTACACCGTCCTCGCCCACAGTTCGGGAAAAATGCGCATGCACCGCATCCGTATTCTTCCCGGCGACAAGGTCCAAGTAGAGATCACGCCCTACGACATGACCCGCGGCCGCATCACTTATCGCTACCGATAACTCACGTTCTTTTCGTTCGAGAAAGTATCCAAATGAAAGTTCGCGCAAGCGTCAAACCCATCTGTGAGAAGTGCAAGGTCATTCGACGGGCCGGGGTTGTTCGCGTGATCTGTGAAGCAAACCCGCGCCACAAGCAGCGTCAGGGTTAGGAGAAGACACGATGGCTCGTATTGCTGGTGTTGACATTCCGCGCGACAAGCGCGTCGTCATTGCGCTCACGTACATCTTTGGCGTTGGTCCGACCATCGCCCAACAGATCACCGCGGCGACCGGGGTCAACGAATCCACCCGCGTGAAGGACCTCACCGAGTCCGAAGTCAACGCCCTTCGTACGTACATCGACCAGAACGTCACCGTCGAGGGTGACCTGCGCCGCGACGTCGCCCAAGACATCAAGCGCAAGATGGAGATCAACTCGCTCCAGGGCATTCGCCACCGCAAGGGCCTGCCCGTTCGCGGCCAGCGCACTCGCACCAACGCTCGCACCCGCAAGGGACCCAAGCGCACTGTCGCCGGTAAGAAGAAGGTAACGAAGTAATGGCCAAGCCCACGACGGCTCGCAAGGTTCGCAAGAAGGAGCGCAAGAACGTCGCCTTTGGCGTCGCGCACATCAAGAGCTCCTTTAACAACACGATTGTGTCGATCACCGACCCCGAGGGCAACGTGTTGTCCTGGGCGTCCTCGGGCCAGGTCGGCTTCAAGGGTTCACGTAAGTCCACCCCTTACGCCGCCCAGCTCGCTGCCGAGAAGTGTGCGCGCGCGGCCATGGAGCACGGGGTGAAGAAGGTCGACGTGCTGGTGCGCGGTCCTGGTTCGGGTCGCGAGACCGCGATCCGTTCGATCGCCGCGGCCGGCATTGAAGTGGTGGCGATCAAGGACGTGACCCCGCTGCCGCACAACGGATGTCGCCCCAAGAAGCGGCGTCGAGGCTAAGGAACGTTATGGCTCGTTACACAGGACCCGTCTGTCGACTCTGTCGACGTGAGCGCACCAAGCTCTACCTCAAGGGTGAGCGTTGCTTCTCACTCAAGTGCCCGGTCGCCGAGAACTCGGACCGCCGCGTTCGCGCGTTTCCTCCGGGCATGCACGGTCGCGACCGTCAGCGTCAGGGTTCGGAGTACTTGACTCAGTTGCGCGAGAAGCAAAAGGCCCGCCGAATCTACGGCGTGCTGGAAAAGCAGTTCCGCAACCTCTACGAAGAGGCCAACCGTCGCCCCGGCATGACCGGTGTGAATCTGTTGCAGTTCCTCGAGACTCGTCTGGACAACGTGGCCTACCGCGCCGGCTGGGGTGCCTCACGCGCCCAGGCTCGCCAGCTCGTTCGTCACGGTCACGTCAGCGTGAACGGCAAGCGCGTCGACATTCCGTCGTACCGTGCGCGCCCGGGTGACGTCGTCACTTTGAAGAACGCCACGCGCGAGAACTTCAACGTGAAGCGCAATCTCGACGTCCTGGACCGCAGCGTTCCCGGCTGGCTGGAAAAGGGCGACAATGGCTTTAGCGTGACGGTACGCGTAGTGCCCCAGCGTGAACAGATCGACGAGTCGATCCAAGAGCAGCTCATCGTCGAGCTGTACTCCAAGTAATTCTTTCTCGTACATACCCCTAGGAGTCCCTTATGTTGATTATCCAACGACCCACTATCGAAGCCCTCGGCGACGAGGTCAACAACCGCCAGTCCTTTGGCATCGGCCCGCTCGACCCCGGATTCGGCCACACGCTGGGCAACTCGCTGCGTCGTACCTTGCTCTCGTCGATTCCCGGCGCCGCGGCGACGCGCGTCAAGTTCGACGCGGTGCTGCACGAGTTCGGCGTTATCGAAGGCGTGAAGGAAGACGTTCAGGACGTCACCTTGAACCTGAAGGACCTGTTGTTGCGCGTGCACTCTGACGAGCCCGTGACGCTTCGCCTCGACAAGCGCGGCGAGGGCCCGGCCCTGGCCTCGGACCTCTCCACCACGGCCGACGTCGAGATCCTCAACGGTGACCTGCACCTCGCCTACCTGACCAACGCGCGCAGCGTGCTCACGTTCGAACTGACCGTGGAGCGCGGCAAGGGCTACGTCGGTGCCGAGGGCAACAAGGGTTCCTCGACCATCGGCGTGATTCCCCTGGACGCGATCTTCTCGCCGGTTCGCCGCGTGAGCTTCGAGATCGAACCCGTGCGCGTCGAGCAGAGCAAGGACTTCGACCGTTTGGTGATCGACATCGAGACCGACGGCTCGATCTCACCTCGTGAGGCACTGGCGTCAGCGGGTAAGACGCTGGGCTCGCTCGTCGAGCTGATCGCAAGCTTCGACGAAGAGGCCCCCGCGCTGGAACTCGGCGACGTCGGCTCGGCTCAGGCGGCGGCCAGCGAGCTCGACATTCGCATCGAGGAGCTGGGACTCACCGAGCGCTCGCGCAACTGCCTCAAGCGCGCTGGCATCAACACGATCGCCCAGTTGGTCAACGCCACGGAGCGCGACCTCACCTCGATCACCAACTTCGGCGCCACGTCGCTCAAGGACGTGACGGACCGCCTCGACGAGCGCGGTCTGTCGCTGCGAGCCGAGGACTAGTCATGCGCGGCACCCCCACGAAGGGCAAGCGCTTCGGCGGCAACTCGGCCCACCAAAAGGCGATGATGGGCAACCTCGTCGCTTCGATGATCGCGGCCGAGTCCATCGTCACGACCGAGGCCAAGGCCAAGGCCCTGCGTCCCATCGTCGAGAAGGTCGTCACCGCGGCCAAGAACTCGCCCGAGGACTCGGTTCACGCGAATCGTCGCGTGGTCGCCTTCATCCGTGACAAGGACATGACCCACAAACTGTTCACCGAGATCGCGCCGCGCTACGCGGACCGTCCCGGCGGCTACACGCGGATCTTGAAGCTCGGCCCGCGTCAGGGTGACAACGCGCCGATGGCGCGCATTGAGTTCGTCTGATCCGCTAGACGCCACCCAGCGCTGGCGTTTCGACCTCGCCTACGACGGGCGGGGATTCAGCGGTTTTGCCTATCAGCCCCATCACGACACCGTGGTGGGGCTGCTGCGTTCCACCCTGGCCTCGACTCTTCGTCTCAGTGAGGAGCCCCTCATCGTGGGGGCCGGACGCACCGACTCTGGCGTACACGCCTTCTTTCAGGTCGTCCACGTCGACCTACCGGCGATGCTCAAGGTGCGCACCTTCAGCGCGGAGCGCCTCGTCAACGCGCTCAATAAGCAGCTGCGGGGTCGGATTCAGATTCTGGGCGCCGAACCGGTCAGTCACGACTTTCACGCGCGGTTTTCGGCCACCTGGCGTGAGTACCGCTACCTCGTCTTAGAGAGCAACGCTCCCGGACTGGACTCCACCAACGTCTGGGCCTGGTCGGTGACCGGACCGCTCGATCTCGCGGCGATGAACCGAGCGTGCGCGCAGGTGATCGGCACGCACGACTTTCGCGCGTTCTGTCGGCGACCGACGGGCGGTCCTCCTGGAGAGCCACTCCTTCGACGCGTACTCGGCGCACACTGGGAGCGACTCGACGACGAGTGGGTCATGAGCCCTCATCACTCGCCCGCCCTTCGTCTCACGATTCGGGGCCAGTCCTTCTGTCACAACATGGTGCGTTGCCTGGTCTCGACGATGGTCGCTATCGGGCGAGGAGAGCTTGACCAGAAGGAGATCGCGGCGCGGCTCGCGTCGGGGGATCGCTACCAGCTGCCCCAGCCGGCACCCGCGGCGGGGCTCGCGCTCATCGGCGTGGGCTACGACGAATTCGAAGAGGAATCCACGCACCCGTCGATAGGCTGATTCCTATGTCAGAACTACTGCCCGCAGGAATCAATCGTGACGATCTCAGCAGTGAGATTCGCCCTCAGGACGACCTCTACCGGTACGTGAATGATCGTTGGATGCAGAGCACTCCGATACCCGCCGATAAGTCCGGGTACGGAGCGTTCGAAGTGCTTCGTGAAGAGTCCGAAGCGGCCATTCGAGAGATCGTCGAGGCGGCCGGTACCGTAAGCGAGAGTGTTGACGCGAAGAAGGTCAGCGACCTGTACGCCAGTTTCATGGACGAAGAGCGCGTCGAAGCCCTTGGCTCGGAACCACTCCGTGCCGATCTCGCCATCGCGGACTCCGTGAGCTCACTGGATGAGTTGGTGCGCGTCGTGGGTCAACTGCAGCGTGCGGGACTGTCAGGGTTCTTTGGCGTCTTCGTCGACACCGATCCCGGTAACCCCGAGCGGTACCTCGTCTTCCTCGAACAAGGTGGCATTTCACTGCCCAACGAGAACTACTACCGCGAAGAGCAGTTCGCCTCGGTCCGCGAGGCCTACGTGGTGCACATCGAAAAGATGTTTGAACTGGCGGGCCTTGACGATGCGGCCGCTCGAGCCCAGCGGGTCTTCGACCTCGAGACTGCCATTGCCAAGCGTCACTGGGACAACGTGGCCACCCGGGACAGCGAAAAGACGTACAACCCCATGGAGTGGGACAGCGTGCGCGATCTCTTCACCGCCGGGCTCCCCGATATTTCCGAACTCACCCTTGACGACTGGGCGACCACCTTTGGCGCGCCCGATCACGCCCTCGACGAGGTCGTCGTTCGCGAGCCCAGCTTCTTTCGCGACCTCGGTGAACTCTTTGACGAAGCGCACCTCGACGCGTGGCGGGATTGGCTTCGCTGGCGCATCGTGCGCGGTTACGCCCCGTACCTGTCGCGCGCGTTCGTCGATGAGCAGTTCGACTTCTACGGCCGCACGCTCACCGGCGCGCAAGAGTTGCGCGCACGTTGGAAGCGCGGCGTGTCAATCGTGGAAGGGGCACTGGGCGAAGCGGTGGGTCAGATCTACGTCGAGCGCCACTTCCCCCCGCTCGCCAAGACGCGTATGGATGAGCTGGTCGCGAACCTAATTGAGGCGTATCGCCAGAGCATCTCGACCCTGGAGTGGATGACTCCCGCCACTCGGGAACGCGCGTTGGAGAAGCTCGCGGCCTTTACGCCCAAGATCGGCTACCCGGTCAAGTGGCGCGACTACTCGTCACTGGTCGTTGACCCCGAGAGCCTGATTGCCAACGTCCGCAGCGCGAACGCCTTTGAGTTTCAGCGCGAACTGGCCAAGATCGGGTCTCCCATCGATCGTGATGAGTGGTTCATGACCCCCCAGACCGTCAACGCGTACTACAACCCGGGCTTTAACGAGATCGTCTTTCCCGCCGCGATCCTGCAGTGGCCGTTCTTCGTGGCCGATCGCGACGACGCCGCGAACTACGGCGGGATCGGAGCGGTGATCGGTCATGAGATTGGACATGGCTTTGACGACCAGGGATCGAAGTTCGACGGTACGGGCAAGCTCTTCGACTGGTGGGAGCCCGCTGACCGCGAGGCCTTCGAGGCGCGCACGAAGGCGCTCATCGATCAGTACAACGCGCTCTCGCCCGCCGAGACGCCGGGACAGCACGTGAACGGCGCACTGACGATTGGCGAGAACATCGGTGACCTCGGTGGTCTCGGAATTGCGTGGCAGGCCTATCTCATCGCGCTCGACGGGGCCGAACCGCCCGTCATCGACGGGCTCAGTGGGGCGCAGCGCTTCTTGCTGTCCTGGGCGCTGTGTTGGCAGTACAAGGCGAGGACCGAAGAAGTCGAACGTCGACTCGCCATTGACCCGCACTCGCCGCCGGAGTTCCGCTGCAACCAAGTGGTCCGCAACATCGACGAGTTCTACAACGCCTTTGGCGTCACCGACGCAGACGCCCTCTGGCTCGAGCCCGACCAACGGGTCTCGATCTGGTGAGGGCGAGCGACGTACGCGATCGTCTGGTCAGGTCTCTCGACGCGCAACGCGAGCACGTGCTCGGCATTCTGGAAGGTCTGGACGATGAACAACTACGTCGCTCGGTCCTGCCGTCGGGCTGGAGTTGCCTCGGTCTGGTCAAGCACCTGGCCCTGAGCGATGAGCATTACTGGTTCCGGGTGCATCATGGGCGGCGAGTCGCTCGAGTTCTTCAGCGAGAACGATCTGAACAACGGCGGGGACTGGAGGGTCGCGCCCGAGGAGACGTCGGAGTCGATCTTTGATCTCTATCGGGCCGAGTGGGCTCGCTCCAACGAAATCGTGGCCGTGACGCCGCTGGACCAGGCGCCCGCCCAAGTCGAAAGCTGGTGGGGCGATTGGAAGGTGCCCGACCTGGGCTTCGTCCTGCTGCACGTGATTACCGAGACGGCGTGTCATGCGGGGCACCTCGACGTGGTGCGCGAGCTCTTCGACGGTCGTCAGTGGTTTGCCTTTGACGTCGAGGACGGTTCCGAGGACGCCGAGCGGTCGCCTGAGACCTCCGAGTAGGCTAGATAGGCTCCCTTTGGGAGCGTGTTTGACTCTCAATTTTGCGAAACTTGCCTTGTAGGGGCCAGATTTCGTAGGATAGAGAGTCCCCCTCGGACCCCGTTGGGGCTCAATTCGATTGAATTCGCTGAAGGAAGAACTGTGAAGACGTACTCGCCCAAGCCCGCGGAACTAACGCGCGACTGGCTCGTCATTGACGCGGAGGGCCTCGTGCTCGGCCGAGTCGCCACGGTGGCCGCCTCGCTGTTGCGGGGCAAGCACCGCACGTTCTTTGCTCCCCACGTGGACACTGGCGACTACGTCATCATCGTCAACGCCGACAAGGTCGTCGTCACGGCCAACAAGGCGGCGTCGAACTTTCACTACCGCCACTCGGGGTACCCCGGCGGGCTGCGTGCCACCTCGTGGCAGACCCTGATGGACACCGACCCCGAGAAGTTGGTGAGCGACGCCGTTCGCGGCATGATCCCCAAGAACCGCCTCGGACGCGCGCAGATGGACAAGCTCTTTGTCTACGCCGGCGCCGAGCACCCCCACGCGGCCCAGCAGCCCAAGAGTTTTGACACCTCGGCGATTCGCCGCGGTTAAGGAGCAACGTTGACCACACCTCTCACTCAGACCACCGGCCGTCGCAAAGAGGCCGTCGCGCGCGTTCGTCTTCGCCCCGGGACCGGCACGATCACGATCAACTCGCGCGCCTTTGACAACTACTTCACCTCGGCCACCCACCGTCAGATGGTGATGGAGCCCCTGCGACTCCTCGATACCCAGACGACCTACGACATCGACGCCACCATCGAAGGTGGCGGCGTCGCCGGACAGGCCGGTGCCCTGCGCCTGGGAATCTCGCGTTCACTGTTGGAAATCGACGAAGGTGCCAGGCCCGCCCTCAAGAAGGCCGGCCTGCTGACCCGTGACTCGCGCAAGAAGGAGACCAAGAAGTACGGTCTCAAGAAGGCGCGCAAGGCTCCTCAGTACTCCAAGCGTTAATGGGTATGCCCGTGCGCTTTGGCACGGACGGCATCCGAGGGCGCGCGAGCGACGAGATCACCCCGGATCTCGCGTATCGCCTCGGTCGCGCCGTCGCGACTGTCTTTTCGGTGCCGATCTTTGTCGGGTACGACACGCGCGAAAGTTCGCCCAACCTGGCGGCGGCCGTGCTGGCCGGTTTGGCCGACGGCGGTGCGCGTGGCGTCAACCTCGGGTACTTCACGACGCCGGGCGTGGCCGTCATTGCCCAGCAGCGCGGTGGAGCCGGCGTGGTCGTCTCGGCGTCGCACAACCCCTACTACGACAACGGACTCAAAGTTCTGGGCCTGCAGGGCGGGAAGTTGGATCACGCGACCGAAGCCGCGGTTGAGAGCGCACTGAATGTGGCCGAGAGCCCCTCGGTGAGCGTGTTTGCCGCGCGCGAGATTGACGAGATCGCACAACACGACTACGTGCGCCACCTGCGCGAACTGGCCCCCGCCGATCTCTCGTCGCTCTCGATCGTGGTGGACTGTGCGAACGGCGCCGCCTCCCACGTGGCCCACGAACTCTACGAGTCGACCGGCGCGTCGCTCACCTTCATTCACGATCAGCCCGATGGACGCAATATCAACGTCGAGGCCGGCTCAACGCACGTCGATGCTCTGGTGGCGGCGGTGCGCGAGGCGGGCGCGGACCTCGGTCTCGCCTTCGACGGCGACGCCGATCGCCTCATCGCCGTGGACGCCGAGGGGACCGTGCGCGACGGAGACGACCTCATGGTGCTCTTCGCGCTGGATCGCTTCGAGCGCGGAGTTCTGGGGGGCGGAATCGTGGTGACTTCGATGAGCAATCTCGGTCTCACGCGTGCGCTCGGTGCCGCGCACATTGAGATCGAAGAAACCGACGTGGGCGACCGCAACGTGCTGCTCGCGCTTGAAGACCGTTCCTGGATTCTCGGCGGCGAACAGTCCGGGCACGTCATCTTCCGGGATCTGGCGCCCACCGGAGATGGCATGCTCACCGGGCTGATCCTGGCCGAGTTGATCGTGCGTCGCGGGTCGTTGGCGGATCTGGCCGGGGGAGCGTGGCGCCGCGTCCCCCAGTCGCTGTTCAACGTGTCGCGTGATCACTTCAGCGACGACGACGTCCAGAAGATCTTCAACGAGCTCTTAGAGGACTACGGCGTCGATCGCGCGGACGTACGGCTGCTGGTGCGACCGTCGGGCACCGAGCCACTGGTGCGCATCATGATCGAAGCGCTCAACGCGGAGTTCGTCGAAGTCTTCAGCGAACGGCTCACCTCGCTCTACGCCTAGGCCGAAGAGTGCGAAAAATCGTCCGAGTAGGCTGGCTTCATGTGCGGCATCATTGGGGTGGCGGGCTCCAGCGAGACGCTCGACACGCTGCTCGAAGGCCTGGCGCGCCTGGAATATCGCGGCTACGACTCGGCCGGGGTGGCCCTAGTTCGGGCTGGCGAGACCTGGCGAGCGCGCACCGCCGAAGGTACCGAATCGGTCCAAGCGCTTAGACGCGAGTGCGAACATGCACCGCGGGGCTTCACCTCGGGTATCGGGCACACCCGTTGGGCGACGCACGGCGCGCCCGAAGCGGTCAACGCTCACCCTCACCTTGACTGCTCCGGTCATATTGCCATCATCCACAACGGCATCATCGAAAATCACACCGAACTACAGGAGGCTCTAGAGGCCAAGGGTCACCTCTTCAGTTCGCGCACCGACTCTGAGGTGCTCGCGCACCTCATCGAAGACGAGCGTCACCAGGGCGCCGAGCTCATCGAGGCGGTGCGCCGAAGCCTGCTCGTGGTGCGTGGCGCCTTTGCGGTGGCGGCGGTGGACGCGACCGAACCCGACGTGATCGTGGCAGCCCGGCGTATCTCGCCCCTCATCGTGGGCACGGCCCCGGGCGTGACGTATCTCGCGAGTGACATTCCTGCGATCCTGGATCGCGCGACCGCGTTCTACGCGGTGAACGATGACGAAGTCGTTCGCCTCGGCCCCGAGGGCTTTCGCGCCATCGATCTCGAGGGCTCGCCCGTTCGTCTGCATCAACTCTCCATCGATTGGGATCTTGAGACCGCCGAGAAGGGTGGCCACGACGACTTCATGACCAAGGAGATCAACGAGCAGCCCGAAGCCTTGCGGGCCACGATGCTCGACCGCCGCCGTCGCGACGGTGTGATCACCTTCGACGAGATGGGCGTCTCCGATGAGGAGCTGCTGGGCGTGAATCGCGTCGTGATCGCCGCTGCTGGCACGTCGCATCACGCCGCTCAGGTGGCCAAGTACGCCATCGAGCGCTGGGCCCGACTCAGCACCGAAGTCGACATTTCGAGCGAGTACCGTTACCGCGACCCGATCGTGGAGATCGGCACGCTGGTGATCGGGGTCTCTCAGAGTGGCGAGACGATCGACACCATCCAGGCCATTCGCGAAGCCAAGCGACGCGGCGCACGAGTGATCGGCGTGACCAACATCGTGGGGTCCTCGCTGGCGCGTGAGTCGGATGCGGTGATCTACACCCGCGCCGGTCTCGAGGTGTCCGTCGCCTCCACCAAGGCCTTCGTCGCCCAGGTCGCCGCGCTCGAACTGTTGGCGCTGCGCCTCGCCCAACTGCGCCAAACCTTGCCCGAGACTGACATTGACGCGCTCTTTCAGGGAATCCAGGCGGTGGCCAGCCAAGTCGCCAGGGCCCTCGAGCGACGAGCCGACGTCGAGGACGTGGCCAAGCAACTCTTGGGCGCGCGCGACTTCTTCTTCATCGGTCGTCATGTGGGCTTTCCAACGTCGCTCGAAGGCGCGCTCAAACTCAAGGAGCTCTCCTACCTGCACGCCGAGGGCTATCCCGCCGGTGAACTCAAGCACGGACCGCTCGCACTGATCGAACCGGGCGTGGTAGTGGTCGCGGTCGTCACCGATCCCGCGATGCACGAAAAGATGCTCTCGAACCTGGCCGAGGTGAAGGCTCGCGGGGCGACGGTCGTCGCGGTCGCGACCGACGACGACGAGTACGTCGAGGCCATCGCCGACTACGTGTTGCGCGTGCCCGCCACTGAACCCCTCTTTACGCCCATGGTTGACGTGGTGCCGTTGCAGCTCTTCGCGTACTCGATGGCCCGAGGGCTTGGGCGCAACGTGGATCGGCCCCGCAATCTGGCCAAGACCGTCACGGTGGAGTAGTGACGACGACCGGAATCGGCATCGACCTGGTCGACGTGGACCGCTTTCGCCGATTGATTGAGCGTCGGCCCCGCATACTCGAACGTCTCTTTACCGACGGCGAGCGCCGAGACGCCCACGACCGACCCGAGCGCCTCGCGGCTCGCTTTGCCGCCAAGGAGGCCACTCTCAAAACTCTTGGCGTGGGGGTGGGCGAAGCGCCGTGGCGTTCGATCGAAGTCACCTTGAACGACGCCGGCGCTCCGAGCCTGGTGTTACACGATCGCGCCCAAGAGCTCGCACGCGCCTCGGGCGTGGGATACCTGCACGTCTCGCTGTCGCACACCGATCATCTCGCCGCCGCCTTCGTGGTGGGTAGTTCCCTCGAGGAGTCCAGTGGTTGAAGGGGTTCATCGACCGGCCTGGGCGGAGGTCTCCGTCTCCGCGATCGCGCACAACGTTCACGCGTTGCGCGAGGTGACCGGAGGCGCCTCGTTCTGCGCGGTGGTGAAGGCCAACGGCTATGGACACGGAGCGATCTTTGCGGCACGGGCCGCCCTCGAGGGAGGAGCGGACTCACTCGGCGTCGCGTTGGTTGACGAGGGGATCGAGCTGCGTCAAGCGGGTATCACCGCGCCGATCCTCGTCATGAGCGAAGTTCCGCCCGACACCATTCCCTTCGCGTACGAAGCCGATCTCACTCTCACGATCGGTTCTCATGAGGGCGCGCGAGCGGCCGTGAAGTGGGCCGACGCCCTGGGCGGATCGCACCCCGTGCACGTCAAGGTGGATACCGGCATGCATCGCATGGGCGTCGGGCCCGAGGATCTCGACGAGGTCATCGATATCGTTCGCTCGGCACCCCACGTCACGTTCGAGGGCCTGTACACCCACTTCAGCGTGGCCGATGGCGGGAGTGACGCGGACCGAAAGTTCACCGAGACCCAGATCGCCCTCTTCAACGCGCTCGTCGCTGATCTCAACGAGCGGGGCCTCGCGCCGCCGGTCGTGCACAGCGCGAACTCGGCCGGTGCGCTGGGCTACCCCGCGTCGCATCACTCGATGGTGCGCGTCGGACTCGCGCTGTACGGCTACGCGCCCAGCGCGTGGCTGCGCGCGGCTCTTGAGGAGAGGGGCCAGCACCTCGTACCCGCCTTGACGCTGCGCGCCCGGGTGACGGCCGTTCGTCGCGTGCGCGCCGGGGCGCGTCCGAGTTACGGTCGCCGTCGCGCCCTGGAACGCGACGCCACCATCGTGACGGTGCCCTTTGGCTACGCCGACGGCTATCCTCGGCACCTCTTCGAGGGCGGCGCGCAGGTGCTCATCAACGCCACTCGGTATCCGGTCGCCGGTGTGGTCACCATGGATCAACTGGTGGTCGACGTCGGCGACGCCGCCGTGAGTGTGGGGGACGACGTGGTGCTCCTGGGACGACAGGGCGATGAGTGTCTCAGCGCCGATGAGTGGGCCACCTGGGGAGGGACCATCACCTGGGAGATTCTCACCAACTTGAGTGCTCGCGTTCCTCGAGTTCTTGTCGACTGACGTGAGCGACTTCGCCGAGATGTCGACGTGCGTACGGTGCGACCTCGCCGCGACGCGTCAGCGGGTGGTCATTGGTACCGGACCACTGGACGCTCGTCTCATGATCATTGGCGAGGCCCCCGGTCGCACCGAGGACGAAGGCGGAGCGCCCTTCATCGGGCGCAGCGGAAGGTTGTTCTTTCAGTTGCTCGAAGAAGAGGTCGGCCTGACGCGTCCGCAGTGTTACGTCACGAACGTGGTGAAGTGCCGGCCCCCCGCGAATCGAACCCCGACCCCCGTGGAGATCGCCGCGTGCCGGCCGTGGCTCGTCGAACAGCTCGATCGCGTGGCACCGTCGTTCATCCTGACCCTGGGCAACACGGCGGGTCGAGCGATCTTCGCCTACCAGTCGGGTATCGGACAGGTCCACGGTCACGTCTTTCGCTCGGGCTCGATACGTGGTGTGCCGACCTATCACCCGGCCGCCGCGCTGCGCGGCGGGCCGAGCGTGGTTGAGGTGATGCGCGGCGACCTGCGAGTGGTGCGTCGACTGCTGGAGGCGTCGTGAGTTGGAGTCGACACACGGCCAGCGCAGACGACACGCAGCGCGCGGGTGAAGAGTTCGCCGCACTGTTGCGTCCCGGCGACATCGTCCTCCTGAGCGGAATCCTCGGGGCGGGTAAGACGACCTTCACCCAGGGCGTGGCTCGAGAACTCGGGGTGAGCGATCGGGTGACGAGTCCGACCTTCACGATGGTTCGTCAGCACGAGTGCGTCAACGAACGAGGAATCGTCACGCTCCATCACGCCGACGTCTATCGCGCGGGTTCACTGAGCGAAATCGACGATCTGGCGCTGGGCGAGCTAGTCGAAGAATCGGCCGTGGCACTGGTGGAGTGGGGAGACGTCGCTGCTCCTCTGTTCGGCCACGACGTCATCAGCGTCACCTTTGTGGTCGATGAGGATGACGGACGCACTCTTGAAGTTGATGGTGCGATCGGGGATCGCACGAGCGAGATCGAGAAATGGTCTCGCTCGTGAACGTTCTGGCGATCGAGACTGCGACGACCACGTGCGCCATTGGACTTCGACTCACGACGGGCGATGAGTTCGAAGTCGTCCTCGATTCGCAACGTCACCATACCGAGACGCTCATGCCCGGCGTGGCCGAACTCCTGGCATCGGTGGACATGAGCGCGAGTCAGCTCGATCGCATCGTCGTTGACCGCGGTCCCGGCCTGTACACGGGACTGCGTGTCGGGGTGGCAACCGCGATTGGACTGAGCATCGGAGCGAACGCTGATCTCGTGTCGGTGACCTCGCTCGAGGTGTTGGCCCACGACGCGCAACGCGGTGGGGTGCGCGGGTATCTCGTCGCGGCCGTCGATGGTCGGCGTGGCGAACTGTTCGTTCAGACTTTCGTGCTGAGTGACGCGGTCATCGCGGTGGATGAGCCGGCCGTCACCACCCCCGGCGCACTTGCCGCACGGTTAGAAGGGCGCGCAGAAACCGTGAGCCTCGTCGGCGATGGGGTGCGTCGTTACGGGGCCGAGTTGTCGACGATCGCCTGTGCGAACCTATTGCCGAACTACACGACGCCATCGGCGTTGGTAGCGCTCGAGCTCGGCGCCGCGCGAGCCCCCGAAGAGTCGGTGGCACCGATGTATCTGCGTGACGCTGATGCCGTCGCCAACTTCACGACGCGCCAACGACAATGAGCGACTGGATCATTCGCACCGCTGAGCGCCGCGACGTCTCGGACATCTTGCAGATCGAGATCGCCCAGTTCCCCGAACCGTGGTCGAGGGCCATGATGCTCGAGGAGATCACCGATGTCGAGACGCGTCGCTACCGGGTTGCGGTCGAGGGGACGTCGATCATCGGCTACATGGGGGTGATGTTCGTGCTCGACGAGTTACACGTCAACACCATCGGTACCCTTCCCGGACACGAGAGTCGTGGCGTGGCGACGTCACTCATGGACGACGCCTGGGCGCACGCCAAGGAGCGGAGTATCGCGCGAGCCACTCTCGAAGTCGCCGCATCCAATGAACGCGCGCAGGCCCTCTACGCGCGCTACGGATTCCGTCCCGTGGGGATCCGCAAGAACTACTACGAGCGCATCGGCGAAGACGCCCTCGTGCTGTGGGCCGACCTCGACTAAGCCCCTCCGCCGTACGCTGGTGGGGTGAAGTTGGTCCTCGGTATCGAAACCAGTTGCGACGAGACGGCCGCGGCCCTGGTCGACGAGGAGTTTCGGGTGCACTCCTCGGTCGTCGAGTCCTCGATCGATCAGCACCGCGCCTTTGGGGGAGTGGTGCCGGAGTTGGCGGGTCGTGCCCACGTCGCGACCATCGGACCGGTCGTGCGCCAGGCCCTCGAAGAGGCGGACCTGGATCCCACTGCGCCCGCCATCGACGGCGTGGCCGTCACCAGTGGGCCCGGTTTGATCGGTTCGCTGCTGGTGGGACTCTCGAGCGCGAAAGCGCTGGCGTACGCGTGGGACGTGCCCTTCGTGGGGGTGAATCACCTTGAGGGTCACCTGTTCGCGCCGCTGCTGGAGGCAAACGAACTTGAGTGGCCGCTTTTGACCTTGCTCGTGTCAGGTGGACACAGTCTCATTGTGTTACAAACCGGACCGGGTGAGCACCAGGTGTTGGGTGAGACGATCGACGACGCCGCCGGTGAGGCGTACGACAAGGTCGCGCGCTGGCTCGGCCTCGGGTATCCCGGAGGCCCCGAGATCGACCGGCTCGCGAAGGAAGGGTCGCCCTCGATGATGACCTTTCCCGTCTCCTCGATCGGTGACGGCTTCGACCTCTCTTTTTCCGGTTTGAAGACCGCTGTCGTCCGTGCGACCCAGTCCGATCAGGACATTGCTCTCGCCGACGTGGCGGCGTCCTTTCAGGTTGCGGTGTCCGAGCAGTTGCTACGCAAGTTGCGCCGAGCCCTCGAGCGCTACGACGTAGCGGGCGTGGCGTTGGCGGGGGGAGTGGCCGCGAACTCCGCCTTGCGTGCGGGTGTGAGCAACTTGGCCCGGGAGTTTGGTCTTGTGACGCACTTGCCCGCGATGGCGATGTGCACCGACAACGCCGCGATGATCGCGGCGGCGGGACTGTACCGACTGAGCACGAGCGGACCCAGCCCGCTTAGCCTTTCGGCCCGCCCGAACTGGCAGTTGGCCGACGTCTCGTGAGCGAGCGGTGGGTCCCCCTCGACGTCGCCACGACCGATCCGAACCCCTTTGTCCAATTTGATCGCTGGTTTGACGACGCGCGCAGTGAAATGGCCGAGCCCGAAGCGATAGCGCTCGCCACTGCCAGCACCACTGGAATTCCAAGTGTGCGCATGGTTCTGATGCGCTGGCACGACCGGACGTCCTTTGGCTGGTACACGAACTACGAGTCGCGCAAGGCAGAGGAGCTCTTCACCAACCCTCAGGCGGCCATCCTGTGGTACTGCGAGCCCCTCGGTCGTCAGATCCGCATTGAGGGAACCGTTGAGGAGATGAGCCCGGAGGACTCGGACGCCTACTTTTCGAGGCGTCCCCGCGGGAGCCAACTAGGCGCGCGGGCCTCCCAGCAAAGCCAGGTCCTAGATGGTCGCGAGGAACTCGAGCACCGCGTGGCCGAGATCGACGAGGAGTTCGCGGGTCGCGACGTCGAAAGGCCCGACTATTGGGGCGGATTTCGCCTGACCCCATCGCGCTTCGAATTCTGGCAGCACCGAGACAGCCGACTCCACGATCGAGTGGCGTACTTGGCCGAGGGTTCTTCCTGGGTGCGCCTGCGACTCTCGCCCTAAAACGCACTTTTTCGGGCCTTCTGCTCGAAATGTGGCCAGCGGGCTTTGTTGGCAGTCGAAAACCTCGGCTGCTAAGATTGGCAGTCGCAAGTATCGAGTGCTAATTGCTCAGGAGGCAAGAAATGAAGTTGCACCCACTAGAAGACCGCATCGTGGTTCGTCCCAACATCGCCGAGGCCACGACGGCGTCGGGTCTTGTGATTCCCGACACGGCCAAGGAAAAGCCCCAGCAGGGCGAAGTTCTCGCGGTCGGCCCGGGCCGTCGCGCTGACTCGACCGGCGAAGTCATTCCGACCGGCGTGAGCGTGGGCGACACCGTCGTCTACTCCAAGTACGGCGGCACCGAGATCACCGTCGACGGTGAGGACCTGCTGATTCTCTCCGGCCGCGACGTACTGGCGACCATCTCTAAGTAGTTCGGGACGAGTACTCGCCCCCTCATTCAAACGAAGGAACTGTTATGTCAAAGCTATTGAAGTTCGACGAAGACGCCCGACGCGGCCTGGAGGCCGGCGTCGACAAGTTGGCCGATGCGGTCAAGGTGACCCTGGGACCGAAGGGCCGCAACGTGGTCATCGGCAAGAAGTACGGCGCGCCGACCATCACCAACGACGGTGTGTCGATTGCTCGCGAGATCGAGCTCGAGGACCCGTTCGAGAACATGGGCGCTCAGCTGGTCAAGGAAGTCGCGACCAAGACCAACGACGTGGCCGGTGACGGCACGACGACCGCGACCGTGCTCGCTCAGGCGCTCATCAAGGAAGGACTGCGCAACGTGGCGGCCGGCGCCAGCCCGTCGGGTCTCAAGCGCGGCATCGAAAAGGCTGTGGCTGCGGCCGTTGCCTCCATCGCCGAGCAGAGCCAAGAAGTGTCCGGTAAGACCCAAATCGCTCAAGTCGCCACCATCTCAGCCGCGGACGCCGCGATCGGTGAGACGATTGCCGACGCGATCGACAAGGTCGGCAAGGACGGCACCGTCACGGTCGAAGAGTCGAACACCTTCGGTATTGAGCTCGAGCTCACCGAGGGTATGCAGTTCGACAAGGGCTACCTGTCGCCGTACTTCGTGACCGACCCCGAGCGTCAAGAGGCCGTCTTGGAGGACGCGTACATCCTCTTCACCAGCGGCAAAATCTCAGCCGTGCACGACCTCGTGCCCGTGCTCGAGAAGGTCATGCAGGCGGGTCGTCCGCTCCTGATTGTCGCCGAAGACGTCGAGGGCGAGGCGCTCGCGACGTTGGTTGTGAACAAGATTCGCGGCACGTTCACCTCAGTCGCCGTGAAGGCTCCCGGATTCGGCGAGCGTCGCAAGGCGATGCTCCAAGACATGGCGATCCTCACGGGCGGAACCGTGATCTCCGAAGAGATCGGTCTCAAGCTCGACTCGGCCACGGTTGACCTCCTGGGCAAGGCTCGTCGCATCGTTGTGACCAAGGACGCCACCACCCTCGTTGACGGTGACGGCTCCAAGGAAGACGTCGCGGGTCGCGTGGCTCAACTCAAGCGCGAGATCGAAGATACTGACTCGGACTGGGACCGCGAGAAGCTCCAAGAGCGTTTGGCCAAGTTGGCGGGCGGCGTGGCCGTTGTCAAGGTGGGTGCCGCGACGGAAGTCGAGCTCAAGGAGAAGAAGCACCGCATCGAGGACGCACTCAGTGCGACGCGCGCCGCGATCGACGAGGGAATCGTCGCCGGTGGCGGTACTGCTCTCGTGCGTGCTCGTACGTCGGTCGACGCTCTCGCCGCCACCCTGAGTGGTGACGAGGCGACGGGTGCGCGCATCGTCGCGAACTCACTCGAGTCACCGCTGCGCCACATAGCCAGCAACGCTGGCTTCGAGGGTGCGGTCAAGGTCCGCGAAGTCGCCGATGCCAAGGGCTCGGTGGGTCTCAACGCCGCGACCGGTGTGCTCGAGGACCTCGTGAAGGCAGGCGTCATCGACCCCGCCAAGGTGACTCGTTCCGCGTTACAGAACGCGGCGTCCATCGCGGCGTTGCTACTCACCACTGAGGCGATCGTGGCCGACAAGCCCGAGCCGGCTTCGGCCCCGATGGGCGATGGCGGCATGGGTGGTATGGGCGGCATGATGTAGTCGTCGGTCATTCGACATGCACAACAGCCGGGCCTCGTGCCCGGCTGTTGTGCATTCACGGCGGATGTGCGCGAAGATCGCTCGCGTGAAGAGTGTGCGGGCGAGGTGTGTTGTTTTGGCGGCGATGTCCACGGTCGTGGGGTTACTGATGAGTGGCGCATCGTTCGCGGGGGCGGCGTCCCCGCGACCCCTCAACGGGGTTGCTCGTGCCGCTCGCTCTTACGACTCCTGTGACGCTGAACAGTCCGACACCTCGAACCCGAATGGCACGTACGACGTGAGCGTTCGCGGATTTCCGACGCGGACGGTGGCTCTTAGTGCGCCTGACGGTTGGGCCTGCGAAGTCGTCGATGGGAACGGCTCTGGCGCGTCGGTGCAGATCTTCTCACCGTCGGCCAAAGCCGACTCGTACGGGGGGCGCAACGGCGTTGACGTAACAGTCTCGGCCAACGTCGGCGACGGGATTGGGGCGACAATCTGTCCCTATTCGACTTACACGCGACGAAATCTCGTCTATCCCTGTGACGCCGCAAACTCCAAACGGTCCGCCGAGGTCTCGGTGACGTACTTTGTCGGGAACTCGGCCTCCAGAGCCGTCGTCGTGATGGTTGACACCCCCGCCAACGTTGCGCCACCCGGATACCCGCCGGGGCCGGGACACGTCCCCACGGTTACGGTCCTCGCTGTCGTCGGAAGCCAGTTTGACGCATGGATGACTTGTCGGATTGGAAGCACTCTGAGTTCGACGTGCCGACATGACGCTCGCGTATTTGTCGCCGCGGTCAAGGCGTCGCCGCCATTTTTGTAGGACCGACGACTGCGAGAAGTATCGCTACTCCGTTGCTTCGACCGCGACGTGCGGTACGGCCCGCTCGAGCCACTTGGGCATGTACCAGTTGCCCTTGCCGATGAAGTGCATCAGTGAGGGAACGAGCACGGTGCGGATGATGAACGCATCGATTAACACCGCGCCACCGAGTCCCACGCCGAACTCAGCGATGATTCTCTCGCCGCCCACCGCGAAGGAGAGGAAGACACAGATCATCACCAGAGCGGCGGCCGTGATGACTCGTCCGGTGTTGGCTTGTCCGCGGATGATGGCTTCTTCGTTGTCGTGGGTGTTCAGCCACTCCTCGTGCATGCGAGAGACCAAGAACACCTGGTAGTCCATAGAGAGTCCGAAGAGGATCGCGATCATGATGATCGGTAAGAAGGACTCGACGGGACCGGTGCCTGCCCCTAAGAGCGAGGCTCCCCAACCCCATTGGAATACTGCCACCACGAGTCCGAACGAGGCGCCGACGGCGAGGAGGTTCATCACCGCCGCCACCAAGGGCACCACGATGCTGCGAAACGCCACCATGAGCAACAGGCAACCCAGCAAGACGATCACGCCCACGAACAGAGGAAGCTTGCCGGTCAAGACCGAGGCAAAGTCAGCAAAGATCGCGGTGATACCCCCGACGTAGATCTTGGTGTGCGAGGTTGCGGTGGCCCGCGGAATATAGGTGTTGCGTATCTCATTGATGAGGTTCGTCGTTTTCGTGCTTTGAGGACTGGTCGAAGGGGTGAGTTGGATGACACCGACCGTGCCCTTCGGATTGGTGAACAGCGGTTCGATCTCGGCCACGCCGGGCTTGCCTTTAAGCATCGTGTCGAGGTTTTCCATCGTGGTCTTGTCCAAGGGAGTCTTGATGGCTCCCACGATGTCGAGGGGACCGTTAAACCCGGGACCAAAGCCCTGGGCGAGAAGGTCATAGGCCAAACGGGTTGTGGAAGTCGTCGGGTCGGTACCCGCGTCGGAACTACCCAGCTGCAGCGAGAAGAACGGCACAATAATCAGCACAATGACCGCGAGCGCGCCGAGGGTGAGCGACTTGGGGTGACGCGAGACGTAGTGCGCCCAACGCTGCCAGGGTCCCGACACGACAATCGGACCGGGTCCGTTCTCGGCGAGGGAGCGGCGCTCCCGACGACTGAGAACGCGACTCTTTTGAAAGCCCAGCAGGGCGGGCAGGAGCGTGACCGAGGCCAACATCGTGACGAGGACCGCCAGCGAGGCCGTGACAGCCACGCCGTTCAAGAACGACAGACCGAGGACCAACATGCCCAACAGCGCGATACAGACGGTCGAGCCCGCGAAGAGCACCGCACGGCCCGAGGTGTTGATGGACGTGGCGACGGCGTCTTCCACCGAACAGCCGCGTTTCAACTCCTGTCGTGATCGGGTCACGATGAACAGTGCGTAGTCGATACCCACACCCAGACCAATAAGCGAGCCGAGAATCGGCGCAAAGTTGGCGATGGCGAGCACGTGGCTTAACAGAACGCCGCCGGCCAGCGAGATTCCTAGTGCGAACAGAGCAATCCCCAGTGGCAAGAGCATGGCGAAGATCGAACCGAAGGCGAGTACGAGGACGACGGCCGTGGCGATGATGCCCACGAACTCATAGGGACTGCCGGTCTTCGACGAGAGGTTCTCAATCGCGTTCCCGCCGAACTGGACCTCGAGGGAGGACGAGCGGAGCTTGGACGCCTCCGTGACGACCGCCTGAATTTGGGGATTGGTGAGCAGGTTGGCGTTCTGGCTGAAGTGAACGACGGCGTAGGCGATGTGCCCGTTCTTGGAGATCTGGCTGGTGCCAACGCACGTTCCATTCACTTTGTCGACCAGGAACGCGCCGGTGCACCAGGGTGAGGTGACGGTGGCGACTTTGGGCAGGCCCGCCACCTTGGTGAGGACTGATTGGATGGAAGCTTCGTGACTCGCGACCGTGCCCCCGGTCGAACGGAACACGATCTCGTCGGCGTCACCCGAGATTTGCGGGAACCCCGCCTTGAGGAGGTTTTGGGCGCTGGTCGAGTTTGTGCCCGGCAAGCTGAACGCGTTGGAGTACGCGGAGCCTTCGGCGTGCGAGACCCCGTTCACCAGAAGGAAGACCACGACCCAGGCGGCGAGCACCCACCAGCGTCGTCGAACACAAAAGCGGGCGAGGGATTGCACGAAGCTGCTCCTGGGGTTTGGGAGGGTTGCGTTACGGTGAAAACGTCAACGGAGAATTTGAGTCTAGAGGAAGTCGATGACGCCACCCGAGGCGCGCCCACCACGCTTTGAGGGGCATCGCTACCCCCAGATAATTCCAGAACCCGACGAGATCCTCGCGGGTGGTCCGCCTCCGTGGGTCGCAGTCGCGAATCGGACCAATCTGACCTTGGGGCTCGTGACCTCGCGCTTGCGCGACGCGCATCGGCTTTTGGGGAGCGACGCCGCGCCCGACTGGCCCGTCGACCTGGTCGCCGATGACGTGCCTGCTCCGGTGGTTCAAAGGTCCGCCGTGTTGGTGGCCCTTTTCGAGGAGGAAGGTGAGACGTCCGTGGTCTTGACGCGCCGCTCGTTCACGATGCGCGCGCACCGAGGCGAGATCTCTTTTCCCGGCGGGCGAAGTCACGATGGCGAGACCCCGACCGAGACGGCTATACGTGAGGCGCACGAGGAGATCGGGCTTGATCCTTCGGCCGTGACGCCCGTGGGGTGGCTCACCCCGATCGCGACGTTCGCAACGGGCTCGGCAGTCTTTCCCATCGTGGGCACGCTCGCTGAGCGCCCCACATTCGTCATCCAGCCCAGCGAGGTCGACCGGGCCTTCAGCGTGGCGCTCTCGGACCTGGTCGTAGAGGGTGCCTTCGTCGAAGAACGCTGGCGTCGACCTGAGCCACGTATAGGCGCGGATGTGGAGGGCTACTTCCCCCTCCAGTTCTTCCGAGTCCCGCACGACGTGATCTGGGGGGCGACGGCACGCGTGCTCAGCGAACTTCTCTCGGTCGTGCTTGGTGTCGTCGGCGATGGTCGGGGCGGCTCTAGCGGGGACTCTCACTAGTAGATTGGAAGAAAAGCGCTGGCGTTTTAGCGCTCTTACGCGGAGGACTTCATGGCGGAAGTTGAGATCGGCATTTTCAAATCGGCCCGTCAGGCCTATGGGTTTGACGACATCGCGATCGTGCCGTCGCGGCGAACTCGCGATCCCGAGGACGTCGACATCTCGTGGCAGATCGACGCCTACAAGTTTGAGATCCCGGTACTGGGCTCGGCCATGGACGGTGCGATCTCGCCATTGACGGCGATCGAACTAGGCCGTCTCGGGGGTCTCGGCGTTCTTAATCTCGAAGGCCTGTGGACCCGGTACGAGGACCCGACGCCGCTCTTCGAAGAGATCACCGAACTCGAGGACGACAAGGCCACGGCGCGCATGCAGCAGATGTACCTCGAGCCCGTGAAGTTAGAACTCGTCGCCGAGCGCATCAAGCAGATGAAGGACGCGGGCATCGTCACTTCGGCGTCAGTGACGCCCCAGCGCACGTCGTGGATGGCCAAGACCATCATCGACTCGGGCCTGGACATCCTGGTCATTCAGGGCACGGTCGTGTCGGCTGAACACGTCTCGAAGACTGCTGAGCCGCTCAATCTCAAGAAGTTCATCCGCGAGTTCGAAGTACCGGTCATCGTGGGCGGATGCGCCAGCTACCAGGCCGCGCTACACCTCATGCGCACGGGGGCGGCGGGTGTGCTCGTCGGCGTCGGACCGGGCAACGCCTGCACCTCGCGCGGCGTGCTCGGCATTGGCGTCCCGCAAGCGACCGCCATCGCCGACGTCGCGGGTGCGCGCATGCGTCACCTCGACGAGACCGGCGTCTACGTGCACGTGATCGCCGACGGCGGCATGAGCAAGGGTGGCGACATCGCCAAGGCCATTACCTGTGGGGCCGACGCCGTCATGGTCGGCTCGCCTCTCACGAGTGCCATCGAGGCGCCCGCGCACGGATTCCACTGGGGCATGGCGACCTTCCACCCCACGTTGCCGCGCGGGACGCGCGTGCGCACCCAGGTGCGCGGAACCTTGAAGGAGATTCTCCTCGGGCCGGCGCACGAGAACGACGGTCGACTCAACCTGATGGGAGCGCTGCGCACGTCGATGGCGACCTGCGGGTACGAGACGCTCAAGGAGTTCCAGAAGGCCGAGATCATGCTGGCGCCCTCGCTGCAGACCGAAGGAAAGGCCATGCAGCGCTCTCAGGGCGTGGGCATGGGACATTGAACGAGACCGTCCTCGTCGTCGACTTTGGCGCACAGTACGCGCAGCTGATTGCCCGACGTGTGCGCGAAGCGCACGTCTACTCCGAGATCGTTCCCTCCACCATCACGGCCGATGACGTACGCGCGAAGGCGCCCGCCGCGATCATTCTCTCGGGGGGACCGAAGTCGGTCTACGCCGTACCCGCGCCCTCCCTAGATCCCGCGATCTACGACTTAGGGGTGCCGATCTTGGGCATCTGTTACGGCGCACAACTCATGGCTCAACAACTCGGCGGCGAGGTGGCCAACACCGGCGTGGGTGAGTACGGTCGCACGATGCTCACGCGAAGGGGTCCGAGTCTGCTGATGAGCGAGTGGCCCGCCCAGACGACCGCATGGATGAGTCACGGTGACGCCATCGCGACTGCGCCAGAGGGTTTCGCAGTGACGGCGTCATCGCCCGAAGCGGCCGTGGCGGTGATGGAAGACGTGGATCGTCGCCTTTACGCCACGCAGTTTCATCCCGAAGTCGCCCACACCGAGCGTGGACAAGAGTTGCTATCGAGTTTCCTGCATCACATTGCCGGGATCCCTCCCGCGTGGACCAACACGTCGATCATCGAGGACCAAGTGGCGGCCATCCGCCAACAAGTGGGCACAGAGAAAGTCCTCTGCGCGCTCTCGGGTGGCGTGGACTCCGCGGTCGCGGCGGCCCTCGTGACCAAGGCCGTCGGCACCCAGCTGACGTGCGTCTTTGTCGACACCGGATTGATGCGAAAGAACGAAGGCGAGCAGATCGAAGAGACCTTCGCGCGCCAGTTCGGCGTTGAACTGGTGCACGTAAAGGCGCAGGACCGCTTCTTTGACGCGCTCGCGGGCGTCACGGATCCCGAAGCCAAGCGAAAGATCATCGGTGAGCTCTTCATCCGTGAGTTCGAAACAGTGGCGCGCGACCTGGCGGAGGGTGACGAGGGTCCCAAGTTTCTGGTGCAAGGAACGCTGTACCCCGACGTCATCGAATCAGGCTCCGGTCACGCCGCGAACATCAAGAGTCACCACAACGTCGGAGGACTACCTGAGGATCTGTCGTTCGAACTCGTCGAACCGCTCCGCCTGCTCTTTAAGGATGAAGTTCGCCGCATTGGTGAAGAGCTCGGCTTGCCCGCCGAGATCGTCTGGCGTCAACCCTTTCCCGGCCCCGGGCTCGGCGTACGCATCGTGGGCGAAGTCACGCGCGAGCGCGCCGAGATCCTGCGCAACGCCGACCACATCGTGGTCGACGAGATCAAGAAGGCGGGCCTCTATCGCGAGCTCTGGCAGAGCTTTGCGGTGTTACCGGCGGTGCGTACGGTGGGCGTCATGGGGGATGGGCGCACCTACGCGTACCCGATCATTATTCGGGCGGTCACGAGCGACGACGCGATGACCGCGGACTGGGCTCGGTTGCCCTACGACGTGATCGAGAGCATCGCCAATCGCTTGATTCGTGAGGTGGAGGGCGTCAACCGCGTGGCCCTCGACGTGACGAGTAAGCCGCCGGGCACCATTGAGTGGGAGTGAGCCCACGCTCGTTTTCCGATGAGGCGCTCTGGGGCACTGGCTTCAGTGAGTTGCCACCGCTGCGTGACCCTGACGCGCTTCTGGAGGGGCTGACCGCTCCCCAGATTGCGGCGGTCACCCAACGCGGTGGTCCCTTGCTGGTCGTGGCGGGAGCGGGTTCGGGCAAGACGCGCGTACTGACGAGGCGCATCGCCCACCTGCTCGCCACGGGCGATGCGCGACCCTACGAGATCATGGCGATCACCTTCACCAACAAGGCCGCCGACGAGATGCGTCGGCGCGTTGTCGAACTGGTCGGTCCTGACGCCGATCGCATGTGGGTGTCGACCTTTCACTCGGCCTGCTTGCGAATTCTTCGCGCTCACGCCGATGTCCTGGGCTATCAGCGCGGCTTTACCATCTATGACGCCAGTGACGCCGAGACGGCCGTCGAGCGCATCATGAAGGACCTCAACCTCGACACCAAACGACTGCCCCCGCGCAGCGTGTCGGCCGCGATCTCGGCGGCCAAGAACGAGATGATGTCGCCGGCTCGCTACGCCGAGACGTACGGCGACGACCCCCAGCGCCGACGCATCGCCGAGATCTACCAGCTGTACTCCGAGCGCCTGCACACCGCCAACGCCATGGACTTCGACGATCTCTTGGTCAACGCGGTGGCGGTGATGAGGGCCGACGAGCGCGTGCTCGCCTCGTATCAAGATCGGTTCCGCTATCTGCTGGTCGATGAGTTCCAGGACACCAATGGTGTGCAGAACGAGCTGGTTATGATGCTCGCGGCCGAGCATCGCAACCTGTGCGTGGTGGGTGACTCGGACCAGTCCATCTATCGCTTCCGGGCGGCCGACGTGCGCAACATCCTGCAGTTCGAGGCGCGATTCCCCGACGCGCAAGTGATTGTCCTCGAGCAGAACTTCCGATCGACGCAGCGAATTCTCGACGCGGCCAACGCGGTGATCGCCAAGAACTCGTCGCGCATCGCCAAGAACCTCTTCACCGAAGGTGAACAGGGCGAGAAGTTGCGACTCTATCGAGCCGGCGACGAGTACGACGAAGGACGCTGGGTCGCGAGTGAGTTGCGTCGTCTGCGTAGCGAGTACGGGCTGAACTGGAACGAGATGGCGGTCTTCTATCGCACCAACGCCCAGAGCCGTGTGCTGGAAGAAGAGATGCTGCGCGCCCACGTGCCCTACCGCGTGATCTCCGGAATGCGCTTCTACGATCGCAAAGAAGTCAAGAACGCGATGGCCTACGCGCGCCTGATCGTCAACGGTCGCGACGAGGCATCCGCGAGGCGGGTCATCAACGAACCCAAGCGGGGAGTGGGGGAGGGGGCCCAGGCCAAACTTGGTTCGTACGCGGCCGAGCACGGTCTCTCCTTCGCCGAGGCGGCCCACCACGCCCAGGCGGCCGGACTGAGTGGTCGCGCTCTCGGCGGGGCCGACAAGTTCGCCTTCATTCTGGAGCAGTTGCGCGCACTCTCGAACGACCTCAGCCCGCGTGAGATGATCGATGCCATTGTGCGCGAGTCGGGGATCGGCGACGCGCTACGCGCCGAGAACACCGACGAGGCGTACTCGCGCTTGGAGAACCTCGGCGAACTCGCCTCTGCTGCCGCCCAGTACGACTCCCTGCTCGAGTTCGTCGAGCGGGTCTCACTCGTCTCGGACGCCGATCAACTCGACAGTGGTGAAGGCGCGATCTCGATGATGACCCTGCACGTCGCCAAGGGTCTGGAGTATCCGGCGGTTATCGTGACGGGCCTCGAAGAGACGGTGTTTCCCCATCGTCGCGCGTTGGTCGACGACGACGAGCTCGAAGAGGAACGTCGGCTCTTTTACGTGGGCGTGACTCGCGCGATGCGCCACTTGAGCCTTTCGCACGCCTGGTCGCGGGCCATGTGGGGTCACCGCGTCGAGTCCATCGCGAGCCGCTTTCTCCAGGAGGTGCCGAGCGAGCTCATCACCGACATCTCGGCCTCGCTGCCGACGCGGCGCTCAACCATCTCCTACGACGACGAGGGATTCGTTGGTCGCGCGACGGACTTCACCGAGGGCCGGGCCTTCGGAACGGGTGCCGCGCCACCAGTGCGCTCGACCGGCGCCGAGAAACTCGGTCTTGTGATCGGCGAGCGCGTCGTGCACGATCGATACGGACCGGGTGTGGTGACGCGACTCGAAGGAGAAGGTGCTCGCTCACGAGCCACCGTGGACTTCGACGAGCACGGCACCAAGCACCTGGTGCTCGCGATGACCCCGTTGCACCGCCCGTAGGTCCACCTACTCGATGCAGGCCTGCAGAGTTTGGCCGGTGCGTTCGAGATGTGTGATCAGCGCGGCCATCTCTCGTGTGTACCCCTCCTCACGCAGTGCCACGTAGGGAGCGTCACCATTCGCGGCCCGGTCTTCGATACCCGAACGAGAAATCTCGATCCGTTCGATGACCGCCTCGATCAGGCCTTCGCGACCTTCGTATCCATAACTGTCCAGGAGAAGACGCAGTCGCTTCGTCGGATCGACGCCTGGATCGCTGCCGTCTCGTCGCGGTAGCTCGGGGGCGTGCAACGGTACCCACTGCCACGCCAGGAACGCGATCTCCTCGTGGACCGTCCCGGGACCCGCGCCCTCCCAGTCGACGATTCCGAACAGGTGCCCGCCTCGAGAGACCGCGTTGTAGGGGGCAAAGTCATGGTGGCAAATGATCTCGCCGGGCTCAAGCGGGCGTGGCCGATACTGCCAGGACGCCGACGCCGAAGGAACGAAGTCCGACACCGCCCGGTGATAGGCAGCCATCGACCGACCGACGTCCACCAACAACTCATCGCTCCAGAGTGGACCGGGCCACGGTGACACCGTGGCCGAGGTGTCTCCCTCGATATACCTGAGAACCTCACGTCCTTGATCGTCGAAGCCGAGTGGCTCGGGAACGAGTAGAAAACCTCGCTCGCGCACGTGAGCAAGGAGGCGTTGGACCTCGTCGCTCCAGGGTCGCCGAGCGCGATGAACCGTGTCCCCGATTCGCGTCACGACGGTGAGCCTGCCTCCGGGCAGCCTCACTTCACGCTCGTTGTCCACGGAGCCTAACTAGCGATTGGCGAGGTGTCGCCAGAGTGTGGGCGGCATGAGTCGCACCAGAACGAACACGTAGCGAAGGATGGGTGGGCTCCAGATCACGAGTTGATCGGTGTTCAGCCCGCGAAGCGCGTTGTCGGCGACTTCGTTGGCGCCGGTCGTGAAGGGCGTAGGCGCGAGGCCGAGCGACATGCGAGTTCGTACCGCAGCGGGGCGGAGAAGTTGGAGTCGCACCCCGGTGCCCTCCAGGGACTCGGCGAGGCCCACGCACAGTCGGTCCAGCCCTGCCTTGGCGCCTGAATACAGGTAGCTCACGCGGCGCACTCGCACGGCGGCGGCCGAGGAGAGAACGAGGATTCGTCCGTGGCCCTGAGCCACCAGCCGGCGACGCACTTCGGCCAACGCCGCGACCGGCCAGGTCTCATTCACCGTGATCATCCGGGCGGAGCCCACGGCGTCGTTCTCGTCGTCGATCTGGTTGCCCACGGTGCCCACCGCCACCACGACGAGGTCCACTGGACCGCCGCACTTCTCGAAGGCTTCGGCGACGACGGCCGCGGCGAGATTAGGTTCTTCGGCGTCAAACAGCACGGTGTCGGTCGCGGTCGCACCGTACTCACGGGCTTCGTGGGCCGCTTGGTCGAGCAGAGTGGGGTTCCGTCCGGCGAGTACGACGGTGTGGGTGCCCGTGGTGCAGAGCTTCTTGGTGATGGCTCGCGCGATGTCCGAACTGCCCGCGAGCACGACCACGCTCTGGAAGGGGACGCGCGAATGCACGGTTAATTCCTAACAGGTGAACAAAAAAGTCGGTGTCCGCGCGCCATCTATGCTGGAACTGATGAAGCGACTGGCGCGCATGGTTTCGCCCCGCGATACGAATCGATCGAGACTGGTTCCTGGCTAGTCGTCGGCCGCCCGGCGCGCCGACCCTCGAATCTGACCCCCCTGACAGCAACGAAAGAAGACGTGAATGGACCTGTTTGAGTACCAAGGCAAGCAGTACTTTGCGCGCTACGGCATCGCCGTCTCGCCTGGTGGGGTCGCTGACACCGTCGAGGAGGCCATCGCGGTAGCCGAGCGCGTGGGGTACCCCGTGGTCGTCAAGGCCCAGGTCAAAGTCGGCGGACGGGGCAAGGCCGGCGGCGTCAAACTCGCCTCGAACGTCGACGAGGTGCGACTGCACGCCGGCAAAATTTTGGGCTTGGACATCAAGGGCCACGTGGTGCACCGCCTCTGGGTCGAGCACGCCAGTGATATCGACAAGGAGTACTACGCGTCTTTCACGTTGGACCGTCCCAACAAGACGCACCTCGGAATGCTGAGCGCACAGGGCGGCGTCGAGATTGAGATCGTCGCCGAGGAGAACCCCGACGCGATCGCCATGATCTCGATCGATCCAGTGCGCGGACTCGACCTTGAGACCGCGCGTCGCTGGGTCGCCGAAGCACAGTTAGACGACGCGGCACGTGAACAGGCGGCCGAACTCTTGGTCAAGCTCTATGACTGCTACACGCAGGGCGACTGTGATCTCGCGGAGATCAATCCGCTCATTCTCACCCCCGAGGGCACGGTCCACGCCCTCGACGCCAAAGTCACACTGGACGAGAATGCCTCCTACCGCCACCCCGAGTGGGAGGAGTTTCGTGCGGACGAGTTCGAAGACCCGCGCGAGAAGATGGCCAAAGAGCGGGGCCTGAACTATATCGGGCTAGACGGCACGGTCGGCATCATCGCCAACGGTGCGGGCCTCGCCATGTCGACGCTCGACGTGGTCAATCAAGTCGGCGGAACGGCCGCGAACTTTCTCGACATCGGTGGCGGGGCCAACGCCGACGTGATGGCCGCCGCCCTTGAGGTCATCAACGCCGACCCCAAGGTGAAGTCCATTTTCGTCAACATCTTTGGCGGCATCACTCGCGTCGACGAGGTCGCCAAGGGCGTGCTCGAAGCCCTGGGGCGCGTCACGATCACGTCACCGATCGTGCTGCGCCTGGATGGCACCAACGCCGTGGAGGGCCGCGCGATCCTCGCTGAGCATCTCAACGATCACCTCATCACCGAGCCCACGATGATCGACGCCGCGCGCCGCGCTGTCGCCCTAGCGAAGTAGGAACCATGAGCATCTTTGTTGACGAAAACACCAAGGTCATCGTCCAGGGCCTCACGGGAGGGCAGGGTCGCTTTCACGGAGTGCGCAATCGTGACTACGGCACGAAGATCGTCGCGGGAGTCACCCCCGGCAAGGGCGGTACCGACGTCGACGGCATACCGGTCTACGACACGGTGAAAGAGGCCGTGGCCGCTACCGGTGCGACGGCGTCCTTTGTAAGCGTGCCCCCGAAATTCGCCTCCGACGCCATTATCGAAGCAGCCGAGGGCGGGGTGACGTTCATCGTCTGTATCACCGAGGGCATTCCCGCCCAGGACGAAGCCGTGACCTATAACCGACTCGTCGAAGACTTTCCCGGCGTGCGTCTCCTCGGGCCGAACTGCCCGGGCGTCATCAGCCCCGGCAAGTGCAACATCGGCATCACCTCAGGTGACATCGCATTACCCGGTGGTCCCGTCGGTATCGTCTCGCGCTCGGGCACGTTGACCTATCAGGCATTGCACGAACTGAGTCAACAGGGCATTGGCCAGACGACCTGTGTGGGCATCGGCGGCGACCCGGTACCTGGTACCAACTTCATCGACTGTCTCGCGGCGTTCCAGGACGACCCGGAGACCAGGGCCGTGATGATGATCGGCGAGATCGGCGGCTCGGAAGAGGAGCGCGCCGCAGAGTGGATCAAGCACAACATGACCAAGCCCGTCGTCGCCTATATCGCCGGCGTCACCGCACCCCCGGGGCGCAAGATGGGCCACGCGGGCGCCATCATCTCGGGATCCAAGGGCACGGCCCAGGCCAAGATGGACGCCCTCGCCGACGCGGGGGTGTACGTGTGTGCCAACCCCACTGAGGCCGGCCTGCGGATGGTCGACATCGTCAAGGCGCTCTAGTTGGCCCCAGTTCGACTCGGTGTCCTGGTGTCGGGTTCGGGCACCATTCTTGAGGCCATGATGCAAAGTGGGCTCGACATCGCCCTCGTGGTATCGGACCGACCGTGTCGGGCCTTCGAGGTGGCACGCAGCGCGGGCTACGACGCACGACTCGTTGATCGCGCGCTCTTTGGTGGCTTTACAAAGAACTTTGACCGCGAGGCGTACAGCGTCGAACTGGCCCGCGTCCTGTCGGACGCGGGTGTCGATCTCGTGGCGATGGCCGGGTTCGGCACCATCGTGACCGCCTCGTTTCACCGCGCGTTTCCCGGTCGGGTGCTGAACACCCACCCGAGTCTGCTGCCGGACTTCAAGGGCTGGCACGCGGTCGCGGCCACGCTGGCGGCGGGGGTGAGCGAGTCGGGGTGTACGGTGCACGTCGCGACCGAGGAGCTCGACGACGGACCGATCCTCGCGCAGCGACGAGTGCCGGTCTATCCCGATGACGACGAAGCGTCGCTGCACGAGCGCATCAAGGAGGTGGAGCGATCGCTCTACCCCGAGGTCATCGCTAGGGTGATGGCGTCACTCGCCCAAGGTCACGAGCCCGCGAGTGCCGCCACGCACGAGGAGAGGTAGATGCGCGCACTATTGAGCGTGTGGGATAAGACGGGCCTGGTCGATTTTGCCGACTCGTTGCGCGCCGCGGGAGTGGACCTGGTCGCTTCGGGGGGTACAGCGGTCGCCCTCAGTGAAGCGGGCATCGAGCACGTCGACGTCGAAGTGGTTACCGGTTTTCCTGAGATGCTCGATGGCCGAGTCAAGACGTTGCACCCGAACATTCACGCGGCGATTCTGGCGGACCTCGACAAGCCCGTGCACCGCGCGGCGCTGGAGGAGCACGGAATCGCCCCCTTTGACCTTGTGGTGTGCAACCTCTATCCGTTCTCGACCAATCCCTCCATCGAGTTGATCGATGTGGGAGGTCCGACGATGGTTCGCGCGGCGGCAAAGAACTACCGCCACGTCGCGGTCGTCACGAGTCCCTTGCAGTATGAGTTGGTGCTCTCAGAGATCAAAGAGCACGGGCGAGTCACCGAAGAGACGCGCCACAATCTGGCGGCGGTCGCCTTCGCGCACACCGCCGACTACGACGCCCAGATTGCGAACTGGTTCGAGTCCGAATCAGTCGCGGGTGAGTCCACTGTCAACTCGTTACCCCCGACACTTCGCGTGACGCTCGACCGTGGCGAAGTGACCAAGTATGGCGAGAATCCTCACCAAGTCGCCGCTCGTTACCGACTCGCCGGACACGACTCGTGGTGGGACAGCGTCACCAAGCACGCGGGTACCGCTCTGTCCTATCTCAACTTCTTTGACGCCGACGCGGCGTGGCGCCTCGTGCACGAACTCGATCACGACACGCCCGGCCGTGAGGTGGTGGCCATCATCAAGCACGCCAACGCCGCGGGCGCGGCTCTCGCCGGGACCTTGGGCGAGGCGTTTGAACTGGCGCTGGCGGCCGACCCGTTGAGTGCGTTCGGGGGTGTCATCGCCCTGGGCGGATTCGTCGACCACGACGTGGCTACCCTGATCGCCGCCGGTCCCCAGGCCGACGTCATTATCGCCGCGGGATTTTCGGACGAGGCTGTCGCAACGTTGGTTGCTCGACGCAAGGCCACTCGAGTCTTGAGTGCCCCCGCGCCCGAACCGCTCGGCCTTTCAATACGAACCTTCGGCGCGCTGGCGCTCGTGCAGAACGCCGACGAGATACTCGTTCCCGCCAGCGAGTGGCGGTGCGTCACCGACGTTGCGCCCACAGACCAGCAGCTCCGCGACCTGGTGGTCGCCTGGCGCGTGTGTGCGCGCACGACCTCGAACGCGATTGTGATCGCCCGCGACGGCGTGGCAGTGGGTATCGCCGCGGGACAGCAGTCGCGAGTTGTCGCCTCCGATATCGCCGTGCAGAAGGCCGGTGAACGGGCCCGGGGTGGGGCCGCCGCATCCGACGCGTTCTTTCCCTTCGCCGACGGACTGGAGTCACTAACGAACGCGGGCGTGACGTCGGTCGTCCAGCCCGGCGGATCGGTCCGCGATCAGGACGTCATCGACGCGGCCAACCGCGCGGGCATCGTGATGATGCTCACTGGTGAGCGCCACTTTCGGCACTAGGAGACACATGACAGCTCGACTACTCGATGGTGAAGCCGTGGCCGCCCGCATCAAGATGCAACTGGCCGAGCGCGTCCAACGACTCCTCGGCGCGGGACGCACCCCCGGACTGGGCACAATTCTCGTGGGAGGCGACCCCTCCAGCGTGCGTTACGTGGCGATGAAGATCGAAGAATGCGCCGAGATTGGCATCCGTTCCTTCGACGAACACTTAGGCGCCGACGCGTCCCAACACGAGATCGAAGAGATCGTCGATCGCTTCAACGCCGACGATCGCATTCACTCGATCCTCGTGCAACTGCCACTTCCCGATGGCGTCAACGACGAAGAGGTGCTGCTGCGGGTGAACCCCGAAAAGGATGTCGATGGCCTACACCCGACGAACCTCGGTCGCCTGGTGATGGGATCTCCCGGCCCTCTGCCGTGCACGCCCAACGGCATCGTGGAACTCCTTGCCGCCTACGACGTGCCCGTCGAGGGCCAACACGTCGTGGTGATCGGTCGAGGTCTCACAATCGGCCGACCTCTCGCGCTCTTGCTCGCGATGCGCCGTCCCCACTGCAACGCCGCGGTGAGCGTGGTGCACACTGGCGTGGAGCATTTCGCCGAGATTGTGCGCAGCGCCGACATCGTCGTTTCGGCGGCCGGTCGTGCGGGACTGGTCACGCGCGACATGGTCAAGCCGGGAGCTGCCGTGGTGGGAGCCGGAACGACATTCGAAGGCCGAAAACTGCTCAGCGATATCGCCGATGACGTCAGCGACGTTGCGGGCTGGATCACGCCGCGCCTGGGTGGCGTCGGCCCGATGACCCGTGCCATGCTGTTGAACAACGCCGTGGTGGCTGCCGAAAGGGCGTCATGACACTTCAAGACGAACACGGGCGCGAGAGAGACGAGCGGCCCTGGGGGTCCTTCACCGTGCTCGACGAAGACTTTGCCGATCACAAGATCAAGCGCCTCATCGTCGAGCCGGGCAAGCGCCTCAGTTATCAGCGGCACCAGAAGCGCTCTGAGCACTGGTTTGTGGTGACCGGCACGGCCACGGTGACCCTCGATGGCGTCGAGTACGAGGTGCCGGCCGGCGCGAGCATCGACGTCGGTCTGGGACAGGCGCACCGTTGCGAGAACCGAGGGACGACCCCGGTCGTGTTCATCGAAGTTCAGACCGGTACGTACTTCGGTGAAGACGACATCGAACGGCTCGAGGACGATTTCGGTCGTGCGTAGTAGTTCCTCACGGGTCTTGGACCTGATGACGCAAGGTCGGACCCGTTCCTTCGAGTTCTTCCCGCCCAAATCCGACGACGAGAGCGTCGTGCTGGAGCGGACCCTTAGTGCGTTGGCGACCCTCGAGCCCTCCTTCGTGTCGGTGACCTATCGGGGAGGTCGCGAGTCGCGCCGGCGCACCTACGAGTTGGTGACCCAGATCCAGTCGGCGGGGCGCATCACCGCGATGGCGCACCTGATCTGTGTCGGTCACCGTCGCGACGAGATGCGCGATCTCTTAAAGAACTATCTCGACGCGGGTGTGGTGAACGTGATGGCCCTGGGCGGTGACCTGCCCACCGATGGCTCGCTAGACAGTTCCGAGTTCGAATACGCGTTGGACCTGGTGGAGCTGGTGCGTGAGATCGGAGACTTCTGCATTGGCGTGGGAGCGCATCCTCAGGGTCACCCGCGCTCAACCGATCGGGCATCAGATCGCCGGCACTTGGCTCGCAAACTGGAGTTGGCCGACTTTGCCGTCACTCAGTTCTTCTTTGAGGCGCACGAGTACACGGAGTTGGTCGACGAACTCGGCGAACTTGGTGTGGAGAAGCCGATTCTGCCCGGCATCATGCCCGTCACCACCCTGCACGGCGTGAAGCGCATGGCGACCATGGGGGCGGCCGTTCCGGCTGCGCTCGTGGCGCGCCTGGAGAGTGCCGACGCGCGAGGAGGAGCCAGTGCCGTACGCGACGAGGGGGTGCGCGCGGCAACCGAACTGTGCCTGGAACTACTCGACGCGGGGGTACCCGGTCTGCACTTTTACACCTTGAATCGCTCCACCGCGACCCAGGAAATCCACCAAGCGCTCTTCGTCTGAGGAGACCTTGCGGCCAAAAGTGGCCCTGAGAAATATCCATAGGATGGTCGTATGCCAGACAAGATAACGATGAGTGCCGACGGCCGACTGGACGTCTCGGACAACCCCATAATCCCCTTTATTGAGGGCGACGGCACCGGAGTCGACATCTGGCCCGCCGCGAAGTTGGTCCTGGATGCGGCCGCCAAGAAGTACGGCAAGACGATCGAATGGAAGGAAGTTCTCGCCGGCCAAAAGGCCTTCGACGAGACCGGCGACTGGCTACCCGAAGAGACGATCACCGTCTTTCGCGAGTACCTCATTGGCATCAAGGGTCCGCTCACCACGCCGATCGGTGGCGGGTTTCGTTCGCTGAACGTCGCGCTTCGCCAGATCCTTGACCTTTACGTGTGCCTTCGACCCGTGCGTTGGTTTCAGGGGGTTCCTTCGCCCGTCCTGCACCCCGAACTAGTCGACATGGTCATCTTCCGCGAGAACACCGAGGACGTCTATGCCGGTCTCGAGGTCGAAGCGGGCAGCGAGCAGGCCGAGCAGTTGCGCTCGTTTCTGCACGACGCCTTCGGCTGGGACATCCGCGAGATGAGTGGCATCGGCATCAAGCCGATCTCGAAGTTCGGCTCCGAGCGCCTCATTCGCGCGGCGATCAACTACGCCCTCTCTCACAACCGTTCTTCGGTGACCCTGGTGCACAAGGGCAACATCCAGAAGTTCACCGAGGGGGCGTTTCGCAAGTGGGGCTATGAGTTGGTGCGCGATGAGTTCGCCGACGTCGCCGTGGGCTGGGACGACTGTGACGGTAAGCCCGGCGACAAACTGCTCGTCAAGGATGTCATCGCCGACATCGCGTTTCAGCAAGCCCTCACCCGAGCGACTGAGTTCGACGTCATCGCGACGATGAATCTCAACGGTGACTACCTCTCAGATGCTCTTGCGGCCCAAGTGGGCGGCATCGGCATCGCGCCCGGCGCCAACATCAACTACATCACCGGACACGGGATCTTCGAAGCAACGCACGGCACCGCACCGAAGTACGCCGGTCTCGACAAAGTCAACCCCGGCTCGGTTCTGCTCTCGGGTGTGTTGATGTTCGAGCACCTGGGCTGGCAGGACGCGGCCAACGACATCGTCACCGCGCTTGAGGCGACGATCGCCGACAAGATTGTGACCTACGACTTCGCGCGTCTTATGGACGGCGCGACCGAGGTCAAGTGCTCGGAGTTCGCCGCCGCCATCGTCGATCGCCTCTAATTCCCTAAGGAGAGTCATGACCACCCCCGTCAACGTCACCGTGACCGGCGCCGCCGGTCAGATCGGTTACAGCCTGCTGTTTCGTATCGCCTCGGGCGACCTCTTTGGACCGAACGTGCCCGTCGCCCTGCGCCTGCTCGAGATCGAGCCAGCCATGCAGGCGCTCCACGGGGTCGTGATGGAACTCGACGACTGCGCCTTTCCGATGCTCGCGAGTATCGAAGCGACCAGTGACCTGAACTTCGCTTTCGATGGGACGAACTGGGCCCTGCTCGTGGGTTCGATACCCCGCAAGGCGGGCATGGAGCGCAGCGACCTGCTCGGCATCAACGGGGGGATCTTCCAGCCTCAGGGCCGGGCGATCGCTGGATATGCGGCGAGCGATGTGCGCGTGCTCGTCGTCGGTAACCCGTGCAACACGAACTGTCTCATCGCGAGATCCAACGCGCGCGAGGTGCCCGAAGATCGCTGGTTCGCTATGACACGCCTCGACCAGAACCGTGCAGTGGCCCAACTGGCTCACACTGCCGGACGACCGGTCGCGGAGGTGAAGAACCTCGCCATCTGGGGCAACCACTCGGCCACCCAGTTTCCCGATTTCGCCAACTCGACGATCGGCGGAAAGAAGACCACCGACGTCATTCATGACCAGAAGTGGCTCGAAGGCGAGTTCATCACGACCGTCCAGAAGCGCGGGGCGGCGATCATCGAGGCGCGCGGGCTCTCCTCGGCCGCGTCGGCCGCGAACGCTGCGATCGACACGGTGCGCAGTCTGGTGAGCGCAACGCCGGGTGACGACTGCGCGTCGGTGGCGGTGACCAGCCACGGCGAGTACGGCGTGCCCGAAGGTCTCACTTTCGGATTCCCGGTTCTCTCGGACGGCGCGGGGTCGTGGAAGGTGAAGGAAGGCTTCGAGCTCAACGACTTCGCCAAGGAGCGCATTGCGATCACGACCGATGAGCTGGTCGGCGAGCGCGACGAGGTGCGCGGTCTCGGTCTCGTTTAGACGCTCCCAACTGACTGCTACTACGTCGACTGGGCGAGACCCGTTTCGTAGGCGATGACGACCAATTGAGCTCGATCTCTGGCCCCTAGTTTGGCGAGGAGTCGGCTTACGTGGGTTTTTGCGGTGGCGGCGCTCATGTGCAACTCCTCGGCGATCTCGCTGTTCGAGCGACCTCGGGCAATGCAGCCCAGCACTTCGCGCTCGCGCGGGGTAATGAGCTCGAGCAGGCGATCGTCGACGATGCTGGGGACCGCCTGTTTGGCGAACTCTTCGATCAGTGTTCTCGTCACGCTGGGCGCGAGCAGTGCGTTGCCGGCCGCGATAACCCGGATGGCGTCGAGCAGGTCTTCGGGAGGTGAGTCCTTGAGCAGAAAACCACTCGCGCCCGCCCGTAGGGCCGCGTACACGTACTCGTCCAGATCGAACGTCGTGAGAATCAGGACGCGAGTGTGCCCGGCCCCCGGATCGCTCAAGATCTGTCGAGTGGCTTCGATGCCGTCGAGGTGAGGCATGCGAATGTCCATCAGGACCACGTCGGGGTGAGTCTGCTTGGCCACCGCCACAGCCTGGCGACCGTCGGCCGCTTCGCCCACTACCTCGAGATCGGGCGACGCGTCGACCAAGAAACAAAAGCCCGCGCGCACCAACGTCTGATCGTCCACCACGAGGACGCTCGTCATGACGGCCCGAGCGCGGCGGCAGGAAGTCTCGCCAGGACGCGGAACCCACCCTCTGGTCGTGGGGCCGCCTCCAGCGAACCCGCGAAGAGCGCGACTCGCTCGCGCATGCCCACGATGCCGTGGTGGGCGTTGGCGTCCTCGGGTGGTTGGGGGTACGCCACGACGTCGCCGCCATCGTCGAGGACTTCGAGGACGAGGACGCCGGGCTCGTCGCGCAGTTCGACGCGTACCGACGCATGTCCCGTGTGCTTGACGACGTTGGTGAGCGCCTCTTGGGCAATGCGGTAGATCGCGAGGTCTGCGGTCGCCGAGAGTCCCGACACCAGCGATGTGTTGACCGCGAGGTCCACGTCCACCCCGGCGGCGCGAACTTGCTCCACGAGTTGGTCGAGCGAGCCCACACCGGGTGCCGGGCGTAGCGTCGCGGGGCGCTGATCGTCGTGGCGCAACACGCCCAACATGCGACGCAGCTCGTCGAGCGCGGTACGGCTCGTTTCTTCGACCGCGGCCAGCGCCTTCTTCGCTTGCGCGGGGTGTTCATCAATCACGTGACGTCCGACGCCCGACTGTACGGCGATGACGCTCAAGCTGTGCGCGACCACGTCGTGCAGTTCCCGCGCAATTTGCAGACGCTCTTCAGCGACGGAGCGTTGGGCGCGCTCCAGAACTTCTCGTTGACGCTGGGCCGCTTGGTCGGCGAGTCCTGCGACGTAGGTGCGTCGAACGCGCACGCTGTCGCCGACGAACCACGCGGCCACCGACGCCAGGACCGCGAGGGATCCGATCCCGTTGGTCGTCTGGTAATCCACGGAAATGAGCATCGCGACCAGCACCACCACGCACGTGGCGACCAGCGCGGCGAGCGAGCGACGCCGCTCATATTGGGAGGCCACTTGGTACACGGGAAAGACGATGAAGGGCGCAGCGAAGTAGGACTCACCCGTGACGATGGCCACCGCGGTCGCCGCAGTGAGCAGCGTCAAGGCCACCAGGGGATAGCGACGTCGCAGGGCGATGCCCGCGCCGCTGAACAGTGCGACGCCGATGACGACGCCGAGATTCCCCGAGAGGGCAACCGGGCCGCCGACGCTGCCCTGGCCGGGGTGGGGCTCCAGCGCCACGCGGCGGCCGTGAACCGCCGACAAGAAGACAAGCACGGCGGCGATGACGTAGTCCACCACCTGAAGTTGGTGCTGCGTGATGCGGTGCAACAACGGAGGGCGAAGATTCTCCCTCGGTGGTTCCATGGACGTCACCTACTTGACGCTACCCACCATTCGTTCGCCAATCGTCGCCCCTGAGTCGCGCCCGCACTACATCGCTAGATGTACGTCACCGGTCGTGCGACACGTCGCCTACATCGTTATGCGTACGCGAGAAACCCTCGTTTAGCCGACGATTTTCCACACTCGGCGACGTCAAACTGGGACACGTCGAAAACGTCGACACCAAAGGTAGGGACTCGCTGTGATTGAGGCAAAGGGACTTACGAAGCACTACGGTGACAAACTCGCCGTTGACCAACTCAGTTTCGAAGTGCGACCCGGTGTCGTGACGGGCTTTCTCGGTCCGAATGGTTCGGGCAAGTCGACGACCATGAGGATGATCATGGGGCTCGATCTGCCGAACGCCGGTAGCGCGACCGTCAATGGGCGCTACTTCCACGATCTGCCCTGGCCGATGCACGAAGTCGGTGCGCTGCTCGAAGCCAAGGCCATTCATCCCGGACGAAGCGCCCGCAACCACCTGTTGATGCTCGCTCAGGCAAATCGCATCGACCGTCGACGCGTCGACGAGGTGCTCGAGGTCGTGGGACTGACTGACGTGGCGAATCGCCGTGCCGGCAAGTTCTCACTGGGCATGGGCCAGCGACTCGGTATCGCCGCCGCGATGCTGGGCGACCCGGAGGTGCTGCTCTTTGACGAGCCCGTGAACGGCCTGGACCCTGACGGTATTCGCTGGGTGCGCACGTTCCTACGGAGCCTGGCCAAGGAAGGGCGCACGGTGTTCGTCTCGAGCCACCTCATGAGTGAGATGGCCCTGACGGCCGACGAAGTCGTCATCATCGGCAAAGGCCGCCTCATCGTCCAGGTGGCCATCGATGAACTTCTCGCGCAGAGTTCGCGCCAGTCCGTGCGCGTCGCGTCCCCCGACGTCGCCACCCTGCGTGGAGCCCTGGAGAAAGAAGGCGCGACGACCAGCGTCGAAGACGATGGAACATTGACGGTGCGCGGGAAGGACAACAAAGAGATTGGCGAACTCGCCTCGCGACTTTCGGTGATTCTCTACGAACTGACCCCCCAGACGGAGTCCCTCGAAGAGGCCTTCATGGAACTCACCGAGAGCAGTATCGAATACCGCGGCACCAACGCCCACATCGCGAACGCACTAAAGGAGATGGAACAATGAGCACCACGATGACCAGTCCCACGGGGCTTGGCCCGCACAAGCAACTACCGCCGGGCCGGTACTCGATTCTCGACCAGATGCGTTCGGAGTGGACGAAACTCGTGAGCGTTCGTTCGACCATATGGACCCTCGGGCTCACGATCGTGATCGGAATCGGCGTCAGCGCCCTGGCCGCCGCGGAGACCCGTTCGCACTGGAACACAACCAACCACTTCGGCTTTGATCCGACGAGCTTGAGCTTGACCGGTGTGTTCGTCGCTCAACTTATCATCGGCGTCCTCGGCGTCCTGGTGATGAGCGCCGAATACGGGACTGGAACGATCCGCGCCACTCTGTCGGCGACGCCTCGTCGCCCCGGGGTGCTCGTCGCCAAAGCGAGCGTCTTTGGTTTCGTGGCGCTCGTCGTGTCGATGGTAACGGCCTTCCTGTCGTTTTTCGTAGGGCAGGCTCTGCTCTCGGCGCCGGCGATCCACGCGACGTTGTCGACGCCGGGCGCGTTGCGCGAAATTCTAGGAACAGGCATCTTCCTTTTCCTCGTTGGACTCTTCGCACTCGCCATCGCCACGTTGATTCGACACACGGCGGGTGCGATCAGCACGTTCGTCGGTATCTTGCTCGTGCTCCCGACCGTGCTGCAGGCGCTGCCGAACTCGATTCACAACGACATCGAGAGGTTCCTTCCCTCGCGTATCGGGATTCAGGTGCTGTCGCATGGCCCCCAACCGTCGTTCGTGTTTTCCCCGTGGGTCGGTCTGGCGGTGATGGCGGGCTACACCGCGGTGCTGCTAGCTATTGCGGGCGCACAGATGACGAAGCGCGACGCCTAGCGCCACGAGTTACTCATCGCGCCGCCCGTCGTGAAAGCGACGGGCGGCGCGATTCGTTGTGTGGCGGGTCGAGCCCGATCGAGAGTGGCGGTTATCCGTCGGCGCGGGCGCCGAGCAGCCACTCGAGCAGCGGCACCAGACCGTGGACGTCGCCACGGATCTTGAGTCGCCCGTCACGCACGGCGTGCGCGGCGGTGAGCGAACCGTTGGCCAGCGCTTTGGCGTCGTCGTAGTCGATCGCAATGAGGGCGTCGGCGTCATCGTGTACGCCCGCGCGCACGCTGACGCCATCGGGATCGACCGCGAAGGTGATCGCCTGGGGCAGAGACGACGGCGCATCGATCAGCTCGACGACGTAGCGCAAACCCTCCACGGCGTCATCCGCGGGGGGAGGCCCCGCTCTCCGGAGCGTGTCGCTCAAGGCGGCGAACCACGCTTCGGAGAGAAACTCGCTCACTAGGGCGCGGGCTGCACGTCAGCCTGTTGGGCCGTCTTCTTGGGCTTGCGGCGAATCGTACGGCCGAGCCACGCGATGGGGTCGTAGTGCGCATCCACGACGCGCTCCTTGAGCGGGATGATCGCGTTGTCGGTGATCTTGATGTGCTCGGGGCAGACCTCGGTGCAGCACTTGGTGATGTTGCAGTACCCCAGTCCCATGTCCTCGCGGATGAGGTCGCGGCGGTCATTGGTGTCGAGGGGGTGCATCTCGAGTTCGGCGTAGCGGATGAAGAAGCGCGGCCCGGCGTAGTTGGTCTTATTCTCTTCGTGGTCGCGGATCACGTGACAGACGTCTTGGCACATGAAGCACTCGATGCACTTGCGGAACTCTTGGCCGCGCGCGACGTCCTCTTGGTACATCCGGTATCCGCCCTCGGGCATCGGCGGCGGCAAGAGGGCCGGCACCTTGGCCGCCTGGACGTAGTTGAACGAGACGTCGGTCACCAGGTCGCGGATGATGGGAAACGTCTTCATGGGCGTGACGGTGACGGGGCCTTCGGGCAGAGCGTCCATGCGCGTCATGCACATAAGCCGCGGCTTGCCGTTGATCTCGGCCGAACACGAGCCACATTTGCCCGCCTTGCAGTTCCAGCGGCACGCGAGGTCGGGCGCCTCGGTCGCTTGAATGCGGTGAATGACGTCGAGAACAACCTCACCCTCGTTCTGCTCGAGGGTGTAGTTCGTGAAGTCCCCGCCACTCGCGTCGCCGCGCCACACTCGCATCGTGATCTCGGCCATTACTTCGCCTCCTCGAGGAGAGCCTTGAGCTCGTCGGGCAAGATCAAGATGGGCGACTCGACGACGTTGATCTCGCCATCCCACTGTCCGTTGCTGGTGGACTGGGCGAAGTTGATCTTGCCGTACTCGGGATCGGCGGCGGGATAGTCCGAGCGGGTGTGGCCACCGCGCGACTCCTTGCGCAGCGTCGCGCCGAGGGTGGCCGCTTTGGACACCGTGATCATGGCCGGCAGATCGGTGGCCAGATTCCAGCCCGGGTTGTAGGCGCGGGTTCCCTTGACCGAGATGTGGCGCACGCGCTCACTCAACACGTCGAGCTGCTTGGTGGCCTCGTCGAGCTCACTGGCGGTGCGGATAATGCCCACGTTCGCCTGCATCATCTCTTGGAGGTCGTGCTGGACGGTGTAGGGGTTCTCTCCGTCTTCGCGAGAGAACGGCGCAAGAGCTTCGTCAATGGCGGCGGTGACTTCTTCTTGGTTGAAGGAGGTCGCCGCCTGGCCGGACTCGATGTACTCGGCGGCCCCGATGCCCGCTCGGCGCCCAAAGACGACCAGGTCCGAGAGCGAGTTGCCGCCCAGCCGGTTGGCGCCGTGCATGCCTCCTCCCACTTCGCCGGCGGCGAAGAGACCGGGGACGACGGTCTCCTGGGAGTCGGCGTTCACCTGCACCCCGCCCATGATGTAGTGGCAGGTCGGCCCGATCTCCATGGCTTCGCGCGTGATGTCCACGCCGGCGAGTTCCATGAACTGGTGGTACATCGAGGGCAGACGGCGTCGGATGAACTCCGGTGTACGGCGCGACGCGATGTCGAGGAAGACCCCGCCATGGGGACTGCCTCGCCCGGCCTTCACCTCGGAGTTGATGGCGCGTGCGACCTCGTCACGCGGCAGCAGCTCGGGCGGGCGACGTCCGGCGCTGTGGTCGTCGTACCAGCGGTCACCCTCTTCTTCCGTTTCGGCCGTCTCGGCTCGGAACATCTCGGGCACGTAGTTGAACATGAAGCGTTCGCCCTCGGAGTTGCGAAGCACGCCGCCGTCGCCGCGCACGCTCTCGGTCACCAGAAGTCCGCGCACACTGAGTGGCCACACCATGCCGGTGGGGTGGAACTGGATGCACTCCATGTCGATCAGGTTGGCCCCGGCCCACAGGGCCATTGCGTGTCCGTCACCGGTGGACTCCCAGGAGTTGGACGTGAACTTCCAGGACTTGCCCGCGCCACCCGTGGCCAGGATGACGGTCTTCGCCTGGAAGGTCACGAACTCCCCGCTGGCGCGCCAGTACCCCACGCAGCCCGCAATTCGACCTTGGTCGTCGTGGACCAGGCGCAGCACCTTGCACTCCATGAAGACGTCGGTGCCCATGGAGACGACTTTTTGCTGCAGCGTGCGGATCAACTCCAGCCCGGTACGGTCGCCGACGTGCGCGAGTCGCGCGTAGCGGTGGCCGCCGAAGTCACGCTGGAGAATCTTGCCGTCCTTGGTGCGGTCAAAGAGCGCGCCCCACTGCTCCAGTTCCCACACGCGCTCGGGCGCTTCCTTGGCGTGGAGCTCGGCCATGCGGTAGTTGTTGAGGTACTTACCCCCGCGCATGGTGTCGCGAAAGTGCACCATCCAGTTGTCCTCGGGGTACACGTTGCCCATGGCCGCGGCCATGCCGCCTTCGGCCATGACCGTGTGGGCCTTGCCCAGGAGGGACTTGGTGACGATGCCGACCGACAATCCGCGCTGCTTGGCCTCGATGGCCGCGCGCAGGCCCGCCCCACCCGCGCCAATGATCAAGACGTCGTACTCGTGGTGTTCGTAGTCGCTCACGCAAACGTCCTTAGAAGAGTCGGTAGTCGGTGATCGCGCCCGACGCGACCAGACGAACGTAGATGTCGGTGCCGGCCACAAAGACCAGCGACGCCCAGGCGAAGTTCATGTGCTTGGCGTTGAGTGGCGTCACGATCTTCCAGAACCGGTAGCGCAGGGGGTGCTTCTTGAAGCTCTTCACCTGGCCGCCGCACAGGTGGCGACACGCGTGACACGAGAGCGAGTAGAGCCAGAGCAACGTGGCGTTGACCACGAGCACGATCGTGCCCACGGTCACGCCCCAACCGATACCCGGCTGATGGAACGCGAGGACCGCGTCGTAGGTGAGCAGACCGTTAAAGATCAGACCGAAGTAGAAGAAGTAGCGGTGCGCGTTCTGCATGATGAGCGGAAAGCGCGTCTCGCCCGAGTACGAACCGTGTGCGTCGGCGACGGCACACGCGGGCGGCGACCACCAGAACGCGCGGTAGTAGCTGCGTCGGTAGTAGTAGCACGTGAGGCGAAAGCCCAATGGGAAGATCAGGATCAAGATGGCGGGCGAGATTGTCCAGGCGTTCCACGTGAAGGCGAACTTCGCTCCGGGCACGCAACTTCCCCCGAGGCAGGGCGAGTAGAAGGGGCTGATCAGGTCGCGGTTCAGGTTGGCGCCGACGAAGTAGTTCTTGTTCTGGAACGCCGCCCAGGTGGAGTAGATCACGAAGGCGGTGAGGATAGAGACCGTGACCACCGGCTGGATCCACCAGCGGTCTTGGCGAACGGTGGGAGTATTCGGCCCTCCGCGAGTTCCTCCGAGTTGAACCTTGGTCGAACTCTCTAGGGCCGTCACCGTTACTCCTCCCTCATCGTGGCGTTACTGCGCACAGCAGACGTAGTTTACGAGCGCTGACGTGGGCCAATATGCGAAGCGCGGGTGTCACACTCAGGTTGTTGATCGCGACAATACGACAAGCGCTAGTGGTGACCACCCCGACGACCTTCTGCCGTCCCCCCGACCACTGCCCAGAACACCAAACCGAGTCCGGGCACTAACAACCAAATGCCAAAGACGAGCGCGAGGGCGACGAAGAAGGCGCCCATGCCAAGCGTGAAGGGCCAGATCGACGTGCCGGGAAACGTGCCCACGACTCCGGCGCCCGAGGCCTGGGTCGCGTGCGGGTCGTCTTCGGCGCGCGGCTTCATGCGCCGGCTCCAGAAGTAGTAGTAACTGCCGGGCAGGAAGCACAAGAGCATGCCGGCGAACATCATCACGCTGCCGGCATTCTCGTGGCTCCAGAACCAGTAGACGACCATCATGATGCCAAAGAAGGTGCCGAGGCCCAACAGGAGTCGTGCCTCCATCCTCACGCGACGGGCTCCTTTTCAATGAGGCCTTCAGCCACGTGACCGTGGGCAGCCGAGCGGTGCTCGGGGTGGTTGTAGTCCCACGTCGGACGCTCCGAGCGGATCTGGGGCAGTCGGTAGAAGTTGTGGTGCGGCGGGGGAGAGGTGGTGAACCACTCCAACGTCTGGCCGTCCCACGGGTTGTCCCCGGCGGGGTACTTCTTCCAGCTGTAGACGACGTTGACGAAGAAGATGATCGTCGAGATGCCCATCATGATCGCACCGATGGTGGCGACGTCGTTGAGCGTCTGCCACGACGGGTGGTTGGGGTACACGGCGATGCGTCGCGGCATGCCCCACAGACCCAGGATGTACTCGGGAAACGTGAAGACCTGCGCGCCCAAGAACAAGAACCAGAACTGGGTCTTACCGATTCTCTCGTTAAGTAAGTACCCCGTGATCTTGGGACCCCAGTAGTAGAGGCCTCCCATCGCGCCCATGAGAAGTGCGAGCACCACCGAGTGGAAGTGCGCGACGACGAAGTAGGTGTCGTGGGTAAAGAAGTCGAGCGGTGGGCTGGCGAGGTAAATACCGGTGATGCCGCCCACGAGGAACGTGAAAAGAAAGCCAATGGCCATGAGCATGGCGGTACTAAACCAGACTTCCCCTCGCCACATTGTGCCGATCCAGTTGAACATCTTGATGCCGGTGGGAACGGCGATGAGCAGACTCATGATCGAAAAGAACGGCAACAAGACGGTGCCGGTGGTGAACATGTGGTGCGCCCAGACACCGAGCGAGAGCGCACCGATCGTGATGGTCGCGAAGATCATTCCCTTGTACCCGAATACCGGCTTCTTCGAGAAGGTGGCGATGATCTCGGTCACCATGCCGAACATCGGTAAGGCCAAGATGTAGACCTCCGGATGGCCCCAGAACCAGAAGATGTTCTGCCACAGCACGGGCACGCCGCCTCCGGCGACGGAAAATATATGTGTCCCGAAGTGTCGGTCGCAGTAGAGCATGATGAGGCCCGCGGTGAGCACCGGGAAGGCGAGCAGGATCAGAATCGCGGTGATGAGCAAGTTCCACGTGAAGATCGGCATGCGAAAGAGCGTCATGCCGGGCGCTCGCAGATAGAAGATCGTGGCGGTCAGATTGACGCCCGTAAAGATGGCCGAGAATCCCGTGAGCAGCAGACCGGCGATCCAGAGGTCCGCGCCGGCTCCGGGCGTGTTGACCGAGTTCGACAGTGGCGCGTAACCAACCCAGCCGAAGTTGGCCGCGCCCCCGGCCACGAAGAACCCAGACAGCAGTGTGATGGATCCCATGAGGTACAGCCAGTAGCTCAGAGCGTTGAGACGCGGGAAAGCCATGTCCGGCGCGCCGATTTGAATCGGCACGATGAAGTTGGCCAGTGCGCCAAACGCGAAGGGCCCAACGAAGAGGTAGATCATCACCGAGCCGTGCATCGTGAAGAGCTCGTTGAACTGGGCCAGAGAGACGAGGTGGCCATTCGGCGACCAGAGTTGCGCGCGAATGAGCTCGGCGAAACTTCCTCCGATCACCATCATGACGACCGAGGTCACCGTGTAGGACAGGCCGATCACCTTGTGGTCGGTGGAGGTCAGCCACTTGAGAATGCCCGTGGGGCCGTCGTGATGCTCCTCGTGGTGCTCGAGCACGTGAACGGGAGGATCGAGAACGTCGGTCATTAGCTGTTTCCTACGGTCGGCTTGGTGGGAACGATGGAGGAGGTCTGCTGGTTCGTCGCCGCACTGGCCGCGGCTGCAGCGGCGGAGTTCGCGTTGGTCTTGAGCCACGTGGCGTACGCGCTATCCGAGACGACCTTCACACGGAACCACATGAGCGAATGGTAGAGGCCGCAGAGCTGGGTGCACTGGCCGTCGTAGGTGCCCGTGTCGACGGCGCGGAACGTGAACTGATTCAGCACGCCAGGTAGGGCGTAGCGCGAGAAGTTAAAGGCCCGCACGTAGAAGCCGTGAATGACGTCCGACGAGGTGAGGTTGATGTGCACGTTCTCGTTCACGGGCATGACCATCTCAGGATTCTGGGTCGTCTGGCCGACGACCACGACGTTGTGGCCCGGGTAGGTGAACTTCCAGCCCCACTGAAAGGCGTTCACGTCAATGATGACGCTGGTCTTGGGGTTGGCCACTTCCTTGTTCTCCACCACCAGCGTCGCGGCGAAGAGGCCAAGCACGATCATGATCGGCACGATCGTGTACGCGAACTCCAGTGGCAGGTGATATTGGGTCTGCTTGGGGATGCGGTCGCCCTTACGCCGATAGCGAATGACCGACCAGGCGATGAGGAACGTCACCAGGAACCCGATGATGATGGCCCCGACGGAAAAGCCTTGCCAGAGGTCGAAGGCCGAGTGCGAACTCGTGGTTGCCCCGGGGTGCGCTCCGAAGGTGGGAATGCCGTCTTTTGTGGGGATCTCGCTACATCCGGCGAGGACGAGGGCGGCTATTGGCAGTGCAACGAGACGTCGGAGGCGTCGCCAACGGCGCGCGCGGGCCGGGTCTCCCTGAGGGGGCAGGGCGGGTGATTCCACGTGAAAACCTTACTCATTATTTATGACCGCTTGATTCTCGGCGGGCTCAGGAATGCACGCGAAAATGGCGATCGCGTGGCTTAGTGTTCCTCGGACTTCGTCTCGCGCTCGGCCCACCGAAAGACTCCGCGCGACATCGTGGAGGTCGCGTGTGCCGCTAACTCACTAAAGACGCGCCGACGCACTGTTTGGACGCCGGGGTCCTCAGGGGTTGTGAGCCAGGCCATCTCCGCCAGGTGTCCGGCCAGGCGAAGCGCCTCGTCAGAGCCATCTTCCAACAGCGCTTCCGCACGAGCGCACAATGCGCTCGTGCCACCGGCCAGAGCGACGAGCTCCCCGGCAAGGGTTCGTTCGTGCGCGGGGCGAAGGTTGGCCGGGTTGCCGTCCCACCACCCACCGTAGAGACGCCAGATATTGCGAACGATGAACTCGGGCTCGTCGTAGTACGGCTGAAGGTAGGGTCGGCCTGAGAGGTGAGCCGGCACGTGCACGCTCGCGAGCACATCGGCCAGACGCGCGCCTTGGTTCATAAGAGCGAGAGTCTGTTCAACCAAGCTCTCGAGGTACTCGGCCGTCTCATCCAGCGCTTGGCGAATTCGATCGTGTCCAAAAATCGGTAGTCCGTGGCCTGGCAGCAAGTATTCGGCGTCCAGTTCGCTCATGCGACGGAGGGCCTGGGCCCACTCCAAGGGGTAGCGCTGAACCTTCTGGGGGTTGCCGGCGTTGGGGCTGTTCCAGATGAAGAGATCGCCCGAGCACAAGACCTTTTCTTCAGGGATCCACGTGACCGTGGCGTCATCCGTTTCGCCCTTTTCGTGGCGAAGGAGAAACCGCGACGAACCGACGACCAGGTCCAGCTCAAGCTCGTACGTCTCGTCGGGGTAGCGGTACTCACGGGGCCAGCGCAAGTTCGGCGCGGCGAACTGGCGTTGGTTGATGACTTCGTTGTAGCCCGCGGTGAGGATGTAGCGATCGAAACGCCGTGGCAGGTGAGCGTGAGCCAGCACCCGAGGGGTGGGCCATCCCTCGGCCAGCGCCTCTTCTTCGAAGGCCCCGACCCCAAAGACGTGATCGATGTGGCCATGCGAGAAGATGGCGGAGTTGAGGGGCAGCGAACTCCAGGTTCGTATCTCGTCGTGGACGTCTTTGGCGGTCAGCGGCGAGCCCGTGTCGACCATGACCAGGCCGTCGTCGGTCGAGATCGCCGTGCAGTTCGCAAAGTTCGGGAGGAACGCCACCGAAGTCGTGATCTCGGCCAAGTGCCCGACCGCGCCCAACAGGGGGTTCGTTTTCTGTCCGAGGTCCTCACCGCGCCAGAGGCGCTCGGACAAGTCGACGATGTCCACGGGGGACTACTTGTCGGTTTCGGGGGCCTTTGTTTCTGTTGAGTCCGAGGTGTTGGTCTCTTGGGGACCCTTGGGGTCCTTGAGGCCTTTTTCGAACTCGGACTTGGCGCTGCCCAGATTGCGGGCCAACTTGGGAATGGCGGCTCCGCCAAAAAGCAACACGGCCACCACGATGATCACAACCACGAGGTCCGGCCCGAATACGTCTCCAAATAACACGGACTTCTCCTTTGACGCGCTAATTCAACAGTAGTGCGCTTTGGTGAAGGGCCGTCGGCGGAAGCCCTCATCAGGTTCGGCAAGAATTACCGGATGAATGCGGCGCCACGAGAGACGTACCGCGACGCACTCAGCGTGGCGCTCACCGTGGGCGCCTATGGCGTGGCCTTTGGCGCAGCTGGCATCGCGGCCGGGTTTTCACTCCTGCAGACGTGCCTGTTTTCCCTTCTGACTTTTACCGGGGCGAGCCAGTTCGCGGCCGTCGGGGTCATGGCCGCGGGCGGCGGGGTCGCCAGCGCAGTAGCGACGGCTGCCTTGGTCTCAACCCGAAACACCCTCTACGGGTTGCAGATGTCCCCGGTGGTGCGAGTCAAGGGCTTTCGGCGCGTGGCGGCCGCCCAAATCACGATCGACGAGTCCACCAACGTGGCCCTGGCCCAGTCACCACGCGGCGTTGACGCGATGCGCGCGGGTTTTTGGTGGACGGGCGTGGGCGTGTTCCTCTTCTGGAACATCTTCACGTTGATCGGTGCACTGGGCGCCCAAGCGCTGGGCAACCCCGCCTCGTGGGGGCTGGACGCGGCCGTGCCCGCCGCGTTCCTCGGTCTTCTGTGGCCGCGACTGACGACTCCGTTCCTTCGCGTGGTGGCACTTACCTCAATGGCCTTTGCCCTCGTGGTCACGCCCTGGCTCCCTGCGGGCATTCCCATCATCGCGAGTGCACTGGTCGCCTTCGTTTTCGGGTGGGCCGAGCGGTGAGCGTCTCGGCGTCGTGGGTCGTGCTCGGTGCGACGAGCGCGCTGTGCTTTTTGATCAAACTGCTGGGATACGTCATCCCCGAGGGCTGGCTGGCTCATCCGCGCCTCCAGCGCATCAACGCGCTGATACCGATCGCGCTACTGAGTGCGCTGGTGATGGCGGAGGGTCTGGTTACCAAGACCCACGTCGTGATCGATCATCGCCTCGCGGGAATCGGGGTGGCTGCGGCGCTGCTGATGGCGCGTGCGCCATTTCCCGTCGTCGTAGTGGGCGCGGCCGCGACCTCCGCCCTCGTCTACCACCTGCACTAGTCGCTACTTGCCCTGCCAGTTCGGCGAGCGCTTTTCGGCGAAGGCGATTGCACCTTCCAGAGCGTCCGCACTTCGTCCAATCGCGCCAAAGGCCTCGCCGTTCAGGGCCCAGGCGTCGTCTTCGGTCATCTCGAGTGAACGACGCATGACGTCCTTGGACGTACGTACCGCCAGAGGCGCGTTCTTCGCGACTCGTTCGGCGAGATCCAATGCGGCCTCAAGCACTTGGTCACCGGGCACGACGTGATTCACGAGGCCGAGCGCAAGGGCCCGAGCGGCATCGATCGGCTCGGCCGTCAGGGCCATCTCGTAGGCGATCGCCAGCGGAATGCGCTTGGCGAGGCGAATCAACCCTCCACCACCCGCGACCAGGCCGCGGGCCGCTTCGGGGATGCCGAACTTGGCGTGCTCGGCCGCAACCACCATGTCGCAACTGATCATGATCTCAAAGCCCCCCGCGAGCGCCGAGCCGTTCGCCGCACAGATGAGGGGCTTGGTGAACTCGCGCTGGGTGATGCCGCCAAAGCCGTGGGGCGTGACCGGAAACTCACCAGCCGCAAAGGCCTTGAGGTCCATGCCGGCACTAAAGGCCTTGTCACCAGCTGCGGTGAGGACGACAACCCAGACGTCGTCGTCGGCCTCGGCCTCGTTGATCGCGACGTCCAGGGCCGTCGCGGTCGCCAAGTTGATGGCGTTTCGCGCATCGGGTCGGTTGATGGTGAGCAGTTCGACGTGTCCACGTCGCTCGCGCAACAGTTCATCCGCCATGGGACCTCCTCCACGTTGCCGCTCTTTCTCGGCATCGCTCGAAACGCTACCGGACGGTCGTCACGAGGAGTCGTGCGAAACTGGCCGCGTGAGTGAGCGCCCACAAATGTTCGTGACCCTCGAGGGCTACGCCGTTGAGGGGGGCTTCGATGGTCCGGGCGGACCAGCCACGTGCTACTCACCGACCATCGCGCTCAAGCGTCAGATCGGACCGGGCGCGGCCGATGACCTCTGGCGAGAGTACGAGACGGTTCTCGAGTTTGTGCCCGAGATGGGCTTTGACGGCGTGCGACTCACGCTTGAGTGGGCGCGCATCGAACCGCGCGCGGGCGAGGTCGATGACACCGCACTCGCGCGCTACCGCCAGGTCGTACGCCACGCCCGCTCGATCGGTCTGGGCGTCACGATCGCGCTCGTGGACGCGGTGTGGCCCGCCTGGCTCGGACAGGAGGCATGGCTGTTGCCCTGGGTTGTTCCCCACGTGAGCGCTCACGCACGTCGGGTTGTGGAGTACCTCGGCGACGAGATCACGGGGGTGCTCGTCTTTACCCAGCCTCAGGAGCTGGTCACGATGGGATTTCTCAAGGCGAGTGCCCCGCCGTGGCGGCGCAGTGCGCTCTCCAGCGCGGGCTTCGCGCACGCTCAGATCGAACACATCACGGAGGAACTTCGACACGATGACATCGTGGGACCCCGAATCGTTACGTCGAGCGCGGTCGCCACCCTCGACCTCGCGCCCGAGGATCTCGTGAAAGCGCGAGACACGATGGACGTCGCCGAGATCTACGTTCGTTCGTTGTTGAGAGGTTCCGGACCCACCGCCGTGAGTGTCGGTCTCCTGGTCCAACACGCCGGACAGTGGCGTCTCAACGCGCCCGAGGAGCTACTGCGGGTCCTGCGTTAGTTCGCCCGGGTGGTCGCGCAGCCACTGGGCGTGGTCCTTGGCGTCGCGTCGACGACGTCGCAGGTGCAGAGCAACCAAGATGAAGACGATGAGAACTAGTAGTCCGGAAGCTCCCCAGCCCGAGTACTTCTCGATCGAGTCAAGGGCGTGTCCCGCGTAGTAGCCCAGCAGCGCGTAGAGCACGCCCCAGAGGAGCCCGCCGGCGGCGTTGGCCCCGAGGAAACGTCGGTAGTGCAAGCGACTCATGCCCGCGAGCCCGGGGATGATGGCGCGCAAGAACGCGGTGAAACGACCGACGAACACGTAGGTCACGCCCCGGCGGGCCAGGGCGTCAAGGGTGCGATCAATGGACTCGCGTCGTGAGCGCAGAATGGGAAGCCGGATGAGTCGCTGGCCGTAGCGTTCGCCGACGAAGTAGCCCACGGAGTCGCCCGCGATCGCCGAGATCACCACGATGACACAGAGCACCACGATGTTCACCTGGCCGCGCGCCGCGACGACGCCGGCCACGATGACCGCCGTCTCGCCGGGCAGTACGAAACCGATGAAGAGGGCCGCCTCGCCGAACACCAAGAGTGCCACGAGTCCATAGACCAGGCCGGACGGGAGGTCCTGGATCTTGGCGAGGAGAAATGAGACGATCGAGGCGTTCATCACACTCATTGTGGTTGATAAAGGATTACTAAGACTTAGACCCTGCCAAATTCCATCGGAAAGTCCTGTGGCACGATGGACACGTGTCGTCCAGTAATTCCGACTCGGGATCCCGCGGGCCCGAGCGTCGGCTCCCCTTCAACGCGCCGGTCCGCGCCTGGGCCCTGAGCGAGTGGGCCCTGGTGCCCCTGCGGCTCTTTTTGGGCGCGACGTTCACCTACGCCGGGCTTCAGAAGCTGGCCAATCCGAACTTCTTTAAGAAGGCCAGTCCCATCTCGATCCAGGCCCAACTGCTCGGCGCCACTCACACGAGCCCGATCTCGGGTCTTCTCGTTCATCTCCTGGGCGTTGCCAAGCCCATCGGGATCGCGATCGCGCTCGGAGAGATTGCGGTCGGACTGGGCACGCTGTTTGGCTTGTGGACGCGTATCGCCGCCATTGCCGGCCTCTGCATCTCGCTCATGCTCTTTCTCACCGTGAGTTTTCACGCCTCGCCGTACTTCACCGGATCCGACATTGTTTTCTTCTTCGCGTGGATGCCCTTCATCGTGTCGGGTGGCGGCACGCGACTGAGCGTCGACGCCTTCATCGCCAAACGCGTCGCCGCCACGGCTCATCAACCCTCGCCCGAACTGGTCGCGATTCCCTTTTCCACGGTGCAGGCGATCTGTGGCAACTACGACGAGGGGAGATGCAGCGCCCGCGGAGGACTCCCGTGTGATCAAGCCGTGTGTCCGGTCCTGCTCGGGGGTCGCGGAACTCTCGTCAACCGCGAAGGCCTCGACCTCATCGATCGTCGCTCCGTGGTCGTGGGTGCGGGCGTCGCCGCCGGCGCGGCGGCGGGCGTCTTGATTCTGGGCGGTGCCGCCGCCGACATCGGCAAGCTGATCAACGACGCGCCCAAACCCAAGAAGCAAAACGAGTTGACGCTCTCCACCGCACCGCCCACGACCACCACGGTGCCCCAGGGCTCGGGGACCGGGGATGGGACGACGACGACCACCACGCCCGCTCCGGCGGGCAAACTGCTCGGCGCGGCCTCCCAGGTGCCCGAGAACTCCGCGGCGAGCTTCACGATCCCCTCCAACGGTGATCCGGGCATCGTGATTCACGACGACGCTGGCGACTTTGTCGCCTACAACGCGGTCTGTCCCCACATGGGCTGCACGGTCGGGTACTCGAGCAGCCAGAAGATCATGGTCTGTCCGTGCCACGGGTCCGAGTTTGAGGTGAGTAATGGCGACGTGATCGTGGGACCCGCCCCCCATGGCCTGAAGAAGTTGAAAGTCATCGAAGGGACCAACGGTAACCTCTACCTGCAATGAGTGACGAACCTCGCAGGGTCCTCTTCGTCGAGGACGACCACGACCTCGCGAGTGCTGTGGCCGGCCTGCTGGTCGACGAGGGGTACGTCGTGGACCAGGCCTTTGACGGCGACACCGGTCTCGAAGCGGCCCTGCGCGGCGACTACGACGTCATCGTGCTCGACATCATGATGCCCAAGCGCAGCGGCTTTCGCGTCTGCCAGGAGCTGCGTGCGGCCGGCATCCAGACGCCACTACTGATGCTGACGGCCAAAGAGGGCGAGTGGGACGAGGTCGAGGGTCTGGACGTGGGGGCCGACGACTTCCTGCGCAAGCCCTTCGAGAAGTCCGTGTTGATGGCGCGACTGCACGCGCTGCTGCGCCGCCAGGAGCGTGGGCGTCCTCAGCCACTCAGCGTGGGCGCGGTGACGCTCGATCCCGTGACCCGACACGTGAGTGCCTACGCCCGCACGGTGACCCTGACACCCCGAGAGTTTTCGTTGCTCGAGTATCTGATGAGCCACGCCAACACGACGCTCTCCAAGACCGAGATTCTTTCGGTCGTGTGGGGGAGTGACTTCGACGGCGATCAGAACATTGTCGAGGTCTACGTCGGGTACCTGCGCAAGAAGATCGACCTGGCGGACGAGCCATCGGTGATACGCACCGTGCGCGGATTCGGGTACAGCGCCCGCGACACCTAATGAAGCGACGTCGCGAGCTCTCGATTCGCGCACGTCTGACGCTCATCTTCGTCTTGGCGATCGCGGTCATCTTGACCTTTACCGGCCTCGCCCTGGTGAACCTGGTGCACCGCTCCCTGCTCAGCGAGGCCGCCAATCAGATCGACGCGGTGATGGAACAGACCCAGATGGGCTTTGCCAACGCGCCCAAGGCGGTCTCTCACGAAGAGACCCTCGCGATGCAGGGCGACGTGGTGGTCCAGGTCACCAACGCCGACGGCACGAAGGTGTGGGCGGCCAGTTCGGCCATCGCCAACGCGCCCGTGCTCGCCAAGGCCGTGGAGGACTTCGCCTCCGCTACCGGTCTCGGGGTGAAGTATCGGCGTGGCACCACGACCAAGTCCACGATCTCGGAACTCAGTTCGGGCGAGGTCTCCACCATCACCACCAAGAGGGGCGCTGGTCTCATCTTCGGGTTCGTCTACGGCGGGCCGATCCAGCACAGCGTGCGAGTGCTCCTGGCCAGTCTGTTGGTGTCATTTCCGCTGCTGTTGTTGATGTCGGGGGGACTCATCTGGCTCGGTATCGGCCTCGCGCTCGCGCCGGTTGAAGACATCCGGCGTCGGGTGGACGCCATCGCGGCCGAGGACCTGACCCAGCGCGTGCCGGTGACCGGCGGTGACGACGAGATCGCGCGGATGGCCCGCACGGTGAACGAGATGCTGGACCGGTTGGAGTCGGCCTCGCGCTTCCAACAAGAGTTCGTCTCCAACGCCAGCCACGAACTGAGAAGTCCCCTTACGACGCTGCTCGCGACCACCGAGCGCGCGACCGGTGATCCCGAGCACACCAACTGGGCCGAGGTCGCCGAGGTCGTGGTGCGCGAGGGCCGCCGACTCGACGGCATCATCGGCGACCTCTTTTGGCTGGCGCGTCACGACGAGAATCACCTGGACGTCGAGATCTCCGAAGTCGATTTCGACGACCTGCTCTACGAAGAGGCGTCGCGGGTTCGCTCGATGAGCGATCTGAGCGTGGACACCTCGGCCGTTGCCCCCACGCGCGTGCTGGGCGATCTCACGATGCTGCGGCGCATGATCCGCAACGTGGTTGACAACGCCATGCGCTACGCGCACAAGGAGCTGCGATTCAACTCGCACTACGAAGGCGACGAGGTCGTCATCTGGGTGAGCGACGACGGCGAGGGCATTGACGTCGCCGACAGCGCTCGTTTCTTCGAACGATTCACTCGCGCGGACTCCGCACGCTCGCGACGCTCGGGTGGCACGGGTCTGGGGCTCGCCATCGTGTCGGAGATCGCGCTGCGACACGGAGGATCGGCGCGCTTCGTGCAAGTGGAGTGCGGCTCGCGCATCGAGTTGCGCGTGCACCGCGCCGGCCCTCGCTACTACGCGAGCCGGACGTAGAGTCGAGTCCATGGACGCAAACGAAACCGCCACTCTGCTCGCCGATCCGATTCAGGTGGTGGGAATGAAGTTCTACTTCGACCCCCTCACCAAAGAACACGGTCGAGCCCACGGCATCAACGTTGTGGAGTTCTACGGGCTCGGTCGCGCGGGGGTGTTGGGTGACGTCGACACGCAGACGGTCGTGGACGCCTTTACCTTTTTTGATCCGTCGCTCATCGACTACTTCTGGACCCAAGCCAAGACCAAGGCCGATCCGGTCGCGGTGGCCGCGTCGCACGTCGAAGCCGCGTACGCCTTTGCCGATCGGACCTTCGCTGACCTCGATCGTGAACTTCTGTCGCGCTTCAGCGACGCGGCGCGTCAGGTGAGTGAGGCCCTGCCCTATGGCGTGTGTGCCCTGGTCGATGGCTATCGCCAGTATTCCTGGCCGGCTGACCCCGTGCACGGGGCGTACCTCGGAGCGATCATGCTGCGCGAGTTGCGCGGTGGGTTGCACATTGTGGCGGTGCGTGACACGAACCTCGACGTGGTAGCGGCGTGCTACATACAGGGTCCCGAGGTCTTCGCACTCCACGGATACAAAGACACCGACGTGCCCGAAGTGAGCGACGACCTGCGCGCACAAAAGGTGAAGGCCGAGGAATTGACGAACGCCGCGATGGCCTCGGCGCTCGATGTACTAAGCGACGATCAGCGCGTCGCTCTGGTCGAGGGCGCCAAGGCGATGTTTGCCGCGTTGAGCGACCCGGATGATTCGCTCGCGAGATAGTTCGTGGCTCGGTTCGTGCCCCAGACGCGGCGCGACCGGATTATGGTCGCGCTGCTTATCGGCGGGTTCGCCGAGATTCTGTGGTGCATCTACTTAGGCGTTGTCCTGCCACCCCACTACGTGGCCGAGCACTGGGCCATCGCCTGGATTGGTCTGGATGTCGCGGAGATCTCCATGCTCTTCGCCGCGGCGTGGGCGGCGTGGCGTCAACGCGCTCTCATCATCCTCTTTACGATTGCTGGCGCAACGCTGTTCCTCCTCGATGCGTGGTTCGACGTCACCACCGCTCACCACGGTGACATCGACCAGAGCATCGTGCTGGCGGTATGCCTGGAAGTGCCCAGCGCACTCGCGCTGCTGTGGGTTGCGTATCGGGCCATGGTTCGCTTCCTGGAGTCGCATGCGGGTCTGGATCTGCGATCCACGCGGTTGCATCAGCTACCCCTGACGCGAGAAGCGTCGCCTACCGCGAGCGAGCGTGAAGCCATCATGCGACCCGAGAACGATCGCTAGTAGGCGGCGCCTTCAAGATCGAGCAGGAAGCTCTTTACGCGCTCGCCCCCTCCGCCGTAGCCGCCGATGCCAGTGCTCGCGACCACGCGATGACACGGTACGAGGATGGGATAGGGATTGACGTGATTGGCGTTGCCCACCGCGCGTGACGCGCGCGGGCGATTGACGCTGAGGGCGACCTCGCCGTAGGTGCGCACCTCGCCGTAGGGGATTGCCACGAGCGCGGCCCACACGTCGCGCTGAAAGTCGGTGGACGGCACGCTCGCGAGGGGAATGCTGAAGGTCTTTCTCGTACCTGCGAAGTACTCCTCGAGTTCGCGGGCGGCCGTAGCGACCACGCGCGGCGCAGTACCGGCTGAGTCGCGGCGATGCTCGTGGGGCTGATAGACGGCGGTGATCTCTTTGGTGTTCCCTGCGACGCCCCAGGGGCCGAGGGGAGAGTCCACGTTGAGAACAAATGTTTCCACGGGTCCGTTCTAGTGCTCGGGTGTATCGTCGCGGCGGTGGAGACCCAGATGGTGCAAAACGGTGACGTGAGTCTGCATCTCGAGGTCGACGGGGACGGTCCCACGGTGCTGCTGCTGCATGGCTGGCCCGACACCGGAGCCCTGTGGGACGAGGTCGCACCCGAGTTGGTTCGGGCCGGATTCCGCGTGGCTGTACCGGACCTGCGGGGCTGTGGCCGCAGCGACAAGCCCGCCGACGTCGAGGCCTACCGAGTGCACCGTCTGGTTGGCGACGTGGTCGCGATCATCGGGGCGCTGGGCGTCGAGCGCGTGCATCTGGTTGGTCACGACTGGGGCGCCAACTTGGCCTGGGTGACGGCTTCCTATCGCGGTGATCTGGTGGACCGACTGGTGCCGATCTCGGTGGGACACCCCACGGCCTTTGCCTCGGGCGGACTCAGCCAGCAAGTGAAGAGCTGGTACATGTTGCTGTTTCACTTCGACGGACTGGGCGAGGCGTTCTTGCGCAAGGACGACTACGACGCGATGCATCGCTGGGTGCGACACCCGCGCACGCCAGGGATCATCGCCGAACTCGAGCGCGACGGTCAGATGCGCGCACATCTGATGTGGTATCGGGCCAACGTGCGCCCCGACATCTTCGTGACCCCACCGCCGGAACTCCCGCGCATCCAGTCGCCCACTATGGGGGTGTGGTCAAGTGGTGACGGTGCCCTCGGTGAGCGCCAGATGACCGAATCGGGGTTGTTCTGTGACAACGGGTTCACGTACCTGCGACTTGAGGAGTTCGGGCACTGGATTCCTCTCGAAGCGGCGAGCGAGCTGAGCACAGCGCTGATCGATTTCCTTTCTGACGCGTCCTAGGTTCCGGACACCCTTCTCACGACTGCTAAAACGAAGGAGATGAAAATCGCCCTCGTCAAGGAGTCGCGCGCGGGCGAAACGCGCGTGGCCCTCACGCCCGACGCCGTCAAGACCCTGGTGGCGGACGGATGGCAGGTCGAGGTCGAGCACGACGCCGGGCGCCTCGCCCACTTCAGCGACGAGAGTTACGTGGCGGCGGGAGCCACGATCGTCGACGCTCCACTCGGTGACGTCACCATTCGGGTGAATCCGCCGACCCTCGAGGAGGCCCAGCGCGTACCGGAAGGTTCACTGCACCTCTCATTCCTCTCACCCCTGCTCGCTCTCGATGTCGTGCGCGCCATGAACGATCGTCGGGTCACGGTTCTCTCCTTTGACCTCCTGCCGCGCATTTCGCGGGCCCAGTACATGGACGCCTTGAGTTCGCAGTCGACGGTCTCCGGGTATCGCTCGGCCCTCGCCGGGGCCGAGTACCTGGATCGCTTCTTCCCACAACTCAGCACGGCCGCCGGGACGATTCGACCCGCCCGCGTTCTCGTCATGGGTGTGGGTGTCGCCGGTCTTCAAGCAATCGCCACGGCGAAGCGACTCGGCGCCAAGGTGCGCGCCTACGACGTTCGCACCGCCGCCAAGGAAGAAGCCGAGTCCGCGGGGGCGACCTTCGTGCAGCTCGGCGTCACCGCCGACGGGGCGGGTGGCTACGCCCGCGAGCTCAGCGACGACGAGCGCAGCCAGTTGCAAGCCGCCCTCGTTCACGAAGTGGCGAACTCTGACGTCATCATCACCACGGCCGCCGTGCCGGGTCGCAAGGCGCCGATCCTGGTCACTAGCGAGATGGTCGAAGCCATGGGCGAGGGGTCGGTCATCATCGACATGGCCGCCGACGGCGGCGGCAACGTCGATCTCACGAAGGCGGGCGAAGTCGTTGAGCATCACGGCGTGCGCGTCGTGGGCCTTAGCAATCCACCGGCCGAGATGGGTACGCACGCCAGCTTCATGTACGCGAACAACGTGCTCAAGTTGTTCGCGCTCTTTGGTACGAAGGGTGAGTTGGCCCCGGACTGGAGCGACGAGATCGTGATGGGCGTGACCGTTGCCTCTGAGGGCCACGTGCGCCACGCGCCCACCGCCGAGGCCCTGGGAGTGGACTACGTGGCGATTACGCCGCCCGCAAAGGAAGTCGAATGACGAACGAGCTGTTGCAGTACCTGACCGTCTTCATCCTGACGGCATTCGTCGGCGTCGAGATCATTGCCCGCGTGCCAAGCATTCTGCACACGCCGCTCATGAGTGGTTCGAACGCGATTCACGGCGTCATCCTCGTGGGTTCGATGCTGATCCTTGGCGCAGCCAACACCAATCTCCAGGAAGTACTGGGATTTCTCGCGGTCATCCTCGCCACGTTGAACGTCGTGGGCGGCTTCGTCGTGACCGATCGCATGCTCGAAATGTTCAAGCCCCGCCGTCCCCAGACGCCGAGTAAACCCGACGACACCAAATGAGTCGCGAAACTCTCATTGACCTGCTGTACCTGTTCTCGGCAACGACGTTCGTCCTCGCCCTCAAGGGACTCGGCAGCCCGAAGCGCGCGCGCTACGGCAACATGCTGGCGGCGTTTGGCATGTTGGTGGCCATCGTGGCGACATTCTTTAAGTACGTCGACGGTCATCCGCTGCACCACGTCGGGCTCATCCTGCTCGCCATGTTGATCGGCGTCATCATCGCCGTGCCCACGGCTCGATTCGTGAAGATGACCGCCATGCCGCAGCTGGTCGCCATCTTCAATGGCGTGGGCGGTGGCGCGGCCGCGCTGGTCTCAATCACGGAGTTCGTCCACATCAAGTCGAGCAGTCCCGCTACCTACGTAATCCTCGAAGTACTCCTGGGCGTGCTGATCGGCACCGTCTCGTTCTCGGGATCGGCCATCGCTTTCGCCAAACTTCAAGAACTCATGACCGGCCGGCCGGTCACGTACGTCGGCCAGCAGTTCCTCAACGCCATCCTCGGCGCGGGCGCGCTCGGGCTCATCATCGCCATCCTGGTAAGCGGTTCGTCGACGTTGCTTTGGGTTCTGCTTGCGCTCGCCTTCGTGCTCGGTGTCGCCTTCGTGCTGCCCATTGGGGGAGCGGACGTGCCGGTGCTCATCTCGCTACTCAACGCATTTACCGGCTTGGCGGTCGCGGCCTCGGGCTTCACACTGGGCTCGAACCTCTTGATCGTGGCCGGAACTCTCGTAGGCGCGTCGGGCATCTTGCTCACCCGCCTCATGAGCAAGGCGATGGGGCGCAGCCTCTCCAATGTTCTGTTCTCGGCCTTCGGATCCGTCGTAACGGCGGGAACGACGGGAATGGAGGATCGCAGTGTGCGCTCGGGCAGCCCCGAGGACGTGGGCGTGATGCTCAGTTTTGCGAGCAAGGTCATCATCATCCCGGGATACGGACTCGCGGTCGCCCAGGGCCAGCACGTCCTGCGCGAACTCGCCGATCAGTTAGAAGCCAAGGGCGTCGACGTGAAGTACGCGATCCACCCGGTGGCCGGTCGCATGCCCGGGCACATGAACGTGCTGCTCGCCGAGGCGAACGTGCCCTACGAGGACCTCCTCGAGATGGACGAAGCAAACTCCGAACTTTCGACGGCCGACGTGGCAATCGTGGTGGGCGCGAACGACACTGTCAACCCGGCCGCCACCGACGATCCGAGTTCACCGATCTATGGCATGCCGATCATCCACGCGGATCTGGCCGAGAACGTCGTGTTCCTCAAGCGCTCCATGCGACCAGGATTTGCCGGCATCGACAACGCGCTGCTCTACAACCCCAAGACGTTGTTGGTCTTTGGCGACGCCAAGGACACCCTCACCAAGATCGTCGCGGTGGTGAAGGCCTCCTAGCTCGCGTCGCTCAGTCGATTCAGTTCGTCGAACTGATTGTCGGTGATCCCGGCAGAAGCCTGGGCGTTCGCACGCACTTGGTCCGGTGAACTTGCTCCGGCGATCACCGAGGAGACCTCGGGGTGGCGCAGCAGCCACGAAAAGGCGAAGGTCAGGATCGTCGTGTCGGTAGCGTCGGCGTACTCCAGCAGCGAGTTCACGCGAAGACGCAACTGCTCACTCAGCCAGTGCGCGCTGCGTTCGGGGGGCATGTTGGCCAGGCGCGTTCCTTCGGGGATCGGCTCTCCCGGGCGCACCTTGCCCGTGAGCAGACCGTTGGCTAGCGGGTAAAAGGGAAGAAAGCCAATGCCGAGTCTCGTCGCAGGTCGCATAGCACCCCGTCGGACTCGGGCGCGCGCTCGAGCAATGAGTACTGATTCTGCACCGAGGCGAAAGCCGGACCAGATCCCGCGGCCGCCTTGGCCAGGCGAAGCTGCTCGGCACTGAAGTTCGAGCAGCCGATTTCGCGCACCTTGCCCGCCGCCACCAGTTCGCCGAGCGCGCCCAGGGTGTCGGCGATGGGCGTCGCCTCGTCGGGGTAGTGCAGTTGATAGAGGTCGATGTAGTCGGTGCCGAGGCGGCGCAGTGAGTCCTCGCACGCCGAACGGACGTAGTCGGGCTTGGCCCCAAAGTGCGTGTCGTCCAGCGGCATGCCGAACTTGGTGGCGACCACGACTTGCTCGCGCCGCCCCTTGAGCGCCTGTCCCAAGAAGACCTCGGACTTGGTGGCGCCATAGGTGTCGGCCGTGTCAAAGAAGTTCACGCCCGACTCAATGGCGGCGTCCACCACCGCACTGGCCTGCTCCTGGGAGAGGCGTGAACCGAAGTTGTTGCAACCCACCCCCACTTCGGATACCCGAAGAGATCCAATCGTCCGAGTGTTCATAGTCCTCCTTTGCCCCTAGAAGATTAGGCACGCCTTTCACCTTCGAAACCTGAGGGGTGCTCCACTACGATGGTCGCGAAAAGGAGGCCACCTTGCGAGTACACGTTGACTACGACCTGTGCACGTCGAACGCCGTCTGCATGGGGATTGCGCCCGAGATCTTCGAGGTCCGCGACGACGGCTTCATGTACGTGCTCAACGAGAACCCCGGCCCCGAGTTCGACGAGCGCCTGCAACACTGCGTCGACGGCTGTCCCAACGGCGCCATCTCACTTGAGGAGTAAGCCGTGAGCGGACCTCGCGTCCGGTTCTGTCCTTCGCCCACCGGGTTCTTCCACGTGGGTTCGGCGCGCACCGCCCTGTTCAACTGGCTCTTTGCGCGTCAGCAGCACGGCGTGTTCATCCTGCGGATCGAAGACACCGACGAAACGCGGGACCGCGAGGAGTACGTCGAGGTGATCTATGAAGCGATGGCTTGGCTTGGTCTGTCGCCGGACGAGGGCCCGACCCGGCAGAGCGACAACTTCGCAGCCCACCAGGTCGCTGCCGACGCCTTGCTCGAGCACGGGTTCCTCTATTACTGCGACTGCACGCCCGCCGAGATCGAGGCGCGCAAGGCACCCGGTGCTCCGCCCGGGTACGACGGGTTCTGCCGCGATCGGGGTCTGGCTCGCTCGGAGAGGACTGCACTGCGCTTTCGTACGCCGCGCGAAGGCATCACGGTCGTTCACGACCTCATCCGCGGCGACGTTGAGTTCGCGAACAGCCTGATCGACGACTTCGTCGTCGTGCGGTCCTCGGGCGGTGTTCTCTACGCACTCGCCAATTCGACCGACGACCGCAACGACCGGGTCACCCACGTCGTTCGCGGCGAGGAGCATCTCGCCAACGCGCCCAAGCAGATCATGCTCTGGGAGGCGATGAACGCCTCGAGCGATGACGACGTCGCTCGTCCCCGCCTTTGCCCATCTGCCCCTGCTCGTGAATGAACAGCGAAAGAAGCTCTCCAAGCGGCGCGATCCGGTCTCCACCGAGCTGTACCGCAACGAGGGGTACCTGTCGAGCGCATTCGTCAACTACCTCGCCCTGCTCGGCTGGAGCCCGCGAGGCGAGGAGGAGATCGTTCCTCTCTCCACGTTGATTGAGCAGTTCCGGCTGGAAGACGTCTCGCACTCACCGGCGTTCTTCGACGTGAAGAAACTGCGTCATATGAACGGCGAGTACCTGCGCGCACTCAGTCCCGAGGATTTTCTTGCCGCGAGCGCGCCGTGGGTCAATCCTTGGCACACCAACTGGCAACCCAGCGATCGCGAGCCGTCGTGGCGGCAAGATCAGTTTTCGTACGAACTCTTCGCTGAAGTCGCCCCGCTCGTGCAAGAGCGCGTCGCGGTGCTCGGTGAGATCCCCGGCATGGTCGAGTTCTTCTTCCTGGATGAACCGAACTACGACGAGGCGGCCTTCGCCAAGGTCATCACCAACGACCCCGTGGGCCGGGCGATTCTCGAAGGTGCCGTCGCGCGCTACGAGGTCCTTGAGGACTGGCACGCACCCGCCCTCCACGACGTGGTCCAACAACTCGGCGACGAACACGGGCTCGCCCTGCGCAAGGCGCAAGCGCCGATTCGCTGCGCCATCACGGGCAGCTTGATCGGACCGCCACTTTTCGAGTCACTTCACTACCTCGGACGAGCGACGACACTGACTCGCCTGCGCCACGCGCTCACGAGGTCCGCTTGATCCGTCGGGTCATCAAGGTCGCCGCAAAAACCGTTGGTCTCGTCGTTCTCATTCTGGTTCTTTACTTTGGCGTGACCTTCGTGCAGATCTGGATGCGCGGTCACGAGCACACTTCTGTGTCGGCCCAGGCGATTCTGGTGTTCGGTACGACCGAGGACAACGGGGTTCCCTCACCCGAGCTCACGGCCCGGCTCGACCAGGCTCTTCATCTCTACAAGATGGGTCGCGCGCCCTGGGTCGTGGTGACCGGCGGGAGGCGCCCGGGCGACGTCTACACCGAAGCGGGGGTGTCGGCCACCTACTTAGAGAATCACGGTGTGTCGACTTCGCACATTTTGCAGGGCGCTGGTTCGGACACCTGGCAAAACGTGGCGACAGTCCTCGGTGCGCTCAAGCGACACCACATCACCACGGTGATCACAGTGACCGATCCGTTCCACGAGTACCGAGCGATGGCGATCGCCTCGGCTCAAGGACTCATTCCGTATCCGTCGCCGGTTCGCAACTCGCCCACTATCAAATACGAGCTTTGGCGCTTCTATCTCAAGGAGACCTTGGAGGTGGGGGTCGGACGCATTATCGGATACCACTTGCTCAGCGAGTGGACCACGACGCCCGTTACGACTCATCCTTCGTCTGGCAGTTGAGAAGTCGGGTCCGATAAGATTGCCGAGCCCTTCGGGGGTGGTGTAATTGGCAACACAACTGGTTCTGGTCCAGTTATTCAGGGTTCGAGTCCTTGCCCCCGAGCGAATGAGTCAGTGGCAGCACTGGTTCTTTCAAGGTCCCATCGTCTAGTGGCCTAGGACATCACCCTCTCAAGGTGGAGGCACGGGTTCAAATCCCGTTGGGACTGCGAAGTGAACGTTGAGGTCAGCCGGGTTTTTTGTTCGTCTTGCATTGATGCAGAACGTGCGCGCTGCGTTGTTCCTACCATGACTTCGGTAGCACGTCCTCGATGGCTTGGGCGATTAGCGAGTAGCCCGCGTTGTTCGGGTGGTCGTCTGGCCCGAAGGGCGCGGGATCGCAAAACCACGAGAGGGCGCACGCCTCTTGCACGTTGACCGGGATAGTCCCGACGTTGTCCAGCGTGGCAAGCGTGTTGTTGTTCATCTCAAACAACGTGGGGACCTTGGCGACGTACGCGCCCGCGTTCGTATAGACGTGCCCGAGAACGGTGTCCAGTGCATCCATTCCCTGAAGGGTCGCGGTCGCTCTGGCCGGACCACTCGCGCCGTCGAGGTAGAAGCCGAGGAACGGATCGCCGTACTCGAGGCCGACAAAGCGCGTTTGGGGGCCCGACGCCGCCTTCAATTCCTTCATGATGACCGGCAGATCGCGCTGAACCGCGGCAATTCCTTGATCGATGCACGTGTCATTCACGGGATCATCTTGCATGCAGGGGCGAACATCGTTAAAGCCCAAGTCCACCGTCACAAGGACCGGGTCGGACTTGTGCGCCGCAAGGTAGGCCGTCGCTCGGGTGAGCTGTGTGGTGGGCGGTTGGTTGCACACGTCGGACCTGGTCGTGGTGTCGAGCAGCGACTGCACGGTGTCGGCCCCACAGCCAATCTCCTCGATCGTGAGGGCCACTCCCTGGAGCGACTCGCGAAACAGGAGATCGTTCGCGTAGCCCTGGTTGGTGCGCTCGCCGTCGTGCCCGGGTATGCCAGTGGGTTGAAAACCCAGTGACTCCGAGGCCCCGATGACGAGGTAGTAGGACGTGAAACGAACTGGGGTGGACGCGCCGCCGGCCGCGGGAGCGCTCAGACGGCCGACGAGGAGCGCCGCGGTCGCGAGGGCAACGATGAGGAGTGCGGTCAGCGAGTACTTCAGTGTTCGCACGATCTCCTACTTTCGTTGCTCTCGACTCAGATACTCCGGGAGTTAGGCATCCGTAAGTCGGCCCGAAAGGAACGCGAGACGCCAGCCGAGTCAACGTTAGGAGAGACGGCTGTTGCCACTCGTGGTGTGCAAGGTGATTTGCCTCGATTCGGGTGGATTCTCAGCCCAATCACAAGACCTCTGCAAGCTTTATCGCGCGTGAACTCTTCTACTGCTCGTGGGCTTCGTCGCGGACTGCGCCACCGGGAAACTCGATCCTTTCGTACAGGGGTCCGAGGCTGCCTTCGGGGAGTTCGACACTGATGTCCTGGTTGGGCTGGAGCGGACCGAAGTTCGGCTCACCGCGCACGGGCAACAGCAGGTAGATCGCCGAGATTGCAACGACGATGGCGATGATCGTCAACTCGCCGTGATACCCCAGAACGGTGATGAGCGAGGCGCCGAGGGCAATCGAGATCGTCTGGGGGAACGAGCCCACCAGATCGAAGGCAGAGTAGGCCCGACCCTGCAACTCAGCGGGGGTGCGCAGTTGGAGCAGCGTGTAGGCGCCCACGATGATCGGCGGCAGGGAGAATCCGAAGAGTGCGGCGCCAATGAGGACCAGGGTGAGCGAGCCGCCCTCAAAGAAGAGCGCGCCCAAGGCCATGGTGGCGAGTCCCAATCCGGCGGTCCACCGTTCTCCGATGCGTCGAATGGCAGGTGCGGAGAGTGGTCCGCCAATAATCGCACCGACCCCTTGGAGGGCCATTAAGACGCCGATGAAGCTGGCGGTGCGGTGCAGTTCGTTGCTGGTGACGGCGAAGACGGCAGTCTCGGCGAAGCCGATCACGCACAGAGCGAGGGCGATCGAGTTCACCATCCGTCGCAGCACCGGCGTCACGTAGACGTGGTGAAAACCCGCCGATATCTCGTGCCAAGAATGCGTGGGCACTCGTGCGGGCTTCTCTTCGCGCACGTGCAGAGCGAGAACCGATGCGCCCGCAATCACGAACGTCGCGGAGTCCACAACCGCGATCCAGTGCCCGCCGATGATCACGAAGAGTCCTGCGCCCACGAGGGGCGCCACCAAGCGCAGGCCTTCTCGAACTGTGCGGAGAAGACCGTTTGCGTCGCCCAACTGCTCGGCGGGAAGAAGGACAGTGAGAAACGCCGATTGCGCGCTGCCGATGAAGTTGCCCGCGAATCCGTAGAGGAACATCGTGAGATAGATGATCCAGAGGTCGGACGCCGAGTGAACGAAGAGCAGGATCAGAATTCCCACCGCACAAAGGAAGTTGGTCACGATCAGCACGGGGCGCCGCCGAACGCGATCCACGAGCATCCCGGCGAAGGGCGCGAGGAGTTGGGCCGCCGCGCCAAAGAAGAACGTCAGACCGGCGTCGGCGTTGGAGTGCGTGAGTTCCTTGGTCCAGATGCCCAGCGCCAGGAACATTGACGTATCGCCAAGCAACGAGAAGCTCTGGCCCGTCAGATACACCCGCGCGTCGCGCGACCGGAACAGTTCGCGCATGCTCATTGGGCCCCCGAGAACCGCACCGGATAGCGAAAGACAAGGACCTCGACGGGTAGCGACCCGTCCGGTCGCGTATCGATGTCCGTCAACCGCGAGTGGAATCGGGTGAGGAGCGCGAGGACCTCGTCGTTGAGCTCGGCCAGCTCCTTCGGCGTGACGAAGAGGATGAACTCGGTACTGTCACTCACTACCTGCCATTCCTTGGGGTAGTTCGACTTGGTTTCTTGAAACTGCTGCATGCGTGCGATCGCCCGATCGGTGACGAGTCGCGACAGGCTGGTGGCCGCGATGTTGAGCTCGGCGTCGTCAGTCGTGTCACTGAAGTTCATCCCTACTTGGGCAATTTTCCAGCGGCGCTGGCGTCCGGGGCCAGTGGCCGCGACCTCGGTGAAGCCGTACTTCTCGAGTTGGCGAAAGTGGAACGAGCAGGTGGTGGGCGATTCGCCGATGAGCTCTCCAGCCTCGGTTGCCGTCAGCGCACCCTCCGTCGCGAGAACTTCTAAGAGAGCGAGACGAACCGGGTGCGTGAGAGCCCGGATTGTTGACGGGTCGGTGAGTTCCCGCAGCGTTGGGAATTCGTCGTCGGAAGGGCGCTTCTCCTCGGTCACGCGTCGAGAGTACTCTATCGAGAGATAAGTGTCGAGAGAATCTGTCAGATGCTACTTTTACTGAACCTGATTAATCGATACTCGGATCTCCGTTGTCGCTCTCGAAGGGGAGATCTTCGCCGTACCAGGCGATCATGCCGCCGCTCAGGTTGACGGCATCGAATCCCTCTTCAATGAGGAAGGTCGCGGCGCGGTAGGAGCGGGCCCCGGAACGACACGCGCAGATGATCAGACGATCACGAGGCAGTTCATCCAGGTGGTCGGGGAGATCGGGAAGGGGGATCAAGCTCGCCATTGGCGCGTGGCCGGCGTCCCACTCGGACTCTTGTCGCACGTCGACCATGATCGCCTCGCCGTCGAGGAGATCGGCCGCTTCATTCGCACTTACTTCGCGCACCGACATGAGACTTGCCTCTCTGGCTCACCCGATCGGGTTCGCTCAGTGCGAATCTACCCACGATCGCTCGCCACTGGCAACGCCAGTGAGGAATCGCAGGAGGCGCCGTCATATGCTTGATTCGTGGCACCAGGAACGATCGGACGCGTGACCGGCGAGGAACTCGTAAACCACCTCGACGACGCCAACCTGTTCCTCTTGGATGTGCGCGAGCCCGACGAAGTCGCCGAGTGGCAGATACCGGGCGTGCACAATATTCCCCTCGGATTACTCGGGGCGCGACTAGTCGAGGTACCTCGGGACCAGGACATTGTCGTGATCTGTTCCAAGGGCCTTCGCGCTCAGCAGGGTGCGGAGTTCCTGGCCGAAGCCCAAATTTCTAGTCGTGTCTTGGACGGCGGCATGGGTTCGTGGGGCTCTACGTACGACCGCGTCGCCGGTGAGTTTGCGGGCGCAACGGTCATCCAGATCCGCCGGCGCGGCAAGGGATGCTTGTCCTACGTGATTGGCGCGGGAGAGCGCGCCGTGGTGATCGACCCGTCCCGCGATCTTTATCAATACCTTGGCGTGGCCAAAGAGCACGGCTGGACGATCAGCCATGTTCTGGACACCCACCTTCACGCGGACCACCTCAGTGGCGCTCGAGAGCTCTCGGCTGCGACGAAAGCATCACTGTGGTTGAATCCCGCCGACCCCTTTACCTTTGCCTACGAGCCGCTCAGCGATGGCAAGTCGATCGAATTGGCGCCAGGTGTTGATCTGGTTGTCTCGTCGGTGAGCGTGCCGGGCCACACTGAGGGCTCCACGATGTATCAACTGGGCGATCGAGCGATCTTCACCGGTGACACCTTGTTCTTAGAGAGCGTTGGTCGGCCCGACCTCGCCGACGAAGCGGAAGGCTACGCCCACCACCTGTTTCACAGTTTGCACGACCGGGTTCTTCCACTGAACCGACGAAATCATGGTCTTCCCGGCCCACTTCGGATCAGGTGTCGAGGTTCACTCGGGTCAATTTGTGGCCCGCCACCTGGGAGAACTACGCCACTCGTTGGCCCCTTTGACCTTCAACGAGGTCGAGTTTGTGACCTGGGCAATCGCCAACGTCAAGGACCGTCCCGGCAACTATCGCCAGATCGTGGGAATCAACGCGGGTCAAGCAGACTTGGATGTAAACGCCGCGGAACTTGAACTCGGACCGAACCGCTGCGCCGTCGCCTAACTCTCTGGAACGGCGCGTACCTCCTTTACGTTGCTCATATGACTCGAAAGACACCGCAACGCTCGCTCTGAACCAACGAGACCCTTCTTTGAAGATGACGTGTATCAGTGGCCTGTTCATCTGCGAAATTGCTAACAAATCTCGAGACTCCATGTCGGACGAATCGTGCCGTTTTTTCATAAAAACACCGGCTTACAATATGGTTACGATTTCCAACAAAAGAATTAACACGTGGCGAGTGCTGTGGATTGAGCGATATTTCTAACTCTTGACGAGGAGTTTTATAGCCTGTTGAGAGATTCTCAAGTGGATTGTGAATCGCCAAAGAAACGATCGTCGCTCTTCGCCCTGCTGGTGCGCGTTACCTATACTTGCTCGTGAGGAAACGGCCGTGTTTTGTCACGAGGCGCGACCTTGTGATTTTTCGCAGTGCCGCATGATCTAAAAACTAAAGGCTGGCGCGTCCGGCCCTTATGAATGGAGTAATTAGGAAATGAACAATCCAAGACGGATACAACGCCACTTGGTAAGGGCGGCCGCTGCGGGTGCCTTACTCGCGGCTGCGGCGCTGCCATTGGCAATAGCGACCTCGGCGGGAGCAGTTTCGACCGTGCCGACGGTGACGTCAGTCACGTTTACGCCTCACGGCGCAACGGGAAGCACGATTGCTGAGGGCGCTACTGGTACGGTCGCGATCACCGGAACGAACTTTGTCGATGACGGTGGCACGGTCACCACTACTGACGCGGTTCTGATGTACGTTCTGGGAGTGTTGTTGAGACTTCGACAACTACGGCGACGCCAACTACGTCGCCACTGCGACGCCTACACGTTGCTCAACCCGAGCTACTTCGTGTGACCCTCACGGACAACGTGCGACGGACCGGGCACTTTGACCAGCGCTTTTGATGGTCACTGCTGCTCCGACGCTTACGGCCATTGCTCCGACGCCGATTTACGAAGGCACGGGTGCGAACACGGTGACGCTCACTGGTTCAGGCTTTGAGACGGGTGCAACTGTGTCCTTCGCGGCCACGCCTGGCAATCGGCTCCTGGCACGGCTCTTACGGACTCGGTGACCTCGGTCAGCGCGGACGGAACCACGATCGTTTTGAGCGTCACTCCCACGAACCCGGCCAACTCGGCCGCGGCGTCACTCGGTACGTACGCTGTGATGGTCGAACCCCGACGGCGGTTCGGTCAGCGGAAGCTGCGTTCTTCACGGTGACCAACGGTATTCAGGAAGTCAGCCCCTCGGCTGTTCCTGGACTCAGTGCGCGTCGAACTACGGTCAGTCTGACCGGTTCCGGATTTGAGCCCGGTGCCTCGACCGCCATCACAGTACAGGGCAACGCGACATGCACCACTGAGATCACTGGCGTGACGGAAGGCGCGGTTACGACCAACTCCGCTGCGTTCTCTTTCACTGAGACAGGTACGACCACTGCTCAGTGCACGGTACCATTAACAACCCAGCAGTGGCTGGTAACGGTGTCGTATACCTCAGGCGCTGGCGCACTTGGTATTGGTGAGGCGTGCCAGTTGCTCCGATCGTCACCGCTGCAACGGCTCCCACGACTCCCGTCGCGGTTGGCTCGTCGACGACCACTCCTGTGACCCTGACGGGTACTGGCTTCAGCCAGTACTCACAGCTCACGTCCGAGCGACGGCGCGACATCGAGTTCAACGCGACGACTGCTAGCACGGGCACGTCGATCACTGCTCCGGTCGCGGTCCTCTCAGGTGCCAACGCCGGTGCGAACGGTTGCGGTTTACAACACTGGCGCTCGACGAGTGCGCCGTTGGCTAGTGCGATTCAGCGGTTGCAGGTCCTGCAGTGACCTCTTCGTCACCTGCCGCACTTGCGGTCGGTGCCGCATATGGGACGGTCGTCACACTGACTGGTACTGGATTCACTCCACCACGACGTGGACCCCGGTCTACGGGCGTACGGACTGCGGGCATCGTCTCGTACGTGAGCGCGACGTCAATGACGGTGACGATCACTGGCGCCGTGCTGGCTACTCGCTGATGGAGCGTTGCCGTCAACTTGACGCAGTCGGCACTGCAACCGGCAACGTGTGACGACGTTCGACATTCCTGTTGACCCGGCCCCGACGGTGACTCCCGTGACCTACCCGACGGGTGCTCCACTGACGTTGGAGTTGGCTCAGCGGGCACGACGCTATACATCAATGGCACGGGCTTTGCGACTGGCGCCACGGTGACAGTTCACCAACGCCTCCGGTGCTGCTGACGCCAACGTGACTGCAACCGTGACCAAGGTGACTCCACCGGTCAGTTGACAGTGACGGTCGCGGTGACGGCTCCGGACACCAACACGGCGGTCGGCTACACCGTGACGAACACGGATGGTGGAACTGTCCAAGGTGCTGCGACCGCTGTGCTGTCCGATCCTGCTCGGTGCTGGTCCGACGATCACGTCGATCACGCCTGCTACTGGTGCGGCTGGTGCGACCACGGCCTTCACGGTGACTGGTACGGGCTTTGAGGCGGGTGCTGTGGTGACGTTGGCTCCGGCCAACGGAACGTGTGGCACTGCGACGGTTCGTCTCGGCCACCTCGATCACGGTGTCTTGCACGCTCGGTACGCCCAGCTCGGTTGCGACGGACCTCGTCGTGACTAACCCTGACGGTGGTTCGGCGACGGGGGCTACCCCGGTGCTGGCTGCTGCTGCTGCTCCGAAGCCTGCCTTCAAGGTTGGCGCGGTGCACGGCTCGGCCATCTCTGGTAAGTGGGCTGTCATCACGATCACGGGTACCGGCTTCTACGGCCAGCCCAAGATCACGAGCAACGCTGCTGGCTCGAAGTTCGGTGTCACCAAGGACACCGGCAAGTCACTGACTGTTCGAGTCTGGACCAAGAAGGGTATTTCGGGCGAGCACACGCTCACCGTTCACCTGGCTAGCGGCAAGTCTGGAAAGGCTAACTACTCGATCAAGAAGTAGTTAACTTCCAAGCAGTTTGAAGAGGTGGCCCGCTCGCAAGAGCGGGCCACCTCTCTTTTTGCCCCGAATGATGTGTGTTCGCTCTGGCGGAGGATTGCGGATGCTCTGCGCAGCGAGTTCTGGCAACTAGTTCTGAGCGGTCAGCGACCAGACAGCGCCGGAAGGAGTGTCCTGGACCTCGACACCATTGTCGACAAGTAGATCGCGCAGCTGGTCGGCCAGTTCGAAGTGGCCTTGAGCTCGGAGGTCCTGCCGAGCCTGGAGAACACCGTCGATGAGCGGCGCGGGATCGACGAATCCCTCGCTTCGCCGACGACGCCAGCTGAACGAGGCGGGCGAGTGCAGCCACGCCTTCTTCCGTCTTGAGAGCCGCGACTTCGGCGAGCTGAACAAGTGGGTCACGGCCGTTGAGCTGTGAGTCGACTTGATCCGCTCGCTGCGATGGTGTGGCGTTTCTGAGATCGTCGAGCTCGTACGAATGTCCGTTTTCGAGAGTCAGCGACTCACCGCCGAGACGCCAGTATCCGTTTGATCGTCCCTCGACCCGAAGTTGGTCCCCGGCGAAGTCAAAGATGACGGCCGTGTGCTCGTCAACGCCGAGTGTGGCAACTCCGGCTAGGTAGCTGGCGTTCAAGTTCGAGAAGTCGAGGTTCGCCGAGGTAGCAGAACCGGGTGTCGTAGTTGCGACCCTCGGCGTTGTCGAAGTGCGGTATGACGGCGCAGTTGAGTCCAAAGGTTCCCAAGACATTGAGACCGTCTCGCCACCGTGGTGAGAGGTCACCCACTTTGTAGACCTCGTAGATGGGAGCGGTGTACCCGCCGAGGGTGAGTGACGCGGCGGAGGAGATGCAGAGCGTTCCTCCTTGGTGAAGGACACTCAGGAGATCCTCACCGAAGCGCAGCGGAGCCCATTGCGCGAGGGCGTACGTGGGGCTGCCGGGACCCGCAAAGACGAAGTTGGCGTCACGATACTCCCTGCTTGAAGAGGGCTCGTTCGATTTCGCTCGCTCGCTCGTAGGCGGGAAAGTGAAGCGTGGTCATCGCGATGTGGAGCGAGGTGGCGAAGTACTCCTCGAGTTTCTCGCTCATCTGGGGAACGTTGAGTTGGAAGCCATACGAGGTATCGAGGTTGACCGCTCGAACGTCGGGGATCGCCTTGAGCAACTTGCGATGGATCTTGGTCATCCCCGGTGCCGTTTCCCCGGATCCAAGTATCGCGAGGACGCCACTGGTCACGGCGACAGCGTACCCCGTGCTCCAGTACGGATAATTGACGAGTTCGCTAGTTTGGAGTTGTGGGCATGGTCTTCACAATTCGTCAGCGGACTCGTGGGAATGTCTCCACACCGGTCGTTCTCTGGGCGATCGCCATGACGGTGGTTCTCTTCATTGAGATCGTCGCACCGTCGGCCACCGTGACGATCGTGGCGGGATTTGCCCTGACGGCGCTTCTTGGCGCACTACTGGGATGGCGTCGACGGATGGGCACCGTGATAGTGGCGCCATTCGTCAACTGGCTGTTCGCCTGGTTTCCCATGGAGATCGCGAGCATGATCCACTTCGGAATCTTGAAGGGATTCCTTCTCGGGCTCGTGATCATCACGGTCGGCTGGATCGCTATCGGCTTCGTCGAAGTGGCGTGGCTCTTCATGGTGGCTGCGCTGGTGCGTTCGTTTCACTCTGGTACGTCGCACGACCGAGTGGTCGTTATCGATCCCGATCGGAACTAAGTCTTTAGCGTTTACAGGGAGCTGACGATCGGTGCGAGTCGTCGCCACTCGGTCAGGGGCACCTCGCCGAAGTCCGCTCCCAGAACCTGGAGACAGACGTGATCCGCCCCGGCGTCGATGTGCTCTTTGACCTTCGCGAGCACCGCCTCTTCGTCGCCGTGCGCGACGATCGCGTCGCAGAGGCGTTCCGAGCCGCCTCGCACCATGTCATCGTCACTGAATCCCAAACGGCGCCAGTTGTTGCGATAGTTGGGTAGGCCCGTGTAGAAGTCAAGGTGCTCGTGAGCGCGCCGCAGAAACTCATGGCGATCCTGACCCAGCACCACGGCTTGCTCTACTCCAAGAAACTTGTCCCCGAGGAAGGAACGAGCCAACGCGGTGTGCTCGGGGGTGACGAGGTAGGGGTGTGCGCCGTCGGCCGCGGTTGCGGCGAGTTCGAGCATCTTGGGACCCAGCGCGGCAATCACGCGCGCGTAGCGGGTCGATCCTTCGTCGGCAAACATGCTCGAGCGGTCCATGGCACCGAGATACTCGCTCATGGCGGCGTAGGGGGTCTGGTAGTCGTGTCCCCGCATCCCTTTGACGAGCGGTTCGTGACTGACGCCCAGGCCGAGGACGAATCGATTTTCATACGCGGCGCTCAGCGTCTTGGCGGCGTTCGCACTGGCCACGGCATCACGAGCCCAAATGTTGGCGATGCCCGTCGCCACGACCAACGATGAGGTGTTCGCGAGAAGCAGCCCGGCGTTGGTGAAGGCTTCACGGCCGTAGGCCTCGGAGAACCAGAGCGCCGAGTACCCCATCGCCTCGACGTCGCCCGCGATCTCGGCAGCGCGTGCAGGACTCTGGCCATCGAGCGTCATCGTCCAGAGTCCAACGGTGCGTCGCAACTTTTCTAGTGCCTGGGGCCAGTCGGTCATGCACACGATCCTACGTACGCCACGACGGTACGCGTTCCCGTCAGAATGGACAGATGGCGTACGTGGTTGTGGTCGTGAGCGCGTTCCTGGCCGTGTCGGCGGCGACGGCGCTGCGACCTAGTCGTCGCGGGATCTTCGCGGCATTCGCCTATCCCGTGGGCTGGGCGGCGGGTGAGCTGCCCGGTAAGGGCATCGCCGTTGAGGTCATCCTCTTAGGGGCACTGTGGTGGTCGGGCTGGCCTACCGCAACGTGGCTGAGATTCCTGGTTGGCGTTCTGCCCAGTCTCGTGGCGCTCGAGAACTTCGCGCTCATCGCCATCCTGTTTCGTTCGCGACGCGTCGTTCGACGCTCGATGGCTGACGCGCCAATTCAACCCCTGCGCATCGGGCGACCGAGTGAGGATGTGTTTGGGCGATGGTGGCGCACTGCGCTGCAGATACCCTTCCATCCGCGCGCGATGGAATTACACGCCAACATCGCCTACGGACCACTGGAGCGACAGCGCCTCGACGTCTGGAAGATGCCCACCACCGCCGAGCGGGCTCCCGTCATTTACTACATCCATGGAGGTGCGTGGACCTTTGGCGACAAGCGTCAACAGGGGCGCCCAATGCTGCATGAGTTCGTGAGCCGTGGCTGGGTAGTCGTCGCAATCAACTATCGCCTCGCTCCGCAATCTCCCTGGCCCGCTCAGATCGAAGACGCGACCCGGGCACTGGGATGGATCAAAACCAACATCGCTTCCTTCGGCGGCGATCCCGATCGCGTCGTGGTGGCGGGAGGCTCGGCCGGGGGGCATCTGGCGTCACTTCTCGCCCTTTCGAGTGAGGAACCAGCGTGGCGTCCGGTCGACATACCTGAGGCGTCTGACTGGACCGTTCGGGGTGCGCTGTCCTTCTACGGGGTGCTGGAGATGTTCGGCGATGAGGAGCAATGGCGGGGTCTGGGCCGGGCGTTGCGCCGACTCCTCGAACATCGTGTCGTGCAACTGCCCTACGACGGAAACGACGATATTTACCGTGCCCTCTCACCTATCGAACGCATTCGCATCGATTCGCCGCCGTTCCTCGTGGTTCAAGGTACCACCGACACCCTGGTGGAGGTCAACGTAGCGCGGGCCTTTGTCGCGAAGTTTCGCTCGATTGCCTTTGCACCTCTGTACTACATCGAGTTGCCCTTGACACAGCACGCCTTCGACCTCACGGTAAGTCCACGCACGTCGGCCACCACGCGTGCCGCCGTTGCCTTCGCGGAGTCCGTTGCTGCACCCCGCCCGCCCCTGCCGAGCGCATTGGTGAAGAGCTATCAAGTTCCGCCCACCTCGCTACAGGTGTGCCAGAGCGAACAGTGGGTTGACGTCCTCGACGCCGCCGTCGACGCCGGCTCTTTCTTCGTGGTCACTTCCGACAATCCGTATTCGGAGGTGTTGGATCGGTCAGACAACGAATCTCGTCGTCGCGAACTACGCGCGGTTCTCGACTCTCGTCACATTTCCTACCAAGAAGCTCGAGGGCACGACCCGAGCGGTACCTGGCCCGATGAACTGGGCGTCGCTCTCTTTGGGGTGACACGCGACGACGCGCGGGCCCTGGCAGTGGCGTGGGAGCAGTTCGCGTTCTACGAGGTGAGCCACGAGGCCGTGCTCGTGCGCGACAGCATCTCGGATCTGGTGCTCTCTTAGGCCGAGGCGGTCAATGTGACATCGATGGCGAGGTCGTTGGAGTCGGTGACCACGAGTTCCTCGATGTTGCCCGCCGAGCGAAGATCGGCCGCACTCGCGCGGAGAGCGTCGGCGAATTCCTTCGGCGCGCTGACCGTCATCGTGGTCACGGTCGCGCGTTGGGAGACCTTGGCCGAACTCTTCTCGCCGCGAACCGCGGCGAGGGTGTCGCACACGGGTCGGTAGATCGACCCTGGTGGTTCGGGCAGCGGCCCTAGATCGGCCAGCGTGGGCCACGCATTCAGGTGAATCGAGCTCTCGTGCCACCAACTCCACACCTCTTCGGTGACGAAGGGCTGGATGGGGGCAAAGAGTCGCTGGAGAACCGAGAGAGTGAGGGACAAGGTGGCCCGCGCGGACTTGGTATCGCGATCGTCACCTTCGCCGTAGGCACGGGCCTTCACGAGTTCGACGTAGTTGTCACAGAACGACCAGAAGAACGACTCGGCTCGCTCGAGCACGCGCGCGTAGTCGTACTGCTCGAACGATGCGGTGGTCTCGGTGATCAACTCGCCCAACAGGGCGAGGAGGTCGCGATCGATCGGTGCCGTGACGTCGCCTACGGTCAGCACCTCGTTGGCGTCCAGTCGTCCGAGCACGAACTTCGAGACGTTGAGCATCTTGATGGCGAGGCGCCGGCCGATCTTCATCTGGCCTTCGTCGATGGCGGTGTCGGTGCCCGGGCGCCCCGAGGCCGCCCAGTAGCGAACGGCGTCCGCGCCGTGATTCTCGATGAGCGGCAGGGGAGTGACGACGTTGCCCTTGGACTTGGACATCTTCTTGCGGTTGGGATCGAGGATCCAGCCCGAGATCAACGCGTTCCTGAATGGAAGGGAGTCGAACTCCAGGTGACTGCGCACGACCGTCGCGAAAAGCCAGGTCCGGATGATCTCGTGTGCTTGGAGGCGCAGGTCCATCGGAAAGATGCGCTCGAAGAGTTCGGTTCCCCAGCGTCCGGCGATCTGGGGCGAGAGCGAACTCGTGGCCCAGGTATCCATGATGTCAGGATCGCCCATAAACCCTCCGGGCTGGTCGCGCTGGGTCTCGACGTAGCCGACCGGGGTGTCTGAGGACGGGTCGACCGGCAGGAGATCGATCGACGCCGTGAGGGGAGAGTCGAAGTCGACCTCGCCCGCCTCGTCGATCGGGTACCAGATCGGAAAGGGCACACCGAAGTAGCGCTGGCGAGAGATGTTCCAGTCGGTGTTCAGCCCCTCCACCCAGGAGCGGTAGCGATGGCGCATGAAGTCGGGCACCCAGTGCAGTTCGTCACCGCGCGCGAGGAGCTCCTCGCGGTGCTCCAGGGTGCGAACGAACCACTGACGTGAGGCGACGATCTCGAGGGGACGCTCACCGCGTTCGTAGAACTTGACGGGATGGGTGATCTCGCGGGGCTCGCCGACGAGGTTACCCTCGGTATTCAGAGCCTCCACCGTGGCACTGCGCGCCTGTTTGACGTTGCGGCCCTCGAGGGCCGCGTAGTGGCGTTGAGCGGTGTCGGGGTCCTGACTCGGGAACTCCTCGGAGGTGAAGTCGGCTGGCAGGAAGCGACCGTCCCGGCCGATCAGGGTGCGCGCGGGCAGGCTCAGTTCGCGCCACCACGTCACGTCGGTGGTGTCGCCGAACGTGCAGATCATCGCCGCTCCCGTACCCTTCTCGGGATCCGCCAACTCATGGGCGACCACAGGAACGTCCACTCCATAGAGCGGCGTACGCACGAAGGTACCAAAGAGGTCCACAAAGCGCGGGTCCGCGGGGTGAGCTACCACCGCCACACAACTGGCCAGAAGTTCGGGTCGGGTCGTGTCGACTTCGATGGTGCCCTCGGCGCCCACGCGGCGAAAGGCAATGCGGTGATAGGCGCTGGGCTGTTCGCGATCCTCGAGTTCGGCCTGGGAGACGGCCATGCGAAAGTCCACGTCCCACAGCGTGGGGGCGACGCGCAGATATACGTCGCCTCGCTCAAGCATGTGAAGGAACGCCTTTTGCGAGACGCCGCGGGCAAAACTTCCCACCGTCGTGTACTCGGTTGACCAGTCCACCGACTGGCCGAGGGTGCGAAAGAGGTGCTTAAAGGCTTGTTCGTCGATTTTGGTCAACTCTTCGCACAGCGCCACAAAGTTGCGCCGGCCGATGGAGAGTTTGTGCCGCTCGTCCGGATTCTGGGGGGGTGAGAAGTTGGGGTCGTAGGGCAGAGACGGGTCACAGCGCACCCCGTAGTAGTTCTCGACCCGTCGTTCGGTGGGGACCCCATTGTCGTCCCAGCCCAGCGGGTAAAAGACGTTCTTTCCACGCATTCGCCAAAAGCGCGCGATGACGTCGCCTTGGGTATAGCTAAAGACGTGGCCGATGTGCAGCTCGCCCGAGACGGTGGGCGGCGGGGTGTCGATACTAAAGACGTCCTCACGCCGGGTGTCCCGGTTAAAGCGATACGTGTCTTGTGCGTCCCAGCGGGCGGTCCAGGTGGCTTCGAGGCCGTCCACCGTGGGCTTTTCGGGCACAGGAAAGGGCGTTGGCGTAGAAGCGTCAGGCATGGTTGGCGTAGTTTAGAACAGTGATTCGCCTCTACGACACGGCCCGCGGCGAGGTCCGTGACCTCGTCCTGCGCTCTCCGGGGCGGGTGTCGATGTACGTCTGTGGCCCCACGGTGGACAACTTGCCCCACCTCGGTCACGGTCGTTTCTCACTGGTCTGGGACGTGGCGCGTCGCTGGTTCACCTTCGTGGGCCTGCGGGTGCACTACGTCTCCAACATCACGGACGTGGACGACAAGATCATTGCGCGCGCTGCCGCCGAAGATCGCAGTGAAATTGACGTCGTCAAGCAGTACGAACACGACTGGTGGGACGCCATGGGGCGGCTCGGCATTGCCGAACCCGACGACGTCCCCCACGCGACGGACTACATCCCCCAGATGGTCGAACTCATCGGCTCGTTCCTCGAGCGCGGGGTCGCGTATCAGACGAGCGACGGGGTCTATTTCGACGTTACCTCGGTGCCAGATTACGGCCTTTTGGCTGGTCAGCCCCTTGATTCACTGCGAGCGGGGGCTCGAGTGGAAGGAAACGACGAAAAGCGCTCGCCCCTGGACTTCGCTCTGTGGAAGAACGCGAAACCGGGTGAGCCGTCCTGGTCCGCTCCCTTTGGCGACGGTCGCCCGGGCTGGCACACCGAGTGCGTGGTGATGTCGCTTGACTTACTGGGGGAGAACTTCGACTTGCACACTGGCGGACTCGATCTGAAATTCCCTCACCACGAGAACGAACGGGCCCAGGCGGTCGCCGCTCAACGGGTCTTCGCGCGACATTGGGACCACAACGGATCGGTCATGGTCGGGGGCGAAAAGATGAGCAAGTCCCTGAACAACTTCACGACGCTCACCGAACTACTGGAGAGCACCGACCCCCGCGCCTATCGACTCTTGGTCCTGCGCTCGCACTATCGCTCGCCTCTGGAAGTGACGCGCGAGATCGTCGCCGATGCCGAGCGCGCGCTCACGCGTTTGGACGGCCTGGCGCGCCGCTTTGAGCTACCCGAACTCGCCGGTTCGCATTTTGAAGTCGCCTCCTCGCACGCGTGGGAGGAGGAGTCCCTCGAACTCTTTGAGCGCGTGACGGCCCTCATGAACGACGACCTCAACACTCCTCAGGCCGTTGCCGAACTCTTCGAAGCGGTGAGCGCCGCTCACGCCGCCGCGGACGATGGACGTCCTGTCGCCGCACGTCGTCTCGCTCAGTCGATCAACGTCCTCTTTGGCGCCATGGGTCTGGCGCTCATCGCGGGTAGCCACGAGGTCGACGACGAGAGCTTCCGCCTCGTCCAAGAGCGCGATGTGGCTCGGGCGGCCGCGGACTGGGCTGAGGCCGATCGGCTGCGTCAGGCGCTGGTCGATCGGGGCTGGATCGTCGAGGATGGACCGGCCGGAACGGCCATACGGCGCCCATAATTCTTCTTGTCTTTGCAACTATCCACCAAGTAGCGTTGCCCGTGAGGTTGCCGTTGTGGTTCCCTCCAGAAACCGGTTTTCCGGACGTTTGAAGCAATAAGGAGGCCCACAGTGGCTGCAGGAACCGTCAAGTGGTTCAACGACGAAAAGGGCTGGGGATTCATCGCTGTCGATGGCCAGCCCGACGTCTTTGTTCACTACTCGGAGATTCAAGGCGAGGGTCGCCGGACGCTCGTTGAGGGACAGGCCGTGGAGTTCGACATCGAACCCGGCGACCGTGGTCCCCTGGCCAAGCGCGTCGTACTCGCCTAACCATCCACTTTTCGTAGTAACAACCGCCGCCTTCGGGCGGCGGTTGTTCTTTTGGTCCCCTCGCTGCGGTACCTTGGTTACTGGTAAGTAACTTCTTTCGGCCAAGGTGCGACATGAGCGATTTTTCAATGGATCTCAACGAGGACCAGATCACGCTGCGCGACTGGGTGCACGGCTTCGCCGAGCAACAGATGCGCCCCATCGCGGCCGAGTGGGACGAACGCGAAGAGACGCCCTGGGCCTTCATCCAAGAGGCCGCCAAACTCGGCGTCTACGGCTTGGACTTCATGATGAACGCCGTCGCCGATCCGACGGGGCTGTCGATGATGATCGCCCTCGAGGAACTGGCCTGGGGAGACGCGGGACTGTGCATGTCGCTCATGGGTACCAGTCTCGGGGTGGCTGCGATTCTCTCCAACGGGACCCGCGAGCAGCAGATCGAGTGGATACCCCAGTGCTACGGCACGCCCGACGACGTCAAGATCGCCGCCTTTGGGGTCTCAGAACCCGATGCCGGCAGCGACGTGTCGTCGCTGCGCACGCGGGCGGTCTACGACGAGGCGAACGACGAGTGGGTGCTGAACGGCACGAAGACCTGGATCACCAACGGTGGGATCGCCAACGTGCATGTCATCGTGGCCTCGGTCGATCCGACCCTCGGGGCGCGGGGTCAGGCGTCCTTCATCATTCCCGATGGCACGCCCGGACTCTCCATGGGCCAGAAGTTCAAGAAGATGGGAATTCGCGCGAGTCACACCGCCGAGGTCATCCTGGATGACTGTCGCGTGCCGGGTCCGTGCCTCCTCGGGGGCAAGGAGAAGTTGGACGAGAAACTCGCGCGCGTGCGCGAAGGCAAGCGTTCCACGAATCAGGCGGCCATGGCGACGTTCGAGGCGACGCGCCCCGCGGTGGGCGCTCAGGCCTTAGGTATTGCGCGCGCGGCCTACGAGTTTGCGCTTGGACTACGCCAAAGAACGCAAGCAGTTTGGTCGGGCCATCATCGAGAACCAGGCCATCGCCTTCAAGTTAGCCAACATGAAGATGAGCGTGGACGCTTCTCGGCTTCTCATCTGGCGCGCGGCGTGGATGGCGGCGACCCACAAGCCCTTTACGAGCGGCGAAGGTTCGATGTCCAAGCTCTTCGCCAGCGAAACGGCGGTCAAGGTGACCGAAGAGGCGATACAGGTGCTCGGGCGGCTATGGCTACGTGCGCGACTATCCGGTCGAACGCTGGCACCGGGACTCGAAGATCTACACCATCTTCGAAGGAACCTCAGAAATTCAGCGTTTGATCATCGCTCGGGCAATCTCTGGCGTACAGATCAAGTAGCCCGTCGAGTACCGGGCTTTGATCGGTCGTACAGTGACGGTGTGGACGTCATTGTCTCGGACTCGGCTCGCGACTATCTCGCGGCCCACGGGGGTACCGCATACGTTCGCCCCCGTTCGTTTCGATGCTGCTCGGGTGGGCTGACGAGTCTCGACATCGACGTCACCCCGCCGGTCGACGCAGATCGATTTAGTCAAACTCGGGCGAAAGATGTTGACGTTCGATTCCTGGTGAGTCCTGTCGGTGCGCCGAGTGAACTGACGATCGAGACGCGGGGACGCAAGCGCCCCCATCTAGTCGCGTATTGGGATGGGTGCGCCTTTAAAGCGTAAGTTTCACGAGATGTACTCACTCGAAATGCGTTCCGCGGTTGCCGAATTGACGCGCCGCTAGTGGCCCTCAAACTCCTCGCACTCTGCACCGGCAACGCGGCCCGCTCGGTCATGCTGGGCTACATGCTGGACACCCTCGGCGAAGCGAGCGGATTCGAGTGGTCGATTCGCACGGCGGGAACACTGGTCTCAGAGGGCCACGCGGTGAGTGCACGCACGCGTGACGCGCTCCTGGCAATCCCCGAGCTTCGCCATCACCCTTTCACCGTGCACCGCAGCCATCAACTCAGTGGTGACGACGTGCAGTGGTGTGACGTGATTCTGGCGATGGAGGCCTCGCACGTCGCGTTCGTGCGCACCCGTTTTCCCGACGCCAGCGCCAAGACGGTCGCGCTCGGTCAGTTTCTTCGTGAGGCGCCGTTGGACGCCGCCTTGTTGGATCAGGTCGGATTCGTGGCGTCCCTCGATCCCGATCCCGCCTTTGACGTAGACGATCCAGCCGGAGGCGATCAGGAGGTCTACGACGCGTGCGCCCGACAGCTCTGGGAGATGGCGCAGATCTTTTCGACCCTCCTCGATCCTCTCTAGGATGACTCGGCAATGAACGACGATGCCCTTCTCATCTCGCTGCTGGAGCAGGAAGACGCCCTCATTTTCCCCTTCTTCGATTACGACACTGCCTGGCGATTGGGCTCGGCGCTGTATGAGTCAGCGCACCAACAAGAGTTGCCCGTCGCGATCACGATTCGGCGCGGCCCCCAACGTGTGTTCCACGCCGCGCTGAGAGGATCGTCCGCGGACAACGACGCGTGGCTCGATCGCAAATGTGCGGTCGTCGAGCGCTTTGGTCACTCCTCGTATTACGTGGGGTGTCTATCGCGCGCCGAAGGGGAAGAGGACTTCAACGTCGTGCACCGACTTGATCCTGAGCGATACGCGGCCCACGGCGGGGCGTTTCCGATTCTCTTGGACCAGACGGGATGCGTGGGCGTCGTCGCCGTCTCGGGGCTGCCTCAAGAAGACGATCACCGCTTCGTCGTGGAACAGCTTGTGGCATTCCTAGACGCGTCGACCAATTAGTCGAGTTCGACGCTACGCAGACCGCCCCACGCCAGGGTGGCGGTGCGCGCGGCCAATCGCTCCGCGGCGCCAGGCTTGGGCGGCGGCCACCCCTTGCCCTCTTGCTGAATCAGCCAGGCCGTGGCGGCGCCCTCGGCGATACCGATCACGCCTGCGGCGAGTTGGCGACGGTGATCGGGCTTGATGCGCATCGCGATGAGCGGTTCCATGAACGACACCCATCCAAGTTCCACCGCGCGCAGGTCGCCCTTGGTCTCGCCCTCGTGCGACTGAAGAAAGAGAATGCGAAAGGCGTCCGTTTCGCTGACCACCATCTCGAAGTACACGCGAAACGCAACTTCGATCTTCGCCCGGGGCGTCACGGCGGCGTCAACGCCGGCGCGGAGCGAACTCATGAGCTTCTCTGCGGTCTGATTCACGATCTCGCGGTACAACTCGACCTTGGAGTCGAAGTACTGGTACAGGATCGGCTTGGTGAAGCCCGCCTCCTTGGCGATGTCGTCCATCGTCGTGGCCTGGAAGCCCTTATCGGCGAATATCCGACGAGCGACGAGTAACAGTTGGTCGCGGCGCTCGGCTGGAGGAGTGCGCTCGCTCGCGGGCGTCCGCTCGTCATTCATGACCATATACACGAAAGACTAGTTGTCGTTACTTGAGGCCCCACGTCTCCAGGAGCGGTGCCAGTCGTCCGGGAAGATCGGCCAGGTTGAAGTGCGCCCTCACAAGGCTCTTGTTCTCGTCGAGCAGTTGCTCGCGGGGACTTTCGAGATACTCAGTGATGCCCGCTCGATCGTCGAGATCGAAGAAGTCGAATCCAAAGGAGCGAATTTCGGACAGCACGGGGTAGGGGAAGACGGCGAGCGGGCGTCGGTGGGTCACCGACTCCAGCACCGGGTTACCGAAACCCTCCCAGGTCGAAGGGACCACGACGAGATCGCTCGCCGCGTAGGCGTCGTGCATGTCGAGATCGTGGCGCAGCCCGCGCCGCACCGAGACGTGGGCGGAAGCCAGGATGTCCGCGAGTTCCTCGTCGTAGCCGTCCTCGGCGGGGCCGAGTATCCACAGCACGGCGTCCAGCTCTTCGGCCAGGCGAATCGCACCGGGCACGTTCTTGCGGGCAATGGCGCGAGTGGGAAGCAGAAAAAGCCGTTCGTTCGTGACGTCGAGTGCGGTTCGCGCGAATTCTCTACGACCACCTGGGGGATCCGGGTCGAACGCGTTATAGATGGTGACCGCCGTTACGCCGCGCTCTTCCAACTCGCGCCGAGAGAGTTCGTTGATCGTGACGTGACGCCACGATGGGCGATCGCGTGGAGGGCGACTATTCACTCCCTCGGGTCGCTGCCAGGCGAGGTCGTGGTGTCGAAACAGCGCGGGGCGATCATCGAGCAGCTCATAGAGCGCCTCGGTCGCGGCGACGTTCAGAGGTAGCGACGCCATATTTTCGACGACCACGAGATCAGTTCCGGCCAGCGCGACGGAGAGCGCGTCCACGTCGACACCATCGGAAGAGCGGATCGCCAGCCCCTGCACGATGACGTCGGCGGTACCCGCGCCAGCGACAGTGGTGACGCGATGTCCCAGGCGTCGAAATGCATCGATCCACTTTTGTGCTTCGATGCTGACGCCGTCGGTCGACCCCAATCGAAAACTCACGACGACCAGGTGTGCCACCAGTTCAGGATAGGAGGCCCTCAAGGCCCCTCTAGTAGAGTTGATCAGGCCGATGACCGACGTCATCGCCGACGCAGTGGAGGAAAGCCCGGTGGCCAAGCGAGCTCTGATTACGGGAATTACTGGCCAAGACGGCTCCTACCTCGCTGAGCTTCTCCTCAATCAGGGCTACGAAGTGATCGGCCTCATGCGCCGCAGTTCCACCGTGAACATCGAGCGCATCAGTCACATTCAGGAGAAACTGACGCTGGTCTCCGGGGATCTCATGGACGAGGTCTCGCTGATCAACGTCTTGCGCGATCACCGGCCCCAGGATGTCTACAATCTCGCAGCCCAGAGTTTCGTCCAGGCCTCCTGGGTGCAGCCCGTCCTGACCGGTGAAGCCACCGCCCTGGGCGTGACGCGCATGCTCGACGCCATCCGCATCGTTGACCCCGAGATCCGCTTCTACCAGGCCAGCTCCTCGGAGATGTTTGGCAAGGTTCGCCAGGTTCCCCAGAACGAACTCACTGAGTTCTATCCGCGCAGTCCCTACGGTGTGGCCAAGGTCTACGGTCACTGGATCACCGTGAACTACCGCGAGAGTTATGGACTGCACGCTTCGAGTGGCATCTTGTTCAATCACGAGTCGCCGCGGCGTGGCATCGAATTCGTCACGCGCAAGGTCACCCATGGCGTGGCCCGCGTCAAAGCGGGACTGGACAGCGAACTTCGACTCGGCAATCTGGACGCGCAGCGCGACTGGGGATACGCAGCCGACTATGTGCGCGCAATGTGGCTGATGCTCCAGCGCGAGGTACCCGACGACTTTGTGATCGCCTCGGGCCAGACCCACTCGGTGCGCGAACTCTGCGAGGTGGCGTTCCGGTGCGCGGGCCTGGACTATGAGCAGTATGTCGTCGTTGATCCGGCGTTTCTGCGCCCGGCCGAGGTCGACCTCTTAGTGGGCGACTTCACCAAGGCGAAGAGCGTTTTGGGATGGGAACCCGAGACTGACTTCTATGGGCTCATCGAGATGATGGTGGACGCCGACATCAAATCGCTGCAGTCATAGCGCACCCTCATGAGTAGTCCCGCGCCGGTTGTTGTTCTGCGTGACGCAGTGATGCTCGCAGACGGCTACCCCCTGCTGAGCGGCGTCACACTCGACCTTGACGCGGGCACGCTTACCGTCGTCACGGGAGCAAACGGCGCGGGCAAAACCAGCTTGCTGCGCTTGCTCGGGGGGCTCGCGACCCTGTCCAGCGGTTCGGGCATTGTGAGCGGCGTGGACCTGCGCACGGGGGACCTTCGCCAGTTGCGTCGCCGGGTCGGGTGGCTCGGACATGAGGGGTCGTTCTACGACGACCTGACGGTGAAAGAGAATCTCACCTTCGCTGCCAAGGCCCTGGGGCGGCCCGTGGAGGAGATCACTCGGACACTTGAGCGCGTGGGTCTCGCGAGTCGCGTGAACATCCAGGCCAAGCGCTTAAGCGCGGGTCAACGCCGACGACTCGGTCTCGCCTGGTTGCTCCTGCGACGTCCCGAGACCTGGCTGCTCGATGAGCCCTACGCCTCGCTCGACGACGAGGGCCGCACGTTCTTTGACGGACTCATAGGCGACGTCGTGGCGAGCGGGGCGTCGGTGATCGTGAGCGCGCACGATCCGCTTCGTTCCAATGCTCTCTCTCCTCGCACGCTCATCATGGCGGGCGGTCGCATCGCCGGAGTCGAGTCGTGATTCGCACCGCGCTCCTGGTGGCCGGCAAGGACCTACGGATTGAGCGACGCAGCCGAGTGCTGTTGTGGCAGGTGCTGCCCTTTGGCGTCATGGCCCTGGTGTTAAGCGGGTTGGCGTTGGGACCGAATCACGCGGGGCACTCGAGTGCGGGTCCGGGTCTCTTCTACCTGGTGATGCTGCTGGTCACGTTGCTCATGATCAATCGTTCGCAAGTGATTGAGGGAGCGAGGGGGACGCGCACGTCGATCGCGACCCTGGGTCTGGATCCCGCGGGCGTCTTTCTGGGCAAGGCTCTCGCCCTCGCCGTGGAACTCTGGCTGACGGGCATTGTGGTGCTCGCCGGGGCGGTCCTGTTGCTGCACACCGCGCTTGTCGGTAGTGCCGAAGCGTTGCCGAGCGTGCTCGTAATCCTGGCCGCACTGGCTGCGGCCGGCACGCTGTATGGGGCGCTTAGTGGCGGCGGTCAGGGGCCGGCCACGTTGTTGCCGGTCCTGTCGTTTCCCGCCTTCGCGCCGCTGTTGATTGCCGGGGAGCGCTCGTATAGCGATGCACTGCATGGAGGCGCGCTGTGGCAGTGGTGGGTGATTTCCCTCGTCGCTTTGGTTGCGTACGTGGCGATAGGGATTCTGCTTTACGGTGTTCTGGAGGAATCATGATATTCAAGCTCTCCCAACGCCTCCTTGGACCTGTCACGCTCGTGTCACTGGCGCTCACGCTGTGGCTCGGCCTCTGGGTGACCCCGCCGGACAAAGTGCAGGGAGATCTGGTTCGTTTGCTCTATATTCACCCGGGCATCGCCTGGGTGGCGCTCTACGTCTCCTTCGGGACCTCGGTGATCGCAAGTTGCCTGTACCTCTGGAAGCGCACGCGCTCGGTCGTCATGGACCGCATCGCCTACTGCGCGATGGAAGTGAGTGCGGTCTTTATTGCCCTCACGCTCATCACGGGCTCGATCTGGGGACGACCCACGTGGGGCGTGTGGTGGGCCTGGGACGCGCGACTCACCTCCACGGCGATCCTGTTGGTGTTCGCCCTGGGGTATCTGGCGCTGCGTCGCGCTAACGACGACCCCGAGCTGCGGGCCCGCCGCAGCGCGGTCTTTGCCATCATCGCCGCCATCAACGTTCCCATCGATCACTTCTCGGTCGACTGGTGGCACACCTTGCACCAAGGAGCGACCGTCTTTAACGAAGACGGCAACTTCCTCGTGCACGGCTCGATGCTCTGGACGCTGTTCCTCAGTCTCTTTGCCTTCACCTTGCTGTTCTTCTGGCTGCTGCGCGCGCGCTATCGACTCGAGGTTCGTCGCGACGCCGCGTACGCGGCGACGCTGGACGAAGCGCTGGACCAGCGTCGTCGTGAGGGGGTCCACTAATGGGGTACGTCGCCGCTGGCTACTCCTTCGCCTTTGGGGGGTTGGCGCTCTACGCGCTATCTATCTGGTGGCGAGGACGTCGTGCCGGACGCTGAGGACAGCCTCGATCTCTCTCCCGTCGCCGCGCCGCCGACCAAGCGCCGGGGAAAGTGGCGCTCCATTGGCGTGCTGATCGTGCTGGCGCTGGCCGTGCTGGCTCTGCTCAGTCAAGGCCTTCTGCACTCGCTCAACTACTTCGAGACCATTGACCAGGCGATGAACTCGCGCGCCAAACTCGGTACGCAGACCTTCCGCCTCGAGGGCATTGTCAAACCCCACACGATCGAGCGCACCTCCAAGGGTGCATCGTTCTGGATGACCGGGGGAGACAAGAAGGTCTACGTCAGTGCGACGGGATCTCCGCCGCAGCTCTTTCAGGCGAACATTCCGGTCGTGGTGGAGGGTCACTTTACGAGCGAGACCTCCGACAAGTTCGTGGCCACTCAGATCCTGGTGAAGCACACGGCGAGCTACATCGCCGCGCACCCCAAGCGCGTGAAGGCCCCCAACGGGACCGTTCGATGATTCTGACGTGGCTCGGGCGCGTCGCCCTGTACCTGTGCTTCGCGGGTGCGATCGGCGGCATCGTCGAACAGTCGCTGGCCCTTCGTCACCATCGCGCGTCACGCGCCCGGTGGTGGGCCCTGGGTTCGGTGTTGGGCATCGTGGCCGCGATCGGCGTCATGGAGTTCGCGCTCGTCACGCACAACTTCTCCCTCGCCTACGTCGCCGAAAATAACGCCACCTTCACCCCGCTGCTGTACTCGATCACCGGCCTATGGTCAGCCCTCGAGGGTTCGCTCATGCTGTGGGTGCTCTTACAGACCGGCGTCACGCTCGCGGTCCTGACCTACTACCGGAAAGAAGCCAGCGAAGCCGTCGTCGGCTGGGCGGCGATTGTGCTCTTTGGCATCGGGGCGTTCTTCACCCTCTTGATGATGGGTCCGGCGGATCCCTTCCTCCATAACGCCGCCCACGTACTCCAGGGCGCGGGGCCGAACGCGCTCCTCCAGGACAACCCCTTGGTCGCGGTCCACCCACCACTGTTGTACTTCGGTTTTGTCGGCTTCAGCGTGCCCTTCGCTTTTGCGATCGCCATGCTGATCACCGGACGCGTGCACGAGCGCTGGCCCTTGGAGCAGCGTCGCTGGACGGTGCTCGCGTGGGGCGCGTTATCACTCGGCATCGTGCTCGGAGCGTGGTGGAGCTACCAGGTTCTCGGGTGGGGCGGTTTTTGGGGTTGGGACCCGGTTGAGAACGCAGCGCTTCTACCGTGGCTCACCGCGACCGCCTACATCCACTCGGTCATCGTGCAGGACCGACGCGGGCTCTTTCGGGTCTGGAACCTTTCTCTCGCCATCGCCACATTTGCCCTCACCATTCTCGGTACGTTCTTCACCCGCTCGGGGGTGCTGGTGAGCGTGCATGCGTTCTCCTCGAGCACCCTCGGGCCCCTGCTCATTGGTCTGTTCTTCTTCGTCGTGGTGCTCGGAGCGGGCCTCTTGGCCTGGCGCGGCGATCGCCTGCGCGCGCCCGTGGGAGTCGATCATCCGCTCTCGCGCGAGGGGCTCTTTGTCGCCAACAACATCGTCTTCGTGGGCTTTGCGATCGTCGTGCTGCTGGGCACCGTCTTTCCACTGCTCTATCAAGCGGTCGAGGGTACCCAAGTGACGGTCGGCTCGCCCTACTTCGCCACCGTCGCCGCCCCCATGAGCGTGGTCTTGCTCGTGCTCATGGCCACGGCGCCGCTCGTCAGCTGGCGCAGCGCCAATGCGTCGACGTTGTGGAATCGAATTCGGGTGAGTGCGTGGTGTGCGCTCGTGGCGGTCGGGCTACTGATCGTCTTTGACGTACGTCGACCGGTCGAGCTGGTTGCGGTGTTTCTCTCGGTTCTCGCGGCCGGGGCCGCTCTGCGCACGCTGCGCGGATCCTTGGTGAGTGCGATTCGTCGTGGGTCGTGGCGAAGTGTCTGGCGGGCGCCCAGCACGGGCGGGATGGTCGTGCACCTCGGCGTCGTGATCTTGGCCCTGGGCATCGTGACATCTACGACGTACGTGCACCGCTTCGAGGTGACGCTGGCGAGGAATCAGAGCACGGTCGTGGACGGCCAGATCGTGACGTTCTCGGGCTTCCACAATGTCTCGGACGCTCTCGAGACGGCCACGCAGTTGGCGGTCAACGTGGACGGGCACCGTCTGTGGCCGGCGGTGACGACGTACAACGGACGCGGTGGCACGACGGTGGGCACGCCGGCCATCGACTCGAACCTGGCGCGCGACATCTACGTCACGTTCGATGCTGTGGGCGGCAACGGCAACACCTCGGGCGCCCAGGTCCAGAACGACCTACCGGCCGGGTCAGTAGTACTGGGCGTGACCGTCGAGCCGCTGCTCGCGTGGCTGTGGCTCGGAGGACTCATCATCGGTGCGGGAAGTGCGCTGACATTCATTCGGCGCCGCCACGGTGACGAGGGAGGATCGTGAAGCGTTCGATCATGATCTCCTCGCTCGTCGCGATCGCCGTGGTGCTGGCGCTGTCGCTCTTTCTCGCGACACGCAATCCCGTCACGGGCGCCAATGAGGTGAACACTGCGCTTTTGGGTAAAGCAGCTCCCGCGCTCTCCGGCCCCCGCTTGGGCGGCGGTGCGAAGCTCAACCTGCGCCACGACCTCGGCCACATCGTCGTCGTGAACTTCTGGGCGTCGTGGTGCGGGCCCTGTAAGACCGAGGCTCCGGACCTCTCGACGTTCGCGTGGCAGGAGAGAAATCGCAACGTCGACGTGATTGGCGTCGTCTTCAACGACCCGATCAGCGACGCGGAGTCCTTTGCGCACTTCTACGGCTCGCTCTACCCCTCAGTCGTCGACACCGGTGGCGAGATCGCCAATCGCTATGGCGTCACCGACCCGCCCACGACCTTCATCATCAATATCAAGGGCGTCGTGGCGGCCTCGCTCATCGGACCGGTGAGCACGGCGCAACTCGAAGACGCCGTCGCCCGGGTCCGGACATCGTCGTCGTGAAGGTTCTAAAGTCCTTTGGCGTATGGTGTGTGGCGCTCGTGGCGGTGGCGGCGATTGCGGTTGCCCTGAACCCGCATCCTTCGACCCGCGCCGCGCGGATCGCTCACTTAGAGACGCTGGTACGTTGTCCGGCCTGTCACGACCTGTCGGTCGCCGAGAGCAACGCCACCTCGGCCATCGCGGTGCGCGACGAGATCGCGGCCAAAGTGAAGGCTGGCCAGTCCGACAATCAGATCTTGACGTCGTTGGAGTCCGTGTACGGCACCTCGATTCTGTTGAGTCCGCCCACGTCAGGACTGGGTGTGCTGCTGTGGGTCGTGCCGACCTTGGGGGTCCTGGTGCTCGTCGCTAGCTCGATCCGACTGGCTCGACGACGGCGATGAAGCAGACCCACCAGCAGTTGCTCGATGAGATCCAATTGCGCGAGGCGTCCCTCGCCGACGCCCGGCGCGAACTCGCCGCGGGCGAGCTCACCGCCATTCAGGCGGCGACGATCGAGGCGCGCGAAGAGTTGGCTCTCACGCGACTGCGCCAGGAGTTGAGCAACCTGGGTTCACCGACGGCCAAGGCCCCTAGCCGGAACCGACGCACGTCCTTGCTCATTTTGGGCATCATCTGTCTACTGGCCGTCATGGTGATCGTGGTCTACTCGTCGCTCTCACTTCGACAGTCGGGTGGACAGATCACCGGCAACGTCTCGCTCTCCGGCGCCCAGCAAGTAACCCAGGATCTGAATGTTGCGCAGAGCGACGTGGCGGAGGGCAACGTCGCTGCAGCGCTCCAGGAGTACCAAACCGTGCTCACCGTGGATCCCAAGAACGTCTCGGCGCTCACCGAGACGGGATGGCTCGACTTCTCGGCGGGCAGTTCGGCGACGAATCCCTCCCTCGTGGCGATCGGGGTCCAGGACCTACGTCAAGCGATTGGCTACGGCCCGAACAACGCCGCGGCACGCCTGTACTACGCGATCGTCGCCGACTCGACGCCCGACAACAAGGCTCTGGCCAAGAGTCAGTTCGAAGTGTTCTTGGACTTACATCCCTCGAGTGCCCAACTCGCGGTCGCCCGACCGTTTCTTTTGGCGTTGAAGCTGCCGACGACCTAGATCATGCGGTGACGCTGCAGGTCTCGTCGCCCATGGCCTTGGACGTCAACGTGACGATCGTGCGTTCAGCGCCGAGACCTTCGAGCATGCCCGCGATCAGTCCTCGGTCCACCGCGCACAGAACCGGGTGATGCTGGGCCGCGGTGCCAAAGGGGCAGTTCTCCGAGACGACGGAACTGCTGAACTCAGTCTCTTCGACGCGCGCGCTGAAACCGTGAGCAGTGAGCAAACCAGCGATCGAGGCCATCGCACTCTTCACCGTCTTGGTGCACTCGCCCTGGCCACTGGATTCGGTGAGAACCCGCCCGTACTCCAGTCCCACGTCATGGGCCATCCTCTCCGAGGCGTCCGGACCCAGACGCTCGAGGGCCATCTCTAAGAGGGCGACGAGCAACGCGTCGCGGCGCAGCGACCCCTCCATCACGACGTTCTCATCGATGACCCGGTATCCCTTGGCCGGACGGCCGACGGTCGTCTTGCGCACGTTGTCGAAGGTGACGTAGCCGCCCTCGGTGAGGCGCTCTAAGTGGTGGCGAACGACGTTGGCGTGCACGTCGCAGTGGGTGGCGAGTTCGGCCGCCGTCGCGCCGGGGTTGTCGCGAAGATAGAAGTAGACCTTGCGCCGCGTGCTGTCACCAAAGGAGTGCGCCAGACTGGTAACGGTTGCCGCAAAGAGCGCCGGGTCCAGTTCGCTATCACTGCTTGCGCTCACAAACGAAGTTTACGGGTGAGTGGCGGCGGACCGACGATAACCTCAGATGGCTCAACTAAAGGACTTTCGTGACCCTCGATCCCCATCTGCGCGACGAACTCGCCGCCATCGAAGAACCGCAACTGGTTCGTTCGCTCGATGAGTTGGGCTTTCTCGGGGAGGTGAGCGAGGTGGGGGGCCGGATTCGCGTCGAACTGGTCCTGCCGGTCACGAACTGGCCGCACCTCGAAACCCTGCGCGAGGCCGTTCTTGCCAAGGCGCCGGGCGCAGAAGTCGTGGTGCGCACGATGGACGACGAGGGTCGACTGGCGCTTCGTCATTTTCTGCGCGGAGCCATGAGCGCACCCAGCGAACACGCGGGGCACGGACACGAATCAGCTGCTCCCAGCCCCAAGTTCTTAGACCGTCTCTCCAAGACCCGGGTGCTCGGCATTTCCTCGGGCAAGGGTGGAGTGGGCAAGTCCTCGGTGACGGTCAACTTAGCGATTGCTCTAGCGGCTCTTGGTCACTCGGTGGGAGTGCTGGACGCCGACGTGTATGGCTTCTCGCTGCCCAAGATGCTGGGCGCGACGAATGATCCGATCGTCCTGGGCGACACGGTCATCCCTACATTGGTGCACGGTGTGCGCTGTTTGTCCATGGGCTACTTCGTGGACGACGCGCAACCGGTCATCTGGCGCGGTCCGATGTTGCACAAGGCCATCGAGCAGCTCGTCACGGAAGCCTGGTGGGACGAGCCCGACTTCTTACTGATCGACATGCCTCCCGGCACGGGTGACGTCGCCCTCACCTTGTCCGAGATACTGCCGCGCATTGAGATGTACGTCGTCACGACTCCTCAGGCCGCCGCCCAACGAGTCGCCCAGCGATCGGCCTACGCCGCGCGCAAACTCAAACTCGCGGTGCGCGGGGTAATTGAGAACATGAGTTGGTTCCTGGGCGATGACGGTACTCGCTATGAGATCTTCGGCGCGGGTGGCGGCGAGCAACTGGCGCGTGAGCTGGGCGTGACGCTGCTTGCCCAGATTCCGCTCGAACCGGCTTTGCGCCTTGGCGGAGACATGGGCGATCCGCTCGTCGTCACTTGTCCGGACTCTCCGGCGGCGCGCGCTTTTGTGGGTCTCGCCCAGCGCGTCGCAGCCCAAGGTCCCTCGCGGGTCTATCGTCAAGAACTCAAGCTGGTGTAGCGCCTCGAAGGGGGATTCGATGGAGTTGGAAGGTAAGACCGCGGTCATCACTGGTGGGGCGAGCGGGATTGGCCTCGCCACCGCGAAGAAGATGGCCAAGTCCGGTGCGCGGCTGGTGCTGGGCGACATCGAAGGCGAGACTCTGGCGAGCGTCGTAGAAGCGTTCCACGTCGAGAACATTCCCGCGATTGGGCTGGCCACCGACGTGACGAAAGAAGAGGACATCGACGCGCTGCGCGACGCGGCCTTGGCGGAGTTTGGGGCGGTACACGTCGTGTTTAACAACGCCGGTGTCGCGTCGGGCGCGGCGATCGGGACGCCGAACAAGGTCTGGCACTGGGTAATCGACGTCGATCTCTTCGGCGTGGTCTACGGCGTCAATGCGTTTTTGCCGCTGCTACTCGAGCAGAACGAGGGTCATATCGTGAACACCGCATCGCTGGCGGGTCTCGGCGGTGCGCCCGGTATGGGTCCCTACTGCGCGGCCAAGTTCGCCGTCGTGGGACTCAGCGAGTCATTGTTCCACGAGCTGGCTCTTCGCGACTCGAACGTCGGGGTCTCAGTCCTGTGCCCGGGATTCGTTCGCACGAGGATTCATGAGTCGGCGCGCAACATGCCCGTTGAGATCGCGAGCTACAACGACGAGCCCGCCGCCCAAATGATCGCCGATATGGCGAGTCAGGCCGTGAACGCGGGCATTGACGTCGAGATTGTGGCCGACGCCGTCGAGGGCGCCGTACGCGAGAACAAGTTCTGGATCCTGACCCATGAGCGCTCAGCCATACGCACCACTGAGCTGCGACGCGACTGGATGAGCGGCGGTCCGCCCGATGCGCTTTGATCTGATGGCGGCCACCAAGCCCTAGCGGTCGCTGCTAGCGGTCAAGGCCGTTGGGTAGTCGATCGGTAGACCATCCGAGCACGCTCAGGGCCCGGCGAACCGCGTAGCGGTCCGTCATCCCCGCGACATAGGCCACCGCGTCGTGTAGCGCGCGCACACTATCGGGCGTCTCGGCGCTTTCGGCGACATCCGGTATGGCGTCGGGGTGCGCGCTGTAGTACTCGACCAGCGCGCGCAGCATGCTCACGACGGCCGAACCTTGCTGACGCGAGGCATCGCGCAGATAAATGGCGTCGTAGTTAAAGGCGCGAAATGCAGCCAGTGCCTCTCCGTGGCTCGCGTCCATGCCAATGACCCCGGTAGCGAGCACGGTACGCAGGACGGCGTTGATGAACGTGCCGAGTTGTTGGCGTCGCTGCACGCCCCCGCGTTCGCGCACGATCGCGGGAAGTTCATCGGGATCCACGATGCCCACCGAGACCGCGTCTTCAAAGTCGTGACAGACATAGGCGATGCGATCCGCCCAGGAGACCACTTCTCCCTCGGGGGTCATCGGTGCGGGACGCGACCACGAGTGGTTGCGAATGCCGTCGAGCGTCTCGACACAGAGGTTCAAGGGAGCGAGCGAGACGTCCGCTCCCCACGTGGCGTGATCGAATCCTCCCTCGACGAAGGGATCCAAGGCCTCTTCGCTCGCGTGACCGCCCGGTCCGTGACCGCAGTCGTGACCGAGTGCGATCGCTTCGGTGAGGTCCACGTTGAGGCCGAGGGGACGAGCGATGCCCGTGGCGACCTGGGCGACTTCGAGGGCGTGGGTGAGTCGGGTGCGCAGATGGTCGTCGGGAAAGATGAAGACCTGCGTTTTCCCGGCCAGGCGGCGAAAGGCGCTGGAGTGCAAGTATTCGGTCTCGGTCCCGCTCGAAGCACGTGCGATACTCGTCGGGCTCTTCTTCGCGAGCGCGTTGTCCCGCACCGTAGCTGCGCGTGGCGCCGGGCACCATGAGCGCATCGAGTTGTTCCTCTCGTGCGGCGCGCGGACCGGACAGCGAGGGTCGTCCCGGTTCCGGCTGGCCGATCGAGGCGGTGGAGTTGCGATGGGCGACCGTCACGTCGTCGCTCGCGCCCTCGTAGCCCTCCATGGTGGCGGCCCACTGTCGGGATCGCTCCGAGACCGGTTCTGCGCTCACGATTTCAAGTATCCCTCAACGCCATAGCATTGGCCTAGTTGTCTTGCGTAGGAGAAAATCGTCATGGATATTCGTATCGGCATCGTCCAATCAATGAAAGAGATCGACGTGGAACTGCCCGTTGACGCCGATCGCGAGGCGATTATGAAGGACGTCGAGGCCGCTCTGGGCGGGGACAGCGTGCTGTGGCTGACGGACCGCCGGGGCCGCCGTGTCGGCGTACCGGCCAGTCGTATCGCCTACGTCGAACTCGGTACCGCGACGAGCGATCGCGTCGTCGGATTCGGTAACGCCTAGGACTTCGTGCTCGACTATCACCTGCATCTATGGCCCCACTCGGAGTCATCGGTGTGGTTCACGATCGATCAGATTGCCCTCTACTGCGAGGAGGCCGCGCGCAACGGGGTGAGCGAACTGGCCCTCACCGAGCACTCGCACCGCTTCGTTGACGTCGCCTCGGTCGTGGGACCGTTCTGGCTCAAGTGCGGACACGAACCCACGAGCGTCACCATGGCCGAGTACTGGGATTTTCACGCGCGCAACTCCCTCGAGGACTACGTCAACCTGGCCCAACGCGCGAAGGATGAGGGTCTACCGGTCAAGATCGGCCTCGAGGTCGACTTCTATCGCGACCAGATGGACGACGTGTCGGCGCTGCTCGCCCAGTACCCCTTTGACGTGCTGATCGGCTCGGTGCACTGGCTCGGTACCTGGCAGCTCGACGACATTGACAACGTGGTGAACATGCTCGAGTGGACGAGACGCGACGTCGATCAATGCTGGCGGGATTACTCCTTGGCCCTGGACGAACTCTGCGCAGCGAATGCCGTGGATGTCATTGCTCACCCGGACCTCATCAAGGTGGCCGGATACCTCGCGAAGAACCCGAGCGACTCCTGGGACGCGATGGCTGAATCAGCCGCCCGAGTCGATATCTCGATGGAGTGCTCGTCGGCCGGCTGGAGGAAGCCCGTCAAGGAGCAGTACCCCGCGGAGGGCTTCTTGGATCGCCTCGTCGCCCAGGGACTGACGTTCACCACAGCGTCAGACGCCCATCGCCTCGAGCGAGTGGGGGAGCGTGCGGATGACCTCGCAGAGTTACTCGAAGCGCGCGGCGTTCATGAGTTGGCGTCCTACACCCAGCGCCAGCGCCAGATGATTCCTCTTCGAGCCGACTAGTGGCCACCCTCGCCGAACTCGCCGAGGCGCAAACGTCACTCGACGAACCCACCATTGACCATCTGTTGCGCCTCATTGCCTCGTGGTCGCTCCTCGCCGACCTGTCGTTCTCCGACATGCTGTTGATGGCCAAGGTCACCAAAGATGGCCGCGACGACGAGCACCTCATCGTGCTGGGTCAGATGCGTCCGAACAACCGCACCACCTTGATCGTGGACGACCTCGTGGGAAGCGTTCATCGCGTGGACGAGTGGCTGCTGGTGCGCGACGCGTGGCGACGGGGGACGCGGATCGTGGGGGAACTCGCCGTTGCACCGCTGAAGGAACTCGTGCCGGTGTGGTGTGTTCCCGTGAGCTTTCGCGGTCAGGTTGTAGCCGTGATGGTGCGGCTCCAGGGGCACCTGCGGGGCTCGGCCTCGCTCTACGAACAGCAGTATCTGTCGGTCTTTGAGCGTCTATGCGACATGGTGTCCGACGCCACGTTCCCCTATCGCGAGGACGTGGTCGCGGGTCCCGGGCTGCCGCGCGTCGGTGACGGCGTCATCCTCATCGACGAGGCCGGGCGCGTCGAGTTCGCGACGCCCAATGCCTTTAACGCGCTGCACCGCCTCGGGATCTACACCTCGGCCGAGGGGCGCAGTTTTGCCGAGGTGGGTCTTCGCGCTCGGGCGATCGAACGCTCTCTGGAGTTTGGCATTCCCGCCATCGAGGAGATCGACCGCGACCACGACGTCGCAATTCTCTTTCACGGCGTTCCGCTCATTGCGCGCAGGTGAGGTCACCGGGGTGCTGACCCTCGTGCGCGACGTCTCGGACATTCGTCAACTCAACCGCATGGTCTTGAACAAGGAAGCCGCGGTGCGCGAAGTGCACCATCGCGTGAAGAACAACCTCCAGACGATCTCGTCGCTCTTGAGTCTTCAGGCGAGGCGTAGCGAGCAAGACGAGACGCGCGTCGCCCTGCGCGAAGCGGAGCGGCGCGTGCGCTCCATCGCCGTCGTGCACGAGGTTCTCTCGCGCGAACCAGGCGAAGAGGTCGTCTTTGACGAGATCGTTCGCTCGCTCGTCGAGCTGGTCGAAGACACGAACCTCGCATCGCATCCCGTCGAGATCGTCGTGAACGGCGAGCTCGGCGTGCTCTCCACGGACCTCGCGACGCCGCTGGCGGTCGCCCTCGCCGAGCTCCTGACCAACGCCGTCGAGCACGCCTTCAGCGACGTTGACGAGACTCATGACGAGTTCGTCGGGGTCGTCACGCTGAATCTCTTGCAAGAGGACGGTCATGCGATCGCCGAGATTCGCGACAACGGTCGCGGGCTCGGCGAGGACTTCTCGTTGGACGTCCCGACCAGTCTTGGTCTGTCGATCGTGCGCGACCTGATACGCGCGCAGTTGTACGGCGAGATTGAGATGAAGTCCCTCAGTCCCGAAGAGGGTGGGGGAACCTACGTCCGGGTATCGGTGCCGCTGAGTGCGAGGCTCTAGTTGTTGAGACTCGCGCGTCGGCGAGCGGCCAGCCACTGCTTGCGCAGTTTGCGGCGCTCGTCTTCGGTCGTGCCACCCCACACGCCCGACTCCTGGTTGGTGGCGAGGGCAAACTCGAGGCAGGCCTTCTGGGCGTCGCAGTGGTCACAGACGCGCTTGGCTGATTCGATCTGGTCAGTCGCCATCCCCGTCGTACCCACCGGGAAGAACAGCTCGGGTTCGGTGTCGCGACAGGCAGCGTTACTGCGCCAGTCCGCGTCGTCCCAGGCGTGGGTGCGGTTCCAAATTAACGACATGCAAATTTCCTTCGTGGCTTGGGGGGACGTAGTGTGAATTCTTTGAAAATCCACGTACGTGCGGGTTGAATTTTACTGTCGAATAAGAAAAATATCAAGGGGATTTTCTTGATGGACCCCAGCAATGAACCATATAGCCCCTGGTCGAGTGGGATGCTGGCGGCGTGACCGACGTCCTAGCGCACCGCGGCGCCCACTCCAACGTCCGAGATAACACTCTGGACTCCTTTCGTGAAGCCAGGGAACTGGGGGTGGCCGGGGTAGAACTGGACGTTCGACAGACCTCAGATGGGGCGCTGGTGGTTCACCACGACCCCGTGGTCGAGTTCATGACGATCTGCGAGACCCCGGCTCACGACCTGCCCGGCTACGTGCCGTTGCTCGAAGAGTCCTTGCAGGTCCTGACGGGACTGTGCGTCAACGTCGAGATCAAAAACTCGCCCGAGGAGCCCGGTTACGACGACACGGGCAGGCTCGTGCGCGACGTGCTCGGTTGCGTCGACGTAGCCCTGGGAACCACGGTGATCATCTCGTGCTTTGATCTCGCGACGTGCGAGGCAGTGCGCGCTCAGAGCGAGTCGGCCGATCTCGCGTGGTTGGTCCAGCGATCGCTGGGCGACTCTCTCGAGACCGCGCGCGCCGCCAGGTTTACGGGCGTCAACCCGCACGTGTCCCTCGTCAACGCTGACGTGAAGCGCCGGGCCGACGAGCTGGGTCTGGCACTGAACGTATGGACCGTGAACGCTCCGCGAGACCTCGCCGCGATGGGGCGTCTGGGGGTGGCGAGAGTGATTACGGACGAGCCGGCCGCCGCGCTCGAGATACTTTCTTCGTTGGAGTGAGTCGAGTGATGGCCCTCGGGCAGATTTGGCGCTCTCGGGCATCGCGTAGATTGGGCCCCTATGAATATCGTCGTCTGCGTCAAGCAGATTCCCGACCCGGCGGCCCCGCAATCGTTCGATTCCTCGAATAACCTCAACCGCTCGGGCAAACTCATCCTCGACGAAGCCGACACCTACGGCGTCGAAATGGCCCTCCAACTCGTCGACAAAGCTGGCGGGGGCGAGGTCACCGTGGTCTCCATGGGATCGGCCAGTGACGTCGCAGGACTGCGCAACGCCCTCGCCATGGGAGCGATCCAAGGCCGTCATCGTGAGCGACGACTCGCTGCGCGGCAGTGACGCGTTAACCACGGCCAAGGTCCTGGCGGCAGTCATCGCCCGCGAGCCCTTCGACCTCGTGCTGGCCGCAACCGAGTCCTCGGACGGCTACACCGGCACGATGCCCGTGCAGCTGGCTGAACTCCTGGGGCTTCCCTCGATCACGTTCGCCAAGGCCGTCTCCATCGAGGGCTCGACACTTCTCGTCAGTCGCCAGACCGAAGCGGGCTACGACGAGGTGACGCGTCTCGCTGCCCGCGCTCGTCACCGTGACAGCTGGCGTCGTGGAACCTCGCTACGCGTCCTTCAAGGGCATCATGGCCGCCAAGTCCAAGCCGCTGGAGGTTCTGAGCGTGGCGGACCTTGCCCTCGCGTCGCCGGTCGGCGCTGCGGGTGCGCGCGAAGAGATCACCTCGATCGAGGTGGCCGAGAGCCGTCAGTCGGGCGAGAAGTACGTGGACGAGGGCGACGGCGCCGAGAAGGTCGTCGCGTTCCTCGAATCCATCAAGGTCATTTAGGAGAAGCGGATGACACTAACGAACTTGTGGGTCGTCGCCGAGCCAAGCGGTGACTCCTTTACGACCACGTCGCTCGAAGTCCTCAGTTTTGCGCGTACGTTGAGCGACACCGTGTCGGCCATTACCTGGGGCGAGGGTTCATCACTCGCGGCTCAGGCGGGCGACTTTGGGGCTACGACCCTCTATGACGTGGGCGATCTCACTGGTGCGTTGCCGGGAGTTCCCGTGGCGAGCGCCATCGCGTCCTTGGTCGAGCGCGTCGGTGCCCCGGATGACATTCTCATTCCTACCAGTTACGACGGACGCGACATCGCAGCCCGCCTGTCGGCTCGCTTGGACCGCCCGGTCTTGGCCAACGTCACGGGACTGCGCGACGACGATGGACTGATCACCGAGCACCCGGTCTTCGGTGGCTCGTTGAGCGTGAGCGCGCGATTCACGAGCGAGGGACCGGGCATCGTTTTGGTGCGCGCGAAGTCCTTCGCGGCCGAAGCCTCCGGTGGAGGACCCGCTTCCGTCGTCGCCGCGGCACCGGGAGAACAAGGCTCGAGCGCGGGCGCAACCATTGTGACCTCGCACGTCGAAGAACGCACCGGACCCAAACTCGAAGAAGCGACCGTCGTCGTGTCGGGTGGTCGCGGCCTGGGCAGTGCGGACTCCTACGTACTGATTGAGGAGCTGGCGAAGCTGCTGCACGGGGCGGCGGGGGCCAGTCGGGCCATCGTGGACGCGGGATGGGTGCCCTACTCGCACCAGGTTGGACAGACCGGCAAGACGGTCAAGCCGCTGGTTTACATCGCGTGCGGTATCTCAGGGGCGACCCAACACATGGTGGGCATGAAGGGTTCAAAGAACATCGTGGCCATCAATAAGGATCCCGATGCGCCGATATTCCAGATCGCGGACCTCGGAATCGTGGGCGACGTTCATAAGGTTTTGCCGGCGTTAATCGACTCGTTAAAAGGTCGTAGTTAGTCCCACCGTGGGGCCAAGATAGAAGACGTGCTCGTTCGACGGCGCACGGGCGGGGGGATATGGCTGAGCACGCGCGAACACGAAAGTGGTGGACGCTCTCGGTTTTGGGTCTAACCCAGTTGATGGTGCTGTTGGATGCGACGGTGATCAACATCGCACTCCCGCGGGCCGAACTTTCTCTGCACTTCTCGAACGGTAATCGTCAGTGGGTGGTGACGGCCTACGCGCTGGCCTTTGGTTCGCTGATGTTGCTCGGCGGACGACTGAGCGACTTGTGGGGGCGGCGCACCGCGCTCTACGTCGGTCTGGGCGGCTTTGCCCTCGCGTCCGCGCTCGGTGGCGCGGCCACCAGCTTCGACATGTTGGTCACGGCTCGCGCCATCCAAGGTCTCTTTGGCGCACTGTTGGCGCCGGCCGCCCTGGCTGCGCTCTCGGTTACCTTCACGGAGTCCAAGGAGCGCGCCAAGGCCTTCGCCATTTTCGGAATCATTGGCGGATCGGGCGCAGCGATTGGACTCCTGCTCGGTGGCGCGCTGACCCAGTGGGCGTCGTGGCGCTGGTGCCTCTACATCAATCTCATCTTCGCCGCTCTGGCGGTGCTGGGCGTCGCCATCTTCGTGCCGGGAGGACGGAGTCCCAATCGCTCGCGTCTGGATGTGCCGGGAACGTTGCTCGGTAGCGTGGGGCTCTTTGCCATCGTGTATGGATTCAGCCACGCGTGGATGTCAGGCTGGGGCAACGCCGTCACGTGGGGATCGATCCTTCTGGGCGTCGTCATCTTGGTGGTGTTCGTCTGGTGGCAGAAACGAAGCGACCATCCGTTGCTGCCACTGCGAATAGTGACGAATCGCACACGGGGTGGATCGTTGATCGCCCTCTTGTTGACCTCGGTCAGCCTCTACGCGGTGTTCTTACTTCTGTCGTACTACCTAGAAGAGACCCTGCACTTCTCGCCCTTGCGCACCGGCTTTGCCTTTATGCCGTTGGTCATTGCCATCAGTTTGTCGGGCGCCTTCGCGAGCGGTCGACTGCTCGCACGCACCGGGCCCCGTCCGCTCGTCCCTACTGGCATGGCGTTAGCGACCATGGGCATGGTCCTCTTTACTCGTGTGCCGGTAACCCCCGACTACTGGGGTCACGTCTTGCCGGGTCTCCTCGTCACGGGACTCGGCCTGGGCCTGATCTTTGCGCCGGCGATCGCGAGCGCCACCTCCGGGGTGGTACCCGACGACGCGGGCGCGGCGTCCGCGACCGTCAACACCTTTCAGCAGATCGGCGGCTCGATTGGCACGGCGCTGCTGAACACCATCGCTGTCACCGTCACGCTGCACGCTCTGCCGCACCACGCGGGCGTTCTCAGTGCCTCGCGGCTAGCTCATGCCGTCGTCCATGGGTATTCGGTGGCGTTTTGGTGGGCGGCGCTGTTCTTTGGTCTCGGCGCCGTCATCTCACTGTTCATGCTTGAGTCGGGTCCCACCCAGAGCGACCCGACTCTCGTGGGAATGACGAACTAGATCAACGGCCAGGGATACGGGGGCCAGTCGGCGTCCTGGTCGGGTTCAGGGTACAGCGCGTTTTCGACGAGTCCGTGGGCACGTAACTGGGCCAGCGCCAGCTCACTTGGATTGAGCCAGGTCGCCACTGCGCCCACGTCACCCTTGGCGAAGTGATCGATGCGCTCGAGCAGGTGCGGCTCCACCTCCATGCCCGCGTACTCCCAGATGACGGTGCGGAGTTTGTCTTCTTCGTGGAAGCACAGTCCGTTGTCGATGGCCCAGAGGCGATCGTTGTCGTAGAGGACGTGACCGGACTTGCGATCCGCGTTGTTCGCCACGACGTCAAAGGCCGCCAGGCGGGCGAACCAGTGGTGAAACTCACTTCGCTCGCGCAGAGTGAAGTAGTGGTCTTCTTGGTTGTCGTCCACCCACCACTGCAGCGAGCCCGGCCCGAAGGGCGCGTCGTCGCGACCGACGGTGGTGGGAACGAGGTCGGTACCGAGCTGCACGTCGAGTTCGTAGGCTGCGACCTCCCGGCGCCACAGGCCATCGGGAAAGTCCCACAGCGGGCGTTCACCCGCTTCGGACTTGTAGCAGGCCAGTCCACTTACGTCGCCCAGCGAGACACTCACGAGCAGCGCGTGGTTCGACGATCCAGCGACTCGACCCTCGACGGCGATCTCGCCGTGGGCCAAGAGCGCTCGCTGTTCGTCCCTCTCCACGGCTAGCGAATCGGGGCGCGGTGTCCGTTGGTGCGCGGACAGTCGTGGCCCTGAGGGTCTAGAGGACCACCGCACAGAGGGCAGAGTGGTCGTCCCGCTTCGACGAGGCGGGCGATGGCGATGGCGAGACCCCCGGCCCACTCGCGCGTCAGCCGTACGGTGAGTGAGGAGTCCTCTTCGACCGACTCAATCGAAATGTCGATGGTCTTGGCCTCGTCGTCGACCGACACCGCAATGTCGCCCGCAACGAAGTCGCTCTCGAACTCCGGTTCGAGGGCGAAGTCCTCGGGCAGGTGCCCGGGTCGACCCAACTCGATGAGCACGTGGCCAATCCACTCCGCCAGGGCGGCGAGCTGCATCTTTTCGCACTTGACGATGACCAGGCGACGTCCCTCGCGCACTTGGAAGAGAAAGAGGCGATTGCCCACTTCGCCAAGCACGCCCACCATGACTTTGTCGGGATTGGAAAAGACGTAGTTCACGACGGCCTCAGCTCGGACAGCGATCCGGTGTTGTTGACGCACAGCACGATGGGCGTGCTGCCACTGAAGGTGACGGCGCTGAGCGAGCACGGCGAGATCACCGTGCGCTGAAACAGGTCAAGCGGAACACCAAGGGCGTAGGTGATGGCGGACTTGATCGGATCGGCGTGGCTCACGACGATCACCGTACGGCGCTTGTGGCGCGCGGCGATCGCGCTGACCGCTTCCCAGACGCGAGCTTGCATCTCGCTAAAGGACTCGCCATCGGGAAAGCGAAAGGTGCTGGGTGAGTGTCGCACGATCGCCCACTCGGGTTTCTTGGCCAGCGTGGCGAGTCGCTTGCCGGTCCAGGTTCCAAAGTCGCACTCGGTCAAGCCCTTGTCGACGATCGGCTTGAGTTTCAGGGCGGCGGCCAACGGGGCTGCGGTCTCGCGGGCGCGCTCGAGCGGCGAGACGTAGATCGCCGCAGGCTTCGGGGCAAGTACCCGAAGGCGTTCGGCCAAGGACTCCGCTTGTTCGATCCCGCGCGGCGACAGGTGAAGCCCCGGGGCACGTCCCGGCAGTATCGAGCCGGTGGTTGCGGTCGTACCGTGTCGCACGAAGAGGATGGTCGTCGAGCCCGAGGTCACGCTTAGCCTGCCGTGACGGGAAGCCGTCCGGGACCGGGGGCGGCCGACTCGGGCCAGCGCTTGCGCGAGACGCGCGCGAGCTTGTGCAACAAAACGAGGGCTCCCGGGTCATCGTCGCCGGGACGCGTCTCGATGAGGCCCTGGTCCTTCATCGCGCTCATGAGTTCACGTCCGAGGTCGGTGCGCACGATCACGAGTGTCCAGTCGCCGAATGCGCCGATGCCGCCGGTCGACAAGTCCGCGTGCTCGGCCGCGAAGTCGGGGCAGTGCGTGCACCCCTCACGGGTGTAGGCGTGGGCCTCCTTGAGCGGTATCTCGTAGTACCCGCCGTCTTTGGTCCAGAGTTGAAAGACGCCCTTGATGTTCATCTTGACGATGTCCGCTCGGCGGATGTTGTACTTCGCTTCGAAGAGCCCTTCGAAGATCGCGTCGTCGAACGTCTTGGAGCACAAAAGTCCGATCGTGAGACTCAGGCGGCGCGCGACCTTGCCGGCCTTGCGCGCCTGCATCGCTCCGGGGGCCGAGGCCATGCACCCCATGCCCACCACGGCGATGCGTTCGGCTCCGCCTTCGACGGCCTCTTCGTAGGCGAGCAGGTTGGCGCAGTAGGTGTAGCGCGACTTGGCGGTGTCGATCACGTCCTCTTTGGTGCGCGCAACCACTGGCTTGGCCCGCCAGGTGGAGCCGTCTCCCTCCAGACCGCTCACCAGAGCCGCGTCGATGATGTCGTGCTCGAGCGCGTAGATGAGAAGCGCCGTGACGAACCCGCCGTCTTGGCCGTTCTCGACGAGCGACTCGTCGGTCGCGCGGGCGAGCAACACGTCGCCCACGCCCCACACCTCGTCGTCGGTGCGCTCGCGCGCAAAGCGGTGCAGGTCGATCTCGCTCTCCCAGTTGCGAAAGCGCGGACAGGCCCGCGTGCACATGGTGCAGCCCTTTTGACCGTGCGTGCAGTCATCGGGACCGCCGTCGAGATCCAGGTGAAAGGGCTTGTAGACGCCGTTATCGGCTTCGTAGTCAAGGACGGGATGGGGACAGGCGATCACGCACGCCGCGCACCCCGTGCAGAGCCCCGAAGTGACGACTTCACGGAACAACTCTTTCCACTGCGGTTTCTCAACGGCCACGGATCCAACCCTAGTAAGTCAATTCGATCACTTAGCCCCCGATAGATTCGCTCCGTGCCCGAAATCCTGGAAGTCGAGTCGTATCGCCAACTCGCTGATCGAGTCGTGGGTGCGAGCGTGAAACGAGGGTGGGCCGACGCGTTGTTGGCGAAGAAACTCACCTCACCGTCGGCCTGGGCTCGCACCGTGAAGGGCCTTCGCATCACGGGCACGAGTCGTCGTGGCAAGCTGCTCCTCTTGGAAACGAGCGGTCCTATTTTGGGCGTGCGCTTCGGCATGACCGGCGTGTTGCTGTTGGACGGCGACGCCGGCGTGGAGGGTCTCTTCTATGGACCGCACCTGTTCGACGCGAAATGGGTACGCGGGGGACTGGAGTTCGACGATGGCCGGAAGCTGGTGGTCCACGACCCCCGACGCTTGGCGCGATTCGAGATCAATCCGGATCTGGGTGAGTTAGGCCCCGACGCACTGACACTCACGAGGCGCCAGTTCGACGACATGATTGCGGTGACGCGCGGTGAGGGTCCGGCCATCAAAGCGAGATTGTTAGACCAGTCCAAGGTGGCGGGCGTGGGCAACCTCCTCGGCGACGAGATTCTCTACCGCGCCGGTATCGACCCACGGACGCCCTGTGGGACGTTGAGTACCGACGAGCGAGATCGCTTGTTCCGCGCCTTTCGACAGACGATGAAATCCCTCACGGGTCGCGGCGGTTCGCACATGGGCGATCACATGGACGCTCGTTTCCCCGGCGGCCTGTGCGCCAAGGACGGCGGCACCATGCTGATCGACACCATCGGAGGACGCACCACGTACTGGTGTTCGGTGCACCAGCGCTAGCGGTTGCCTCTACGCGGACAGCGCCGCAAGAACCTTGAGCGCGTGTCCGTCGGCGCGCACGCCGTAGAAGGCGCGCTCAATCTTGCCGGTCGGACCGATGACAAACGTGGAGCGGATGACGCCTTGCACCTTCTTGCCGTACATCATCTTCTCGCCGAACGCCCCGTACTTCTCCATGACCTTCTTCGTGGGATCGCTGAGCAACGAGAAGTTGAGTCCGTACTTCGCGCGAAAGGCTTGGTGCTTCTCGGCGCCGTCGGGTGAGATACCGATGACGTTGACCTTGAGAGCGCGAAAGGCTGCGAGTTCGTCGTTGAACTGACACGCCTCCTTGGTGCAGCCCGGTGTGTCATCAGCCGGGTAGAAGTAGAGCACGACGCGCTGTCCGGCGAAGTCCTTGAGGGCAACTTTCTCGCCGTTCTGGTCGTTCAGGGTGAATGCGGGCGCGCGATCACCTTCTGAGAGACGGGTCATGAACACTCCTTGCGTGAACTCGGTGAACTTCACGTAGGATAGAGGGGAGCTCGAAGATATGAGCTGGGGCCCATTTCGCACGCATGACGGTTACGGGTCCAACCGAGAAACGACATACGTGAGTAGTGAAATAGCCGAATCGCTGGCGCTTGCCGGTGATTCATACATAACCAATCAAACCTTCGAGGGTCTCGGCGTCTCGCCAGAACTGATCGCGGTCTTGAACGCTCAAGGCATCACGACGGCCTTTCCGATCCAAGCTATGACGATTGCTGATGCGCTCGCGGGTCGCGACGTGTGCGGCAAGGCCAAGACCGGATCAGGCAAGACCCTGGGCTTCGGACTTCCGATGCTCCAACGCATCGCCTCAGACGGTGCACCGCCGACAACGCCATCTCGCCCCGCTCGCCCCCGCGGACTGGTACTCCTGCCCACCCGCGAACTGGCCGTTCAGGTTTATGAGGTTCTCAAACCACTCGGCGAAGCACTCGGCCTTCGGGTGACCGCCGTCTACGGTGGCGCCGATATTGAACGTCAGATCAAGTCGCTCGCCAAGGGCAGCGACGTCGTCATCGCCACGCCCGGTCGACTCATCGACCTGGGTGACCGCGGCGAGGTGAACGTCGAACACCTCGACGTGCTGGTGCTCGATGAGGCCGACCGCATGGCCGACATGGGCTTCATGCCCCAGGTCGAGTGGGTACTTCGCCGTATCGCCAATAAGCCCCACCAGACGTTGCTCTTCTCGGCGACCCTCGATGGGGCCATCGACCGCTTGGTGTCGCGCTACCTCAGCGATCCGGTCTTCCACGAAGTCGCCAGCGACACCCAGACCGTCTCTCAGATGGCGCACCACTTCTTCCAAGTACACCAAATGGACCGCATCAAAGTGGTCGCGACGATCTGTCGTTCCTTCGACAAGACGATCATCTTCTGTCGTACCAAGCGAGGCGCCGATCGACTCGTTGAGCAGCTGCACAAAGAAGGGGTGGACGCCGCCGCCATCCACGGCGACCTTCGCCAGGCGCAGCGCGAGCGCGCCCTGTCGGACTTTCAGGGCGGGAAGCTACGCGTGCTGGTCGCCACCGACGTGGCCGCGCGTGGGCTGCACATCGACAGCGTGGACTGCGTGATGCACTTTGATCCCCCCGAAGACCAGAAGGCCTACCTGCACCGCTCGGGTCGCACGGCCCGCGCCGGCTCAACCGGCGTCGTCGTCTCGCTTCTGCTGTGGAATCAGGTCATCGAAGCCGAGGTGATTATGCGCCGATTGAACTTAAAACGCCCGATCATTGAGGTCTTTTCGAACGACCCTCGACTGAGCGATCTCGCGAAATGGGACCCGACGATGCAAGACTCTCTGTCGTGAGCGAGAAGCTGCCTATCTTTAAGTTCGAGCCGTGGCTAACGCGCGCCCTCGTGGTGGTCGCTCACCCCGATGACGTGGACTTCGGCACAGCGGGCACGATTGCCTACCTGACGAATCGCGGGGTGGACGTGGCCTACTGCCTCGTGACCTCGGGCGACGCGGGCGGTGACGACTCGACCGACACGCGCGAAGAGCGCATGGCCGTACGTGAGGCCGAGCAGACCTCCGCCGCCAAGGAAGTGGGCGTGACGAACTTGACGTTCCTGCACTGGCCCGATGGTCGTGTCGAGACGACCATGGCGCTGCGCCGCGAGATTGCGCGTGTGATCCGATTGCACCGACCCCAACTCGTCATCACGCAGAGCCCCGAGCGCAACTACGAACGTATTTTCTCTAGTCACCCCGACCACATGGCCACGGGTGAGGCGACGTTGCGCGCCGTGTATCCCGATGCCCGTAATCCCCACGCGTTCCCCGAGCTCATTCGCGAAGGTTTTGAGCCCCACACCGTCTCCCAAGTGTGGATTGGCGGTGCGTCGCCTTCCATGGTGGTGGACATCACTAAGACCTTCGATCAGAAGTTCGACGCGCTCTCCAAGCACGTCAGTCAGGTCGGTGGCCGCAAAGGTCTCAAGAAGATGTTGCGCACGTGGTCCGCGGCAACCGCGGAGAGTGCGGGCATGAAAGAAGGCCGTCTCGCCGAGGGCTTTCGCGTCGTCATCACTGGCTAGAACAGTTCGCCCTGCCGTCGTAGGGTGAAGAAATGGCGAACGCTGTGACACCGAATTCGTCACGCACGCCCATTGGTCTACGCCGCCCCTGGGGCGGCGCTCGCGACATGTTTCGCGGCGTCAGCCGGGCGAACTACAAGGGACAGATCCTCGCCGGGGTCACCCTGGTCGCTATCGCAATCCCCGAACAGCTCGCGACTTCACAACTCGCTGGCGTGCCGGCTTTCCTTGCGCTGATCGCTTTCATTGCGGCCACCCTGGTCTTTGTCCTGGTGGGCTCGAATCCCATTGTCTCGGTGGGCGCGGATTCCACCATCGCACCGCTGTTTGCGGTGGTGCTGATTCGCCTCGCGCCGGTCTCCTCGACGCTGTACCTCGAACTGGTCGCGGTGACTGCGGTCGTGACGGGACTCGCGGTCATGGCGGTCGGCTTGCTAAAACTCGGCTGGATTGCTGACTTTCTCTCGCTGCCTATCGTGACGGGTTTTCTCTTCGGCATCGGGGTGATCATCGTCGTGCACCAACTGCCCAGTGCCTTGGGCATTGCCCACGGCGGTACGAGCATCGTCCAACGACTCGACTGGATCATTCGCCATCTCTCGGCGGCGAGCGGCTGGTCGATCGCCTTGGCGCTGGGCACCTTGGCGGTGATGCTGGCGGGTGACAAGATCAACGCCCGATTGCCGTGGGCCCTCGGCGGAATCGTGGTGGCGACGATCCTGTGCGCGACGCTCTCGCTGCAGAGCCACGGGGTCAGCGAGCTGGGCACGGTTGTGGTGGGTCTGCCCTCGTGGCGCCTGCGATGGCTGACATCGGGTCAGTGGGGGATGGTGCTCACCACATCGGTGACACTGGTGATCGTTATCCTCTCCCAGACTGCGGCGACGACGAGAACCGCGGCCGATGAACTCGGCATCGAAGCAAACATCAGTCGCGACTTCGTTGGGGTAGGAATGGCCAACGTCGTCGCTGGTCTGGTGGGAGCGTTTCCCGTCGACGCGTCGCCTGCGCGCACGACGGTCTCGCGACTCGCGGGTGGTTCCACCAAACTGGTCGGCCTCTGTGCGGCGGTGATCGCCATCGCGCTGTCGCCCCTGGCCAGCTACGCCCACATGATTCCCTTGGCCGCTTTGGCCGGAGTGTTGATCTTCATCGCCTCGCGCCTGATGAAAGTCGCCCTCCTCAAGGAGATCTGGCGAGCGAATCGCATCGAGTTCCTCTTTGCCGCGGTCTCGGCGCTCGGGGTGATCTTCATCGGCGTTGAGCAGGGGATCGCCATCGCGGTGGGACTCGCGGTGCTCGACCAGACATGGCGCTCGGCACGTCCGCACATGGTGGTGCTCGGGCGACACGATGGCACGACCAGCTGGGAGCCGCTGGGCAGCCCTCACGTCTCGATGGTCGACCACACTCTCGTGGTGATCTTCGACAACGATCTCTTCTTTGCGAATGCGGGAGTGTTTCGCCGCGACATCCACCAACTGCTCGAGAAGTATCCCCAGTCCCGCCATCTCGTGCTCGATGCGGTGGCGATGGCCGAGATTGACTTCACCGGCATGACCATTCTCTCCCAGGTCGTTCACGACCTCGACGAAGACAAGATGACGATCTCCTTTGCGAGAGTGAACCCTGGGGTGAAGAAGACCCTGTCATCGTCGTTCGATCCCCTGATCCGAGCGATCCCCATGTACGAGAGTGTGGACGCGGCCGTCGTCGCCGCGAGCGCCTAAATCTCTATCTGCGCTGCCGGCGCTAGCTCGCCGCGAGTTGACGCAGCACGTAGTTCAAGACGCCGCCGTGGCGGAAGTACTCGGCCTCGGTGGGAGTGTCAATGCGAAGACGCGCGTCGAAGCTGAAGGTTTCGCCGTCATCGCGCGTCACGTGCACCGTGACCTGGGGAACAGTCTCTCCGTGATTGAGCGGCTCGAGGCCGGTAATCGAGATCACTTCGGTTCCCACAAGACCGTACGTCTCGGCGTTCTCCCCGGGCAAGAACTGTAGGGGTGCGACGCCCATGCCCACCAGGTTGGAGCGGTGGATGCGCTCGTAGCTCTCGACCAGGACCGCGCGCACCCCGAGCAACTTTGTGCCCTTGGCAGCCCAGTCGCGACTGGAGCCCGTGCCGTACTCCTTGCCCGCGATGATCACCAGCGGCGTGCCTTCTTCGCCGTACGCCATCGCCGCGTCGAAGATTGACATCGGAGTGTTCTCGGGCAACTTTATTGTGACACCGCCTTCGGTGCCCGGGGCCATCAAGTTGCGAATGCGGATGTTGGCGAACGTGCCGCGCACCATGACCTGGTAGTTGCCTCGCCTCGTGCCGTAGCTGTTGAAGTCCGAGGGGTCGACACCGGCGTCGACGAGATACTTGCCGGCCGGGCTGCTCGCGCGGATGTTGCCGGCCGGTGAGATGTGGTCGGTGGTGACCGAGTCGCCCAGCCGTGCCAGCACGCGCGCGCCCGTCACGTCGCTGACGACGCCCGGCTCCATGGTGAGGCCGTCAAAGAACGGCGGCAACTTCACGTAGGTGGACTTCTGCTCCCAGTTGTAGGTGAGTTCCTGGGTCGTGGGCACGGCGCGCCAGCGCTCGTCGCCACTGAAGATGGCCGAGTAACGCTCAGAGAACATCTCGGGCGTGATTGAGGCGCGCACCGCGGCCGCCACGTCGGCGTCGCTCGGCCACAGGTCAGCCAGGTACACCGGCTCTCCCGCGGCGTCGGTACCGAGTGGCTCACTCGAGAGGTCGATGTCGATGGTTCCCGCCAGCGCGTAGGCGACCACCAACGGTGGACTCGCGAGGAAGTTCTGCTTGACGTCGGGGTGAATGCGACCCTCGAAGTTGCGGTTACCCGAGAGCACCGAGACGACCGACAGGTCGTGCTCGTTCACCGCGTCGGTAACACCGTCAAGCAGTGGACCGGTATTGCCGATGCACGTCGTGCACCCGTATCCGGCCAAGTAGAAACCGAGGTCGTCGAGTGACTCAAGTAGGTGCGCGCGCTCGAGGTAGTCAGTCACGACGCGGCTGCCCGGCGCGAGTGACGTCTTCACCCACGGCTTGGTCGCTAGACCACGGGCGACCGCCGCTTTGGCAACGAGTCCCGCCGCGACCAGCACCGAGGGGTTCGAGGTATTAGTGCACGAGGTGATCGCCGCCACCACGACGTCGCCGTCGCGCAGGTGCTCGGCCGCCTCGACGCCACGCACTTCGAGGGGCTCGCGACCGAGGGCCTCACGGAATGCGCCGCGCGCTCCGGACAGAGAAACGCGGTCCTGGGGACGCTTGGGTCCCGCCAAGCTCGGCTCGACGGTGGCGAGATCGAGTTCGACGTACTCGGAGTACACCGGCTCGCTGGCGTGCTCGTGGTGAAAGACGCCTTGGGCCTTGGCGTACGCCTCGACGAGTGCGAGGTGCTCGGCAGTGCGACCCGTGAAGGCGAGGTAGTCGAGCGTGACCTGGTCGATGGGAAAGATCGTGCAGGTCGCCCCGTACTCGGGCGACATGTTGCCAATGGTGGCGCGCGTCTCGAGCGAGAGGGCCTTCACACCGGGTCCGTACGCCTCGACGAACTTGCCTACCACGCCCTGGCGGCGCAGCAACTGGGTGATCGTGAGTACGACGTCGGTGGCGGTCACCCCCTCGCGGGGAGCGCCCACGATGCGCAGGCCCACGACCGGCGGAATGAGCATGGAGGAGGGCTGTCCCAGCATGTTGGCTTCGGCCTCGATACCGCCGACGCCCCAGCCGAGCACGCCGAGTCCATTGACCATGGTGGTGTGGGAGTCAGTACCGACGAGGGTGTCGAAGTAGGCCACGCCCTCGAGGTCGAAGACAACCTTGGCCAAGTTCTCCAGGTTGACCTGGTGGCAGATGCCCATTCCCGGAGGGACCACCCGGAACTGCTCAAAGGAGTTCTGCGCCCACTTGAGGAACGTGTAGCGCTCGGCGTTGCGCTGGTACTCGATCTCGACGTTCTCGTCGTAACTCGTGGCGGTGCCGTTTCGCTCGACGATGACCGAGTGATCGATCACCAACTCAACTGGAACCAGCGGATTGATCTTCTTCGCGTCGCTGCCCAGGGTCACGATCGCGTCTCGCATCGCGGCGAGATCGACGACGGCGGGCACGCCCGTGAGGTCCTGCATCAACACACGTGCGGGGGTAAAGGCAATCTCGCGCGCGTCGTCGCCCGCCGATTCGCCGTGCGCCGAGGGTGCGTCCGCCCAACGCGCGAGTGCTTCGATGTCGCCCGCGCTGACTTTCACACCGTCTTCGTTGCGCAACAGGTTCTCCAAGAGCACCTTGATGGAAAAGGGCAGTCGCTCGACGCCGAAGGGGGCTAACTTTTCGCTCTGCAATGAGTAAAACGCGAGCGAGCGACCCGCGACATCGAGAGTGCTCTTGGAGTCAAACGAGTTGAGTGAGGAGGTCATAGACCCATTCTGCCGTGTTTTTGCGAAAGAGGTTCTCGGGCTCGTTGGTGGCGATGGCGCCGCGAGTGCGAGACTGTGACGATGCCCTCCACCTATAAAACACTGCTCTCTCGCCTTGAGAGTGCCTTTGATGCCGTGGAGGCAGGAGCCGATCCAGCACTTCGGATCTCAGATCGTTCGGACTATCAGGCCAACGGTGTGATGGCCCTCGCCAAGCGCCTCGGTCGGCCTCCGCGCGACGTCGCCGAGGAGGTCATCGGCGCCCTCAACCTCGAGGGTCTGGGGAGCGTCGAGATTGCCGGACCGGGCTTTTTGAACATCACGCTGGCGACCAAGTTCCTGGATGATCAGCTACACGCACTTGGCCCCGACGAGCGTCTCGGCTTGGCGAACGTGCACGAACGTCGGGTCGTGATCGACTACTCCGCGCCCAACGTCGCCAAGGAGATGCACGTCGGGCACCTGCGTTCGACCGTGATCGGCGACGCTTTGGCGAGGATGTACCGCTTCGCCGGTCACCACGTGCTGGCGCGAAACCACGTGGGCGATTGGGGCACCCCCTTTGGCATGCTGATTGAGCACCTGCTCGATATCGGCGAGGACCAGGCGGTGGCGACTCTCTCCATCGGCGACCTCGACGGCTTCTATAAAGAAGCCCGCACCAAGTTCAACGAGGACGACGCCTTTAAGGGGCGCAGCCGCGCTCGGGTGGTCGCCCTGCAGGGCGGAGATCCCGAGACGCTGCGACTCTGGCACGTTCTCGTGAATGAGTCGATTGCCTACTTCAGCGAGGTGTACTCGAAGCTGGATGTGACCCTCACGCCCGATGACGTGGTCGGCGAGTCGTACTACAACGAACGCCTCGAAGGTGTCGTGCGGGACCTGGACACCTTGGGACTGCTCGTCGAGAGCGAAGGGGCCCTCTGCGTCTTCCCGCCGGGCTTCCAGAATCGCGAGGGCGAGCCGCTGCCGCTCATCGTGCAAAAGAGCGACGATGGATTCGGGTACGCCGCGACGGATCTGGCGGCAGTGCGCGATCGGGTCGATCACTTACACGTCGACGAGATGATCTACGTAGTGGGTGCTCCTCAAGTCCAGCACCTCGAGATGGTCTGGGCCGTGGCGCGCATGGCGGGGTGGCTGCCCGATCGTGTGCGATGTGAGCAAGCGGTCTTTGGCAACGTGCTCGGGCCCGACCACAAGATGTTCAAGTCGCGCTCCGGGGAGAACGTGAAGTTGGTGTCTTTGATCGACGACGCCGTCGAGCGGGCATTCACGATCCTCGACGAGCGCGGCACCGACCTGGATGGCGACGAGAAGTATCTCTTGGCTCAGCAGATTGCCAGAGCGGCGATCAAGTACGCCGACCTCTCGACGGAGCGTCAGCACGACTACGTGTTCGATCTCGATCGCATGGTCGCCTTCGAGGGCGATACCGGTCCGTACTTGCAGTACGCCCACGCCAGGGTCCGCTCGATCTTTCGCCGCGCGGGCAACGATGTCGCGCCGGGAGCGCACTTTGCGCTCCGAGAAGCGGCCGAGCGCGACCTCGCCCTCGGCCTGCTGGCATTTCCCGAGGCGTTCGAAGCATCGCTCGCCACGTTGCAACCGCATCGGCTGTGCACCTATCTGTTCGACCTCGCCCAGCGCTTCACTGCGTTCTACGATCGTTGCCCCGTGCTCTCCTCGGAGGGCGCCCTGCGCAGTGAGCGCCTCGCGCTGTGTGACCTCACCGGGCGCACGCTGCGCCTGGGCTTAGGTGTGCTCGGCATCGACGCGCCTGAACAGATGTAGGGGCGAGACCCACTCACTAGAGTCAGTTCTGCGGCGCAACGCCGCCCTTTTCGTGGGGGGAACTATGGAAGTACGAGCCGCCATCGTGAGCGAGTTGCACGGACCGTGGCACGTCGAAACGATCGACATCGACGAGCCGCACGCCTTCGAAGTCACGGTCAAGATGAGCTTCGCCGGCATGTGCCACTCCGATGAGCATTTACGCACCGGTGACATGGTGCCGGGCGAGGACCTCGTGCGACTCCTGACGGGACACGACTCAATGTTTCCGGTCATCGGGGGCCACGAAGGTTCCGGCGTGGTCGAGTCGGTGGGCGAGAACGTCACCACTCTGAGTCCCGGCGACCACGTTGCCGTCTCCTTCGTTCCGAGTTGTGGACGCTGTGAGTACTGCGCCTCGGGGCGTCAGTATCTCTGTGACCTCGGTGCGTACACGTTGATGGGTCCCATGATCTCAGACGGCACGTGGCGCCACCACCTGGGCGACGTGGACCTGAATCGTATGTGTCAGCTCGGCACGTTCGCGGACCACATTGTGGTGAACGAGGCGTCGCTCATTCGCATCGAGCCCTGGTACGACCTTCGCGCAGCGGCTCTCATCTCGTGCGGTCTGTCGACGGGATTTGGCTCGGCCGTGAGTCGCGGCGGCGTGAAGCCCGGTGACACCGTGGCCGTGATCGGCTGTGGGGGAGTGGGATCGGGCGCCATTCAAGGAGCGGTGCACGCGGGCGCGAGGGCCGTCATCGCGATCGACACCAACCAGTCCAAGATTGATCGGGCCCTCAAGATCGGCGCGACCCACGGGTGTGCGACCACGCTGGACGCAGCTTTCAACATCCTGCCCGAACTGACGACGGGCAAGAACTGCGACGTGGTGATCATCACCGTGGGGGTTCTGAACGGCGAGCTGATCGAGCAGGCTCGCTCGATCACGGCCAAGGGCGGAGTCGTCGTGGCCACGTCCATCGCCCCGATGAACCAAACGACGGTTGACCTCAATCTCTTCATGTTCGCCATGCAGAACCAGGAGCTGCGCGGAACGATCTTTGGCTCCGAGAGCCCCCGGGTTCAGATACCTCGGCTGCTGCGTCTGCACCACGAGGGCAAACTCCACGTAGACGACCTCATCACCAAGGAGTACGCGCTCGACGAGGTGGAACAGGGATACAACGATCTCGAGGCGGGCAAGAACATCCGAGGCGTCGTTCGCTTTTAATTCGTGTTGCCCTGAGAAGATGAAACCGTGAATCCCCTCGTCGTTCCTACTCTCACGGGGCGGTACGTGCGTCTTGAGCCTTTGACAAGCGAGCACGTTGATGCTCTCGTCGAAGCGGCGAGCGAGGATCGCGCCGCGTACGGATACACCGTCGTGCTGCTGGATCACGACGATGCTGTCTCGTACGTCGAGTCGATGACGTCGATGAGGGAGTCCGGCGAGGCGGTCCCCTTCGCCCAGATCGATGTCGCGCGCGACCGTCTCGTGGGCACCACGAGGTATCTCAGCATTCGCCGCGTTGATGAGTCGTCATCGTTGCCCTACGCCGTGGAGATCGGTGGAACCTGGCTCAGCGCCTCGGCCCAGCGAACGGTGATCAATACCAACGCAAAGTTGCTGTTGCTCGACTACGCGTTTACGACGTGGCGTGTGACTCGCGTGGATCTCAAGACAGACGCGCGCAACGAACGCTCGCGTGCCGCCATCGAACGTATTGGCGCGACGCTCGAGGGCGTGTTGCGCCACTGGCAACCTTCCATGGTGGTGGGCGAAGAGGGCTTATTCCGGGATTCGGCAATGTATTCGATCACCCACGACGAGTGGCCGGTTGTTCGTGAACGCTTGACGTCGATGATGGCCGAAAGGCAGAACTAGCCCTCGGACGCGCCCGGCAGGCCCAAGATCTCGCGCAGTCCCAGCTTCGACTTCGTGACATCGGGCGTGAGTGAGCGCAGGGATCTCTCTCGCAGCGCGCCGCGCAGCACGCCACTTCCGTACGCGAGGTCGTCGGCAATCGCATAGGGCACATCGGTGGGGTGAAATCGATCGCGCCGCCACCGCCACGCCGAGCCCAGAACGAACAGTCCGAGGGCCCGGGCTCGCCAACGAGGGTGCAGAGCGACGAGCAACACCACGACGCCAAAGGTTCGCACGACGGCCCGGGCTAATGGCCCGCCCGCGCGCACCATGTTGCGCGTCACGACCTCGTCGGCTGCGGCCGCGGGGTTGTTCTCGTCTTGAAAGAACGTGCCCATTGCGTGTCGGCGCGCTCCGGCCACGATCCGCGCACCGACCGCCGGCTTGCCGAAAAGGACCGAAGTCCAGGTGACGAAGGTCCACGCGTCCGCACGCAGCGGAGCAAGTCGCTTGCCGTGGCGCTCGGCGAGTACCGCGCTCGACGCACCGTACTTCTGGCGTTGCTGCCACCACTCGCGGATTCGGGGGCGCGTGGGGTGAGCGACTTCGACGGTGGCGTCGTAGCGCACGAGCCAGCCCCGATCGTGCAGCCGCCACACGAAGTCGACGTCTTCGCCGATCCGCAGTGACTCATCGAAGCCGTCGCCGAAGGCGTCCCGGCGAACCATCACACAGGCGCTCGGTACGTAGGCGACTGCTCCTCCGGGTACGACGAGACTGCTGCGCGGACCCAGGTCGAGCGGTCCAAAGCGGTACTCGAAGTGTTCGCGCCACGAAGTGCCATCCAGGCCTCGAACACGCGGAGCGACCGCGGCGACTCGGGAGTCCTCAAAGGCGCTGCGTAAGTGACGAGCGACGCGATCGGCGTCGACGACCGAGACGTCGACGTCGATAAACCAGAGGAACTCGCGCTTCGTCGCTGCTGCGCCGACGTTGCGGGCGTGAGCGGGCCCCTCGTTCACTCCGACCCGCTGGAGGACGGCGCCATACTCCCTCGCGCAAAGAGCCACCGCGTCGCCGTCGTGTGACCCGTCATCGACCACGGTGATGTGATAGCCCTCCAGTTGTCGCAGGAGTGAGGACAGGTTGGCGACGTCGCCGTAGACGGGTACGACGACGTCGATGGCGCTGCGCGAGAGCGGAGCATCGAAGGAGGGCGTGACGAAGCCCTGTTCAATGAGCGTGCTGGCCAGGCGCTCTTCTCCCGCTAGCACGGGTCCGCCGTGGCGCCAGCGTTCCAAGGTTTCGCGTGACGATCCACGCAGGCGCAAGAGCCGCCACGGACTGCCACCGCTCAGGAGGTCCCGATCGACAAATGTGGCTCCCTCGTCGACTCGCACGGTTGTTCCCGTCGGCAGCACGTCGTGAGGGGGCGCGGGTACGAGGGGCTCAAATTCACTCACGCTCGGAGTCTTTCATGACCGTTGCGAGCGCATCCGTCGGACAGGACAGAATGGATGGCAAGGAGGCATCGTGAGCCCAGAAACCCTGACCAACGCAACGACGGACCTTGAGACCGAAGTGGAGGAGCTTCTCGTCGAGGAAGTCTCGATCGACGGACTCTGCGGGGTCTACTAAGACGTGGCGTCGAACGACGTCGAGATATTCGACGAGACGAAACATTGGCGCCTGAGCGATCACGTGTCGCTGCGAGATGAGTCCTTTGGGGCGTTGGCGTATCACCACGACACGCGCCGTCTGGTGTTTCTAAAGTCCCGGGATTTGGTTGAGTTGGTGCGGCGCCTCGATCACTTTGCGAGTGCACGCAGTGCGGTGGACGAACTCGTCGCCGAGGGCGAGCGCGAGCGCTACGTCGCGGCCCTCGCCCACCTGAGCTCGTCGGGGCTGATTAGTGCCTGAGTCATCGCTGCGAGATCGATTCGAGGGCGGCCTCGCCGCTCCCATCTGTTTGACGTGGGAACTCACGTACGCCTGCAACCTGGCGTGTACCCACTGCTTGTCGTCGTCGGGACGCCGCGATCCCCGCGAACTGACGACGAATGAAGCGCTCGCGCTCATCGATGAGATCGCCGCGATGCAGATCTTCTACGTCAACATCGGCGGTGGCGAACCGATGGTGCGCCGCGACTTTTTCGACGTGATCGAGTACGCAGTCGCTCGGCGCGTGGGCGTGAAGTTCTCCACGAACGGCACGCGAATCGATCGTCGCGCGGCCCAGCGACTCGCGAGCATCGACTATCTGGACATTCAAGTGTCCATCGACGGCGCGGACGAAGCAACCAACGATCGCGTTCGTGGACGGGGCAGCTACGCCGCCGCTCGGCGAGCGATGGACAATCTCAAGGACGCGAAGTTCGGTGAGTTCAAGATCTCGGTCGTGATGACTCGTGAGAACGTCGAGCAACTGGACTCCTTCGAATCGCTCGCCGCGGAGTACGGCGCGCAGCTGCGCCTCACGCGACTTCGTCCGTCGGGTCGAGGGGTCGACGTCTGGAACGAACTGCACCCCACTCTGGCCCAAGGCCGCGCCCTCTATGCGTGGTTGCGTGATCGACCGAGCGTCCTCACTGGTGACTCGTTCTTCCATCTCTCCGCCTTGGGCAGCCCACTGGAGGGGCTGAACCTGTGTGGGGCCGGACGAGTCGTGTGTCTCATCGATCCCATAGGCGACGTGTACGCGTGCCCCTTCGTCATTCACGACGAGTTTCTCGCGGGCAACGTTCGCGTCGACGGATTCGCTCGGGTGTGGCGCGACAGCGAGTTGTTTCGCTCGCTGCGCGAACCCTCGAGTCCCGGAGCGTGCGTGTCGTGTGGCTCCTATGACGCCTGTCGCGGCGGGTGCATGGCGGCCAAGTTCTTCACGGGACTGGAGATGAGTGACCCCGACCCCGAGTGCGTCTTTGGACACGGCGAAGAAGTTCTCGCCACCAGAGCGATCACGTCGCGTCCGCACTCATCTCCCGATCACTCTCGTCGCATTCCCGTGGCGCTCTCGGCGCGTCCCTAAAACTCCGCCAACACCTCCGGTAGTCTCAAAGAGGCTCGAAGGAGAGTTATGGCGAATTCGTGGTTCGAGACGGTGGCTGTCGCCCAGCGCCGGGCCGAAAAGCGCCTTCCGCATTCGGTTTATGGAGCGCTGCTCGCCGGCTCCGAAAAGGGTCTGACCTATCAGGACAACCTGGCCAGCTTCGATCAGTTGGGATTTGCGCCCCACATCGCGGGCAACGCGAACGAACGCTCCATGGCGACCACGATCATGGGTCAAAGCGTTTCGATGCCGGTACTCATTTCACCGACCGGCGTCCAGGCGGTGCACCCCGAGGGAGAACTGGCCGTCGCCCGCGCCGCCGCCTCGCGCGGCGTCGCGATGGGGCTCAGCTCGTTTGCCAGCAAGTCGATCGAAGACGTGTGTGACGCGTGCGACCAAGTCCTCTTCCAGATGTACTGGTCGGGCGATCGCGACACGATGATCCAGCGACTCGAGACGAGCGAAGAACGCCGGTGCGAAGGGCATCATTCTCACGCTGGACTGGTCGTTTGCGAACGGACGTGACTGGGGGAGTCCCTGGATCCCCGAGAAGATCGACCTCACCGCCGCGGTGAAGTTCGCGCCCGACGTTCTCACTCATCCCGCGGTGGCTCTGGTCGTACGCGCGCACGGGACATCTGCCTGATCTCACGACACCCAATATGGCCAAGCCCGGCGAGAAGTCGCCGACGTTCTTTGGCGCGTACTTCGAGTGGATGCAGAGCCCACTGCCGAGTTGGGACGACGTGGCGTGGCTGCGCGCGGAGTGGGGAGGTCCTTTCATGGTCAAGGGCGTGAGTCGCGTCGATGACGCCAAGCGCGTCGTTGACCTGGGCGCGAGCGCTCTGTCGGTCTCGAACCATGGCGGGAACAATCTCGACGGCACGCCGGCCCCCTTGCGCTCACTGCCGGCGGTGGTTGACGCGGTCGGCGACGAGATTGAGATTCTTCTGGACGGCGGAGTGCGTCGGGGAAGCGACGTCGTCAAAGCACTCGCCCTGGGAGCGAAGGCGGTCATGATCGGTCGCGCGTATCTCTGGGGGCTCGCGGTCAATGGCCAGGCGGGAGTCGAGAACGTGCTTGACGTCCTGCGCGGCGGCATCGATTCGACGCTGCTCGCCCTGGGTAAATCTGACGTCAGCGAACTCGACCGTTCCGACGTGCTCGCCCCTGACGACTTCTTTCGGAGACTCGGCTGATGAGTCGGGTCGCGATCGTGACGGGAGCGGCACGGGGCATCGGCGCAGCCACGGTTGACGCGCTGGTGAATGAGAGCTATCGCGTGGTGGCTGTGGACCGCTGTCGCGACATCGCCGATATCCCCTACGCGCTGGGCACCAAAGCGGACTTAGACGCCGTGGTCGCTCGCCACGGAGAGGCCGTGTTGGGTCTGGTGGGTGACGTTCGCAGCGCCACCGATATGCAACTCGCGGTCGAGACCGCGACGCGTCACTTCGGGCGTCTCGACGCTGTGGTCGCGTGTGCCGGTGTGCTCGGCGCGGGCGCACCGCTCTGGGAGGTCGATGACGCGGTGTGGGACGCCGTGTGGTCGGTGAACGTGCTGGGTACGCGCCGTCTCATCGAGGCGGCCGCGCCTGTGCTGATCGCCAACGGCAAGGACGCTCACTCGCGCATCGTCGCCGTCGCCTCGGCGGCGGGCCACACCGGTCTCTATCACTTGGCCCCCTACAGCGCGGCCAAGCACGCGGTCGTGGGACTCATTCGCGGCGTGGCGATGGACCTCGCACCGTACGGGGTCACCGCGAACGCCGTGAGCCCCGGCTCTACTCGTACCGCCATCCTTGACGCGTCGGCTGCGGTCTACAACCTGGCGAGCGTCGAGGAGTTCGCCTCGCATCAGCCGCTCGGTCGCCTCCTCGAGCCGAGCGAGATCGCCGCCGCGATCACGTGGTTGTGCTCGGTTGCGTCCTCGGCCGTGACCGGCGCCGACGTCGCGATCGATGGCGGTATGACCATCTCCTAAGTGTCGCGGTGTACCGAGCTCAGGGCGAACGAGTTGGCGGCGACCAGAGACGTAGGGTGAACGAGGACGTTATGGAAGGGGGACCGAATGGCGGCTAACTATCGCCCCGGAGCAACGGTGCTCGAGGCAATTGGTTCGACCCCGCTCATTCAGGTCAACGGAATCTTCGCCAAGCTCGAGTACCTCAACCCTTCGGGTTCGGTCAAGGCGCGCATGGCGCGCTACATCATCGAACGTGCGGAACGCGAAGGCCTCCTCCATCCGGGCGACACCATCGTGGAGGCGTCTAGCGGCAATACCGGTAACGCTATGAGCATGGTGGCTGCGGTCCTGGGCTACAAGATGCTCGTCGTGATGCCCGAGGGTCTCAGCCCCGAGCGCGCGGCGATCTCACTCGCCTTCGGCGCAGAGATCCACGCCCTGGGCACCTTTCACGTGAATGAGGCGCTCGAAGAGGCCAGTCGACTCGGTGACCTCCCGGGATACTTCGCGCCCCACCAGTTCGAGTCCGAGTGGAACGTCGAAGAGAACCGCACGTGGCTTGGCCCCGAGATCCTGGGTCAACTGCCCGCCGACCTCTCGCCGGACGCCTTCGTGATGGGCGTGGGCACGGGTGGCACTCTCATCGGCGTGGGTCAGGCTTTTCGTGAGGCGAACCCCGACGTGTTAATCATCGCGCTCGAGCCGAGTGAGTCCTGCACGATTCAGTGCGGTGACACCGGGCTTCACCGGATCGAGGGGATCGCCGACGGATTCATTCCCACCATCTACCAGCGGCATTCGGGCATGGTCGATCGAGTAGTGGGCGTGCACAGCGACGACGCGGTCGCCGAGATGCGTCGCCTCGCCCGTGAGCACGGCCTCTTGGTGGGACCGAGTTCGGGGGCCAACATGGTTCTGGCTCGTCAGATCCGTGAGGAACTGGGTGACGCGGCAACCGTCGTCACGGTGCTGTGCGACGAGGGCGAGAAGTACCTCAGTGAGTACTTCATCCCCGCGTCGTTAAAGACGAGTTAGCTCACAGCGGGGTGACGTACGCCCCCGCGATGCCCCCGTCAACGAGGAACGTTGAGGCGTTCACGAAGGTGGAGTCGTCGCTCGCGAGGAAGAGGACCGCGCTCGCGATCTCTTCGGGCTCGGCGAAGCGTCCGGCCGGGATGTGCACCAGGCGGCGCGCGGCGCGCTCGGGGTCTTTGGCGAAGAGCTCTTGGAGGAGCGGCGTGTTAACCGGTCCCGGGCACAGCGCGTTCACCCGAATACCCTCGCGCGCGAACTGCACTCCGAGTTCGCGGGACATCGCGAGTACCCCGCCCTTGGACGCGGTGTAGGAGACCTGGCTGGTGGCCGATCCCATCACGGCGACGAACGAGGCGGTGTTGATGATCGATCCGCCCCCGCGCGCCAGGAGATGGGGGATGCCGTACTTGCAGCACAGATAGACCGAGGTGAGGTTGACCTCTTGGACGCGCTTCCACGCGTCGAGTTCGGTGGTGAGGATCGAGTCATCGTCGGCGGGCGAGATGCCGGCGTTGTTGAAGAGAATGTCGATACCGCCGTAGACGTCAATGACCTTGTCGTACATCGACTTCACACTCTGTTCGTCGGCCACGTTCACTTGGACGAACGTGCCGCCGATCTCTGCGGCCAGGGTGACGCCCGTCTCTTCGTTGAGGTCGGCTACGACCACCTTGGCTTCCTCCTGGGCGAAGCGCAGTGCGGTCGCGCGTCCAATGCCACTCGCGGCCCCGGTGATGATGGCCACTTTGTTGTCCAGGCGTCCCATTTAGTTGTCCTCCGTTGAGATAAACACATTCTTTTCTTCGCTGAATCCGAGCAGTGCATCGGGTCCCAGCTCGCGCCCGAGTCCCGAGTGCTTAAAGCCGCCAAAGGGCGTCGAGTAGCGAACCGACGAGTTCGAGTTCACCGAGAGCGCGCCGGTCTCCACTCCGCGCGCCACACGCAGGGCTTTGCCGATATCGCGGCTCCAGATCGAACCCGATAGTCCGTACACGCTGTCGTTCGCGATGGCGATCGCCTCGGCCTCGTCGGCAAAGCGCACCACCGACACGACGGGACCAAAGATCTCTTCTTGGAAGGAGCGCGCCGAGTGATCGCTTGTCTCGAGAACCGTGGGGGCCATCCAATACCCCGGGCCTTCGGGAACGGAACCGGTGAAGGCAACCGTTGACTCTTCGACGTAGGCGCGCACACTGTCGCGCTGGGCGGAGGTGATGAGCGGACCCATCTCGCTGTCGTCGCTGGTGGGATCTTGCACCTTGACCCCTTTGACCGCCGGCTCGAAGTACTCCATGAACCGGTCGTAGGCCGACGCCTCTACCAGCAGGCGCGAGCGCGCGCAGCAGTCCTGGCCCGCGTTGTCGAAGACCGCGTAGGGAGCTTGAGCGGCAGCCTTTTCGAGGTCGGCGTCGCCAAAGACGATGTTGGCGCTCTTGCCACCCAGCTCCAGGGTGACGCGCTTGACCTGAGCGGCGCAGCCCTCCATGATGATTCGCCCCACGGCGTTGGATCCGGTGAAGCACACTTTGCGTACTGCGGGATGCGTGACGAAGCGATTTCCCACCATTGAGCCATCTCCCGTGACGACCTGAAAGACCCCTTCGGGGATGCCGGCCTCCAACGCGAGTTCGCCGAGCCGGATGGCGGTGAGTGGCGTGAGGACGGCGGGCTTTAGGACCACCGTGTTGCCCGCGGCGAGCGCCGGAGCGAACCCCCATCCCGCGATCGGCATGGGAAAGTTCCACGGCACGATGATGCCCACGACGCCCAAGGGTTCGTAGAAGGTGAGGTCGATGCCCCCCGCCACGGGAATCTGCTTGCCCGAGTGTCGCTCCGGCGCGCCCGAGTAGTAGTTGAGGACGTCGCGAACGTTGCCCGCCTCCCATCTGGCATTGGAGATGGTGTGGCCTGAGTTCGCGACTTCGAGCTGAGCGAGTTCCTCGTTGTGGGAATCCACGACCTCGGCGAAGCGGCGCAGCAGGCGCGCTCGATCCGCGGGGGTGACCTTCTTCCAACTGACCGAGACCTTGGCCGCCGTGTCGATCGCCGCGTCCGTCTCTTCGATGCTCGCGAGGTTGATACTCGCGATCTCCTTCTCAGTCGACGGGTTGATAATGCCCAGCGTGGTGCTCATAGACGTTCGAATCCTCGGTAGCGTTCCCAGTCCGTGACCGCCGCGTCGTATGCGGCGACCTCAATGCGTGCCGCGTGAGTGTAATGGTCGACGACCTCGTCGCCGAAGACGTCCCGGGCGACGGCACTCGCGTCGAAGAGATCGGCCGCCTGGCGCAGCGACGTGGGTACGCGCGGCGCATCCGAGAGATAAGCGTTGCCTTCGAAGGCCGGCGCCAAGGGGAGGGACTCGTCCACGCCGCGTAGTCCGGCGGCGACCAGTGCGGAGATGGCGAGATAGGGGTTGACGTCGCCGCCGGGAATGCGGCACTCCACGCGAAGAGAGGGACCGTGTCCCACCACGCGAAACGCACAGGTGCGATTGTCGAGTCCCCAGAGCAGCGCCGTGGGCGCGAAGGAGCCTTCCACGAATCGCTTGTAACTATTGATGTTGGGCGCAAGGAACAGCGAGAACTCGCGGGCGTAGGCGATCTGTCCGGCGAGGAAGTGCTCGAAGACCGGTGAGAATCCGTGATTGCCGTCGCCGGCGAAGACCGACTCGTTGTTCTCGTCGCGCAGCGACAGGTGAATGTGACAGGAGTTACCCTCACGCTCGTTGTACTTGGCCATGAAGGTGATGCTGCAGCCTTCTTGGGCCGCGATCTCCTTGGTGCCCAGCTTGAAGAGTGAGTGCTCGTCGCACTTGTCCACTAACTCGGCGTACTTAAAGGCGAGTTCGTGCTGACCGTAGTTGCACTCGCCCTTGAGCGACTCGACGATCATGCCGGCACTCCTCATCGAGCGCCGCACGCGGCCGAGTACGCCCTCGACCCGAGAGGTGCCGAGGAGTGAGTAGTCCACGTTGTACTGATTCGACGGCGTGAGTCCTCGGTACCCGGCGTCCCAGGCATCCTCGTAGGAGTCCTCGAACATGATGAACTCGAGTTCGGTGCCGGTGAGTCCGCTCCAGCCGCGTGCGGCGAGTTGACCGACTTGGTTTTGGAGTATCTGTCGCGGCGAGACGGCCACCGGGTCGCCGTGGACCGTCTCGACGTCGGCGAAGATGATGACCGTCTTGTCGTGCCAGGGGACGAAACGAATCGTGGTGTAGTCGGGGGCAAAGGCCAGGTCCCCATATCCTCGTTCCCACGACGTCAGAGCAAAACCGTCGACCGTATTCATATCGACGTCCGAGGCGAGCAGGTAACTACATCCCTCCACGACGCCCTCGAGGAGGTCGTTCGCGAAGAAATCGGCATCGATGCGCTTGCCCTGGAGGCGGCCCTGCATGTCAGTGATGGCCATGATGACGGTGTCAATCTCGCCACTTTCGATGTGCGCCACAAGCTCTTTTTGGGTCAGTCGACCCCTGGTTGAAGTACTCATACGCCCCCCTCGAACACTGATTTGGCCATGGTAGTCGCGTGCGTTGCGACGACTTTTTGCTGCTCGCATTTCTCGACGTCGCGTTCAGTGCGACGACGTTGCGCTGTTGTGCGGCAGTACCGAACAGTTATTCAATTTTTCGCGACGACCAAGAAACGGTTCAGTATTCAAGCGAACACCATTTGCGAAGGCGTGTGGCGAACTCTAGGCTCGCGCCAAATGCTGTTGTAACGCCATGAGGGGGACAGTTACATGGATGATCAGCTGAGCGCTGCATCACAAAACACGGACGCCGATGAACAGCGTCTTCATCAGATGGGTTACGCGCAGGAGTTGCATCGAGGACTCAGCAGATTTTCCAACTTTGCCATTTCCTTTACGATCATTTCGATCCTGTCGGGTTGCCTAACTCTTTACAGTTACGGACTCACCCACGGTGGCCCACCGGTCATGATCTGGGGTTGGGTCATCGTCGGTGGACTAGTGCTCTTCGCCGGTCTGTCGATGGCTGAGATCTGCTCGGCGTTTCCCACGGCCGGCGGTCTCTACTACTGGTCGGCCAAACTTGCGCCGGGTAAGAGCGGCCCGATCTGGTCGTGGTTCACCGGCTGGTTCAACCTTCTCGGGCAGGTGGCCGTCACCGCAGGCATCACCTTTGGCTGCGGGTACTCCATCGGTGAGTTCATCTTCCTTGTCTCGGGTAACTCGCTGTGGACCGATAACCGCCACGTGGTTCTCCTGACGGGGATCCTCTTGTTGATCCAAGGGATGATCAACACGTTCGGCGTCAACATCGTCTCGCTGTTCAACCGTGTTTCGGTCTGGTGGCACCTGACGGGCGTGACAGTGATCGTGATTCTGCTCTTCATCGCGCCGCACTCGCACAGTCACCAAAGTGGCAGCTTCCTCTTTGGCTCAGGGGGCTTTGACGCGTTCAAGGGTCTGTCGGGCTTCGCCGTTCCCTTCTACGTCTTCTTGTTGGGTCTGCTCGTTGCTCAGTACACCTTCACGGGGTACGACGCGTCAGCGCACGTGACCGAAGAGACTCTCGACGCGGCGGTCTCGGGTCCGAGAGGAATTGTGTCCTCGATCTGGGTGTCCTGGATCGCGGGCTTTGTTTTGTTGATTGGCGTGAGCGAAGCGATCCCTCACTTCGTGCACGGTTTCTCGGTGAACATCGCCGGAACGAGTTACACCAGTTATGCGCAGTTCGCCGGAGGCGTGCCGTGGGGCAATATCTTCGTGTACTCAACGGGCAAGGTGTTGGGTGAGTTGCTGGTGCTGGTCGTGATCGGCGCGCAGTTCTTCTGCGGTATTGCCTCGGTGACCGCCAACTCGCGAATGATCTACGCCTTCTCGCGTGACGGGGCCGTGCCGGGATCGAGCTACTGGCACCACGTCAGCAAGCGCACGCGTGTTCCCGTACACTCCGCCTGGTTCGGCGCGGTGGGTGCCTTCATCTTGGTGACGCCCGCCCTGTTGCCCGGCTCCGGTGGCTCAACCGCCTACGCCGCGGTGACCTCCATCGCGGTGATCGGGCTCTACGTGGCCTATCTGATCCCGGTCTTCTTGCGGCGAATCAACCCGTCGGCTTTCACGCCGGGACCGTGGAAGTTGGGCAAGTGGGGTCCCGTCTTCGGGTGGATCGCCATCGTGTGGGTCGTCTTTATCTGCATCTTGTTCATGCTCCCGACGGTCAAGCCGATCAACGCCGACACGTTTAACTACACGCCCGTCGCCGTGGTCGCAGTCATCGGCTTTGCGGGAATCTGGTACGCCGTCTCCGCGCGTAAATGGTTCAAGGGACCCAAGGTTCAGGGCTCGGCGGAAGAGCTCGCCGAGATCGAGCGGGAACTCAGCATCTAGCTCGATCGATCGATCCTCGCTGACGCGGTGTCTCCCCGCGTCAGCGAGGAGCAACATCTCGTGTTGGTTACCTTGCGGTAGCAATCGCCTCACGAAGAGCGGGTATCTCATCAGTAGACTTTCGCGAAAGAGCGAAGGGAATTTCGGTGCGGCGCACGCGAATCGTGGCGACTATTGGTCCGGCTTCAGAGTCAGATGAAAAGCTAAAGGAACTGGCGACCGCTGGCGTCGACGTCTTTCGGTTGTCCTTTGCCCACGGCGACATTCCCTCGGGCATCGAGAGGCTTCGCCGGGTGCGCACCGTCGTGCCAGACGTCGCGATCATGGTCGATATTCCCGGTCCGAAGATTCGCGCCGGATCCTTTGGCACGTCGCCGGTGGCCCTGGCCGTCGGCGGAGAGATGAAACTCGAGGAAGCTTTCGGTGAGGTCTCGACCGCCGAGCGCATCACAGTGGAGCGCGAGCACGTCCTGAGTCAACTCAGGGTGGGTGACCGGGTGCACATTGGCGACGGCGGTGTCTCTCTGGTCGTTACCAACATCGGCCCCGTTGTTGAAGCGAGAGTGACCTCGGGCGGTGCAGTGATGGGCAAGCCGGGTCTTTCGCTGCCCTCGTCGGTGATGGACGATCGTCTGCCGACCGACGAGGATCGGCGTCGTCTCGAGGCGTTGCGCGGCGAAGAGTTCGAGATTCTCGCGGTCTCCTTCGTGCGATCGGGCTTCGACGTTGAGAGCGTGCGCGCCGTTCTGTCGCGACCGGACGTGATGATTATGTCCAAGATCGAAACGGGCGAAGGAATCGACAACCTAAACGAGATCATCGAACACTCGGACTCAATCATGGTCGCGCGCGGCGACCTCGGCGTTCGACTACCCATCGAAGAAGTCCCTCACCTCCAAAAAGAGATCGTGCGCCTCGGTATCCGCTACGCGAAGCCAGTGGTGGTGGCGACCCAGATGCTCGAATCGATGACGCACGCTCAGGTGCCCACGCGCGCCGAGGTGACCGACGTGGCGAACGCAGTCTTGGATGGCGCGAGTGCGGTGATGCTGAGCGGTGAGACGGCGATCGGTGAGGATCCGGTCGGCACCGTCGTGACGATGGACCGTATCGTGCGCCGCGCCGAGGCGTCGTTTCCCTACGCCGAGTGGGGGGCGGGACTGGGCATTCAAGATCTCGTCGCGTCGAGCACTCAAGCCCAGCGCGTGACCGCGGCCATTACCGGAGCCGCGTGGCGCGCCGCGATGGACGAAAACGCGGTCGCCATCGTCGCGTGCACCAGGTCGGGTCTCACGGCTCGCGCGATCTCGCGTTTTCGCCCGCCGATGCCCATCGTCGTGCTCACACCGAACGTGTCGACCGCTCTGCAGTTGCGTAGCTCGTGGGGCGTCCAAGAGACCTTCGTCACTCCGCTCCAGGACATCGACGGATTGTGCGACTACGCGGTGACCAAGCTCAAGGAAACGGGTTTTGCCAAGCCCGGCGATCCGGTCGTGGTGATGGCCGGGTCGTCGTCGAATCAGGCCGCGGTGACCGATACCGTGCGCATGATCATCGTTCCCTAGAACAACATTGAGACGTATTTTCGACAGAAAATAGGGTGTTTGCCTACGCTTCGGCGATGGCGACTTTAGAGATCTCCGCCGACGTGTCGTCCGCGCAGCCCGTGGCGGTCTGTGCTGTTCTCATCACCTTGGTTGACGGTACGGTCACCCCTACGGCGAATGGACTTCGGGTGGAGGGCGTCGTCGAGGGCGAGGATCCCGAGGTCGCCAATCGTCAGCTGCTTGCGACGTTGCGTCGCATCGAGCCGCGCACGACGCTGCGCGCACAGTGGAAGGTCGAGGGAATGATTCACCGTTTCGTCGACGAAACGGCCCAGCGCACTTTCGCCGCCGCATCGTCCTAGACCTCTCTTCTACGGAAGAGCCGTCACACCCTTTAACTCGCCGAGCGATTCGCGCAACACCGTCGAGAGATCCCGGGTGTTCTTCGGTCGGACCCACTCCTCAAAGGACGTCTTGAAAACCGCGACGCCCACCTCGGCCACGAGCCCCGCCACGGAGTCCGACACTCCGCGAGCGCGCAGGGTCGCGGCGAGTTTGGTCGCCAGCGACTGGAGCTTGATCAACTCGCGTTCTTGCAGTTCGGCGGTGGTCGAGATAATTCGTTGTCGCTTCTGGGCGAAGGAACGGCGTTCCTTCAGAAACGAGCTCACCGCCTCGAGTCCGACGAAGGTGGTTTCTAACGGTCCGAGTTCTGCGGGGGCCGCAGCGGCCGCGTCGGTGATGAGGTTCTCGAACGTCTCGCCGCCGGGGAAGAGCACTTCGCGTTTATCGGCGAAGTAGCGAAAGAATGTCCGCTCCGTCAGTCCGGCCCGCTGGGAGATCTCGGCGACCGTCGTGTTCTCAAACCCTTGTTCCAGGTAGAGCTCTAGGGCCGCCACTTCGAGCCGCCCGCGACTATCGGGTTGCCACCGCATCCTTCTAGCGTAACTAACGTCAGCCACTGACATACGCCACGTTCGAGCGAAGTGCCCTCGACAGGAGTCGAACCTGCGCACATGGCTTCGGAGGCCAATGCTCTATCCGCTGAGCTACGAGGGCGCGTTGTGAGTCTACTTGGCCGCATTTTGGTGACCCTGCGACGAACCGTTCGCAGAAACGTGCGGCGATGTCCAACTCGTAGTGTTGATCCATGGGCGTTGAGCCGGTACCGGCTTCTCTGTTTCCCGTCACCGCCGAACTGCGCGACGACGGAGCAAGCGTGGGTGGCGTCGATCTGCGCGCCCTGGCGACGACCTTTGGCACGCCCCTGTTTGTCTACGACGAAGTGACCCTCCGTGAACGGTGTCGCGAGGCCGCGCAAGTCTTCGACGACGGGGTCGCCTTCGCGTCGAAGTCGTTTCTGTGTGGCGCCATGGCCCAACTCGCGGCCGAAGAGGGACTATGTGTGGACGTCGCCACGGGCGGTGAACTCGACATCGTGCTGCGCGCGGGCGTTCCCGCCCATCGGATCATCGTGCACGGCAATAACAAATCGCCCGAGGAGGTGGCCCGGGCGGTGGCGGTCGGAGTGCACCGGATCGTCGTCGACAACTTTCCCGAGATCGATCTCCTGCGGACGATGGTGTCGAGCGAATCACCCGTAAACGCCCTGGTGCGCGTGACCCCGGGCGTCGAAGCCCACACCCATGAGTACGTGCGGACCGGTCAAGAAGACACCAAATTTGGCTTCTCCGTGGCCAGCGGCGAAGCACGCCGAGCGATCGAGCAGCTACGGCAGATCGAGGGACTCGCCCTGCACGGCGTCCACGCCCACATCGGCTCGCAGATCTTTGAGGTCGAGGGCTTCAAGGAGTCGATCGGCGTTCTGGTGGACTTCACGAAGGACGACGACTTTGATGAGCTCTGCGTCGGAGGTGGGTTGGGCGTGGCCTACGTGACCGGTGAGTCCGCGCCGTCCATCACACAGTGGGGCCACGCCATTCGCGACGCCGCCCGAGAAAGTGGTCTTCGATCTGACGTGCGCATCTTGGCCGAGCCGGGTCGAGCGATCGTGGCGCAGGCCGCGCTCACGATCTATCGCGTCGGCGTCGTCAAGCCCGTGACGCATCGTACGTACATGGCCGTGGACGGCGGCATGAGCGACAACCCACGACCGGTGCTGTATGGCTCGGGCTACGAAGCCTTCGACGTCGATCAACCCCTCGCCGAGCGCACGCAGGAAGTCCGCCTCGTCGGCAAGCACTGCGAGAGCGGCGACGTGTTGGTCGACGAGGCGTATCTGCCCGCGTCTACGGGGGTCGACAGTCTCGTCGCCACCCCGGTAACGGGGGCGTATGGGTACTCGATGGCGTCGAACTACAACCGCGTCCCCCGACCGGCTGTCGTCTTCGTGCACAACGGTGCGGCCCGCGAAGTGCTTCGCCGCGAGACCTTCGAGGATCTCGCGCGGCTCGAAGTCGGTCTCTAGTCAGCCCTGAGTTAGCCTTATTTCAATGAAGGATGGGGTCGTACGGGTCGGCGTGATCGGCGGTGGTTTCGTCGGAACCTCGCTCGCCCAACTTCTGGCCGACCCCTCGCGGCGAGAGGCTCTCACCGACGCCGCCACCGCCGACGTGGAACTGGTGGGCGTAGCGGTGCGCGACCTGTCGAAGGTTCGTCCCGGTATCCCCAAGGAACTCCTCACCGACGACGTGGAATCCCTGATCGAGAGCGACTTGGACATTCTGGTCGAAGTCGCGGGCGGCATCGAACCGATGAAGACCTACATCGAAAGTGCCCTCAAGCGCGGGGTATCGGTGGTCACGGGTAATAAGGCCCTCATCGCCCAGTCGGGCCCGCAGTTGGCCCAACTGGCCCACGAAAACCACGTGGACCTTTTTTATGAAGCGGCGGTGGGCGGCGCTATCCCGATCTTGCGCGCGCTTCGCACGTCGCTGGCCGGCGAACGTATCACCCGCGTGATGGGAATCGTGAACGGAACGACCAACTTCATCCTCACCAAGATGATGAACGAGGGCAGTGACTACGCCGACGCCCTCCACGAGGCCCAGGTTCTGGGATACGCCGAGCAGGCGGATCCCTCGGCCGACGTTGAGGGCTTCGACGCGGCCGCCAAGGTCCAGATTCTCTCAACGTTGGCCTTCGGGACTCGACTCGGCGGCGACGAGATCTCCCGCGAGGGGATCACCGGCGTGCGCAGCGTCGACGTCGAGGTCGCCAAGCGCATGGGATACGTCATCAAGCTGATCGGCGTCGCCGAGCGAGTGGGGGACGCGGGAATTTCGCGGCGCGTTCATCCCGCCATGGTGCCGGCCGCGCACCCCCTGGCCTCAGTGAACGGTGCCATGAATGCCGTCTTTGTCAACGGCGTCAAGAGTGGTCCGTTGATGTGGCTCGGTCAAGGTGCGGGTGGCGAGCCGACGGCCACGGCGGTTCTGGGCGATCTACTGGACGCCGCGCGCAACCGCGTGAGCGATCGACACGACGTGCCCTTCAGCGGCGATCACTCCTTGCACTACGTGCCCGCCGGCGAGCTCGCGAGCCGCTTCTATCTCAGCGTGGACGTGTGGGATCGTCCAGGCGTGCTGGCCGAAGTCGCGAGCGTCTTTGGTCGTCATCAGGTCTCCATTCAGTCGATGGATCAGTCGGGTTTCAACAACGAGGCGCGACTGGCCTTTTTGACCCATGAGGCGCTGAGCGCCGACGTCGAAGCGACGGTGGCTGAGCTGAGCGCACTGTCCTCAGTCGAGTCCGTCGGTGCGTGCATCCGGGTCATCGACGAAGAGGTCGCATGAACACATGGGGCGGGCTGCTCGTTGAGTACGCCGAGTGGCTCGACCTCGAGGGGGTGAGCGACATCGTGACCTTGCAGGAGGGCCATACGCCTCTCCTGCACGCCGACAATCTCTCCGAACGCCTGCAAGCCGACGTGTGGCTCAAGTACGAAGGTCTGAACCCCTCGGGCTCCTTCAAGGACCGCGGCATGACCATGGCGATCACCAAGGCGAAGGCCAACGGAGCGACGAAGGTCATCTGCGGCTCGACGGGCAATACCTCGGCCGCGGCCGCCGCGTACGCGGCCAAGGCCGACATGGAGTGCGTGGTGCTCGTACCCGAAGGCAAGATTGCGATCGGCAAGTTGGCCCAAGCCATGGTCTACGGCGCCAAGGTCATCCAGATTCGCGGCAACTTCGATCAGGCCCTCAACCTGGCCCGCGAGCTCACCCAGTACCTGCCCATGACAATTGTGAACTCGATCAATCCCGACCGCATCGAAGGACAAAAGACGGGAGCGTTCGAGATCGTGGACGTGCTCGGGGACGCGCCCGACATCCTGTCGATCCCCGTGGGCAACGCCGGCAACATCACGGCGTACTGGCGCGGCTTCACGCAGTACCACTTCGCCCAACGCTGCGCAACGCTACCCAAGATGTGGGGCTTCCAAGCGGCCGGAGCGGCACCGATCGTGCTCGGCCATCCGGTCGCCAACCCCGAGACCATCGCCACCGCCATTCGCATCGGCAACCCCGCAAGTTGGGTGCCCGCGCTTGAGGTCATCCACGAGTCCTTGGGCGACATTCGCGCGGTGAGCGACGAAGAGATCCTGGAGGCGTACCACTACGTGGCGCGACACGAATCAGTGTTCTGTGAGCCCGCCTCGGCCGCGTCGGTGGCCGGTCTCTTGAAGTACGGCGTGCCCGAAGGCTCACGGGTGGTGTGCGTTCTCACGGGCAACGGCTTAAAGGATCCTGATACTGCAGTGAGTTCGAGTGAGTCGCCCGATGTGGTGGACGCAACGCTGAAAGCGCTTCTCAGCGAGTTGGGATAGTTGTGTTTCGCGTTTGCACTGCTATACTTGTTGTTGTCGTCCGTTCGGTTATGCCGGCGTAAGGAATCTCTTCCGAGACGACTTTTCCCCTGAGTTTCTTCTCCGCTCCGTCATATCTTCACGAGCGGCGAGAAAGGATTCATTTCATGGCTATCAAGCCTTCCCCAGAACGTTCGGATCTCGAGACCAAATCTCGCGAAGACCTCCAAACGATCGCCAAAGTCATGGGCGTTGACACGCCCGCCCGAGCCACCAAAGCCGCCCTCATCGAGGCCATCATGACCGAGCCGGCGAGCGCCAACGGTGCCTCATCCAACGGAGACTCCGCGAACAGCGCGGCTCCCGAGAGTTCTCGCGCGGTGCGCTCACGGCGCACCGTCGCCACCCCCGTCGATGATTTCGACGACCTGCTGGGCGAGTTCGCTGCCGACGCGCCTGTGGCCTCGGATGCACCGAGCGCGCCCGCCGCACCGACCGCCAGCTCCGAGTCACACGCGGAGACCGCGCCGTCCGAGCGAGCCACCGCGCGCCAGTTCACCCAGGCTCGACCGGAACGTCAGCCGCGCGAGTTCAACGGCGGCGACACCAATAGCCGCTCGCGGCGCAATCGTCGTAATCGCAACGGGCGCGAACGCTTTAACGGCGAATCGATGCCCAACGCTGACCAGCCCTACGCCGGAGAACTCGTTGATGTCGAAGGTCTCTTGGACCTGCGCGACGACGGATACGGCTTCCTGCGCGCCAAGGGATACCACTCGTCGCCCAACGACGTGTACGTCTCGATCAATCAAGTGCGTCGCTATCACCTGCGCAAGGGCGACACCATCGTCGGTGGGTACCGTCCGGCCGCGTCGAACGAGAAGTACCCGGCCCTTCTGCGCGTGGACACCGTGGCGGGAGTCGATCCCGAAGTGGCGCGCCTGCGTCCCAAGTTCGAGGATCTCACACCGCTGTTTCCCGACGAGAAACTGAACCTCGAGATCAACGAGGGCGGCAAGCTCGACCTCACTCCACGCATCGTGGACCTGTTGTCGCCGATCGGCAAGGGCCAGCGCGGCCTTATTGTCTCGCCGCCCAAGGCCGGTAAGACGACGATCATGAAGCAGATCGCCCAGTCCATTGAGGTCAACAACCCCGAGGTGCACCTTATGGTGCTCCTCGTCGATGAGCGACCCGAAGAGGTCACCGACATTCGGCGCAGCGTGAAGGGCGAAGTGATCTCCTCGACCTTCGACCGTCCGGCCGAAGAGCACACCCACGTGGCCGAACTCTGCATCGAGCGCGCCAAGCGACTCGTCGAGCAGGGTCGCGACGTCGTCATCATTCTCGACGGCATCACGCGACTCGCGCGTGCCTATAACCTCGCCGCTCCGGCGACCGGGCGCATCATGTCCGGTGGTGTCGACTCGGGTGCTTTGTACCCACCCAAGAAGTTCTTCGGCGCCGCGCGCAACATTGAAGAGGGTGGTTCGCTCACCATCCTCGCCAGCGCGCTCGTCGAAACCGGTTCGAAGATGGACGAAGTGATCTTCGAAGAGTTCAAGGGCACGGGCAACATGGAGCTTCGACTGGACCGTCGTCTGGCCGAGCGTCGCCTGTACCCGGCGATCGACGTCAACGCGTCCTCGACTCGCCACGAAGAGCTGCTCTTCAGCCGCGAGGCGTTGCCCCAGGTCTGGAAGTTGCGCCGCGTTCTGAACGGCCTGGCCGCCGAAGGTCGCGACGCCGCCGGACTGGAGCTGCTGATCGACAAGCTCAAGACGACCAAATCGAACGAGGAGTTCCTGGCCGAGATCGGTCGGGGACCGGCGCCAACCAGTTAATTTCCCGCTACACTTTTTCTTCGCACTTAAGGAGCGACATGAAGCAAGATATTCACCCCACGTACAGCGACGCCGCTGTCACCTGCTCGTGCGGCAACACTTTTACGACGCAGTCGACCAAGTCGACCCTGCGCGTCGAGCTCTGCAACGAGTGCCACCCCTTCTTTACCGGTAAGCAGAAGTTGGTTGACACCGGTGGCCGCGTCGAGCGCTTCCAGCGCCGCTACGCGCAGAAGACCAAGGCGCGCGCTCCCAAGGCTTAGAACCTCGGGCGCTCCGCGAATTTCGTGCGCTCCCTCGACCAGACACTCTCCCTTCTCCAAGACGAGCTTCGCACCGTCGAAGTCCAGCTGGCAGAACCTGACGTTGCCAGTGACCTCACGCGTCTGCGTGACCTGTCGCGCCGCCACAAGGAACTCAACGACATCAACGTCGCGTGGCTGGCCCTGCAGGGTGCGCGCAGCGACCTGAACACCGCCCGAGAGATGTTCAACGAGTCCGAGGGCAACGACCGAGAACTCTGGCGCGACGAGGTGAACGGTGCCGAGACGCGCATCGCCGAATACGAAGAGAACCTCGAGACGCTGCTGTTGCCGCACGATCCCAACGAGGGGCGCAACGTGATTCTGGAGATTCGCGGGGCCGAAGGCGGCGAGGAGGCCAATCTCTTCGCGGCCGACCTGGCCGAGATGTACAAGCGCTACGCCGTGCTGCGGGGCTGGAAGTTTGAAGTCATCGAAGAGCGCGAGTCGGATAAGGGCGGTCTCGATGAGGCCACCTATCTGGTCAAGGGCGACGACGCCTGGGCGCGCCTCGCCTTCGAAGCGGGCGTGCACCGTGTTCAGCGCGTACCTGTTACCGAGGCCAAGGGACGAGTCCACACTTCCTCGGCCACCGTGTCGGTGCTTCCCGAAGCAGAAGACGTCGACGTGACGATCGACCCCGCCGAACTCAAGATCGACGTCTACCGCTCCTCGGGCCCCGGCGGCCAGAGCGTCAACACCACCGACTCCGCGGTGCGCATCACGCACCTGCCCACGGGCATCGTGGTGTCGATGCAGGACGAGAAGAGCCAGATCCAAAATCGCGCCAAGGCTCTCATCGTCTTGCGCTCGCGCCTGCTCAAGGCCGCCCAGGACGCTCAGGCCAGCGAACTCGGTGACCTCAAGCGTTCCCAACTGGGCGGTGGCGGTCGCAGCGAGAAGATCCGTACCTACAACTTCAAAGAGAACCGAGTGACCGACCACCGGATCAACTTGACGAACTACTCACTGGACTCCGTGCTGAACGGAGATCTGGATCCGTACGTGGATGCGCTGCTCGCCGACAAGCGGGCTCGTCAATTGGCCGAGAGTGACGGACGTTAACGCTCGTTTCGTCGACGAACTCGTCGAGATCGGTATCGAGCGACGTGAGGCGCGCTGGCTCGTCGAAGAGTTCGTTCCCGGCAATGACGAACGCGCGCGCGAGTCGCTGATGGCGGCCGCACGCCGGCGCCTCGACGGTGAACCTCTTCAGTACATCCTCGGACACTGGCCCTTTCGCTCCCTGGATCTCGACGTTGACGAGCGGGCCCTCATCCCGCGGCCCGAAACGGAAGAGCTGGTGGACGTTGCCCTGAAGGAACTCGCGAAGGGAGCCTCGATCGCCCCGCTCATCGTCGATCTCGGCACGGGTACCGGTGCCATCGGGCTGTCGCTGCTGAGCGAGATCAGGTCGCGAGGAATACTGGGCACCCTCATCGCCGTCGACGAGTCGAGCGAGGCACTGGCGCTGGCGCGTCAGAACGCGCGAAAGCACCGACTCGACGCGGTCTCGTTCGTGCAGTCGTCGTGGTTTGGGTCGTTGGACCCGTCCCTCAGGGGACGGATCGATCTGATCGTGGCGAATCCTCCCTACGTGGACGAGGCGGAGTTCTCTACTCTGGATCCTGTGCTGCACTACGAACCGCGAGGAGCCCTTGTTGCCAACTCGGCGCACGGAGTAGGTGGCTTCGCGGACCTCGACGTCGTCATTGCTGAAGCCATCGAGTGGCTTGCTCCGGGGGGAGTTCTGGTGAGCGAGCACGGCGATACCCAGGGAGACGCAGTCCTTGGCGCGGCCCGCGCCGCGGGCTTCCGCGAGGTGAGCGACCTCAAGGACATGGCGGGGTTGCCTCGGGTGCTGGTGGCCCGCCGATGACCGAGATCGTCGATCGCTCCCACGCCATTCATCTTCTCCTCGACGGACACGTCGTCGCCGTGCCGACCGACACCGTCTACGGACTGGCCGCGTCGTTGTGGCACGACGACGCGGTGACCTCGCTGTTTCGTCTAAAGGATCGACCTTCGCACGTTCCGCTCCCGGTACTCGTGCACACGCTCAATCCGCTTCAAGAGATTGACGTTGAGTGGGGCGAGTCGGCGCAGCAGCTGGCCGAAGAGTTCTGGCCCGGTCCCCTCACCATTGTGGTGTCGGCGTCGCCTGAGTTGGCCCGGCGCGTGGGTGGATCGAAGGACAGCGTGGGTGTGAGGGTGCCGAACGACGAGTTGCTGCTGTCGGTGCTGCGAGAGTGCGGTCCTTTGACCGTCTCGAGTGCGAACACCCACGGCGAGTCGCCCTGTCACAGCGCGGCCGAGGTACTGAACGCACTCGGTGGTGCGGACCTGGCCGGCGTGCTCGACGGCGGTGAGCGACGCGGCGAGATCTCGACGGTCGTCGAGGTGGGAGAGGGACTGTGGCGCGTCCTTCGCGAAGGCTCGATCAGCTCATCGCGTATTGCGGACGTTCTGGACTAAGTCAGTCGGCGTCGGGCAGACGGCGAACCCACGAAGGGGTGCGCTTCTCTATGAACGCGGACATTCCCTCACGTGCCTCGTCACTCGCGAACAACGTGCTCGACAGGTGCGACGCCCAGATGTAGCCATCGTCCGGGGAGAGAGTCGGCACGGTGCGCAGAAGTTCCTTGGTCGCCGCGAGGGCGTGAGGTTCCCCGGCGAGCAGGTCATTGACGATGGCGTGCACGGTTGAGTCCAGTGACTCACGTGGTACCGACAAGGTAATGAGACCGATGCCGGCCGCTTCGTCGGCGCCGAATCGATTTCCCCGCAGAAACGCGCTCTGGGCCGAGGCAAATCGCATCTTGGGCAGGCAGACGACAGAGATAATGGCGGGGGCCACCCCGACGCGCACCTCGCTGAAACCGAACGTGGCGTCCGCGACCGCGACCGAAATGTCCAGCACGGCGGCGAGGCCCACCCCTCCGGCCACGCAGTGACCGGCGATACGACCGACGAATACCTTCGGCGAGTTACCGATCTTCTGAAACAGGTCGCCGAGCGCGACCGGAGGCTTGTGCTCGGACGATCGTTCGCGCAGATCGGCCCCGGCGCAAAAGACGGAACCCCGATTGGTCAGTACGACCACGCGAACGTGGGCGAGGTCGTTGGCCTCATCGATGGCCTCGACGAGTTCGACCATCAACTCATCACTGAGGGCGTTTCGATGATCCTCATCGCTCAGCGTGATCGTCATCACGTGGTCGTCGATCGCGCGTTCGACGAGACTCACGAGTCCCCCTTGGGCGCAGGGCCCATGCTCGCGGCGCCCGCGAACGCTTGAGCGCGTAACAGCCAATGGCGGCCAAGCTGTCCGGTGATGAGCAATGTGTCATCGAGGTGACGTCGCTGCGTGACAACGAGGCAAAACTCCTCAGCCGAACCCCAGACGATGTCATCGGCGTCGTCGGGACCGACGCGCCAGATGTCGCCATGGGGGCCGCGCAGCTCCACTCGCACCGAACCCGGCGGCGGATCCTCGCCTCGCACGGCATACGACCAGGGGCGCGTCGCGACCCCCAAGTGAACGATATGGTCCAGACGGTCGGTGGGCTCTCGCGACACGCCCAGGGCATCTGCGATGTCGACGCCGTGCGCCCACGTCTCCATCAGGCGAGCAGACAGGAACGACTTGGCGCTCATGGTCGGTCCATACCACTCCACGCGCGCGTCATCGCCCAAGGCGCTTGCGGCATCAAGGAGTGACGACCTGGCCGCGCGCCAGCGCGCCACTAACTCGTGGGGCTCGAGCGCACGAAATTCTTTGAGGGTGATGTCGTCAATGTTCTCAAGGCCCGCGCGAGAAACGACGTGGTCGCGCTCGCGGCGAAATTCCTCCGGGTCGCGCACCGCGAGCGCCGCGCTCTTGTCGAAGTAGGCGAGGTGGGCGACTTGGTCGAAGACCTTCCAGCCGGGGCTCGCCGTGGGTCGATACCACTGGGGGCGGGACGCGTCTCGAACGATGACATCTAGGGACTCCTGCTCATCAGCCAGGTCTCCGCGCAGCTGCTGGACGCTAGTCATGGTCGATCAAGGACGTGGGCAGTTCAACGTATCGACTGCGCAACCACTCTCCGAGTCCCTTGGCCTGGGCGTCCTGTCGTGTGGACGCCGCGACTCCTTCGTCCAGGAGATCATGGATCAAGAAGTTCAGCGATCGCAGCGCCGGCAAGCGAAAGCGCTCCACGAGCAAGGGGGTGGTCTCGGGCAAGAGTCGCTTCAGCTCGTCAATGGTCAAGAAGTCATCGAGCCACGCGAATCCCTCGTCGCTGCGCGCGAAGACACCGAGGTTCGCGTGACCTCCCTTGTCGCCGGATCTGGTGCCCACGATCTGGCCGAGTGGCGCGAGGGTCGTTGACCCTCCGGGGGCGGCGGCGTGCACGCCGTGATTGGTCACGATGTGCGCATCGGCGGTGGGGGCGACCGAGTCGATCACGGTACGTTCGCCCCCGAGGATGCTGACGTACTGGGGAACGAGATTGCTCGGCACGAGGGCGGGGCGATAGACGCCGTAGGGCGAACCGGGCGAGGGGCTCGACCCGGGTATGAAGAACCCCGGAATGGTCGACAACGCGAGTTCGACCACCGCGTCGGCGAGCGCTCGGCCCACCTTGTGCTCGTCGGGATCCTTGAGCGTGACCCGCCATGTGGCGATGGCCTCTTCGTTGGTGGGCGGGTCGGACTTGTCGGTACGCACGACGCGCGTCGTCACGTTCTCAAAGTCCTCCGGCTCAAAGGGGCACGCGATCCAGAACGCGCGTTCCATCAGGTCGGCCTTCTCGTCGATGTCGAGACCCGTGAGGGCGACGCTCAGGTCCTTGCGATACCCGCCGAGTTCGTTCATGGCGACCTTGAGCGTGCTCGGAGGAGCCTCGCCGCGCGCCCCGCTGATGCGTACGCGATCAACGTCCACCTGTTCGAGTTCGATCGTGTCGAACCGGGCGGTGACGTCCGGTCCGAAGTACGACGGTGAGCCGATCTCGTAGAGCAACTGGGACGTGACGGTGCCAATGGACACTTCGCCACCCGTACCGTCGTGCTTGCCCACGACGCAACTGCCGTCCTCGTCGATCTCGACCCACGGAAAGCCGACGCGTTCCATGTGCGGGACCTCTTTGAAGAATGAGTAGTTTCCGCCCGTGACTTGGGCGCCGCACTCGATGACGTGTCCCGCCACGACGCCCCCCGCGAGCGCGTCAAAGTTGTCGCGTCGCCAGTGGTAATGCCACGCGGCCGGGCCACACACCAGGGCTGCGTCGGTCACCCGGCCCGTCACCACGATGTCCGCCCCTGCGTTCAGCGCCTCGACGATGCCGAAGCACCCGAGATATGCGTTGGCGGTGATGAAGCGAGACAGATCGCCCAGCGACTCTCCGGTTTCGAAGTGCGTGAGCGCCCCGGCGCGATCGAGGTCGTCCAGTCGCCCCATGAGGTCATCACCGTTGACGTAGGCGATGGTGGGAGAGAGGCCCAGGCGACCCGCGATCTCCGAGACAGCGCCCGCGCACGACTCGGGATCGAGGCCTCCCGCGTTGGACACCACCTTGATGCCACGATCCAAACATGTTCCCATGACCTGTTCCATCTGCGTCAGAAATGTCCTGGCGTACCCCTGTGCGGGTTGCCTGGCCCGCGTGCGCGCCAAGATCAACATGGTGAGTTCGGCGAGCCAGTCACCGGTGAGCACGTCGATGGGACCACCCTCGACCATCTCACGGGCGGCCGAGATGCGGTCACCGTAGAAGCCCGAGCAGTTGGCGATGCGGATCACGAGGCGTCGTCGTGCATCGTGAGGAGTGTCGCGCCGCGTTCTACCTGCTGATCCTTGCGGACCAGGACTTCATCGACCACACCGTCGCTGCTCGCCGCGATGACGTGTTCCATCTTCATGGCCTCCATGACGACCAGCGATTCGCCCGCGCGAACGGCCTGGCCCGGGGCGACGCGGACGTCGAGAATTCGTCCGGGCATGGGTGCGCTCAGACCGCCAAAGACGGCGTCGCGGCGGTGGACTTCGAAGCGCTGGACCACGGAAAAGTCGATGGTTCCGCGCAGGGTCTGGACGAAGAGGTGACCTGCGACGTGAGTCACGAGCACCCACCGTCGCCGCCCGTTGATCTCCACGTCGAGGTGACGGGGTCCCCAGTCGTGGATTCGGGCCAGGCCGAACTCGCCGAGATCGAACGACCCGTCCCGACGGCGAACGTAGGCGACGTCAAGTGTGCGTTCGTCGTAACTGAGCTCGACGCGCTGGCGAGGGAGTCGAGCGTTGCGCCACCCGCTCGGTACGTCGGCGAGCACCTGAGCGTCTTTTCGATGTTGTCCCTGCAGCCACAGAGCTCCCGCGGCTGCCGCCGTCGCGAGTTCGTCGTCACTCGCCTCCAGTCCTCGCGGCACCCCCGAGTTCTCGACAAAGTCGGTGGTGGCTTCGCCGCGTAGGAAGACGTCACTGCGCAGCGCGTTCACGAGGAAGTCGCGATTGGTGATCACGCCGCCGAGGTGCAGGCGCTCGAGGCCGAGGGCGAGCGTGCTGGCCGCGAGTTCACGCGTGGGCGCGTACGAAATGACCTTGGCGAGAAGGGGATCGAAGTTCACGGTCACGACCGAACCCTCTTCCACTCCGCTCTCCCAGCGCAGTGCCGGTACCTCGGCGGGTTGAAAGGCGAGCAGCGTGCCGGTCGCGGGAAGGAACCCCGCCTCAGGATCTTCGGCGCACAGCCGAACTTCGATCGCGTGTCCCACGAGGTCGACGTCCTCTTGGCTGTAGTCCAACTCTTCGCCCTGAGCGAGTCGCAACTGCTCCTGCACAATGTCGATGCCGCTGACTTCTTCGCTGACTGGGTGCTCGACCTGAAGGCGGGCGTTCACTTCTAGGAAATAGAAGTCCTGGGTTGCGTCATCGACGATGAACTCCACCGTGCCGGCTGACTCATACCCGATGGCTCGCGCCAGCGACAGCGCCGCGTCTCCCATGGCCTGTCGAGTGGCGTCGCTGAGCGCGGGGGAGGGCGACTCCTCAATGAGTTTCTGGTGGCGACGCTGAATCGAGCAGTCGCGTTCGCCGAGGTGCACGAGGTGTCCGTGCTCATCGCCGAGGATCTGTATTTCGACGTGTCGCGATCGGGCGATGTAGCGCTCGAGGAACACGCGATCGTCAGAAAACCCACTCAGCGCTTCGCGCTGGGCCGCCTGGAGCGAGTCCGCGAGGTCGCCGGGTTCGTACACGACGCGCATCCCTTTGCCGCCTCCACCCGCCGCCGCCTTGATCATGAGGGGATAGCCGACGCTCTCGGCGTCCTCGGGCCGTTCACTCGACTCGAGCACGGGCACGCCGGCCGCGCGGGCCAGATCCTTGGCCGCCAGTTTGTCGCCGACCGCCGCGACCACGCGCGCCGGCGGCCCGATCCACACGAGGCCCGCGTCGACCACGGCGGCGGCGAAGTCCGCGTTCTCCGAGAGGAAGCCGTAGCCGGGGTGGATCGCCTGAGCGCCACTCAGCTGTGCGGCCGCGACAATGGCGGGAGCGTCGAGGTAGCTCGACGCCAACAAGATGGCTTCATCGGCCTCCAGCACGAAGGGCGCGTTCGCGTCCGCCGCGACGTAGACCGCGACGGTGCGCAGACCCGACTCTCGCGCCGCGCGCAGAATCCGCCGCGCGATCTCGCCGCGGTTGGCCACGAGGATCGACGTGAATCTCACAGGCGAAAGACCCCGTAACTGGTGGCGCCTTCAATGTCACGTCGATGCACCACCGACAGGCAGATGCCGAGCACGGTACGGGTATCGCGAGGGTCGATGATGCCGTCGTCGCTCACCACGCTGGTGGCGGCGAGGGCCAAGGAACCTTTTTCTTGGGCCGCTTCGACCGCGGCCACGATCTTGGCGTCTTCCTCTTCGTCGAACGCTTCACCGTGGCGCTCTGCTTGGGCGCGTCGAACCTGGGACATCACACCGGCGATCTGCTTGGGACCCATTACGGCGATCTTGGCGGTGGGCCACAGGAAGGTGAAGCGATTGTTAAAGGCCCGGCCCGACATGCCGTACGTTCCCGCGCCGTAGGACGAGCCAATGATAAGTGTGATGTGCGGGACCGTCGAGTTGGTCACCGCGTTGAGCATCTGAGAACCCTTTTTGATGATGCCCTCGGCCTCAGCGTCCTTGCCGACCATGTAGCCGGTGATGTTCTGAATGAAGACGAGCGGCACGTCGATCTGATTGCAGAGTTGGATGAACTGCCCGGCTTTCTCCGCCGCCTGAGGGTGGATAACGCCGTTGTTGGCGAGGATGCCGATGGGATACCCGTGCACGCTCGCCCACCCACACACGAGTGTGGTGCCGTAGCGCGTCTTGAACTCTTCGAACCGGGAACCGTCCACGACACGCGCGAGAACGTCACGAGTGTCGACGCTCTGTCGAAGATCGCGACTCATGATGCCGAGTAGTTCCTCGGCGTCGTAGACGGGCTCGTCGTTCGGGAGCGAGGGTGGCGGTCCGTACTTTCTCCAGTTGAGGTGCGCCACGACTTCGCGACACATCCGGATGGCGTCCATTTCGTCCTCGGCGAGGTAGTCACCGAGGCCCGAGACTTCGGCGTGCAGCACGGCTCCGCCGAGGGTCTCGTCGTCGGACTCTTCTCCGGTCGCCATCTTCACGAGCGGAGGACCGGCGAGGAAGATCTTGGATTGATCTTTGACCAGGATGTTGTAGTCGCTCAGACCGGGCTGATAGGCGCCCCCCGCGGTCGATGACCCAAACACGACGCTGATCGTCGGCACGCGCATCTTGGAAAGTTCGATGAGGTCATAAAAGAACCGACCGCTCTCGGCGAAGTGCGCCGTCTGCATCTGGCCCCCGCCGCCTCGGCCCACGCGCAGATCGGCCCCGGCTGACTCGACGAAGCTCACGTAGGGCATCTGGTTGTCGCGCGCGATCTCGAGCGCGCGCATCCATTTCTTTGCGGAGTACAGCGTGAGGGCGCCGCCAAGCACGGAAGGGTCGTTGGCCATGATCACGCACTCGGTGCCCGCGATGACGCCGATGCCGACCACCATTCCGCCGCCGATGGTGTAGTCCGAGCCATAGCCCGCGAGGGCGGAGATCTCAAGAAAAGGGGAGTCCGCGTCGAGCACGGCGGCGATGCGCTCGCGCACCGGCATTTTGCCCCGGGATCGCATGCGCGCCATCGCTGCCTCGCCCCCACCGGCTTCGGCCTCGTCGAGAAGGGTGTCGATGACCTCGAGTTGTTCGAGCATGTCGCGGCGGTTCCTCTCGAACTCATCAGAGGCGACATTGAGCGACGAAACGAGCGGAGGCGCGAGAGCGACGTGCTTCACGTGCCGATACTAGTGACCCCTCGACCTGGGAATATGTTCCAGCGTGCGACCCAAATGCGACTCCCTCGGGACTGAGAGCGAGCAAGGGTGAACAGTAGGGTAGTTATCAATGCGCATCGCCATCGGCTCCGATCACGCCGGATACGACCTGAAGACGGCACTGGCGTCGTCGCTGGCTGCATGGGGCTATGACGTTCTCGATCTCGGAACCACCAGCGCGAGTGAACCGGTCGACTATCCCGACTACGGCGCGGCGGTCGGTCGTGCCGTCGTCAACGGCGACGCGGATCTCGGTGTGGCGGTGTGCGGCTCAGGTATCGGTATTGCGATGGCCGCTAACAAGGTGCCCGGCGTGCGCGCAGCGGTCGTGCACGACGTCACCTCGGGGCATCTCGCGCGCGAGCACAACCACGCCAACGTGCTCTGTCTGGGCGGGCGGCTCACGGGTTCGGTCGTGGCAACGGAGTCACTGCGGGCGTGGCTGGACGCCACGCCCGAAAGTAGACACGACGCACGCATCGAGAAGTTGCGAGAGCTCGACCACGTGCTGAGCGAGAAAGGGTAAGGACCATGGCCCCGTCCCCGTTGGATGCCTGGATCACGAATGACGAGGAGGTTCTTGAGCTGTTGGCGCGCGACTATGAGCGCCAGACCTCGACGATCCAACTCATCGCGAGTGAGAACTTCGCTTCGCCCTCGGTGCTGGCCGCGACCGGATCGGTCCTCACCAACAAGTACGCCGAAGGGTATCCGGGTCGGCGCTACTACGGCGGTAACTACATCATCGACGAGGTCGAGAGTCTGGCCCGCGACCGTTTGACCGCGCTCTTTGGCGCCGAACACGCCAACGTCCAGCCCCACAGCGGAGCGAACGCGAACGTCGCGGTGTATCAGGCGCTCCTCGAGCCCGGTGACACCATCCTGGCGATGCGCCTCGACCAGGGCGGGCACCTCACCCACGGATCGCCAGCGTCGATTACCTCGAAGTTTTGGAAGTTCGTCTCCTACGGTGTCACCCCGCGTACGGACGACCCCGACGAGATCGGCGAGGTCATTGACTTCGACAACGTGCGCGATCTCGCCCTCACGCATCGTCCCAAGCTGATCGTGGCCGGTGCTACCGCGTATTCGCGCACGATCGACCCGGAGCCGTTCCGGGTGATCGCTGACGAAGTAGGGGCGCTGTTGATGTTCGACTCGGCCCACGTGGCCGGGCTGATTGCGGGACACGCCCATCCGAGTCCCGTGCCCTTCGCCGACGTCGTGACCTTTACCACGCACAAGACTCTGCGTGGCCCGCGCGGAGGGGCGATTGTCTGTCGCGAGGAGCACGCGAAGAAGATTGACTCCGCAGTCTTTCCGGGACAACAGGGTGGACCCCTGGAGCACGTGATTGCCGCCAAAGCCGTGTCCTTCAAGGAGGCGAGCCAGCCAAGTTTCTCGGATTACGCCGCACAGGTCGTGGCCAACGCTCAGGCATTCGGAGCGGCTCTCGCGAAAGAGGGCTTCCGTTTGGTCTCGGGCGGGACCGACAACCACATGCTGTTGTTGGACCTGCGCGACTACGACGCCGACCTCACGGGCAAGGTCGCCCAAGAGACCCTCGACCGTGCGGGCATCACGACGAATCGCAACGCCATTCCCGACGACCCCCGCAGCGCGTTCGTCACCTCTGGACTTCGAGTGGGTTCGGCCGCCGAGACGACCGCGGGGATGCGCGAGGGCGACTTCGAGATGATCGCCTCTCTAATGGCCACCGCCCTGCGCGGACGCGACGATGAAGGCGTGCTCAATGCGGTGCGTCGCGACGTGGGTGCACTGTGCGCGGCATTTAATCCGTACGTGAACTTCTCCCAGTAGAGAGATGGGCAACATCGCCGCCTACGGAGTGGTCGCTCTCGTTGGCGCGGTGGTAACCCTTCTCGCCAATCCGGTGGCGCGGGTGATCTCGCTCAAGGTCGGCTACGTCGCCGAACCCGGAGAGCGCAAGGTGCACGAGCGCGCGACCCCTTACGGGGGTGGGGCGGCGATGCTGGTGGGTTTTTGCGTCGCGCTGATGGTGGCGTTGCTCGACCCCACGTTGCGAGCGGTCATCACGTCGTCGCACGAGATGTTGGGTGTCCTGCTCGCGGCGGGCGTCATCTTCGTGGTGGGTGTGCTGGACGACTTTCGCGAAATGAGCGCGCCCGCCAAGGTCGCGGGTCAGTTCCTCGCGGCGTCGATCCTCTACTTTTCGGGTGCGACGATGTACCAGTTGAAGTTGCCCTTCGCCGGATTCGTCGTTCTTGGTCCCTCGATTCTGCCGATCGTCACCGCGGTGTGGGTCTTTGCTCTCACGAACGCGGTGAATCTCATCGACGGACTCGATGGTTTGGCCGCGGGCATCGTTGCGATCGCTTCGGGCACTCTGTGCGTCTACGGACTTCGCCTCGAGCACCTCGGACTGCTGCCTGCGACCAACGTGGGGCCGCTCATTGCCGCTCTCACCTGCGGGATCTGCATCGGGTTCCTGCGCGACAACTTCCACCCGGCCAAGCTCTTCATGGGCGACGCGGGAGCAATGATGCTCGGACTCTTGATGAGCGCGTCCACCATGGTCATCGGGGGGCGCACGCCGCCCGCGAGTGGCGTGACCTTCTTCTTCTTTGCGCCCCTCCTGATTCCGGTCTTCATCCTGGGGGTGCCGCTCCTCGACGCGGCCTGGGCGTTCGTGCGGCGTACTCTCTCGGGACAGGGCTTTCAGACGGCGGACAAGATGCATGTCCACCACCGCCTCATGAGGTTGGGCCACGGGCACCGACGCACGGTGATCATCTTGTGGTCCTGGACCGCTCTGCTGTGCGGTTTCGTCCTGTTGCCGCTGTTTGACACCGAAGCCAACGTTTTTATTCCTCTTGGCGTGGCGGTCTTAGTGATCGCGCTGTTCACCTGGTTCAGCCCGTTGCGTGGGCGCCTCCAGCGACGTCGAGAGGAGACCTTTTCGCTGCGCGATGAGGTTCGCCGGTGAGTGACCCGTCGGGCTCCTCTCACGGCTCCGATCAGGAGAAACCGGCTCTGAAGGATCTGCCCGGATTCGCGGCCTTCACCGCGATGGGGTTCACTATTGCGATCCTCATCACGCTCGGCGTTCTGCTCGGTCTCTACCTCGATCACCTCTGGCACGTCGCGCCGTGGGGTCTTTTGATCGGGATAGTGTTGGGAACGGTCGTGGCCGCGACGAGCGTTATCCAGCTCGTTCGTCGCTACCTCTAGACTTGATCGGCCGTGTTAGAAAACCTACCCACAGATACCCTTCCACGGCTCCTGCGCCGAACCACCTTGACCGCCGTCGTGGTGGGAGCGGTGGGCTTCCTCGTCGCCATCTTCGTGGCCCCGCCCCTCGGAGCGCTCGGACTCGTCCTCGGTATGGGACTGGCCATCGGGAACTTTCGTCAACTCGCTCGGCGCTCCTCTCGTGTCGAAGTCCGCGGGGAGCAGAGTACCAAGGCGGTACGTCGTCAACTCGGTAGCAACACGATCGCGCGCCTGGGTGCTCTAACCGCCCTCGTGCTGATTCTCCTTTGGCTGAATGCCCCCTTGGGAGTAGGTATTGTGTCGGGGCTTGTTCTTTATCAGATTGTCTTTGTTCTCAACGTTTTGCGAGTGGTAGCCAACCAGGGAGGAGTGCAGTGAGGATGCAGTTTGCGGTGAAGACGATTCCCGTCGGCGTGCACCCCGCATGGCACCTCTTCGGGTTCACCGTGTACTACGACATCGTGCTCTCGACGGTGGTCGCCGCCATCATCTTCCTCTGGCTGGGCTTCGCCATGGTGAGGAAAGCGACCTCGGGTGTACCGAACAAGCTGCAACTCATCTGGGAGATCCTGGTCGAGCAGGTGAGCGACCTGGCGGATTCGGCGATCGGCCCCCAGGGCAAGCGTTTTGTCCCCCTCGGCGCGACGCTGTTTCTGTTCCTGCTGATCTGCAACTGGCTCGACTTTCTACCCACGTCGATGCACCCCGGTTCGTCGGGCGCGATTCTGCCTGCCCCCACGGGTGACGTGAACCTGCCGCTGGCGCTCGTGGCCTTCGTCATCATCTGGGTCCACATCGAGTCCTTGCGCGCGCGCGGGTTCCGGGGCTACTTCAAGCACTACTTCAAGCCCTTCGCCGCACTCGCACCGATCAACGTCATTGAAGAGATCACCAAGCCCATCACGATGACCTTCCGTCTCTTTGGCAACATCTTCTCGGGGGGCCTCTTCGTGGTGGTGCTGCTCACCTTGTTGCCGGTCTACGTGACCTGGCCTTTCGAGATCGCCTGGAAGTTCTTCGACACCGGACTGCTCGGCACGATCCAGGCGTTCATCTTCATGCTGCTCACGATCCTGTACTTCGGGTTTGCGATGAGCCACGACGAAGACGAACACCCCGTTTCTCAATTAGAGACGTCTCACTAGGAAAACCCAGGAGGAAGTAACAATGGCAACAGATTCATCAAGCATCAGCGATGCGGTACGCAACGCGGGCGCCCTCGTCGGCGGTGGTCTCGCCCTCGGTGGTGGCGCGATCGGTGCTGCGATTGGTGACGGTCTGGCCGGTAGCCAGACGATTGCCGCGATCGCGCGTCAGCCCGAGATCGAAAATAAGGCCCGCACCTACTTCTTCTTGACCGTCGGTCTCGTCGAAGCCATGTACTTCATCAACTTGCTGTTCATGGTCGTCTTCGTCTACGTGTTCAAGAAGCAATAGGACCGACGGAACGACGCGGAGCACGCGCTCTATGAAAGAAGGTCTCTCGAGATGATTGGCACGTCAATCTTTCTCCTCCCCAACGGCACGTTCTTCGTGGAACTAGCCGTCTTCGTGGTCATATTCCTCATCGCGAAGCGCTACATCTTTCCCGTGATCAACAAGATGCTCGTGGATCGACAGGAGAAGATCCGCACCTCGCTGGAGGCGGCGGACGCGGCGCGCGCCGAGGCGGCCGCGGCCGACGACGCGCGCGACAAGGTGCTGGCCGACGCTCGCGAGCAGGCCCGGGCCATCGTGGCGGGCGCCCAGGAGACCTCCGATCAGCTGAAGGCCGAAGCGGTGGGTCGCGCCCAGGCCGAGTACGACCGCATTTTGGCGACCGCGTCGAGCGAGGTGGCCTCGGCGCGCCAGCACGCGGTCGATGAGGCTTCAGCCCGCATCGGTGAGATTGTCTTTGACCTCGTGTCCAAGATCGTGGGACGTGAAGTGGACCAGAGCACCCACGACGACCTCGTGCGCGAGGCGGTGGCTGCCATCCACGCCGAGGCCGCCAAGGGGACGAGCAACTAATCATGCTGCCCAAGCTCGAAGGTTTCGCCACCGCCGTCCTCGGCCGCCTCGACGCGGCCGCGCTCGCACGGGTGATCGGCGACCTCGAAGCCTTCGACGCCACGATCCAGTCGCGCGACGACTTGAGTGCCGTGCTCACGGACACCTCGATAACGCACGTGGCTCGCGGTCTCGTGGTCCACGACCTGCTCGCCAACAAGATCTCTCCCGAGGCGCTGCGAATCTTGGTGTACGCGGCGACCTCGGTGCCCGCCCAAGAGGTGCCCTCGGCGGTGAGCGAACTCGCGTACTCCGCGAGGGCCCTGCGCGACAACGGCGATTTTCCTCTCCCCGGTCTCTCCCTGCTCGACGCCCGACGGCGCGTGTCGGGGTTTGCTGACGCCCTCTTAGAGGACGTCAACACCGACAACTTCTCCTCGATCGAAGACGACCTCTTTCGCTGGGCTCGTACCGTCGAAGGCAACGAAGGGCTTCGCCATCTCCTCCTGGACCGCGAGGCACCCCTCGAAGCGCGCCTTGGTCTCACTGATCAACTCCTCGAGGGCAAGGTCAATCCGATCGCGCTTGAGTTGGCGCGCTTTACCGTCGTGGGCGGTCGTCCGCGCGACGTGGTGGGAACCCTCGATTACCTCGTGAACTACGTGGCCCAGTCGCGCGACTGGCGCATCGCTCGGGTGCACACCGCACGCGATCTTTCCTCTGATACCCAGCACGAACTGGTCGACTCACTCCACGCCCTCACCGGCAAAGAGGTCGAACTCCAGATCGCCGACGACCCCTCGTTGCTGGGGGGAGTACTCGTTGAGATCGGCGACCTGCGTCTTGACGCCTCCACCAAGGGGCGCCTCGGCGCCCTGCACGACGTGGTGGCCGCCTCCGGCCGCGACCTCGAATCAGCCCTCCAACCGAATAACTAAGCAAAGGAATACGTGATGACTGAGCTCACCATCAGCGCCAGCGAGATCACCGACGCACTACGCAAGCACGTCACCGACTTCAACCCGGCCATCGCGGCCGAGCAGGTCGGTCGCGTGGTCGAAGTCGGCGACGGCATCGCGCGTGTGTCGGGCCTGCCCTCGGCGAAGGTCAACGAGCTCCTCGAGTTCGAAGACGGCACGGTGGGCCTCGCGATGAACCTCGACGAAGAGACCATCGGTGCGGTCGTGCTGGGCTCGGTCGACAGCATCGAAGAGGAGCAGGTCGTGCGCTCGACGGGTCGGATCCTCTCGATGCCCGTGGGCGACGCGCTGCTTGGCCGCGTGGTGAACGCGCTCGGTGAGCCGATCGACGGCAAGGGCCCCCTGGTCGGTGCGACGACGCGACGCATGGAGATTCAAGCGCCTGGTATCACCGGTCGCCAGCCGGTGAGCGAGCCGCTCCAGACCGGTATCAAGGCGATCGACGCGATGACACCCATTGGACGCGGTCAGCGCGAACTCATCATCGGTGACCGCAAGACGGGCAAGACGACCGTCACCATCGACACGATCCTGAACCAAAAGGGTCAGGGCGTGAAGTGCATCTACGTGGCGGTCGGCCAGAAGAACTCCTCGGTCGCCCAGACCGTCAAGACCCTCGAAGACTTTGGCGCACTCGAGTACACCGTCGTGGTGGTGGCGGGGGCCGGTGACCCCGCGCCCTTTAAGTACCTGGCTCCCTACGCGGGATGCGCCATCGGTCAGGAGTGGATGGAAAAGGGCGATCACGCCCTCGTGGTGTACGACGACCTGTCCAAGCAGGCCGAGGCCTACCGTCAGATCTCCCTCTTGCTGCGCCGTCCACCGGGTCGCGAGGCGTACCCCGGGGACGTCTTCTATCTGCACAGTCGCCTGCTCGAGCGCGCGGCGAAGTTGAGCGACGAGCTGGGCGGGGGATCGCTCACCGCCCTGCCAATCATCGAGACCAAGGCCGGCGACATCTCGGCGTACATTCCGACCAACGTCATCTCGATCACCGACGGCCAGGTCTTCTTGCAGTCGGACCTGTTCTACTCCGGTGTGCGTCCCGCGATCGACGTGGGTAACTCGGTCTCTCGCGTGGGTGGCGCCGCTCAGATCAAGGCGATGCGATCGGTGGCCGGTACCCTCAAGATCGACCTCGCCCAGTTCCGCGACCTCGAAGCCTTCGCGACATTTGGGTCCGAACTCGACAAGGGATCCCAGCAGCAGTTGGACCGGGGCTATCGCCTCACCGAGCTTCTGAAGCAGGGGCTCAATGCGCCGGTGCCCGTCGAAGAGCAGGTCGTTGCCATCTACGCCGGCACCAAGGGGTGGCTCGACACCATTCCCGTCGAGGATGTGACGCGCTTTGAGGCGGAGTTCCTCACCGACATGCGCGCCAAGCACGCCGACATCCTGGCGAGCATCCGCGACACCAAGCAACTCAACGACACTGACGGCCTGGACGCAGCGCTGACGTCGTTCCTCGCGAGCTTCGCGACCAGTAACTAAGAGACCACGAGCGAGAGAAAGGAGGAGTCATGGCCGGTGGACAGGAGCGGATATTACGTCAACGCATTCGATCGGTGCGTTCGACGCGCAAGATCACCAAAGCAATGGAGCTGATCGCCGCCTCCCAGATTCCTCGTAGTATCGCGCGCATCGCGGCCAACCGGCCGTACCGACTGGGCATGCAGCGCGTCGTCCTGGAAGCCGCGCTCGGCGACCCGGCGGGCGCGAAGAAACTCCTCACCCTGCCCGACAAGGTCGATCGCGCCACGGTGGTCGTGCTCACGGGCGACCGTGGTCTCTCGGGTCCCTACAACAACGCCTCGCTGCGCGCCGGTGAGCGTCTCATCGCGAAGCTCGTGAGCGACGGCACCCAGGCCCAACTCATCACGGTGGGCAAGAAGGCCGGTTCGTATTTCCGTTACCGCGGCATCGACGTCGAGGCGAACTTCGTGGGCTTCGTCGATCGTCCGACGTACTCCGACGCCCAAGAGATCGCGAGCCAACTCATCGGTCCCTATCTGGCGGGTGAGACCCAGCAGGTCCTTCTCGTCTCCACGCGTTACCTCTCGGCGGGTTCCCAAGCCATCGTGGTTGAACAGCTGTTGCCCCTCGTCGTGCCCGAACTACCCGCGAGTGATGAGCCACCCGCGCTGCAGGGCTACACCGAGTTCGAGCCCGAGGTCGAGAAGCTACTCATCACCCTCATGCCGCGCGCGCTGGAGAGCGAGATCTTCACCGCCCTGCTGGAAGGTGCGGCGTCGTTCCACACGTCCCAGCAGCGCGCCATGGCGGCCGCGACCGACAACGCCGACGAACTCGGCCAGACCTTGACCCGCGTGATGAACCGAGCCCGCCAGGACTCGATCACCACCGAAATTATGGAAATCGTGGGCGGCGCCGAAGCGCTCCGCTCGGGAAAGTGAGAATCACATGACCATCGCACCAGAAAAGACCGAGTTGGAGCCGGGGCGCGTCGTCGCCATCGCCGGACCGGTCGTCGACGTGGAGTTCCCGCCGCACTCGCTGCCCGAGATCAACCACGCCGTCGAGATGGACATCGAACTCGAGGGCAAGACGATCCACGTCGTCGCCGAGGTCGCCCAGCAGATCGGTGAAGGACGCGTGCGCTGTATCTGCATGCGCCCGACCGACGGCCTGGTGCGCGGCACCATCGTGCGCCAGAGCGGACACGGCATCAGTGTGCCCGTCGGTGACGCGGTGCTCGGACACGTCTTTAACGTCGTGGGCGAGCCACTCGACACCGACGACATCGGCAAAGTTGAAGACCGCTGGGAGATTCACCGCGCGGCCCCGGCCTTCGACCAACTCGAGCCCAAGTCCACGATGTTCGAAACGGGCATCAAGGTCGTCGACCTGCTGGCCCCCTATGTCCAGGGTGGCAAGATCGGCCTCTTCGGCGGTGCGGGCGTGGGTAAGACCGTGCTCATCATGGAGATGATCCGCCGAGTCGCTGAGCAGCACAACGGTGTGTCGGTCTTTGCCGGCGTGGGCGAGCGCACCCGTGAGGGTACCGACCTGCTGCTCGAGATGCGCGAGTCGGGCGTCATCGAAAAGACCGCGTTGGTGTACGGGCAGATGGACGAACCGCCGGGGGTGCGTCTGCGCGTGGCGCTGGCTGCTCTCACCATGGCCGAGTACTTCCGCGACGTGAAGAACCAGGACGTGCTGCTCTTCATCGACAACATCTTTCGCTTCGTGCAGGCCGGTTCTGAGGTCTCCACGCTGCTCGGGCGCATGCCCTCGGCCGTGGGGTACCAGCCCACCCTGGCTGACGAGATGGGCGAACTCCAAGAGCGCATCACCTCGACGCGCGGTCACTCGATCACCTCGCTGCAGGCCGTGTACGTGCCCGCGGACGACTACACCGACCCCGCGCCCTTTACGACCTTCACCCACCTCGACGCGACGACCGAACTCAGTCGTCAGATCGCGGCTCTCGGTATCTACCCGGCCGTGGACCCGTTGACCTCGACCTCTAACATCCTGGCGCCCGAGATCGTGGGCGATCGCCACTACGCGGTCGCGCGACAGGTTCAACAGATCCTCCAGCGCAACAAGGAACTCCAGGACATCATCGCCATCCTCGGACTCGATGAGCTCTCCGAAGACGACCGCATCACCGTGACCCGCGCGCGCAAGATCCAGCGCTTCTTGTCCCAGCCGATGTTCGTGTCCAAGGTCTTTACCGGCATCGACGGCATCAACGTGCCGGTTCAAGAGACCATTGAGTCCTTCGAGAGCCTCGTCAAGGGCGACCTGGACCACTACCCCGAGCAGGCGTTCCTCAACGTCGGTGGCGCGGCGGACGTGGAGAAGAAGGCCGCGGAGCTAGCGAAGAACTAATGACCACACTGAAGGTGGAGATCCTCTCGCCCGACGCGGCGTTGTGGTCGGGTACGGCCACGGCACTTATCGCGCGATCGTCCGAGGGCGACTTCACGGTCTTGGCCGGTCACACCGCCACCGTGGGCGACGTCACCTCGACCGTCGTGCGCGTGCAGACCAGTGACGAGGGCGAGATTGCCTTCGCGGTGCACACGGGATTCTTTCAAGTCGGCAAGGACCTTGAGCCCGACACGACGCTCGCCACGGTCCTCGCGAGCGTGGCCGAGCGAACGACTGAGATCGACGTCGCGCGCGCCCAGCGCGCCAAGGACGCAGCCGAGACCCGACTGGCCGAAGCTACCAAGGCCGAAGACGGCCGTGAAGAGATCCTCGCCCAGGCGGCGATCGATCGGGCTGACCTTCGCCTCAGCGCTGCGGCGAAGTAGCTAGCGACCCGACACGTAGTCCAAGAGGTCTCGCTTCTCTTTTTCGAGTTCATCGAGGCGAGATTTCACGGCGTCACCGATCGAGACCATCCCCACCAGGTGATTGTCCTCGACGACCGGCACGTGGCGTATGCGATGGTCGGTCATCATGGTCATGACGTCGGTCACTTCGGTGCTCTCCTTGCAGGTCACCACGTCATGGCTCATCAGTTCGGACACCTTGAGGGTGAGCGCCTTCTCGCCGCTGGAAGCGAGCGCGCGCACCACGTCACGCTCGGAGAAGATGCCCACCAGTGGCGGCGTCATCCCGGTGACCACCAGCGCTCCGATGCCGCGCTCCTTGAGCAGCGCGATGGCGTCCTTCACCGATCTCTCCTGGGAGATCGTGGCCACCTCGTGACCCTTGGCCGCCAGTAGTTGCGATACCTTCATCGTCCCCTCCTTTTCGGCTCGCGCTAGTTGCACGCGGGTAGATAGCGCGAAGACTAGATCGCTGGGCCTACCAGCGACAATGGGCGAACTTGTGAACAATGGCACTTCGTGCGTGCGTGAGCATTCGCCCGCCGTTTAGAAGCCGGAGGTTGAGAACTCCTGAAGTTTGTCGTGACGGTGGAAGGTTTCGATGGTGCGGATGGTGCCGGTGCGCGAGCGCACGACGAGTGACTGGGTAGTCGCGCCGAAGTCGTAGAAGCGAACGCCCCGCAAGAAGTCACCATCGGTAATGGCGGTGGCCGAAAAGAAGCAGTTGTCACCCGCCACGAGATCATCGGTCGTGAGCACACGCGAGAAGCTGTAGCCGAGGGCTTCGGCCTCACGACGGGTCTCCTCATCGTTGGCGTGCAGGACTCCCTGGATCTCGCCGCCCAGTCCCTTGAGGGCCGCGGCGGCGATCACTCCCTCGGGCGTGCCCCCGATGCCGAGCAAGAGGTCAACGCCCGAGTCAGGCCAGCCGGTCGCGATCGCCCCGGCCACGTCGCCGTCGGTGATGGAGATCACTCGCGCTCCGGCTTCGCGTACTTCGGCGACGAGGTCGTCGTGACGGGGCCGGTCGAGAATGACCACGCCCATCTCTTGCACCGGCTTGTTGAGACGCTTGGAGAGCTCCGTCAGGTTGTCGGTCGCCGACGCCTGGACGTCGATCGCGCCGCGTCCGCGCGGGCCGACCGCGATCTTTTTCATGTAGTAGCACGGCCCGGGGTTGAACATCGTGCCCCGCTCGCTCAAGGCGATGACCGCCAACGCGCCGTTACGCCCGAGCGCGGTGAGTCGCGTGCCGTCGACGGGATCGACCGCGACGTCCACGAGCGGGGGGCGACCGTCGCCGATCTTCTCGCCGTTGTACAGCATTGGCGCTTCGTCTTTTTCGCCCTCGCCGATGACGACCACGCCGTCCATGGCGACGGCCCCTAAGACAAAGCGCATGGCATCCACGGCCGCACCGTCGGCCGCGTTCTTGTCGCCTCGTCCGGCCCAGCGAGCGGCAGCGATGGCCGCGGCCTCGGTGACGCGGATGAGTTCCAGCGCAAGGTTGCGGTCGGGCAAGAGCTGTCGCTGCACAGGCCCAGAGTAGCCGGGCGATTTTTTGGTTTCTCGTGGGAAAAATGCTCGTCGCACGAAGAGGCAATACTGAGTGGGTGAGTTCTCTGGTGGTAAAGCCCGCCGGCCCCCTCGAGGGCGACGTAACGGCGTACGGGGCCAAAAACGCAGTGCTCAAGCAGATGGCGGCCTGTCTGTTGGCGTCTGGATCCCACCACCTGACCAACGTCCCCCACATCAGTGACGTCTCGGTGATGAGTGAGTTGCTCGGCGCCCTGGGTTGTACGGTGAGTGCGCCGCGCGAGCATGAACTCCTCATCAGCGTGCCCGCGGCCGACCAGTTGCATCCCGTCGCTCCGGCCCACCTGTTCGAGGCGATGAGAGCGTCGATCGTCGTGCTCGGACCTTTGCTCGCTCGCTGCGGCGAGGCCAACATGGCGCTGCCCGGTGGCGACGATTTCGGCCAACGCCCGATCAACTTTCACACCGAGGGCCTCAGCGCCATGGGCGCGACGTTTCGTAACGACCGGACGTCGATCCACGCCACGTCGACGTCGCCGCGACTGCGCGCGACGCGGATCACGCTGGAGTACCCGAGCCACACCGCCACGGACAATCTCCTCATGGCCGCGGTGCTCGCCGAAGGTCGCACCATCATCGACAACGCGGCGCGCGAACCGGAGGTGGAAGATCTGGGTCGCCAACTCATCGCGATGGGCGCATCGATCGAGGGTCTCGGTACGTCACTGCTCACGGTGGACGGCGTGGGCGAGCTGCACGCCGCCGCGCACCGGGTCGTGACCGACCGCGTCGTCTCGGGAACTTACCTGGCATCAGGCCTGATCACCAAAGGTTCCGTGCGCGTCGTGGATGCCCGCGCCGACCACATGGTGATGTTTCTGCGCAAGCTTGAAGCGATGGGGGCCGAGGTCGACGTCGCGAGTGGGGGAGTGGCGGTGCGATCGAGCAGACCTCTTCGCGCGGTGGACATCTCGACACTGCCCTATCCCGGTGTGGCGACGGACTACAAGCCGATTCTGACGACCACCCTGAGCGTCGCCGACGGCGTCTCGGTCGTGACCGAAAATCTCTTCGCCGGACGGTTTCGCTACGTGGATGAACTGGTGCGACTCGGCGCCAACATCACCACGGAGGGACACCACGCGCTGATACGCGGGGTGGACCATCTCACGGGAACGAGGGTGCGCGCGAGCGATATCCGTGCCGCGGCCGCGCTGGTCCTCGCGGGCCTCGTGGCGGACGGAGAGACCACGGTCGACGGACTCGAACACGTCGATCGCGGCTACGACGACTTCGTCGGTCGGCTGCGGACACTGGGTGCGAGCGTTGAACGATTCGCGTGAGCGGGCGACGACCTAGCGAACGGGAGAGATCGTGATCGCCACGTCGGTCGCTTACGACATTGTCTTTTTGGTTCACATTCTCTCGGCCGTGGCCACCATCGTCGTGTTCATCACCATGCGGCTGGCCGCGCTCAGCGTCGTGCGCGGAGCGGACGCCAGCACGCAAGCGGTGCGGTTTCCCACTCGTCGAAACTGGGCGGCGCGCCTGATGCACCTCTTGCCCATCACCGGCCTGATCATGGTGGCGAGCGGGGGACGTTCGGTGTCCTTCTCCCACGCGTGGGTGGTCGTGGGTCTGGTGTGTTACCTCGCGGCGGCCGGCCACCTCGAAGCGCGAACGTTGCCCCAAGAACGATTGGTGGCAGCAGCCGTCGAGCGCGACGGGGTGGCGCCGCGCGCACTCGGCCTCACGCTGTTGCGCTCGGTCGACATACTGCTCGCGATTATCGGCGTCGCCTTCATCACGATGCTCATTCAGTACTAACCCGTGGACTGCACGCAGTCTCCACGAGAGCCCTCAGTAGGCTGACCCATTGACGAATTGCGTCGAGGTCGAGGGGGGATCAGTGCGGCGAGGTAGGAGTCGGTGTCTCGCCGTCGCGTCGTTGGTCTCGTTCGTCCTCAGCGCCGCGCTGATGAGCTCTCCTCTCGCGGACGCCGCGACGGCACCGGCGCTGGATCAACCCTTGGGCATTGCGGCGAGTGGCGCGCACGTGTGGGTGGCGAACGCGAAGGGCAACAGCGTCAGTGAGTTCGACGTCACCAGTGGCGCCCTGGTGCGCACGATCCCTCGCAGTACGTACGGTTTCGCCACACCGATCGCGATCGGCACGAATCGAACAAACGTATGGGTGGCCAACAAGAGCGCGAACTCACTGACCGAACTCAGCGCGAAGACCGGAGCGCTCGAGCGCATTGTGAAGGGTCCGTCGTACCACTTCGCCGATCCCATCGGGCTCGCGTTTTCCGGGCCGTATCTCTGGGTGGCCAGCGAAACCGGCGGTCTCAGCGAGATCAGCGCCATCAACGGCGCGCTCGTTCGGGTGGTGACACCCAAGGTCGGCGACTTTGACAATCCGGTCGACGTGACTGTCTCGGGCAACATGGTCTGGGTCGCCAACGAGGCCGGTGACTCCTTGAGCGAACTCAACGCCGCCAACGGCACCCTGGTGCGCAACATCACGAGTGCCGGCGCGTTCATCGCTCCGATCGGCCTCGCGGTCAGTGATCAGAACCTCTGGGTCAGCGCCGCGAGCGGGAACGGCGTCGCCGAACTCGATGCGTCAAGCGGCGCGCTCGTGCGCTTCATCACGGACGCCAAATTCAAGTTCAACGCGCCGTGGAACATCATGATCTTTCGAACCCATCTGTGGGTGGTGAACGCCAACGGTAACTCGGTCACCGAACTGGACGCGTCGACGGGAACCCTGATCAGGGTCATCTCGGGTCACCAGTACGGCTTCGATAACCCCATTGCCCTAGTCGCGGTGGGCAACGAGATGTGGATCGCCAATGGCGCGGGCAACTCGATCTCGGTCGTGAATGCAACGACCGGCGCGCTCGTTCACTACTTGCGCTAACGAGCGCGGGCTAGTCGTCCAGCGCCGCGGGCGCGAAGGGTCGAAAGCGCAGCGCGCTGAGGAAGATCGCGAGATCGATGGCCGCGAACGTCGCCAAGACGATCGGCACCACGTGCACGTGGAAGTGGGCCACCATCAGACTCTCGAGTCCCGGGCCTGTCACCCCGCCCACCATCGTGAAGAGAAAGAGCCACGAGAGTCCGTCGCTGTCATTCGGACAGAGCAACGTGTACCACAGCAATCCCATCGGAAAGACCGAGGCGATGATCAGGCCGAGTACCGGATACGCGAAGGGGGCCACCGGATCAGCCAAGGCGATCAGACACACCACGATGGCCAGACAGAGCCCGCCCAGGACGAGCTTCTGTTCGGCGAGGCGTCGATGCAGCGGGCCGCCGAGCGAACGCCCGAGTGCCATTCCTGACCAAAAGCCCGCGGTGACCACGCTGCCGATGGACTCGGAGTAGCCCACGCCGTGGATCTGGGTGGCCATCCAGCCCGAGGCGCCAGTTTCGAGAGCCGTGTAAAAGATGTAGGCGAACACGAAGGTGATAAGGATCGGTCGGCGATGCGACTTCGCACCCGGAAGATCAATGCCGGGGGCGGCGACTTGGGGCGGCGCGACGATGCCGCGGTTCGTCATGGACAGCAACAGCGCGATGACGCACAGCCCGGCGAACAAGGTGGGAAAGTTTCGAGGGCCAAGGCCGATGATCACGAGCGGACAGATCACCGCGCCCACTCCGTAGCCGGCGTTGGCCACGCTGAGCCGATGCGCCCGCCCGAGCGTGTTGGTGCGTGTCAACAGCGTGTTGAGTGCGAGGTCCAGTGCGCCAAACCCGAGCCCAATAAGCAGAACGCTGATCAGAAAAAGTGTCCAGGAGTGCGAGAGCGCCGCCCCCGCGGCTCCCAGCGCGATGGCGGTGAGGGTGACCGTCAGTACGACCCGGCCATCGACGCGCTTGAGGCCGAGCCAGCCCGGCAGCACCCCCAGCGACGCGCCGACGAAGTAGACCGAGAGCGCCGCGCCGGCGCTCGGCAGCGACAGGTGGAAACGGTGGGTGAAGCTCTCGAGCAGCGGTCCGAAGAGTGACGTGACGGCGCCCATGAGAATGAACACGCCCGTCGTACTCGCGAAGGCGAACGGCGGGAACGTGACTTCGGTCGATGAGGTAGCGGGCAATGGGGAGGGGTCGGCAACCACGGGCGCCGTTCATCCTAGGGTGCTCTGCAAGCGAGGTCGCTGCGTCATTCTCACTACACTTCGCGCGATGGTTTCTTCACCCCACGTCAGCGATGGTGTCTTGGCCGTGGACATCGGTGCGACGTCGATCAAGTTCTGTCGCGTCGATGACAGCGGTGAGCGACTCGGTGAGGTGCTGCGGGTTCCCACGCCTTACCCATGCTCACCGAGCGCACTCGTCGAATTCGTGTCTCGCTACGTCACTGACAGCGGGTGTGCTCGAGTGGGCGTCGGATTTCCTGGTGCCATGGTCGACGGGCGAGTAGTGGAACCCGGCAATCTGTCGCGCGCCAACGGCTTCACCTCGCCGATCGACCCTGAACTCCACGATGCCTGGATCGCCACGAATCTCGAGGAGGCGTTTCGCGAGGCGACGACGGCGGACGTTCGCGTCGTGAACGATGCCACACTGGCGGCGTTGGGTTGCTGCGTGGGCCGCGGGCGCGAGTTGGTCTTCACTCTGGGCACTGGTTTTGGGATCGCCCTCGTGGTCGATGGCCAACTGGTGCCGATCCGCGACGTCGGCTCAGAAATATTTGACGACGACCAAACCTACGATGAGGCGCTCGGGGATCACGCGCGCGCGAGTGACGAAGCGTGCTGGCGCGAGCGACTGGTCCGGGCGGTGTCGCGGTTCGTTGACGAGTTCTGCGCCACGGTGGTCCACCTCGGCGGCGGGAACTCGAGTCGGGTCGACCTCGCGACGATGGCAAACGTCGATGTGACGTTTATCGTGAACGACAACGACACAACATTGTCCGGCGCTGCCAAACTCTTTGGTAGTTAGGCGTTACCGTCGAATTCAGGAGGATTGATGACGACGATTCTTGAAGAAGAGATTCGCTCTCAGGCCGAGATTCTGCGCCGCCGCGCGAAGGACGGCGCTCTCGAGGCGCACGCGGTGGCGTCGGAGTTTCGCGACGTGGACTACTTGCTGGTCGCGGCACGGGGATCGTCGGACAACGCGGCTGTCTTCTTTCAGTACTTCGCCGGACAGGAGTTGGGTGTACTGGTGGCGCTCGCGACGCCGTCGCTCTACGAGTCGGGGCGACCGATCGGTTTGAAGGGAGCGGGCGTTCTCGCGATCTCCCAGTCCGGACGAACACCCGGACTCGTAGACGTCGTCCATTCTGCGACGTCCCAGGGCCGTCCGACTGCGGTGATCACCAACGACCCTGAGTCGCCGCTCGGCCAGTCCACGTCGAAGATAATTGCGCTCCGCGCGGGCGCGGAACGCTCGCTGGCGTCGACCAAGACGTTCACGACGACGTGGCACGCCCTCGCTCAACTCGTCGAAGCGATGAAGGGCTCTCGGCTGGAGGGCCTCGACACGCTGCCCGAGACGGTGGAGCGAACAGCGGCGTGGGCCCTGTCGAGCGCGCTGCCCGTGGAGATGTTGAACGCGGAGCGGGGCCTCACGATCGTCGGTCGAGGAGTCGGCCAGGCAGTGGCTGCCGAAGTGGCGATCAAGATTCGCGAAGTGTCAGGTATCCGCGCCGAGGCGTATTCCGCGGCGGACTATCTGCACGGACCCGTCGGGGCGGACGGAAAGAACTCGACCTTGCTGCTCGTCGTGACCGACGAGTTGGCCACGGAGGTGGCCGAGACGTTGTTGAGGGAGTGTCAGCGCTTTTCCATGCGCACGGTCGTACTGCGCTCGAAGGCTCGCGGCGCATTCTCGTGCGACGCCGAGATCGTCATCGACGAAGCCGGTCCGAACTGGAGCGTGGCTCTCGCCGAGGTGATCGTGGGCCAAGTTCTCGCGTTACGCGTAGGCGAGCTGCGGGGGCGACCCATCGACACGTCGCCGGGTCTTCACAAGGTCACTCTGACCGCGTGACGAGAGGGAGACGACTGATCGTCGCTCGATCAGTTCGCTGCGGGCGACTCTTTTAGTCTTAAGAACAGATCGTCCAGGTTGTCGAAGTTGGCTTGGTGACCATCAAACTTGGTCATGTGGTCGCGTCCCGCCTTGTCGGCAAAGGCGAGCTCGTAGTTGAGCGTGGTCACTCCGTCGGCTTCGTGAAAGTTCATCGTCTCCACCGCTTCGACGTCGGGCCACCCGTCGAAGTGCCACGTCTGAACGCTTCGCCTCGGTGCGATCGATCTCTAAGAATGTTCCGGGAAACGAGCACTCGTATCCATCCTTGGTCACCATGACGTAGTGATACTTTCCTCCGGCGCGCAGGTCAATGTCGCACACGGTCATCGTCTCGCCGAACGGAGCGAAGGTCTCGCGCACGAGCTCGGGTTTCGTGAACGCGTCGAAGACAAGTTGCATCGGCGCGTCGAACTGTCGCGTGATGCGGACGACAAGTTCGCTCGGAAATTCGATGATGGCCGATTGGTGCCGGTTGGGAGTCATGGTCTCTCCTCGTAGGTTGGGCGTGCTCATCAAGTGTCCCAGAGCCGAAAGTTCGTCGGCAAACTGCTCGCCACGGCCCCCAAAGTGCGCATTTCTCTCGGCTCCCGAGGCGATATTGTTAAAATTTCTCAGATTCCGGTTGCTGAGTGTGAAAAATTCACATATTGTGACTCCAGATTTGGAAAAGCGGTACCGCTGCGTGGTTGACGTCCAGCGAGCAGTGAGAAGTTGATAACAAGAAATGGAGAATCGCGATTCTTCAGGGAGGGGATTTCAGTGAGGAAAAAGTTCAAGGGGAGCCTGCTGGCAACGGCGTTCGTGTTTGTGGCGAGCACGACCGCGCTAGCGATTCCCGCCGCCGTCTCCGTTTCGTCTGCGGGTGCGGCCACGCAGGTGCCACTCAATCTCGCGAACGAACAGGGCGAGTTGTGGTCATGCGCATTTAATCCGTTTGTGCCCACGTCGAGTCCGTACTCGGTGGGACTCACCTACGAGACACTCGACTTCGTCGACTCACTCAAGAGCGGCGCGGTCACGCCATGGCTCGCCACGAACTACGCGTGGAGTAACTCCAACAAAACGTTGACCTTCACCATTCGCTCGGGCGTGAAGTGGTCCGACGGCAAGCCCTTCTCGGCGGCCGACGTGGTCTACACGTTCAACCTGCTCAAGAAGTTCCCGGCTTTGGACGTGAACGCAGTGTGGTCGGTGCTCTCGAGTGTGACTCAGAAGGGTTCCAACCAGGTCGTGATGAACTTCTCGGCCCCCGCGGTGCCGTACTTCTTCTACGTGGCGGGCCAGGTGCCAATCGTGCCCGAGCACGTCTGGAGCTCGATCAAGAATCCCGTGACCTACGCAGACACGAGCCCGGTGGGAACAGGCGGCTACACCATGTCGCACTGCACGCCCCAGAACATCCAGTGGACCGCGAACAAGGACTACTGGCAGACGGGCAAGGCGGTCGTGACGACCGTGAACATGCCGGCGTTCTTGTCGAACAACACCTGCAACGAGTACTTGGCCACCGGCCAGTCGCAGTGGGGCTCGCAGTTCATCCCCAACATCAAGAGCTACTACGTCGACAAGACCGCAGGCAACACCTACTGGTTCCCACCCGTGGCCAACGTGACGCTCTTCCCCAACCTGAAGGTGGCACCACTCAACGATGTCGCGGTACGCGAGGCAATCAGTTACGCCATTAATCGCTCCACCGTGTCGACTAAGGGTGAGTACGGCTACGAGCCGCCGGCCAGTCAAGACGGCATCGTCTCTCCGACCTTCTCGTCGTGGACGAGCAGTGCGGCCCTCTCCAAGTTGGGTTCGGCCTACAACCCGTCCAAGGCCAAGTCGGTGCTGGAAGCCGACGGCTACAAGATGGGCAGCAACGGCTTCTTCTCGAAGAACGGCAAGGAGCTGAAGCTCTCGATCATCACCAACGGTGGCTACTCCGACTGGGTGGCCTCCGAGCAGGTTATGGCCCAAGAGCTGGGCAAGGTCGGCATCGACGCGACGCCCGAGACACCGTCGGCCACGACGTTCGCTTCGGACGTCTACACGGGCAACTACCAGTTGGCCTACGACGTGGAGAGCGGCGGACCGACACCGTTCTACGAGATGCGCCAGTGGCTCTTCTCCAAGAACTCGGCCCCCGAAGGCAAGGCGGCGTCAACGAACTGGGAGCGTTTTGATAGCCCCGCCGTGGACACGCTGCTCAACTCCTACGGTTCAACGACGAGTGCCGCGACACAGCACACGATCATCAACGAGCTGGAAAACGTCATGGTGACCCAATTCCCGGTGATTCCGATTCTCGAGGAAGTCGACTGGTTCCAGTACAACTCGAAGGACTTCACGGGGTTCCCATCCAAGACGAATCCGTACGCGCAACCCGGCCTGTACAACGAGCCGGACTGGGGTTACGTGCTGGACAACCTAAAGCCGTTGTCGTAAGGAACTAACTGCCGGACTGAGTCGGGGAGATGAGATTTCTAGTTCGGCGTTTGGGCTTTCTGCTCATTGCGTTGTGGGCGGCCCTCACGCTGAACTTCTTTATCCCCCGGCTCATGCCCGGCAACCCGGCCGAATCGATGATGGCCACGTTTCGAGGGCACGTCAACCCCGCCGCTCTGAAGGCCCTCGAGGTGGCCTTTGGCGTCGGGGGGCATCAGAGCCTGGTGTCGTCGTACTTTCAGTACCTGGGTAACACCCTGCGCGGGAATCTCGGCATCTCCACCAGCTACTTCCCACTGTCGGTGACGAGTGTGATCGGAAAGGCGCTGCCCTGGTCGCTCGGCCTGGTGGGTCTCTCCACCGTGATCGGTTTCATCATCGGCACCGCAGTGGGTGCGGTGGCGGCGTGGCGCCGAGGGGGCAAGTTGGACTCGATCCTGCCCCCGACGTTCATCGTCATCTCGGCGTTCCCGTACTTCTGGGTGGGGCTGCTCGCCATCTGGCTCTTCGCCGTCACGCTCAAGTGGTTCCCGATTCTCGGCGGCTACAACGAGACCGCCGTCGAACAGTGGAGTTGGCCCTTCGTGGGCGACGTCCTAACCCACGCGATCCTGCCCGCGTTCACGATCGTGATCACGTCCATCGGCGGGTGGATCTTGACCATGCGCAACAACATGATCACCGTCGTGGCCGAGGACTACGTGAAGATGGCGCGCGCCAAGGGACTGAAGAATCAGCGAATCCTCTGGCAGTACGCGGGTCGCAACGCCATGCTGCCGAGCCTGACGGGCTTTGCGATGTCGCTCGGCTTTGTGATCTCGGGGGCGATCCTGGTGGAGTACGTCTTTAACTATCCGGGACTCGGCTTTTTGCTCCTTCAAGCGGTCCAGACGGAGGACTACCCGCTCATGCAGTCGCTGTTCCTGCTCATCACCGTCGCCGTGCTCCTGGCCATCTTCGTCTCCGACATCGTGACGGCCGTCTTGGATCCGCGAACGAGGGTGCGCACGTGAGCCGCCTTCGTATCCTGGGCCGGCGTCTCGCGGGGGCGGGGCGCTTCTTACGCCGCGACAAGAAGGCGATGGTGGGATCGATCATCTTGTTCATCTTGGTGGTCGTAGCCATCTTTCCGAGTTGGTTCGCTCACGACAATCCCGCCGCCGAGATCTACAAGCCGGCCGCGGGGCTCTCGTGGCACCACCTGCTGGGCACGACCTCCTTCGGACAGGACGTCTACTCGCAGCTGATCTACGGCGCGCGCCAATCGGTGTTCATCGCCCTCATCGTCGGAGCTTTCTGTACCGTGGTGTCGGTGGCGGTCGGGGTCACGGCGGCCTACTCGGGCGGGCTGGTGGACGACACGCTGTCGCTCTTTACCGACGTCATCTTGGTGATCCCCACCTTCCCGCTGATCATCGTGATCACCGCGTACGCCAAGGGCGCGAGCTTCTGGCTGATTGTCGCCGTGCTCGTCTTTACCGGATGGTCCTATGGGGCCAGGCAACTTCGCGTGCAGGCGCTCTCCCTGCGCAATCGCGACTACCTGCTGGCGGCCAAAGCGCGCGGCGAAGCCAGTTGGTACGTCATCACCGTCGAACTCATTCCGCCCATGACGTCGCTCATCGTGGCGAACTTCCTCTCGGCCGCCCTCTACGCGGTGCTGGCCTCCGCGGCCCTGCAGTTCATCGGACTGGGCAATATCAACACCGAGTCCTGGGGGACGATGCTGTACTGGGCGCAGAACAACGAAGCGCTCCAGACGGGCCTGCCGCTGTGGGCGCTGGCGCCGGGCGTGGCGATCGCCCTGCTGGGATCAGCCCTCGCCCTGTTGAACTACGCCTTTGACGAGGTCTCCAACCCGGCCCTGCGCCCGGTCTCGGAAAAGAAAATGCGCAAGCGCATGAAGAAGCTCGAGGCCGTGGCGTGAGTGAGCCGATTCTTCAGGTGCGCGATCTCATGGTGGAGTACGCCACGCCGTCGGGCCCGGCCCAAGCGGTGCACGGCGTCAACCTCGAGCTGGCCCACGGTGAGTTTCTCGCCATCGTGGGCGAGTCGGGATGTGGCAAGTCCACGCTCCTCTTCGCCATCGCACAATTGTTGTCGTATCCGGCCAGCATCGTCGGGGGTTCGGTCACCTTCGACGGCGTGGACCTGCGCACACTCACCGACGAACAGCTTCGCCGGTACCGCTGGCGCGACATCTCGCTGGTGATGCAGAGTGCGATGAACGCCCTCAACCCGACGCTCTCGATCGGCGCGCAACTGGCCGACGCGTGTCGAGCGCACACCGACTGGGACGATCATCGCATCACGCAGCGATCCGAAGAGGTTCTTGCGATGGTTTCGATCGATCGTGTGCACCTCAAGAGCTATCCCTTCCAGCTGTCGGGCGGCATGCGCCAGCGCGCCATGATCGCCATGGCACTGCTGCTCGAGCCCAAACTCGTGATCATGGACGAGCCCACCTCGGCCCTCGACGTCGTGGCCCAACGATCCCTGATGCGCCAGGTCGAAGCACTGCGCCACGAGTTGGGCTTCGCCGTCTTGTTCGTCACCCACGACATGAGCGTCGTCTCGCACTTCTCCGATCGCCTGGCCGTCATGTACGCGGGTGAGGTGGTGGAACTCGACACCACCCGCGAAGTCTTCGACCATCCCCAGCACCCCTACTCCCAGGGGCTCCTAGAGGCCTTTCCCTCGCTTTTGGGAGAGTCGCGCCAGCTCACGGGTATCCCGGGAACGCCGCCGACGCTCGTCGACCCACCGCCGGGCTGTCTGTTCGCGCCTCGTTGTCCCTTCGTGATGGACGTCTGTCGCACCGTGCGTCCGGAGTTGATCACGAAAGGTACGCGGGCGGTTCGTTGTCACCTCGTCAATCCTCCGGAGTCCTCATGAGCGAGGCGATCCTGCGGGTCGAGGGGCTCTCGCGTTTCTTTCGAGTCGGGGGTTTTCGCTCGCACGGACAGTTGCACGCACTCGACGAGGTGACCTTCGACGTCGCCCCGGGCGAGATCGTGGCGCTCGTGGGCGAGTCGGGCTCGGGCAAATCGACCATCGCGCGCGTCTTGGCCGGTCTCTACAAGCCCACGCACGGAACCATCGTCTTCGAAGGCGAGGGCCTCACCGGCCGGTCGAACCGCTCGGTGCGCGGACGCATGCCCATGGTCTTTCAGGACCCCTTCGGTTCCATCAACCCGGTGCTGCGCGTTGGGCACAGTCTCTTCCGTTCGCTCAAACTGCACCGGCCCGAACTGTCAAAGTCCGAGCGCTACGAGGAAGCCGTCGCCCTGGTGGAGCGTGTGGGCCTTAACCCCGGAGCCGAGGTGCTGCGGCGCTACCCGCACCAACTCTCGGGCGGTCAGCGCCAACGACTCGGCTTCGCCCAGGCACTGGCCTCGCATCCCTCGCTCATCCTGGCCGACGAGCCGGTCTCCATGCTCGACGTGTCGATTCGCATCGGTCTGCTCAACGTGATGAAGGGACTGCGTGATCAAGAGGGCGTGTCGTTGCTCTACATCACCCACGACCTCGCGAGTGCGCGCTACGTCGCCAATCGCATGATCGTGCTCTACGCCGGTCGCATCGCCGAAGAGGGTCTCACTGATGAGGTCATCCGCTCGCCCCAACATCCCTATACGCAACTGCTGATGTCCACCGCCCCCGACCCAAGGCTGCCGCTGGCCGTCATTGAGGGCGAGCGGGATCTCGGGGAGCCGCCCAAAGTGATCGACCCGGGTCCGGGGTGTCGCTTCGCGCCGCGCTGTCCGCTGGTGATGGACGTCTGTCGCACCACGAACCCGACCATGGTGACGTTGTCGCCCACCCACCACGCGGCCTGTTTCGCGGTGAAGGCGACGTGAGCTCGGCGGTCCTACCGCGTCCGAGGTTTGCGGAGTTCCTCGGGGGTACGGTCACGTGGCGCTCGCCGATCCGCGTGCGCGTCGAGCACGAGGCGTTCAAACCGGTGCTCGAGACGTTCGCCGCCGATCTTTACGACAGTGTCGGCTGGACGATGGACGTCGTCGGTGAGAGCGAGGCGTGCGATCTTGACGTGCGGCTGCTGCCCGAACTCGAGGGCGAGCACTACCAGGTGGCCGTGGCGTCGCTGTCGTCAATCGACGCGGGCACACCCGAGGGTCTGTACCGCGCGCTCACGACGGTGCGCCAACTCGGCCCCGCGCAGTGGTGGTCGGAAACGACAGTCGCGATCGATTCGGTCGAGTTGCCCTGCGTGGTCATCCAGGATGGCCCGCGCTTTGCCTGGCGCGGGGTTCACCTCGACGTCTCTCGCCACTTCTTTGGCGTCGACGTCGTGTGCCGACTGATCGACTTGTTGTCCGCGCATCGTATGAATCGACTGCATCTGCACTTGAACGACGACCAGGGCTGGCGCGTGGAGATACCGGCGTGGCCTCGACTCACGACAGTGGGATCACATCGTCGCTCGTCACCGATCGGCCACGAACGAGACGGACTCGACGACGCCCTTCCCCACGGTGGCTCTTACACCGCCGATGATCTGGGCGTCATCCGGGACCACGCGGCCTCCCGGTTCGTCCAGATCGTTCCCGAGATCGACTTGCCGGGTCACGCCCAGGCCGTTCTCGCCGCCTACCCCGAACTCGGCAACACGGGCGAGGAACATGAGGTATGGACGCGCTGGGGGATATCGGAGCACGTCTTGAACGTGGGTCCCGCGGCTCTGGACTTTGCCGCCGACGTCGTCGCCTACGTTGGCGATCTCTTTGCGGACAGCTCCGTGCACATCGGTGGCGACGAATGCCCGACGACCGAGTGGGCGTCGAGCGAACTCGCCTCCCGGGTGATGGCCGAGCACGGATTCGATCACGTCCGCCAACTACAGGGACTCTTTACCGCGCGCATGGCCCAAGTACTGCGTGATCGCGGCCACGAGGTCGTGGCCTGGGACGAGGTCCTAGACGCCCACGTGCCCGAGGGCACCGTGATTGCCGCCTGGCGCAGTGTCGACAAAGGTGTCGAGGCGGCCGAGCGCGGCTTGGACGTAATCATGGCGCCAATGCAGTATCTGTACTTCGACTGGCTGAGCAGCGACTCGCCCGATGAACCCGTCGCGCTCGCGCCCCTGCCGCACGTCACGACCTGGGAGCGCGTCTATGGCTATTCGGTCGTGCCCGAGGATCTTGTCGAGCCACTGCGCCACCACGTACGAGGCGCGCAGGCGCAACTCTGGACGGAGTACATCGCGACTCGCGATCACCTTGACTACATGGCGTTTCCTCGACTGTGCGCCTTCAGTGAGGTGGTCTGGGGAACCGCGACGACCCTGGGAGAGTTTCGACCGAAATTGCTCGAGCACCTGAGACGCCTCGACGCGATGGGTGTTCGCTATCGGCCGATGGACGAGTCGTGAGCGACACGATCAGCGCGATGCGCGCGTTCTGGCCCGCGCCGACTCGGCTGGCGAGAGAACGGATTGAGAGCTTCGCGGCGGGTGAGGTCGCGTCAGCTCTGGCCGCGATGGGATTGTCGAGCGAAGACATCGATGAAATCGTGAATCATTGGCGCGAAGCACAAACGAGCGAGGAGTGGTCGAGTCTGCTGGCGGCGGGTTGCACCATGGTGGCTCACGACCGAGGGAACATCGATCAGCCACTGCCGATCTGGCCGGACCTCGACAGCGTGGGCGACGTGGGTCGACTCTTCTACTTCTATCTCGGCGCACTGTGTTACGACGACACGCTTGGGTATCTGCGCGCGAACGCGACGCCCGAAACCGTCATCGAGTCGACGATGAACATTTACCTCCTGCACGCCGCGACTCACCGGCGCAAGCGCGGGACACTTGGTTTTGACGCGGGCTGGTGGAGCTTGCTCGTCTTGCGCGGAGAACTGCTGGCGATCGGCTCACTTCAGTTTCACCGCGTGAACCTGGGTGTGGGATCTCTCGCCCCCGAGTGGTACGGCGGTGACGACCCGCACTCCGCGGTTCCCGGGTTTCGTCGCGGCGACGCATCGGTGGGCATTCACATTCCCCAGGGAGCGGATCTGACGCCGTCCACGCTCGAACGTACCTTCGACGAAGCGCGCCGCGTACTGGGTCGAATCTGGCCCACGAACACTCGACGTCTTGCAACCTGTCGCAGTTGGATGTTGGACGAGCGACTCCTTGCCCTGCGCGCTGACTCGAACCTGGTTCAGTTTCTCCGTCGATTTGAACTCGTTCCCGGGTCACTGGACGGCGATGAGGAGGTCGTGGATTTCGTCTTTCAGTTGCCGGACGTCGCACTGGCCGACCTGCCTCGACGAACGTCGCTGGAGCGATTGATCACCTCCGTGCTCGAGAACGGCGAGCACTGGCACATCCGCTCCGGTTGGTTCGACTTCGACGGGACTGCACCGTGAGAGATCCTCGTCGTGTCAAAATATGTAACTTTCGGTCAAGATCGGAGGTATTTTGTGTGAAATTCACTCATTCTCAGGTTGATAGATGTTAAAAATTCACATAATGTGGCGTCATGGACTCTAAGACTCGTCGCGCGACCATCGCCGAGCGGCTCCGAGTCGAGGGCGAGGCGTCCATCGTGGAGCTCGCCGCGCAGTTCGGGACGTCCGAGATGACCATCCGGCGCGACCTGGACTTTCTCGAAGTGGAGGGCCTGGCTCGGCGCGCGCGCGGCGGAGCGATCTCGGTGCAGAGCCGCTCGTTCGAACCACCAATCCTCCAGCGAGCGGCCCACAGCGCCGAAGCGAAGCGCCGTATTGGCGTGGCCGCTGCGGCTCTCTTGCGCGAGAACGAAACCATCATCATCGACGTGGGCACAACGACTCACGAGATGGCTAAGGCCATTCCCGACGGCTTGGGAGTGACCGCGATCACTAACTCCCTGGTGGTCGGCATGGAACTCGCGACTAAAACCTCGGTGAAGACAATCCTCACCGGCGGGGTGGTGCGACACGGTGAACTGAGCCTCATCGGTCCTCGCGCTCAGAGTGCCTACACCGACCTCAACTGCGACACCGTCTTTGTCGGCGTGGCGGGTATCAGCGACGTGAGCGGATTGAGCGAGTACAACCTCGATGACGCCGACGTCAAGCGTTCGGCGCTGGCGGCGGGTCGACGAATCGTGGTGCTGGCCGACGCATCCAAGATCGGGCGTGTCGCCTTTATCACGTTCGCGCCAATCGGGGCCGTTGATCTGCTGATCACCAACGCGTCGCCGAACAACCGCGCCATCCGGCGCATCAAGGATCACGACGTGGAGGTACTGCACGTGGAACCCTTCGAAGAGGAGAAGGAATAATGTCTCGATTTCGTTCCGTGTTTCCGGACGTGGCCAAGCCGCTCATCGCGATGGCCCACGTCCCGCCGCTGCCGGGCACGCCGCTCTACGACGCCGCGGCGGGCGTGCAGGGACTGATCGATCACGTCAAGCGCGACGTGGAACTGCTCCTTGCGGGGGGCTTCGATGCCATTCTCTTCTGCAATGAAGGTGACCGTCCCTATCAGTTGAGCGCGGGACTCGAGGCGTCGGCCGTGATGACACGGGTGGCGGTTGAGTGTCGGCCGAGTGACCGCCCCTTCGGCGTGGACTTTCTCTGGGACGCCCAGTGCGCGCTCGCGATCGCCGTGGGCTCCGGCGCTTCGTTCATGCGCGAAGTGATCACGGGCTCCTGGGAGTCCGATATGGGGCCCTGGCACCCGGACGCGGCGACGTTACTTCGCAACCGACGCAACTTCGGTCGCGACGACCTGGCGATCTTTGCCAACATCACCCCAGAGTTCGCCTCGCCGATTGGCCAGCGCACGCCCGCCCAGATGGCGAGATCGACCGTCGTGTCGAGCCTCGCCGACGCCATCTTGGTCTCCGGTCCCATGGCGGGCGCCGAGCCGGACGTGCACACGGTGGCCGACGTGCGCGAAGCGGTGGATCCCTCGGTGCCGGTGCTGCTCAACACGGGAGCCAAGGCGGCCTCGATCGCGGGGTACCTGAAGTTTGCCGACGGTTGCATCGTCGGCAGCGACCTGAAAGTAGATGGCTACACGTGGAACAAGGTCGATCCCGAGCGCGTGAAGCGTTTTGTCGACGCAGCCCGCAGTGTCTAGCTCGTCCGGATCACTTCTTCTCGGTATCGACCTTGGATCGTCGGGGGTGAAGGCCATCTTGTTGGACCCGGGTCGCGGCATCGTGGCGAGCCGCTCCTACGGCGTCGCTCTTTACAGTGATCACCCCGGGTGGTCGGAAGCCGAGACAGAGGAATGGTGGTCCGGTGTCACCACGCTCGTACCGTTGCTGCTGAGCGACGTGGGCGCGACTGGGGCCGACGTCACAGCCCTGGCGGTATCCGGCATGGTGCCCGCGGTGGTGCTCCTCGATGAGCAGGATCGGCCTCTGCGCCGAGCGATTCTGCAGAACGACGCGCGCGCGTCGCGTGAGATCGACGACATTCGCTCGGCCCTCGGCGACTTTGACCTCCTGGCTCTCACCGGGTCGGTTCTCTCTCAGCAGTCGGTGGCACCCACGGCGAGCTGGCTCAATTTTCACGAGCCCGAGGTCTGGAAGAAGGTGGCCTCGATCCGCGGCTCGTACGACTGGCTCGCCCACGCCCTGGGCGCGCGCGACCACGTGGAAGAAAACTGGGCGATTGAAAGCGGCCTGTACGACTTCGACTCCGCTGCGATCGCGGCCGTCCAGGACGCCACCAACGTGCGTTGGCCCTCTTTGCTCGAGGTGTGTGCACCGGCAACGGTGGTGGGAGAGGTCAGTCGCAGCGCCGCTGGCGCGACGGGCCTCGTTGCGGGTACCGCGATCGTCGTGGGCGGAGCCGACCACGTGCTCTCGGCGTACGGCGCGGGTCTCGTGCGCGAGGGGGAGTGTCTGATCAAACTGGGCGGGGCGGGCGACATCCTGGCGGTGAGCGATCAGAAGCTCCTTGATGGTCGCCTCTACCTTGACAAGCATCCGGTGCCCGGTACGTGGCTGCCCAATGGGTGCATGGCCACGAGCGGCTCACTGCTGCGCTGGGAGCAGTCGCTGTTCAACGACGCGCCCCTGGAGGAACTCGACGCCGCGGCGGCGCAGAGCGCACCGGGAAACCTTCTTACCTTGCCCTACTTCCTGGGCGAAAAAACACCGCTGCACGATCCTGACCTCCGCGGGGTCATGGTGGGTTTGAACCTGACCACAACGCGCGGCGATATTCATCGCTCGTTCCTCGAAGCCATTGCGTACGGCTTTCGCTCCCACGTCGAGATCTTCGCCGAGGACGGCCTGCACCTCACACGCACGACGGTGACCAACGGGGGATCGAAGTCGCGACTGTGGCGAGAGATCCTCGCTGACGTGCTCAACCGCGACCTCGTCTCGATCACGGATCACCCGGGAGCCGCCTTCGGTGCGGCCGTGATCGCGGGCATTGGCACCGGGGCGATCGAGGACTGGTCGTACGTCGGCGGTGCCCTCGACGAGGGTGACGTCATCAGCCCCAATCTCGCGAACGTTGAGGTCTACGACCAGCGCTACCAGGATTTTCTACGCTTGAGCGACGTCACGACGTCGATCTCTCACGACATAGCAAGGAGTACATCGTGACCACATCTGTCGCAGTCGTCACCGGCGCCGGTTCGGGCATAGGAGCGGCCATCGCGCACGAGCTCGCCCGACACGGCCATCACGTCATCGTGACTGACGTCGACGTCGCCAGCGCAATCGAGACGGCCAGTGCAATCGAGGATGCCGAGGCCCACGCCCTCGACGTCACCGATCCGGAGTCCTCCCAGACCCTCGTCGAATCGATCGTCGCGGAACACGGGCGCCTCGACGTATGGGTGTCGAACGCCGGTATCTCCAAGATGCAGAACTTCATCGACGTGTCGCCGAGCGACCTGCGGCGCACCTTTGACGTCAACACCTACGGCGTGTTCTACTGCGGGCAGGCGGCGGCGCGCGCCATGATCGCCCTGGGCACTCCGGGGGCGATCATCAATACTGCCTCGATGGCCGCCAAAGCCGGCGGGGTGCCCTTCTTGTCTGACTACGTGGCGAGCAAGTTCGCGGTGCTCGGACTGACCCAGGCCATGGCGTACGAACTCGCTCCGTACGGCATTCGCGTGAACTGCGTGTGCCCGGGATTTGTCGCCACCGCCATGCAGACGCGTGAACTCGCGTGGGAAGCGGACTTGCGCGGTGTGGAACCCGACGCGGTGCGCCAGATGTGGATTGACGCCACGCCGCTCGGGCGACTCGAGACCCCCGAAGACGTTGCCAAGGTGGTGGCGTTTCTCGCGTCGGACGCCGCCGGTTTCCTCACCGGCGAAGCGATCTCGGTGAACGGCGGCGCGTACATGGACTGAGCGAACGACCACGAGGGTCGCTCGTCTATCCTCAGAATCATCTCAAATAAAGAGGAGAAGGTATGGCGTTGTCTAGCGGGACACCGGCTCCCGATTTCACGTTGCTCGCAACCCCCGATCAGTCGCTCAGCCTGTCCGAAATCGAGGGTCCGGCGGTCTTGATCTTTTATCCCGCGGACTGGAGTCCGGTGTGCGGTGACGAGCTCTCGATGTTCGAAGCAGCGAGCAAACTTTTCCAGCAACACGATGCGCAGTTGATCGGTATTTCGGTCGACGGCGCGTGGAGCCACACGGCTTTTCGTGAACAGCACAAGATCGAGTTCCCCCTGCTTGCAGACTTTCAGCCCAAGGGTGCAACGGCTAAGGCCTATGGCGTCTACGACGAAAAGACCGGGACCTGCGAGCGCGCGCTCTTCGTGATCGACAAAGACAAGAACATCGCCTGGAGTTACGTCTCCCCGGTCGGGGTGAGTCCCGGCGCCGACGGCGCCCTGAGTGCAGTGGAGGCCCTGACGTGAGCGCAAACCTTGTCAATCCAGTTGGTCCCAACGACCACGTGCGCGGCACACCCGACGCCAAGCTGACCGTCGTGGAGTACGGCGACTACGAGTGCCCCTACTGCGGTCAGGCCTTTCCGATCGTGGAGAAGTTGCTCCAGACATTCGAATCGTCCATGAAACTGATCTTTCGCAACCTGCCCTTGGCCGAAGTGCATCCGCACGCTCAGGCGGCGGCCGAGGTGGCCGAAGCAGTCGGCGAGCAGGGAGAGGACAAGTTCTGGGCGATGCATGACACGCTCTATACGAATCAGCGTTCGCTCGGCACCGACGCCCTGCGCGGGTACGTCAAGGACGTCGGCGCGGACCTCGACGAGGTGGAGAAGGCACTCGAGAGTGGCAAGCCCAACGCCCGGGTCGAAGCGGACTTAGAAGGCGCCATTCGCTCGGGCGCGAACGGGACGCCGACCTTCTTTGTCAACGGTGTGCGCTACGACGAGTCGTGGTACTACGAGCCCTTCGAAGAGTATTTGCGCTCGGTGCTGGCCTCGATGTGAGGTCATGAGCCGCAGCGTCTCCGCCTCGCGTCGACAGCCCAACCAGTTCGCCCAGCGCCTCTTTGCGCCACTGCCGCAGCGTTACGACCTGCTGGCCGCGATCTTGTCCTTTGGCCAGGACGCGCGCTGGCGAGCGACCATGGTCGATACCTTGATCTCGAGTCATCCGACAAGCGTCGCGGATATCGCCTGCGGTCCCTGCGCGGTGTCGAAGAGGCTCGCGAAAAAGACCGACGCGCGCATCGTCGGACTCGACCTGAGCGCGGACATGTTGAAGCAAGGCGAACTCAACGTGCGCAGAGCTGACCTCACCGAGCGCATCACCCTCGTGCAGGGGCGCGGCGAGCAACTGCCCTTTGCGGACGCCAGCTTTGACGCGATGACATTTACGTATCTGTTGCGCTACGTGGCCGATCCACAAGCGGCGCTCGTCGAACTCGCACGCGTCGTCAAGCCCGGTGGACGCATTGCGAGTCTCGAGTTCGCGGTGCCCGAGAATCGAGGGTGGCGCTGGAGTTGGTGGCTCTACACGCGCCTCGTCCTGCCGGTTGCGGGTTATGCGCTCGGTGGTCGGGCGTGGTGGGACGTCGGCCGGTTTCTCGGGCCGAGCATCTCGGCGCACTACAAGGCGTACCCTCTGAATTGGACGCTCACCGCGTGGCGTGACGCCGGCATTGAGCACGTCGAGTACCGAACGATGAGCCTCGGTGGGGGCGTCGTCATCTGGGGCTATCGGTCGGCGTAGTCGTGTCGAGCGGGTCGCCCCCATCGAATTCAGCGACTGGGCCTTCCTTCTACGCCCAGCCACGCTTCCTTCGTTCAACGCGATTGCGTGAGTGGTGGACGCTGCTGCACCCGCCCTACACCATGCTGCACCTGGCGTTGGTCACGATCGGCGCCTGCCTGGTTGGTCCGGTCAACGTGACGCGCTACGCCGAGACGCTCATCGCTTTTTTCCTCGCGCTCGGAATCGGCGCGCACGCCCTCGATGAACTCCAGGGTCGACCACTGCGCACGACGATTCCTTCCTGGCAGCTCATTGCTGCAGCAGTCGTCGGCCTGGGCGGCGCGGTGGGTCTGGGGATCTCCGGAATGTTCATCGTGAGTTACTACATGGCAGTCTTTATCGCCGTCGGAGCATTCATCGCGCTGAGTTACAACCTCGAACTCTTCGGCGGTCGGCTGCATAACGGCCTGGTGCTCGTGCTCGCCTGGGGTGCCTTTCCGATTTTGACGGCGTACTACGCCCAGCACGGCACGCTGGGTGTCGCCGCCGTGGCCGCCGCCGCGTTCGGCACCCTCGTGACCCAACTGCAACGAACCCTCTCCACACCCGCCCGTGAGTTGCGCCGGCGCACCGCATCGGTCGCGGGCACCATCACGCGCAGCGATGGAACGACGTCGCCACTGACGACGGCAGTGATCCTTGAGCCCCTCGAACGCAGTCTCAAGGTGTTGTGCTGGCTCGGCGTGGCGATGGCGGTCGCGTTAGCGTATCTGCGACTTAGTTGACGACCAGAGTCGGATGACGACGCGAAAGACGGGATCGAGATGCGAATGACGGGGCCGATCTCCAAAGTCGCGCGCGCCGTACGGGAGGGTCGGGTGAGTGCGACCGCCGTCGTGAGTGCGTCGATCGAGCGTCTTGAGCAAGCCAGCGAGCTCAACGTCTTGGCCGAAGAGACCTTCGATGAGGCCCTCGCAGCGGCCACTCGCATCGACCGAGGAGAGCAGCGGGTCGGACAGCTCTTAGGCGTGCCCACCCTAATCAAGGACCTCGAGGACCTCGAAGGTCACCAGACCAGGAAGGCGTCGCTGGCGTTGCGCGACGTGCCCGTCGCCTCGACAAATGGCGTCGTGCCGAGCCGGCTACTGCGCGCCGGAGCCGTCGTGGTGGGCAAGTCGACGCTGCCCGAGTTCGCCATTGAGGGATACACCGCCAGCCTCTTGACGGGGGTCACGCGCAACCCGTGGAACCTCGCCTATTCGACGGGCGGATCGAGTGGCGGCTCCGCGGCAGCGATCGCGGCTGGGTTGGTCGGCGTGGCAACTGCCACCGACGGCGGAGGGTCGATTCGCATCCCGGCGTCGCTGTGCGGACTGGTCGGACTCAAACCGACCAATGGTGTCGTCGGTCGATGGCCCGCGCCGGATTGGATCGACTACTCAACCGATGGTCCCTTCGCGACGACGAGCGACGACTTGCGTCTGCTCTTTACTGTGATGCGCGGTCCGGTCGCCGGCGATCCGACAGCGCCGACGCGATTAACGGCGCGCGGCATCCCTATTCGCTCATTGTGTGCGGTCGATCGGACGTCGCCCTTCGGCCCACTCGACCCGTACGTCGACTCCCTCTTTCACGAGTCGGTCGAGGCATTCGCGTCACTCATGCGCCTGCCGGTGACCTGGCTCGACCAGACAACGTTCTTCGCCGACGGCGACCCTGATCTCGACTGGTTTACTGTCAGCGCCCCCGAGCACATCTCGGCCCTAGGCCGTGATTGGGTGATCGACCACATGGACGAGTTCCACGTCGCAACGCAGGAGTTCTTTCGTGCGGGGCTCGAGGTCGATATCAACGAGTACCTCGCCGCGCGTCGTCGGCGCTACCTCTACGTGCGACGAGTGGATCAACTCCTCCAGGAAGGAGGCGCACTTCTGACTCCCACCGTCGCTGCTCCCGGATGGCGCGCCGATGGACGCATGAACGAGGAGTCCGACGTACACGGTCTCGGTCCTGAGACCTTGTCGACGGCCGTACAGAACATCACCGGTCACCCCGCCCTGAGCCTTCCCTTCGGTCACCTGCCGTCCGGTCTGCCCTTTGGATTGCAGGTCACGGTCGAGCACTATCGCGATGAGGCTCTCCTGGACGTCGCCGATCTGTTTGAGCGCGAGTATCCCTGGCGCCGAACCGCTCCGGGTTACGAATCACTCGACGCCGCGTTGGATCTCGAGTAGCCACCTCCCACGAGGGAACTTTCGTGGAACACTGGAGGCGTGTACGTCCCTCCTCTGTTTGCCGTCGACGACGACGAGGCCTGGCGAATCGTAAACGATGCCGGCGCCGGATTTTTGGTCATCCAGACCGAAAGTGGGCTGGCCAGCGTCTACGTACCGGTCATCGTCAGCGACGGTCGGCGAACCATCCGCACGCACGTCGCGAAGGCGAATCCGTGGTGGAAGTCGGTGGAGGACGGTAGCGACGTCCTGGCGTTGTTCCTTGCGGCCAGTGCCTACGTGACTCCCTCGTACTACCCGAGTCGACTCGAAAATCCCGGCGTGGTGCCGACATGGAACTATGTGGCGGCCGAGGTGAGTGGACGCGCCACGATTCGCAACGACGAAGAGTGGAAGATGGCCCAGACGAGTGCGGTCACGTCGCACTTCGAGAGCGGACGCGATCCCGAGTGGCGCGCGGACGACCTCGACGCGCACTATCGCGAGGTGCAGTTGAAGGCCATCGTGGGCATAGAGATCGACGTGATCTCCATCGAGGGCAAGGCGAAACTGTCACAAAACCGTCCCGACGTGGACCGACGCAGTGTGCGCGATCACTTCGGGGAGGGCACACTGGCCGAGCGCAACGTCGCACAACGAATGCGCGACGACTAGCCACATCGTCGAGGTCAGACGCCTGAGCCGTTTCTAATCAAACGCCGCGGTTCGTCCAACGCGTCCACTATCTTTCATGACAGTGCACCTCGGGTGCCGATGAAGCAGTGAGGCTTCATCAAGGGGGGAATATGAGCGAAGCTTTCACGCCGGAGTCTCTGGGCGCCAAGGTGCCTGACGTACCGGGCGAGCACGAGCGCCTGCGCCAAGGCGCGCTGGGACTGTTCGACATTTCGACGGCCACCATGGCCAACATCGGACCGGCCATGAGCTTCTACTTCGGCTTTGGCTTCCTCGCCTACACCGCCGGGCTCGCCTCACCGCTCACCATCATTGCGGCGGGTGTCGCGGTCCTGTTCCTCGGCAACACGCTCTCGGAGTTCACCAAGGTCTTGCCGTCGACCGGTGGATTCATCTCCTTTATCGGTAAGACCTTCGGCGGACGCACGGCGGTGATGACCGCGATCTTGACGGGAACGGGCTACATCGCCGCCATGGCGTCGGTGATCGCCATCGTGGGCGGCTTCTTTCAGATCATTCTGAAGAACTACAACGTCTCGGGTCTGGAAAACGTTCCGTGGGGTGTCTGGACCTTGATCTTCTTGGCCTTTGCCGCGTTCATGATGTACCGCGGAATCGCGATCTCCACGAAGTTGGCGGGCGTGTTCTTCGCCTTCGAAATCACGATCATGATCATCGTGAGCATTATCTCGTTGGTGAAGTTTCACTCGCACATCAACTTCCAACCGTTCGAGTGGCACAACGTCAAGAACGGTTTCTCCGGACTCGCTGCGGGCTTTCCTCTCGCGATTTATCTGTTCATCGGTTGGGAGAACTCCGCGGCCCTGGCCGAAGAGACGAACGATCCGCGAAAGAACGTACCCAAGGCCGTCTTCTTTTCCATCTGCGTCATGCTCGTGACCTACACGTTCTTCGCGTTCTCCACGGTGGTGGGTTTCAAGGGCAACGAGGGCAACCTCACCAGCGCCGCCATCCCCTTCCTGTCGGTCGCCAAGGAAGGGTTCGCGGTCATTCTCTTCTTCGCGTTCCTCGCGGGTATGACCTCAACGCTCGGAGCGCTAATCGCCGGCACCAACTCTCAGGCCCGCCTGGTGTTTAACGCGGGACGCGAGGGCCTTCTGCCCACGTTCATTGGGCACGTGCACTCCACGCGTCGTACACCGATCTTCGCTCTCTTCACCTTCCTTGGACTCAGTGTCGGGATCATCGGAGTCTGGGGGCTCGGCCACATCATTGGTGGGGCGGCGACGTCGGCGACGATGAGTCCGCTGACGATGTTCGACGAGTCCTCAACGTTCGGGACGATATTGATACTCATCGTGTACGGACTCAGCAACGTCGCGCTGCCCCTGTACTACAAGAAGAACTTCCCCGAGCGGTTCAACGTCGTGCGTCACGGTGTTCTGCCGGTGATCGGTGCGTTGTGGATACTGGTGCCGCTGTACTACCTCGCCAAGCCCGGTCAGCCCACTCCCTACAACTGGTATCCGTACATGGCGCTCGGCGCGATCGTTCTCGCGATTATCTACGCGTGGTATGTCGTGAGCCGGGATCCGGGTGTGGGAGAGCGAGTCGGTTCGATCGTCGCGGACGAGTAAGCGTTCGTCACGCTCGCTACGCGCTCACGATGGTGGGCGCAAAGTCGAAGAACAATCCTGAGGCGGCGACGCCCGGCAGACAGTTGACTCGCCTGTCAGTCTCGGCGGTCACCTCGGCGAAGTGCACCTCGAGAATCACGTTGCCGTGTTCGGTCACCACGGGGCCGTCCTTGGCGATCGCCATGCGCAGCTCCACGTCGCGCACGTCGAATCTCTCTGCGAGTTGCGATTGCACGAGTTGCAGAGCTTCGGGAATAACTTCGATGGGCACTCGAGCCTTCACACCAAGTTTGGCGACTCTCTTGGACTCATCGATCAGGATGTAGCGCTCGGGCGAACTCGCCAGCAGCAGTTTCTCTCGCAGCATGGCGCCGCCGCGTCCCTTGATCATGTTCGCGTCACCGTCCACTTCATCGGCTCCGTCAAAGGACCAGTCGGGCCTTGCGTCCAGAAGACTGGTGGTCGGCACGCCCAACTCCGCGCACGCGATCGACATCTCGAGTGACGTGGTGATGGCGCGAAAGTGGAGTGATTCGTGGTGCGAGCGATCGACCAACTCGCGCAGGGCCAACAGGCTTGTGGACCCGCTACCAACTCCTACGACGTCTCCGTCGCGAAGACGTTTCGACGCCTGAACAGCGACCTTTAGTTTGGCGTCGTAGTTGGCGATACTGGTGGGCCACTCCGGGTGGTCGCTGGTCGCGGCGTTCCACTGCATGACTCTTCCGCCTTCTCGTCGTCCGTTCTGGTCACTCTACGTTGAGAGTGTGAAGAGGATTCGAGGACTAGAGAAACGAGGCGTGGCCGACCATGCCGGCCGCGACGGTCGCGTTGGTGACCTCGTCTATGAGCACGAAACTGCCCGTGACTCGATCTTCGCGATAGTCATCGACGACCAGCGCGTCGGAGGTCAGCAGCGTCGCGAGACCAATGTCGTTGGTCTCGAGGGAAGCGGCGTCCTCGAACGACAGCGACTCAATGTTGATGACCCCGGTGATGGCCTGCACCTTCACCGGCGTGGACTTCGTGGTGTGCTTGAGTCGCAATCGCTGGCCACCGGTCGTAAAGGGCTTCTCACCGAACCAGCAGATGGTCGCCTCGAACTGTCGGGTCACGAGGGGGAGCGGATGTGTGGCGATTAGGTCGCCGCGACCGGCGTCGGTCTCATCGGCGAGATCGAGGTCCGCCGCCACCCCCACGGCCGCTTCGAGCCTGGCCTCGCCGCCGAAGTTGATGGCGCGAATCGTCGTCTCGACCCCCTGGGGGAGGAGCGTCACCGTGTCGCCCACGTGAAAGGCCTCTCCGCTCACCATGCCCGCGTACGTGCGGCCGCCGCCCACTTGGCGCAGTACCCACTGGATCGGCAGCCGCCCGCCCTGGGCGCTCTCCCACGAACCCGACTCCGATGACTCGAGAGCCTCTAAGACCGACGGCCCGTCGTACCACGGCGTGTTGGTCGATCCCGTCGCGACATTGTCCCCCAGGAGCGCCGACACCGGAATGGCCAGGGTCGAGGTGAAGCCCAGCTCGCGCGACAAGGTCTCGATCTCATCGACGACGCTCTGGAATGCCAACTGCGACCAGGCCACGGTGTCCATCTTGTTGATCGCCACGATCATGGAACGCACGCCCAGCAGTGCGGCGATAAAGAGGTGGCGGCGAGTCTGCTCCTTGAGTCCGGAAGCGACATCAACGACCACGAGCGCGAGGTCGGCCGTCGAGGCGCCTGTGGCCATATTGCGCGTGTAGCGCACGTGCCCGGGGCAGTCCGCGATGATGAACTTGCGCGTGGGCGTCGAGGCGTAGCGATACGCCACGTCAATCGTGATGCCCTGTTCTCGTTCGGCGCGTAGTCCGTCGGTCACGAAGCTGAGATCGAGATCGCCGATTCCACGTTTCTCGGACGCGGCCGCCACGGCGTCGAGTTGGTCGTCGAAGAGCTGTCGCGTGTCGACGAGCAGTCGCCCAATCAACGTGGATTTCCCGTCGTCGACCGAGCCAATCGTGGCGAGACGCAGTACGTCTTTTGTCGTGAGCTGCACTTAGAAGTAGCCCTCGCGCTTGCGGTCTTCCATGGCGGTCTCGGAGAACTTGTCGTCCCCGCGCGTGGCTCCTCGTTCTGAGACATTCGCGACTGCGACTTCGTCAATGATCGCTTCGAGGGTTGCCGCACTCGAGAGCACCGCGCCGGTGCAGTTGGCGTCTCCGACCGTACGAAAGCGCACCATCTTGGTGATGACGTCTTCACCCGGGAGGGGCTCGACGAACTCTCCCACCGCGAGCCACATCCCGTCGCGGGCGACGACGTCGCGTTCGTGGGCGAAGTAGATCGAGGGCAGGTCCATGTTCTCTCGGCCGATGTACTGCCAGACGTCGAGTTCGGTCCAGTCCGAGAGCGGGAAGGCCCGCACGTGTTCGCCCGGGTTGACCTTGCCCTGGTAGAGCTGCCAGAGCTCGGGTCGCTGTTGGCGCGGATCCCACTGCCCGAACGCGTCACGGAAGCTCAGGATTCGTTCCTTGGCCCGGGCCTTGTCCTCGTCGCGCCGGGCACCGCCGAAGGCGGCGTCAAAGTTGTTGTCGGTGATGGCGTCAAGCAGGGTGACTGTCTGGAGTCGGTTTCGTGATCCGAGTGGTCCCGGATCGGCGACCCTGCCCTGATCAATCGAGTCCTGGACGCGCGCCACAATCAGCCGCGCTCCGGCGGCCTCGACAGCGCGGTCGCGAAACTCCAACACCTCGCTGAAGTTCTGGCCGGTGTCGATGTGCAAGACGGGGAAGGGAAGTTGCTGGGGCGCAAAGGCCTTCGCGGCCAGGTGCAAGAGGACGGCTGAGTCCTTGCCCCCCGAGAAGAGCAGGACGGGCCGCTCGCACTCGGCCACGACCTCGCGCAGGATAAACAGGGCGTGCGATTCGAGAATGTCGAGGTGGTCGGTAGCGTGGGGAGTCGGCAAGGTAGTGGTCATATTCCTGGGATGCCACAGTATTCTAGTTATCCACTAGAGAAACCGAGAGTGGCCTGAGAATGACCGCAATTGACCCCACGCCGACGCTGCTGGGCGAACTGGATGAGATCAACGAGCGCTTCGAACGTTCCACCCCGATCGAGATCCTGCAGTGGACGTTTGATCGTTTCGGCGCCGACGTGGCGATGGCCTGTTCGTTTGAGGACGTGGCGCTGTTGCACATGGTGCACGAGCTTCGACCCGACACCGAGGTCATTTTTCTCGACACCGGCGGTCACTTTCCAGAGACACTCGACTTTGCGGGCGAGTTAGAAGACGCCTGGTCACTCAAGGTAACGCGCACTTCGCCTGGTCCCGAGGCCGATGCCTGGCCCTGTGGCACGGCGCAGTGTTGCAACCTGCGCAAAGTCGAGCCCTTGGGTCGGGCCCTGGCGGGAAAGAGCGCGTGGATCACGTCGGTCAAGCGCGCGGACGCACCGACGCGGGCCACGATGAAGATCCTGATGTGGGATGAGAAATTCAATTTGGTCAAGGTGAATCCGCTCGCCACCTGGAGCGATGACGACGTCGCCTACTACCTCACGAGCCACGACCTGCCCGAGCATCCGCTCTGGGCGCAGGGCTACGCGTCAATCGGCTGCGCCGCGATGACGATGAAACCCCAGGTCGACGGCGATCGGCGATCGGGTCGCTGGGTCGGTTTGGACAAGGACGAGTGCGGGCTGCACGAGGCCTGACATCCACCAAATTTCCTTGGCATAACTGTAAATTTGTCGCAATGCCACAGCGACGTTTCATCCAGTACGTCGGATGCTTCTCCTAGTTCTCGCGCTGTTTTGGGTCGCTCTGCTGGCCCCAGTGGCGATACGACGATTCCGTGACGGCGGAGCCGAACGCTCAATTGAGTCCTTCCACGCCGAACACGAGGTGTTGAGCCGGCCCGGATACGTGGTCGCTCCCGCTCATCGACTCGACGAGACCGACGAGGACTCATACTACGAAGCGCCCGTCACCCGCCGGCCTCACCTACGAGTTGTTCGCAGTGATGACACGCCCCGCACACTCGAGGCTCGCTCCACGTGGGACGAGTGGTCGGAGAACTACGAGTTCGACGAGTCGAGTGAGAGCGTGGGTGCGGCTAGCACGAATCACTACGCGGCGGCCTACTCATCGCGTCCACGCGACCCCGAGGTGATGGTGATGGAGCGCTACGAGGCGCCACTTCGTCGACGCACGATGAGACAGCAGCGGAGACTGGTCTTTATGAGTTTGGTCGCCGCAGCGACACTCATGACGGTAATCGCGGTCGCATCGGGTGCGTCACTCGTTCTCGATCTCTCGGCGCTCGCGTGGTTCGCCGTCGTGCTCTACGTTGCCCTCGGGTTGTACTCAGTGAGCCAGGGATATCTCAATGAGCCCTCGCTGAACCTTCGCTTGCCCCAGCGTCGTTCGGTGCGGATGGACGAACTCGTCTACGACAACGACGACGTTGAACCGCGCCAGTACGTCTACTACGACGACGAGCCCCAGTTCGAGTACGACGAGGCCGAGGCCTATGAAGGCTGGCAGCGCGAACCGAGTCGGCGCGCCTTAGGGTAAAGTAGTCACCTCTACGGGGGTGTAGCTCAATTGGTAGAGCGCTACGTTCGCAATGTAGAGGCAGTGGGTTCGAATCCCATCACCTCCACCATTCATTTGGGTGGATCCCCTAGAGAGTCCAGATTTTGCTGGACTTTCGCGCCCGCGGGCCGGGTTATCCACAGGGTTTAAGGACGTATTTGTGGACGGGTGATCAAAACTGCCCTACGCAGCCTTACGCAGGTGATCCCGCGCCACCCCGGCGACATGCTGGCCGTTTGCGGGTCGGTTGTCGGATGGGAGTGGCGGTGCCGTGGGCTGCCCTACCGCAGCTGTGGCGGCTGCCCTGATCAGACTTGCCGACGATGTGTCATCCTCGAAGGACGATGGCGACGAGGAAGCAGCGCAAGCGAAAGCAACGGCAGCGCCGCGACCAGCCGAGAGGCGCCTACCAATCTCGGATGAGATCCGTTCTCGACCCCAACGCCCCGACGGCGGTGGTCTTGAGACGGCTATGGGTCAGTCCGGAAGCGTTGGGACTTCGAGACGAGTACCGCCAGAGAATCATGGATGGCTATCCCTACGCCGCAGACCCCGATACCGACGAGCCGCTCAGTGGCCTGATAGACGCCGCGGCCGGTTGGCCCTACTTGGAGAGGATCCACGATTTCTTCGTTGGGCGGGTGCAAGAGCTGGTCAGTGATCGGGGAAGCGCTGAGTGGCTGTGGTGGCTGCGAAGGCTGAGAGGTCAGTTCGACGATGTCAACGACATCCCGAGCACGGGACCGTACATCGAGGGAGTGGCCGAAGCACTCGCCGCTGGTGTCAACCGACCATCGACCCCGTTTCCCGATCACCCAACCTTCGAGTTTCCCTTCACGCCCGAAGTACTGCTCGACCTCACGTGGCTTCGAGAGATCTCGATCATGATGTACCGACTGCACGCCACCATGAAGCGTTGTGCCAAGGGCCAGGCGGTTGATCTGATCCCAGGCGAGATTCCTCGGTGGGAGCCAGACGACAGGCTCGATGACGCTATCGAGGAATACGACCGGCGAAGTGAACGAGAGGGCTCAAATCTTCTGACGGCCGTGGGCGTCGTCGGCAGACCAACGATCAATCCCGATGCTGGGCGATTGCGCATTGGGGGGCTCGTCCCGCACTGGTATGGGGTCGGAGTAGAGCGTCCGCCGGCATTCGATAAAGCTGATCCCCTGCCGTTCTTGTTCAGTTGGATCGACCTCGACACCATCGGGCCCCTGTGCGAGCAAGTCATTCTCACTGAGACCCACGTAGCGCTGATTCTGCTGCTTTGGGCGGCATTCAATATCGGCTCTCGCGAGCCCGAGCACGCTCTGCGTCGAATGACGACTCCATTTCAGTGGGGGTACATGGTCACGCCGACCGACAACTTCCTCATGCCGGCGTTGGACGAGATGTGCGAATGGCTGACTGAGGGCGCCGGTCGTGCGCTGAGCGGCTGCTGGCGTCCTCGGTCTGCCGCCGAGGTGCTCGAGGTCCTCCGAGCGATCGAGCCAGAGGTTTGGCCACCTCTTTGCGGGTGCCCGGTGCATCAGGCCGATAGGCACTCGGTCATCGATCTGGTCGGAGCGTCACGAAGGCTCTTCGCAACCCTTCTTCGGCCTGCCGACGGGGCCGATGTGAACGTATGGTCCGCTCACTTCGAGCGCGACGTGCAAGCCATCATCGACAAATCTCCATGGCGTCCACCGGATCAGGTGCGACCCTTGATCGGACGAATGGTCCGGAGAGCAAATGGCACTGCGCTAACGGACATTGACGCCCTCGGCTTCAACGCCGGACGCATGTTGCTGATTTCGTGCAAATCCATCGCCTTCACGGTTCCCGCGCTGCGGGGGGAGTTTGCGGTGACGCGGAACATCAGGGAGAAGATCGAGTCGGCGGCGTCGGAGTGGGACGAGGTCACGAAGGCACTGCGAGATGATCCGGCGCTGCTCGGTGCAGGGGCGTTTCGAGATGCTGCAATTGATGGATGCGTGGTGTTTCCTTCGACCCCCTTCTACACGGACCCGCGGTGGAGGCGTTCCGTATTTGACTTGTTTCCTTACCTTCTCTCGGTATCTGAATTGTCGATGTGCCTTGGCGAACCTTCGTTCTTCGCAGCTGCCGCCGCCAACACCAACTGAGTTGGTCGCTGCGCTCATAACTCGGCGGTCGGCAGATTCACTGCTTGCCCCCGCCACCAAGTACGGGCGTTTTTGCGCCTCTTGCGTATGCACAGGCCGCTGACCAGCATGTTTGGTCGGCGGCTTCTGTGTTTATGGGGACAGTTTGTGGGGACCTACTCAGCCCTTGCGTATGCAGCATAGGCAGAGTGGCGCGGACGCGAGCGGCCAGCACGCTGCGGTTTCGCGGTCGAGGTTGGGTCGGGCGAAGCGTTGCATAGGCATGCCCTGTGCATGCCTATGCACTTGCCCTACTCAACGAGCCGTCGAGATCCAAGCGCTTCGGAGGCACCGTTGTCGCGGCAGGGACATCGCGCATGGCGATGTCGATGACACACCGGATACCAGTACCCCGAAGCCGGCACGGGCTCCGGTAGGCAAGACCGACGCCCGTCGTAGGTTCATAGCGGGGGCCCGATACTCGCGTTAGCTCCAACCGAACCGGCGATCGTGCCATCAGCGCTGTGCTGTGGTTGGACGATGAGAAGTACTCCCTGACCTGGGCCATCCTCCTTCGGCCTCCAATTGGACCAGCATCGCGCGCGATGGAGGCAGAACGGGGGCAAGACCAAGCGACTCGGAATTTAGGTGGTCGTAGGTTCATATCGGTGTCGATAACTACGACCGTTCCTTCGGGCTTGATGCCCGAAGCAGGACCGGACGATTCCGATGGCTGATAAGTCGCTGTGAGCCAGCTCAACACGTTAGGCCTAGGAGCTTCTCTCTCTCCCCTACCGAATCGCCGTGGACCTAACCTCGGCGTCCCCTGGTGCTTGCGTCTGTGCCCTACCAAGGAACGGCCCGATCAGGGCAGTGTCGCGGTGACGTGACTGCCCCTGTGGCACCTCGTCGCAATGTCTCAAGGGTGACGGGGCCTGCCCCGACGTCCGATCAGTCACCCGTTGCGCAGAGGTCTCAGAACTGGCTGCAAGTTTGGAAGCACCATTTCATGCGACCAATATCGGTCGGACGAGCTCTGCTGCTCTCAAACATTCAATCCGCCCGCCTTCTCGTCAGGCCTCTCGTCAGCGGGTGCAACAGAATGCACGCTGAGAAGTGACTCTGCGGCGAACGTTGCCGTAAAGATGAATCCAGCTGCGAGCGCGAGGAGATCGACGAGCTGCAAAAGGCTGGCCGTGGTGTTCGTTGCCCCAACGATCCACCAGAGGTGGTATCGCAGTGCGAAAGGGACGAGCACGCCAATGGAGGTCACGACGACCGCATCAATCAGCCGCCGCCCTATGCCTTGCCACGGCTGGCTGCAGCGGACAAGGTCGAGATAGCGCCCGGCGACGACGAGCAGGCCGAACATTCCAAGTGAGAGGAGCACCGAGGCGGTCACCGTTACCCGGACCGAGTAGGCCTCCCGCAGTCCCTGGGTGACGCCGAGCTCCAGTCCCGAAGACTGCGCCCGCGGCGGCGGCCATCCACACGGGATGCTTTCGGACGAGCGACTCCAACGGCATCGCGATCCGATCGAGGCTGGTTCGGAACGGCCGGCGCAGCGGGCCGAACCAGCGATCGTACTGCCACACGAACAAGAAGCTGTCTCGGAGCCAATCCGGGTGGGCGGCGACAGCCTGCGTTCGCCCGGTGATCAGCGTTGGCAATCCGGTCTGCCGAAGGCGGAGGATAAGCAGGAGGTCCGCCACGCTCATCAGCGCGAGAAGACCAATCTGGAGGGCGGTCAACTCGTTCCAGGCGCTCCGATTGTCCATGATGGCGACGCTGATCCATTCGACCGCGAGGGTGATCGTTGATCCAGCGACGACGACGCGACAGCCGCGCAAGATGTCGCGGATGCGCGACGCCGGCATCGGCTCATGACGGCGGCAAAGGAGGATCCGCGGCATGCAGGCGAGCGCCATGAGCGGAACAAAAAACATCATGAACGATATGACGGTGTCGAACGGGTCGTTCAGCCAGGGCGCGTGGTCGAACACGGCCGACGTCTCCTTTAGCGGCGCCGCATAGAGGAAGAACGCGAGGGCGAATGCCATCGTTCCGAGGACTGGTAGGCGCAGGCGTCCACGCCACGGGTCATCGACCGCGATCAACGTCGATTTAGGGGGTGACAGAGAGATCGGCTTCATACGGTGCCTCGGATCCACGGTTGCAAGCCGATGCGGGGGTCGTCCGCAATACATACAGCGGTGCGGGAGCACACAAGGGAGTCTGCTGCCCGGGTCAAAGGGGTATCACGTCCTTCGCTCGCACGGATCGTGGCCCATGTGGCCATCACTTGACCAGTCGGAGGTGATGTGGGCGAGATGCGCCCCCATGAGCTTCTCGGCGCGGTGACGGTCATGGGCGACAACTGCAGTGAGCAGCGGCCTGTGCTCCCCTGCAGAAACAACGAGTGCGCCGGTCCGCGCAAGATGGTGAATGTTGTAGAGACGAGTCTGGTCGCGGAGCCGCGCAACTTGTTGGGTGAGCCGCCGATTGCCGCAGATATCGACGAGGGCGAGGTGAAACTGGCGGTCCGCTGCGAGATTGCCGCTTACATCGCCAGAAACTGCGGTCTCCTCGATCAGGTCGACGAGTGCTTCGAGCTCCCCCTGCCGCTCAGCAAGGTCGATCTCTGCCACCATGCCCGCGGCAGGTACCTCTAGGAGCATCCGTAGCTGGGCGATCTCGGTGAGATCAGAGCTGCTCAACGCCACAGGGCGATAGCCCCGGTTCGGAACGACCTCCATGAGCCCATCGTCCACCAGAGCGAGCATCGCCTCACGTACGGGGCTGTTGGACACCCCGAGTTCGGCGGCCAAAGCGGCAGCGGAGTACACGACACCGGGGAGGATCCGGCCGGTGATAAGCGCTTCTCGTATTGCGCTGAGGGCCTGTTCCCTGAGGTTCGTGCGTTGCAGGGTGGGCACGGACAACGTCGTGGACACGCCCAGTAGTATATCACCGGTTACCGATGGCTGGTAATTGGAGGCAAGGGCCCCAGCCGCGCCGAAAAGCCTCGACAGCCCCGTAGCCGTCGTTGGGTCCGGAGCGGTGAGGAACCCGGGTCGCCGGAAGGCCCGTCGACACCAGAAGTCGTGCCGGTCCTTCTGAACGGCACTCGCTCGAACCCGGCTTTTGGAGGATGACGACGCAATGGATATCTACGAAGCGGTGCGTTCCCGCCAGTCCGTACGCGGTTTCGTCGATCGCCCAGTGTCGCCTGACGTTTTACGGCGAGTGCTCATCGCAGCCTTGCAGTCACCATCGGGAGGCAACCTCCAGCCGTGGCACGTCTACGTGCTTTCCGGCGCCAAGCTCGACGATCTGAAGGCTCGGATTCGGCGCCGTGTTGCTGCGCGGGATCTGGGGGATCAACCGCCGATACCGCCCTACCCGCTCCCTCTGCCTGTGCGCTATGCCCAGCGACTCGAGGACATGGGCGCCCGCCGGTACGAGGCTGTCGGAGTGGACCGGGACGACCGGGAAGCACGAGCACGAGTTCGTGCCGGCAACTGGGAGTGTTGGGGAGCCACCACCGCGCTGTTCTGCTATCTCGAAAGCACCATGCTCCCACCTCAATGGATGGACGTCGGGATGTTTCTGCAGACCGTGATGTTGCTCTTTCGCGCCGAAAACATGGACACCTGTCCTCAGATCGCCTGGGCCGAATATCACGAGACCGTCGCCGAAGTCATCGAGCCGTCGAGCAACCTCGTTCTGGCCTGTGGCATGTCGATCGGCTTTGCCGAACCGGACGTGCCTCGATCCGTGGATGCCGCGGGCGCAACTGTCTGATGCCGTGACCTTCATCCCGTGACACCGGGGCCGCTCAACGTCTGGTCACGATCCGGCCAGCAGGCGAACCGGACGGTGGCCGGGTGTCGCCCGGATCAACGGTCAGCCCTTGGGTTCTGAACCCGAAGGTCGCGGTGCGTCGGGTTTCTGGGGACCCTCGATGCACCATTGAGTAGGCAGCTGCGTACCCCTATGCAGGCTCGGCCACCAGCGGGTTTGGTGCCGCGGAGGTCCGAAGTGGCGGAACGGCGGCAACCCCCCGCCACCATTGAAACGCTGGTCGGCGCGCCTCGTGCATAGGGCACAGGCGCCTGACCAGCGATTTTGCGTTCGGGCGAGTGCGTGGAATTGCCGTTTATCGGGGTTTTTTATCGGGACCTACTCAGCAGTGCCCTATGCAGCCCTATGCAGGGTGGCGCAGCGCACGCTGCCCTCACGCTGCGGTTTAGCGGTAGAGTCTTAGGTCGACCCGCGGCTGCATAGGGCATGCCCTGTGCAGCACCATGCAGTTGCACTACTCAACCTCTTGGCGGCGTTCACGGGCGGGACGCAAGAACGAGCTTGTTGACTGTCCCGGTTGACGCCCGGGTCAGGAAATTGTCAACGGGCGTGTCATACGGACACTCCCGGTTCTTCCCTGCCCGTTTGTCCTGTTCACATTCACCCGGTGCCCCGGTCACCGTTCCCCATGCGGGCGCCCGGCTGGCCCGCGTCGGCCGACCTCGCCCCGACGCGATAACCGTCGATCTGTCGGGGCGAGTATGTCGAACTGATCGATTATCGGTACGAGCATTCTGTTTCGCAATTGCAAACGGCACGTCTGTCGGGTCGAATGGCCGACAACTCATACGCTGCGGTTTCAGTCAACTCTGTCCAAGAAAGTCTGACGCAAGACAGGTGCCTTCACCGTGACCGCTATGGCCACCTGTTTCCGGAAATCGACAAGCAAGCTGCTCGGGAGTCGGAACTCGTGCGTCTCGTAGCGCGAGACGCACGAGTCTCACGAGATGCGACGGCGCATCCACCAGAAACAAAAGGCACCGCAGATGACGGCCAGGCCGAGAAATATCGCCATCTCGTACCTCTGGAAGGCCCAGTAGCGGCTGGCCGGTTGGTACACCAAGTACTTCGCGGAGCTTGCCGATGCAGGCGGCCGACGCCCTGTTTTGCAGGCAAGCTCCCTGACTGAGGAAGTTCCCGCCGACTGCGTGACCGGCCTGATCGACGATCCGATCTGAGAAGACCCAGGCACCGGCGTGGCCACCGGTCACACTGATGGGCCCGTTGTTCGTCTGGTTGAAGCCCATGCCAGAAGTCATGTGGAGCACCGACGTCGCGTGCACGGCGGACTCGAGGTGCGGTCGCACCCAAAACGTCACGGCCACACGGGCGACGACGAACCCGCCGAGCGCGGTCGCCATCGCGGGCAACGTGCGGCGGATGAGCACTCCCGGCCGTAGACACCGAGCGCGAAGGCAAAGGCGGCGTAACCGATGGGCACGATGCCTCGTTGGTCGAACACCGACGTGAACCGGTTCCCGTTGACCAGGTCGAGCGGGCTCGACCACCACGTCATCATGAGGCTGAAGAGCCCGGCGACGGCCATGCTGGCGAGACCGACCAGACCGAGCTTGACCGCAATCCAGCGGGTGCGCGTGACGCTCTGCGTCCACACCGAGTCGGTGCGTACCAGTTTCCAGTTCGCGAGCCACGAGCGGCGCGCCCCAGAAGATTCCGATGATGGCGGGGAGGGCAATGACGACGTTGCCGAGGTCCTGCAGCAGGCGGTCATTGGAGAGGAACGTGGCGGTCGCCGACGAGCAGTCGCCATGCGTGCCGCATGTCGCAACCGTCGTGTCGTAGAGGTGGACGAGGTGTGGGCCGGTCAGACCCAACACCACGGCGATCACGGCCAGCGCACCGAAGGCAACCGCGGCCTGCATGCGGAACTGCAGCGAAGCGAACCGGATCATCGAATCACGCTCAATCCTTGGTGGGGGACACGCTCGGTGTCGCGTGCCTGGCCCATGTAGGCGAGCACGAGATCATCGAGCGTGACCGGCTTCACGGTCCAGGCCGGATCGAGGATCGGCCCGTCACTGCGAACGAGGAGGGTGGATTGCTTGTCGGTGTGGCTCTCCTCGATGACCTGCTGGCTTGCCGGGAGGCTGCTCGGGTCCCGGCGGGGCCCCATGAAGCCGATGGTGCGACGCCAGCAAGGTCGCCCACCTCGCCGGCCAGTTGCACGTGCGAGGTGACCAGGACGACGAGGAAGTCGCAGACCCGTTCGAGATCGGCCACGAGATGCGAGGAGAGCACGACGGTGACGCCGTGTTCGGCGACGACCTCCATGAGGCTCTGCAGAAACTCACGACGGGCGAGCGGGTCCAAGGCGGCCACCGGCTCATCGAGGAGGAGAAGCTCGGGACGTTTGGCGATGGCCAACGTGAGGGCGACCTGGGCGCGCTGACCACCAGACAGCGAGCCTGTCTTCTGGCGTGGGTCGAGGCCGAGCTGCTCGATCCGGCGCTCGGCGAGGTCACCGTCCCAGGTCGGATTGAGCCAGGCGCCCATGCGGAGGTGCTTGGCGATCGACAGTCCGGCGTAGGTCGGCGTGTCCTGCGCAACGAAGCCCACCCGTGCGAGCTGTGCCGGACCGTCGCCCGGTTCGCCCACCGAGGACGGTGATCGTGCCCGAGGTGGGTGCCATCAGCCCGACGGCGAGATGCAGCAGCGTGGTCTTGCCCGCCCCGTTCGGCCCAACGAGCCCAACGACTTTGCCAGTGGGGATGGAAAGCGTGCAGTCCTGAAGCGCCCAACGTCGCCCGTACTGCTTGCCGAGCCCGTTGGTCTCGAGTGCCGCGGTCATGCCACGCCCTCCGCGAAGTAGTTGCGAATCGCGGTGCGGTAGATCGCCTCGATGTCATCGGGACCAAGGCCCGCAGCCGCGTGCCGATCCGAGCCAGTCGGTCAGGGTGGCGAGAAACCGGTTGAGCGTGGCGGGGTCGGTGCCGGGGAGCGACCGGATGACAAAGGTCCCCATACCCGGTCGAGGCTGGACGAGTCCTTCGCGTTCGAGGTCGCGGTAGGCCTTCAGCACCGTGTTCGGGTTGATCGCCAGCTTGGCGACGACCTGCTGGGCCGTCGGCAACTGGTCGCCGGGCTCGAGCAGGCCGAGCTGCAGGGCCTGATGGACCTGCTGGACCAGCTGGAGATAGGTGGCGACCCCCGAAGCTGTATCGAGTTGAAATTCGATCACGAGCAACTCTGCTTTCACTAATCGCTTAGTGGAAGCGTACTCACTGAACTCTGATCATTGCAAGGCCGTCAGCGACGCCGCGAAGACCTCCTTTTTTCGAGCCGCTTTGGATTTCGCCCGTTCACAGCGTCAGACTTTTGAGGCGCAAGTGAGGCGTAGGACAGGCACGTCGTTCCGGCGTCACGTACTGGCTGACCTGGGCAAGCGGCTCACACTGCAGCACACCTGATGCACAAGGGCTTGTCCATCTCGCGACAGAACGTCCTCGCACTCGCTTGATTGAGCAAGAGGGAAGTGCCACCTAGTCGGCGTACTGTCGCCAGTGAAGAGATCGTGACGGTCGCCCGGTGAGCCATCCCATTGTGGGATCGACGGGGCGGGTTGCACCGGTTCGGCTGTCCGCGAGGATGGTGCGACAGTATCGAGTCCTCTAGCCCTGATTGCTTCTACATTCGACGTGTCAGCGGTCCGATCGCAAATAGGTGTTCACAACAAGCCCACGGTCGAAGATCTGCGAGTGAGCCATGATGAGGGAGCACGGTGCGGTGAACAGCCGCAGACCTTCTCCCAGCGCGACCGGGTGGACAGCGAGGCGATACTCATCGATGAGTCCCGCTTCTACGATTGGCTGGGCGAACCTCGACCCGCCCGCTATCCCAATGTTCTTCCCGTCCTGCACTTTGAGTTCAGCGATCAGCTTCACTGGATCGTTGTTGACGAGCCTTGCGTTGCTCCAGTCGACCTCGGTGAGGGTGGTGGAGAATACGTACTTGACGGCATTGTTCATTAAGGGTGCAATGTCGTCTGTGGCATTCGGCCAGTAAGGGGCCATGCCCTCGTAGGCGACGCGGCCCATGAGGAATGGGTCGATCTCGCGAAGCATCTCAGATGTAGACCGGATGTAGTCCGGACTGAACTGCGGGAACATCCAGTCGAGTTCGCCATCAGGACCACCCATGAAGCCATCGAGTGTCATATTCATCCCGAGCACTACTTTTCTCACGGCATCTCTCCTTGAGTTTTGAAATGGACTCTGATTGGATCTACAACTCGAGTTCGGAGGGGCCCCAGGTAAGGACGCTTCACCGCGGCCGCTTGAACAACGCAGCTAGGGACTGCGTCTGTGCTCAGCGATTTTCGAGCGACTAGGACGCACACGACGCAAAGCAAACTCGTCAGTACTACAGCACCGCTGTGGAGTACCACGACGTTTATGATGGAAGCACCAACCATGTCGGCGGCGAGGCCGGCTGCGGCCAGCCCGGCCAGCCGGGGGACGAGCAGGCCGACGGCTCCGGCCAGTTCAGCCATTCCGACGAAGTAGCGCAGCCACTGCCCGGCGCCGATCTGGCCGAACATCTGCACTGAGGCGTGCACGCCGACGAGTTTCGGGAAGGCAGTGAACAGGAAGATTACCGCCAGCAGTATCTGCGCCGTCCGCACGGCCATTTGCTTGCGGTCACGCTTCTGGGCTGGGCCAGCAGCTTTGGTGGTGATCCTGCTCATTTTGGTTCGTCCTTTCGTTGGTTGTGGAGAAGGTTCAGCTGGAGCGCAGCGTCGCGAGCAGAGCATCGAGGCGGTCTCCGGAGTCAATGACACCTCGCTCCATGCCGGTGGCAACCATTCCGTCACGATCCTCGATCGACTGGAAGCTCGAGACCGTCCGCACCAGGGTTTTGCCATCGCGCTCCTCCAGGGTGAGGGTGTCCAGCTTCACGTGGCCCGGTACCCCCTCATACTCAAAGGTCTGCACGATGCCATCGAGTGATGGGTTGCCATGGAACACGCCGTGAAAGCCGTGTTCGTTGCCGTGCATGTCGCGGTGGACGTAGCGCCATTTGCCGCCGTCGAACGCGTCGTAGCGCTCGACGGTCAAGGTCAAGTCGCGCGGGCCTAACCACTGCTCAAGTAATCCCGGCTCGGTGTGAGCGCGGAGCACCAGTTCAGGTGGCGCGTCGAACTCCCGCATAATGATGATCTGGGGAATGCCAGGCGTTGCGGTGATCTCGGTCTTACTCATGGTCGTGTTCTTTCCTTTGTTCCGAGGGTTTGCGGACTGCTTCGTCTTGCCGTTCTTGTTGAAGGACTGCGAGCAGATCGTCGAGCCGCTCGTGGCTCTCGTCCCAGAACCGCTGATAACGAGCGAGCCATGTGGTCACTTCGCGGAGCGGCTCGGCCTCTAAATGGCTGAGGCGGGCGGTAGCACGCGCCGGGTGCGTGAGACCAGGCCCGCCGTTTCCAAGACTTTTAGGTGCCGGGAGATTGCAGGTTGGGACATCTCGAAGGGTGCGGCAATCTCGGCGACCGGGGCTTCACCCTCGGCCAGGCGGGTCAGAATCGCCCGCCGCGTCGGGTCTGCAAGCGCTCCAAACACCAGGCTGAGTCGGTCAGTCGCCATCTATAACATCTTTCTTCTAGAACAGAAGAGTTATATAATGGCAAGTCGAACCCCGCCTGTCAAGCCACTTCGGGGAGAATGTGGATGACAGACTGGTCCCGCATGGAGGGTTCGACAAGGTCACCAGGGTTGGACCGCTCGGCATTGATTTACCTCGTCGTAAAGCGGTACTTGATCTCCGTCCCCAAATGTTCGCTTCGGGCAGTGACGACTGCCTGACTCGTTCCCGGCGCTGCAACTAGTCCAAGTACCGCGTCGCCCGGCCATTTCGTTAGCCGTAATCGACTGAGCTGCGACTAGGCGCTGCAGGCCGGGCGGGGGACTACCAAATCGGGCGTTCTGCGCGTTCCGAGGCGCCAAAGAGGATTCGTCCTGCCGTCCCGCAAGCGGATCCGCTTGCGGGACAACCGGCTGACTCGCACGTCCGCTCCAGCGAGGTTCACTCTGTGGCCGCTCCCGTCTTACCTCTGGTGAAGGGCAAGGCTTGGTGAAGAGCAGCCCGGAAATGCTCACAGTCGAAAACGTTGGGGCTGGGGCATCTCAGGGCGTGGTCTAGTTGGTCTGCGATTGTTGTCAGGTGTCTGATCTGATCACGCAGCTCGTCCCGCTTCCGTGCTGCGAGGTCCTTCCAAGCCCGGTCTCCGCCCGTCGCGAGCAACGTCTTGATCTCGGCGAGCGTAAAGCCAGCTCGCTGGCACATGGCCACAATGGCCAGGGTGTCGAGGACCTCGATCGCAAACTGGCGGCGCAGGCCGTTGCGGTCGACGCTGGCAACGATTCCCTCGCGTTCGTAGTACCGGAGCGTTGAGGCCGCCATGCCTGACCGGGAGGCCACCTCTCCGATATCGAGCAGTTTACCCATTGACTTGAAGCCTACTTCAAGTGGTTGGATGCGGCTATGGACCGACTCAATGACCTCATCACCGAACTTCGCGCCTGCAGTGGCGACGCAGATGCAGCCCTCTCGCTGACCGTCGCCGCGGTCAGCGAGCCCGGCGGCCTCCTCACTGCGATCACCTCTCAGCCGGCGCCCTGGTACTTCCTTGCTGATCCCAGCCTGACGGTCTTCGCCACCGCTGGCGCCCCTGGCACCGGATCCGCCCCACACAACCACGGGCTCTGGGCGGTTGTCGCCTGTCTCCGCGGCCAGGAGGGCTCACGCCTGTACGAGGTGAAGAATGGCCAACTGACCGAGTGCGGGCAGCTACGGCTCGCTACGGGCGGGGTGCACTCTCTCGACGCCGATGCGATCCACGCGGTCTTCAACTGTTGGTCGGAACCGAACATCGTCCTCCACGTCTACGGCGGCGACTTCTTGGCAGCGGCCAAGACCGTCTATGACCCGCTGAGCGGCGATTCCTACCCGCTTGGCCTGGCAGAACCACTCGTGCCCCAGAGCTCAATGGCCGCGGCATGATGCCCTCGGTCATCCCCCGCGGATACGCCTGGGTGGCGCTTCGTGTGGCGGACCTCGAACGATCGGTGGACTGGTACGCCGACGTCCTGGACCTGGCTCCAATGGTCACCAACGTCGACACCTGTGCGGTCGATGCCATCGAGCGCTTCAGTTACATGATCCATACGGAGTCACTTCTTGTCGTCGGCCTCCATCACGATCCGGCCTTGAGGGTCGGCGGCGGTACTGGAGGTGGGCTCGGACTACATCACGTCGCCATCAGTGTCGACGCCGACGATCTCGATGCATTTCGCGAGCAGCTCGAGAATGCCGGGCGACAACCGGGGCCCATCGTCTCATGGAGCTACGGCGGATGGTTCGAGATCCGCGACCCTGACGACAACGCTGTGCGCTTCTTCGCCCCGAACCAACCGTGACCGATGGAATGACCATCTCCGGTTTCGACGGGTTGGTCGGGCGGATCTCTGGCTCCGTCATGGCCCGGTTGAACCGGGACATGGAACGGGCCGCGGTCGGTGAGCTGAACCCTTCGCCCAATGACAGCGTTCTGGCCATTGGATTCGGTCCCGGAGTCGGCATCGAGTCGCTAGCCGACGTGCTCCCCACCGGATTGGCCGCTGGTATTGACCCCTCGGCGACCATGAACAAACTCGCCCGGCGCCGCAACCGCCAGGGGATTGACTCCGGTCGTATCGTGCTTCGCATTGCCAGCGCTGAGGTGATTCCGTGGCCTGACGACACCTTCGACGGGATCATCGCGGCCAACAGCGCCCAATTCTGGCGACCGCTCGATGCGGCCGTTGGAGAAGTCGCCCGAGTCATCCGGCCCGGCGGCTCGCTCGTCACCATCACTCATGCCTGGGCCATCGAGAAGGTGTCGCCGATTCCGGAGTGGATCGAAAGGGTGTCGAGCCTTCTCACAGAGCGCAGGTTCTCAGCGATCAGCTCTCACATGCAGACGTTTCGTTCCGGACGCGGACTAATCCTCCGTGCAGTGGCGTTCGGCGAACAGAGGTCGTCTGTTCATAACCAGAGATGACCCATCCCGGCGACATTGCTCCAAGGTTTCAATGGAAGCATGACTCGGTTCGAATCGATCCGTCACTGCGAGCCGGGTGCCCACACAAGAACCCCCGACCGCTGGTTGACGCCAATCCATTAGTCGGCGACGTTTATGGCTTCGGCGGCCGTACTGTTGTTGTCGACGTCGGTTCGACAACCGCGGCTTACAGGGTGAGTGGCAGGTCGAACAGCTCGAATAGTCCAGGAAGCTGGAAGACAACGATTCGGTGAATAGCGGAATTGTGGACGCTAAGCACGTGCAACGTGTGGGCGCGGAAAACACCGTCGTCGCTGCGGGCGTATGCCCCGACCGCCGGCTGGCTATTTGCAGCCGTGGGGATCATACGCCAGTCAGAACCTCGTATCCGAAAGACTCGCGCCATGAATTCGCGGTAGTGCTGGACCCCGACGAACCAAAGCGGAATCGGTGGCATCTCCAGTACTACCGCATCAGCGAGAAGACGGGTGATTGAGGCGACGTCGGCCCGTTCGAACGCGGCGATGTACCGGTCGACGAGGGCACTGTTCGCCGGGTCGGACGGTTCTTCGATCAGCTCCTCGGTGGCCGAGAGGACCTTGAGTCGTGCTCGAGCCCGCTGAAGGGCGCTGTTTACTGCCGCTGGTGTGGTGTCCAGGATATCGGCGACTTCGAGAGCGGAGAATTCGAGGATGTCGCGCAGGATCAGGACGGCACGCTGAAGCGCCGGCAGGTATTGCATGGCCGCAACGAATGCCAACCGCACGCTTCCATGAGTAGAGACCATCGTCGATGGATCGCCAGGAGTCGCGCCGAGGAGCCTGTCAGGTAGCGGCTCAAGCCAGGGAATGTCGAACGCGGGGATCAACGGTTGTTCGGGATCTTCTCCAGGGGCACCGAGTCCTGACGGCAGCGGGCGGCGGCGGGCCCCTTTGAGGGCGGTCAGGCACACATTGGTGGCGATCCGGTACAGCCACGTCCGAAACGACGCCAGCTGATCGTCGAAACGATCGTAGGACCGCCAGGCCCGCAGCATGGTCTCTTGTACCTGGTCTTCTGCCTCGTGGGCCGATCCGAGCATTCGATAGCAGTGGGCGAGGAGCTCCCGACGGAACGGCTCGGCTCGGCGCTCGAAGTCCTCGCTAGTTGGGGTCACCGATGCTCCTGCTCGTTCTCCATATTTGTACCTACTAGGCAGCGTGCCAGAAATAATCGGTCAGCGCGATGATTGTGATGGTCCTCTGAGTAAGTACTGCCAGACCCCTAGCCATTGGGCGACGGACGATCCGGAAAGCTGAGGCCCCGATGAGGTTTGCGTCGCCGATCACCCGACCCACAGCGGCGGCATCAACCGACAATGTCCGACGAATGGGAATGCTCACCGTCTTGCTGGTGGGCCAATTTATGGCTTTGTTGGACCTGTTCGTCGTCAATGTGGCATTGCCGGCAATTCAGCGCGAACCTCCACGCCTCGGGGACGTCTCTGCAGCTGGTAGTCGGCGGTTACAGCATCGCGTACGCCATGCTTCTGATCACCGGGGCCCGACTCGGAGACCTCTACGGACGACGTCGTCTGTATCTGATCGGCGTAGCCGTGTTCACGGGCGCGTCGCTGGCGTGCGGTGTGGCGCCCACCATTGAAATGCTGATCGTCTTCCGGTTCGTCCAGGGAGCCGCCGCCGCGATGATGGTCCCACAGATCATGAGCGTCATCCAGATGCACTTCGTCGGGCCTGCCCGGGCGAAAGCGCTCTCGGCGTACGCCGTAGTGATATCCGCGGGCATGGTCGCCGGCCTCGTCGTGGGCGGTCTCGTTGTCAGCGCCGATATCCTTCATGCAACCTGGCGGCCCGTATTTCTCGTCAACGTCCCGCTCGGGCTCGGCGTGGCGATTCTCGTTCCGCGACTCGTACCTAGAGATGAGATGCGGCCGACGCGCCGGATCGACCTTAGAGGACTGGCCATTTCCATCCCAGCAGCGTGCCTCGTCGTGGTTCCGCTGGTGCTCGGACCCGAAGTTCATTGGCCGGCTTGGACCTATACCTGCATCGTTTCTGGCCTGGCATTGATTGCGGCGTTCATCATCACTGAAAAACGTGTCGCGTCGCGTGGCGGGGACCCGCTCGTCGATTTAGTCGTTCTACGGTCCATCGGGTTCACCCCGGGGCTGCTGACGCTTGCCTGTATGCAGATCGCAGTCGGCGGATTCTTGTTCACCTTCACCCTGCACCTTGAGGATGGCCTCGGGTATGGCGCCCTACGAGCAGGGCTTACCTATTTTCCCTTGGCTGCCCTCTTCGGGTTTGTTGGGTTCTTTTGGCGACGGCTACCCGAACGTCTGCACCCCATGGTTGTACCCGTCGGCATGGGACTGTGCGCTCTGGGTTATCTGGGAGTGGCACTTGCTCTCGGCGATTCCGACAGCGGGGGCCTTGCACTTTGGGCGTGTCTGGCGACGCTTGGAGTGGGAATGGGGCTCTCGGCCAGTCCCTTGCTCACCCAAGCCCTTGTCCATGTCCCGATGCCTCGGGCTGCCGATGCCAGTGGCCTGCTGACGACCACCATGCAACTCAGCCAGCTCATGGGCGTCGCGTCTTTGGGCACGATCTTTCTGACTCTGCGCCATGGTGCTCTCCATCAAACCGGCCATGTCTCGGCAGCAGCGATGTCGACGACTGCGTTCTGGCTCGCATCGGTCTCCCTGCTGGGTGTGGCAGCGGCCGTGGTGCTTGCACGTTCCCTGTTCCGCGCGCGTCAACCCGCTCCCTCGATCGACATCAATTACCCCCCAGCTGGACCATGGCCATCGATCGACAACGTCCACTTCAATGCCCAGAGACATCACCTACCAACGTGACCACAAATCACGGGAAAGGCAACATCATGAGTACCGACGACCAAACCGACAAGGTTCTTAATGTCATCCAGACCGTCTATGACGCCTGGGGAAACAATGACGCCGATGCCTTCGCCGAGCTCTACACCGAAGACGCGACCGTCGTGCAAACCGGTGTCCACAAGAAGAATCAGGACGAAATCCGGACCAGCATGGCCGCAGCATTCGCCGGCCCGCTCAAAGGATCAAGGGTGCTTGACGAACCGCAGTCCATCAGATTTCTTGGATCAGAGGCGGCCGTCGTGATCACCGAAGGCGGGATCCTAATGGCGGGCGAAACCGAACTTCCTTCAGATCGTCTGGTTCGAGCCACCTGGGTCCTCACCAGGCGAGGTGAGCGGTGGCGGGTTGCCGCCTACCAGAACAGTCCCGCCAGCTGAAGTGACCGTTCCCAGACTCACCGGGCGAGCTCTCGTTCGAGTGACGTATCCGTCGCCCGACGAATCACGCGTGTCTAGCGAGCACAGCTGAAGCGAAAGTTGCCGGACCGCGTCCTGAACCTACCGTAACTACCAAAGAAAGATGACAGACCATGATGGACATCACCCCGCTGGGCGACGCCTACGACGCTCTGCTCGATGCAGCCGCCTCAGTGGCCGATTCCAAAGACACCATCCCGGCACCGCCCGGCGAATGGAACGCTGATCAGATCCTGGCGCATGTCGCCATCATCAACGCCGTCACCATCGCCGCCGTCTCGGCCATCGCTTCGGGAACGAACGCGACCTACGACAACCGGATAGCCCAGGACGCCTGGACCATAGATCGCATAACCGCAATCGCCGGCGGTAACGTTGGTTTGCGAGATCGCATCCGCGTGCAGGGCGAGGCTCTCTGCGCACTGGGCGGACCGATGCTCAGCGACGCCGAGCTCGATACGCCCATAGCGACCCGTCTGCTGTCCAACGGCACTCTCGTGCTCGACCAGCCCGTGCCGCTCAGAGATCTCATTACTGGCCTCGCCCAAGCGGAGCTTCCCGGCCATACCGAACAACTTCTGGCCCTCCTGTCCGACAGTGCCGGGGGTGAACCAACAAGGCGATGACCGTATCGGTGGCAGCGCAAATCGCTCCCGAAGGAACCCCGACCAGCGGACAGTTCACATGGCTGCAAAAGCCAGAATGGCTTTGACCAAACTCATGCTTGGGAAGCGTAAGGGGGCGCTGTGAGCGGCTATCTAAGTCCTGTAGACGTCCGAATTTTGGAAAACATTCCATGTCGCGCTCCCTATAGTCACCGACATGGCTATTGACCTAGGCGCGGCCGAGCGATTCATCTACTCCTCGGCTCGATTGCTTGACCGCCACCGAAGTGCCGTCCTTCTACACGATGCACCGATCGGGCCAGTACTCGCTGCGCTTGCCGCCTATCGCAACGCTGATGGAGGATACGGGCACACACTCGAACCGGACGCCCGAGGCCAGACGAGCGAGACCACCGCGACGCTGCACGCGCTCGAGGTGCTCGAAGAGCTCGGGGAACTGAGCAGTCCGCTGGCCGACGTATCAGCATGGGTAGCGGGCGTGGCCGAACCCGATGGCGGCGTGCCGTTCGTGTTGCCCACAGCGGCGGGCTATCCCCTCGCACCATGGATGATCGCCGACGGTGGGTCGCATGTAACATTCGGAATTGCAGCGTTGGTACCGCCGGCGACAAGAATCGACGTCCGGGAATGAAGCTCGTCTCGAGATAACCATTGTGCCGCTCGACCACACCCTTGGCCTCGGGGTCCCGGGGTCGGAGCACGATTACCTTCATCCCGAGCGTCCCCCGGAATCGTTGAAAGGGATCCGAGAGGTTGGCCTTTCCGCCGTGACGCGAGACCAGGGCGCATTCGTTGTCATAGACACCCGCTCTCGGCACCGCCCCGAGAGCCAGGAGACAGGCCAGGTGCCCGGACAGGATGTCGTGGGCCTCACGGCTCGGGATCATCTTGCCCACCATCATCCGGGAGTAGCCGCAGAGCCCCACGATCACCGGGGGGCGAGCCACCTGGCCGGCTTCCAAGGGCACGTCGTCCGGCGGGAACCACAGATCCCACTGGGCCAGCTCGCCGGGAAGGTAGGTGGTCCGGCCCGACGGATCGGGTGGCAGGAACAACGGTCGCAACTCACGCACTCGCTCCTTCAAGACCGTGAGCGACCTTGTCCAGCCGATGCGCTCGGCGATCACGGTGGCCGGCATCCTCGGTGTCGCCATGAGCAGGCGACGGATCTCCGGCTCGAAGGGGTCGCCGAACGAGCCCTTGGACTCACGTTGATAGGCGGGCGGCTCCTTTGATCGCAGCGCCGTGCGCACCGTGTTGGCCACGCCCATCTGGCGGGCGATCTCCTTGATCGACAGACCGTCTGACCTCGACAGCCGACGAATCTCAGCCCAGTCCTCCACTCCCAACACCTCTTCCTCCCCGGCTCGCTCAGGGGCCAGGGTCCTCGGATCAACGGTGGATCCGCAAAGGGGGGTCAGGATTCGGGCGTCGATAAAGGGTCAGTATTCAAGCGTCGTCGACAGAGAGGTACACACACACGCTCCTGACCTTCAAATTGAGATCCGGTCGAGAGGCTTAGCTCGTAGAGAGAGTCTTCCGGGTGACCGAGAGCCCGGTCCAACTCGATCAAGCCGCCCTACTCGTGCCGCTGCGAAGGTCCACAATTGCCTGTTGATTGAGGTGGCTCCACATTGTGGCATTGAAGGCGCCGTCACCACACGAATGGGATGAGGCGTTTTCGATTTTTTGCGTAGGCCTGGTAGCGGCCTCCGAGATCACCTGCGAGTGCAGCCTCTTCCACTTTGATGCGGTAGATGAGTCCTGTCGTGTACGCAGCGGTCAGAATGGCCAAGGACGCCCAATTGCCAAAGATCAGCCCCAGGCCGACGATGGAGAGCAGGGCGCCGGCGTAACCGGGATGCCGGATCACCCGATACGGACCCCCTGAGACAACCGGTTGGTCCTCGCTTGTCTGCACCGTGAACGTGAAGTACTGGCCCAAAGTCCGAAAGCTCCAGAAGCGTAAACCGATGCCGCACCACATCAGGATCAAGCCGAGCCATGCCGCGGTATCTCCCGAGCCGATGTCCGCCGCCGGAAGTACAAACCTGAAGATAATCGCGCCGACGATCGCGACTACTTGGCAGACCCTCAGAACGCTCCGGCTGCCTTGGTCGGCGGAGCTGGCGTCAAACCGTTGCGCTTGCCCTTGCCGAACTTCGACAAAAAGCCAAACAATGATGGTGATGACGTAGAGCACCTGCACCACGGGCGTGACGGTCGACATCATGGTTGGCGGTCGTGCCGTTGCGTATTTGAGCGGTGGTAGCGGGTTGCGCACCGAAGGAATCTACAAAGAGTCACGAGTCGATATCCAGGTTCGGCCTCGCAAGCTCGACTGCGTTTGCCAGTACGTGTTGCACCTTGCGGACGATGCCGAGGCGGTTGATGACTAAGCCACCGAGGGTGACGCTCGAAGCTGAACTGACGTGCAGCTGAGTGGCGCCGCCGACCGAGACGATTCGGATGCCGGCTTGTTGTAACCAGTTCCTCTTGACGAGGACCGTGGAACCGGAATCCGGGCCTTCCCGGTGGGAAACGCTGCCGACATCGATGGCGTGACCTGGTAGCGGGTCCCCAGCTTCTGGCTGAGCACCTCGGCCACTTCCTCGGGCGTCACGTTGGCACGGTTGATCGTGACTGTGGACATGGTGTCGGCTTTCGCTAGAGATCATTCCGAATGACTGACTCAGTCAGTCTATACTACTGCCATGCCTCGTGTCCCAGCCGTCGAGCGCCTCCATGAGTTAGCCAGAGCCGCCACCGACGACTTCGGCCGGCTGGGCTATCGTGGGACCAAGACCGCCGATGTGGCAGCCAAGGCCGGCCTTTCTACGGGTTCGCTCTTCAACTACGTCGAGTCGAAGGAGGCGCTCTTCCATCTGGTCTTCCTCTTCGGATTCGAGTTGACCTCCCAATGCCTCCCGGCCCTCCCGGTCGCCACTCCAGGCCCGGGGAGACTCTCGCCGTAATCGAGGAGGGACTTGCTCAGGTACAGATGCCGCGTATACGAGCGGCGCTGGTCGCGGAGCAGCCGGACGATGTCGCACAGGAGCTACGCGAGATCGTCGAGGAGCGCTACGCCCTCCTAGACCACTACTGGCCGCTCATCGCAGTAATCGAGCGCTGTGCCGTGGAGATGCCGGACCTCGAAGTCGCGTGGTTCGACTTAGCCCGCGCCGGGACCTTCGAGGAGCTGGGTGTCTATCTGAAGCGCCGAATGGCCAAGGGGCTGCTTCGATCCATGCCAGATGCTGCGGTCGCGGCCAGAGTGGTCACCGAATCGTTGTCATGGTTCGCCTGGCATCGGCGTGAGGGGCGAGATTCCACCCTCTACGACGACGACGCAGTGAGACGGACGGTCGTCGAGTTCGTCTGTGCCGCTCTTGTTCCTGAACTCAGGCGCTAAGCAAAGCCCATTCGTCTCACCCACTCATACAGTTTACCGTTCAAGGATCCTCTGCGGGCACTCGAGCCGTTGCCCGGAAGATGAGCTTGGCTGAGCCGGATGTCGTTGGGCCAGTGACACGTGCCCGGGCCGGCTGGTGGAGCAGGCGCTGGCCAACAGCGGGGACGCCGCTCGGCAATGATTCGGGCATGGCGTTGCGTACGCAGTTCACTGAGTTGTTCTCGTTGCGGCACCCGATCGCGCTGGCCCCAATGGGCGGGTCAGCCGGTGGTGTGTTGGCGGCGGCCGTTTCTAACGGTGGAGGGCTCGGATTGCTCGGCGGCGGCAGCGGTGACCGGGATTGGCTGGAGCGCTAGTTGCCGATCGTTGCCGAGGGCACCGACAAGCCTTGGGGTGTCGGGTTTCAGAGCTGGGCGGTAGACATGGACACCATCGAACGTGCGCTGGTTCACAAGCCCAGAGCGGTGATGCTGGCCTTCGGCGACCCGCGCCCGTTTCTAGGAGACTGTTGAACAAAACGGGTCTCAGGCGTATGTTGGCCTTGCAAGCTCAGGACATGTCCGACCGAAGCGCCGACACGAAGAGGGTTGAAGTCGGCCACCCAGGTGGGCAATGCCCAAAGAGCGGTCCCTTTTTGACGGCCTGAGCTTGCGCGGCTGGCCTTATGGGGTGCTTAGGGCCCACTCGCCGTCGTAGTCCAGGCCGAGGTTGAGCAACCTCCTGAGGTTGATGGCGGCGAGGCGCAACGACAGTCCGAGTTGGTTCCTCTCCATACCTCGGAATCTGACCCGTCGGTGATTGTCGGCCACCAACCAGGCGATGGATCGCTCGACCATCGGTCGCCATCGGCGGTAGTCCTCGGTGAAGTCGCCCTCTCGCCATGCCCGTCGGGATTCCATCAGTTCTTTGTCGTTACGATGGAGACGGAGCACCCGGCCGGTTGGCGGTAGTGCATCGGTCCCGTAGAGGGCATTCGCGACAGTGGGTTCGGAACGAAGCGGAGCGGCCTCGGGAAATCGAGACCGTGTGGCCCGCCGGGCATGCGGCGGTCCCTGCTTCTTCATCCACGACGAAGTCGTCTCTCGTGAATCCGTCGGTGACCGCGGAGGACATCGGCCAGGGCTTGATGGCCCGGCGGTGTTTGGCCTCGCCCAGTGCGCTCAGCGTCTCGCCGGAGCCATAGGCACCGTCGCCCAGAATCTGGAGTCCGGGCTGCTCGTCAGCCAGGAGCACGACACCGGTTGGCCCGTCGGGGGCAGTGGCCGGGGTGAGGGCGCAGGCGGACCTCGGGGCGGACGCCCCCCTCGGTGCTGACGCCCTCACCGTCCATCCCTACCTCGGCTTGGGCGCCATGGGCACCTTCGTCTCCCGCGCCCACGAAGCCGGAAGCTGCCTGCTCGTGGTGACGCGCTCGTCAAACCCTGAGGGCCGTTCGGTCCAGTCCGCCACCTCCAGCAGCGGTCGTACCGTGGAGGCGGACCTCCTGGTTGCCATAGCGGATCTGAATGCTCGCCTGGCACCGGGCGAGGTTGGACCGATCGGAGCCGTCATCGGCCCCACTCTCTTGGGCCCGGAACTCGACCTCGTCGCTGCCCAAGGAATCTTCCTAGCCCCGGGAGTCGGCATGCAAGGAGCCACCCCTGCTGACGTCGCCCGAGTCTTTGCGGCCTGCCCCGACCGGGTAATTCCGAGCGCATCACGGTCCCTGCTCGTCGACGGACCAAACCTCGCTCAGCTCCGTGATGGCGCTGGTGCACTTGCCAGCGAATTCAGCGAGCTTCTTTCTGCTGGCTAATCATCCGCATGCAAGGGTCCGGACCATTCCTGGCAGCGCCAGCGAGCACCGAAAACGTCCTGCCACCTTCGGTCCGGACCCGGAGGTCGCCCAAAGTGGGAATTTCTCGGGACTCAGGTGATGGCGCGCCGATATTGAGTAGGCGCGTGCCTATGCAGTGCATAGGCACGGTGCCCTGACCGGCCACTTCGTCGGGTCTGTAACCCGAATGTTCCCGCCACTAGCTGAACATCGATTGCGCGGTTGCGGCTCCGATGACGGCGCCAACTAGTTACATGAGTGCAGTGACGAGCAATGCACCCGCGCCTAGTCGCACACCGACACCGGGCTCGTACCGTTCGCTGAGAGATGAGCGAACACCTTCGATCACTTTGTCGTGCGCGTCCGCCCCCGCAAAGCCCACCAGACCTCGAACCATCCCCATCCCGAGGAGGAAGTCCATCGATTGGTCGACCGTGCCGCCCCCTCCGATGAGTATGTCCGGTGCGAGTGGCTCCAAGGCCACCTCGGCGAATCCCGCGGCTTCGAGAAGCGCTGTCGTCTCTTTCTGATCCTTCAGGGCGAACATCCCCGGCCCTTTTGCGAGGCCACCGAACTCGGGGACGTCAGCGTACTTCGCCACTTCCTCGGCGACGACGGTGAGCCATTCGTTGTCGGGGAGGCCCTGTTAACTGACGAACGCAAGCAGGCCGTCAGGAGCAAGCGAGCGTCGCACGTTCGAGAATGCCGCTGCCGGGTCGTCGAAGAACATGAGTCCGAACTGGCTGACTACCAACTCGAATGCGCCGGGTATGAAATGGTGGGTCTGGGCGTCGGCGACAACAAACTCAACGTTGTCGATGCCCGCTGCGCCAGCCCGCTCAGACGCCACGTCCGTTAGGGACACCGAGATGTCGAGGCCTACCGTCGAGTCAGCCATCCGGGCCGCAGCCAAGGTGAGAGCCCGCCGCAGCCGCAGCCTACGTCGAGCAACGATCGATGCGGAGCCGTCCGGACCTGCTTGAGGAGCGCCTCTGTGAACGGAAGGAGCTGACGGTCGTAGCGGTCAGCGTGGTCGACGTAGTGCACCGACTCGCCTCCGTTCCACGCTTCAACCTGCTTATCGTTCGGCGCCATGACGGTCCTCTATGTCGCTTGGGTTTGCAACCGCCATTCTGGCAGGCAGGGAGGTGCACCGCCCGAGCCCGAGTCGACATTCTTTGCAGTGCAGGGGGGCTGGGCGCGAAGTGGACGGAAAGTTGACCATCGGGAATCGAACCCGACCAGCCGGCCGGCCGTTCCGTCCATTCAGAATTTGCAGGAATCGCGCGAGCGGAGGTCGACTGAGCTGCATTGCGCAGTGCGGTGAGCACGCGGCGCTCAAGGGCTGCCGCAAGGGGCTTGGCAGATTGCATGGATTGCGCAAGGAGTAGTCCGCCCTGGAGGGAGGCGAAGGTAGCGAGGGCGAGCGTTTCTGGGTCGCGTCACCGCGCGAAAAGACCGGCGGCCAGCATGCGGGTCAAGCCGGCCTGCAGGTTACCCCCGCCAGCGGTCCATATGTTCTGTGACCTCGACGGCGAGTAGGGGGTCGCTGCCGATCAGCTCGCTGGTCATCGCACCGATCGGGCAACCCCACGATGGCTGGGAGCTGTAGTAGGCAACGACGGCATTGCGCCAGGCGTCCCATGCTTCCCAGGTGTCCAGTGCGTCGAGGAAGGGCCGTTGCGCATCCAGCACGCGGTCGGTCTGTAGGTCTGCGAGGGCGCGGACGAGGTCGCTCTTGCCGCCCGGGAAGTAGTGGAACAGCTGGCTTTTGCTCGTGCCCGTGCCGGCTCGGATGTCGTTGAGGCTTGTTCCTCCCACGCCGCGGGCCAGCACCAGGTCGGCGGCGGCCTCGACTATGCGGGCCGTGTCGCGGTCCCCTTCGGAGTGAGCTTGGCATCCGACGACATGCTCCCAGCCTACCTGGACTGGACCTACCGGTCCATTATCTGTAGTCTTGGACCTCGCGGTCCATTTCTGGTCCGCACCGAGGGTAAATGACAACGGAGGTAACGATGGGTTCACGACTCGAAGGCAAAGCGGCACTGATCACCGGTTCGACCAGCAACATCGGCGCCGCCATAGCTGTCGCCTTCGCCGCTGAGGGGGCCCACGTGGTGCTCAGCGGTCGCAACCAGGAGCGAGGCGATGCCGCGTCCCTGGCCGAGATCCGTGCGCCGGAGGGAAGGCCGATCTGATCGTCGTGGACCTGGACGGCTCCGGCGGCAGCTTCTCGGACGC
>CAWIZQ010000003.1:0-287980 GCA_963840595.1 uncultured Acidimicrobiaceae bacterium
GGAATCGGCAACATCTACTCTGATGAGATCCTTTTTGCGGCGGGGCTTCGCTTTGACCGACCGGCCGAGTCACTCTCCACGATCGAGATCCGACGACTGCACCGGGCCATCAGCGAGATTCTTACTGATGCGATCAAGCACGGCGGCTCGACATTCGACGACGAGCAGTTCGTCGACCCCGACGGGTCCAAGGGCGGGTTCCAGCAGTTCCACCAGGTGTACAACCGCGAGGGTCAGCCCTGTCTGCAGTGTCGCGCGTTGATTCGCCGGGAGACGGTACGGGGACGATCGACCCTCTACTGCGAAAAGTGCCAGGCCTAAGAACGGCACTCGAGCCCAAGATTGGTAGCGTCAATGCGTGTTTTTAAAGCGGCTGACCATGAAGGGCTTCAAATCCTTCGCTGATACCACGGTGTTGGAGTTTGAGCCTGGGGTCACCGCCGTGGTGGGGCCGAACGGCTCGGGCAAGTCCAACGTCGTGGACGCGGTCACCTGGGTTCTGGGCGCGCAGAGCACCCGGGCCTTGCGCAGTGCCCGTATGGACGACGTGATCTTCATGGGAACGGCCAACCGCGCCGCTCTCGGTCGCGCCGAAGTTGCCCTGACCATCGACAACTCCCTGGCCCGCCTGCCCATCGACGGTGCGGAGGTGACGATTTCGCGAACTCTTTTTCGCAACGGCGACTCCGACTACGCGATCAACGGCACCACGTGCCGTCTGCTCGACGTGCAAGAACTCCTCGGCGATTCGGGAGTCGGCCGCCAGCAGCACATGATCATTGGCCAGGGTCAACTGGACTCCATCCTTTCGTCGAACTCCGAGAATCGTCGTGCGGTGATCGAAGAGGCAGCAGGTGTCCTCAAGCACCGCCGTCGTAAGGAACGTTCCGAACGCCGCCTCGCTCAGACCCAGGAGAACCTGGAGCGACTGGGCGACCTCGTGCGAGAAGTGCGCCGACAGATGCGCCCGCTCGAGCGCCAGGCCGCGAGTGCTCGACAGTTACTCCGACGTCGAAGCGGAACTACGCGACACGCGTCACGCTCTGTTTTCGTCGCGACTGCGCCACTTCGAGCACCGTCGCAAGGAACTCGAACTCGCGATTGACGAGTCGGCCGTGCACGAGCGCGAACTGCGTCACGAACTCGTCACCCTCGACGCGCAAGCCACGACCGCCGCTGCCGAGATGGCTTCACGGCGCGAAGAGGTGCTGGCGTCGGCCCTGGGAACGCTGCAAGGACTGGGGGAGCGAGCCCGCGGTACGTCGTCGGTGATTCAAGAGCGCGACCGCGCGTTGCGTCAGGCGCTCATCGCCTCGGCGGACGAGAACGTCATCGCGACCTTGGAGGCCGACGCGGCGCGTTTGAGCAGTGACCTCGAGCTGCTGAGATCCGAAGAGTTATCACTCGGCGCCCTGCGCGAGGAGCTCTCGGAGTCGCGAGAGCGACTGGCCGCAGCGGCCGAACTCGTCGATGGTCTGGGCACCACCACGTTCGAACAGGACGAGGCGGCACTTCGATCGGTGCGCGAACAGATCGGTCTGGTCGAACGATCCTTCACTTCAGTTCAGGATGGTGAACGTCGCGCGCGCGCGCGACTCGACGATGCGGGAAACCGCCTCAGTGCACTGAGCGCCTCACGCCGCCTCGCCCAGGACGGCTCTCGGACGCTCTGAGCAGTCTCAACGACGCGACGGAGCTTCTCGATGAAGCCGCTCGCTACGAAGAAGAGTCGCAGAGCGAGCGTCGCGAGGCCGACGAGGCGCTTGGCGAGGGGGCTGATCGCGCTTCGCGAGCCCAGGCGCGCGCCGAGACATTGGCCCGAGCCTTGGAGGAATTCTCGGGCGAGGGCGGTCGGGCGATTCTCGGCGGTCTGGAGGGAGTCCTTGGCTCGTTCCTCGATCTCATTGAGGTGGACACGGGATGCGAACGAGCCGTGGAGTCCGCGGCGGGAGCCTCGGTCGGCGCCATGGTCGTCGACGGCACGAACTCGGCGCGCGCGGCTCTCGGTGCGCTGCGTCGTGAGGGAGGCGCCGGACTGATCCTGGCCGTGGGCGACGTTGACGTGACGAAGCCCAGTACGCCCAAGGGAACCCGCGCGTTGCGCGACATGGTGCACGCGCGAGCTGCACGCGCCCGCGCACGTGTCGCGGGTTCTCGATGCGCTGTTTGCCCGGGCGTTCATCGCCAGTGACTGGGAGTCCGGCATTGAGGTGGCACTCGCGAATCCCGATCTCACGATCGTCACGCTGGAGGGGGATCGATTCGCGTCCTCGGGGTGGCGCGTCGCGTCGGGTCGCGCGGTGGTCACCCGCACAACGCTCGATGAAGCCACGCGAGTAGCCAGCGAGCACGCGGCGGCACTAGTCGCGCTGCGGGAGCGGCGCGAACAGGCTGACTCGGCCCTGAGCCTGGCGCAGGAGCGGCACCATGTCGCAAACTCGGCCGTGGTGCACGTACGTGGAGAGATCGAGCGCATTCGCGCCGAGGTGGATCGCTTCGCCCTCGAACACACCGAGCTCGCGGCGAGCATCGACCACCTGTCGAACGAGGCGGGTGTCCTGGTCTCAGAGCGCGACCAGCTGCTCGAAGAACTTGGGCTCTTGCGCGACGCGCTGCCGGGTCTCGAAGCGACGGTCCAAGACAGTGCTCAACGGGCTGCGCTACTCGCGAGTGCGACGGTCGACTACGACGTCGCGCGCGCGGAGGTCGAGGAGCGCTCAGGTGTCCTGGCGGAGCGCGAAACCCGCTACGCCGAACGTCGTCGTCTCATCGAACAACGACAGGGCGAGATCGAACAGCGCTTAGAGGGTCGCACGGGTGAACGCGAGGCGGCGGCCCACAAGCGTCAACTGCTGGAGTTCGACATCCAGACCTTGGGGCGCCTGGCCGCTCTCGTCGAGCGAGCGTCCGATGAGATTCGAGTAGCCCAAGAAGCGATGGACTCGACCTACCGCGAACAGCTCGAGGCAACTCGCGCGAGTGCCGAAATGCTCGAAGAGGTTCGCCAAGCTCGACACGACGCCGACGCGCGCCTCAGCCGAACTCGGCGAGGTCATGCGGCGCGACGAGATCGAACAGGCCGAACTCGTCGTCAAGGTCTCCAACGTTCACGAACTCATTCATCGCGACCTCGGCGTCGAGCCCCACGAGATGGGTCCCGCGCCCGACGTCGACCTGCCCGACGGCGTGACGTTGGACTCACGCGTCGCAGAACTCGAAGCACGCATCACGTCACTCGGTCCAATCAACCCACTCGCACTCGAAGAGTTCTCCGCCCTCGAAGATCGCTACAAGGAACTCGACGCCCAGGTCAGTGACGTGCGCCACGCGCGCCGCGAACTGCAAGAGGTGCTGCGAGCGCTGGATGAAGAGATCATGCAGACCTTCACGGCCGCCTTCGCCGACGTGAACGAGCACTTCTCATCGCTGATCGCCATGCTCTTTCCGGGGGGCCAGGGTCGACTCAATATGAGCGAACCCGAGGATCCGCTTGAACACCGGCGTCGAGATCGAAGTTCGTCCCATGGGACGCAACGTCCGGCGTATCTCGCTGCTCTCGGGTGGCGAACGCTCGATGGCCGCCCTTGGCGTTTCTCTTCGCCGTCTTTCGCTCACGGCCGTCGCCCTTCTATCTGATGGACGAGGTGGAGGCGGCGCTCGACGACGTCAACCTGCAACGCTTCCTCAACCTGGTCGACGAGTTCCGCCACGACGCCCAGCTGCTGATCGTGACGCACCAAAAGCGCACGATGGAGTCGGCCGACGCGCTCTATGGCGTCACCATGGTGCCGGGCGCCTCGTCCAAGGTGGTCAGCCAGCGCGTCAATCGACCGAAGGAAGTTGAAACGGCGTGATCGCCCTCTACGTCGTACTCGGCAGTCGTCGTCGTGCTCGCCGGCGACCGACCGTCGTCGTGCGGCGTCGACGCCGTCGACCGTGAGGCCTCGTGGCCCCACCTCGCGCGGCCATGCCCGAGGTCCTGGTGAGCGACGCGGCGCCAATGCCGGTTATTGAGGACGTGTCGCTCGAGACCCGCCTGGCGTCCTCGAGGGGGGTCTTCGATCGCGTGCGCTCGCTGTCGGGGACGGGCGAGCGTGAGCGCCGAGCAGCTCGAACGTGGTCGAGGAAGTGCTGCTGCGCAGTGACGTCGGGCGTCACCATGACCAACTCGGTGCTCGGCGACCTGCGCGACCAACGGCGCGCCCGAGGGCGTCGCGGCGGCGCTGCGCGCGATCTTGCTCAGGACTCTGTCGGCGGCGATCGGACGACGACCGCCACGGCCAGCGCCGGTCGCGTGCCGGTGTGGTTGTTCGTCGGGGTGAATGGCGTGGGCAAGACGACGACCATTGGCAAGCTGGCCAAGCGGAATCACGACGAGGGTCGAAGCGTCCTGCTCGCCGCGGGGGACACCTTTCGCGCCGCCGCGGCCGACCAACTCGAGCAGTGGGCGACGCGCACGGACGCGGAGATCGTGCGCGCCACCGAGGGAGCCGATCCTGGCTCGGTGGTGCACGACGCGATCGGTCGGGCGAACGCTCGCGGCATCGACATCGTGCTCGCCGACACGGCCGGACGTCGCGCGAACAGCACGAACCTGCTCGATGAGCTCGCGAAAGTTCGACGCGTGGCCGATCGTGAACCGGGAGAGGTCGTCGAGACCCTGTTGGTGCTGGACGCGACGACCGGTCAGAACGCGCTCAGTCAGGCGCGCGAGTTTCTCGCGGCGGCGTCCGTCACCGGGATCGTCCTCACCAAACTCGACGGCACGGCGCGCGGGGGCATCGTCATCGCAATCGAGCGCGACCTGGGAATCCCGGTCAAGTTCGTGGGCGTGGGCGAGGGGGTCGACGATCTGATCGTCTTTGATCCCGACGCCTTCGTCGATTCGCTTCTCGGCGCCATAACGCTAGACTTTCAAGAATGTTTGACGCCCTCAGCGAACGCCTCGAACGCCTCAGTTCCTCGCTTGCGTTCGAAGGGGCGCCTGAGCGACGCGGACCTTGACGACGGCCCTCGCCGACGTGCGCTCCGCGCTGCTCGAAGCCGACGTCGAATTCGGCGTGGTGCGCGCCTTCCTCGACGCGGTGCGCGAACGGCTCAGCGGCGAAGCGCTCAGCCAGAGCCTCTCCCCGGGCCAGCAGGTCATCAAGGCCGTCAACGAGCAGCTCGTCGAAGTGCTGGGCGGTACGCCGCTCAAGGTCACCTACGCCTCGCAAGCCCCCGACGGTCGTGCTGCTCGCCGGTCTCCAGGGCGCCGGTAAGACGACCACCGCGGCGAAGCTCGCCAACTGGTTCAAGCAGCAGGGTCGCCAGCCGTACCTCATCGCGGCGGACCTTCAGCGACCCGCCGCGGTCGAGCAGCTGCGCGTGCTCGGGGCGCAGATTGGCGTGGACGTCTTCTCGGAGCCGAGTTCGCCCGTCGAGGTCGCGCGCCGGGCGTGAAGGAAGCCGCGCGGCTGGGTCGCGACGTCGTGATCATCGACACCGCCGGACGTCTGGCCATCGACGAGGCGCTCATGGATGAGGTGCGCGCCATCTCCGCGGCGACCTCGCCGCACTACACGTTCCTCGTGATCGACGCCGTCACCGGCCAAGACGCGGTGCACACCGCGCGAAGCTTCCACGACGTGCTGGAACTGTCGGGACTCATCGTCACCAAGCTCGACTACGACGCGCGCGGGGGAGCGGTGCTCTCGGCGCGCGGCGTCGTCGGTCGACCCGTCGTCTTCGCGTCCAGCGGCGAGAAGATGGCGGACTTCGACCTCTTCTACCCCGAGCGCATGGCCTCTCGCATCCTCGGCATGGGCGACGTTCTCTCACTGATCGAACAGGCCGAGCGCACGATGGACGCCGACGTCGTGGCCGAGTCGGCCGGGCGCATGATGAGTGGCACGTTCACGTTGGACGACTTTCTCGCCCAACTCAATCAGGTGCGTCGCATGGGATCACTGGGCGGGATCATGAAACTGATGCCGGGCGTCACCAAGGAGATGCGCAGCGCGGCCAACAACGTCGACGAGGGGGAGATCGCCCGCGTGGAAGCGATCGTGCGCTCGATGACGCCGCAAGAGCGTCGCGATCCGACCATCATCGACGGGTCGCGTCGCACCCGCATCGCGCGAGGATCGGCCACCAGCGTCGCGGCGGTGAACCAACTGCTCAAGCAGTTCGGCGAGATGCGAAAGATGATGCGCCAGATGGGCAACGGCACCGTGCCCCAGATGCCCGGCGGGCTCGGGCGCATGGCGATCATGGCCGCCCACGGCGCGAAGGCCCAGGGCGAGGAGTTGCCGGCCGGCTTTGAAGCGCTGGGCGCGGGGATGGCGAGCGCCGCGGCGTCACGCGGTGGAAAAAACAAGAAGAAGAAGGGCGGGAGAGTTACCCCTCCCAAACAACGCTAAACTTTGACGCTCGGGTATATCGCCCGTCTCGCGTGGGGACGAAAAAGGTACGAAGGGATATTTCGCTGTGGCCGTAAAACTACGTTTGGTGCGCATGGGTAAGAAGAAGCAGCCCACCTATCGCGTCGTCGCCGCGGAGAGCCGTCGCGCCCGTTCTGGCGCCTTTCTCGAGATCGTCGGCACCTATCAGCCCCGCGGCCTCTCCATCGCCGAGCCCGAGATGGTGCTCAAGATCGACAACGACAAGGTCGTGCGCTGGCTGAACCAGGGGGCCCAGCCCACCGAGCGCGTCGCCAAGCTCTTGAAGGTCAGTGGGGCTCTCGAGCAGTTCGAGGCCGCGAAGGCCGCGAAGTGAGCGACGCCCAGGACGACTACGTCGCGGGCGACATCAACACCATCGACGACGCCGGCGACTTCGACGAGAACCAGGACGACAACGACGACGCCAACGAGGCGGCACCGACAAGGCCGCCACCGCGACCGCGGTGCTGGAGTTCATCGCCAAGTCGCTCGCCGAAGACCCGGACGCCGTGGAGATCGAGGTCAGCGAGCGCCAGGGCAAGGTCATCCTCTCGCTCAGCGTGGGACCCAGACGACATGGGCCGCATCATCGGACGTCGCGGTCGCACCGCGCAGTCCATTCGCGCACTGGTGGGCGCCGCGGGCGCGCGTGACGGCGTGACCACCTCCGTCGACATCGTCGACTAACCGTGTCCGACGAGCGTCCCACGCTCGAGGTCGGGCGCATCGTCAAGGCCCACGGACTGCGCGGCCAGGTCCTGGTCGATCTCTGGAGCGATCGCGTCGAGCGACTCGCGTGCGGGCAACACCCTTTTCAGCGATCGTGGACCACTGGTCGTCGTGGCCGCGGCGGTTCACCAAAAGACGCGCTTCATCGTGACGCTTCGATCGCATCACCACGCGCGAAGAGGCCGAACACTGGCGCGGTGTCGTGCTGTCGGCGCCCGCGCATCGAGGACGCCAGCGTGATCTGGATCGATCAGCTCTTTGGGGCCGAGGTCGTTGACGCCAGTGCGGTCGCGCCGCGGCGTCGTCGTCGACGTCGAGGCCAATCCGGCGAGCGACCTCATGGTGCTCGACACCGGGGCGCTCGTTCCTCTCACCTTCGTGGTCGCAGTCGAGGCGAACCAGCGCGTCGACATTGATCCGCCCGAGGGACTCTTCGAATGACGGTGCGCGTTGACGTCTTGACCCTCTTTCCCGAGGCGCATCGCGCAACTACGTCACGACCTCGGTGCTCGGGCGGGCCGGTGAGCGAGGAGTCTTTGAGCTGCACCTGCACGACTTTCGCGACGCCACCACCGACCCGCACCGAAGCGTCGACGACACGCCCTTTGGCGGCGGGGCGGGGATGGTGCTGCGCGCCGAGCCCATCATCGCGACCGTCGAATCGATCCCCGATCTGGCGAGGCCGGTGATCGCCCTGACGCCGTCGGGTCGGGTCTTCACCCACGACGTCGCCGTGGAGCTGAGTGCACTATCGGGCTTTACCTGCTGAGCGGCCGCTACGAGGGATTCGATCAGCGCGCGCTCGACTCGGTGGTGGACGACGAGATCTCACTGGGCGACTTCGTGTTGGCGGGCGGAGAACTCGCGGCGCTGTGCGTCATCGAGTCGGTGGTGCGCCTCTTGCCGGGGGGCCTCGGAAATGACGCGTCCAGTACGGATCGAGTCCTTCAGCGACGGGCTCTTGGAGTACCCCCAGTACACCAAACCGGCCGACGTGCGAGGCCGTGGCGTGCCCGAGGTTCTTCTCTCGGGCAACCACGAACGCATCGCGCGCTGGCGCCGGGCCCAGGCGCTGCGCGTGACGCTGGCGCGTCGGCCCGACCTGATCGCGACGGCGTGGGGGACTGAGCGAGCAAGATCGTGCCCTGCTCGACGAATTCCCGGAAATGGATGAAGTCGAGAGAAGCGGCTAAACTCGTAAAGCCTGTGATCCGAAAGGGACCGCTCTCATGAACCCCACCGACCTTGTCGACCGCGATTCGCTACGCGACGACATCCCCTCCTTCCGCCCCGGCGACACCGTCAAGGTGCACGTACGCGTCGTCGAAGGCACCCGCCAGCGCGTCCAGGTCTTCCAGGGCGTGGTGATCCGCCGCCAGGGTTCGGGCGTCCAGGAGACCTTTACCGTTCGCAAGATCAGCTTCGGCGTCGGGGTGGAGCGCACCTTCCCCGTCCACACGCCGACCATCGCCAAGATCGAAGTCGACTCGTACGGTGACGTGCGACGCGCCAAGTTGTACTACTTGCGTGAACTGCGCGGCCGCGCCGCCAAGATCAAGGAACTTCGCGTCAACGAGCGCGCGTAGTCGCTGGTGGGCGAAGAAGAGCTCGACGACTACGAGTCGACCCTCGAACTCGCGTTAGTCCAGGAGTACAAAGCCGTAGTCGGCATGTTCGACTTCGCGGTCGAGACCGATCGCCGCTTCTACTTGGCCAACGACGTGGCCGTCGAGGTGAAATCGAACGCCACCCCCACGCTGCTCGAGATCACCCTGCACGACGCGTGGGTCTGGGACATGTACCGCGCGGCGCGCTTCGTGCCGTCGGTGCGAATCCTCACGTTCCGCGACGTGAACATCGAGCGTCTGCCCAAAGAAGATCTTCAACCCTGAGATGCGCCTCGTTCGAGTCGTCGCGTCGCGGGCGTCGAGGAACGCTCTGGTCGAGTTCAGCGACGCCACGCCCGTCTTTCGCTGCAGCGACGCCGATACCGCCATCGTTCTCGGCTCGTGGAGCGACGCGCTGACCAGCGAGGTGGGGGTCTGGCTCCGCGTCACTGAGGGATATCGCGCCCAGATCGTCGCGCGCGACGTGCGCACACTGTCGGTCTTGACGAACCTTCGCCACGTGGTGATTGAGGCGGCCGATCGCGCCAGTGAGCACGCGGACGTCGTGCGCGTGCTTCTCAGCGGCGACGAGGTGAATTTCTCCAACTCCGTGGCGACCCTGCACCCACGCCTTCAGTCGACCGGCGCCGCCGCGACCGCTCACCGTCTGGAGTTACGACAACGCGCGAACTCACGAGCTCCGAGGGAACGCTGCACGAGGTACCTCGTGAGGCGCCCCAGCGACGCGGAGTTGACGTACTTCGAGGACTAGTCGGGCTGACGCGAGATACGGTCGGGTCGAATCTTCACGGTCACGCGCACCTCGCCCGGCGTGCGGTACGGATACTCGTCGAGGCCGGTGTACTTCTTGGCCAGGGCGTCGATGACGGCGTCGGCGCCGTCGGTGGTGAACGTCACGACGGTGCCGCGAACGGCGATGCTCGCCTGGGGATCATCGGGATCGATCAGCGAGACGGCCACTCGCGAGTCGGAGGCGAGGTTGCGCGCCTTGGCGCGTCCGAGTGCCGTATTGATCACGATGTCGTCACCGTCGAGCATCACCCACACCGGAGTGACGTTCGGCGCGCCGTCGGCGTCGAGGCTGGCGACGTGGGCGAGCACCTTCTTGTCGAAGATGGCCCGTGAAGCGGGGCTGAAGGTGTCAGTCATGAAACTCCTGTGATTCGATCGGAAAAGGCCTACTAGTTTTACTGTAATGAACGTAGGCGCGCATGTACGCGGTGGTGGCAAGTTAGTTCCGTCCCTCGAACTCGGCGTGGAGATGGGAGCGACGTCCATCCAGATCTTCACCCAGAGCCCTCGAATGTGGAAGCCCTCGCAGTACGCGCCCGACGTCTTAGCCGGCTATCGCGAAGCGGCCGCGAAGAATCTCACTATCACCGACACGTTCTGTCACGCGACCTACCTCATCAACTTGGCCACGGCCGATCTCGAGCTGTACGAGAAGTCCGTCGCGTGCCTCACCCACAATCTGTCCGTGGCGCGGGGGATCGGATCGTCCGGACTCATCTTGCACGTGGGCTCGCACCACGGCGCGGGCTTCGATCAAGTGGTGCGCCAGATCGCCGACGCGTTCGAGCGCGCGCTGGCCGAGGCCGACCCCACGCCCGAGGGCGTAGGCCGAGTGTCCGATACTCATCGAGAACGCGGCGGGCTCGGGAGGCACCGTCGGACGCATCGCTCGAAGAGATCCACCTCCTCATCGACGCCTGCAACAGCGACGATCGGCTCGGACTGTGTATCGACACACAGCACCTGTGGGCGAGTGGCTTTGACTACTCGACGGTCGCCGGGACGGAGCGCCTGGTCAAGGAGATCGAGCTGAGCGTGGGCATAGACCGCCTGCGCTGCTTCCACTTCAACGACTCGAAGATCGAACTCGGCGGAAACCGTGATCGTCACGCCAACATCGGCGAGGGCACGATCGGCACACGGGGTCTCGCGACGCTGATCGGCCATCCGCTGATTCGCAATCTCCCGCTGCTTCTCGAGGTACCGGGCGCTGGCGACGGTCCTCGCGCCGAGGACGTCGACGGTGGCGAGCAGGTGGTCATCGCGGGCATCGCTCTGTAGGACGGGGTCCAGACTGGGCTGACTTGCTGCCGATGATCGCGACCCCGGCGCCCGTGCCGAGCGCCGCCAAGGCGACGAGCGCACCGAAGAAGGCCCCCGCCAAGCAGCGCGACAAAGAAGGCGACGAAGACGACGGCGAAGAAGGCCGCGAAAGCGCTCAAGAAGACAGCGAAGAAGGCCGCCGCAGAAAGCCACGGCGAAGAAGACCGTCAAGACCGCGAAGAAGGCGGCACCCGCTGGGGAAAGAAGGTCGTCCAAGAAGGCGGCCAAGAAGTCAGCGAAGGTGGCGGCCAAGGCAGCCAAGAAGTCCGCGAAGGTGGCGGCGAAGTCGGCCAAGAAGACCGCCAAGGCGGCGGCCAAAAAGACTGCGAAGAAATCTCCGAAGAAGGTGGCCGTCAAGAAGGTAGTCAAGAAGACTCCGAAGAAAGTGACCGCCAAGAAGACCGCCAAGACTGCGAAGAAAGGTTCGAAGGCGTCCAAGTCCTCGGCCAAAGCGACGAAGAAGAAGTCAACGAAGAAGAGCAACAAGAAGTAGGAGAGGTAATGAGTGACGTGCGCGTCGAATCTGACTCGATGGGCTCCATCGAGGTGCCGGCCGATCACTATTGGGGGGCGCAAACCGAGCGGAGTCTGCACCATTTCGCGATCAGCCACTGAGACAATGCCGCCGGCGGTGATCACCGCGTTTGGCGTCTTGAAACTTGCGTCCGCGAGGGTCAACAACGCACTGGGAAAGCTGGACGACGAAAAGGCGTCGCTCATCGAGCGTGCCGCCGCCGAGGTCATCGACGGCAAGCTGGCCGACGAGTTTCCGCTTCGCATTTGGCAGACCGGTTCGGGGACTCAGACCAACATGAACGTCAACGAAGTGATCTCGAATCGCGCGATCGAGATGGCGGGCGGCGTCATGGGATCAAAGTCACCCATTCACCCCAACGACGACGTGAACATGTCGCAGTCGTCGAACGACACGTTTCCGACGGCGATGCACATCGCGGCGGTCATGGAGATCATCGGGCCGACTCGATTCCCGCGGTGACGCGGCTGCGCGACGCGCTCGACGTCAAGGCGACGGCCTTCGTCGACGTCACCAAGATTGGGCGAACGCATCTCATGGACGCCGTTCCCTGACGCTTCGGTCAGGAGTTCTCGGGCTACGTCGCTCAACTCGACGCCGATCTCGATCGACTCCACCTGGTTCTGCCGGGGCTCTACGAACTGGCGGCCGGCGGAACGGCGGTGGGCACCGGACTCAACACTCACCCCGAGTTCGGCGAGCGGGTCGCGGCCGAGATCGCCTCGCTCACTCATCAGCCCTTCGTGACGGCGCCGAATAAGTTCGCGGCGCTGGCCGCGCACGACGCGCTGGTCTTTGCCCACGGCGCGATCAAGACTCTGGCGACGAGCCTCACCAAGATCGCCGAGGATCTTCGCTGGCTCGGTTCAGGTCCGCGCTCGGGACTGGGCGAACTGCAACTGCCCGAGAACGAACCGGGAAGTTCGATCATGCCGGGCAAGGTGAATCCCGACTCAGAGCGAGGCCATGATCATGGTCGTGCGTCCAGGTCTTCGGCAACGACACGGCGGTCGGCAATCGGCGGCTCGAGGGGCAACTTCGAGCTCAACGTGTGCAAGCCCGTCATCATCTACAACGTCTGCAATTCGATCGATCTCTTGACCGACGCGTGTGACCGGTTCCGCGAGTTCTGCGTGGAAGGGCCTAGAGCCCAACTTTGAGCAGATTCAGAACCACCTCAACAACTCGCTGATGCTGGTCACCGCGCTCAATCCGATCATCGGCTACGACAAGGCCGCCCTGGTGGCGAAGAAGGCGCACAAGGAGCGCATGACACTGCGCGAGGCCGCGCTTGGCGCTCGGATTTCTTGACCGGTGAGGAGTTTGACGCGGCGGTCGTCCCCGAGGAGATGACTCACCCGTAGGTTAGGCCAGCTGCAAGAACCCTGACGTGATGCAGAGCCCGAAGGCGCACACGACGACCATGCCAACGACCACTGAGACGGCGGCGATCTGGAGCCCCGACCTCGGCCGCGGGCCATCGGTATCGGCATGTACCACTCGGGCAGGAGTTGCTGCGAGAAGCCCTGTCGAGAAGTGCCAGGGCTGCGCGTCGAGATCGATGGGCGCCTCGGGATCGGCGGCGAGGGCCAGCTCGGTCAGCTCGTCGTCACTGATCGGGATCTCTTCGTTCGACACTCTCGTGCTGTCACTCATGTGCACCTCGCAGTCTCCTCTTCAACCTACTCGGGACGAGGGACAATCACGGCGTCGCCTAGTCGACGGGCACGTTCCACAGAGCCATCCACCGCGAGAGGTCCTTTTCGATCGGCAGGTCGGTGCTGAGAAACGAACGCACGCGCAGTTCGAGTTCGTTGTTGCGTTGAGCCGGACCGGTCGGCGCGAAGGGATAGAACGTTCCCTGCTTCAACAGATACACGAGGCGCACGCTCCCTTCGCCGGGCGGCGTCTTGGGCACGAAGCCAAAGACGGCACAGAGTAGCCGCGCCCCCAGTCCGTGCTCCACCATCGACGTGTCGGCGGAGTGAATGCGGGTCACGAGGGACTCGAGATCGGGATCGGCGACCAACAGCCACTCGAAACCCAAGATCATCTTTGGTGAACGTCACTTTGTCGTTGGTCTCGTCAAAGTTCAAGAGATCCTTGATGTCCGCGTCGGTGGTGAGAGTGCCCTTCGCCACTGCCCGCCTTGAAGCACAGGCCGCCGTGCCCCGAGGGGACGAGGTCGAGTTCGCTTTCCAAGGTGAGCGCCGCTGTCGAGAGGGCGAAGAGATTGTCGAGGTTTGGGGCGGCTTGTTTGGTTCGCCCGAAGATCGTGTCGCGTAGACCCACTAGCCGTTGAGCTCTTTTTCCAACTTGGCCAGTTGGTTGAGGCGAACCTCGAGCGACGGGTGCGTCGAGAACAGCGTCGCGGCGGTGCCACCGGCAAGGGCCGGCGCGAAGAAGAAGGCGTTCATTCCTTCGGTCTTGCGCAGGTCATTGCGCGGAATCTTTCCCATGTCGCCGGTGACGTGCACGAGTGCACTGGCCAGCACGCTCGGCTTGCCAATCAAGATGGCGCCCGAGCGGTCGGCGGCGAGTTCGCGGTATCGCGAGAGGGCCATGGTCAAGAGGTAGGCGACGATGTAGATCGAGCAATCAGAGACGAGCATGGTGGCCATCTCGAGCAGGACAACGTTCTGACCGCCCCGTCCGCCACGCGCCACCGCCGCCAAACATGGTGCCAAAGAGCGCGATGCGACTGATGAGTCCCGCCAGCATGTCCGACGCCCGAGGCGATGGTCATCACCGCCACGTCGCGGTGCGCCACGTGGCAGAGTTCGTGAGCCAAGACGGCCTCGAGCTCTTCGTCGTTGAGCCGCTGCATCAATCCGCGCGTGGCACAGATCACGGCGTGACTCGGGCTACGTCCGGTGGCGAAGGCGTTGGGTATGTCCATCTCGGAGACGCCCACGCGGGGCTTTTGCATGTTGGCGAGCAGGCACAGCCGGTCGACGATCTCGTGAAGCTTGGGCTCTTGTTGGGGCGTGACCTCGTGCGCGTGCATCGAGAACATCGCGATCTTGTCCGAGAAGAAGTACTGCGAGAAAAGAGCAGCCCGCCCGCGATGACGATCACCAGCACGAGCGAGACGCCCAGGCTGATCATGACCGACACGATGATGGCGTAGAGCGCCACGAGCGCGAGACCCGTGATGAACATGCGGACGTTTAACTTGTGGTCCGTCTCAATCTTGGTTGTTGCCACGGCTAGTTACTTTCGGTCGGCGCTTCTGCGGGGGCGTCGCTCGTTCCCGCGGGCAGTTGAGTTGTCGTACCGGTGGCCTTCAGGGCCGCGAGCTGTGCGTCGATGTCGGACTGGGCAGGACGCCTTGTCGAGTTGGGCCTGGATGTCGTCGTTCGTATTCGGTGAGGTCGGTCAGGGCGCCTGAGGCCAACAACTCGTCCAGCGCGCCACTGCGCGCCTGCATCTGAGGCGACCTTGTCTTGGGCTCGTTGCATGGCTGCGCCGGCGTCACCCATGGAGGTCGAGATACCGCTCACGGCCTCGTTCACGTGCGCCGACGCCTCGGCCGCGGTGTAGGTCGCCTTGATGGTCTCTTTCCTGGTGCGGAACGCCTCGATCTCGGTCTGCAACTTGGTCGCGGTCGCTTCGAGCTTCTGAAGTTGATCGTCGACGGACGCGTGTTGAGTCTCGAGGTCCTTGAGTTGGCTGGCAATGGCCTCACGGCGGGTGAGAGCCTCGCGGGCCAAAGGCTCGTTGCCTTGTGCCGAGAGCGGCCTTCGCCTGCTCGGCCAGCTTGTCGCCCTGGCTCTTCAGCGTCTCGGCCTGGATCTCAATTCGCTTCTTCGCCGTAGCGACGTCCGCCACCGCGCGCTTCACCTTGGTCAGGTTCTCCAACTGTTGTTCGTACGAGTAATCGAGCGTTTGGCGAGGATCCTCGGCCTTGTCAAGGGCGCTGTTGGCCTTGGCCTGAAAGATACCCTGTGCTCGCTTCAAAATGCCCACGTGGGCCTCCTTTTGCTACGTGACCAGACTAGAGCCAACTGATGCGAGGAGTTCGACGCACAGAGTGCGCGTGACGTCTGTGAATCCTAAAATCTTGGTAAATCTGTGTCCTGTGAGCGGGCTTCCGCGCCGAGTTCGAGGCGATAACTCTCCAACTGATCGGCGAGAGACGCATCCGCGGTGGCGAGAATGCGAAGCGCCAACAGCGCGGCGTTGGTCGCGCCGTTGATCGCCACGGTGGCGACGGGCACGCCGCGGGGCATCTGAACGATCGAAAGCAGCGAGTCGAGTCCGTCCAGGCGGGCGAGGGCCACCGGTACGCCGATCACCGGCAGCGTGGTGGAGGAGGCCAACATGCCGGGCAAGTGCGCCGCACCGCCGGCGCCGGCGATGATGACTTTGAGCCCGCGTCCGTGGGCGCCACTCGCGTACTCCAGCATCGCCTCGGGCGTGCGATGAGCCGAGACCACGCGCAACTCGTGCTCGACGTGAAAGCGCGCGAGCGTCGTGGCCGCGTCGTTCATCACCTCAAGGTCCGAGGACGAGCCCATCACGATGCCGACGACTGGTTGCACTACGCCTCCTGAGTTACCGTGCCGTACGCGCGGGCACTCTCCCATGCTCTCACGTGAGGTCCGCGCGGCTCATCACCGAGGGCCGTCACGTGGCCGAGTTTGCGCCCGGGTCGCCACGATTTGCCGTAGTCGTGTACGTAGACACCGTCGACCTGTCGCGCCGCGTCGAGCGAGCCGGGATCGCGGGCACCCACCACGTTGACCATGACCGCGAAGTAGGGCTCGGGTCTTCAACAGGCCCAAGGGGAAGTCCACTCACGCATCGCAGGTGCTGGGCGAACTGGCTGGTCGTGGCCCCCTCGATCGACCAATGGCCGCTGTTGTGGGGTCGAAGGGCGACCTCGTTGATGAGAGAGACCCTCGGCGGTCACGAAATACTCGATCGCCATGATGCCCACTCCCGGACGAGTGACGCGACGGCGGTGCTGAGACGCTGGGCCTCGGCGCGGGTGCGCTCGTCGAGTTCACTGGGGTAGCGCACCTCGGCGCACATCCCGTCACGCTGGACGGTCGTCACGACCGGAAAGAAACTCATCTCGCCGTCGGCTGTGCGCGCCACGAGTTGGGCGACCTCGCTGCGAAGATCGAGTCGCTCTTCCACGACGACCTCGCCGACCGGGCCAACTCGTCGATGAGGGCGAGGGAGTCCTCGCGGTTCGTCGGCGAACGCCACGCCACGTCCGTCGTAGCCGCCGCGGGCGGCCTTCACCACGGAGGCGTCTCCGATCTCGTCGAGAAAACCGCCAGAGTCGTCGTCGATCGACGAACGAACGACCAGAAATCGTGGCACGGGAGGTTGTCTGTCGAAAGGCGCGTCGCTGAAACGCCTTATCGACGGCGAAGCGGAGGGCTTGGGCGCTCGGGCGAAGGACCACGCCGTCGGCCTCGAGGGCTTCTAGAACTTCGAGATCCACCAGTTCGTGGTCGAAGGTGATGACCTCGACTCGCTCGGCCAAGTCGGCGAATCGCGTCGATGTCGGTCGCGGCGCCGATCACCACGTCCTCGATGGTCGTCGTGGCCGAGTCGTCGGGCGAGTTGGCGAGAACCGTGAGGGTGAGTCCGAGGTCGCTCGCGCCTTCACCCATCATGTGCGCGAGTTGTCCGGCGCCCACGACACCGACGCGGGTGAGCGCGCGAGATGTGTCGTTTGTCATGACCGAGACGTTACTGGCGAGGAAAAGAGGGTCCGGTCTGAACTGCGCTCTACATCGCGACTTTGGTGTGCTTGAACTCATTCAGGGCACTCTGATCACTCATGAGAGTGACCAGGGACTCAATCACGGCGATCGACGCCTGAGGGTCATCGGTCGGAGGATTCATGTAGCGCACGAAGGTCGCGTCGCCGTCCACGACGAACGTCGGCACGCCGAAGGCCTCGTAGCGCTCGAACTCTCGGAAACACTCGCCGATGACCTTGTAGGGACGACGCGAGGCGACGTCTTCGAAGATGGCGCGAGGTCGAGATCAACTCCCTCGAGCGCCGTCGCGATCTCCGACTCGGTGACGAGTCGAATGGCTCGGTCGTGACGCGCGCGAAACAGCGCCTCGTGCACGTCGAGGAATCTCTCGGGCATGAGGTTGTGCATCGACGTGCTGACGGCGAGGGCGAGATGTGCGGGATCGCGGGCCGGGTCGTCCCAGGTCGTCGGGCGCCCGTCGTCGCGGTAGCCCTGGCTCATCGTCCAGGGCACGAACGTCACGTCGAAGTCGGCGCCCGCGCGCAAGGGCCGCGATCACGTGCAGGTGAATGTTCTTCGCGAAGGGACAGCGGTAGTCGTAGGAGAGTTGAAAGGCTCAGCACCACGCCAGCCTAGGGATTTATCGTCCTGGGACGGCCACCCCGTTCGCGCGGCAGCAGGTCCTTGAACGCGCAGAATCGACAGGCGTTCAGTCGAGGGGGTGGCGGGAAAGTCCCCGTCGTCGTAGTAGCGCGTGATGCGCGACCACGCCGCGCGGCCGCCTGCGCCCGCGCGTTCACGACCACGTCGGACACCGGTCGTTCGATCGACTGCCCGTGCGCGACGTACATCAGGCGTATCTTGGTCGGTCGTTCGCCGAGCTGGGCCTCGACAGAGCGCGGCGTAGAGTTCGGCGTTGGCGAAGGTCTGACTGTCGTAGTTGCGATTGGGCAGACCGCCGGTCTTGTAGTCGACGATGGTGAGCGAACCGTCCTCGTCGCGGTCGAGTCGGTCCAAGATGCCATAGAGCGGGGCACCTTTCACGTCGACGCCGATGCGCAGTTCCACGCCTTCGTGCTGGACGTCGCGCGGGTCTTCCATCTCGAAGTAGCGAACGAATGATCGCGTCGGTCTCCTGGAGCAGTCGCGCCTTCATCGCGTCATCGAGAGCGATGTCGCGCCGAACGTCCTCGGTCAGGATCTCGTCTTCGGCGCTCGGCACGAAGTGCGCGAGCGCGTTCAATGGTGCGCTCGTGGCTGGGGAACTGGAGGAGGTGTTCAAACACGAAGTGCACGAATCGACCCTTGGCCGTCGCGTAAGTCGCGGGCTGGGGGATGCGATCGATCGAGGCGTGCTGATAGCGACGCGGACAGGCCTGAAAGTCGGACAGGCGCGAGGGCGAGAGCGACTGGGGGAGCGGTTGGGTAAAGGCCATGTACAAAACGCTAGGTCACGCCTGTGACGTCGCGAGGATCGGCCACAATGGAGGGATGCGAAGAAGCCCGATCCGTTCGCCGCGGGCAGATCGTGCGATCGAGCACCGTGGAATGGGGTTCGTGACGGCGATCCGGTGGTGGTGAACGCGCCCAAGGAGACGACGCCAGACTTGGACCTTCGTCGCCCACGTCGTGAACGAGGCGACCGGCGATGAGTGGGTGGAAGTTCGCGGTGGTCGCGTGGGCGAAGCCAAGGGTCGCTCGTTTCGTCCCGACCTGATCTTTCCGGGCGAGGCGCGCAAGGGCGCGCGCGTGGTGGGACTCTCCCTGGCTACGGCTCCAAAACTGCCTTTGGGTGAACCCGGTCGGCGTCGATAGCGTTGATTCGCTTCGGAGACGATGATCCATATGCCCGGTACGACGCAGATGATGCTGAAGACCACGAAGTACGCCCGCACGCCGATGACGTTGGCCACCTGACTCGCAACACGAGCCCGATCGGCAGCCACGCCGAGCGAGACAAACCAGTCGACCGAACTGACGCGCGCCGAGAAGTTCGCGCGGAACCTCGCTCTGCATCATGGACTCAAAGATGACGTTGCCAAAGATGATCATCGGCGAGACGACGATGGGAAAGATATCGACTCTCCCAGAAGTTGGTGGCGATGCCCATGACCAGGGCGGTCATCGAACCGATCGACCAGTAGGTCCACATCATGCGAATCCGTCGCTTGGGCATGCGCAGGTTGGCGACGATCAGTGCCCCGAGTCGCCCCCGAGACACCCGCCGCCGCGACGGCAAATCCGACGTAGTCCTTGCCGAGGTGCAGGTTGTGGCGAAAGAAGTAGGGGATGAGCACGAACATGGGGGTGAGGACGAAGGCGTTGACGAGTGTCACCGACACCGACGTGGTCCACAGCCACCGAGTGTGCACGACGTAGTGCAGGCCTTCTTTGATGTCGCCGATCACGGTGGAGCCCTCTTTGCGGGGGCTTGGGCGTGGCTTTCATGAGAGTACAGGGCGATCGCGCTCACCACGAACGTGGCGCAGTCGATGCCGATGGCGAGCTGGTACTGAACGCGGCGAGCAGTCCACCGACGGCCGGTCCAATCGTGTTGCCCATCAGGGTGTTGGCCAGCGGCCGCACCGCGTTCATGGCGGGCAGGAGATTCCTCGCCGATGATCTCGGGCGTGAAGGCGGCGATGCACGGGTAGAAGAGAGCATCGAAGCAGCCGAAGATGACGGCAAAGACGATCAATTCCGAGTAGTGAAGCGAGTGCGTCAACAAGGCGAGACACGATCCCGGCCGGTCAAGACCGCGCGCACGGTGTCCGAGAGGATGAGCAGCAGCTCGGCGGGAGAATCGGTCGACGATCGCTCCGCCGATCAACAGGAAAATGATCTGAGGGGTCATGCGGGCGGCGGCGAACCATCCGAGAGCCGTCACGCTGTGGGTGGTGTCAAGAACGAGCAACGTGAGAGCCACGTTGGCGACGCCGTCGCCAAAGTTGGAGATCGCCTGACCCGTGATCAACAGACCGCGGTTCGCGATGCTTCAGCAACTCGATGACGGCGAGTTTTCTTTTCACCGATCTACATTACGGGAGGCTCGTGACGCGAGAGTCTCGAGTCAGTTTGACCTTGGTGGGAGATCGAATAACGCCAGTTCGTGAGCATCAGGTGCTTGAAAAGTCGCAGCCCACTCATCTAGGTGGGCGCGACTTATTGGGTAGCCGTTCCAGGGAGGTTCCGAGTTTCGTACGTCGATACGCCGCCACAGTTCGTCGACGGGCGCATCGAGATAATGCAGTTCGACGCCCACCCCAAGGTCGCGGGCAGCAGTTCTGAACTCATCACGCTCGATTCGAGCCCAGAGCCCGAAATCAAGGACGACGCTCAGACCACGTCGCAAAATCTGTTGGGCAAGTCGCCAGAGTTCACGTTCGAGCATTTCTCGAACCGGCTCATCCCATGGGTTAGAGCCGAGGGCAATCTGCCATTCATCCTTGGTGAGGCGCACGGCGCCCCGCTCCTCGGCCAATCGCCTTGCGAGTGTGGTCTTTCCCGCTCCCGGTAGCCCGCACGTGAGGATTAGCCGGGCTTCTTGCACGGGGTCAGTTAAGCAGAATCTCTCTTTGGTCGCCGTCGCGCCAATTAACCGTAAATGGGAGGCAGCCCCAAGAGGGCGCGCACTTTGTCGGCGACGTGGTCCGCGTTGAAGAGTTGGTACTGCACGTTGGCCAGGTTGCCCGATCGTTCGGCCGGAGGTTCATCCATCCACGTCTGCATGTACGTCTCTAAGTGCTCTTCGGTCTTGATGTAGTGCTTCATCGCCTTGGCGACGTGATGGGGCCAGCTCTGGGATTTCAGGATCGGTAGATCCAATCCGAGTCCGGCGATGTAGGTGTTGGTCACGATGTTGCCAGGTTCGATGCCCTGCGTGGCCGACTCGAAGAAATCCGATCCCAGTTGGTCACTGAGGTACACGTCGGAGAGGAAGGTGAGCGCGCTACCCGTCGCTGGCACCAACGTGAAGCGATCGCGATGCACGTGAGTGGGCACGTAGAAGGTGTCGTTGTACGTCGAGAGAGTCTGGGCGTCGGCGTAGTTGAACTGGGGGATCGAGTCGTTTAACTTCATGTCGCGAAACACCACCGACGACAGGCTCGGGTAGTTGGTGTGCACGAACTGGGAGTACACCGGGTTTTCTTGGAACCACTCGCACGAGTTGAAGGTGTCGTTCGATCCGTACTTGGTGTTCACCGTCTTGGAGGTCCCTGAGGTGAGGTCCGACAGGGTCAACGCCCAACCGCTTGACGTCATCGCCATGTGCGCCTTCACGTCATCGCCCGGTTTGACGGCGAGCAGATTGATCGGGATGAACTGCTTGGCCGTGCTGCTCCAGAACGCGTAGTACTGATCGTGGGCCAGTCGGTTCTCGACCGTGCCGACCTGGGCGAAGGCGCCGTTGTCGGCTTGCGCGCCGATCCAGGTTGAGGCGTCTCCCTCGTCGGAGTTGCTCGCGATCGTCGGCACCGTCCACTGACCGCTCACGCTCGCCACCGGCTGGCCGGGGTAGAGCTGGTAGCCACCGAAGCCGTACTGAGGTGAGCCAATGGGCAATCGCGGACTCGACGTCGTGTGCTTCTTCGGCTCGATGGTGCGCCCCTCGGTGTTGATGGACACGACCAGTGCCGCGATCGCGAGGCACGTGAGCACGCCTATCTGCGCTAGGGGGATCAGACGTCGCGACATGACGTCGATAGTAATGAGTCGGAATCGGTCCGCTACGGTGGCCAAGAGTCTCAACGAAGCGAAATGAAAGGTGAACGGTGAGTGAATACGAACTGAGCAAGGCCGACGCCCTGGTCATTTTTGGCATCACCGGCGACCTCGCGAAGAAGATGACCTTCCAGGCGCTCTACCGGATGGAAGCCGCCAAGGTAGCTGGAGCTGTCCGATCATCGGCGTCGCGGTCAACGACTGGTCGATCGACCAGTTGCGCGACGCGATGCACGCGGGTCTTCTGCGTGCGGCGAGACGGTTAAGAACGAAGTCTTCGATCGACTCGCGCGCGCGATCAGCTACGTGCACGGCGACTTTAACGACGACGCCACGTACGCCGCACTGGCCACAGCCCTCGGCAAGGCGAAGCACCCGCTGTACTACCTCGAGATCCCGCCCTTTCTCTTCGCGCCCGTCGTGAACTCTCTGGCCAAGGCCAACCTCGTCGAGGGAGCCACGGTCATGGTCGAGAAGCCGTTCGGTCACGACCTGGCGTCCGCGGTCGCGCCCTCAATGATGAACTGCACGCAGGTGTTGAACGAGAACCAGATTCTGCGCGTCGACCACTTCTTGGGCAAGCAGCCCGTTGGTGATATCACGCACCTGACGATTCGCCAACGCGTTGCTCGAACCGGTGTGGAATCGCGACCACGTCTCGGGCGTGTACGTCACGATGGCCGAGAACTTCGGGGTCGATGACCGCGGGGCGTTCTACGACCCGGTGGGAGCGCTGCGCGACGTGGTGCAGAATCACCTGTTCCAACTCATCGCCCTGGTGGCGATGGAAGCACCCGTGGGGCCCGGACCGACCGCGCTCTGGGACAAGAAGGTCGACGTCTTTCGCTCGATCGCCAGCATCGAGCCCAGCCAGCTGCGTGCGCGGTCAGTACGACGGGCTATCAGCGCGTGCCGGGGTGAAGGAGGGATCGGACACCGAGACGTTCGTCGCGCTGCGTCTGGGCATCGACAACTGGCGTTGGTCGGGCGTGCCGTTCTTTATCCGTGCGGGCAAAGAACTCCCGTGAAGGTGACCGAAGTGCGACTCGTCCTCAAGCGTCCGCCGCGCTCTCAGTTTCTGAATACGCCCCAGCACACCGAGCCCAACCAGATCATCATTCGCATCGACCCCGACGCCGCGGTGCGGCTGTTGATTCTCTCGAAGGACGCCAACGGCTCGGCGACGCGCACCGTGCACCTCGACCTGCCCTTCGCCGAGGAGCTCGGGCGACCGCCCGGACCTTACGAGCGGCTCTTTCACGACGCGCTGGCCGGTGATCGTTCGCTGTTCACGCGCGAGGACGCCGTCGAAGAGACGTGGCGCATCCTGCAGCCATTGATCGACCACCCGCCCGAGAGCGTGTCGTACGAGGAGGGCTCGTGGGGTCCGAGCGCGGCCAACGATCTCACGCGCGGACACGTGCCATGGCAGTCGCCGTGGATGCCCGGCCACTAGAGCGACGCCCACTCAGGTGATCGTGAAGGTGCGCCGCGGTGCCGCTCGCGCAGGCGACGGTCGCCCGGGCCGTACCGGGGTCGGTGCTCGTGCCGATCCGCCAGTTCCACGTGACATTGCCCGCCGCGTTGGTTGGAGCCGAACCGAGCCCACTCGCTTCGCTGGCGTACCCGCTCGGCAAGACCACCGAAAGTGTGCAGATCTCGTTAGCTCGTGACGCGTGGGCGCTCAGCGTCTCGTAGCTCCCGGGACGGACGGAACTCACGATCGACGTGATGGTGACCGCCGCCACTCGACGTGACCGGTGCGGTCGAGGGCGCGTGCAGGGGAGTGCCCGCGGCAAAGTCCGCGTCGAACGCGCGGCGCACTGCTCCTACCGCGGCTCCCGAGGTTGTGATGACGCCGAGCTCGCGGTTGTACGACAGGGACGACGTTGAAAAGTTCTCGCTGCCGAGAAAGACGGTGCCGGCGTCACCAACACAGTCCACGCAGATGACCTTGGCGTGTATGTAGACCTGGGACTCGCTCAGGAGGCGCACGCGCACCCCGCTGAGGCCAGTCGATCAAGCGCGCTCGTCCACTCCGAGTCCTCGGTCATCGCCACCTCGACATCGACGCCGCGATGGGCGGCCGACATGAGGGCACTCTCGATCGGGGTCGAGTCCATCTCCTCGTTCTCGACCAGCACGCTGTGACGCGCCGAGTCGATGAGAGTGATCAGTGCACCCGTGGAACCGGGACTCCACACCAGGCCACCGGCTTGGTGGTTCACTGAACGCCCGACGAAGTCGCTGTCAAACGTCGCGACGATGGCCGACACGTCAGATCTTCGAGTATCGCTGACCCAGAAATCGCGCGTGGAGGCGTAGTCCGCGGGCACGAAGTTTCCCGTGCCGATGTAGGCAGTCGCGTTGTCGACGACGAGGTACTTCGCGTGAAAGATCTGATCGGATGGTGCCCACACGACGTGGACGGATCCTGCGCGCAAGGTGGCCGCCGCATTGGCGTTCTCACTGGCTCCGTAATAGGCGGAGTTCAGAATGACGCGAACGTCTACTCCCGCTCGAGCCCGGGCAACGAGGTCCGCTTCGACGATGGGATCGGACAGTTCGTACATCGACAGATCAATGCTCGTGTGAGCCCGTTCAATGGCTGCGTCGATGAAGCCGTAACCACTTTCGGGCTCGGTCCACACCTGGCTGATCGCGGACGCGTGGATCGCAGCGTCGGCGGGTTGGATCACGAGAAACGTCGTTGCTGCGGCCAGAACGCTCATCGCCGCCAGAAGTTTCGCCGTTCCCATAACCACTCGGTCTACCCGACGGATATCACGTACGCGAACGGCCAGATGAATCTTGCGACTCAGGCGTCCACCGGCAACGTCGTCCACGACCGATCGAACCACCGTTGAATTCGACTCGCTCCGTAGGCGCCCTTTTCCGCGGCGATCGCCGACGACGGCTCGGCGTACGTGCCGTGGGGTGACTGTCCACTCATGAAGGTGACTTCCACTCGGGCGACTTGATGATGCCCGAACTCGAGGTAGCACAGGCCGTACCCGTCGTACGCGGCCGACGACGACGTGTCGCCGAGTAGCGCGATGATGTGCTGGGTCGCGACCGAAGCTTGACGCTCGGAGAAGACGCCCGCCTTCGGTGTGCCGACGCTCGTGACGTCACCGACGGCATAGATCCCAGGAAACGACGTCTCCAAGGTGAGCGGGTTGACGGGTATCCAACCGTCAACTGCCATGCCCGACTCCGCCACGACCGCGGGAACGCGGTGGGTTGGGACACCCAGGAAGAGATCAAAGGCCAGTTCGGAGCCGTCGGCGAAACGTGCCGTCTTCGTCGCCGGGTCGAGTTCGCGAATGAGCGCTCCGGGGTACCACTTGATCTCGCGCTCGGCGAAGGCGACGAGCAAGGCGTCGGACGCCGCGGGAGAGGGCGGGATCGGTACGGGCAGCGGTGACACCAACGAGATTTGCGAGCGATCACGGATCCCTCGCTCCACCAGAAAGTCGTGCACCATCAAGGCGGTCTCGCTGGGTGCGGGCGGACACTTAAAGGGCGTCGACGTCACCCCGACGACGACGTGACCGCCGGAGAAGTCGGCGAGGACGTCGCGCAACGCGAACGCGCCCGCCACGCTGTAGAACTCGTGACCCACTTCAACCAGCCCCGGGGTGGCCGCTGGGTCCAGGTCAGCGCCCAGTGCCACGACCATCACGTCAGCGTCGAAGTGACCGGCGCTCGTCTCCACGCTTCGCGTCGCAGGGTCGATCGAGAGTACCGAAGCCTGCACAAAGCGCACGCCGGGCTTGGCGATGTCGCGGTAGTAGTGGCGAACGGCCGTAGGGATCGTGCGCCCGAACATGACGTCGAGCTTGGAGAACCCAAAGACGAAGTGATCGGATTGGTCAACGAGAACTACCTCGATCCCATCGCCGAACGCTTCAGAAAGACTCGCCGCTATCTCGAGACCGCCGAAGCCCGCACCCAGAACCAGCACTCGCTTCATGAGCCCCCCTTACGACGCCGCGTTCGCGGGTCGTGATTGTCTACTTCCTTCTCCGACGCGAGACGACGGGGGAGCCTTTTATTTGGGCTGGGGCACGATGCGAAGGTACGAAACTGGTTCCTTCCAGGTGCCGTAAATCTCCTTGGCCTCATCGTTGGACACCGCACCCGTGATGACGACGTCCTCGCCCTGCTTCCAGTTGACCGGCGTGGCGACGCGGTGGGCGGCGGTGAGTTGCATGGAGTCGATGACCCGCAGCACCTCGTCGAAGTTGCGACCGGTCGTCATGGGATAGATCATGACTAGCTTGACCTTCTTGTCCGGGCCAATCACAAAGACGTTGCGCACGGTCTGGTTGTCGGCTGGCGTGCGCGACTCGGCGTCACCCGACGTACTCGCGGGCAGCATGCCATAGAGCTTGGAGACGTTGAAGTCGGTGTCGCTGATCATGGGAAAGTTCGGCCGAGTACCTTGGGTCTTTTCGATGTCGTCGGCCCACAGTTCGTGGCGATCCGACGAGTCGACCGAGAGTCCGATGACTTTGACGCCGCGCTTGTCGAACTCGGGCTTGATGGAGGCGACATAGCCGAGCTCCGTCGTGCAGATCGGGGTGAAGTCCTTGGGGTGCGAAAAGAGCACTCCCCATGAGTCACCCAGCCAGTCGTGAAAACTGATGCTTCCCTCAGTTGTTTCCGCGGTGAAGTCCGGCGCAGTGTCGCCCAGTGACAGTCCCATGATGACGTTTCCTTCCTCCGCAGCGGACCCGCTCCAGTGCGTCACGTTGGACGGTACCAGGATTCATCTCCGTGCATTCCAGTTTTTCCGGCGACTACTGCAGTGCGACGACACCGCGAGGCTGGTGGAGATCCTCGGTGGCCGGTGGTCTGTTCAGCGGCGGTTTGCCCGAGTGAGAGATCACTTGTGGGCGGCTGATCACATCGGTTTCAAAGGGATACAGCGTTATTGCGCACTACAATAGTTAGCATATGAATCTATCTCGTGATCGTACGGACTCGGTGGTCGATTCGGTCTTGTCGGCGAGCCGAGTCTTGGTCGCCGTTGCCGCTCGGTCGCTGGCGGACTTCGCCGAGGAAGTCACGTTGACGCAGTATCGATCACTCGTCGTTCTGGCCTCTCGAGGCCCGCAGAATGCGGCTGGTCTTGCCGAAGCAGTCGGAGTCACGCCGGCCACGGCCACCCGGATGTGCGATCGACTCGTGAAGAAGAAGCTCATCGTGAGACGATCTGAGCGAGGAGATCGTCGACAGGTGCGACTCGCGCTCTCCCCATCGGGACTCGACTTGGTGAGCGCGGTGACGGCTCGTCGTCGCCGCGAGATCGGCAAGATCATCGACGCCGTACCGAGCGACGAGCGAGACGTGTTGGTACGAGCCCTGCGCCATTTCGCCGAGGCGGCGGGCGAAGTGCCTGAACAGGACTGGACCACGGGGTGGGACTTGTAGTGACGATCCTCGCTCACGGGTCGAGGGGGCGACGCACACGAAACCTGCAGGTTCGAGTCTCGCGGTGGCTGGACACGGCCACCTACACACAAAAGTGGTTGGTGCTGGGAAGCCTCGTCGGCGTCGTTGCCGGGTTGGGCGCGGTGGTGTTCTACGACGCTCTGCGTCTGGCGACCTACGTCTTTCTCCAAGTGATGGCGGGGTACCACGTCCCCGAACCCGTCAGCGAGGGCGGACACCTCGCGTCCGCTTCTTTTTCTCGGCCGTGGGCGATTCCATTGGTCGCCGCCGGCGGAGCGCTGCTGGGGGCCATCATGGTCTTTTCGATCGCGCCCGACGCCGAGGGACACGGCACGGATGCAGCGATCGCGGCGGTACACCACAATCCCAGAGGGGTTCGGCTTCGCACAGTGATCGTCAAGATTCTGGCGTCGGCACTGACCATCGGTTCGGGCGGCTCGGGCGGTCGGGAAGGCCCTACCGGTCAGATCAGTGCGGGGTTTGGGTCACTGCTCGCTCGAACATTCGACCTCAGTCCCGAAGACGCGCGCATCACGGTGGCGAGCGGCATCGGCTCAGGCATCGGTGCGATCTTTGGCGCTCCCCTGGGCGGGTCCGTGCTCGCGACCGAGATCCTGTATCGAGATGACTTTGAGGTCGAAGCACTGTTGCCGGCCTTCATTGCTTCAATCGTCGGCTACGCCGTGTGGGGATCGTTCGAGGGCTTCGGGCCACTCTTCGGCTACGTCGGGAACTATCAACTCTCCAGCGCCATACCTCTGGTGTGGTTTGGCGTCATCGGCGTCCTGGGCGGGCTGGTCGGACTGTTGTACGCCAAGGGCTTCTACGGCATGGCGGACGCTGTGGCCCGCGTGCCGCTTCCCCGATGGGTTCGTCCGGCGGTGGGCGGTCTACTTGTCGGCTGTATCGCCCTCGCCATTCCGGAGGTGCTGGGCACCGGGTACGGATGGATCCAAGAGAGTTTGGGCTCCCACCTCTTGCAGATTCCCTTGTGGATTGTGCTGATTCTTCCCTTTGCGCGCATCGTCACGACCGGGCTGTCGATCGGCTCGGGGGGTTCGGGTGGCATCTTCGGACCCGGCATGGTGATCGGCGCCTTCGTGGGCGCGGGCGTCTGGCGCCTGCTCGAACCGGTGGTGCCGAGCCTCGGCCACGATCCCGCCCCGTACGTCATCGTGGGCATGATGGCGTGCTTTGGCAGTATCTCGCGAGCCCCGCTCGCGGTGATGCTCATGGTCGCCGAGATGACGGGCACGTTGTCACTGATTGTGCCGGCCATGCTGGCGGTGGGGTTGGCCACGCTCATCGTGCGTCGCAGCGACGACACGATTTATCGCAGCCAGTTGAAGAATCGCGCGGAGTCGCCCGCCCACCGGATTCTGATCGGCTTGCCGTTGCTGGCCGAGGTGCCCGCGTCCGCGGCGATGGTGACGCCGCGCTGCGTGCTCGGTGAAACCATCTCGTTGGCGGACTCACTGGATCAGATGCGAGCGAGTGGAGTCGCCGAGGCGCCCGTGGTCGACGCGGACGGTCGTTATCGTGGCGTCGTCTCGCGCGCGGCGTTGGAACGCCGCCGCGAAAGAGGTGAACTCGACGTCGCGATTCCCATTGACCTCACGCCTTCTCCGGTGTACCAAGACGATCGCCTCGACGCCGTTCTCGATGTGCTCACCACGTTGCCTCAAACCTGGGCTACGGTCGTTGACCCCGACCTTCACGTGGTCGGCACCATCGCGCTCTCGGATATCGTGCGCAACTACCGACGCACGACCCAGACGTATCTACGTCGTCTCGCCGAGACGGCGGGCACGACGGGCCTGGGGGAGCTGGTCGTCGCTGCTACCTCGACCATGGTTGGTCGCTCTCTGCGATCGTCACCGATTCCCAGAGGCGCGCTCATCACATCCATTGAACGCGGCCCCGAAGTCATACGTCCGAGCGGCGACACGGTCATCCAGGCGGGCGACCGGCTGACCGTATTGGGCGCGCCCGAAGAGATAGATGAACTGGCTCGAGCGTCGAGGAGCACTTCCGAAGGGCCGACGCAGGAGTAGCGGCGTTTAGCGGGTCGCGAAAACTTTGAGGTGAGCGAGGGCGGCGTCGAGGGCAATCTCCAGGGGCCGAGTGCTGCGAGCAGTCTCGGCCATGAGCAATCCCCCCTCCAAACTGGCGAGCACGCTGATCGCCAACGCCTCAGGATCGGCGTCGGCGCGGAGATCACCGAGATCCTTCATTCGGCCCAGGCCGTCGGCGATGATGCGAGCCCAACTCTCGAAGGCACCACTCAGCTGGCGGCGGGCGCGGTCATCCAACTCAGACAGACCACTCGCAAGACTTCCGAGCGGGCAACCACCCCGACACCCCCGCGCAGATTGGTAGTCGACGATCGCGTCACGCCATCGCTGCAGGTCGTCCCAGCTGTTGAGCGACTCGAACACGGGACGATGGTTGCCCAGCACGTCGCGCTCCTGGTGCTCGATGACGGCTCGCAGGAGGTCGTTCTTGTCGTTGAAGTAGTGATACAACTGCGACTTACTCGTTCCGCTCTTCTCGCGGATGTCGTTCAAACTCACCTCGGCGACACCGCGTTCGAAGATGAGCTCGGCCGCCGCGTCCACGATGCGCGCGCGCATGGTCCGCCCTTTTTCCGTCGGAGGCGGGAGTGTCGTACGTTCGTCGGTGCTCACGGGACTCCTTTCAAAGTGGACTTGACGGTCCAGGATAGAACTCATATAGTGGACCGAGAGGTCCATTATAGGAGGAAATGTGAGCAACGACAGTGCTGCGCTGAGCCAGCAAGAGGAACTCGACTTAGTTGCGGGATCGATTCCCGAGGTCATCGATGCGCGAATCGCTCAGGGTGCGGCGGACATCACACTGTCCGGCGTCGCGCCGGGCCTGTCGGTGGGTGATGAGGCACCGGACTTCACTCTGGCCAACGCGGTCGGTGAGTCGGTGACGCTGTCAGAACTACTGGCGATTGGTCCCGTGGTCCTGACGTTCTATCGCGGGGAGTGGTGCCCCTTTTGCAATATTCAGCTACGGCACCTGGAACACGCGTTGCCCGAGTTTCAACAGTTCGGCGCAACGCTCGTGGCCGTGAGCCCGCAGTCGCCCGATCACGCACTGTCACTCACCGAGAAGTATGACTTGGCGTTTCCGGTTCTGAGCGACGTCGACCAGGCGGTCGCCGAGGCGTATCGCGTGAAGTTCACGCTCGCGGGTGACTTGGAAGATCTTCAGGTCAACGTCTTTGGCAATGACCCGCGCAACCAAAACGCCGACGCATCGAGATCCCTGCCGGTGCCCTCCACGTTCGTGATCGATCGCGATGGCGTGGTGCGCGCCGCGTTCGTGAACGCGGACTGGCGTGTTCGTGTCGATCCCCAGGATGTGACGGCGGTGCTGGAGAGCCTATGACGAACGACTTTCGCGGACGATCCGCACTGGTGAGCGGGGCAGGTCGAGGGATCGGTCGCTCGACGGCCATCGCTCTGGCCGATGGCGGCGCGCGGGTGATCCTGCTCGCGCGTACGGAAAGCGAACTGAACGAGACGGCGACGCTGGTGCGCGAACGCGGGTGGCGAGGCGATCGTGCTACCGACCGACGTCGGCGACCCTGCGTCAGTGTCGCGGGCGATGGACGAGATCCGTGATACCGGAATTGACGTCGACATCCTGATCAACAACGCGGCCGTCGTGTGGCCGCTGGGAGCGACCGCGACGGTGGATTTGGCGCAGTGGCGCGCGGCAATGCAGGTCAACGTCCTCGGGGCAGTTCAACTGACCTTGGGCGTGTTGCCCGGCATGCTGGCGCGAGGGTGGGGGAGAGTGGTCAACGTGTCGAGCGGCATCGTGTCGAGGCCGAGTTCGATGATCGGGGGAAACGCCTACGCGACGTCCAAGGCCGCGCTGGAGGCTCACTCTTTGAATCTGGCGGCCGAGCTGTCCGGCACCGGAGTGAGCGTGAACGTCTATCGACCGGGAACGGTTGACACCGAGATGCAGGCCTGGATCCGACACCAACCCAGCGAGCAGATCGGTGAGGCGTTGCACCAGCGCTTCGTCGACATGCATGAAGGGGGCACCCTGATTACTCCGGATGAGTCGGCGACGTCACTGGTGTCGCACCTGTTGGGTGAGGAAACGGGAGAGATCTGGAACTTTGCGCGCTCGTAGTGCGCGGACCCTTATACGTGGACGCCCACGAGACCCAAAATCGCTCCGAGCACACCCGCGGCGAGAAGGCAGCCGACCACGCTTCGTCGAGCGAGGAGGAGCCAAACCAGCGCGCCCGCCAGGACCGGTATCTGCCAGTACTGGTGCAGGGAGAGACCAAGTGGAATCGCGGAACCGGCGATGGCCCCAATCACGGCCGGTCCCGCGCCGGTAAAGAAGGACTGAACCCCTTCATTGGAGCGAATCGCGTTGAACCTCGATCCTCCCGCGATGACGAAGGCGAACGACGGAGCGAACGCGAGCGCGGCGGCGAGGAAGGCTCCGCCAATTCCGGCTGCGGCGTAGCCCACGACCGCCACCGTTTGAACGACCGGACCAGGGGTGACTTGGCCCAGGGCCACCGCGTTGAGGAACTGTGGTCCCGTCAGCCAGTGATAGGTGGTCACCGCGTCGTGCTGCATCAGGGGAATGATGACGAAGCCACCCCCGTAGGACAGCGCACCAACCTTGATCGCCTCCCAACTGAGCGCGGCCAATCCGCCTATTGCGGTGGTGTGCACCGCTCCGACGAGCAGTGAGCGCGAAAACCCATTTGCACCCAGGTCCTCGCGCTTGCGAATCACGATCTCCACGGCTCCACACGCAATCAAAGCGATCACGAGGTACTCACCAAACAGGGCCGCGCACACGCCGCCCACGACCGCGTACCCAACCCAGCGAACGTGCTGCGCAGCGGTGCTCCCGATTCGTATCCAACTGGCCGGCAGGAGACCGCGTGCCGCGTGCAGTGCTACTGCGGGCACCGCCGCCCCTGCTCCGGCGGCGGCCCCGAGAATGCCGATCGGCGGATGCTGAGCCAGGAAGACCGCCGACAACGCGATGATGAGAAGCAGGCCCGGGCAAATGAATCCCAGACCTCCGATGACCGCCCCGCGAGCGCCCCGCAGTTTCCAGGCGCAGAAGATTGCCAGCTGCGTGGAGGCGGGACCCGGGAGAAGATTCGTCGCGGCAATCGCGTCCTCGAACTCTTCGGGCTCAATCCAGTGACGCTCGTCCACGCACAAACGGCGCAGCAGGACGATGTGAGTCGGCGGTCCTCCAAAGCCAATGCAACCCAACCGGGTCCATTCGCGCGCGATTGTCGCCAGCGATACAGCGCTTCCCGCGGGTGGAACCGAAACTTCGTCACTCATGGACCACTGAGTCTGGCATGACTCTCGGGACGCCTAGATCGGCTGTGAACGAACCCAGGCCTGCGCACCCATCTGTATCGCATCCCACGGACTCCCGAGAGGCGGTGTGTAGGAGAGATCAAGGTCGTTCACTGAATCGACGGTCATCTCTGCGAAGATCGCCGCGGCGGCAATGTCGATGCGCTTGGCGACCTCTGCGTTTCGATGCCCGAAGAGCTGGACACCCAGCAAACGACCCGTCGTGCGGTCTCCGGTGAAGCGCATCGTGATTCGGTGACTGCCGGGATAGTAGGCCTTGTGGTCGTCGGCTTGGAACTCTACGGTCACGGGATCGAATCCGGCGGACAACGCTTCGTGGTCTCGCAGTCCGGTGCGCGAAGCCACCATGTCAAAGATCTTGACGACTTGGGTCCCGAGACTGCCGGCGAACTCCCTGTTTCCCCCCAGAGCATTCTCTCCGGCGATTCGGCCCTGCTTGTGGGCGGTCGTGCCGAGGGGCAGGTAGGTGACTCCCATCAGACGATGATGTGTCACGACGCAGTCTCCTGCGGCGTAGACGCCCTTGAGGTTCGTTCGCATCGCTCGATCCACGTTGATGGCGCGACCTTGTCCGAGTTCGACCCCCGCGGTCAGGGCAAGCGACGTGTCGGGACGAACGCCGGTGACGACCAGAACCATGTCGGCGTACGTCATGTTCTCTTCGCTCGTCGCCGTGATGGTCCTGACTTGGAAGCGACCCGGTGCGCCCGCCGGGGCGTACTGAATGCTCTTCACGGTGGTCTCGGTCCTCACGTCCACGCCGTGGGTCACCAGCTCCTCGTGAACCAGTACCCCGAGACTCGGGTCGACGGTCGGCAACACTTCGGGGAGCTGCTCGAACTGCGTGACCGATAGTCCACGCGTCACCAGGCTCTCGGCCATCTCGAGGCCGATGTACCCGGCTCCGACGATGACCGCACTCTCAGGCTTGAGGGTTTCAAGGGTGTGCATCAGCGCGAAGGTGTCACCCATCGAGTGCAAGAGATGGACGCCGTCATCAGGCCCGAGCGCGCCGTCGCCGACCAGTCCTTCGATCGGGGGTCTCGCCGACACCGCACCCGTGCCGATGATCAACTCGTCATACGCAATGATCTCGTCCTTCCCGGACTCATGTGTCACGTGCAACTGGAAATTGGAGGCGTCGATCTTGGTGGCCAGCGTGTTCAATCGAACGTTCATGCCGGTCGCGTGAAGATCGTTGAGCGTCCGATGAGCGAGATTCCGCCAGTCCTTTACGTCACCGGAGACGTAGTAAGGAATCCCGCAGATGGAAAAGTTCGGGTACGCGTCGGCCACGACGACCGTGACCTCGGTCGTCGGGTCGAGTTCGCGAGCCCGCAGGGCCGCGCTGATGCCCGCGTCACTGCCGCCAATGGCTACCAAGTGCATAAGTCTTCCTTTCGGCACGCCGTGTGCCGCTCTCTGTCCAACCAGCTCATCCGCTCGCCGGTGCGATCTAGTGATGCACGAGTTCGGAGAATAACGAGTCCACCCGTAGGCGGATCTCGTCACGAATCGCGCGGACTTTCGAGAGATCTTGGCCCTCGGGATCGTCGAACTCCCACTCCAGAAACCGCTTGCCGGGATAGACCGGACAGGCATCGCCACAGCCCATGGCGACGATGACGTCAACTGCTCGCACGACTTCGTCGGTCCAGGGCTTGGGGAACTCCTCATGAATGTCGATGCCGACTTCGCCCATTGCTTGGACGACAACCGGGTTGAGTTCGGAGCTCGGCTCGGAACCTCCGGTATAGACATCGAACTGATCACCGGCGGCCGCGCGCAGCCATCCCGCGGCCATCTGCGAACGCCCCGCATTGTGCACGCACAGGAAGAGCACGCCGGGCTTTGCGGGACCCGACCCTTCGAGTCGAGCCATCGCGGTCAGGCGCTCTCGAGCGAATCGCTCCGCGAAGATGCCCAGAAACGTCCTCACTTTGGCCTTGGCGAGCAATCGCTCGAAGGAGTCCATGAGGAAGTTCTCGATCGTCTCGTCATCAAAGACTCCGCGGAACTCGCGCTTGAGCACTTCCAGTGCGCGGCGAATCATCAGTTTCTCATCGGGGGGAAGGTCGTTGAAGTTACGCAGTGTGCTCATGATGGCTCTCTCAAGTTGTGGTTGGTGGTTCGTGAGTGATGACGGGCTGCCTGATGGGCGACTCGGCATCGTGGGATTCGTGCGGGACGACGACGCGAGCCGCGTCGGACTTCGTGACGCCGGGATAGAGCAGGTGAATGAGACCGAAGGCGAGCGCGCCGCCCAGCGCTTCCGCGCCAACGAAAACGGGCACCGAGGATGGTGCGATTCCGGCAAAGGTGTTGGAGAACATGCGACCAACGGCGATCGCGGGGTTGGCGAAACTCGTGGAACTGGTGAAGAAGTAGGCCGCACCGATGTACGCACCGACCGCCGCGGGCGCGCTCGCCCCGCGACCGGTGCGGACGAGGGCGAAGATCACCAGCAGCAAGCCGGTGGTGGCGACCACCTCCGAGAACGCGTGGGCCGTGGTCGCGCGGTGAGTAACGGATATCGAGACCGCGACTTTGGAAAACATCAAGTTGGCGACGACCGCGCCGCTCGTGCAGCCGGCGACTTGGGCCGCCACGTACGCGCAAGCGTGACGCCAACTGATGCCGCCGAAAGCGGCATCGACGAACGAGACCACGGGGTTGAAGTGGGCGCCCGAGATGGACCCAAACATGAGGATGATCACGAAAAGGCCCGCCGCGGTGGCGGCCGCGTTCTCGAACAGTTCGAGACCAACGGCATTGGGCGAGAGCGACTGGGCTGCGATCCCCGAGCCAATAACAACCGCCGCCAGGATCAGGCTTCCCAGGTACTCGGCGAGAAGCCGGCGCCATAACTCGGGATAGTTACTCGAGCTCACCGGGAGGGGCCGTTAGCAGCAACTCGATGAAGGCGAGGAGACTTCATCAGACGCTGTGGCGCAGCACACAGAATCTCCGTCAACTGGCTTCAGGGCCTCGGCGTCGGCCAAGACGGTGTAGACCTCCCAGCGAGAGTCATCAGGGCCATCGACCCAAACCTTGTCCTGAAGCGCGTGACAGCAGATCGTGCCATCCTCGACGTCGGTTACGAGACCTTGCGACGAGAGGTACTTGGTCGCGTCAACGACCTCGTTCGACGAGAAGACTTCGACTCCCAAGTGATTGATGGTGCCCGCGGCCTCCGCGTTCTCGAAAAGGACCAACTTGAGCGGTGGTTCGGTGATCGCGAAATTGGCGTATCCCGGTCGAAGTTTCGCTGGTTCGGTCTTGAAGAACTTGGAGTAGAACGAGACGGCCTCATCGAGGTCGGAGACATTGAGCGCCAGTTGAAGTCGAGACATTGCCACCTCCATTAGATTGATGTCTGTCGATGTGGAGGCTAGCCGTTACATTGATATCTGTCAATACTAAAGTGAAGGTTATGAGCCAACGCAAGACAATCAGCATTGACGATGAGGTCGTCAGTTGTTGTGGCTCGCTGACTGGCTCCGCGCTCTCCGAGGCAGAAGCTTAACGATCTTTCGCAGATCTTTTCTGCTCTCAGCGATCCCGCACGACTCCGTATGCTCTCGCTCATTGCGTCGGAAGATGAAGTGTGCAGCTGCGCCTTGGAAGAACCCCTCAATAAGAGTCAGCCGACCGTCTCGCACCACACGAGAATTCTGGCCGCGGCGGGACTGATTGTCGGGGAGAAGCGCGGGCGTTGGACATGGTGGAGGGTCGTACCAGAACGACTCAATGACGTGGCGAGGGTCTTAGAAAACTGAAGGGTTAGAAATCTCTGCTCGCGTGGCAGTCCTGCTCGACGAGCCTCTGAGCTCAGCGGGGTTCTCACCCATTTACGATTCCATGTCAAAATGGGCGTTCCTGGCCTCGCCTGAATTACGTTGCGAACGTGTCAGAGATTCGTGACAAAGTGAAGGTCTCTTCGCGTCGGGTCGCGAGCTCGACGGCCCGTTCAACCTCGCGGGTTCGTCACGGCGCGGCGGCGTCGCTTGCCATATCGCTGATCAGCGTTTTTCTTGTCGTCGGGACCAACCAGGCCCCATCTCTCGCCGCGTCGGCCACGTCCTTTTCGGCGTCGCTCCAGCTGCAGGCATTTGACTTCTCCAGTCCGACGGATGGCTTCGGCGCTTTTCAGTGGGAGTCGCTGAACGGCCGCACGTGCAGGGACTACGTCGGACGAACCGCGAACGGTGGCGCGACATTCAGCCCACTGGTTCCCGTCATGTCATGGGACTGTGCGAGTAGGGACTTCGATACTGAGCTGACGTCCGACGGTCGTGGCGACCTGTTCCTCTTCGGGCCGCAACTCTTCGTAAGCCACAACAACGCACTGACGTGGTCACAAACTCCAGACCTTGGACCGATCCTCGACGTCGATTCGGTCGGTCGTTCGGTCTGGGCGCTGAGATCTGTCTGCACTCGCGCAGAGATGGCTCGTTCGGCGCCATGCGGGGCCAGTCTCCTTAAGTCGACCAATGGAGGACGTACGTGGCATTCGGCTCCAAGCCCGTGGGCTAACACGAATGAGTTGGCAGATCATCCCGCCACGCTGCAGACCTACTTGGTTCGATTGAGTCGAGACACGGCCTACGTGATGTTGTCGCCGAATCCGCAGCTCAGCGGCGCACCGAGCGTCGCGCCGCTGTGGTTCACCACGAATGGCGGTGCCACGTGGTCGAATTGCGACGTGCCGTGCCACATCGGCGCGTGGTCGGCGGCGTTCTCGGTCGCGCCCGACGGGACGCTCATGACCGTGTGTGCGTCTCAGGCCAGCACCGGCACGCAACTGAAAACGGTGCTCGAGTCTTCGAACGGCGGCACGACGTGGACGCTGAAGGCCGGCGCACGCGAGACGTCGTTTCCTGAAATCGACGACGGCTATCTCGGATCGATTGACCTCGTGTCGAAGGAGAAGGCCTTCCTCGTCGGTGGTCGGAGCTCGCTCATGGAAACTCTCGACGGCGGAGCCGTCTGGAAGGCGGTGCAACCCCTCATCGGAAGTACCGCCGGGGGCACGTTTCACGTCACATTCTTTGGCAATTCGGACGGACTCGTTCTCGGCAACAACGACAATGACAACGAGAGGATGACGCTCTGGAAAACCATTGACGGCGGCACGAGTTGGAAGGTCGTTATTCCAAAATCCGCAGCGCCATCAAATGACGTTTCCATGTCAAAGGGTTCCCAGTCGGGCTGAGTCGCGTTACGTTGCGAGCGTGTCGATGTTGAACAGTGTCGCGGGAACGAGCGCGGCGAGACGAGTCGTACGGTCGGCTCTGTGCGTCGCCTCCGCCGCACTCGTGCTCGCCAGTTGCTGGCGAGGCTCGTTCCGGCACGACGCCTCCCCGGTCCCATCCGACTCCCATCGCCACCTCGGTCCTCGATCCCAACTCGCTGTGCCCTCCCGACGAGGGCGACAATGTGCTCCAGTTGCTGAACGGCGATTTCACTGGGTGTTTTCGCGTGCCCAATCTTCGCAGTAGCTCGGTCGTCGTGGCGCTGCAGGCCTTTGTCGAAGGCGTTTCGAGTTCGCCGACGACGGCGCTCACGACGACGACCACCCCGGCTCCTACCGTGAGCGTTTCGCTTTCTTCTGTGCGAAAGACCGTGAGGCCCGGCGACAAAGTTGTTCTAACGGGACATCTGAGTAAATCCCTACCGTCTCGCGAAACTTTTGCCAATCTCTGCTGGGACGGCTGCGGAGGTTTGGTGGAACAAGGTGTCCAAGTACGTTGGCTGTCCCCACGGAAGTTCCAGATGGCGCTCCGGGTTCCCCAAACGGCATGGCTGGTTGCACGAAACGGTGGAGTGTCCGTCCATGCGTTGACATCGGGATCGTATGAAGTTGGCGTGCAGTGTCTGACATCGATCTCGGGCTGTGCATTGAGGCCGGCCGAGGCGAAGGTTGCGATCAAACTGAAAGCCCCGAAACCTCGGCGATGCGTTCGGGGGCGTCGGTGCGAGACAATGACCGTTGGTCCTTCGACGGCCCGGGTGGGCGACGAAGTCATGGTGAGCGGGTGGGCACCGGTCCAGGACCTCATTGGCCCGTCCTTCAGTTATTCGATCTCAGTCACGCCAGGATCGGCGCGAGCGACGTATCCCGCCCTTGCGTACTCGGCTTCGAAGTTGGCGGGCAGCTTCAATGTCGTGCTCACACCCACACACGTGCGAATTGGCGCAAGTCCGCCCTGGGCCAAATTGGGAGACATTCACTCTGTGTCGTCCACGTACTCAGGGCCATCTGCGATCGACCTCGCGCCAAATTCATCTCGCGTCGCGTGGTGCGAGACCTCCGGCATCGTGGCGACGGGTGGCTCCGGCCCGGCAACGATCTCGACCGCTGGCGTCGCGAGCGCCCTTCGAGGTTCGACGTTGCACTTCTTTCCCGCTACAACGACCACGGCGCCCGCGTGCACCGCGGTGCAACTCGATCCGAATTATCCCAACAGCGTGTACGCAGGATTCGGCGCGGGGGAGGGCGCGAGTATTCCGCCGCTCTATCTCGCTCCGGTGTATACGACGAACGCGGGCGCCACGTGGCACACAGTCCCGCTTCCCAACCGATTCTCTCTCGAAGACTTCGGGGGCTTTGCGACCGGCGGCAACGGGGTCGCCGCGCTCTTCAGTCGCGACAACTTCAGTAACGGCGATTTTCCAGAAGGCACTCGAAATGGCTACGTCACGGCTGAGGTAACCACTAACGGAGGGGTGAGTTGGCACACCTCGACGCTCGGCTGTCCGGGCAGCGGACCGTGCGTGACATTTGGACAGTACGAGTGGGGCAACTGCAATATGTCGGAGGATTTCCAGCCTCTTCTCGTCGGTCCGCCGGGCTCGAACGAAACGACCGGCGTCAAGTGGCGATACTCGACGTGGGTCACGCTGGTTGACAGCTGCGCCACTCAGCAACTCGTGGGAGTCTCGTCGAGCGAGTTGTATCTGGTTGATCCGTCATCGGAGTATCCGCTCCTGCGATCGACGGACTCTGGTCTCAATTGGACGAACTTTGAGCTTCCTCCGATCCCAGGCACTAACTACGTCCCTGATTCAGTGCCTCAAACGAATTCGATGGTATTGGCACCGGACGGCTCGATGTTTGCCTCCATCACCACGCCCGCGCGTGACCGACAAGAGTTGTATCGCCTCTATCCCGGCGCGACGTCGTGGTGTCGGATCCCGGGAGTCTTTGGGACAGCGTCGCCAGATCTCATCCAGTCTCTTCGAGTGGACGACACGGATCTCCTCTGGAACCAATCGTCGCCGTCGAGCATCCACAGTGTTCCTTTTTCGAAAGCTCGCGTGCTAGTCCGCGAGGTCATCTTTCTGCCGTCGTCGATGACCGTGACGTCGTAGCGCCAATGCGCACGGTCCACCGCCGCGCTCAGGTCGGCGTCTGACACGTGCAAGTAGCGCGTGGTGGTCGCAATGTTGGAGTGGCCCATTAGGCGCTGGACGATGGGGATGTCCTAGCTGCGGCGGATGAGGCTTACTCCTCGTACGGCAGCTGCAACGGCTCCCGAGGTAGCCCATTGGCGCGAATGGTTCGCACAGCGTCGGCGAGCCCACCTGGAACGATGCGAACGCCTGTGCAATCGAGATCTTTGAGCGTCCACCAACGCCAATCGGAGTGGACTATTGCTTCCGCCGGTGTCAACCCATCGAGTTCCACATCGAACGCCGGCACGTGGGCGAAGAAGTACACGTTGTCCGCGTAGTACAACTGGTCGAGAAACTCCCATTCACCACTGTTTTGGGCGACTGGCGGACCCAATTCATCCGGCGTTAGGCGGAGACCCGTTTCTTCACTCAGTTCGCGGGTCGCTGCTTCAGCGAGCGTTTCGCCAGCTTCGATACCGCCACCCGGAACAATCCAGTGGTGCCGATCAGTCGATGGATCGACAACCTCAATCAGCAGTACTCGCCACTCGTCATCCACGACAATTACCCGCGCAGAAGGTCGGTCTATTCGCTGTCGCTTCACTCGCCAATTATCTCCGAGATCGAGGCGGGACGGACATTTGCGGAGAGATCCGTCGTTCGCCCAATGACTAGAGCTGAGGAGGCCTCGGCGGCGATCTGTTCGAAGACACGCATATCGGACTCGAACGGCGAATCCGGTTCGGGCCAGTGGATGACGAGTTCTGTGATTCCGAGTTCGTGGTAGCGCCCGGCCCAGTCGACGAAGGCATTGAGTGACGACAGAGGATTCTCGTCGGAGAAGCCCTCCAGCAAGAGCCTCTCGAGGGAGTTGGTCTGTCGACCTTCCTCCATGAGAATGTCGTTGAGTTGAGCGGACTGGGCCGCAACGACCTCGTGGCTCGACGCGTTCCCATTTGCGGAGCGTCCCAACGTAATCCAACCATCGCCAACCTGGGCCGCCAGGCGCATTCCCCGTGCTCCGTCGCCAGCAATGAAGAGCGGTGGCCGTGGAGCCTGAACGGTCCCGGGAATCATCCGCGCTTCGTTCGCGCGATAGAAGTCGCCCTCGAACGAGGTTTCATTGTTTCTCAGTAATTCATCGAGCAACGTTCACGAACTCGACGAATCGACTGGTTCGCTCCCGTAACGAGACCGTCGCGCCGAGAACGGTGAAGTCGTTGCCCAGCCCGCCAGATCCCACGCCGATTACGAGTCGACCGTTCGAGACGTCGTCGATCGACAACAGATCCTTCGCCAAGGGAACAGGGTGGCGAAAGTTCGGAGATGTCACCAAGGGGCCAACGCGGATACGAGATGTCTCTACGGCAGCGGCAGTCAAGGTTGGTACCGCACCGAACCACGAGCGATCTTGGAGGCGGAGCCACGAGAGATGATCGTACGTGTACGCGGCGTGAAAACCCAGTTGCTCGGCACGACGCCACTTCTCGCGGGACGCCGACCAACGCTCGACGGGAAGAATGAGGGTACTCAGGCGCATCGCACAAATCTAAACCGCCCCTCATTCTTGGGCGGGACCTGGACTTCGACGATCGAGCAAGCGATAATGCCATGTGGAGAATCCCTTCTGGCCCTTGTTTGATCTTCGGATACGGACAGCTCGCGTCCAAATTCGATTGCCGAGTGACGACGACCTCAATGAACTCGCGCGACTCGCGCTGAAGGGAGTTCACGATCCCGCGTTTATGCCCTTTCTCAACCCCTGGACGGACGAGGACTCGCCTGAACTTGAGAGGGGGTTATTGCAGTGGGGCTGGCGCCACCGCGCAACGTGGAGCCCAGCGGATTGGAGTTTCAACGGTGCCGTACTAGTGGGCGGCGAGATCGTTGGAGTTCAGAGTCTGATGGCCGAGGACTTTGCGACACTTCGCTCGGTGAAAACGGGTTCGTGGCTTGGCGTCGCGCACCAGGGTCAGGGGATTGGCAAGGAGATGCGCGTAGCCATGCTTCACTTTGCGTTTGAAGAGCTCGGCGCGCTGGAAGCGCACAGCGGTGGATTTGTCGACAATGAGTCATCCTTGGCTGTCTCGAGGTCGCTTGGCTACGAAGAAAACGGACGCCGGACTGTTCTCCGGAGGGGAGCACCCGTAGAGATGCTCGACGTTCGATTGGACCGCTCCAAATGGCGACAAGTTGACCACGCGAAGGTCGATGTGGTTGGCCTAGAGGAGTGCCGAGACTTCTTCATCGCTTCCGAAAGTGGATCGAGTTCGCAGTGACGATCTCCATTCGTCGAAAGCGAGGAGTTATGTTGCTCCCTGTCACCGACGAACTCGAACTCATACTGCACCATCGCGACAGTTCGCCCGGAATCTCACATCCCGACTGCTGGGCCGGATTCGGTGGATCGATTGAGGTTGATGAAACCGCCGAAGAGGCGCTGCTGCGAGAAGTCAAAGAAGAGACGGAGATCGACATTCGTGATCCGATCTACCTAACGGAGGAATGGGATAGGGAAGGTGACGGCAGCCTGATCTCGCTCTACTACGTCATTGGGGGCGTCAATCTGGCGGACATCACCCTGCATGAAGGAGACGGCATCGGTGTCTTTGAAGTCAAGGATCTGGACGCGCTGAGGCTCGTACCATTCGTTCGGCGCGCAATTTTTTCAGAATTGGTGCCGAAACTTTGCGATTCGGGCTCTTAATAATGGACGAAAAGCGAGTCCCATTCGACCTTGAGGCGTACGTCACGGAAATTACTTCAGGCCGCGAGTGCTTTGTTTGTCGAATCGTCCGCGAGCCTGAACCGGAGCACCCGGTCATCTTTCAAGACGATCGGTACGTCGCCTTCCTTAATCGCTATCCACCACTCCTCGGCTACACGCTTGTTGCTCCCGTTGAACACAAGGAGCAAGCCCTAGGCGACTTCGATTTGGATTCGTATGTGGCTATGCAGGGATTCGTCTATCGAGTTGGGAGCGCCCTTTCGAGTGTCGTGCCAACGGAGCGCCTCTACATTCTGAGCCTTGGCAGCCAACAGGGGAACAGCCACGTTCATTGGCACCTCGCTCCGCTGCCTCCAGGAGTGCCATTCGAAGAACAGCAGTTCACCGCGCTCATGGCTGAAAAGCGAGGGTTCATTCACCAGACAATCGAGGAACGCAAAGTACTGGCGGCGCGGATTCGCTGCGCTTTTGACGGAAACTAGCCGCGTTGGACGGACGCGACAGGCGAACTCCCATGCGCACGCAGAAGCCTTGAATTAACGTTTCCCGAGTGATAGAGGTACGCAACTACGACCCCGAGTGGCCGGAGCGATTTGAGGAGCGACGGGCGGAATACGCGGCCGCCTTAGTAGATGCCGCTGTCAACTTCGTGTCAATTGAACACATCGGAAGCACATCCGTTCCCGGACTCGCAGCCAAGCCAGTCATAGACATCGACATCGTGGTTGATTTGCCCGAGGTGGATGCTGCCTCCTCAGTTCTCGTTGGACTCGGGTTCGAGCCGCGCGGCGAACTCGGTATTCCTCAACGTTGGGCTTTTTGGGAGCCTGATCGGTTCGCCGGCACCAACACGTATGTGGTTGTCGCAGGCTCTCTTGCGCTGCGAAACCACCTCGCCGTTCGCGACACATTGCGAGCCGACCTCGATCTCAGTAGAGAGTATGGCGAATTGAAGAAACTCGTCGGAGCACAAGCCGCTGACATTTACGAATACGGAGCCGGCAAAAATACGATCATTCAACGCATTCTCGCCGAAGGGGGACTTGGCGAGGAAGAACGTTCCTCCATCAACGCCAATCAAGTTCCCGTAACCGAAAGAAAGCGCTGACTGTTGAACTTGGTTCTTTGAGTCAGTGCCGCAGCTCGCCGGAAGTCTCTTCGATCTTGGCGGATTTTTTTGGCCGAGCGATAGTTGGTCAAGTTCTCCAAACCATCATCCTCTTACCTCTAGAGCGTCTGATAGTTCTGATCGGTTGTCGAGAAGCCAACGCGCACTCCGAATCCGCCACGTCATCGCCCACGTCAGCTGGTGCCCGCTGAACGGTTCCCCTCCGCCAAGGAGTCCGTTTTTGACAGGGGAGTATCCAATCTCGGTAACTCCCGAATCGACCGCTTCCTGAGCGGCCGTCCTCACGGCTGCCTCGATCATGGCATCAGGAAGTTGACGACGTTCAGGGGCCTCGAGACCATATCCATCGCAGATCGACCGGGCTACGATCAAGCGGTCGCGTAGCGAAGGCAGCCCCTGGGAATCGGCAACGTCATCGTCAAACAATTGAGCATTGAGCCAAATTGCCTGCGCCAACTCCCAACGTCGAGCCACCGGTCCGCAACTGTCCCAATCGATCAAGGCGACTGGTATGCCCTCCCGGCAAATGAGGTTCCACGGCGCCACGTCACAGTGCCCGAGGATCCAGTCGTCGCCGGGCAGCGTGCGGCCCCACCACGGCATCCAGATTTCGTCACCAGTGGGTTTGAAGCCGCCCAGAGTGTCGTGAGCTGATCGAAGCAGCGCTCCGAGCGCAAAAGCAGCCGCTTCTGAGAGGCCGGATTGTGGGACCTCGACGCCTTCGATGTAGACGAGCGTTTCAAAACCGTCAGAGGAAATGCCACTGCCTTCTATTCTCGGTGCACCAGAGAAGCCCTTTTCTTCCAAGTACCGCAGCACCTTGTGAACTGTGGCCGTCCATGGACGCGCAAGTCGGTATACGACTCCATCGACGAGGCGAGCACTTGACGACCCGCCACCGGCGAGCTCGTCGCCAGACTTAATCGGTTCTTTCACGTGCCGAAAGTTAACAGGCGACGGAGTTGGAATGCGTGGCTCGCGTGTGGCAAGTCAGGTTCTCTAGATCGACTCCTGTGGAAGACCAACGATCTCAATGTGGTTCCGCTTATGACGCCGTGGCTCGTTCTTTCTCGCAAGCAGTCCCAAACGCGTGATGAGGACGAGCACAAGTGCCATCAAGACGAGGTACGCGATGCCCGCAAACTTATTCATCGTCCAGAACGGGGGCTCTCCGTTTGGCCCGCCGACAGTGAACCACACGAGATCTGTGACAAGAAACACTCCCAAGAGAAATGCGAAGAGCGCAACGGCCCGCGAGCCAAGTCGCTTGAAGGATCCCGGCAATTCAACTCGTCGCACGAGAAGAGCCATCGCCAGCCCAAAGACCAGCACGGCGAGCGGTGCCAGATCCCTCATCACGATTTGCGACGTGGGTCCCCCAGTTACTCCCGGACTCCACATGGATATCCATGGCTGCGTAATTGACCTTGCGATATCGGCCAAGGCGTAGGCGGCTGATCCGGGGTGAGTCCACCGGTAACCGCCCTGGACCATATAGCTGTACTGTTCCAAAGCTCGGGGTAACCAGCGAACGGTGTAGTACACGTAGCCCGCCGACACTAGGGCGAAGGTCAAGGGCCACGCGATGGGTCCTCCGCGTCCGCGCACGACCTGACGCACGGCGGATACCAGAACTACGAGCACGACGGACACCAGCATGAGGACAAGGAGCCACGTCGCGACGGTCAGGATGCCCGTCGTTGCATCGACCGGTATCGGATGGTACTGACGAGTGCTCCACATGAGCATCGCTCTCGACCAGTAGTTCAACGCGATCACCGACAAAAGTGTGATGAACGCAAAACTGGTTCCTAGGGCGGCCCGAGTTTGACCATTGGGGCTTAACGCTCGGTTCGAGAGTCCGAGGTCATCAAACCGAGCGATGAGACCCTTGTATGCGACATTGACACCTCGACTGAGGTCGATAGGTCGATCACTGAACTCTTGCTCCAAGTGGTCAGCGAACTCCTCGCCGTAGCGCTCCCGCCAGGCAGCGGGATACCAGCGAAGAAGTCGTCTCGCTCGACGTGTGTCGGCGGGGCTGCTACTCACGCCAGGTTCCAGGTGCGCTTGAGGCGAGCCTGACCAGTTTTGAGAACCCGCTGCTGTGCCGTGAAGTACTCGGCGAGCACCGACGCGCCCTGTGCACTTAGCCGATAGGGACGGCGGCGATCATCGGCCTTCAAGGCAGTGATCAGTCCGCGCGTCTCAAGTCGAGCGAGAACTTGGTAGAGCGTTCCGGGGGCTAAGTGAACGCCGGCAAACTCCTCAACGTCTTTGACGAGGGCGTATCCGTGCTTGTCGCCACCCGCGAGGCTTGCGAGAACCAGGACCGCGGCGCCGGCATTTCTCCCGAGTCCTTCGATTGAATTGGTCATGACCTGACTATATCGGTAAGCGATGTAGCCGTCAAGGATCTAAAGGTCGTCAAACGACGCCAGATTCAGGTGGCCGCCCTCACATTCTGAAGGCGAGGCAATCGTCCGGGGACCAAATGTGCCCCTCGGTGGCGCGATAACCGCGGAGCCACAAGACGTCATTAACTGCTCTCAGATAGAAGCCCTTGGGCAACACATCATCTTCGTCGAGGGGAGCGGATGCGACTGTTATCGAGCCCGATGGGGCGGAACCGTTGGACATCACCGCGTCAGGGGCCGACTCTTGGGCCGTCATGGCAAGCCGTAGATAGGGACCAGTGATAGTCGGGCAGAGCGAGAGTCCCGCCTCGCGTGCCTTCGAGAATATTGAAAACAGAGTCGCGCCAGTTCCGACGCCGAGTTGCCCCACCGTGCACTGGACAACGTCGAAGGATTCAGTCTTTTGCTGGTCGAAGATGGCACTGTTGAGCAGGACTTCCGCTGAGGCGTTGAGCCGCACCCCCAATCCTTCTAGTGCGACCCGCAACTGCTGACGACTCAATTCGCCGACGCGCAGATGATGCGCGACAGACCAGTCCGCGTCACTCACTTCGCCAACTTTTCGCTGTCAGCGATCGTTTCGGTAACTTGTTGAAGCGCAACGGTCACAAGGGCTTTCGATTATCTGCGTCGATGTGTGCGCTCATTTGACCGGAAACGACTGCATGGACAATCCCTGATTGCACGAGGTGACTCCTTTCGGCATGGGTACGTAGAAAACCGACCCCGGCCCAAACGTGGCGGTGACTCCCTTGACGGCGATTTTGTGGCACCCTGACGACGGCGTTTTGCCAGGCGAGAAGAATTGCAACTTCACCGTCGCGTGTCCGCCCGACGCTGACAGGGTTACGTACTTCGTGGTGGTGCCATAGTCACCGAAATACTGTGACGGCCAGCCCACCTTGCGTCTCGTAGGTCCGGCGACCTTTTGAAGTTCTGGCGAGCCGTAGAGATAGCACGCGTGGTTGGAGTTGTTGCTGAGGTCCAGCAGCTCCTTCCAGCCACCCAAATCTCGCACTCGGTTGGATTCAGATACGTGCACCGTGCTGGCATTACAAACCGGGTTTCCCCGAAAACGCCCTGGTGGTAATCCGGGAAGTCCCGTCCACGACGTCCCATTTAGTGTTCGAAACAACTGGCCGTGCAGCTCGTCCAACACCGCTCCCGATGGGCCAAAGGTGGCGAGTGACTCGGCCGCGCCACCGTCGTTCATGTTGGGATCGGGCTCAAAGATCCACCGTCGACCACCGTCAACGCTGTACTCGAGGCCACCCGCCGGGCTGTAGACCGTCCCGTAGATGATGTGGTCGCCGTTGCTGTAGGAAAGGACGCTGGACTCCACTCCAGCATTGGTGAGGCCCGGACCGGCGTGGACCCTGTCTCGAATACTTGACCAGTTGACGCCACTGTTCGTCGTGTGCCACAGACTCCCTGGCCCTTGGCTCATGCCCTCGTCCTGCCAGCACGCAAGGAGCCAACGCGAGCTGGACTCGGCGAGGAGTTGATTCACTTGGATCTTGCCGCACGGGTCAGGAATCCGTCGCCACGCCGCACCACCGTTGGTCGTTTCGAGAATGGTCGAGGGGCGTCCAAAACTCTGTCCAGAAACGAACACGTACGTTGTGGGACTTAGTGCCGTGAGTGCGGGATACAGCTGCGACTGTCCTCCCCAAACCCGCAGAGGCAACGTGTATGACTCATAGGGAGTCGCTGAACCCTCGTGGAACAGGGACAGTCGTGCGGGGCAGCTTGATCGTTCGCCGTTGTGACACAACGAGGTCACGACGGCCGCGGTTGCTCCCGACACCGCGAAGGCCTCGCCCACTCCCGGTGCTCGCAACTTCGTCCACCGCGCACCGGCGTCCGTCGTGACATGAACATCACCACCAGCGCCCTGTTGCTCACCGACGTAACCAACGGAGGGTGTGACGAAATCGACGAGCGGCACGTGATACGGGCCCGCTCCATTCGTCGGTGGAAGAGGCACTCTGGGACCGAGTCGCCAGCGCGTCCCCTGGTCCGTCGTGCTGACCAAATAGAAGGGTTCTGTTGCGTGCTTCGACGAGCCTTCATACGAATTGGACGCGATGCCGTAGCCGAGGGACGGCGAAACGAAATCAACGGAGTCAATCTGAGTGCCCGTACCCAACGAGACGTTGGTCAGCATCGGCCACGGTTGCGTCGCGCCGGCTGTAGTTGCCACGGCGAGATCAGCGAATCCCGCGATTAAGACCAAAGAGACACACGCCCGCGCACCCAATCTCCACATGGACGTGAGTCTTCCACCTGGACAAACTGCTGCGCCTGCGCACCCGCCATTCTGCCGCCAGTGATACGCGTGGGCGGGAGGACTGTTCGATGGCTCGCCCGATTTAATCGTGAAAGAGTAACGTCCTCAGCGGAGGTGAGGGCGTATGAAGCGGGTGGAGATTGAGTCGGCGTTAAACGAGAGCCGAAATTGGATCTTGGCGCTCTACTCGGAGCTCTCTGAAGAGCAACTGCGTCGACCTCTTACCAAGAGTGAACACGACCCGAGCAATCTCTGGAACGCTCTCGACCACTTCGGACACCTGGCACTCATCGAAAGGGACTTTGTCGAGATGATTCGACGTCAACTTTCGGGCCACCAAAACCCCGTGGGGCTACTAAAGGATGGAAAGGGCGCGAATCGTTCTCGAGAGCAAATCGCGGCCATGGTTCACGCCAGGACCGATCAATACCAGGTCGATCACCACAACGATTCGTTTTCTGCGGTCGTGGCGCTGACGGCCGATGCGCGCAGCGCGACCCTTCAGTTGCTGGCTGAACTTTCGGACGAGCAACTGGAAGAACATCTCGAAGGCGCCCCTTGGGCCGACGGTACTCTCGGCGGTGTTCTTGCCACCAACGCGGATCACGCTCGTATGCATTGGAAATGGGTCACTGCGGCGGATGCCTTCGCGAACGAAGTTCCTTACGTCGATTGAGAGGACCGAAGTTTCGTCGAGTGGGACTGACCAAGAGAACGAAGTTGCGTCGCCTGTCGACGAGTTCAGGCCAATTGGAGCGGGTGACCGGGATCGAACCGGCATGGCCAGCTTGGAAGGCTGACGAGTGGATTTTCCAGTGACACCTAATGTTGCTCATCGCGAGCAAGTTTCCGAACACGTGTCGCCCAGTCGAATGTCTTGGGCACTTCGTGGGCACCTTCAACACTCTCAGAGGCTTCCGCTCGTTGGCGATTACATCTGACTCGCTAAATTCTGAGCCTCCGCCTTCGTAAAGTTTCCCGTGACCGACCCAGAACCTCCGAAGGAGACGAATGCGGGGGAGTCTGGGAGAATAATGGGATCTGAGTAGACCTCGTCGTTCGCGACGACGGCTATGAATTCATGAAACTGTTGCTTCACGAGGGCGTTCCATGTCACGGTGCCCGAAGCGGTCAGTGTGTACGTCACGGCCCATTGACCAAATAACTTTTCGACCTTCGCCGACTTAATGGCCAAACTCGTCATTTGGACAGGTCCCAGTACGTAGCGTTCGTGTGCCTCCGCCCCCGGAATCCCAGGAAGGACCACGCTCGATGAAGTTTGAATTGGCGAACTGTTCGGTACGCCACGGAATATGGGGTCGGGCTTTATCGTCTTCGACGTACCTACGCTCGCATCGACGTCAAGATTTTTCGCGGTTAGTCGATAAGAAGATTCGCACTTCGGCGGAGTGACGGTTGATGAAGTCGACGGCGCGTTCGTGAGAAGCGGCGCAAAACACAACACGGCACGGAAGGTGACGCCTTTGGTCGGCTGGTCGGCCGAAGCTGGTATTTCGGCGGCGAAGGCAAGGAGAACCGCGCAACCGGCGACGATTCGCCCCACTGAAAGCGCCTTCACGTCATAACTGTACTGAGAGCAGACTTTCGGTCGAGCTGATGAGAATTGGGCATTATATGAAACCAGGGACCGACGTGTCAGATTTGCCCGACTGTGTAACGCTGGCCCGGGTGCGGACATTTCAGGGAGTGAACGCAGCCGGGGAAGAAGAGTCAACCTGGACCGCGGCGCTGGCCAATGACGAGCGGGCCTTCATCGCCATCTTTGATGTGCACAAAAGTCGCGTCTATCGGCACGCTCTTTGGCTGACGGCGAATGTCCACGATGCAGAAGACATCACAGCCGTCACATTCTTGGAACTTTGGCGGCGGCGTAAGTCTGTTCGAGTGGTCGATGGGTCTGTGTTGCCCTGGCTTCTCGTCACGACGACCAATCTTGCGCGGAATCACGCGCGCGGCCTTCGTCGCTACAGGTCGTTCTTGGCGACGTTGCCTCGAGGTGAAGAGCCAAGAAGTGCAGAAGATATCGCAGTTGAGCGGTCCGAGAGGGGCCAGACATCGGCGCGAATCCAACAAGCGCTTCACTCACTTTCGACGTCAGATGCGGCACTGCTGGTGCTGACGGCGTTAGAAGGCTATTCGCCTTCTCAAGCTGCCGAGGTTCTTGGAATATCTGGTGGAGCGGCGCGCACGCGGCTTCATCGCGCACGGGCGCGCTTGGCAACCTCACTCGAATCTTTGGCGCAGTCTGAAGCCGAAGTCATCACACTGGAGAGGAATCAATGAGTACGGTCGAAATGGATCCCGTTTTTGACGAAGCCTTACGCGACGCACTAGCGAAGACGGTTGAGAGGTCATCTCACGTGCGACGCCACTGGAGTTGGCGTCTAGGAGTCGGGATGTTCGCTGGTCTAGCCCTCGTCGGCGGCGGGGTGGCGCTCGCGTCGGGAGTGTTCACGCCACCCGGTGCGCCGTCGGATACTCAACTCGGCAGCATCGTTAGCGCATCTCGCACGGGTACGGCGACAGTCGACCTTGGCCCCGCGCCCGCGACGGCCAACGCTCTCTCACTCGCATTGACATGCCTCTCCGTAGGCACCTTCACATTTCCCAATGGATCGAGCATGAGTTGTGATGCGACTGATATGAGCGGCCCCGCCAACTATCGAACGGCGAGTGAAGTGGTGCCGCTGGGTACCGGCGTAGACAGCGTGACAATCACGACGGCCGCCGGCGCTTCATGGTCCCTTCAAGCGGCGTACGAGAATCAGATCGCGACCTCGTGGGGAGTCAACGCTGCCGGCGAGACCTATGGCGTGAGGAACCAGCAAGGCACCCCAGATCTCGTTGCCGTCGTGATCGACGAGGGGAACGTGCACGGCTATGTAAAGGCGAGCGATCTTAACTGCGCATCAGGCGGAGACGTCCGATCGCCATCGCAAGCACTCAAGTGGGACAAGGAGAGCAAAAATCGGAATATCACGATCCCCGTCTATGAGAGTGACGGCACGACCGAGATAGGGATTTTTGTAATCGGCGACGCCAACGGACTAAATGCTCAGACTGTGCCACTTTCATCACTTTCTTTAGATTGCGCCAAGAGCGGTTCGGGGAAGTGACGCCCTTTGACTTACAAATGCATGACAAGTCTGAGCGGGAGAAAGAACTCGGTCTAGAACGGAGACTGAAGGGAACTGAACGTGACTTTACGGATGACTTTTTGGGGCCGCACTATCAGAGGAATGGTCACCACACTTTTGTCAGTGGCTGCGCTCCTCTCGTATGCGGTGGCCAACTCTGCCTCCGCATCGCCAAAATTGTCGCTTACTTCGATTACCCCCATGACGCTGGCACGAGTGCCCGATACGTCAATCGTTTATCTGCTGGGCTCTGTCGGCTGCGGACCAAAGCACTGTCTTCGCCTCGGGCGAACCAGTAACGATGGTGCGACTTTCGCCGAAGTGACGCCGCCTCCCGTCGCGGGTGGGACGCAGGTTCAGTACGTGAACAGCTACGAGCTAGTCTTCGCCACTCCTGACATCGGTTTTGCCGAGGTGGGACTCACGTCGCCCTCAACGTTTTACGAGACGCTAAATGGCGCAAAGACGTGGCGAAAGGTGAAGGTACCCTTCGGCAATCGCATTGAAGGATTCGCCGCTACATCGAAGACCGTCTTCGTGGTGACCGCGAAATTCGACAAGCAGCTAAACGAGGGCGACGGAGGAGATACGGACTACCGACTCGCGCGGTCGCCACTCGCCTCACTGCATTGGTCAAGTACACCGATACCGAATAGCAATTTCACCTGGGATTTTCTCGGACCGATCGCAGCCTACGGTTCCAACGTGTGGATCTCTGAGCAGCGCCATCACGACCTCCTGGTGAAGTCCCACAACACTGGGAGGACATTGACGACGTCAGTCATTCCCTTTCCAACTCTCGGGAGCATCGCTGGGTGCGCGTTAACGGCTACGTCTCTCAAAGACCTGTGGGCACAGTGCCCAACCGGAATGCAAGTCCAGTTCTATTTTTCGGGCGATGGTGGTGAGCACTGGACTCTCATCGACCCAGTGGCTCAGATCATGGGTACAGGCGGTGGATACTTCGATCCCGTCTCCAACGACCTTGGATACCTTGATGTGGGCCTTGAGCAGGACGGCCTCTATCGAATCACGAACGACGCGCGCACCGTCACGATGGTGGGGGCGTTCAAGTGTCTTGGAGTCGATCCCCTGGTCTTCACGAACGAATCGGACGGCCTGGCTCTATGCGGGGGTAACCACAACCCTCCGTCCCAACTCTTCCGCACAACCAACGGGGGCAAAACGTGGACTCACGTGACCGTTTAGGTCGCTTACTTGCCTCATCCGTCTCACTCGTGGCCATCACGGCTTCGTTGACACTGACCGTCGCTGGGGTCACTGGCGCAGCGCAATCGAAGAGGGTTTCAGATACAACCCGGTTCGTCAAACTGATGAAGAAGGGCGTGAGCAGCCGCTACGTCGCCACCTACGAGGTATCAGACTTCGACTTCTTCTCATGGGGTTCGATCACGGTGGCCAATCTCCCGCCTCGTCCGGGAACCAAGGTTCCGACGAACGTCGACGGCTACTCGAGCGACCTCGAGACGTCATACGTATTTCGAGCCAAGGACGGCCGCATCGTTCAATGGATTCAAGATGAGACTCGCGTCAGTGCGTGTACCAACGGAGCTTCCCCCTCTGGAATCCAGAACCTTCAGTGTTCACGACCGTTTCAATACATTCCTTCGAACGGCTTCGGGGAAGAGAGCGTTGGATTCGTTCCGGAAACCGTCTTACAGAACTTTGAATCCTTTGACCCTGAGTTCAAGGGCCAGTCGTCATTGATCTTCACTAAAGCATCGAAGCAATTTGGCACCCTGCAATGCATTCGGCAGATGCAGGCACACGTGAAGGACCCCGAGCGCGAAACCACGTGCCTCAATCGGAGCGGTCTTTTAGTGTCGTGGACGTCACAGAATCCCGGCGGTACCGTTCGCGTCGCACTCACCAAACTCAGCCTTCATCCCACGAAAAGCGATTTCGTCACGTTGAAGCAGCCAACGAAAGCAATGATCCTTCCACCTTTCTAAATCTGGGTTCAGCCATTCGAAGAGGCGTGACGTGAGTGCAGACTTCAGCTGCCCAGTTTCAAGACAACCGTCACTTTGTGGGATATCGCGAGACTTGGTTGAACAGTTTCGCGGGTGATGAGGTACCGAACCGGCATGGAGGTTTTGTTGAGGTTTCCGATTCGCGGTTTGATCCACGATGCGACAGCCTTGGCACGTTCAAGTGCAAGCATCTCCGGTTGACTCGTCTCGCCGATACCGGCGAAGCCGTAAATACGGATCGTGAGTTTCGCGACATTGGAGAACCCCGGTCTCATATCCCTCTGTGTCCACTTGACGAGCCTTCGGAGTTGAGTCAGGACCCTGATTCCGAGTTGAGACGACCCGTTCGCGAACGGACCAAAAGTTGGCGAGTATGACCTCACGGGAATGAAGACTCCGCAGCCAGCGCACACGCTTCCGGACACGACTACGGGTCCCCAGGAGGTCGACAGAGAGCCGTACGTGAACGCGAGTGTGAACGAGCCACTGAGAGAATCGATGGTGAGGTCATTGAAGGCGGCTACTCCGTTGACCACATTTGCCGTCGCGTTCATGAGCGTTGTTCCTTGAACGTCCGGCTGTATCGATGCGGACACGGTTCCGCTCGCCGATGTAACAACGTTGCCTTCACCATCTTCGATATCGATCACCGGCTGAGTCGCGAGCGCACTTCCGCTTTGTGCCGTTGACGAAGGATCAACGGAAAAGACGAGTTGAGACGGGCTGGATGACGCGGCAGAGGCCGGCACCGTAAATCCCATCCCGAGAATCAAACCCGACGACAAGGCGGTGATCGCGAAGGCGTTACGGGTCCTGCGAAACTCGCTCATCTGGGAATCGTAAGTCCCAGGCTCGCCGGAGAAGATCGCACTTTCTTGAAGACCTGATGACAACAAACCGCCCGGCGTACCTCGAAAGTTACCGTGTCACCGTATGCGACAAACAAAACTCGGATTCCGGATGGTGACGGTGATCTCGGCGGTGCTCGTGGCTCTCGTTGCAGCAACAATGCCCGTGGCGGTCGGGGCCACTCAAAATGGTGCTCCGTTCACGCCTTCACTGATCGCCAGAGCGGGCGACTCGGATGTCTTGTACGTCGTGTCACAGTCGACCGCATGCACTCAACGACAATGCAAGCGCCTAGTGCGTTCGAACAACGGTGGACGAACATTCTTTGCTGTTTCGATGCCACCGGTAACCGCGATACGAGGAATGAATGTCCCACAGGTTGCCGGGCTGTACTTCGCCAACCCCAACGATGGCTACGTCGAGGAATACACGAGTACGGGTACGAAGTGGGCGACAAGCTCGCTTTTCGCCACGTTCAACGGCGGACGCACGTGGCGATCAGTCGCGATTACTCCACATCCCTCCATTTATGGCTTTGCCACGTCCTCTCGTTTCTTCTACGCGCTCACCGAAGAGTGCACCGCGAAAGGGATGTGCAGCGACAATGAGTTAAGTCGCTCGCGCGTGGGAACCACGAAATGGACGCCGATGTCCATACCGCGCGAGATCCGAAAGTACTCGAATGATCTTCAAGTCGCGGCATTCGGATCATCGGTGTGGCTGACAGCGCAGAATCAATTGACGGCGCCCTACTCACCGTACGTGGCGACGTCGGTCAACGCCGCGGAGTCCTTCACGGTGAGGGTCCAACCCCTTCTCCAAAGTGTGGGTGCGTGTGTCATCCAGCCTGCCTCTTCCACCGTCGTCTGGGCCGAGTGCGATGACGGAAACATGCAAGGTGATGTTCTCTATTCGAATGACGGAGGAGATCAGTGGGGGGTCGAGCCTCACGGTAAATTGGCTCACTTCGGCCTTGGCGTGTTCGACGCTGTCTCGCCCGCCCTCGCATATTTCATCAACGAGCAGTACCCGCGCACGCTCTTTCGAACGTCGAGCGGGAGCGCGAACGCGCGCTCTGTAGGTACGTTGCCGAGAGACGCATTTTGGTTTTCGCTCGATATGACGAGCGGGCTTAACGGTGCGGCCTTAAGCGATGGCCCCGGGGGAAGCAATCTGTACCGATTGTGGCGAACGGTTGACGGGGGCCGTCAATGGAGTCGCGTCATCATTTAGAAGTCGGTCCCTCAAATCGGAATTATTTGGCACGTCGAGTCAAGCTGCCACTGTCGCCCGGCGGACAACTTCCGACGAGGCTCATTCCCCAAAGCCACACGCCTTTGGGAATACCGAAGAGCGGCTTCGAGAGCTTCCGCCCGGTGACAAAGATCTTTTCCACTGTGCACGCCGGATTGGGCGGACGGTACGTCGCGGCTGCGCGCAACCACCACTGGTGTTCTGCCACACTCCACTTTTGCCAGACGGCGAGTGGCGCGTTCGTCGGTGGCTGCGTCGGATAGGCAGTCGAGCCCGAGCTCTGGGTCGACGGTGATATCCCTGACGAGAGGGCCCTGGAGGCGGTCTGAATCACGCCGTTCGAGCAGATTGCGGGTGGCGTCTTCTGGGTCATGGTGCACAGTGCGGCGATCAGATAGTTCGCCGCGCCGTCGACCGCTCCGGCCACGGGGCTCTGGGAATGCTTCAAATCATTCCCGATCTCGCTCAGCGAGAGCCCCTCAAGAACAGACGGCGATGCGCTGGCGCCGAGTGTGACGTATCGATTGCCGATGTCCACGAAGGGCAGGCCTCTCTGGGGGTTGAACTTATCGAAGGCAACACGTTGGGCCCTGGACATGCGTTGGAGGCGTTGATAGCCGCCAGGCCCGCCTGGCGACGGTTTCGAAGATGTGAGCTCTGTTGCTTTGAAGGTGAAGTACTTGCTGGTAAAGGCCGCGCCAACAAAACTCCAACTCGCGAGGTGCGGGTAGACGTCACTCGATGACGAGAAGACTTGATCGTCGAGATGAGTGAACGTGCCAAATTTGGACAGCGCGACCAGAAGTGCCCATCGCTGCAGAGCGCAGTAGGGACAGAACTCGGCGCCGACGTAGGACACGAGACCGTTACTCGCCACTGTCGAGAGCGAAGGCGTCACTCTGGTCGGCACGTCGACAGATGAGGGAAGCCCCACCGATTGCAGCGTGGACGTTGGCACGGTGATCGCCGCCTTGTAATAGGACGCCAGCCGTGTCTGAGTTGACGGTGCACCCTGAATCTGAACGGCGCCAAATGCCACCCCGACAATGATGGCCAGCGTGCCGGCCGCGAATGCCCCACGCTTCACGTGACGCCGACGATTGCGACGTCGTAGTTCCTTGACGCTCGCGCGCGGCATCGGAGCCTCCTCGATGAGGATCTGAGAGAGTCGAGTCAGTTCAATCATGTGTCACTTCCGTTTGGATTGTCGTCGTCACTGAGTAATCTTCCGAGTTGCTGGCGAGCGTCATGCAGGGTGCTCGATACCGTGCCGCGACTTATGCCGAGAGCAACCGCGATCTCCGCTTCGGGGAGGTCAGCCACGTGGCGAAGCATCACGACTTGTCGCTGCCGTTGCGGGAGTGACGAAACGAGTTCCCAGATCTCACTCGCTGAGGCTGGGAGGCCGGGCTCGGGCGACATCTTTCGAAAGACGCGTTGCTCCAGCTTCCGACGCCGCGCCAGGCGGCTCGCGTGATTCAATGCGACGCGATACGCCCAGCCCGTGGGTGATTCCATCGTGCTGACTCGAGGCCACCGTTCAAGGGCGCGCGAGCACGCCTCATCGACTCCTTCGACCGCGAGCTCCACATCGCCAGTGGTCAGGAGCATGGTGGCAATCATGCGATCGTGTTCGCGGTCGTACCATGCGTCGAAGGACTCCACGAAGACCAATTCTCCCTTTTGAATGATCTTCATCCCTCAAATAAGTCACACGACGGGCGAAATGCTGGGTTGAGTATTTGAACGGTCAATTTCACCGACCCAACAGCACAGATCTGTTGAACGAGGTGCCGGTGTGAACTACTTGTAGCATTGGAAGCCGGGTCATAGGCTCAGCGGTACGTCACGGCGCAGAATATATTCGCTGATCCCGATAACAGTCTTGACTGTTTCGACAGTGGTTGTGGCCGTCCTAAGTGCCTCGAGCGCTTCAATCTCGTCAGATGTCTTGCGAAACGCGTATCGACCGCTACCCAACGCCATCCGGGTGAACGGTCAACTGATGTTTTCGCGCCTTGACAACTCCCAGTTAGCCCGCGTGCGAATATCGCCCCAAGAAGCCGTGCGCATCGTCAAGGACGATAACGGCGCCAAAGAACCGTGGCGTGTTGTCTTTGAATCCCTGGGCGGATACGTCAATGACCTGCAGATCATTCACGATTGGGTCGGTACGAAGGCCTTTGTTCCCAGACCGGTACCCACATACATTGTTCGTATTACCGGCGTTCCGATTTATTCACTTGGCCCTGGTCCTATGGCTGTCAACCACTATTGGAATGTCATTCTGAATGCCATCACGGGACACATCATCGGGAGTTTTAGTTACGACTGACCCTGCCCGGAGCCGCCGATAGACGAGTTCACAGCGCAGCAGGTGAATGGGTTCACGTCGATCCACCAGTGACGCCCTTGTCCAGACGTATACTTTATCTATGATGATAGATAAATATGAGGACTCGTCGTCTGAAGAGACTGGTTCCGGCCTCTCAGTCGTTTTTCGCCTGGACTCGCGCTCGGGCGTACCCACTTACCTTCAACTCGTTCAACAAGTGGAGAACGCCATCCGGCTCGGTTATCTACGACGGGGAGACCAACTCCCTCGAATAAAGGACGTTGTCGCTTCCTTGTCTATTAATCCCAACACGGTACTGAAGGCGTATCGGGATCTCGAACAGAAGGGCCTTGTCAGCGCACATCCGGGTATTGGCACTTTCGTCGAGGCCGAGCCCGAGACTGTGGGACTGAGCGAGTTGACTGCGCTACGGCGCAATCTCGTCACGGGATGGCTGCGCGAGGCAGCAGAGTCCGGCCTCGATGAGGACGGGATCGCCGCATTGTTCGCGAGCGCACTGGGCGAGGTTCGTACTCGGCCCGAAGAGCACCGGCCCAAGTCGCGACCGCGTCGAGTCGCGTCGGGCGAGACGGGAGCAGCATGAACGTCGTCGATAGTTTCGGGCTCGGGGTGTCCTATCGGGGTACCTGGGCGCTTCGCGACTGCACCCTCGCAGTGCCAGATGGACACATCGTCGCCCTCGTCGGCTCGAATGGAGCCGGCAAGACCACGTTGCTCCATTGCGTCGGTCGGGCTGGCGACACCAACGACCGGAGAGGTAACCGTGCTCGGCGGCATTGGGGCGGGTTCGCCGGCCGCACTCGAGCGCGTTGCCTTCGTGGCGCAGGATGCGCCGCTGTATCGCCACATCACGGTGCGAGCGATGCTGACCGTGGCGGCCAACTTAAACCTGCGCTTCGACCGGAATCTCGCCGAGGCACGCCTCGCGACTCTCGACATCCCTCTGGATCGTCGAATCGGACGGCTGTCAGGCGGCCAGCAAGCCCAACTCGCTCTGGCACTGGCGCTCGCTCGACGACCCGACCTGCTCGTGCTTGACGAGCCACTCGCCAGGCTCGATCCGCTGGCCCGCCATGAAGTGATGGCCGTGGTCATGTCCGCCGTGGCCGAGGAAGGCCTGTCAGTCATTTTCTCCTCGCACGTCGTGTCTGAGCTAGAGCGAGTGGCCGACTACCTCATCTTGATGAGCCACGGTCGAGTCCAGATGGTGGGGATGATTGACGAGCTTCTCGCCAGTCACGTGGTGTTGAGCGGGCCAACTGACGAGGCGGAGAGGGTCGCCGAACAGTTCGCTGTAGTCCAGTCACAGCACGCGGGGCGACAGACTCAGTTCGTCGCGAGAATTGATGCGCCTGTCGAGTTTCCGAATGGCTGGCTGGCCGAGAGCATCTCACTCGACGAACTCGTACTCGCGTACCTGCGCGACCCATCCGCCTCGGCGATGACCGGCCCGCTCGCGGTTGCCGCGAACCATGGAGGTAGGTGAGACATGACGATGACCGTTGCCCCTTCCTCGATTGCCTCAAACGATTCCCACCCGTCAGGACAACCGCGTTCCGTGGCGTCGACTCGTGCGTGTCGCACTGATACAACATCGCGCAGCGTTAATCACCATCTTCGTTGCGTTTATCGCCCTCGTCATTGCAATCGTCATCGGGCGAGACGCGGTGAACGCGAGTTACGCGAGTTACCTCGCGGCTGGCTGCACGCTCGCGCATCCGACAAATCTCGGCGTGTGTGCCAACACCGCGAACCAGTTTGCCGACATACCGAGCTTCACACCGCTCGTTGTCGCACTTCGTCTGTTTCCATTGGTGATCGGAGCCTTCGTCGGCGCGCCAATGGTCGCCAGAGAGATGGAGTCGGGCACGTATCGTTTCGCCTGGACGCAGGGCGCGGGCCGCACTCGCTTGCTTCTCGTGACGCTCGCGACGTTGGCGTTGATCGTGACGCCCGTCGCAGTTGCGCTTGGATTCTTGCTCGGGAGTTGGTACATACACCCATACGCCGTAATCAATCTCGCGGTCGGGAGCCATTGGCAGTCCGGGTTGTTCACCACGACGTGGTGGATGACGCCGATCTGGACGCTTTTAGCGCTTGCGCTAGGGACGTTCGTTGGAGCCCTCGTAAAGCGCACGGTTGCCGCCATCGCAGCCACTGCGGTCATCGTCGGCGGGGTTCTGCTAGCGGCCGGCATGTACCTTTCTCGGATCTACGGCATCGGCGCGAACACGTCGTCCCGGATACTCCTCAATGGCATGAATCCAGGACCGCTCAACCAAGTAGCGACTCACGGTCAAGGCCCGGCGGGAAGCTGGCTGGTGCGCGCGTGGTACACCGGTCCGGGCAGACACGTGTTGGGACTCAAAGCGGCAAATCGGATCAGTTTTCAGGTAAATAGCCTCTTCGAATCGAAGGCCGGTACTAGCGCCGCCCGACGTTGGCTGGCGCTGCACCACTACACCTACTGGGTCGCCTATCAGCCAGCCGATCATTTCTGGATACTCCAGGCCGTCGTGGGCGCGGTCGTACTCGCCTTCACAGTTACATGTGGCCTCGCGGCGGCGCGGTGCATCCGGCAAAGCCGCACATAATTATTGGTCGCCACATTAAACGGAGCGAAAGCGCTCACCCTTGAACTTGGTCAACCTCTTACCTCTAGAGCGTCTGACAGTTCTGTTCGGTTATCAAGCAGCCAACGCGCACTCCGAATCCTCCACGTCATCGCCCACGACAACTCGTGCCCACTGAACGGTTCCCCTCCGCCAAGCAGACCGTATTTCACTGGGGAATATCCAATCTCGGTAACTCCCGAATCGACCGCCTCCTGAGACGCCGTCCTCACGGCTGTCTCGATCATGGCTTCAGGAAGTTGATGACGCTCGGTGGAGTTGAGACCGTATCCATCGCAGATCGATCGTGCCAAGACCAAGCGGTCACGCAGGGATGGAAGTCCCTGGGATACGGCAACGTCGTCGTCAAACAATTGAGCGTTGAGCCAAATTGCTTGCGCTAACTCCCAACGTCGTGCAACCGGTCCGCAACTGTCCCAATCGATCAAGGCGACGGGGATACCTTCCCTACATACGAGGTTCCACGGCGCCACGTCACAGTGCCCGAGGATCCAATCATCGCCGGGCAGTGAGCGCCCCCACCATGGCATCCAGATTTCGTCACCAGTGGGTGTGAAGCTCCTTAGGGTGTCGTGAGCTGAACGAAGCAGTGCTCCGAGCGCAAAAGCGGCCGCTTCTGTCAGGCCGGTTTGTGGGACGTCGTTTCCTTCCATATAGACGAGTGTTTCAAATCCATCAGAGGAAATACCACTTCCTTCTATTCTCGGTGAACCGGAGAAGCCTTCTTCTTCCAGGAACCGCAGCATCTTGTGAACTGTGGCCGTCCACGGACGTGCAAGTCGATACACGACGCCATCTACGAGCCGAGCGCCTGACGATCCGCCACCGGTGAGCTCTTCGCCAGAATTAATCGGATCCCTCACTTGACGAAAATTAACAGGCGACGAATTTGGGATTTCGTGCCTCGCGGTGGAAGGTCAGAATTGCACAATCTCCGACGGGAGAATCCGCGCCTGGAGACGGTGAGCCGAGTCTTGGATCGGGCACCGTGTCTGGAATCAACTTCAGGAGGTCGAATTGAATCGATCCCAAATGAAAATCCCGGTGTTCATTGAGTTTCCGAGACAAATAAATGGGGATCCAGTCGGATCGGCGTGCAATCAGTGGTGGGTGTACCGTCCAACTGTCGGGAAAGTTGTTCTCGACATGGAAGTGACGTGGTGACTCGCAGGCCCAATTGGTCGCCAGGCGACCTGCGACGAGCGAGTGGCGAAACCGGCGCCTCCCAACAGAAGTAGGAGGATCAGTGTGAATCATTCGTCAACTATTCGTGCCCGGGTTAAGAGGTCACTCGCCATCGGTGCCTCGGCACTCGTACTGAGTTCCGTCGCTCTCGTTGGAATATCCACCGGGGCCGGGGCCTCGGTAGCCCGCTACGAGTTCAGTACGTTAACGTACTCGTCCGTCAACTTCTATCTCGGTTCCAACACCGGCGGCACCGCATATCCTCAAACCGCGACTGTCACGATCAACCCTTGCAATGGATCGTTCAGCGGTACAGGAACGGCGAATCCCGGCGTCTTGGAGAGTACGGTGATCACCGGCATCTCCACGGGCCCGAACACTGTGGAATTCTTCATCTACTATCCAGTGGGAAGTCAGACGGACTACACGGTCACTGTGTGGGCGACAATCAATCCTGACGATTCGTTCTCGGGCACTTGGTCTGACAACTACTCACTTGGAGCCCAGAGCGGCGCTGTCACTTCTGCAGCGCCAGTGTCTGCTTCGTCCAGCACGTACGCCAATCATGGCCAATATGTCTCATCCGTGGGTGGAGGCAGCGACGCCGCCCACTCCTGTATCGGAATGCCGGACCCGAGCTAGCACCAACCAGCAACGCGCAGTCCCTCTCGCTGGTCGAGTCTTCACGGCTGGCAAGCGAGAGGGACTGTTCGTCTCTTTAAGGCTCTTTGCCTGCAGTAGTCGCAACGGCTAGCCCCTCCAAGCATCCTTGGTCGCTATAACAAGTTCGGTGTCGCCTGGCCAGTCCCAAAAGAGCTCGGAGGGTGAGTGCTCAATGAGTAGTCGTCGGAGATCGGATTCGAATTCGGCGCGTCGATCTCCGAATAGTCTCGGCGCGGAATAAGACATTGAATAGTAATTCGCCACCACGGAGTCGATGTCTCTGATCAACTCCGGACGTCCGGCAGCGTAGACGGTGCGCGACCCACCGAATGGGGTCTCTATCAGCGTGTCTTCGAATCGCTCCGGCATGCCTTCATTCCAGGTCGCGAGATAGTGGCGCGTGCTCTCGCCGAGATACGAAATGATGAGTTCCCTGATCTTGTCGTGAGGAATCTCTGGATAACCCGGGCCATTTGGTATCGGCCGACCCTCGACCTGGTTGGAGATGAGAACTAACGAACCGCCCGGGTCAAGGAGGTCGTAGACAATGTCGGCCACGTCCAACTGGTGAACGCGGTGAAATGACTGCCCGAACGTGACGACTCGACACGGTCCTAAGTCAAGGTTGGGAATATCCTCCGCCCCTGCTTGAATCCAAAGCACATTTTCAATTCCTGCCGATTTGCAGCGACGTGCACCTTCACGCAGCATGCCAGCCTCGGGATCCAGTGCAATCACGTTGAAGAAGAGCCCGGCGAGGTCCAACTCAAGTACACCGGGGCCACAGCCAACGTCCAGTAGTTGACCGTCGCCGTCCAGCGACAGTTCCTGCTTCATCGTGTTCGTAAGTTGCTCGGAATACGGAGGACGGCCTAGTGAGTAGTACTCAGCAGTGCCCTGGAAAGCCTGCGGATCGAATTCCACTGAATGACTTTCTCACAATGCGATTCGCTCGTGTCGGAAACGGGAAGCAACCACCAAGCACTGGTGAGGGGCTCATTCTTGATTACTGTCAGTCGGCTCTTCTCGACTGGTGGGCTTGTTGTCGCCCAACACCAATCGCCGAATACGCCAGATGCCTCGCTGGAGCCCGTTAAATCGTTCGGGCATTGGTGGCAAAAACCGATACCGAAGTCGGCGTCGCCGCAGCTCGCGTCTCGATGTTGGACCATAAGACCAGGCGCCACTGTCCACCGCCACAATGTACCTGGCAAGTGTCGGAGACGTGAGATGCCTAGGTAGAGAACGTCCCACAAGAGACTTCGAGATTGATGGTGGATGTCTTGCCGAACTTGACTAACACCTCGTAATTCTTTGACCCCCACCACGTCGTGGACAATGTATAGCGTCCGACTGGCACGTCGAAGTGGTACCAAGTGGTTCCCGTATCGGCCGACACGTTATAGGTCACGTACGTCTGATTGTTCTTTGTCAAGATAACGATGAGCGGTTCGCCGGGTTGCGCGTCGAAACGCCTTGCCGTACATGGCCCTACGTCACCAACGATAAGACCGTAGCCACGCGCCCGGCCATTTCCGGTGGAATGGTGAGCGTCAGGCGATCCAAATGCTGCCAGCGCCACACTCGACAGGATCAGTGCAACGGAAATCCGGACTAAACGACTCACCTCGTCAGATTACGACTGCACATGATCTTTCTGCGCCGATGAGAAAGGTCGTATCCAGAGGCAATCCGCTCGGGAGCGGTCCTCCGAGATCACCAATTCTCGAACCTCTCGGATGGCTTTGATACATTGACCATCGGCTGGATGACGCTTCAGAAGAGTCTTGACGTCAGCGCCACGCCCCTTCGTCATCGGAATGCGGCGGGAGTCGAGTATCGGTCGACGGCGCTCAGGTTGCCGAGCTCTCGTGCCTCGCTCGGTCATGCATTCGTGCTTCCGACATCCACTGACCTGCGTCAGGATCGCCGGTCAGGTCCAGGAGCCATCGCAGCAGCCCCAGCCCATCTGACTTTCGCAGACCGAACTTGGCGGCGTGCGGTGCTAGCTGATCGGCAAAAGTTCCGGGATAGTCGAGGACGAGTCGGATCGAGTCAGAAATGATCTGGGCAACTGCTTCAGGGTCTTCTTGATTCCACAGCAGATCTGAGGCAACTCGGGACGGTCTCGTCACTGGCAGGCCTCGGAGAGTGACCCACTCAGGAGGGTCTAGCTGGCGAACGTGAATGCGGACGTCAGGTCTGCGTGACTGTTTTCGTCGTTTCAGTGTGAACTCGTGTCGATCTGCTGGTAGATGACCGAGACCGTACATTGAGGCGGCCGACCGGTGGGAGACCACTCCTTGCTCGGCCGTTCGGGCCCAGGCGGGCGTTGCGGGAGCCAGCTGCAGCCACGCGGCCCTGAGTTCGAGGTGATCTGGGGCGGGAGCTGCGGCAAGTCGGTAGACGCCGGTCGCTACTCGTTCGAGGACACCGCCGGGCGTGGCGAGCCGCTCTAGGGTCGTCGGACTGATGCCACGCGCGTTCATTTGTCTGCGCGTGACGAGGCCCCACTGGTCTTGGGCCAGTTCTTGTAGGCGCGGCAGAGCGGAAAGGCGAGGCACTACTGCATTATAGCCCTTATAAGGGGTAATTCGCAGTATAGATACGAAATCACTACTCCATATACCCCCGTATAAGGGGTGATCCGAAGTATCGAAAGGGCTCGAGCGAACTCATTTAATGACAAACGTACTTGGTCTTTCGCTCAGTCTGTGAAATCACGACCGTTGAGACTCCGTGCCAGAGGTGAGACGGTTCACGATGAGGTCGACGCCGCGTTGACTGCGAGGCGCCACTTCGGAACAGTTCGGCGCAGGTCATCTGGAAATTGGCAAGCGGTGTATCGCCTTGACGGCCGAATGCATTCGGCCGGCGTGTATTCATCGAAAGCGGACGCACTAGCTCGCCTCTCGGCAGTGGAAGCAGATCTTCGAAGGGGAGCGTGGATAGATCCTCGCAATGGCAGAGTCACACTTCGCGCCTACGCCGAGGAGTGGCTTGATCAACGCAACGACCTCGCCGTTCGTACGAAGGAGCTCTACTCCTATCTCCTCGGGCAGCACATCCTTCCGACCCTCGGGCACGTGATGCTCGCCGTACTGGCACCATCGACGGTTCGAAGTTGGCACGCGAATCTTTCACGAGCACATTCTTCGACCGCGGCGAAGGCGTATCGATTGTTGGCCAGCATCATGAGGACGGCGGTAACCGACGGGTACATCGTCGCGTCGCCATGCAGGGTAAGTGGGGGAGGCGTTGAACGCCCTATGGAGCGCCCCATTGCCACGATCGCCGAAGTGGAGAGTCTTGAGGCCGCGATGCCGGCGCACCTCCGATTGATTGTTCTTTTGGCCACCTGGTGTCAACTGCGTCGAGCTGAACTGCTCGGTCTCAGACGAAAGGATCTGGATCTGGTGAGGGGGACCCTTCGCGTCGAGCAAAGTCGGACGGTCACGATGAAAGGCCAATCGCTCACCAAGGAACCGAAGACGGCGGCCGGTCGCCGTACAGTCGCCATTCCGCCGTTCCTTCTAGCGAGGATCGAAGATCACTTGATTCGATTTGCACCTCTGGACCCAGATGAACTCATCTTCAGGGGAGCCACTGGGATTCCGCTCAGTCCAAATGTCCTGCAAGTTTCCTGGCAGCGCGCTCGTACCGCCGTAGGTCGGACAGATCTTCGATTGCACGACCTGCGACACACGGGTCTCACTTTGGCGGCTGCGGCTGGTGCAACAACTGTTGAACTTATGCACAGAGCCGGCCATTCCTCTTCCGTTGCGGCCATGCGTTATCAGCACGCGACTCAAGATCGGGATCGAGTCATTGCGCGAGCGCTTGGGGAACTTGCCAAGCCAACCGGCCACTAACTGCTCAGAGCAATACCGTGACCTGGACCTCGGACGGGCGAATACCCGCAACCAGACTGACAGCGTCGGCCGCCATTTCTGAAACGTCTCCGAGGGCGCGTGCTTGCGTGTGAATCGTCGTTCCCCGAACATCGGGTACATCAATCGCCCAGACATTTCCCACTCGTTTCACGATTGCCGTGACTTTCATGACCCGCTCGGTTCCTCCATAACGTCTCGCGCCGTGCACAGTTGATCTCAACGTCTTGGAACTGTGTGCACCGCAATTGCCGATTCGAGAATCTAAGGGCGTCCGTCAGATTTCATCCTGCCATACGTGCTTGAGCTCCACCCTCCGCTGCCGCGACGGTGATTCTCATTACCTGATTCGTCGGGGAGATCAACGTCTTCTGGCCAGAGGGGCACAGAGCGGGATGCTGCCTCGATGATGGCCGATGCGTCGATGTCAACCGACGTCTCTGGTATCTCCAAGTCCGGCCACTCGCACACAAACTTCATCGAGCCCGGGGATGGCAATGGTTCACACCAAAACGACTGACGGTACGTGCGGCCGCCGCCGCCTCCCCCTCGGGTGTGCAGAATCCGGGGCGCGAGCTCGCCGTCCGGGCCTCTACGGTGGTGCATGCTGAAAGCGAATGCGGTTGTTGCGTCTGAAAACCCGATGCCGAAGCGAAACTCTCCGCCTGGGACACCGCCCCGGCGTATGGCCCCAGGGTGAGGATGCATCCCGAGCGGCACCGGCGATGGGCTCAGTCGACTGATGGTCACTAACGAGAACGCAAAACCTGTGGGGTAGGCGAAGAAACCTGTTGCGGTGACCGCCACCTGGTCGGTCTGAACGAGCACAGCGTTGAAAGCGAGTCCAACGCCTACGGTGTCATCGGCATCGCCCCGCCATTTCATCCGATGTGGTTCCGGCTCGCGATCCGAGTCCTCCGGTGGTTGCAGTTCCGAAAAGAAGCCCACGGGGCGAGTATTGCAGCCGACCACTACCCATGTTCCACTCTCCAATTCGGAGCAAGCACCGTTCGAATGGGGCGCGGGTGGGCACCGACTTGGGCACCTACGGGCACTCCAACACTGGACAATCACGGTCGCAACGGGACAATGATGGCTAGGCGAAAGCACTTGAGATCTCTGCGATTTGAAAAAAGATTCGGTGGAGCGGGTGACCGGGATCGAACCGGCATGGCCAGCTTGGAAGGCTGGAGCTCTACCATTGAGCTACACCCGCGATGAAGCGAGTACCCATTCTACAAGACGCGGTTAGCGTTATCGGGTGGACGAATCGCTCTTCGATCAGGTCGGGGGTGAATCGTTTTTTGTTCGATTGGTGGACGCTTTCTACGAAGGTGTCGCGGCCGATGAGACGCTGCGACCTATGTATCCCGAGGATTTGACCGACGCGCGACGTCACTTGACCCTCTTTCTCATCCAGTACTGGGGCGGTCCGCGTACCTATCAAGACGAGCGCGGTCACCCGCGTCTGCGAATGCGCCACGCTCCGTTTCGGATCACTAAAGGTGCAAGAGACGCATGGTTGCGGGCCATGGGAGGCGCGCTTGACAGCGTTCGAGGCGAACTCAGCGACGACCAGTTCGACGAGCTGAGCGCGTACTTTGCCATGGCGGCCAATCAGATGCGCAACGTCTGACGACTGAGTTGTAGACGTCCCTGTCCGATCGCGGCGCCGAGCAGGACGACCAGTCCGCCCACGGGTTCGTACCACGCGAGGGGCTCGTGCAAGAAGATCACTCCGACGATGACGGCCACCACGGGTGACATGTAGGTCACGGTGCTCGCGATGGAACTACCGGCTGCTGCCTGCACACGAAAGTTCCACATGAAGGCGAACCCACTACCGAAAATCCCGAGCGCCAGTATGCCGAGCACCGCGTGGATGCTCACGCCGTGGTGGTTCATGCCGTCGACGGCGAACGCGGGCAGCAACGTGACGGCCGCCAAGATCAGTTGCGCGCAGGCCATCGACTCCTTGGCCAGTCCCCTCGGCAGGAGATAGCGCCGCGTGTAGGGAAATGAGACGCCATAGAGCGTCACGGCGAAGAGAAGCGCGGCCACGGCCCACCACGGATTTGAACCCAATCCCTGCCATGCGCCGAGCACCAGGAGAACTCCCACCAGCCCCACGATCAGTCCCACGAGTTGAAAGCGCTTCACCTTCTCGTCACGAAAGACCACGAGGATGAAGAACAACGTCGTCAGTGGGGTGAGGGCGTTGATGATGCCCGCGACGATGGACGTGGTCCGGGTCTCGGCCACCGCAAAGAGGACTCCCGGCACGATATTGAGGCACATGGCGACCACCCAGAGATGACACCAGACGACGAACTCGCGCGGCAGCGCGATGCGCCGTACCACCGAAATGATGATGAGCGTGGCCGCACCCAGGGCGCATCGCCCGAAGGCCACACCAAAAGGTGTGAGGAATCCGAGCGAGTACTTGATAAAGAGGAACGAGCAGCCCCAGGTGATGCCGAGGATGATGTACGTCGGCAGCCACGATCGAGAAGGTGCGGACGCCATCCACGAAGGTTACGAGGAGGCTGTAAGCACCTTGCGCACATTGGGCTCCAAAACTCCTTACGCTAGAGGTATGGGTAGGCGCGGCCTATGGCGCGAGGGCGAAGTTCGCATCATTTCAGTGACTCCCGTGTCGCGCGGCGTCATTCGTCCCTTTCTCCTCACGCTGACGACGTTGCTGTTGGTCGTCGAAGGCTCGGCCCGATTCGTCTACGTGCACCGCTTCGAAGAAGTGTTGATGCTGATCGGTGTCCTGCCGCTGCTGCTCGTGACGCTGACGCGGACCTGGCAGTGGCGTTCGCACAAGATCCACGTCACCAGCGAGCGCATCATCGTCGAAGGCGGCGTGCTGCGCCACTACCGGTCGGAAGTTGAGATGCGCGACGTGCTCTCGACGAAGGTGGACCAGCGTGTCGCCGAGCGTCTCACGCGTCGTGGCTACGTGTACGTGGACACCAGTGGCGCCACGTTTCCCGTCGGGCTCATCCGCCACCCCGCGGCCCTGTGTCGATTGATTGACTCGGAGCGCAACAACCAAGCGTTCCAGGGCGACCCCTACGACACGGTGTACACATATCAAGATCCCGACGCGTCGCCCTACGAGGTCTTCCCCGACCAGTGGCAGCGCCGCCGGTACGAATAAACCACGCGAAACGCTACGGTGAATCTCGTGACCAACCGGTACCGCTGCAACGCGTGCGGGAACGTGACTCGATTTGACGTCGTCGAGACGACGTCGGTTCGCTCCTTTCACCACTACAGCGTCGGGGGAGAACTCAGCGTCGAAGAACCCGAGGTCATCGCGCACAGTGTGGAGTCGGTGACGTGTCGCTGGTGCGGACACGGTCGCAGCGTCGAGGTCATCTCCGAGTTCGAGTGAGCGAGTTTCACTTTCACTCGTTCGATCGAGCACGAGAGCGCCCCGCACCTCAAGAACTGACTCGGTCTCACTCTGGAGGGAGCAGCGTGGCGCCGCCGTCTTGATCGCATGACGCTGGTGGTCGCGGTGAAGCCCGACTGTGACGGCTGTCGCGACTTCGTCGAGGGAAATCTCGACGATCTCTGGAACGTGGACGTCATTGTCGTCACTGCCGGGCCCCACGACGAGTGGCTCGCCGAACATCGCTCGGTGGTGATCTCGCCCTCGACGTTTGAGGAGCTTCAGATTCTCTCGGCTCCCTTTTACGTTCTCATCGACGCGTCGCGAGCTCGGGTGGTCGCTGAAGGATCGGTCTTCAGTGCTGGCCAAGTGGCACACGAGATTGAGGCGTTTCTCACAACCTGATGTCACAGGCGCGAGCCACGCTTGATCCTCGAGTGAGAGGTGCGCGATGACCAATGAGATTGAGTTATCCATTAGTTGCGGTGACTGTGTGCGGCGTGGCACGCCCGACTGCGCCGACTGCCTGGTGACGTTCGTGCTGGGCGAAGAGCCCGACGCGCTCGTCCTCACCGAAGAAGACGCCCAGGTCGTTCAACTCTTTACCGCCGAAGGACTCGTGCCGACCCTGAAGTACCACCCCGCGCGGCGATAAAGCCGGGGCGGTCTAGCCTGTCTCATGGCCCGCCACCTCCTGGTGACCAACGATTACCCACCCAAAACCGGCGGGATCCAGACGTATCTTCATGAGCTCTGGCGCCGACTGGAGAGTGGACGCGCCGTGGTCCTCACCGCCTCGTCGCACCAGGATGCTTCGGTCTTTGACTCATCGAGCGAGGTGATCATCGAACGCGTACCTGCGTCGACCTTATTTCTGCCGTCGTGGCGCGCACTGCGCGCCATCGAGGCCGCCATTGCTCGCCATGATCCCGAACTCGTACTTCTCGACCCGGCGTGGCCGCTCGGTCTACTCGGACCGCGGCTCTCGCGTCCCTACGGTGTCGTCCTGCACGGCGCCGAAGTCACGATTCCCAGTCGCATTCCCCTCGTGGCGTCTTCGTTGCGGTACGTCCTGCGCCGCGCGAAGGTCGCCATCTGCGCAGGGCCGTTTCCCGAGCGCGAAGCTTTGCGCAATGCCGCCGAGACGCTCTGTCCCGTGATTCAGATTCCTCCCGGTGTCGATACGTCGCTCTATCACCCGTTGGGCGTGCAGGAGCGACGCGAGGTTCGGGGTGCGTTGGGCTTTTCGGACGACGACTTTCTGGTCGCGTCCTGGTCGCGACTCGTACCGCGCAAGGGCTTTGACACGCTGATTCGCGCGAGCGCCCAACTCCGCGAAACTCTTCCGAGTTTGCACCTCCTCATCGGTGGTCAGGGCCGCGATCGAGCCCGCTTGGAGAAGTTGGCGACGCGCCTCAATGCCCCCGTGACGTTCCTCGGGTACGTGCCCGACGACGAGCAGAACCGGTGGGTGGGCGCGTGTGACCTCATGGTCATGGACTGTCGCAGTCGATGGTTGGGCCTGGAGCAGGAAGGTTTCGGAATCGTCTTCGTCGAAGGTGCCGCGGCCGGTCTCGCGCCGGTGGCCGGAAGGTCCGGCGGCAGTCAGGACGCGGTGCGCGATGGCCGCACCGGAGTCGTCGTCGAAAACCCGCGCAGCGTGAGTGAGTTGGCGAGCGTGATCGCCACCCTCGCGGGTGACGACGAAGGGCGCGATCGACTCGCCCGAAACGCACTCGAAATGGCGCGCGCGAACTTCGACTGGGACCGGCTGGCACGTGAACTCTCGCGTCAACTCGATCCGTACGACCGTGGCCGACGGGCCGAACACCTCGCCTAGGGTTGATCGCGATGGAGGTATCGTGACCCAGCGGGCGACGGAGTCGATCGTGGTTCACGCGCCACCGGAGGTCGTCTATCGCGTGGCGACCGACTTCGAGCACTACCTCGACTGGGTGAGCGAGCTGAAGAAGATCGATGTGATGGAGCGCGACGCGATCGGCCGACCTGTCGAGGTGGAGTTTCGTGCGGCCGCCTTTGGACGGTCGACGACGTACACGTTGCACTATGACTACACCCGCGCGCCCGAGGTACTGGCCTGGCACCAGACGCGCGGGGACGTGACCAGCTCGCTCAAAGGCGAGTATCGCTTTGCGCCGTCGAAGGAGGGGACGCTGCTCACCTACGATCTCGAGGTGGAACTTTCCGTGCCGATTCCCGCATTCGTGCGAGCCCGCGCCGCCTCGCGCATCCAGGCCCAGGCGCTGCGCGAACTCAAGGCGCAGGCGGAAGCCGCCCAGTGAGCAACGTCGCGATCGGCATCGACGTCGGCGGCACCAAGGCGCTCGCCTTGATGGTGGCGCGTGACGGTCGGGTCATCGCCGAGATGAACTCCCAGACGCCCCACGATGTGGGACTGGCGGCGGGCGAGGCCACCGCCAAGGTGCTCGTCGAGCAGGTGCACGAGCTGTGCTCGCGCCAGTCGCTCGACTCTTCCCAAGTGCCCATCGGCGTCGGTCTGCCGGGCATGATGCGCCGCGACGGACATCTGGCCTTCGCGCCCAACCTCCAAACCGCCTCCGGAGCGGACCTGGGGGCGCAACTGGGTGACGCACTGGGCAACTCGCGGGTGTTCTGTGAGAACGACGCCAACTGCGCCACGCTCGCCGAACACGAGTGGGGAGCCGCCCGGGGACTCTCAGACTTCGTGATGGTGACGTTGGGTACGGGGATCGGCGGGGGCATCGTGGCCGACGGTCAGCTTGTGCGCGGTCAAAGCGGTTTCGCCGGTGAGATCGGCCACATGGTCGTCGAAGCGCGGGGCGCGCCGTGTTTATGCGGAGGGCGCGGGTGCTGGGAGCGCTACGCCTCGGGTGGTGGGCTCCATCGCCTGACCCGCGACGCCGCCCTGGAGGGTCGTTTACCGGAACTGGTGGAACGGAGTGGCGGGGACTGGCGCTCCGTACGCGCCGAAGACGTCTCGCGGGCGGCCTCGGAGGGATTGGACGAGGCGGTCGCCTTGATGCGCGAGGTCGGGTGGTGGCTCGCCCTCGGGCTCGCCAATCTGGCGGCCATTTTGGACGCCGGGCACTTCGTCATCGGTGGTGGGCTGAGTGAAGCCAGTGAGCTCGTCCTTCCCGCCGCGCGCGACTACCTATCCGACTTGGTCGAGGGATACGAGATGCGTCCCACCATCACCGTGACGACTTCATTGTTCGGAGCGCGCTCGGGCGCGATGGGTGCCGCACTCGTGGCCTTCGAAGGGGTATGAAACTCGGCGTCCTGCTGCCTACGTTTCAGGACAACGCCGACAAGGCCTTGGCCTGCGCCAACGACGCCTACGCGGCCGGCATCGACGGCGTGTTCGCCTACGACCACCTCTTTCCCATCGGTTCGCCCGAGCGACCCACCCTCGCACCGCTCCCCGTGTTGGCGGCCATCGCTACGCGAATGCCCCTCATCGTCGGCACCCTGGTGGCGCGCGTGGCACTCGTGAGTCCCGCCCAACTTATCGAGCAGTTCCAGACGATCGAAGCCATCGCCCCGGGACGGGTGATCGCGGCTCTGGGCACGGGCGACAAGCTCTCCAAGCCCGAACACGACGCCTACGGCATCGATGATCCAAGCGAAGAGGAGCGCCAGCGTCGACTCAGAGAGGTCGCTCAAGCCCTCTCACCGATCATGCCGGTGTGGATTGGCGCGGGGGCGACATCAACCAACGCCATCGCGCGCGAGTGCGGCGTGGCCCTCAACTATTGGGGCGTGAGTGCGGCGAAGGTGAGCGACGAAGTGCGCGAGGGCGAGGTCACCTGGGGCGGGATGCTCGAGAGCGACATCGCCGTCACGCTCAGTGCACTTGAGGCGGCGGGTTCGACCTGGGCGATAGCGGGAACACCACCGCCGATCGACGCGATGAAGCAGTGGAGAGCGCTCCGGTAACGTTTCCTAATGGAGTTCCGACGCATCACGGGCCTGCCGCCCTACGTCTTCGCGCAGATCAACGGACTGAAGGCCGACGCGCGTGCACACGGACGCGACGTGGTCGACTTTGGCTTCGGCAATCCTGATCTGCCCAGTCCCGACGTCGCGGTCGAGAAGTTGGCCGAGGCCGCGCGTAATCCCAAGAATCATCGCTACAGCGCGAGTCGTGGCATTCCGAACCTGCGCCTCGCGATCGCCACGCGCTACAAAGAACTCTTTGACGTCGATCTCGATCCCGACACCGACGTCGTGACGTCGATTGGGGCGAAGGAAGGCTTCACCCATTTGATGTGGGTGCTGCTCGGTCCCGGCGACAGCGCGATCGTGCCCAGTCCGAGCTATCCCATTCACCTGGCCGGACCGGGCTTCGCGGGGGCCCAGGTCATCACGGTGCCGATGCTGGATCCGGGTGCGAGTACGAATGACCCCGGCGAGGACTTCTTCGCCGGACTGCTCGCGGCGTGGGAGAGCGCGTCGCCCAAGCCGCGCGTGATCGTCGTGTCGTTTCCCCACAACCCGACCAGTGCGTGCGTGGACCTCGCGTTCATGGAGCGCCTCGTCAACTTTGCCCTCGAACACGAGGTCGTGATCTGCCATGACTTCGCCTACGCCGACCTCGGCTTTGACGGGTACCGACCACCCTCGATCCTGCAGGTGCCGCGCGCGAAGGAGTGCTGCGTCGAGCTCTACACACTCACCAAGTCCTTCTCGATGGCCGGGTGGCGGGTGGGATTTGTGGTCGGCAACCCTGAGATCGTGGCGGCGCTCACCAAGCTCAAGAGTTACCTCGACTACGGCACCTTTCAGCCGGTCCAGATCGCGGCGATCGTCGCGATGAATGAGGCCAAGGACTACCCCGACGCGTTGCAGGTCATCTACCAGTCGCGTCGCGACACGCTCATCGAGGGACTGAATCGTGTGGGGTGGGAGGTGAGCCCGCCCAAAGGCTCGATGTTCGTCTGGGCACCGATCCCTGAGCCGTATCGCGAGATGAAGTCACTCGCGTTCGCGAAACTACTCATCGAAGAGGCCGACGTTGCCACCAGTCCCGGCGTGGGATTCGGCGAGGGGGGAGACGACCACGTGCGCTTCGCCCTCATCGAGAATGAGTTGCGCACCCACCAGGCCGTGCGCAACTTGCGTCGCGCCCTCACCAAGCTCGGCTAGGGCAGGCCCGCACCCGGCACGGCGACCTTGGCCATTTCGATGCGGCCCAGCGACTCGCCGGCGATCCTGAATCGGTTACTCGTGGGCGCGGTCATGACGTAGAGAGAGCGACGATCCTCGCCCCCGAGCATGCACGCAAAAGAGGTCTGCGTGGTGGTGACGACGCCGGTGATCTCACCGCCTTGCTTCACTCGCAGACACTGCGGGGCGATGGCGTTGGCCAGCCAGATCTGCCCGTCATCGTCAAAGCACATGCCATCGATGTAGACGGAGTCCATCTGTGCCCAGACTCGGCGATTGGACAGCGTGCCGTCGCTCTCGATGTCGAAGGCGCTCAGCCGGCGTGCCATCGTCTCGCCCACGATCAGCGTCGCGCCGTCGGGGGTGATGACCGTGCCGTTGGGAAACGAAAGGCCGGGCACCACTTGGAGGATGTCGCCCTCGGGCGAGATCACCACCAGGTTGGTGGTCGGCGACGGAGTCGGCAACGTCTGGTCGCGGAGCATCACGTCAAGGTCGAAGCCGAAGTTGCCCACGTAGGAGACCCCACTGGCCGAGGTGACCATGTCGTTGGCCCAAAAGCCGCAGTAGTCACTGATGTCGCAGAACTCGAAAGCGTGCGCTCCCGAAAAACGCAGCACTTTGTAGTCGGTCATGGACACGCACAGCAGGTCGCCGCCCGCGAGCCAGCCCAGTCCGGAGGGTTGGGTGAGCACAAAGTGTTCGAGTTGCTCCTCGCCCGCCACATCCATCGAATAGATGCCGTGGCGATAGAAGTCCGAGTACCACAGGCGTCCCTCGTGCCAGCGCGGGTTCTCGCCGAAACTGAGCCCTTCGCGCACGATGTGAGCCGTATGCGTCTCCACGTCACCCCCCTGATGGCACGAACGTATCAAGCGCGCCCGAGCGCTCGCGTCCAGGCTGCGTAGCCGGCGTCGACGAAGAGCGGTTCATCCGGCTCAAAACGCGCACTGGCGCTCCAAAGGTCGCTCAACTCCTCCAGCGAGGTGAACGCGCCGACTCCGAGCCCGGCGATACTCGCCGCACCTCGCGCGGTTGCTTCGAGGGTCGAACTTCGTAGCACGCTCACCCGCGAGTTCGTGGCCTGCAGTTCGAGCAGCAGGTCCATCGCGGCCGCCCCACCGTCGCAGCGCAGTTCGTAAGGCGTGACGCCACCCGCCACGAACGCGTCGGTCATCGCACGCACCTGGTACGCGAGGGCTTCGATCAGCGCGCGCGCGAGTTGACCGCGTCCCACGCCCTGGCTGAGACCGCTGATCGCGCCGCGCGCGTCCGCGCGCCAGAAGGGTGAGCCGAGTCCCGTGAAGGCCGGCACGAACTGGGCGCCCGCGGAGTCGTTGACCGAGCGCGCGAGCGCCTCGAGGTCACTCGACGTCTCGATCACCCCGAGGTCGGCGAGCCACTGGATTGCGGCTCCGGCCACGAAGGCCGAGCCTTCGAGTGCGTAGGACGCGCCCGAGTCCCCGAGGTCCCACGCGAGGGTGGTGATGAGCCCATCAATGACCGCGGGGACGTGCCCGCCGGCCTGGGCGAGAACGAAGGCCCCGGTGCCGTAGGTGGCCTTCACCATGCCGACCTCGAAGCACGCCTGTCCAAAGAGCGCGGACTGTTGATCACCCAGGATGCCCGTGATCGGCACGCCCGCGAGGGAGGGGACGATGTCGGGATTCACTGTCCCAAAGTGGGCGTTGGAGGGTTTCACGTCAGCCAGCATCGATCTCTCGACGCCAAAGAGCGAGAGCATCTCGGGTGACCACGCGCGGGACGTCAGGTCAAGCAGAGACGTACGCGAAGCGTTGGAGGCGTCGGTGAGGTACTGTCCGCCATCGATGCCGCCGGTCAAGACCCACAGCAGCCAGGTATCGATCGTGGCGAAGGAGGGTACGCGCGCACCGTCGGCCAGGCCGCGCTCAAGCATCCAGTGCATCTTCGTGGCCGAGAAGTACGGGTCGAGGACCAACCCTGTCGTCTCGCGCACCGCGGGTCCGTGCCCCTCGTCCTCGAGACGCTGGCACATCTCGCTCGTTCGACGGTCCTGCCAGACGATGGCGCGAGAGAGCGGCGCACCGTCGTCGCGATCGAAACCGACCGTGGTCTCGCGCTGGTTGGTGATGCCCAGGCCCTCGAGCGTATGTCCGGCGTCGCGTACTCGCGTGGTGACGTCCTCGAGGGTGGCGATGGCGAGTTCCACGATTTCCAAGGCGTCGTGTTCGACCTCGCCGGGGGAAGGGTAGAACTGGGTCAGTTCGCGGTACGACTCAGCGACGACGCTGAGATCGTGATCGAAGGCCACGCTGCGAACGCCCGTCGTGCCCGCGTCCAGCGCGAGAATCAGCTCCATGGGCTTAGGCTACCGAGCGCCCGAAGATCAATTCGGCCCCGCACCTGGGTACTTGCGTCCGGTGGAGGGACTCGATAACATACAACCAAATGGTTGTAGATCAGTGTTCCGATGAAGAAGTCGACCGGCTCTTCCAGGCCCTCTCGGACTCCACCCGTCGCGACATTCTCCAGCGATCGATCACCGACGAGCAGTCGGTCTCGGCACTCGCGCGCCACTACGACATGAGTTTCGCGGCGATCCAAAAGCACGTCGCGGTCCTCGAACGAGCCGCGCTCGTGACGAAGGAAAAGCGCGGGCGTGAGCAGATCGTGCGCGGACACGAAGCCACGATCCGCACGGCCCAAGGCGTCCTGGAACTCTTTGAGGACCTGTGGCGTCAGCGGGCCAGCCAAATAGCGGTAATTCTCGCGAATGAGAAAGGAAAGCCATGACAATTATGAGTTCAACTAAGGACGCGACTGATCTAACTCTGGTCTTCGTGACCGAGTTCAAAGCCACACCCGAAGAGGTCTGGGAGGTCTGGGAGAACCCGCGGTTGCTCGAGCAGTGGTGGGGGCCCTTTGCCTATCCCGCCACGTTCGTGCGCCACGACTTCGTCGAAGGGGGCGAGTCGCGCTACTACATGACCGGTCCCGAGGGGCAGATCGCGCCGGGCTGGTGGCACATCGAAACGATCGACAAGCCGCGTTACCTCGCCTTTGTCAACGGCATCGCCGGCGAGGACGGCGAGCCGCACCCCGAGATCAAGCCCATGGACGCCTCAATGACGCTCGAGGCGATCGACGGCGGTACACGCATGACAGTTACGAGCCGATTCCTCAGTTCCGAGCACATGGAGTGGTTCCTCGAGACCGGTATGGAAGAGGGGATGGGCCAAGCGCTCTCGCAGATTGACGCGCTGCTCGCCTGAGCAACGGTCGCCTGACCGACCGGCGAAAGGGCTCTTCGTTGCCCGTCCTTCCTATGCTCAAACGGTGTTCTCTATTGACACTGTCGGGGCGCCAGACCTAGTGGCCAAGTGGGTCGTGCTGTGACCGGGGATGCGACGCTGTCGCCGGCACTACGAGGTTCCTTCATGAATGGCCTGGCTCTCGCGCCGGCAGGCGCCAACGTGGTGATGCAACTTTCCCGGTTGCCGGTGGGGCGTGGCGTGGCGGAAAGTCGTGTTGACGGCGGAGCGCTCATCAAGCATCCGATCAAGAGAACCCGCACCACGCTCGGCTACATCGTCGCGGTTCTCCTAGGTGGCGACGAGATGCGCGAGTACATGCGTCGCGAGGTCAATCGCCAGCACCGCGACGTGCACTCGCGTGAGGACGACAAAGTCAATTACAACGCCTTTGACCCGGACCTGCAGTTGTGGGTGGCCGCGTGCATGTATCGCGGCTCACTGGACGCCATTCGATTGGTCAGCGCCGACGTGAGTGGCGATCTGCTCGACGAGCTCTACGAGCACTGTTCGCGCTTCGCGACAACTTTGCAGGTGCCCATCGAGCGCTGGCCCCGCGATCGCGATGCCTTCGAAGAGTATTGGAGCGAGGCTCTTGACCTCGTTGCCATGGACGACGTGACGAGGGAGTACTTACGGGGCATGGTGCGGCTTCGCTTTTTGCCCCCGGTATTGAACGCCTGGCTCGGGCCAGCTCACGAGTTCATCGTGACGGGTTTCTTGCCCCCGCTATTTCGCGAGCAACTGGGAGTTTCCTGGGGGCCCGGTCGTCAGCAGGCCTTCGACGTGATGTGCCGGATCTCAGTGTCGGTCCATCGCGTTCTTCCCCGAGCGCTGCGAGAGTTTCCCCTCAACCTCGTGTGGTGGGACACCCAGCGTCGCTATCGCGCCGGGAGCGCCTTCGTCTAACGGTGCTGGTTGTACTTCACCTGGCAGGTGGCGCCGTCGGGATTGGTGATGGTGAAGGTAAAGACGCCGTTGCGAGAGCGCGCCTTCACCCGAACTCGCACGACGAGTTCGGTGCCGGTGTCGCGGCTAACCGTGGCCACGGTACCGAAGTGACTGGTGACGTGGGGCTGGCCCACGAAGTGCGCGCCCATGATCTCGATGGTGCGCGTCTTACCGGCCACGACATAACCCACCACCCGCGTGGCGACCGGAGCGGCCGGAGGCGGGGGAGGCGTGGCGTGCACGCTTAAGACGAAACCGAACGTTCCCTTGTCACCCGTCGCGTCGCTCACGGTGCCCCCCACGCGGTACGTACCGACCGCGAGTGCGCCGCTCGTGGTGACGAGTCCACTCGAGGAGACAACCACGTTCGGCGCTCCACTCGTCTGAACGTACGTGATGGCACCCAGGTTGGCGCCGACGTCCAGTTGCTGACTAAAAGAGGACGAGTCCGCGGTCGTCACGGTCGCGGCGGTCGGTGCGCGCTGGACCAAGGTGCCGACGGTGAGGGTGAATTTAAAGGTGCCCGAGTCACCCGAGGTGTCGGTCTCGGTGCCACTCGTGGAGTAGGTACCGGCCGCCAGTTGGCCGCTAGTCGTGATGAGTCCGCTCGGCGAGACGGCCAGGCTGGGACTGCCCGTCGACTGGGTGAAAGTGACGGTGCCCGTGCTCCCGGTGACGGCCAGCTGTTGCTTGTAGGCGGTGGTGCCGCTCACCTTGGATGTCGCACTCGTGGGCGAGCTCTGGATGAGCACGCCCACGTCAAGGGTAAAGGCAAAGGTGCCTATATTTCCGGCCGCGTCGACGTCGGTGCCGGTAGCGGTGTACGTGCCCACGGCCAGCTGGCCGCTCGTGGTGACCGCTCCGCTCGGCGAGACCACGAGAGCGGGCGTGCCCGAGGTCTGGGTATAGGTCACCGTACCGGAGTTATTGGTCGTGGTGATCTGACCTGCAAAGGTGGCTGACGCCGCCACCGAGACCGCGGTGGGCGTGCTCGGGCTCAGTAGCCCACAGAGGTAGTCGCCGTCGAATCCCTGGGAGGGGTACTGAATCATGGCCACGCGCCCCGAGGTGAACGACGCGCCCGCGCAGGCCACCTCGGCAGCGGCGAGTGAGCCAAATCCGGGGATCCACACGGGAATCGGGGCGAGAGTGGCGTCGGTTCCTCCGGCGATCTCGGACCACATCGCGGACGTCGAGTAGATACCGAGGTGGGTCACGCCCATGTTGGTGAACGAAGCGACCATGCCGTCGAGCATGGCCCTGTCGTACGTCAGGGTTGCCGAGGTACGGCCGTATTCGATGGTCTCCCACGCGTTGCCGGTTTCGACGTCCAGCCACCACGGTGAGGCCGCTGCGGCGGTGGTGGGTGAACTCGAGCCGTCCGCACTTTCGGCGTTGACCGCGTTGGAGAATGCACTGCGCGCAGCGTTCCACCCGTAGTCGTAGGAGCAGGGAACCGAGTTCGCCCCCGAGCACGCGTCGGGGGTCGTTTGGCTCTTGGGCCAACCCACCGCGTAACTCGGTCCGGCGTTGCCGGTGTTGGCGTAGAAGCCCGGGACCGTGTTGGTTGCCCCCTCGGCCCAGGTGAGTTCGGCGGCGAGACAGTTATTAATGGTGAGCGGTGACCCGTTGTTGACCCCCACGATGCCAAAGCCGGGCGTCGAGGGGAAGGATTTGGCGCACTGGGGGAAACTGATGTCGAATCCCGTCGAGGTAGCCGGCACTGTGGTGGTGGAGGCGGAAACGGCCATGCCCGCCGCTAGCGCCACGGCCACGAGGGCGAGCGCGGCGACACACTTCGTCAGGGGGATGACTCGCACGCAGAGTCAACCTTAGAACTGGGGCCCGGGTGCGACATTGGCACGCGTCTTACAATCCCCTGAATCCGTCTACCAACCGCCCGGGTCGCACCCATATTGATCAGGGACCCAATCGCCCGTGACGCGCATGCCCACGACGATCTGCTCATCCCGGCTGGCCCGTCCGGCGACCGGCGCGTACGTTCGGCCGCCGTAGGCGGCCCAGGTGCTGTTCAAAAAGCCAATTCCGGAGTACACCGGGCCCACCATGGACCAGTTTCCGTTCACCTCACACAGAGCGACCCGCTGCCACTCCTGGCGCAGGGCCGTCACCCCTACCCGGCGCACGTGGGCGTCGTGGATGAGGGCGTGGACCTCCTGGAGGGCGACCATGTCCACCTTCGGGCGCACCAACGCCCGATGAACGACGGGTCGCACGCTCACGTGGCGCGCCGGGGTGGCCGCACCCGCGAACGGATCGGCCGTCGGGGCGGTCAGCAAGGCCAGGGGGGTGGCGAGGGCCACCAGTGCGGCCGCGATAACTCTTCGCACAGCTGTTCTTCTCCTTGTTCTGCGCCACGGCCGCAACAAACGAAGCTTCTTTCTTCGCTGGAAGCGCCCGTGCTTGGCGAGTTCTTCTGTGAACCCCGACCAAGGGGCAGGTGATCGATCGCCGGATCCACTGCTCTGTGGGGCGACTTTTGGAGCAGTCGTTTCTGCTTCAACGAGGCTAACCAGGGAGGCCTAAACGACGTGCCGACGAGGCCGAAGTTATCCACAGGGCGAGCGAGAAGTTCCTCGTCAGATGATGTTTCTGGTTGTCTTAGAATTACCTGTGAGAGGCAGTTTTGGGGCAAATCCGAGTATCAACGGCGACCCAAATCGGGGCCTTACTTTCGAGTAAACTAACCGCCCCCTCAATTCAGGGGATGGTCCAACTCTCATCAGAATGGGCGGCCGCGCGAGCCCACACCACGGCTGCGAGAGCGAGGACGTCGGCCAGCGCGAGGGCGGTCCAACGCTCAACGAAGATCACCAGCGCCCCACCGATGATCGCACCTACGAGCAGCGCGCCGGTCGCCACGAGTCGGACCGCGAAGCTGGAACTTCGCCAGGATCCGGTCGCTCCCTCTGACGCGAGGCCCGTCAAGGTGGTCGTCACGACGGCTGTCGTGAGTCCGGGCACGTTCACCGAACGAACGAGGGCCGACTTGGCCCCCATGCCCAGGGCGAGGACGGCGACCAAAGTGAGTCGGACCGGATCTGTGGGGTGGTGATCAAACAGCACGATCGCACTCGCGACTAGTAAGTCCACGAACTGGGCGAGGCAGGCGGCGTACGCGCTGCGACCACGGTGTGCGACGTGACGGGCAAAGACCCGAACGCCGAGACCCGCTCCGATCAGGAATGTTGCCAGGGCGATCAAAGGTGCGGCGAGCGAGAATCCGCGAGCCCCGACGAGGGCCAGACCGATAAAGATCACACTTCCGGTGACGTTGGCCACAAACACGCGGTCCAGACGCAGTAATGAGGTGGCGTCGACCAACCCAGCGATCACGGTAAGTATTGTCAGGATCCCCGCGAGCGGCCCGTGGACGGGGTCGTTGGTGAGGCCTACCCAGACTTCACGTGGTGACGCCACGCCTCACTCGCTCGTTGAAGTTCGCTGCACCGTTCGAGTCTCTTCGCACCGACGGGTTTTTTCAACTTGAGCGAGTTCTTCGCAATGGGCGCATTCGTCCATGCAACGCACGCACTCGGTGTGATATGTATTCCTTGTTTAAGTTTGTGAGAAGAGGCGGCCGCTTCGATACTTAGTGCGATGTCTTGGGGAATCAAGGTCATCGAAGGGCGTCAGAAGACCATTAAAGGACGAGGGGTCAATGGCTACGTTTGAATGGAAGAAGTTGTCGACGACCGACAAGGTCATTTCGGTGACTGCAGCGGTTGCATTAATTTCCCTATTTTTGCCGTGGTATGGCGCCAGCGGTGTGTACGGCGGCGCGTCGGTGAGCGGATTTAGCACGTCGTACGGTTGGCTTGGTGGCCTGCTCATCGTGGCGGCCGGTGTCTATCTCGTCTTCCTGCGGGCTGGATCCAACATGCCCAAGTTCTCCTACGGCCCGGGCGTCATCGTGCTCGGACTGTCGTTGATTGGTTTCGTCATCGTGATCATTCGCTGGGTCACGCTGCCCAAGGGGAGCTTCGACGGGGGAGCCTTTAGCTACGGACCCCAGGTAGGCATGTATCTCTGCCTCATTGCCGGGGTGATTCAGTCCTTCTTCGCGCTGCGGATGTTCCGGGCGTCGGGCGAGGCGCTTCCTTGGTCGAAATAGACGCACCAAGCGGTAATGGCGATCGGCGACGGTCGCCGGAAGAAAAAAGAGCGAAAGACACCCCGGCCGGGCCGGTCAATCGTTACGTCGGGATCGATCTCGCCTCGCAGCCCAGTGACACCGGCGTCGTGGTGCTCACCGTTGACGGCGCGCGAGCGCGGGCATCCCTCCCGGACACGCCCGGTGAGAAGTTTGTGGGCGACGACGCGAATCTGGTGGGGATCGTGGACGCCCGCACGGCCGTCGGGCTGGACGCGCCCCTGGGCTGGCCCGACGACTTTGTCGCGGCGGTCGCGTCGCACCGCACGAGCGCACGCTGGCCCTCGTATGAGCACCGCAGTTCAGACAAGATCCGCCAAACCCTGTGCTATCGAACGACTGATCTCTTCGTCCAAGAGCACCTCAAGATCACTCCAATGTCGGTCTCATCGGACCGGATTGGCGTCGTGGCAATGCGGGCCGCTCGTCTGCAGAGCCTGTGGGTGCGCCGCTGGGGAGATGCCGAAGAGCGCGACGGCAGCGGACGCCTCATCGAGACCTATCCGGCGGCCGCTCTGTCGGTGTGGGGACTGCGCCAGCCCCACGGCACTCCCTACAAGGGTGGGAGAGCGAGTGAGAGAGAGTCCCGTCGCGAGGCGCGACGAGAGATATTGGTCAAGATCGCCGAGGAGACCAACGCGTGGCTAACGATCGATGACGACGTACGCGTGGGTGCGGAGAACTCCGACCATGTGTTTGATGCCCTCATCTGTGGGCTGGTGGCGTTGGCCGCGCGAGCGAACTTGACCGCACAGGTACCCGAGGACGCGCGCGACGCGGCCCGGCGCGAAGGCTGGATTCACTTCCCGAGAGACCACGGGTCGCTGGCCGCACTGGGGAACGCACTACCGCCCGCCTAGTCGGGCGCCGTGAGGTCCTTCTGCCAGGTGACGTTGCCCCCGGTCGGACGTGCCCCCAACGCTTCGTTGACCGCGATCATGGCGGCGTTGAGCGAGTTGTTCGAGGTGTAGATCGTGTGAGTCGGGTACCCACCGGACTCGAGGAGTCGCATGGTGGCGATTTTGAGCAGAGCGCCCAAATGATGTCCACGGTGCGCGCGCACCACCAACGTGTCCCACTGGTACGCGGTCCCGGGCCGCTCGCGTGACACCGTGAGTTCGCTGAAACCCACGATCTCTCCGGTTCGTGTGTGGCGCGCGGCGGCCGCCAGCAGATCCCGGCCCATCTGATTGACTCGATCTTCGTGCTGGTGCACCCGTGCGTCGTCCCACACCTCTTCTTCGGCGCCATATCCGGCGTCGGGTACCTCTATGGGCATGAGCGCCTTCACACGCCCGAGACCGCTCACGAGTTCTGAAGGCGCCATGTGGCGCCACGACAGGATTTCGTAGTCGGACGCGGATGGCCCGTAGCGCGCCTCGAGTTCATCGAGCGCGCCCTCGGGTCGGGGCCAGGCGAGGTCGCGTATGACGTTCTCTTCGACGACGTGGTATCCGTGCGGGGGAGCGAAGTGACGACTGGGACTTTTCCCAAGATCTTCTTCGTCCTCGTTCACGGTGACGATCAGGGTTCCCCGTCCCAGAGCCCGGGCTCGCTCTTCGAGGTGGGCGAGCACGGCCGATCCATGGCCCTGGCGTCGGTGAGACGGATCAACGAAGAGGTCGCCGCGCATCCAGTCGAGGTTGTCGACGCGCGACACCTCGAGAGCGCCAATCGCGAGTGGCGCGAGGGGATCGCCATAGGAATAGATCTCAAAGTATGTCGGCGCATCGACGTCGAGAGCCCGCGCTCGCCACTCCTGAGGGAGCCAGCCGTCTTGGCGGCGGCTGTCGGCGCGGTCCGCGCGATCGAGTACGTCAAACCACGCCGCGAACTCTGCGTCGTCGCGGGCATCGACTCGCGCGAAGCGCGCCTCAGCTCGTGGCGAGTTCACGGCCGTCGGCGCGAGCGCTGATGTGTCGACGTAGGTCCATCATCATGAGACCACCCACGAGCGCAGTGAGTCCCGTGCCGAGTGGCCACCAATTGCCGGCGTGGAAGGAGAAGTACAGCGCGGTGATCGCCGGAGCGAGGGTGCCCGAGATCCCCCACGAGAGCCCGGCGGCCGCGTTGTAGCGACCACGCAAGTGCTCGGGCGCGATGTCGTTCACGATGGCCGAACCTACGGGCTGGAGCATGGTTTCGCCCACGGCGAACACGCACATGCCGATGCACAGCAGTGGAATCGACGCGCCCGCCGGCAAGTCCAGGGTCGACTCCAGGATGACCCAGAAGAGGAACCAGAACGCGGCGACCAGGCCCATCACGCGGGTTCGACTGCGACCCTCGATTCGATTGAGCACCCAGAGTTGGGCGAGGACGATGGTCGAGGTGTTGAAGAAGAAGATGACGCCGATCGAGTGGACCGAGAGCTTGAGGTTGTTCACCACGAAAAGACTGAGTCCCGCGTCAAGCGAACCGTATCCGCCCACCATCAAGAACACCGACGCCACGACGTAGCGAATCATGCGCGTGTCGCGCACGACCACTCCCCAGCCTTCGCTGTTTTTGACCGGGTCGTCGTGGTGTTCCTTGATCGGACCGCCGTGCTTGCGCAGCGTGAGATAGAAGAAACCCGTGAGCAAAGTCACGCCCGCGTTGAAGATGTAGAGCGCGACGAACGTGTCGGGCTGACGAATGTCAACCACGACCGCCGAGATGAGGGCGCCGAATCCAATACCGAGATTCACCAACATGAAGTTGACGCCGAAGGCACGCTGGCGATGTTCGGGCGAGACGAGACGACTCAGCATGGTCGATCCCGGCCCCCAGCCCGCACCACCGAACAGCGCGATCAAGATAGCCGCCAATGCTGCCTGCTCGTGCGTGTGGGCAAACGCCCAAAACACGAGCGCGATCGCGTCGGCGCCGTAGGCGAACAAGATGACCCGCAGCGGTCCGATGCGGTCGGTGGCGGTTCCCCACAATGGCGTACTGGCGAGCGCCACCACCGCCGAGAGCGCGAGCAGCAACGTGGCGAAGGCGGTGGAGAAGTGTCGCACGTTGTGCAGGTAGACAACGAAGAGCGACAGGGTGAGTCCATTGCCGATGCACCCGATGAACGTGCAGGTATAGAACCGCCGTAGCGGTCCACGGATCGACGAGCGAAAGTCGATCGGAACGAGGGCTTCGAGAAGCTTCACAGGAGGAACGAGCCTACCGGAGGGCTGTCGCACGACTTGTGCGGCGTATCACATGAGTGAAGTGGATACTCGACGATGAGAGTTAGGCTTCCTGCGTACGCGCGTTGATTATTTGAGAGGTGCCAGCTACGTGAGCACTCGAGCACCCAAGAGTCGTGTTGACCTATTGGAGGAAATCTCTCCCGACGTGGAACGCCTCTATAACCGGCATATGGCGTCACCGCGCCTGTGGTATCCCCACGAGCAGATCAACTGGGGCGAGGGCGAAGATTTCAAGGATCGACCCTGGGCGCCGGAGGACTATCCCGTGGGTGACGGTGTGCGCTCGTCGATCTACGTGAACCTGCTCACCGAGGACAATCTGCCGTACTACACCTCGCATATTTTGGAGCACTCACCGCGCAACCATCCCTCGCGCGAGTGGACCTATCAGTGGACGATGGAAGAGAACCGTCACGCGATGGTGATGCGCGACTGGGTTCACATCAGTCGCTGCATCAACCCCACCACACTCGAAGACGGCCGCCGGCTTCAGATGCAGAAGGCCGAGGTGCCGCACCTCACCACGTTCGCCGAGCTCATCGCCTACGTGACGTTCCAAGAACGCGCCACTCAGATCGCGCACCGCAATACCGGGGCGAAGCTGCCCAAGGACGACAAGATCGGGCGCAACGTCCTCGCACTCATCGCGGGTGACGAAACCAAGCACTACCTCTTCTATCGCGACCTCACCCTGGCCGCGTTCGCCATCGACCCCTCGGCGATGATGATCGCGGTCTCCAAGCAGGTGAGCAGCTTCGCGATGCCCGGCACGGGGATTCCGAGCTTCACGCGTCACGCGGTACGCATCGCCAAAGAGGGGATCTACGGACTCGGCCAGTACCTCAGCGACGTGCTCACCCCGGTGCTCAGCTTGTGGGACGTCGAGCACGTCAAGGGCCTCACGAAAGAGGCGGAACTCGCACGAATTGACATGGACAACGTGCGTAGCAAGATCGCCGAGTCGGTGGAGCGGATGGCCCAAAAGGCCGCCATGCTCAAGAAGTCGCCGATCGGCGCGACGAGGTAGCGAGCTACTCCTTCGAGTTCGCCACCTGGCGGATGTAGTCCTCGAAGGCCTTCTGATTCATTTGGGCACTTCTCACGTCGCGATCATGCATCGAGCCGCCTCGCACCAGGACGTAGATGAGCGAGCCGATGAGCGGCATGATCAAGATCAGCACGATCCACAGGGTCTTGGCGACCCCGCTCAGGTCGTGGCTACGAAAGATGTCGTAGACGATGTGAAAGACGAGAATGATCCAGAACAGAAGCAGCACAAAGTAGAGCGTCGAGACGAAGACGTCGAGTATTGGATAGTTAGTCGCCAACATGAGGAATCCTTTCGTTAAGACCTGATCTGGATAGGTTTAGGCGACGAGTGACCAATGCGCAAGACTCAAAGACCCAGATTCCATCTGGCAATGTGGAGGGATGATCAGATCGAGAGTCGAGCCGGGGGGACACGGTGCGTGAGTATCAAGAAGCCCTCGCCATGGTGGGAGCGCCGGGTCAGCCCTTTGAGGTGATCACGGTCGAGCACGACGGCGTGAGTCAACGCGTCTTTAAGAACGCGCCGGCCACGGTTCGCGACTTCTTTGATCTCGCGCGCGGTGTCGAGACGACGTTTCTCGTCTACGAGGACGAAGAGTGGACGTTTGCGCGCGTGCTCGAAGAGGCCGACGCTCTGGGCTACGCGCTCGTGCACCACTACGGCGTGAAGAAGGGCGATCGGGTCGGGATCGCGATGCGCAACTATCCCGAGTGGGTGATCTCCTTTTGTGCGATACTCTCCATCGGCGCGGTGTCGGTCTCGCTGAACGCCTGGTGGACCGAGGACGAACTTGACTACGCCATCGGCGATTCGGGACTAACGGTCCTGATCGCCGACGCCGAGCGCGTCGAGCGATCTCTCGCACCGTGCGCGCGGCGCGGGGCACGACTCTTGGGCGTGCGCCTTCCCGAGGGCGAAGAGTTTCCTGCCGCGGTCGATCGCTGGAGTGACGTCGTGAAGAAGGGCGTCGAGATGCCGCGGGTGGAACTGGACGCCGACAATGATGCGACCATCCTGTACACCTCGGGCACGACCGGTTTTCCCAAAGGGGCGGTCTCCACTCACGGCGCGATCAACCAGGCGATTATGGCCTTCAGTGCGAGCGTGGCCGTCCTCGCGGCGCGCCGCGAGGACGGTGAACCGGGCAGTGGCCTCACCCCGGTGTTCATCTTGATCGTGCCGCTCTTTCACGTCACGGGATGTATTCCGGTCATGATGTCGTGTTTCTCGTGGCACTTCAAACTGGTCATGATGTATCGCTGGGACGCCGAGCGCGCCCTGCAGTTGATCGAGCGACACCACGTGACGAGCTTCGTGGGGGTGCCGACCCAGGCGTGGGATCTCATGGAGTCACCCAACTTCACCAAATACGACACGTCCTCGCTCACCGCAGTTGGTGGGGGAGGTGCTCCCGCGCCCGCCACCCTCGTCGCGCGTGTCGAGCACACGTTTGCCCAGGGTCGGCCCGGATTGGGCTACGGCATGACCGAGACCAACGCGTACGGACCGGGCAACTCGGGCGATGAGTACGTAACGCACCCCGCCTCGACCGGGCGGGTGCCCACGATCGTGATGGACGTGGACATCCGCGATGAGAATGCCCGCACCCTGCCGGTGGGGCGAAGCGGCGAGATCTGGATGAAGTCGCCCACGACGATCCGTGGCTACTGGAACAGGCCCGAGGAGACTGCGTCGGTGCTGGTGGGTGGCTGGCTGCGCACGGGAGACCTCGGTCACGTCAGCGACGAAGGATTCCTCTACATCGAGGACCGCGCCAAGGACATGATCATCCGGGCCGGGGAGAACGTCTACTCGGCCCAGGTGGAGTCGGCCATCTACGAACACCCGGCCGTCTACGAAGCGGCGGTGTTTGGGTTGAGCGACGAGCGACTCGGCGAAGAGGTCGCGGCCGCGGTGATGGTGCGTGACGGCATGGACCTGACGAGTGACGAACTGCGAGAGTTCCTCGCCCCGCGACTCGCGGCATACATGATTCCTACTCGCATCGCCCTCACTCGCGAGGCGTTGCCGCGAAATGCCGCCGGCAAGCTCCTCAAGCGCGAAATGCCCGCGCTCTACTTCACCAACGCAAGCTGAATGGCCTTGGCCGCGTACTCGGCCACGTTGAACTCATCGAGCTCATCCAATTTGAACCAGTGCACCTGATCGGTCGTGCCGACGGCTTCATCGCGCAAGATACCGCCGTCGAGTTCGACCGTGTAGAGGATGCGCACCGTGTGGATACGATCGCCGTTGGGGCGTCGACGAATGTCGCTCGCGACGTGCAGGAGAACGGGGCTCTTGATCGCCAGGCCCGTCTCTTCTTCGAACTCGCGCAACAAGGTCTCTTCAGGTGACTCGCCAAAGTTGATGCCACCACCGGGTAGCCACCACAGTGGTGGCACGATGACGGGGCTGCTGGAGCGAACGAGGAGAACGCTGTCGTCGCGCACGAGAATGCCGTAGGCCCTAACGCTCGTGTGCTGCCTGCTCACTCAATCCTCACTCGTGGAGATGCTTGCCCGGGAGGGCTTGGTGAAGAAATCTGACCCGGCACCCCTCGCAGCAGAAATAATACGTCAACCCGTCTGACCCGATCCCGGTGAGGGCGTCCTCTCCGACGCTCATTCCACAGACGGGATCGATGTGCTCCGGGGATTCGACCTCTAAGCCCGGACCTCGTGCGAAGTACTTGTCGCGACAGCCCAGCGAACAGAAGTAGATCATCTCGGCCCCGCGGGTGACGTGAGCGGGCGCGGCAGACGGATCGACGCTCATGCCACACACCGGGTCGATCGCGGCGTGGCCCTCAACGTCACGTTGGGCGAGTCGCCAGACCGCGAGCAGGACGAGGACGGCTAGCACGTTGAGTACGAGAGTGGCGCCGAGGGGAAAGGTGCCGGTGAGAATACGCAGGGAGCGGTGATCCGGTATGGCGTGCACGAGATGAAAGAGTCCGTCGATGGCGAGGCCGGCGCCACTGGCACTCGCCCAGAGCACCAGGAAGAGTCGCCACGCGTTGGCGAGTCCGTAGTAGCGCCGGTAGATCACTAGCAGCGGAAACGTCACGAGGTCGGCGAAGAGAAAGGCGATCACACCGCCGAAGGCCACGCCGTGGCCCCAGAGGGTGGCCGCGAGTGGCACGTTGCCGACCGAGCACACAAACGCCACGACCGAGACGAGTGGTGCGACGATCACGTTCTCGAGAACGGTCCACGCACCGTGGCCGTGGATGAAGATGTGGTTCCACCACGAAGTCGGCACGTGGACGCTCACGAAGCCGGCGACGACAAAGCCGATGGCGAGTTCCTTGCGCACCATGCTCAGATCGCCCATGGTGTAGCGCGATGAGATACTGAGGCGATCGCGAAGATCCGTCGCGGGCGCGGTCTCGGCGTTCGACTCCTCCTTCGCGGTCCGTTCGCTTAAGCGCACCACGCGAGCGTGACGAAACGCGAGGGGCACGAGGGCGACCAGGAGGACCACCATCGCGGCGCCCCCCACGATCTGGGCGATCACGAACGGCCAGCCCAGCAGCACGAGGAGAACAACCGCCAGTTCGATCACCAGGTTGGTCGAGGCCACCATGAAGATGAGGGCGTTGGTCCACGACGATCCGCGAGCAAAGAGCGCGCGCGACATAGCGCTGGCCGCGTAGCTGCACGATGACGACAGCGCCCCAAGCAGTGACGCGGTCGCGTGCGTGCGTGGCGAGTCGGTACCCAACTGGCGTCGCAGCGTCGCGCGCGGAATCATTCCTTGGACGATTCCCGCGAGCGTGAAACCGAGGACCAGGGGCCAGAAGGTCATCCAGACCATGGCCAGGGCTTCCTTAAATCCGCGGCCGAGCCAGACGAGCACGATCGTTGACGCGATCACGACACCGATACCTCGTTCGTCGCTGGCATGGAGCCTCCCTCGCGACGACACCCTACCGGCAGCGCCTATTGAGCCAGTTAGTGTTTTGCCCATGACGAGCGTCGACGAGCACCCTGATCTTCGTGCCGCGGCTTCGGTCGAGCCTCTGGGGGACGGGCGCTATAGCGCCAACCTCTCGGCGCCGTTCTCGATCATGGATCACCCTCACGGTGGGTTCTTGCAGTGTGTCGTCGCGAGTGCGGCGCTGGCCGAGGTGAGTGCCCAGGGCTCGGCGCATCTGCACGTCACCGCCCTCACCACGAACTTCGTGAACGCGCCGGCCCTCGGGGCGGTCGAGCTGAGTGTCCAGGTGACAAAGATGGGGCGCAGCGTGGCGTTCGCGTCCGTGGTGATGTCCCAAGGAGGCGTCACGATGCTGGAGTCCCTCGTCACAATCGGGACGCTGCGCGACGAGTCCCTCGTGCGCTACCAGTCGGCCCAACCCTTTGACTTACCCGCGCGCACGACGAGCTACGTCGATCCCGAGGCGATCGGATTCGCCATCCGCCAGACGATTGAGTTCCAGTTCGACCCCGCGACGACGAGCTGGTGGGATGGCCAGCGCTCGTCGGTTGGCGAGGTGCGCGGGTGGCTGCGACTGCGAGGGGAGTCACCGTGGGACCCATGGACCCTGCTCTTCGCCACCGATGCGGTGCCGCCGGCGACGCTGCCGCTCGGATCGTCGGGCTGGGTTCCCACGCTCCAACTCACGTCCTACGTTCGAAGGATTCCGCACGGCGAGTGGTTACGTGCGCGCCAGTGGGTCATCTCGATCTCCGACGGTCTGGTCGATGAACGCTGTGAACTCTTTGACGACGAGGGTCAACTGGTGGCGACGTCCTCGCAACTGGCCATGGTGCGCTTACCTGGTGGAAATTAGGGCGTGCCCGAGGGGTACCGCACCAATGACGACGGATCAATCACGATCCGTGAACGCTTGACGATCCCCGCGGACGAAATCGAGTGGCGCGTCACCACCTCGGGCGGTCCAGGCGGTCAGCACGCGAATCGTTCGTTGACGCGGGTAGTGGCAAGTTTTCGCGTCGAGGACTCGGCGAGTCTGAGCCACTCCGAGAAGGATCGCGTCGCTGAGGCCTTCGGTACTGTCGTGCGCACCAGCGCGAGCCGTTTCCGATCGCAGGCTCAGAATCGCGACGCGGCCCTCAACCAACTCGCCGAGAAGCTAGCGACCGCACTCGCGCCGCGCACGCCCCGGCGCGCCACCAAACCAACCAAGGGTTCGAAGACGCGTCGCGTCGATGACAAGAAGGCGCGAGGAAAACTCAAGGAAGCGCGTCGAGTTCGCGGTGACGACTGACTCAGGTACTGAGTTGGCGCGATGCGGCTTCGAGCGCCTTTTCCATTAGTGCGTCAAAGGCTGGATCGGTCACCTCGCGCGGACCGTGCAAAGGGGTGAGCGAGGCGTAGCCGGACTCGACGAGAGCTCCGTCGTCGTTGGGCTCCTCGTCGCTCACGTCTCCCAGCGCCGGGCTCGCCGCGCCGAGGCGAAGCGGCAGTTCGCCCTCCTCACTTAGGGCTTCGCCGCCCGCTCGCGGCCCGGCCGCCTTGATCACGCCGGCCGTCGAGATGTGCCCTCGACGGACGCCCTTGAGTTGGTGAAGCTCGAGATTGGGGACATTGAGATTCAACACCGTGCGCGGCGGGGCGGAGAAGAGCTCATCGAGTACCGCAATCGCGACCGCCGCCGCCGTGTCGTAGTGAACGTTGTCGCCCCACTGCACCGAGACGGCCAAGCCCGAGAGTCCGAGTTGGGCGGCGGTAAAGACGGCCCCGACGGTGCCCGAGTGCAAGACGCTGCGTCCGACATTCGCCCCCGCGTTAATCCCCGAGATCACGACGTCGGGTGCGAAGTCGAAACTCCCGAGCGCGCCCAAGATCGCGCACAGTGCTGGGGGAGCCTCGAGTCCGTAGGTGGTGATCGACTCGGCTCCGGCGATGCGATGGCGTCGGTACTTGACGGTCGGGCGCTCAAAGACGTCACCCACGGCAGCCGACATGCCCGAGTAGTTGCGACTGGGCGCGACGATGAGCGCTGAGCGTTCCTCACCGGTCGGCGCCTCCTCGATCCACTGGGCGATGCTGCGAGCCAGCACGGCCATACCGGGGGCCAAGACGCCGTCGTCGTTGGTGAGGAGTAATCGCATACCCCAAGGCTAGGTGCCGTAGGTTATCTGAGGGTGAAAGGGACGGTGAGTCGGTGATGTTGCCATCGGGTGAACAGATCGCGATTGCTCACGGCGATCAGCGTGCGGTGGTGACGGAGGTCGGTGCGACGCTGCGCACCTACGTCAAGGGCGGCGTGAGCGTCATTGAGGGATTCGCCGGAGAAGAAGCGTCCACCAACGGCCGTGGCCAGGTTCTCTACCCCTGGCCCAACCGGATCGGCGACGGGGAGTGGAGCTTTTCGGGCCGAGTGGGGCGTCCGCGCATCGACGACGTAGCTCACGCCACCTCCATACATGGACTGGTGCGATGGCTGCCCTTTCGCATCGAATCGGTCAATCAGAACCGTTGCGCTCTCACCCTGTTGCTGCATCCCTCACCGGAGTACCCCTTCGCCAGCGAGATCGAAGTGGCCTACCACTTGGGTTCGCTTGGACTGACGGTCACGACCACGGTGACGAACTGTGACAACGTGCCGATGCCCTTTGGCGTGGGCTTTCACCCCTATCTGGCGGTGACGACCCCCACGATCGAAGCCGCCAAACTCGAGTTACCCGCCAAGTCATTCGTGTCGGTCGATGACCGCCAACTGCCCGACGGTCAGATTCTTCCTTTGGCGGGACACGCGCTCAACTACACGACGCGCAAGTCCCTCAGCGGAGTGAAACTGGACGTCACCTACACCGACCTCGTTCGTGACGACTCGGGCCTGTGCGTGGCGACACTCGAGGACCCGACCGGGGCCACGGTCGAGTTGAGCGTCGACCGGAATTTTCCTTATCTCCAGGCGTACACGGGAGAGAACAACGCGCCTGGTCATCGCCGCACGGCCGTAGCGATTGAGCCCATGAGTTGTCCGCCTGACGCGTTGCGCAGCGGCAAGGACCTCGTCGTTCTTGAGCCCGGACAGCACTGGGCGGGCTCGTGGCGGCTGCGACGCACCCAGCCGTGAGTGTCGTCCTCGTCACGGGTTCCTCGAGTGGCATCGGTCTCGCGACGGCTCGCCGCTTCGCCGAGCGGGGCGACTCGGTCGTCTTCAACTCGGCCCACAGTGTGGAAGCAGGTGAGCACGCGTCCGACACCACGCCGGGCTCGCACTACGTCCGCGCCGATATCTCGAAGGCCGACGACTGCACGCGACTCGTGGCCGAGGTTCTCGAGCGCTTCGGTCGCCTCGACATTCTCATCAACAACGCGGGTACTACCCAGATGATCCCGCACGCCGATTTAGAGGCGGCCAACCTCGACGTATGGCGCGAGATCTTCGAGGTCAACGTTTTTGGCACCTGGCAACTCAGCGTGGCCGCAATGAATGCGTTGCGCGAGAGCCGAGGATCGATCGTGAACGTCTCGTCGGTCGCCGGCATTCGCCCCACTGGATCGTCGATTCCCTACGCCACCTCCAAGGCTGCGCTCAACCACATGACGCTGCTTCTCGCCAAGGTTGTCGGACCGGAAGTCCGTGTGAACGCCGTGGCGCCTGGTCTTATCGACACGCCCTGGACCAAGGACTGGGAGGCCGCGCGCAGTTTTGTGGAGCGAACCGCACCGTTGCGCCGCAGTGGTTCGCCCGATGACGTCGCCGACCTGATCGTGGCCCTGGCGCTATCTCCCTACGTGACCGGTCAGGTAGTCGCCGTGGATGGCGGATTCACGATCGCGACGTGAGGTGGCGGTGGTACCACGACGCGCATAAGGCGACAGACCGCGCGAGTCGTGGGACGCATGATGAGCCGCTCTCGCCATCCGCGCTCGCGAACACCTAACAGATCCTGGGCGTAGGCCGGCAGCAGTGCCCAGGCGCTGCGCACGAAGAGCCAATAGATGCAGCGCTGAGTCCGGCTCGACGTGATGCGGGTGGCGAGAAAGTCGCGCGCGGCCGCCCCATCGGCACTGAGACGCAGTTCGCTGCGGAAACTCAAGATCGCGGCGTTCAGCTGCGACACGGTCTCGGGAGGATCGATTGCGCCGAGGACTCGCGCGACGTGAGCCGTCTCTTTGACGTAGTGATCGGCCTCGGTGTCGCTGAGAGAACGAGAACCGAATCGACGATATGCCGTGAGGAACATCGAGATCTCGGCGCAGTGCACCCAGAGCAAGAGGTGCGGATCGTTGGCGTCGTAGCTCGCGCCGTCATCGGCGGTGCCGTGCACGTAGCCATGGACGAGGAGAACCCGATCGATGGCATCCTGGGCTGTCTCCTTGGAACCAAATGTGGTCGCGCCGATGAAGTTCGCTGTCTGCAGGACGCGACTCAAGGGATCATCTTGGTAGCGCGAGTGTTGGGCCACCCCGGCCATGGCGTAGGGGTGCAGCATTTGCAAGAAGAGCGACGCGACGCCGCCGATCAACATCGACGGCAACTCGCGATGTACGAGGCGCGCCACACCGTTGACGTCACCGAAGGCTTCTTCGGGGTCGTCGCAGCGCGGTGGGGGAGCCTGGGTGAGCCCCGCGGCGTGGCGGATCGAACGACTGGCGCGCTCGCGCAGTCGCGCGGCGAGTTCACTCACGGTCACAATCATCCTTGATCCACTTTAAATTCCCACGCTTCACCGACGTAACGACCTGCGAAACTGGACATATGTCCTATCGTGTGACGCTCCGAAATGCGACGACCGAGAATGATCTGGAGGAGCGCACCGAGGTTGAGGTCACGGTTGTGACGGAACGGCCCTGGAACGTCATCGTGTGGAACGATCCCGTTACTCCTATGACAGTGGTCGTGGCGGTCTTCCGGCGAATCTTTGGGTACTCAGAGAACAAGTGCACGCACCTCATGCTGACCGTGCATCACGAAGGTCGGGCGATCGTGTGGTCGGGGCAGCGCGAGCGCGCCGAGTCATACTGCGTGAAGCTGCAGGTCGCGGGTCTGCAGGCGAGCGTGGAGTTGGACGACTAGTGGCGAACAAGCTGTTCGCCCGCCGTCGAGACGGTCGCGTCGAGGTTCGCCTCAATGATCTGGGTCGAGGCGTCATTCGAGAGATGTGCGCGCACGTGCTCGCGGCCGAACGAGACGTGGATCACGAGTGGCACCTCTCGCTTCGTCCCCCGATCAATCCCAGCAGTGACGACGACGATCCACTCTCGGCCTTGGCGCGGGAGAACGAGATGCAGTCCAACGCCGAGATCGTGGTTCTGTCACTGAATGAGGAGTACCTCAGCGACGCCGAGGCCTGGGCGTGGCTCTGCACTCTGCAGGTCGCGTTACGAGCAACGGCGATCACGCACGGCATCTTGAGCGACGAGAAGCTCGAAGAGGCGTCGCCCGACCTGCTCGACACCATCCTCACTCTCCAGCACTTCCTCTTCGACCTCTCCGCCTGCTTCTGACCGTTCCGGCGCGAAAGGCCCACTGATCGCCCGATATAGAAATCGAAGTCATCTCCCGTAGGCTGGGAGCATGTTCTCTCCCCGCCGAAGTGCCCTTTCTCTCTCACTCGTCGCGCTCATAGGTGCGTTGGCGCTAGGCCCCGCCCTCGGCGCTCGGGCCGCGTCGAGCCCGACCGCGGCGTCGCTGCTGGCGCTCACCAAGAACGCCCTCAGTAGCGAAAGCGGAGTCCACATCGTCGTGACGACCGTCAATAACAAGGTCAAGAGCTCGGTGGTGGCCGATATCGGAACGACCAGCGGCACCGAGACCTACACGTCCGGAGCCGAAACCTTCACGATCTCGGTGACGCCGACTTTCGCCTACCTCAGTGGCAGCAAGACGGGTCTGGTGAACATCATGGGGCTTTCGGCCGCCCAACAAAAGGCGGTTGGGACCCATACCCTCAAGATGAAGAAGGGTTCGTCGCAGTACACGTCGTTTCACTCGAACCTCACGGCCAACGCGTACTCCGAACTCTTGCCCGCGACCAAGGGAACCTCGCTGCTCAGTAAGCGCGACAAGGCCACCAACGGCTATCAGCTGACCTGGACCACCAAAGCAACAAGCACCGATCCCAAGACGGTGAGTGTGATGGTTGTCTCGTCGGGCACGAAGACGCTGCCCTTAAAAGAGTCGGTCACGACCGCCGACGGATCGAGCAAGACGACGTTCACCAAGTGGGGTGAGTTCGTCGCGATCAAGGTCCCCACCAACACGATCGCGTACTCCAAGGTCTTCGGCAGCAGCTAAGGCTCCGTCAGTTCTCAGCTAAGTTTTGTGCACCTGACCTGGGGTAATTTGCGGAACGGTCACGTTTCGGAACTGACTGGTACCGTAAAGCCATGCCCGCGATTGACAGCGCCGACGTCGGAGGTAGCGAGCACCACGGCGGTCGCCCCCTCGATGCGTCTCGTGACGATGCGTTGCGCGCCTCGGCGCTCGAACTGCTCGCCGACATTGGCTATGACCGCCTGACGATCGACAAGATCGCCGCCCACGCCGGGTCGGGCAAGGCGACAATCTATCGCCGCTGGTCCGGCAAGGCCGAACTCGTGGTGGACGCCTTGATGTGTCAAAAGGCGATGCCCTCGCCCTCCGACACCGGAACCCTTCGCGGCGACTTTGTCGACCTCATCGATCAGGCCGACGAGCACAACGGACGTCTGGACGCCGAGGTGATGATCGGACTGGTGAGCGCTCTGCCCCACGACGCCGAGTTGCGCGATGTCTTTCGTGAGCAGTTCATCGAGCCTCACGCCCGCACTCTCGTCACGATCATCACCCGCGCAGTCGAGCGCGGCGAAATTACTCCTCCGGACAATCTGGAGATGATCGTCGACGTCTTGCCTGCGCTCGTGCTCCAGCGGCTCCTCACGACGGGCAATCCTCCCAATCGAGAGTTCTTCGAGCAGGTGGTCGACGACGTCGTGCTGCCACTGCTTGGTCTTCGCAGTCCCGCTTTACCGGATACCTAAACCCAGAGAAAGCGATGTGACGATGTCTCAAGAAGTGATCACCGAAGCCCAAGACGCCAGCGACGCCAAGCACCTCGGTCTCGCCCTGTTCGTCATCTGCAGCGCGCAACTCATGATCGTGCTCGACGCGACCGTCGTGAACGTGGCCATTCCCACGATCCAGCGCGACTTGCACTTTTCCTCGTCGAACCTGGAGTGGCTCATCACCGCGTACTCCCTGACCTTCGGTGGCCTGTTGTTGTTTGGTGGGCGCACCGGTGACCTTTTCGGCAAGCGACGAATGTTCATGATTGGTGTGGGCCTCTTCGCCTTCGCCTCGCTGCTGGGCGGCCTCGCCCAGTCAGATATCTGGTTGATTTTGACCCGAGGCCTTCAGGGGGTCGGGGGAGCGATCGCCGCGCCCACGGCCCTGTCGCTTATCGCGACGAACTTTCCCGAAGGCCGAGAGCGTAACCGCGCCATGGGCGTGTACGCCGCGATGTCCGGCGGCGGAGGAGCGGTGGGCCTGCTGCTCGGCGGCATCCTCACGAGTTACGTCTCGTGGCGCTGGATCTTCTTTATCAATGTCCCCATTGCCGCGATCGTGCTCTTTCTCGCCCCCCGGGCCCTGCACGAGTCCTCCACTTCGACGGGCAAGCTTGATGTTCCCGGGGCCGTGACCGTCACCGGCGGCATGCTCTGTCTGGTCTACGGACTCTCCAACGCGTCCAGTCACAGTTGGTCGAGCGTCTCCACCGTGGGATTTCTCGCCGCATCGGGGATCCTGCTCATCATCTTTGGCCTGATCGAGCGCCGAAGTGCCGCGCCGCTCATGCCCTTCAGCATCTTCAAGGACCGAAATCGTTCGGCGAGTTTCGCCATGATGCTCTGCATCGGCATCGCGCTGTTCTCGATGTTCTACTTCCTCACCCTCTTCCTGCAGAACATCGAAGGGTATTCGGCGGTGAAGACGGGCGTGGGGTTCTTGCCGATGACCGTTGGCATCATCGTGGCCGCGGGCGTGACGTCCCAACTTGTCGGCAAGATCGGCATCCGCGTGCCATTGATCATCGGACCGGCGATGTCGGCGGGGGGCATGATCTGGCTCACGCGCATCACGCCCTCGAGCACGTATCTCGACATCTTGGGACCCCTGATCATCATCGCGTTGGGGATGGGACTCGTCTTCGTGCCCCTCACGCTGACCGCGGTGTCCGGCGTCGATGGCGACGAGGCCGGACTCGCCTCGGCCCTGCTCAACACGATGCAACAGGTCGGTGGTGCGCTCGGCTTGGCGGTCCTCGCGACGGTGGCCGTCGACGCGAAGAACTCATTCCTGACCACGCTTCCGCACCGCACGAGCAACACGAGCATCAACCTCGCCACGACCCACGGCTACACCACGGCGTTCTGGGTGTCGGCGAGCATTGCGGTCGTGTCCTTGCTCGTCTCGGTTCTCGTGATCCGAGTTCCCGAGGGTGGTGGACGCGAGCTCACCGCCAGAGCCGGCGCGGCGGTCTAAAACGAACTGCCGGCCACGAAAGTGGCCGGCAGCACTTCGTGACGCAAAGGGATGCGTCGCGACGTCGTTTACATTGCTCCGGCCGAGGTCGCGTACTCGACCGAGTTCGACTGGATGGTATCGCGGTACCACGCGAAGCTCTGCTTGGTGAGGCGAGCGCCCGAGGGGTAGTCGACCCACACGATGCCAAAGCGACGCGAGTACCCGAGCGCCCACTCGAAGTTGTCGAGCAAGCTCCACACGAAGTACCCCTGGACGTTCACCCCGGCGTCGATCGCGTCGTGCACGGCCGAGATGTGTTCTTGCAGGTAGGCCACGCGGTCGTCGTCCTTCACATCGCCGTTGGGATCGACGTAGTCGTCAAAGGCCGCGCCGTTCTCGGTGATGAAGATGGGCGCGGTGGTGTACTCGTCGCGCACGCGAATGAGCAGCGACGTGAGACCGGAGGCTTCGATCTCCCAGTCCATGGCCGTCTTCTCGCGCCCCGGCGTGTCGATCCCGCGCAGGCGAAGATCGGGGAACTGATCGTCCTGGGCGACAAAATAGCCAGCGACGCGCGCCTCCCTGGTTCGAGTCTCATCCACGACCGTCGAGGGGAAGTAGTAGTTGACGCCCAGAAAGTCGATCGGAGCCGAGATGAGCCCGAGGTCGCCCTCGCGCACCACACTAAAGCCGGGTGAGACGTTCGCATAGTGCTCGAGCATGTCCTTGGGGTACTCACCGCGAAAGAGAGGGTCCAAAAAGATCCGATTGAGGTTGCCGTCCGCGCGACGAGCGGCCGCCATGTCCAACTCATGCTGCGATCCGGGCTGAAAGTCGCCGAGGTTGAGCGTGATGCCGACCTTGGCCGATGGCGAGGTCGCACGAAGTATCGGCACGGCGAGGCCGTGGGCGTACAAGAGGTGGTGGTTCGCGGCCGCCGCCTTGCCGATGTCGCTGATTCCCGGGGCGTGGCGACCGGACCCATATCCCAGCCACGACGAGCACCAGGGCTCATTTAACGTGATCCACCGATCGACGTCGCTGCCCAGAGCGTTCGCCACGATTTCGACGTACTCGGCGTAGCGCTGCGCGGTGTCGCGTATCGTCCAGCCGCCAGCGTCCTCCAGTGGTTGGGGCAGGTCCCAGTGATAGAGCGTGACCGTGGGGGCGATGTCGCGCTCGAGCAGACCGTCGAGGATACGGCGATAGAAATCAAGGCCCTTTTGATTGACCGGGCCGCTGCCGAGCGGTTGAACGCGGGGCCACGCCACGGAGAAGCGATAGGCCGATACGCCAAGATCGGCCAGCAGGTCGAGGTCTTCGTCAACGTGGTGGTAGTGGTCACAGGCGATGTCGCCGGTGTCGCCGTTCCAGATGGTGCCGGGCGTGTGGCTAAAGGTGTCCCAGATCGAGGGTCCGCGGCCGTCCGCGTGGACCGCCCCTTCGATCTGGTACGAAGCGGTAGCGGTTCCCCACACGAAGCCGGGTGGGAAGGGGCGCGTCAAATCTCGTTGCGGTGAGCTGTTCGTGCTCATGGTGACGGGTCTCCTGATGATTGTCGAAATATGATTTTTACCTCTGCGCGAGGCCCCACCGGGTTGGAGAGTGGTGGGGCCTCGCGCAGAGAGATCTGCTACGCCTTCTTCAGGTGCATCAGAATGATCGGCAACTGCGGGTCACCGGGCGACGGGTCCATGTAGGGATTCGCCGCCGTCACAAAGCCCGTGTAACCAGCCGTCGAGTACTCGTCCCAGTCCGCACCGTAGAGCAGAGGCGCCATGGGCACCTGCGTCGACATGATGTTCTCGAGGGCGTCGACCTGCTTGGTCATGGCCGCCACGTCGGAGGGGTTGGTGCTCGCCAGGGCCGTTAGCGCCGTCTGGGCCGCCGTGTTGCTGTAGCGACCGTAGTCACCGTTGGCCGCCGTACCGATGGGCGCACTGAGGGCGTTGTCCATCCAGTTGTCGTACTGCACCCATGGGTTCACACCGCCGTTACCCCAGTGAATCATCGTCTGGAAGCTGCCGTTTGCGAGGTCGGTGTACCACTGCGAGGTGGCCACACCGTCCACGGTGGCGTCAATGCCTTCCGCTTGAAGTTCCTGGCTCATGAGCTGGCTGTCGGCGTAGTAGTCCGAGTACGCCGTCGGGTCTTCGATCGAGAAGGTGATCTGCTGACCACCCTTCGAGTAGAAGCCGTTGGAGTCCTTGGTGTAGCCGTCACCAGTCAGGAGTGATGCCACCTTGGTCGCATTCGCGGTCGTCGAGAGGTCGTTCTTCAACGATGACTCAAGGAACGCAGACTGCGCGGGCAAGATGAGACCACTCGAGGAGGTCGCCGGCTGTTCGTAGCCCGACTCACCCTCGACCGACAGCGCGGAACGGTCGACGCCCTCGCTGATGGCTTGACGAACGACCGGATCGGCCAACGGACCAGTGCTCGGGATCTGGAACCACAGGGTCACCGTGGATCCGGGAGCAAAGTACGTGTGGTTGGTCTTCGGGTCTTTGTTGACGAAGATCGAGTCCACATTGGCGATGTCGTTACCGGCCCACGTCAACTGACCACTGGCCAGTGCCGTCGCGGCTGCGGTGTTCGTGGCGTAGTAGGCCACGTTCACCTCGGGCGCGGCGGGCTTGCCATCCCAGTAGTGCGGGTTCGCCAAGTACTTGACGACCTGGGACGAGTAGCTCGAGAGCTCGTAGGGTCCCGTGCCGACCATCTTGGTCACCACCGCTGTCGCCGGGTCACTGATCTTGGACCACTGCTTCTTTTGCACAATGAGCACCGCACCGGCAATGGTCGTGATGCTGGTGTACTCCGGCTGCTTGTAGTGCAAGATGACCGTGTACTTGTTGGGCGTCGTAGCCGGGCCCGACATCGCGGGTGCGCCATAGTTATCCGCGGCGGGCACCTTGTTCAACAGGTCGAACGTGAAGGCCACGTCGGCCGAGGTGAACGGCGTGCCGTCACTCCACTTGACACCATGGCGCAAGTCGAAGGTGATCGTCCTTCCACCATTGGCAAAGGTGTACTTCGTGGCGAGCCACGGGTACTGGGTGTTCGCCTTCAACGTGTCGAACTCGAAGAGCGGTTCGTTGATCAGTGAGCGAACGCTCAACTGCTCGGCGAAGGCACTCGTGTCAAATGGGTTGAAGTTGTCCGTGAAGGTGACGCCAGTGTTGCCCTCAATCGTCACCACGGAACCCGTGGCGGCGGAGGAAGCGCCTTCCGAAGCCACCACTAAGCCGATCGTGAGACACGACAGGGCGGTGACCACAGCTCCTATTTTTCTATACATTTTCTTCCTTTGTTGTTATGTCCAGCCGGCTGATGCCGACTTCCAATCCGAATCGAACTGATTCGAAGTACGACGCGAGGCCGGTTGGACTTCGCGCTTCTTTCCGGGGTGAGCTACTGCTCTCCCGGTTACTGGGTCATTGTCATGTCTTCGTCTCTTCCCCCTCTCGTTGGCGTCGCGCTGACGCCGTTTCGACTACGGCTTCGGGTTCGCCCGCGTGCAACCAGCAGTGCGAGGTATGGCCGTCACCGACTTCGAAGTCCGGAGGATCTGTCGTACGACAGATGTCCATTGCGTAGGGGCACCGTGGCGCGAAGCGGCATCCCACCTCGGCGATCGCGAACGTCGAGTGCTCGGCCTTCTGGGCGGCCTGGCTGGTCGGGTCGGCGGGATTGGGGACCGACGCGATCAACAACTGGGTGTAGGGGTGGGTGGGCGCATCGACGAGTTCCGTGCCCTGGGAGCGCTCGACGATCTGTCCGGCGTACATCACGATGGTCTCGTCGGCGATGTAACGCGCGGACGCGATGTCGTGGGTGATGTAGAGCACGGCCAGGTGCTCGTTGTCGCACAGACCCCGCAGCAGGTTCAAGATCCCCAGGCGCACCGAGACGTCGAGCATCGAGATCGGCTCATCGGCCAGCAGAACGTTGGGTTGCACGCACAAGGCTCGGGCGATCGAGATGCGCTGGAGCTGCCCGCCGGAGAGCTCGTGCGGGTAGCGATCGATAAAGCGCTCGGGCGGATCAAGCGACACCCGCTTCAGTGCCGCTTTGGCCAGTTCTTCCACGTCCTGTTTCTTCGCCCCGTGAATGAGCAACGGCCGCTCCAGGTTGTGCAGCACCTTGTGGACGGGATTGTTGGAGGCGAAGGGGTCCTGGAGGACGAGTTGTACCTGGGAGGTGTAGTCCAGAGTCCGGCGCCTGGCGAGGTTGATCTCCTGACCATCGAGAAACAGTTCGCCGGAGGTCGGCCGTACGATGCGCGCCAGCATGCGCGCGAGCACGGACTTGCCCGATCCGCTCTCACCGACGACAGCAGTCACGCGACCCGCCGACAGATCCAGGCTGACGTCGTCCACGGCCCGCACGGTGTGCTTGGCGTGGAGCATCTTGCCGGGTACGCGGGTGACGAAATGCTTGGTGAGGTTGCGCGCGCTTAGTTGCACTGGGGTGCGCGTTGCGTCGCTCGTCACCGCAGGTGTCTCGCTCATGGTCGCTCTCCGGGAAGGCTGGGCGTGCGCACCTGATTGGTGAGTTCGACGGGTACCGTTACGCCCGGTCCACCGCCGTGCAGCCAACAGGCCACCTGGCGACGCGTCCCGGGCAACGTCGCGAGCGGCGGATCGTCGCGACGGCAGCGATCCATGACGTATGGGCATCTCTCTTGAAAGGTGCAGCCGACCGGCAGGTCGGCGAGGTCGGGCGGCGAGCCGGGTATCCCGACCAGTTCGCGACGCGCTCCGCTCATCGGGGGAAAGGAGTTCAATAGGCCCAGCGTGTAGGGGTGACGAGGCGCTTCGTAGAGCTCATCGGCTCGCGCGCGTTCGACGATGCGGCCCGCGTACATCACAACGATCTCGTCGGCCAGCTCCACCAGCAACGAGAGGTCGTGCGTGATGAAGATCAACGCGAAGTTGAGTTGGGTACGAAGGTCGAGGAGTTCGTTGATGATCTCGCGCTGGGTAACCACGTCGAGTGCGGTGGTGGGTTCGTCCATGATGACGAGTTCGGGTTCCAACGCGAGAGCCAGGGCGATCATGATGCGCTGGCGCTGACCGCCGGAGAGTTCATGGGGGAAGCGATCCAGGCGATCTTCGTTGAGCCCGACCATGCCGACGAGGGTTTTGGCTCGGGCCAGGCGATCGCTCTTGGACATGTCGGGTCGGTGGGTCTTGAGGACTTCGTTGAACTCCTTGCCCACGCGGCGCACGGGGTCCATGGCGCTCAGCGCGCTCTGCAGGACGATCGAGACGTGGGACCAGCGAATGGCGCGCAGTTGCTTCTCGTTCGCCTGCACGAGATCCAGTACCTCTTCGGAGGATCGATCCTTCGAGGTCACGTGCAGGTTGACCACGCCGCCACTGATGATGCCCGGTTCGCGCAACAGGCGCGTCATCGCGTAGACGAGCGTGGACTTACCCGAACCGCTCTCACCGGCGACGCCGAGGACTGTCGAGCGTTGGAGCGAAAAAGACACGTTGTTGACCGCGCGAACCATGGCCACACCGGTTCCGTAGTCGACACTGAAGCCCTGGACGTCGAGCACCGTGTCGCGCGTGGGTCCGGACGCTGGAACCGGGTTAGGAGAGGGGCTGTGCACGTGCGTCGCCGGTTCGTCGAGCGGTTCGACGGTCATGGGCTCGTGACCTCGCGGAGGGGAGCCGGGTTACTGGAAGCGGGCTGGCGCAAGACCGGAGTCAGACCGAGTCGAACGCGACGAGGCAGGCCGACCTTGCGACGCTGCTTGGCGGTGAGTCCTGCCAAGCGCAGGCGCGGGTTGATGAACTCATCGATGCCAAAGTTCAACAAGGCGAGACCCGTGCCGACCAGAGCGATGCACAGGCCCGGCGGCACGAACCAGTACCACTCGCCCGAGAGCGGTGCGTTATTCGACTGCGCCCAGTACAGCATCGTGCCCCAGTTCCACACCGAGGTGCTGGTGAGACCGATGTAGGCAAGTGTGACGTAGGCGCCAATCGCGTACAGAACGGTAAAGAGCAGCGAGGAGGCGAGGATCGGCAGCAGGTTCGGCGCGATCTCGCTGAACATGATGCGCAGTCGCTTCTCACCGATGATGCGCGACGCTTCGACAAAGTCGCGATTTCGCAGTGACATGGTCTGGGCGCGAATCACTCGCGCGCCCCAGGCCCAGCCGGTGAGACTGATGACGATCCCGATGATGAATGCGTTCGAGCGACTTCCCACCGGCAAGTAGCTGTCGATCACGATGAGGAGTGGCAACCCGGGCAGGGCCAGGAAGACATTCGAGAGCAACGTGAGACCGTCGTCCGTCTTGCCCCCGATATAGCCGGCCATGACGCCGATCGTGGTGGCAAGAACGGTTGCCACGAGTCCGGCCAGGAGCGCGACGATCATCGTGGCGCGCGCACCGACGAGAAGTTGGGAAAGAATGTCCTGTCCGAGGCTGGTGGTGCCGAGCCAGTGGTGTGCCGACGGACCGGTGTTGGGCGGGAACAGAGTGTCATTGGGGTTGTCGGGGGCGAGGTACGGACCGATGATCGTGAGCAGAAGGAAGAACCCCAAGATGCCCATGCCGAGGAGAACCTTGGGGGAGCGGGGAATGCGGAGTGACTTCACGCGGCCGCCTCGGTTCGCGTGCGCGGATCAAGCGCGAGATAGATAAAGTCAGCGATCAGGTTCGCCGCCAGCACGGTGAGAGTGATGATGAGGAAGATGCCCTGAATCAAGGGATAGTCCTCGTTGAGAACCGCTTGGAGCAGAAGGTCGCCGACGCCGGGGTAGTTAAAGACCAACTCGACCAGCAGCGCCCCGGACACGACGAGGCCGATCGCGAGGGAGAAATTGGCGATGCTCGGCAACACGGCGTTGCGCGCGGCGTGGAAGATGACCCGCCGACGTGGCAGACCTTTGGCGACCGCCATGAGGACGAAGTCCTCGCCGATCATCGTGATCATCATGTTGCGCATGCCCAGAATCCAGCCCGCCACAGAGCTCAAGACCACCGAGATCAAGGGCAGTTCGGCGTAGCGCAGGGCACTCACGACAAAGGCCCAGTTCCAACCGGGGGTCACGCTGTCGCTGTAGGCCCCGAGTACGGGGAACCAGTGCAGGTCGCTACCAAAGACCAGCAGCATGACGGTGGCGAGGAAGAAGTAGGGCACCGCCTGAAAGAACGTGGCCGTTGGAATGATCGTGTCGAAGCGGGAGCCCCGGGTCCAGCCCAACATCGCACCCGCGAACGTGCCCACCACGAAGCTGATAACGGTGGCCACTCCGATCAGCCCCACCGTCCACGGCACCGAGGCGTCCAGAATGGACCGGACCGGCTCGCCCAGCGTGATCGAGACGCCGAGGTTGCCGTGGAACAGTTGGGTCAGGTACGTCCAATACTGATTGAAGAAACCGTGCTTGAAGGAGCCGCCAAACGAGAGCTGGATGGCCTTGATCTCCTGGGGCGTGACCTGGGTTTGGATCTTGCCGATGAGGTTCTGGATCGGGTTGCCGGGCATCGCGCGCGGCAGCGCGAAGTTCACCGTGACCGCGACCCACGCCGTCAGTACGTAGAGACCGACGCGGCGCAGGATCAACAACATCTCAGGCGAGCGCCTTCACGATGTCGTCGATCCTCGTCGTCGGTAGTTCGGGCTCACCCGCGCATCCGCAGCTGCGTCGCACGACGAGCTCGGTGGGCAAGACAACGTTGCGCTGGATCTCGGTGGTGCCGTCCAGCATCGAGAGCAACGAGTCGACCGCCACCTCGCCCAGGATGCTGCCCGACTGGCGGATGGTGGTCAACGAGGGATTGAAGTAGCGAGTGAGCGAGATGTCATCGAAGCCAGTGACCACGAGATCCTCGGGAACGCTCAAACCATTGCCCGAACACGCGTAAATCACACCTACCGCGGTCTGGTCATTGGCGCAAGCGAATGCCTGGGGGAGTGGTTCGGGGCGGTTCAGTCGCACTTTCATTGCCGCCTCGCCGCCGGCGGACGTCCAGTCACCCTGAAGCACGTCGACATCGGCCAGTGTTCCGCCAAGTTCGCTCACCGCCGTCGCAAAGGCGTCCCCACGCGCCACACTGTCCGGGCTCTCGTTGGCTCCGCGCACGAAGCCGAGGCGGGTGAGCCCGTGAAAGATGATCAGGTGTTCCGCGAGCGAGCGCATCGCTTGGGCGTTGTCCACGCGCACCGTTACGACCGAGGTGAGATCGCCGCGGCCCGCCAGCATCACGATGGGGATGCGCTTGGCCAGATAGTCGACGTCTTCGTCGCGCAACACCCGGTCGAGAAGAATCAGACCATCGACGGTGCCAGTGAGTGTGAGCAGTGAGGTCAGCCCGGAGGGGTGACGTTCGTCGGCGCTGCTCAGCAGGAGCGAATAGCCGTGTTCCGCTGCGCGCATCTCGGCGCCTCGGATCACGATGTCGGTATAGAGGAGACTGGCTTCTTCGACGACGAGCACTCCCGTGTCGGCGACCGTCCCGGTCTCATCGACGACGGCCCGCGTAAAGACCAGCCCGAGAATCCAGTGCTTGCCGCTCGAGAGGCCCCGCGCGACGACATTGGGAACGAACTGGAGTTCCTCCATGGCCGCCAGGACCTTGTCGCGGGTTTCGGGTCGAACTGAGGAGAGGGAGTTGAGGGCTCGACTGACGGTCGCCGTCGACACACCCGCGCGCGCCGCCACGTCATAAATCGTTGGTGGAGAATCGACCACCAAACCCCCTCGCCCCTCACAACAGTGAATGTAACCGCTTACACTGTTGTAACCGGTTTCAAGGTACACGGCAAAAGAAGCTCTGTCAAGACAGGTCGAGGAGAATGTTGAAGTGGTTCGCCCCGGGTGGCCGCGAGAGCGTTAGACGTAAGAATGCCTGTTCAGGTTGGTGAAACGACGGTCGCGGCGACCTCGGTTCGGGCCTAGAGGTGTGATCGCCTAGAAGAAGTCTCTCAGTAATAAGGGTGCAACGGCGTTGACATTTCGTTGCGTGATGGTGACCGAAGTTTCTCCCTCACTAAGTGACGGGTAGCCCACCGAAGCGCGAGCGGAACTACGCGCAGGCTTCGATGTCCTTAGCCAAAGTCTTTTCCGAAGCCTCGAACTTCTTTGAGTTGGCCGCCACGTACTTCGTGAGCTTCGTGATGGACTTCTGGGTCGACTCGTACTTGAGGATGACCACAACTTCGTTCAGCACGGTCTTGGCGGCGGCGTCGGGAGCTTCGGACGCAAGAGTCTCGTAGAACGGGAGCAGTTCTTTGGCCCACGCCTTGTATCCGGTCAACGAGGTGGGCGGCGTGGCTTTGTTCGCGTACTTGGTCTCGTACGAAAAGAGCGTCGTGCAGAACTTGCTCGCGGCCGAACTACTGGGCACGGCGACCCCGAGCGAAATCACGAGGGTTCCTAGGACGACGACACTCGCGAGGGCGCCTCGAGTTCGTGCGGTGAACTTCGTGGTGGACATGGTTTCCCTTTCCAGATCATCGGACGCGGCCGGTCGCGCCGGTCCGAGCATTGGAACCTCCCTTTGGTGCCAACTCCGCCTGTTTACCAGGTTCCTCAAGGCCAGTCCAGGAAGCCAGTTTGGCGAATTCTCTGGTGCGCATGGATTCGTTCTGGCGCCAGGCGATCTGGATCCCCAAAGTGCTCAAAATGCGGCGCCACAGCGGGTTGGGCGTCGCAATCTCCTCGCTACACGTCCGCCCCATACGAGGTGGAGCCGCTGTTCGAGAAGCGACGGGCCATCTCGATCCAGGACAGTGATGACGTCTCTCTTAGAAATGCCTGTGACTCCCATAAGCCTGTTCCAACGCCTTGGAGAGGTGGCGTGACGTGTAATGCGTTCGCTGTGTGGGCGAACGGGTCGAGCCCAAATGTTCACTGTTTCATCGCTGTTTCGTACCAATAATTTGCGTCTAAGAATTCGTGTAACGAGAGTGCAAGTCATATCAAAATGGCGCTTGACAAGGAGCCGCGCTCAGCGGATACTGAGCCTGGTGTGTCGAGGTACGTGCGGTCGAGATCGACCAGGGCGAGAGTGATTTGAAAGGTGGGTCATGAACTACGCAGAGACGAGCTACGGCGGTTTGCTTGTTGAAGACGTTGATGTCGACGACGACTCGGTGAGCAGTGTTGACGTAATGACGATTGACGTAATTGGTGGTTCTGAGCTTGTCGATAGCGAGTCGGTAGGTGGTGGCGACGAGGACGACGAAGAGGCCGAGGATGACCCGATGGGGGGCGAGGATGACGACGACCCTGAGACGATGGGTGGCGACAACTAAGAGTCTGGGTCGGCGCTTGGCGCTCTCTCTGCGATAGCGCGAGCGCATAGAAGTACGTGGTTGAGCGGAGGAAGAACGGGATGCAAGAGTTTCTGACGGACGTAAAGACGCTTCGCCAACGGGCCCGCGAGAGTATCGATCAAGGCCCGCTCACCGATCTGCATGGCGCGGATCTGGATCGGGTGATCGACGTGCTCAACCAAGCTCTGGCCACCGAAATTGTCTGCGTGCTGCGCTACAAGCGCCACTACTTCACCGCCGACGGACTAAACGCCGTATCAGCCGCCGATGAGTTCCTCGAGCACGCCAGTGAAGAGCAAGACCACGCGGATCAGATTGCCGAGCGCATTCAGCAGTTGGGCGGAGAGCCGGACTTCAGCCCCGATGTTGTGACGGGGCGTAGCCACTCCGCGTACGGCTCCTCCGAAGAGCTCGAGGCGATGATGCGCGAGGATCTGGTCGCCGAGCGCGTGGTGATCGCGACCTACTCCGAGATCATCAACTGGCTCGGCGAGGGCGATCTCAATACGCGTCGGATGCTCGAATCGATCCTCGCAGTCGAGGAAGAGCACGCCGAGGACATGCTCGACCTGCTCACAGGTATTAGTTAAACGCCGATCCGCTCAGACGGGACTATTCGGGCGCCAAGAACACGCAGCCGAGGGGTGGAACGTTGAGCGTCAACGTGCTCGGCATACCGCGCGTCGCAACCTCCATCGTCTCGACGCCATCGGGGTTACCCACGCCGCCGCCGCCGTAGTGGAGGGCGTCGCTGTTGAGAAGCTCTTTCCAGCGCCCCTCAACGGGCACTCCGGCCGGGCAGTTGTAGCGCGGCACGGGGGTGAAGTTGAACACGGCCAGCACCAGTGACCCGTCGTGCGCGAAGCGCAAGAAGCTGAGCATGCTCGCGTGGGCGTCGTTGGGTTGCGTCCAGTTGTACCCTCGCAAATCCCCGTCGAGCTCCCACAGCGCGGGCATCTGGCGATAGAGGCTGTTGAGGTCGCTGACCCACCGTTGGACGCCGACGTGGGTGGGCTTGGTGAGCAGAGCCCAATCGAGCGAGGACCGATGGTCCCACTCGCGGACTTGTCCGAACTCGCCTCCCATGAAGATGAGCTTCTTGCCCGGCAGCGCGTACTGATAGCCAAAGAGAAGACGAAGGTTGGCAAAGCGTTGGGTCTCGTCGCCTGGCATCTTGATCAGCAGTGAGCCCTTGCCGTCGACGACCTCGTCGTGCGAGAGAGGCAGCACGAAGTTCTCGCGGTAGGCGTACACGCTGCGCGAAGTCAACTCGCCGTGATGGTGGCGCCGGTACACCGAGTCGCGCGCGAGATAGGCGAGCGTGTCGTGCGTCCAACCTGTGTCCCAGGTGAGGCCGAATCCGACGCCGCCCAGAAAGGCTGGCCGAGAGACTCCCGGAAAGGCCGTGGACTCTTCTGCGATGACCCGCACATCAGCATGGTCTTCGTTGATTCCCGCATTGAGCTGCTGGAGAAACTCAATCGCCTCGAGATTCTCGCGATCGTTGAGCGGCGCACTCTCGGGATCGTCGGAGGAGCCGTGGTAGAGCATCGAGGCGACCGCGCCGATACGGATACCGTCGGCGTGATACGCGCTCAGCCAGTGCTCGGCCGAGGACGACAAGAAACTGCGAACCTCGGGACGGCCGTAGTCGAAGTACCGCCCCGGGCGGCGGTCGGGATGACTGAGTGCGGTCGACAAGTCGGTCTCGAAGAGAGGGGTACCGTCAAACATCGCGAGCCCCGTGGGGTCCGCAGAGAAGTGAGAAGGCACCCAGTCCATGATCACGCCGACGTCGGCCTGGTGAAGTTCGTCAATCAAGGCCATGAGATCTTGGGGATCGCCAAAGCGACGAGTGGGCGCAAAGAAGCTGGTGGTCAGATAGCCCCATGATCCCGCGACGGAGTGCTCCATCACGGGAAGAAACTCGACGTGGGTGAATCCACAGTTCGTGACATGTTCGATGAGGCGCGGCGCGACCTCGCGATACGAGAGAAACCGTTCGGGATTGTCCGGATTGCGACGCCAACTGCCGAGATGAACCTCGTAGATCGACAGCGCCGCGTCGAGCGCCAAGAACTGACCGCGACGCTCCATCCAGGCCTGATCGTGCCACTCGTACTGCGGGTCCCAGATGACCGATCCCGTGCGCGGAGGCGCCTGGGTGCACAGCGCAAACGGGTCGGCTCGCTCCGCCGGTGACCCGGTCGAGTCGGTGATGACATATTTATAGGCGTCTCCCGGTCGGGCCTGGGTCAGCACCGTCTCCCATATCCCCATCGAGCCGCGTTGCGTGAGGGCGAGGTTGGCGGGATTCCAGTCGTTGAAGTCCCCCATCACGGTGACGGTCCGAGCGTGGGGAGCCCACACCGAAAAAGAGACGCCACCGCCCGGCTCGACCTGCGCGCCCAGTTTCTTGGCCAGAGTTCGATGGGTTCCTTCGTTGAAAAGGATCACGTCCACGTCGCTCAGCCGCGTCGAGACGGGTTGTTCCGACGTCACCATTTCGCTCCCCCCGCGTCGTCAGTGGGGACTGTCTCGACATCGGTTCTCGACATGGATCGCATCTCCTCGGGCATCACGCTCGGTGTAGATGACGTGACGCGACGACTGTGTGGTTCGGTTTCGCCTACCAACTCTTCCAGGTTGCCAGGCGCCGGTGGCCGATTTTGCGAGCGGTTCTGTTCAGAACTCGCGCCAACACGCCCGATTGTCTTCGGCGGTTTCTCTGACTACCGGGCTCGGCGCACCAGAGACGCCATGAGATCGCCGTGTTTTTCGACCCGATCCAGGACGTCGCTGGCTTCGAAACGCAGTGCTGCGGGGTCCTTTTTCTTCGCGCACGCCGCCACCTCAGCCCAGGTCACGGGCGTCGAAACGGTGGGATCCTCGCGAGCGCGCAACGAATAGACCGCCACGGTCGTCTTGGACGCGTTGTTTTGACTCCAGTCGATGAGGACCTTCTTCTCTCGAAGTTCTTTGCGCATGACCGAGACCACGAGTTCGGGGTGCTCGCGTTCGACCGCGCGAGCCAGCTCGTGTGCCTCTTCGGTCGCCTGATCCCACGAGCGTCGCGAGAGCCGCGTATAGAGCTGCAGTCCCTTCGAGCCGCTGGTCTTGGCCACGACGTCTCGCTTCAACTTGGCGGCGATCCACTGCGCGACTTGGCAGCACTCCACGATGGTGGTGCCGGGACCGGGATCGAGGTCAAAGACCATCTGGTCCGGTGGAGCGGGTATGGGCCGATCCTTGCTGACGCGCCAGAGAGGAACGTGAAACTCCAAGGTGGCGAGGTTCGCTGCCCAGACCAAGGTGGCGCGGTCGCGCACCTCGGTGTAGTCGATGGGTTCGTGGGAGCCGTCCTTGGAGGGGACGGCGATCGTTTTCACCCACTCGGGGGCACTGGCGGGGGAGTGCTTCTCGTAGAAGAACATGCCGTCGACCCCGTTCGGGTATCGCTTGAAGGTCGCGGGTCGTCGAATCAAGTGCGGCAACATCACGTCGGCAATCCGGGCGTAGTAATCGATCACCTGACTCTTGGTAAAGCCGCTGTGGGGATAGAGCACCTTGTCCAGGTTGGACAGGCTGAGGGTCTTGCCGTCCACGATGGTCTCGACACGCTCAGGGCTCACGCGCCACCTCCTTGGCCGATTTGTCGGTGCGCAGTCCGCGCCACGACGGTTGTCGAAGATGTCCGTCCACGGTCCACTCGGCGAAGCGAACTTCGCCCACCACCGACGGTCGAACGAAGTGGGCCTGTGCGGTCTCAGAAGGGCTCAGTCGTTGGACGAACGGCGAGGTCTTGCGCGCGAGGGGTTTGAGGGAGTTCAGTATCTCACGGCGATCCGCCGCCGAGAATCCGGTACCCACTTTGCCGATGTAGGTGAAGCCCTCCTCGGCGTTCACACCGAGGAGCAGTGCGCCGAAGCTGCCCGCGCGCTCGCCCTGGCCGGCAGTCCACCCGCCGATGACCACTTCTTGCGTGTGAAAGTTCTTGATCTTGATCCACTCGCCGTTTCGCTGTCCCGGCGCGTAGCGCGAGGCTCGGCGCTTGACGACCACGCCCTCGAGTCCTCGCTCTTTGGCGATGCGCAGCATGTCCGATCCTTTGACGTCGGTGCTCGACGGAGGTGTCGCGAAGGATCCACCGTCGAACTTCAGCTTGCTAAGGGCCGCTCGCCGTACGTCGTAGGTGTCGGCGAGGTAGTTGTGGCCGTCGAGGTACAGCAGGTCGAAGGCGAAGAAACTCACCGGTGTTGACTTGGCCAGTCGTTCAATTTCCGAGGCCTTCGTGAGGTGAAGCCGGTGCGCGAGGACCGCGAAACTCGGTCGTCCTTCTTTATCGAGGGTCACGATCTCGCCGTCCAAGATTGCCGAGCGTGAACCGAGGAACTCGCCGATCTCGCGCAGTTCGGGAAAGGTGGCCGCAAGCGTTTTGTCGTTGCGGGTCAGGGCGCGAACCCGACCGCCCTCGACGTAGACCATGGCGCGTACGCCGTCCCATTTGAACTCATAGGCCCACCCCTCGTCGTTCTTAGGTAACTGACTTGCGAGAACCAGCATGGGGGCCACGTGCTGGGGCATCGGTTCATAGTTGGCGGGGGCGGGGTCCATGCGATGGATCATCCAGTTCTTCTCTCCCGTCGGAAAGAGGACGTAACGTCCCTTGGCCCGTTTGCCATGCAGGACAATCATGACCTCCTTCTCGCGCCACTTCTCCAGTTCGTACCACCCGTGATCCCAGATCGTCACCTTGCCCGCGCCGTACTCGCCCTTGGGGATGGTGCCGGCGAACGACCCGTACTCCAGTGGGTGGTCCTCGGTGCGTACCGCCAAGTGGTTGGTGGCGGGGTCGAGGGGTAGTCCCTTTGGTAAGGCCCAGGAGACGAGGACACCATCGTGCTCGAGGCGAAAGTCCCAGTGCAGTGCGCGCGCGTGGTGCTCTTGAACGACAAACGTTGGCTTTGGTGCTGACCTAGCCGACGGGCGCGGCGAACCCATGGGTTCAGGGGTCTTCTTGGGGTTGCGCTTGGCGCGATACTCGCCCAGAGGGCCCGGCGTCGAGGTCGTCGGCTTGGGTGTGCGGCCGACGGAGCGGCTCACCGGCGGGTGGTCTTCTTTGCCGGCTTATCGGTATCGCTCAAGAGCGCGATCAACTGAGGTTTCGTCATCTTGGGGCTCACGGCCAGCTTGGACTTCGCGGCGCGCTCCATCAGATCGGCCTTACTCATCGCGTCCAGTCCGCGCTTTTCGCGGTGGTCAGAGAGTCGAATTGTTGAACTCTTCTTGGCCGCGGTGGCGCGAGCCGCGGACTTCTGGGGGCGGCCCTTGGATCGTTCGATCGACGCCTGGAGGGCGGACATGAGGTCCACGACGTTGGACTTGGGCCGCTCGTCGGAGCCCACCACCACGGCGTTGCCCTCGCGCTTCTTCTCGATGAGTTCTTCGACGCGCTGACGATAGGTGTTCTGATAGCGCGACGGGTCCCACTCATCGCTCAGTGAATCGATGAGTTGCTTAGCGATCTTGAGTTCGCGTTCACCGGAGTGGGCAATCTCGGGCAGCGTGTCGAGTTCCTGTTCGGGGTCGCGGATCTCGTCCTCGAAGTACATCGTCTCGAGCATGAGGACCTTCTCCGAGGGCCGAACGGCGACCAGGTGCTCCTTGTCGCGCAGCACCAGGGTGGCGATACCCACCTTGTTGGTGTCGCGCATCGCTTCGAGCAGCAGCGCGTAGGCGCGGTCTGCCCCCTTGCCTTTGGGGGCGAGGTAGTAGGTCTGGCGAAAGAAGATGGGGTCGATCTCGTTGAGGTCGACGAAGTCCTGGATCTCGATCAGCTCGGACTTGCCCGGTGCAGCACTGGCCATGTCTTCTTTGGTGACGACCACGTACTCACCCCCGCCCAGGGGGTACCCGTTTACGATGTCCTCGCTCGAAAGCTCCTCGCCCGTGTCCTCGTCGATCTTCTTATAGCGGACCCGGTGAGAGGTTCCCTTGTGGAGCTGGTTGAAGTGAATGGTCTGATCCGCCGTCGCGCTGTAAAGGCCGACGGGAACGCTCACGAGACCAAAACTGAGAAAGCCCGACCAGGTAGCGCGCGCCATTTGTCATTTCTCCTTGCCGACTTGAGAAAGGTCCAGGGAACAAAAGTACCACTGCGGGTCGAAAAAACCAATGGTCCGCGCCATTTCGGCGTGTCACAACGGTGATTTACCCTAATTGCATGTCATCGTCACAGGTTGCTCATGTATTCGAAGAGACCGTCACATGTGAATCGTGCCTCGCGGACTTAGAGCACTGCCACGGGGTGGCGGTGGTGACGGAGTTCGAAGTTGTGTGCTCGGACGACCCGGACTGCACGCTCGCCGCGGAACTACATCACTTCATTAGCTACGAAGACTAACTCTGCGGGCTTTTTGCGCGGCGCCCCGCGGCGAAATCAAAGAGACCAAGATCAACCTGAAACTCGAGGGCTGTCATGATCGACGTCACGGACTCACTCCTCTTCACGTTCGATACGGCAAACGCTTAGTAGTAGTGCCGGCGTCCACCAATCTCGCGCCCCGCGGCTCCAAGAACCCACAACACTGCGCCGACCACGGCCAGCACAACACCAATTGTCCAAAGGATCGGAATACCGAGAAGGAATCCGATGAGCATGAGTATTAGGCCGACTGTGAGCATTGCTCCTCCACGAGGTCGTATCTGCATCGACGCCTCTGTCGATGACACCATCAATCCTAAAATGTGTTCGAGGGTCGTCAACTGAAAACTCGAGTGACCAAGAGACAGTCAAACGTCGAATGAAAAACGCGTAATCACTTGCGTACACGAGTCTTCGTACGGCGGGATGAGTAACTCCGTCGAGTCGGACCTTCGTTGCGCGAGCGATATCTATGCGAGAATTTGCGCACTGATCGTCGTCGGCAGTGCTGCGTTTTCCCTTACGCAATCCAGCGTGACACCGTCAAATCGTCACTCAATAATGCCCTCCGGATGAGGGGAAAGAGGCGGTGCAACTAGTCGCGATGTGGCGTCGCAAACGAGTGAAGACTTCGACTCTCGTTACCCGTGCGCCTTCGCGCACGAAGTTAGTAGGAGTTCGTCGCTTACAAAATGGTGAGAGTTCGTGAGCGCTGCGAATTGTGTACATGGCACTCAACATCATGCGAAGTCGGCCACCGCACTCACTCGAAATTTGTTCGGAGCGAATCTACGTCATTGGACGGCTCATCACGTTGAGTGAGAGGATGCGCCGCGATGTTGCGCGACGTGGCTGATGCAAATGAGTGCCTGTGATACGAATTCGTCCTTGACGTGGTGAGTTCTAAAACGAAAAACTCCCTTCGAGCAGACATTCGGCCGCAAACACCTTGTGCGCTTGAGTCGACATTGGAGGGGCACCATGGCATTGACAGTTATCACAGGACACCCGGCAGTACGAGAGTTGGGAGATCTCATCACCGTTGGCGATCTGGGTGACGGTGAGAGCAGCTCAATTGACCAGGTCGAGCGCCGCGATGACGGCGGTGACAGTGAGCCGGTCGAACGCTCCAGTGGCGCAGAAGACGACGACCGCGAGGGCGATGAGAAGGAAGACGACGAGGCAGACGAAGAAGAAGAAGACGATGACACTGAATCGGAGCGATCATGACGGCGATTAGGGAGAATTCAAGGGAGACCGCAGGAGAGTTCCTGTCCGACGTCACGACTCTCCGAGAGCAGGCGCGACGGAAAATGGACGAGGGACTCACCGACGCCTACGGCGCGGACCTGCCGCGAGTGCTCGAAGTGCTCAACCGGGCCTTGGCCACGGAACTTGTATGCGTATTGCGCTACAAACACCACTTCTTCACCGCCGAGAGCCTCAACGCCCAGGCTGCGGCTGGCGAGTTTCTTGAGCACGCCGTGGCAGAGTCTGATCATGCGGAACGAATTGCCGCGCGAATTGTGCAACTGGGTGGCGAGCCGGACTTCAATCCCGACTCGCTCACGGGCCGCAGCCATTCTGAGTACGACTCGACGGTTGATCTCGAGTCCATGATTCGAGAGGATCTGGTTGCCGAGCGCGTGGCAATAGCCACCTACACCGAAATCATCAACTGGCTTGGTGACGCTGATCCCACGTCGCGACGAATGTTGGAAGAGATTGTGGCCGTGGCGGAAGAACATGCCGAGGACATGCTTGACCTTCTCTCCAGCGCGATTTTCTAGTCGACTTCGCCCGCCTCCCCCGTCCAGTGAATTCGTTCCCTTGCGCCAGCGGACGGGGGAGGCGGGACACCAATCCGAAGGGAAAGGTAAGCCGTCAAGTCGCAGATGCGAAGTTCGTTAGATGAGTTCGCTCAGACGGCGGGTCAACCGGCGGAATCTCGCGGGGTGGGTAACTTCTGGGGCCACGCGGCGGACATCTCCTTAAGTTGTCGGCTGATGTCCGCCCACGAGGGGAAGCAACAGTCGATCAACGACTGTCGGAAGGGCTCGGCAAACTGGTTGAAGTCCATTGTCGACATCGCCGTTGTGACCGCCGAGAGGAAACTGACGCCCAGGATGAGCAGGACCACTTCGCGAAGCATGTACTCAAAGTGTTTGCGCTCCTCTTCGCTGATGCCGACGATCCTTGGGGCCACGCTTTCAATGAGTCTCAGTTGAGCGCCCACTGCGTCACGGAGTTTGGCGTTGTGGGCCGACGCCATCATCATCTCCAGAATGAAATCCCTTCGCACGCCGTTCTGAGTGCTCGCCGACGCATAAAGGAGCTGTGCCAACATCCCTTCGTTCAAGAGGGCCGCCGCGCTCGACAGCGTGATCCAGGGCGCTTGGATGAGGCCGCGGGTCGCGGCAATGACGAGGTCTTCTTTGGAGGGATAGATCTTGTAAATCGCCCCGGGTGAGCAGTTTGCTCGCCGAGAGATTCGAGAGATCGTGGCTCGCGTGTAACCGCTGCGTCCCACGGCACTGAATGTGTAATAGGCGAGCTGGGACCTTAGGTCGTTGTTTGGCGGAGAAATAAGACGATCGTTTGGCTCCGCGAGCGGTACCTCTAAGACTTCTTCGGGATCCGTCTTTAGTGTCGCAACTAAAACGGGGGCGAGAAACTTGATTCGATCGGGATTGAGCCCGAACTCTGAGTTGCTAAAGATCTTGGCTGAGATCAGCGCGAAGAGGGCCAGGGCTCGCGACTGTACTGCACTCGAGTACTCGCCTCGCGTCTCTAAGTAGTCGTGGACAAACGTTTCGACCTCTTCAAAAAGGACGACGAACCGGCGAGACAGGAAGAGCACCTGAATCGCCGCGACGTCGGCGGGTTCCGCATTCCGCACGAAATCGAGCAGCGAATCAACTGACTCATCGCTGGGTTTGCTGGCTGCGTTTCTGGCAGCATCAAACATGGCGATAGCGCGCTTACTCAGCACCTCGTTCCAGAGGTCCACTAGCAGTTCTTCAACGTCTTCGAATCGTGCATACAGGGCCCCGTGCGTGAGGCCCGCCTCTCGACCGACGTCCCGAAAGGAAATTGCGTCTATTCCGGTGCTCAAGATCAACTCGATAGCGGCTTCTCGAATTGCAGCATCATTGGTTAGTGCTCTGGAGCTGCGACTTCTGGTCACTTCGCGGCATCCTTTCTTCTACTCAGTTGCTCAGTAAATTTCGAAAGCATGCAGACCCGACTGTTGAGCGGCAGGCTAACACCGAGTTACTTCGCAACGGCCTCATCGAACGACATTTCTTTCAGCGAGTAATTGACGCACAAGTGAGTCGGATTTGACCGCCCAGCGTCAGTTCACGTCGAAGATTTGCCATCACCGTTTCCGTGGGTGTTATCGGTCGAGTTAGATCGACACGCAACCGTCGAAGTAGTCGATTCATATCTCGACCGGGTTCGTAACGAACTGGAAGCGGCACTTTTCCTCCTCTTCAGCGATCTAGCACTCTATGAGTGCGAGCGCTAAAGTACCAGGTGAAGGTTCGTTAATCCAGCGCTATTTCAAATTTTTTCTGGATGACCCCGCGTTTATCACGGGTTGAAGAATTCGGCCACGGATCTGTCCAGTTTGTGTGCGGCGCATTCTCGTCGCACCACCGTCGATTACGAATGGAGTGCGGCGCACACTAAAAACTTGGGCATTCTTGCAACCTGCGGCTCCTCAACGAGGTAGATACCAATGCACGATACGTCGAACATTTTTTCGACACTGATGAGAGCGTGGATCGATAGGCAGGAGGCATACATGAATCTCGTCGAAGGATCGATGCGCCGGGATATCAAAATGCCAGGAGCTGCGGGAGGGTGAGTTGGTGTACGCCCGTGGACGTTGTCGAGGGACGCGACTAGCGTTTTAGGACAACCGCACTCGAGACGTCGAGCACGCCGTTGCTCGGACGAGCAAGGAGGGGCGATGCCCGAAGGTACGTGGAGTCAAAAACGAGCACGGCAGTACGAAGCCGTGAAGGCGAGCGAGGAACGCGCCGGACGCTCAGAGAAACTCGCCGAAGAGATTGCGGCGCGCACCGTCAACAAGGAACGGGCGCGACACGGCGAGTCGAAAACGGCGAGTCGAGTCTCGCTGGATGACATCTCATCTGAGCGCCGCGGCGGGCTGCGCTCGCACAAGGGACCGGGTGGGCGCACGATGAAACAGCTCTACGAAGAGGCTCGTCGCAAGAATATTCCTGGACGCTCGACGATGAACAAGCAACAGCTGGAACGGGCGCTCGACAAGAAATAGCCGCTTCCACTGGGCGACCCAACCGTCGTCAGATCACCGCGCCCGGCGCATGTCACGATAGAGACTCCTACCGAGGAGGAGCCAGATGGCGCGCGTACAAGAGGTGGCGATTCACCGGCGGCGCATCGCGCTGAAGAGGCCCTTCGTGACGGCAATTCGCACGGCCTACGACATAGACGCGCTGATCGTCGAGGTTCGTGACAGCGACGGGCGTTCGGGCTGGGGAGAGGCGCCTACCAGTTGGCGCGTCACCGGCGAGAGTGTCGAGAGCGTGACGGCAGCCATTCTCGGTCCGCTGGGCGACGCCATCAACGGGCGTTCGACGTCCGATCCCGGAGAACTCAGCGTCGGTCTAGCGCGTGCCGTGGCGAGAAACTCCTCCGCGCGCATGGCGCTCGACTGCGCGCTCTACGACCTCGCCGCCCAAGAGGCAGAGGTTCCCCTCTTCCTCTACCTGGGTGGTCGAGTGCCTTCCGTGCGGACGGATGTCACTCTGTCGGCCGTCGTGGACGACGTCGAACTCGACGTACTGTGTCGCTCCGCCGTCGACTTCGCGCAGTCGGGAATGGGGACGCTCAAGGTGAAGGTGGGGGCGGGTGGTGACGATGTGCGCACCCTCGTCGCGGTGCGTGACGTTGTGGGCCCGGCGATTCACCTGCGCGTTGACGCCAACCAGGGCTGGGAACGCGACGAAGCGATTCGAATTATCAGCGCTCTCGAGGACGCCGGGGTCGATCTCGAACTCGTGGAGCAACCGGTCTCGCGAGACGACATCGAAGCCTTAGCTCACGTCACCGCCCACGTGCACACGCCGATCATGGCGGACGAGGCGGTCGGGACACGGCGCGAACTCCTTGAGATCATTCGTACCCGCGCCGCCGACATGGTCAACGTCAAGCTCGCCAAGACCGGCGGACTGCGCGAGGGTCTGGATCTTGTGCGCCTGGCCCAGGCGAGCGGCGTGACGCCGATTGTGGGGTGCATGGCCGAGAGCCATGTGGGCATTGCCGCAGCCGCCGCTCTCGCTTCGGTTATCGACAGTGACCAGCTCTTGACGCAAACGGCTCACGACCTTGACGGGGGGCTTCTTCTCGAAGGCAGCCCCGTCCAGGGCGGCGTGCAGTATGACGCGGACCGCGTGGCACTTCCCTCTGCTGCGGGAACCGCTATTCGGGGAATGGCGCAGTAGCGCCCGCACGCCGAGCGCTAGGAACCTAGTCGCTGATACCAAAGTCGCCACGGGGTGGTGTGGCGCTGCCACACGTCGGGTCCGGCTGAGTAGGGCGGCCCGACGTGACGACGCTGGGACGCAGACTTCTCATCGACTTCGTACGTGGCCAAAAACTGCGGCGCGCCGAGGTACGGCGCCTTGATTTCGTCGACGAGCTCAAAGCGCACGGCGCGAAGCGCGTGGCGGCGCTCGGCGACCTCGACGAGGTGGACGTTGGTGTAGAAGTCGTTGAAGGTGACGAGTTCTTTGGCGCTGAGATCAGCGGGAGGATTCACCCCCAGCAGGTAGATGGCGTACGGCCGCTTAGTCGCCGGGGCGGTCTCGGCGATCTGGCGGTACAGAACGGACCAGACCTGTCGGAGTCCGGGAAACTCGACGTCGGGAGAGTCTCCTTCGGGCGTGGCCCCACCCGCACTGGCGCTCAGAAACTGCGGCGGATGAAATCCGCGAGCCGCCACCGCCAACAGTTCGTAGCGGGAATCGACACCGGGAAAGGGTGGGGCCGTGCTCTCGAACGTCTGGGCCGCGTTGGGATCCGCGTGGGCGCCGGTACGAAGGTCCCATCCGTTCCAGGACATGAGGTCTTTGGCGTTCTTGGCCATACGCGCAGATTACGTTGTGGGTTCCTCGGGATCTAGTGACGAACGTGAACGCGAAGTACTGGCGACGACGGCCCGTCTCCGGCGCCATCTACCCCGCGTACTCGAACGGTTGTCAGGGAGCGTGCGATTCCCGACAGCACGAAGGGTCCGTCTCCGGGGAGATTCTTCCAGGCTGCGCCGAGGGAGTACTGGTAACCAGTGGCGCCACTCGATGGGCTAGTGAGCGAAATCCGGATCCGGCCCTTGAAAGGAGACCTCGCGGTAATACGTGGCCGCCCCGGACGGACCAGGGGTGCGGTCACGCTGAATGACTCAGTGACACTGGGGGCGGGGAGATACTGAGCATCACCGGGCTGGCTGGCCGCGATGGAGCACAGTCCCGGCGTGATCAGGCTCACCGTCGAACCGGTCACCGTGCACACGCTCGGGGTCGTGCTGGCGAACGCGACGGTGAGCCCCGACGTCGCACTCGCCGAGAGATTCACGCTCGTGGCAGTCAGCACGACCGGGGGCAGCGCCGCAAAGTCGATGGTCTGACTCTTGTGCACAATGGGTGGTGCGGCGTGCTGATACTCGAATGCTCCAGCGTCGCAGGCCCCCTGTCCGAGGTACCCCGGTCGGGGCTCAACGCGCTCATCGTTGTGGACGGAACAGTCCGCCGAGGGTACCTCGAGAAGGGCGGAGCTGCCGGGCCCGATGGCGAGAGTCTCTGGACTGATGGTGGAGCCGTTGGGGGAAAGCGTGGCGGCCAAGTCGATCGATGCGCTATTGACGACGTCGGTGCTTCCGAAACCGCACGAGTCATCGGACTCCACGTTGTAGCCACCGTCGATGACCCCCGCCCCCGCGCAGGGTGCCCCATCAAGAATTGAGTTCGACACGGCCACGGTGCCAAATTGGTTGGTAATCCCGTCCCCATCGCTCGCCGAGTCATTGAAAAAGGTGTCATCCGTGGCGCCCAGTGTGCCAGCGAACAAGTTGATCGCCCCCCCACCCTGGACGCCCGCCGAGTCGTCCACGAACGTGTCATTGGTGGCGGTCACAGTGCCGGCGGCGAAGAGAGCTCCACCCCCACCACCTCCGGTCGCCGAGTCGTTGGAAAATGTGTCACTCACTAGGAAGAGTTCGTCACCGTCGAACAAGATGCCGCCGCCGCTGCCATTCGTGGCCACGTTGTTGGCGAACGTGTCGTCGATCGCACTGACGTCACCGCCCAGGCTAAAGATGCCATCACCCTCGCTCGGGGCCCCGGAGTTGTTGGTAAAGACGTCATCCTGGGCGATCACCGTGCCGTTGTCGTTGAAGATGCCCCCGCCATAGGTGACTTGCTCATTGGTAAAGACGTCGTTGCTGACATTGAGCGAGCCGTCTTCGTTGTCGATGCCGCCGCCAGTGGGAGCCGAACCGTCCTCGACGGTGACATTCGAGATATTGACCGCATTCCCTTGAATCCGAAAGACCGAGTTGGACAAGTCCCCCGTAATCGCGGTGGTTCCCGGACCGTTGCCGAATATTGTGAGCGAAACCCCGGTCGTCGTGTTGTCGATGACGACGCCGGTACTCACGTACGTCGAGATTGAACTTCCAAAGACGATTCCGTCAGCGTCGTCGGGTGTCGTATCAGCGTTGAAGGCGTCGATCGCGTTGTCGAGACCGCAGTCGGTGTTCGAAGGAGTCGTACAGTCGCTGACGCTCATCCCAGGGAGTGCGGCGTTGACGTAGAACACGAGGCCACCCGCCGCGCCCGCATCGCTCGACAGTCCGACGAGGCCCACCGATCCGAGGAGCAATGCCGCGACGGTGGCCCGGGTAATGAGATGCACGTGTGGCCCCTTTGGTCCCTCGGCGAGCGCCGATGCAACGACCCTACATTCCGTCGTCCAGCGAAAAATCGATGCCTGTACGCGGTCAGAGTCGCAGGAGTATGACGTACTCTGGGTCGTCGAAGCGGAAGCACGACCAGCGGAAGATGATCTCTGACGCGACGCAAGGAGACGATATGGCGCGCAAGCTGATTGCCTACGAGTTGTTGTCCCTCGACGGCGTGGCGGAGGATCCCGACCAGTTCATCACCGAGTGGGATGACGCAATGGACGAGAATCTTGCTCGCGTCATTGCCACTCAGGATGCGGTGATTCTCGGTCGAAGAACCTATAACGACTGGGCTGCCTTTTGGCCGACGAGTGATATTGAACCCTTCGCCACTTTCATCAACGGTGTCGACAAGTACGTCGTGACGTCAAGCGCGCCGGACGATTTGTGGGCGAATACCGTGGTGATCGAGCAGGGACCATTTGAGTTCATCGCTGCCCTCAAGGAACAGCCCGGCGGCGACATTGGTCTCCACGGGAGCATCGCCCTCACGGGCGCTTTGCTCAAGGCTGGATTGGTCGATGAGATCCGATTAGTCGTCGCCCCGGCGTTGCAAGGTAGTGGACGCCGGCTCTTTGACACGGGCGCGAACACCCGGTTGGCGCTCGTGAGGAGTGTCGTCTCGCCGAGTGGATACCTGTTGCTCGACTATGAAGTGCAGCATTGAATTCGGCTGGAGTGGCTGGATTTAGAACCAATCTTCGATTGCCTCGCCGAGCGTTTCGCTCACCTCGGTTCTGAGTAGCGAGGATAGGGAGGTCGCGGTCAACCCCCGGGGAAGAACGAGATCGGGCGAGCGAAAGTAGTTCCAGAAGCGAACGAGAGACTCCTCTCCCTCGGCGTCGAACATGTGGGCCGCGATGCGCTGCCACCGATACTGGTACCAGACGTAGTTCAGAGGGCTCATCGGAGTGTCGCCGCCCGTGTAGTGGGCTTCAAGTTCTTCGAGTGTGCTGAATCCCTCGGCGCGGATTCGAGCGTCGAGTCGTGGGCTTTGGGAGCCCACGATGGCGAGTACCTCGAGCGTGTGCAAGCTCTCTGGTCGCTTCGTCGCGACGAACGAATGCAGGGCCAGATTGGCGAAGATTTCACCCAGCCAAAATGTTGGGAACTTGAGATTTCCTAGAACTTGGAACGCGTGACCGAGCTCGTGGATCGTGACGAGATCGAAGAATGATTGGAGATCCACGCCACCGGCGCCGTCCGGATAGGCATCTAGCAGTGTCGGGTATCGCTCGGGTGACGCCTCGCGCAACTCCACAGCCATCTCGACCCAGAAGGTGCCTCTTGCCGCCGGCATCACGACGATGCCGGGACGTATCTGGTCGTCGGCGTCGTTAAAGAACGGTAATCCGTACGGTTGGCGGCTCTGCCAGTCGGTCTCGTTGGCCACGATGAGCGCGATGTCCGGCTCGACCCCCGAGAACAGTCGAACAAAGTACCCGTAGGCGTCCGCCGCGATCTCCGCGGAGGTTCGGGCGCGTTCCAGGGCCCCGACACTGTGGCGAACTTCAAATGGATACCCGCTCAGGCGCTCCAGATCAGATCCCCACGCCACGAGTCAGAACCTAGTGTCCCTCGGTCGTGCGATGAGTTGAGTGGCGAGTTGGCCTAGCTGACCTTCATGTAGAGGGTGCTGCGCGTGACGCTGGGGTCGGCGATGTACGCGCTGGTCACCCCGTCGAGGAACTCGACGAAACTCATGTCGGCCTGCAGTTTGTGCTGGGCGTCTTCGAACGCGTTAATGCTGTCGTACCGTGCGAGCCACATGACGGCCCCGTAGGAACCAGTCTGAGCGGCGAGGAACGCCGTGGAGACACCCGTCGTCTGTTCGGCTTTCTGGGCTATCTCGATGCCGCTCATCATTCCCCGAGCAAAGTTTCCCGGCGCGCAGACTGCGGTCACGGTCGAGGAGTACTTCGCATCAGTCATCGGGCCAGAGCCCTCGTAGACGAACTCCATCAGCATGTCGTCGACGGCACCGCTGATGTACTTCTGATTCTCGGCCCCAAGGGCTGTGTACTGGGCGTCACTCATGAGCGTTGCCATGCTCTTGTCCAACGTGCTGAGATCAGGCCAGCGCGACGTCCACGTCATCATGCCGACGCCGGGCGAGAGAACGTTGGCCCACACCCCCACCTCCACGCCGAGCGCGTTGCCCGCGGCGGCTCCGATATCGATGCTCCACTTCAGAGCGTCTTGCCCTCGTGTAACGGCCTGCCTTGCGAATAAATACATGACGCCTCCTTGCGGGCGTCGACAAAGGTGACGACGCACCAAGGCGCAACATATATCAAAAGTATTGACAGCGCTAGGGGACGCATCCCTCCAATCGGTCACCGGCGGAAGCCCCGAGGCCGGAGGGCCGATTGCTACATGATCCCGGAGACTTCGTGGACGTCACCGCAGGGCACCCCGATGGCGGCGTGGTGGGCGCGAACGGCGTCGGCGTCAGGAGCATCCAGCAGGCAGTAGACCTTCCCGTCGGCGTTGTGAAAGAGCTCGACCTGTCGGACGCCAAACTCGTCGGCCTTGTGATCCTTGGCGTCCTTCGTGATCTGTTGAACAGCGTCGTCCGGCAGTTTCAAGTCGTCGTGATAGTCCATGAACTGGGGCATCGGTAGCTCCTCCTTCGGCACTGCGTTGTGTGCGGGAAACCGGATGGCATCTCCAACTGGGAACCTACTGCAGATCCCTACAGATTTCTCTGGCTGCTTGTCAGTATGTACGGTCCGGTCAGGAATCGTTCGTTCGTCGCTGAGTGTTATAGCGCGCGACGCGGAGAAGTCGAGGTAGCCAACGGGTTAACGCCGACTCAATATCTCTCGTATGACAAGTTCGGGTGACTCCATCTGGGGCATGTGTCCGGTGGCGACGAGAACCTCGAAGTGCGCTCCGGGAATTGAGGACGCGTAGATGCGGCCATACTCGGGGTCGACGATGCCGTCACTGTCGCCCCACAGCACGAGCGTGGAAACCGCGATCGCGCCGAGGCGTTCACGCAACGTGGGATCCGCCATCGCCGCGGATCCGGCGTACACCGCGAGCGCGGCCGCGTTGGATGCTGCGATGGCCTTTTGCGCGTCGGAGAGCTGGGTGGGATCGATGCGAAAGTGGGAGGGGTCGTGAAACGACAGCGCTTGAATCTCGGGCAGCGAAAGGCCCGCGACATCGGCCACGCGGTGGCCGTCGACCTCGATTCCGACCGCATCGATAAGCACAAGTCCGCTGGTGCGCGGCGAGTGGCGCAACGCGAGCTCGGCGGCAACCCACCCGCCCACGGAGTTCCCGATGACCGTGACGTCATGAAGATCCAGTGCATCGAGAAAGTTGACGTAGAGCGTCGCCAGATCGCTGACACTCTTCAAATCGTTCGGACGTAGTGTTCCCCCGAATCCGGGATGCGTGGGGGAGAGAACACGAAGGTCTCCGCTCGCTGCGAGGCGTTGCGCGAACGTGGCCATCGACTGAGGACCTGCTCCGCCGTGCAGCACGAGGTAGGGTCGACCCTCACCTCGATCCTCGAACGTAAGGTCAACGGATCCGATCTCTGCAACGTCGAGAGTTCTCGTCATGCTCACGACTCGTCTCCGTCTGCGTACTCGGTCGCGGGAATCGTGGCGTAGTTGGCCATCGCGGTGATCGTGACGTCGGGTGTCAGCGGCTGACCCGCGGCGATCATGTCGCGCAGTTCACTGAAGTACTGGACGTACAGATCGGGTGTGAACGTGTTCAACAAGACGGCCACTTCGTCACCGGGGTTGGCGAACGTGTGGGGAGCGCCCGGAGGCACCATGACGAGCGTGCCAGCTGAGGCGGTGTGTGTCGTGTCGCCCACAGTGAAGGTGGCGGAGCCGGACACGACGTAGAACCCCTCGTCGTGACGAGCGTGGCGGTGTTGAGGTGGCCCATCGGTGTGGGGCGGCAGGGTGATCTCGCCAACGCCCAAGCGGTGATCGGTCGTACTGCCGTCCTCCAGGATCCTCATTCGTATCGGTCCCAGTTGGATCGCGTCTCCGCCCTCAGGAGAGGTGATCTTGACTTTCATGAGCGTTTCCCCGTTTCGTGAGAGTTGACTCTCACTACCATAGCCAGCAAACTCACCTTATGCAAGTACACTTTCATTACAAGAGTGAACCAACTTAAAAGGGGACAACACGTGACCGAGACAAAGGAGAGGACGAACCAGAAGGCGCGAACCAAGCGGGCAATCGTCGAAGCCTGTATCGGCCTGATCAGAGAGCACCAGGCGGTGACCATGCCCGCCGTTGCCAAGGCGGCCCTGGTTTCTGAGGCGACGGCCTACCGATACTTTCCCGATTTGGCGTCGTTGCTCTCGAAGGCGTTCGCAGAGGACTGGCCGAGCCCCAGCCAAGCTCTGGCCCCGATCGACGACTCCCAGGATCCCGTGGAACGCGTCGGCTTTGCGACTCGGTTTCTGCTGGAAGGGGTGCTTGACCGGCAGGCTGTCGTTCGAGCCATGATCGCGGCAAGTATGACCGATCCAGACCTTCTCGCACCGGCCCGACCAGGCATCCGCTTTGGTCTGATCGACTATGCGCTGGCCCCGGTCGCTGACCGGCTCGATCGTGGGAGGGCCGAACAGTTGAAGCGTGATCTCACCGTCGTGATGAGCGGCGAGGCACTGTTTAGTCTGACCGACCTCTGCGGACTCAGTACCGAGGATGCGATGGCCAGTGTGGTACAAACGGCGCGAACCCTGACCGCGGCCGCGTTTCAGGGCGTGTCACCCACTGCTTAGCGCTACAGGGATCTGCTGTTCGGCAAACCGAGGTCTTTGCGAACATAAAAAGCGTCCAGCGCCAGCGTTCGGGAATCGGCGCTGAACGTCAGTTGAAACGCGCCATTGCCCAGCATGGAGTTGCCGTCAATCTCGCGCAGGTCTTCTTCGAGCGAAGAGATGTCTTGCGTGCAGATGAACACGACACCACCCTTCACCGACTGAGGCCACGACTGGCTCAGAAGTCTCTTGCGAACGTGCACCAGTGCACTGAGCAGAGACTTCGCCTCTCGTTCACCTTGGGTGTCGGCTGTGGAGTTGGTCCACCTGTGTATCTGCGAGTCGAACGTCTTCAGTGCGGCGTCGGCGGAGGCCACATCGTTCAAGTACTGCTTGCTGGCTGCTCGGATACCGATCGAACCCGCGCTCGACGACGCCACCAGAAGTGTGGCGACAACGAGCACAGCGCCAGCCAGCGTTCTTTTCACGAATTCCTCCCCGAATCGTGAGAACTCTCGAATGTTAGATAGCGGCCATCAACACGTCAAGCATGTGCGGGCGGGCTTTGGATACCCGGTCTCGGAGGGGCTCAGTCGTTCTCGACCGTGTAGTCCCAGTCGGCGACCACATGACGGTGATCAGGCGCCCACTGCATCATTCCCTCGCCCACGAGCTCGTAGGCCCGCAGTTGGAAAGTGAGGGTCTGGCCAGGATGAATGTACGGGGGCGGGGCGTGTTCGCCCGGCACGAGGCCCATCAAGAACACCGAGCCGAGATGGTCCACAGAGTGAAAGTCAGCGATGGACACTGGCACCGTGGCGCTCGCGTCCTTCATCGTCACCGTCCACGTACACGTCGTGGCCGGAGGTTGATCGGGGAGTCCCTCGCCGGGCACGATGGGTCCGCTCACGGTAATGCGCACGTGATACGCCTTGGTCTTCACCAGCACCGGCAATCCCTCAACCTGGAGTGCCGGTCTGGCCATTGTCCCGGTGAGCATCGTGTCGACGCGCGGATCGAGGGTCTTCTTGGGGAGAAACGAGGGATAGACGGCGGCGCTCGCGCCGCACCCCGCGAGAGCGAGGGAGCACAGCGCCACCGCAATTACGCGCGAGGGGCCAGGTCCAAAGACCCGGCCCCTCGCGCGAGGAGAAGATGGTGACAGAGCGCGCATTAACTGAATCAGGCTCCTAGCCGTTCGTCCCGTTGGCGCCATTGGTGCCGCGCACGCCGGGAGTTCCGTTTCCGCCGTTGCCACCGTCACCGCCCGCACGCTTCTCGGAGCCGTTACCGCCGCTGCCACCGTTACCGCCGCTGCCCCACGTGCCGTTGCAGGGCGGAGTGTCGGTGGGTGTGGTGGGAGCTCCGGTTGACGTCAGCCAAACTCCGCTGCTCCACTCTTCAGCAGGACACGCGCCGTTACCGCCGTTGCCGCCGTTACCACCCGCTCCCACGGTCGTGTGGCCGTTGCCACCCGAACCGCCGTTCCCGCCGTTCGTGCCGCAACCCGACGCGCCGCCAGTACCGCCAGTGCCGCCGTCAGGGCCGACGCCGTTTCGACCGTTCGACCCGGGTAGTCCCAGGCGCACGAGGAAGGGGCAGTAGAGGGTGGTTGCGCCCGAGCCACCGACCGCGGTGAATCCCGGAGGTGTCGTGACCGTCGTAAAGGACTGGGCGGTGAAGACATCAGGTCCGAAGGACGCGAGTCCCGACTGCGCGGCATAGCCGATGTGACCTTGGCCGTCCAGACCACCGCAGACCGTGCCCACCGGAAGTGGGGTGTCCGCGTTGGAGGGGTCGGCGCAGGTCTTTCCAGTGAGGAGGAGGTCCTCCATCGTGCGCAGCGTGCTGTAGTGGTTGTAGTACGTGCTCGACACCGTGCCGGGCTTGATGAACGGGCTGATAAGTACGGTCCCCGTGTCGCCGCCGCCGGGGGTGAAGTCCGTCGGGTCGTACAGGGGGTCAGCCGTCACGCAGCCTGCCGTGGTGGCCGCCGCCGTCGCACTGGCACACGTGGTGCCCACGGTCGAAGTCGCACCTTCGGCGCTCAATGAGATGGTCCCGTCGAGTGAGGATGTGAGATCGACTGGTGATCCGCTGGCGCTCAGCAGTTGGAACGTACCGGTCCACGGCTTGGCGTAGTTGTTCGACCACGTCTTATTGACGCTGGAGTTCTGCGAGAGCGACACCGGCCCTGTGTCGCTCACTGCTCCGACGAACGTGTCGGCCGGGATCCCCGGACCCGAGACCAGACGTCCGGTGTCGTCGGCGTTGATCAGGGGGTCAATGACCATGCTCGAGCCGTTGGAACCGAGCGCCGGCTCTGACGTGGGACCGGGGCCGGGGGAGCCACTGAGATAGGGGCTCTCACCCGTGAGTCCCTGGGGCCGATCGATGAAGCCGGACGCACCGGGTCCGGGCTGCAACTGCTCGCCGGTGCTGTTGGTGACCTCGGGGTCGTTGGGTCCCGTGGGCTCGGTGTTGACGTTGCTGCCGTTGAGGTTCTCACCGGCCTGGTCGGCCAGCACGCCGTAGGCGCCATAGAGAGAGTCCGCACCGGGGGCCAAGGTGCCCTTGGCGCCGAAGGACGGCTGGTCCGCCGGGGCTGAAGCCGTGGTGGCGTCGCCCGCGGCTGGCACGTTGTTGAAGCTGTTGCCAACGGTAAAGGGCGGGTTGGCCTCGTCGAACGTGATGTCGATGAGCCCGCCGTCGGCAAACGCGGCCGACTTCTCGATGAGCGGAATGTAGTAGCGAAGGAACAGGTCCGAGGCGTACAGGCCGCCGGTGTAGTTGAGCGGCGTCGTTGCTTCGGGGTCGTAGCTTGGCACACCGGAGGGGGTGTAGTTCGGCGTTCCGTCCGCGTTGAAGGCACCCGAGAGGTTGTTACCCGCGCACGTCGCGTCGTGGGCGTCGCTGCAGTTGTCCGGGGTGATCCAGTTGAAGGCCGGAACGTCATTGGCCGGAAGGCTGAGGTCGTGCTCGAGACCGTACTGAGGGTCATCGAGGTTGGACACGTGGTTGGCGTCGCAGTTCGTGTCCGCAGTACCGGTGGTCGGTGCGCCGGGGCCGTCGTATTCCGGGGTGTTGGGCTCGGTCAGCGCGGGCTGGGCGGGGTACACCACCGTGTTCTGGGTACCAGCGGATTCCCCGGTGAGGGCCGTGAACCATGGCGTGGGAAAGTGCTTGGCGACGTACTGGTCGGCAGGGTCACCGTTGCCGTTCACGTCCGCGATCTGAGCCCCGGTGTAGCTGCCGACGTCACCGGTTGGTGCGGTGAGGTTGGTCGGATCGGTGACGGGGTCCGCTGCGCTCGTGCCGGGATACCCACAGACACCGTCGTCGCGACCGGGAACTGTGTCGGTCACCCCGGGCGTCGCACCCGTGACGTAGGTCGTCGATCCCACGGGCTGGGCGCCACCGAGGTCTTGCGCGTACGCCTTCCAGGGAACGCCGGCCGCGTCGAACTGGTTGAAGATGGTCGGCACGTCGGTGGGGTAGACACAGCCGTTGTTGCCGAGAGCGGCGTTCACGCCGCCGTGCACCAGGAGTTGGCCGTAGTTTCCGTTGCCGGTTCCCGTGGGGTTCGGCGTGTTCGTGTTCGTGCCACTGGCGTCGGTCGTGCCATCGGTGTCGGTGGTGGTGCCGACGGTACCGGTCGTGATGATGCCGCTGTTGTTATTGGTCATGTTGGCCGTCGTCGAGCAGTCGTCTTGGACCGCGTACGAGGGAGCCTGACCCGAGACGAGCGAGATGTAGTTGTCCATGCTGAAGTGACCGGTGCCGTAGTAGTTGGTCAACAGCGCGCCCTGCTCAGGGAGCGTCTGCCACAGGTACGAGTTTTGGTTGAGCCCCGAGAAGGTCTCGTCGTACGACTTGTTCTCCAGGATGATCAACCAGACGTGCTTGACGCCACCCACGGGTGTGCCGGTCGAGGTGATCACACACTCTTCCTGCGACGAACCTTTAGGAGATTGGAGACTGCTGCCCGCAGGACAAGCCGTCGGCGTGGCCGACGACGGCGTTGTTCCCACAAAAGCGCTAGAGATGCCCACACCAGTAATCGTGGCCACCATGGCGGTAACTAACAGGACGATCGTCCAAGGACGACGCTTGGCTGAGTGTAAGAGTTTCATAAGCCGGACGGTAGGCACGGCACATTACGTGAGGCCGTCGAACACTCAACGATTCTGGAGATTTTGTGTGATCACTCGTCATCGGTCTGACGATCGGGTGAGTTCTTCGAGAACAGTAAGTCCAGGTGACCCTACGGGCTCCCACCCATCGCGCTCATGAGGGCATCCTTCGTAATACCGCGCTTCATCGCCCAGTCCTCGAGAGGCTGTTCATCGATCGGGTCGGGCAATTCGGCCATCGCTTGATCAGCCGCTTCGCGAAATCCCGCCCGTCGTAGCCTGTCGACGATTTCTTGTTTGGTGTACTGCACGACACCTCCTCGCGCGCACTCTGTAACCCGACTCTACGGTCGGCCAACGGGTATCTACCCGGCTTTCTTCCAGAGCAGCGATCTAGCGGCATTACGGTGTCAAAATGCGACGACGAGGTCAGCGCCTGCCACGACGGCGTACATCATGGACCGCGCCGACGATTGTTGCCACGATGGCGCTTGCTCTCTGTGGTGCTGGACTGGCAAGTGGGAGCGCTGCCTCACCCTCCAATGTTCCAAGGTCGCCCATCGCACGTCACGATTCCTCAACGACAACGACAACGCCAACGACGACATCAACGACAACGTCAGCGACGACATCAACGACAACGTCAGCGACGACATCAACGACCACCACCAACCGCCCAGCCAAGAAGCCAGTCACTCCGGCGGACGAGCGCTTGCTCGTTCGTATCGGTCAGTACTACTCCGACAGCATCACTCCCAAGTCAGTTGACGCCTCGGGCACGGGCTTGGTGTTCGCCCAGAATATGGTCTATCGGCGCACTGTCTCGGTCTTTAACGCACGATCGGGCGCACTGGTCAAGACCATTCCTGCCACGGTCGACCTGGCACACTTCGGGCTGCCCGGCGGCGTGGTCCAGGGGGCACCCGTCGAAGGTGCGTTCTCACCAGACGCCAAGTACTTCTACATTTCCAACTACTCGATGTACGGGCCGGATCAAGGGCCTGAAGGTGAAGACACGTGCACGCCGAGTAGCGCGCTGGCGGCCGGTGATACTCCCGATTACGTCTTTCGTATTGATACAGCGACCTTGGGCATCGACCAGGTCATCAAGGTCGGATTGGTTCCCAAATTCGTGGCGGTGACCCCGAACGACCGCTACGTACTCGTGACCAATTGGTGCTCGTGGACGCTTTCCATCATCAGCGTGGCGTTGCACAAGGTGGTCGCGACGCTCCCGCTTCCGGGTACGCCGCGTGGGATCGCTATTGACTCGCGGTCCCGTTTCGCCTACGTGGCGATCATGGGCGGCGATGTCTTGGTGCGCGTGAGTCTCGCGGATCTCAAGGAGGTCGGCCAGATCTTCGTCGGCTCAAACCCTCGCACCGTCGTGCTGAGTCCCAACGACGAGTTCGCCTACGTCTCGCTCAACATTCCCGGCGACGTCGTCAAGGTGAACCTGCGAACCCAGCGCGTGGTGGCACTGCGACACACGGGCGTTTTATGTCGGTCACTCGTGATCTCGAGCGACGGTACGGCGCTCTACGTCGTCAACTACGGCAGCGCGACCGTCACCGAACTGCGGGCGTCTGATTTGGCCATTCTGCAAACGGTGGTCGTGCCGTCCAAGCCCATCGGTATCACGTACGATCCCCTCACCGACGACGTGTGGGTGTCGAGTTACTCGGGCTACATCACTCGATTTGCGACTCGTCCATCGAACTAGCGGATTACCCGCACGGAAGGAAAAGATGAAAGTATCCGGCATTGTTGCAAACATCGGGGTCGCCGACATCGCCTCGGCCCGTTCCTTTTACACCGAGTACCTCGGCTTGAGCGTCGAGAGCTTCAACATGGGGTGGGTCGCTCACTTCCAAACACCGGACGGCCGTGCCCACGTTCAACTGGTGACCCGAGATGCCACAGCTCCCCAAGACTCCGTCGTCTCAATTCATGTCGGTTCCGGGGTGGAGGAGGCGTACGAGGAAGCGATGCGACGCGGGTACGAGATCGTTTATCCGCTGACCACCGAGGCGTGGGGTTTGCGACGATTCTTCGTTCGTGCCCCCGACGGCACGATTGCGAACATCACGAGCCATCCCGAATAGGTCAGCGACGATTGAACAGTTAGAGAAGATCGCTGACCGCGATGTACTGTTTTTTCGATGGCGTCCCGCCGGACGCGGAGAGGGGCAGTCATGAGCGATGTGCGGGTATTGGTGGGGACGCGAAAAGGGGCGTTCGTGCTTCGTGCGGATGGTGCCCGTAAGAACTGGGACGTGAGTGGACCCTTCTTTGGTGGATGGGAGATCTTCCACGTGAAGGGCTCTCCGGTTGATCCCAATCGGATCTACGCCTCGCAGTCGACGGGGTGGTTCGGGCAGTTGATTCAGCGTTCCGACGACGGTGGTCTCACCTGGGAGCCGGTGGGCAACCAGTTCGTCTACGACGGCGTGACAGGGACTCACCAGTGGTACGACGGAACGCCTCACCCCTGGGAGTTCGCCCGAGTGTGGCACCTCGAGCCCTCCTTGAGCGACCCCGACACGGTGCTCGCGGGCGTGGAGGATGCGGCCCTGTTTCGTTCGGTGGACGGTGGACAGAGCTGGAGTGAGCTCTCGGGTCTGCGCGGACACGACACGGGATCCGCGTGGCAACCCGGCGCGGGCGGAATGTGCTTGCACACGATCATCGTCAGTCCGAAGGACCCCCGTCGGATCTTTGTGGCGATCTCCTCGGCCGGGGCCTTTCGCAGTGACGACGAGGGCGCGACGTGGAAACCCATTAACCACGGACTGCACTCCGAGGGCCTGCCCGACGAGGACGCCGAGGTCGGGCACTGTGTGCACCGCATCGCGATGAACCCGTCGAACCCCGACGTTCTCTACATGCAAAAGCACTGGGACGTGATGGCCAGCACCGACGCCGGGGACTCCTGGAGCGAAGTGAGTGGCAACTTGCCCTCGGACTTTGGCTTCGCCATCGATGTGCACGCACACGAACCACAGACTGTCTACGTAGTGCCGATCACGAGTGACTCCGAGCACTTTCCTCCCGAGGGCAAGCTGCGGGTCTACCGCAGTCGAACGGGCGGCAACGAGTGGGAACCCCTGACTAAGGGACTACCCCAGGAGCACTGCTACGTCGACGTTCTGCGCGACGCGATGGCGGTGGACTCGCTCGAGGACTGCGGCGTGTACTTCGGCACGACCGGTGGTCAGGTCTACGCATCGGCCAACTCGGGTGACTCCTGGGAGCCGATCGTGCGCGATCTGCCTGCGGTGCTCTCGGTCGAAGTCCAGACGCTGGTGTGATCCGGGTCGTCCTGCCCGCGCACCTACGGGTGATCGCGAAGGTCTCAGGGGAGGTCGAACTCGAGGTGGTCGGCACGGCCTCGCCCGCGAGCGTGATCGATGCCCTCGAGGCTCGCTTCCCGGCCCTCTTGGGGACGATTCGTGATCCGTTGACCGAACAACGACGAAAGTTCGTCCGGTTTTACGCGTGCGAGGAGGACCTCTCACTCGAACCGATTGACGTGACCCTGCCCGAGGCCGTGCAGCGTGGTCGAGAGCCCTTCTACGTCATTGGTGCGATGGCGGGGGGTTGAGACCGGCAAGACGCGCATCACCTACGCTCGTCGCGTGGATCTCTACGCCAAGGTTTTGATCGTGTCGGACTCGGTCGACCGAGGCGAGCGCGAGGACCTCGCGGGCCCGCAGATCTCGCAGCGACTGGCCGGCGCTGGCTTCACGATCGCCGACTATCGGGTGATTCCCGACGGCGAGGAGTCAGTGGCCGGGGCCTTGCGCGCGATGACTGGCTTCGCCGGGCTCCTCGTCACGTCGGGAGGAACAGGGTTCTCACCCCGCGATCTCACACCCGAGGGCACCGCTCGCGTGCTCGAACGCGACGCGCCTGGACTGAGCGAAGCCATGCGTCTCGTTAGTCCGCTGGGCCGGTTGTCGCGCGGGCGATCAGGCACCGTGGGTCAGTGCTTGATTCTCAACTGCCCCGGATCGCCCCGCGGGGCGATCGAGTCACTCGAGGCCGTGCTCGACGTCGTGACCCACGCCCTCGAATTACTAAGTGACGAGGCTTCGCATCACCCGCCTGAGACCGGGGGAAGCACCGAGATCTCGTCGCCCTGATCGATCGGTGCTTCTGCATCAGCGGGTTCCCCGTTCACCCAGACTCGACTGACCTCCAGGATCGCTTGGAACTTCGGCCCGTAGCGACGCACGGCCTCATCGAGCACATTGTCGAGTGAGTCGCCGTCCACGGTGTCGATACCGACGCCGGCGGCGTCGCGGGCGGGACCCAGCAAGATCAGCCGAGCCATTAAGCGGGGCTCAGTTGATCTGCGTCGAGCACCATTCCTTGCACGACGTCTCCGACGTCGGCGCCGGTGCCGTCAGGCAGAAACACGAGGGCGTTGGCCTTTGCGACTGCATGAAGCAGGTGCGACGCGTGTCGGGTGGCGCTCTCGACGTGGACGACGCCGTCGTCGTGAACCCGAGCCACCACGTGAGTGAGATAGAGACGTCCGTCAGGTTGCCGTGGTAGCGGGCAGTCGAGGACCATGTTGATGGTGAGACGATCCAGAACCCGGTGTCCCGCCAGGCGGCGCAGCGCCGGGCGCACGAAGGCCTCGAACCCGACGAGAGTCGACACCGGATTGCCGGCCAGCCCAAAGATTGGCACACCCGTGTCCTTGGTGATGCCGAACGTAAATGGTTTGCCCGGCTTCATCGCCACTTGCATCGAACGCGCCTGATCGCCACAGAGTTCGAGCAGGACCGACTTCACGAAATCGGCGTCGCCAACGCTGACCCCGCCCGTCGAGATGATTGCGTCACATGACGCCGCGCCGCGCTCGAGAGCCTGGGCGATGTCGGCGGACGAGTCGCCCACAATGCCGAGGTCGCGCGCATCGAAACCTGAGGCGTGCAGCGAAGCAAGCAGCGAGGGACGGTTGGCGTCGCGAATCATGCCGGGCGCCAGCGCGCCGGTCGCGTCCGAGAGTTCGTTGCCCGTCGACACCACGCCGACGAGTGGCCGCGCGTGGGCGCTCACACTCGCGTAGCCCTGGCTCGCGAGCACGCCGAGTAGGGCGGGACCAAGTTCATCGCCCGGTGACACCAACACCTGGCCGATGGCCACGTCGTCGCCCACTCGACGCACCGCCTCACCGAGGCGGACGTCGCGCTCGATGACGACGCTGAGGCCGTCGGGGTCGAGGACCGTTGCTTCACGCAGGCACACACTGTCGGCTCCCGCGGGTAGGGGAGCGCCCGTCATTATGCCTGCGGCCTCGCCGTCGCCCACCATCACCGACGAGTTGTCACCGGCAAAGATCGTGCCCACGACGCGCAGGCGCCGAGATCCTCCGCGGGTGTCACTCGCGCGGAGCGCGAACCCATCCATCGAGGAGTTTTCAAATCGAGGTGAGGGCTCGCGAGCAAGTACTTCTTCGGCGGCGACACAGCCCAGTGCACGGGTGAGTTCGAGCGCGCGCGCAGCGAGGGGCTCGAGGTCCCGCAGGACGAAATACCGCGCCTCGTCGAGGGAGATCACGGACGCGGCGTATCGAGGAGCGGTGACGTTTCCTCGCTCCACGCCGAACCACCCTCCCAAAACTCGCGCTTCCACATCGGCACCGTCTCCTTCAGGGTGTCGATGCAAAAGCGCGCGGCCTCGAAGGCGTCGCTACGGTGGGGCGACGACACGGCAACGACGACGGTCGTCTCGGACAGTTCGACCTTGCCGATCCGATGGTGGATCGCGACAGCTTCGAGGGAGGGCCAGCGTTCGCGCGCCACCGCGACGATTTCGTTGAGTCGGACTTCGGCGAGCTTGGGGCTCGTCTCGTATTCGAGGGCGAGTACGCCATCGTGGGCTCGCGAGTGGTCTCGCACGACGCCGCTAAAGGTCACGACTGCGCCGCAGTTGGGTCGCAGCGCCCAGGCGGACAGTTCGTCACTCGACAAAGGGGACTCGGTGACCGCCACCCACGTCGATGCTGAAGCTGCGCGCATTGAGTTAATTCTAGGAGCGAGTCGAAACGCGGCTCCGCGGGCCGAACTCGCAACGGGGTGAGCTGCGAGGATGTCCCAGGAGGCGGCCCGAGGAACGCCGTTTGCTCGTAACGCATCTGCGTGTCAAGTGACTACTTATGCGTGCAGACACGTCAAAACAAGCGCGATGTTACTGTAAATGCATCGTGGGCGAAGGAGACAATATGCGTCGGCTAATAGCGATCACGGCGACGGCACTGGTGATGTTTGGTGCGCTCGGACTATCACTGGGCAACGCAGGTGCCAGTCCCTCGACGAGGGCTAAGGCGTCCGGAACGGTTGACGTCTTATACGCCGGTTCCTTTCTCGACCTGATGGAACAACAGGTCGATCCCGCGTTCCACAAGGCGACGGGCTACACCGTCAGTGGCTACTCCGCGGGATCGACGGCTCTCGCGACGGAAATCTCCGGAGGCACGCAAGTGGGCGACGTGTTTATCAGCGCGTCGCCGGCGGTGAACGCGAGCCTCGAGGGGAGTGCCAACGGCAACTGGGTGTCGTCATACAAGGAGTTCGGATACTCGCCGCTGGTGCTCGGCTATAACGCCAAGTCGAAGTTCGCCAAGGACCTCCAGACCAAGCCCTGGTACGAGGTCGTGGACTTGCCCGGCTTCCTGCTCGGCCGTACGGACCCCACGACCGATCCCAAAGGGGTACTCGCCGTCGATGCGTTGACGGGAGTCGCTCTCAGCTACGACCAACCCAACCTTGCGCCATTGGCGTCCTCGTCGTCCAACGTCTTTGAAGAGACGTCTCTGGTGGGTGATCTGCAGGCCGGTCAACTTGACGCGGGCTTCTTCTACGCCGTGGAGGCCGCCGCCGCGCATCTCAAGACCGTGCCGCTCGTCGGGACACAGCTGTCGGGCCAGTACACCGTGGCGATCCTCAACCGCGCTCCACACGGGGCTGCGGCGAAGGCCTTCGTCAATTTCTTACTCGGTCCTACGGGCCGCAAGATCCTGAAGGCCAACGGTGTGACGCCGATCTCTCCGGCATTGTTCTTCCGCGCATCCGCGACCTCGGCAACGACAACGACCACCACGACCACGACGCCATGACCGCGAGGAGGACTTTCAAGAGTCCTCTCACGTGGCTCGGCGGATTGCTCGTTCTCTACCTGGGCTACCCGCTTGCGGGATTCGTCGTTCGACTCATCACCTCGCCCCAGCGCGGATTTCACGCGCCGGGACTGATTTCGGCGCTGTGGGTCTCGATCGCGGGGGCCACCATGTCGCTCGCGCTCGTGACCCTCTGTGGCGTTCCGCTCGCGTACGTGCTCGCTCGCTCCAAGGGTCGTCTGGCCGCGGCAGTCGGGGTGCTGGTCCAAGTTCCTTTGGCCCTACCGCCGCTCATGAGCGGCATCGTGCTGGTGTACGTCATTGGTCCCTACACGTTTCTCGGCCGACACCTTGGTGAGCACCTGACGGATTCGATGATCGGCGTGGTGATCGCCATGTCGTTCGTCTCGGCACCGTTCTTGATCGTCGCCGCGCGCGCCGCCTTCAGCGGAGTCGACCAGGGAATGTTGGACGTCGCACGAACCCTCGGGTACTCGGACGTGTCGCGCTTCGTGCGCGTGGCGGTGCCCAGTGCCGGTCACGGCATTCGTGCGGGCATGCTGCTCACGTGGCTGCGGGCCTTCGGCGAGTACGGCGCTGTCGTCATCCTCGCCTACAACCCGGCGTCGTTGCCGATCTACACCTATAACCAGTTCAGCGGCCGCGGACTACCCACGACCTTGGCGCCCACGGCCCTCGCGCTCGTCGTCGCAGTCGTGGTGGTAGTGCTGAGTCGGGTCCGAGTGCGTCTTCCGTCCTCGCGGCCCGCGATCGTCGCGCGACCGAATTCTCCTGCGCCCGTCTCCACGCAGCCCGTTCGTTTCGAGATCGACCACCGCATCGCGGAGTTCCACCTTCGCGTCTCTCATGAGTCGAGGGTCAATCACCTGGGCGTGCTCGGGCCGTCGGGCGCGGGCAAGTCGGCGCTGCTGCGCTGCCTCGCGGGGCTCTACGGGTCGAGCCCGGGACCCGTTTGGTACGGCGATCAACTGGTCAGCGACGTACCCGTGGAACGACGCGGTGTGGGATACGTCGCCCAGGGCTTCTCACTCTTTCCCCACCTCAACGTCTGGCGACATTTGACCTTCGCTCGCGAGTCCAGCCCCGAAGTCGCTTCGTACTGGCTCGAGCACCTTCGCCTGGACGGCCTGGAGTCGCGGATGCCCTCGGAACTCTCGGGCGGCCAGCGCCAACGCGTGGGCCTCGCCCAAGTGCTGTGTCGATCTCCTCGGGTGCTCTTGCTCGATGAACCGTTCTCCGCGCTCGACGCACCGGTGCGCTTGGAGCTTCGCCGCGAACTGCGACGGGTCCAGCGAGAGACCGGTCTCGCCACGGTGATCGTGACTCACGATCCCGAAGAGGCCGCGTTTCTCTCGGACGAGCTGATGGTCATCGCTCGCGGCGAGGTCCTGCAGTCTGGCGCGAATCGATCGGTATTCTCGCGACCGGTTTCACCCGAGGTCGCGCGCCTCGTGGGCGTCGAGAACGTGTACGAGGGGACGGTCATCTCCGCCACGGCACTGCAAGTCGGCGCCGCTCGAGTCCCCATCTCGGCCACGACCCTTGCACTCGGCACACGCGTTCATTGGAGCGTGCGACCCGAGTACGTGTCCGTCGCCGCGGTGACTGGACCCGCTGCGGCGGGGGACGTTGAGGGCCGGATGATCGAGATTGCCGACACCGGTCTCGATTACGAACTCTTCGTCGACTACGGCGACGGCGTCGAAATTCGAGCGCGTACCCAGCAGGCGCCCGACGTCGTTCCCGGGGATCAGTGCCGAGTGTCATTTCGCCCCGACGCCGTGTCGGTGTGGGCAGCGGCGATCGAGTAACTCAGAAGCTGTCGGGAATCTCGACGCTGACGCTCGTGGCCTTGATCACGGCATCAACGACGACACCCGGTGCCAACTTCAACTCATCGGCCGCCTCTCGGGTGATCACTGAGACCACGCGATGGGGACCGGCTTGGATCTCCACCTGGGCGACGACCTTGTCCTTGACCACCCTGGTCACGATTCCCACGAAGCGATTGCGCGTCGATTGGGCGCGCGGACTCTGGGGCGACGGCGAGCGATTGGCCTCGACGGCCGCGCGGGCGAGGTCCACGCCTTCGAAGTAGCGCTTCCCGTCCGCACCCAGGGACGACTTGAGTCGTCCGGCGTCCGCCCAGCGCCGAATCGTATCCGCACTCACTCCCAACAGATCGGCGGCCTGGGCGGCGCGATACTGCACGGTGGTCTCGCGCGCTCGACCGGTCGGCTTGGACGAGGGACTCACCGCACTACCCACCGATCATCGACATTGATCGTGTGGGTCGAAGGAAGTCCGGCTCGTTGATGGCGTGACCGGGAAACTTCTCCCACACGGCTCGTCGCAACAAGGTGGCGATCTCTGAGTCGTCCGCGCCCCCGCGCATGAGGTCACGCACCGAGAGTTCGTCATCGGAGAACAGGCAGTTGCGCAGCGCGCCGTCGCTCGTGAGGCGCAGTCGATTGCACGAACCGCAAAACGGCTGGGTGACCGACGAGATGAGACCGATCTCGCCGTGTCCGTCGGCGAAGCGGAATCGCTCGGCCGGGGCCGATCCGCCGGGCTCTACTGCTTCAAGGGGCCAGACCTTCGACACTTCGTCGAAGATCTCGTGGCCGGACACGAGTTGATCCTTACTCCATTGGCCCTGCGCGTCGAGGGGCATGAACTCGATGAAACGCACCACCCGACCCGTGTCACGGGCAAACGCGGCGAAGTCGATGATCTCATCGTCGTTGACCTCGCGCAGGATGACGACGTTCACCTTCAACGGGGCCAGTCCCGCTGCTTCGGCCGCGTCCATCGCCGAGAGCACCGTGGCCAACTCGCCGCGTCGTCGAACCGAGGAGAACCGATCGGCGCGCAAGGAGTCGCAACTGATGTTCACGCGGTTGAGTCCGGCGTCCGCGAGGTTCGCGGCGAGCGGTGCCAGGAGCATGCCATTGGTCGTCAGCGAGAGATCGCGAAAGCCGATATCTGAGAGTCGTCCGACGAGCGAGACCAGACCCTTGCGAACGAGCGGCTCACCCCCGGTGAGGCGAAGTGACGTGACCCCGAGTGACTGAGCGACCGCGGCGACCCGAACGATCTCGTCGAAGCTGAGTAGGTCGCTGTGAGGAAGGAAGGTCATGCCAACGTCGGGCATGCAGTAGACACATCGCAAGTTGCAGCGGTCGGTCACCGAGATGCGAAGGTCGTCGTGAATCCTCCCGTATCGATCGACCAGGGCGCCATCGGTGGGCATGCGGGCGCGCGTGACCTCGCCTCGGTCACCTTCGACGGCGCGGGGGTGCGGTCGCAGCGACACCGCGACTGGCGCGTTCGTGTTCAGCGACATCGGGTGTCGCTTTCGTCGCAACGACGAAAAGACCTGACGAAACGCGTCACAGTGACCACTGGGCCCATGCTAACGGCGGTCATTTAGCGGGCCCATTACGAGGGGCGACGTTGCGTTGGTGCGTCGGCGAGTCGCCCCCAGCTGCCCGACTTGCCACCCTCCTTCTTCAAGAGGACCAGATCGTCGATGCGCGCGTTCGGGTCGAGGGCCCGCAGCGAGCCGAGGATACTGAGGGCGGCGAACGCACACGCGGTGAGTGCCTCCATCTCGACACCGGTCGACTCGGTCGCGATCACACTCGCAGATACCTCGACGCCACCGTCACCTTCGGCGAGTTCGACGTTGACGTCACTCAGGAGAAGAGGGTGGCAGAGCGGAATAATTTCGGCGGTTCGCTTGGCGGCGAGGACACCCGCCACGCGTGCCACGTGCACGACTTCGAGGCCGTCGTGGCGAGGTTCGATCGAGGCGAGAGGGACGGTCGTGACGACGAGGCACTGCGCCCACGCCTTGCGAAGAGTTCGCCGCTTGCCCGAGACGTCGACCATGCGGAGTTTGCCACTCCCGTCGACGTGGCTGAACGGGCTATCCACCCGCGCCCCGCCGGCGCCAGGTCCACACCAGCAGGGCGGCGCCGATGACCGCCACTACGGCACCCAGTACGGCGTACCCACCGTGGCCGCTCATCGTCGAGCCGTGCAGCACGTTCGTGCCCTGGAGGATGAACACGACGCCGACCAGCAACAAAAGTGTGCCGATGATGCTTCGACTCCACATCTGGACCCTCCTCGTTACGGCCTTCTAGGAAACTTAGTGAACAATCGACGCGATATTGGCGCGCCGAGTTTAGGGAGAATCGGTCGCGCCTTCGCTCTCGCGGTACTCCTTCAGCCACCTCGGGGCGTGGGTCTTTGCCCACTGTTCACTCACCCATCCCGTGAAGATCGATCGCAGCGCGTCGCGATGAGTAATCGCCATATAGATGTGTCCGATCACCACGGCGAAGATGGCGAAGGCGAAGACGTCGTGCACGAACGTCGCGCCCTGGCGAAGCGGGACCGAGAAGAATCGAAACCACTGCAACATCGAGCCGGTGACGAGCATCACCAATATCGACGTGCCGATGAAGATCGTGTTGAGCTTTTGTCCCGGATTGAACTTGTCCGCGTCGAGCGGCGTGCGCCCCCGCGACAGGGCCCAACGGATCTCCTGGCGAGTCCAGGCGTTCACGCGTCGTAGGTCACGTCGCATGCCCCGTCCCCAGGGTCCGAGCACCGCGACGATGATCGGGATCGGGAGAGCGAGCCCTGTCCAGAGATGGATCATCTCGATTAGATGGCGAGGAAAGACCACCCCGAAGAACGAGCCGAAGTACAGCGGGATGGCGGTGAACATCAGAGTCCCGAAGAGTGCGGCCGTGACCCAGTGAGCGGCGCGTTGCACGTAATCGAACCGCATGATGTGTGCGACGCGCTGGGTGGTGTCCTGCGCGATTGTCATCGGTCTACGCCTGCTGCGGGTACGGGTTCTTCGGGCCGGTCGAACCGTTTAACCATCCATTGACGGGGTAGCCGTGCAACTCCCAAAAGCCGGGTTGTACCTGATCGACAACGCGTATGGCCGAGAGCCACTTCAGTGACTTGTAGCCAAACATCGGCGCCACGTAGAGGCGCACCGGGCCGCCGTGTTCGGTGGTGACCGGTGCGCCGAGCATCTTGTACGCCACAATGACCTCGGGCAGGCGGGCCTGGCGAAGCGTCAGGCTCTCCGAGTCGGCTCCGTCGTACGACTCGAAGGTCAGCGCCACGGCCCCGGGCCGAACCCCCACCACGTCCAAGATGTCCGAGAGGCGCACTCCCTCCCAGTGCACGTCGGGGACGCGCCAGCCCGTGACGCACTGGAAGTCCTTGGTGAATGCGGTTGCCGGCATCGCCTTGAGGTCATCCAGCGTGAAGGTCATGGGTTGGCGAACCATTCCACTGACCTCGAGTCGGTAGTCCTTATCACTGACCTCGGGGTACGTACCGGTGATCGAGTAGATCCGAAATCGGTCACCGAAGGGAAACAGTCCGCCGAGCCCCGAGCCGACGACATCGCCCAGAAAGTTCTGAATGCTGGCGCCAAAGACCACCCCGAGTGCGGCTAGTCCGGTGACGCCGAGAAAAACTCGGCGACCGACTGCGACCTGTTTGGTGGGCTTTGCGGGCGTCACGACGTCGAGGTACCTCGCATCCAGGAGGCTCCGGTAACGCCGTTGGTAGCCATGAGCAACTCGTCTTTCCTTAGGAGCGACGGAGTACCATTCTGCCAGGATGAACTCGTTGTTGTTACGCGGGTGGCGAGAGCAGTCATGACGCGCGGAGCGTCGATGCGCCAATGGACGTGCCGGGTTCCCCGCCAGTCCCTATGACTAGGTCAGGTCTCTTCACGTCAATCCTCTCCGGCGCCCCAGAGACTGGCGCTACGGACGGTTGTCCCGCTCTTTAGTCCTCGTACGAGCCAACCCGTTACGCCTCATTGCCGCGGCTTCACGCCCCGGAGTTCTCGACGGGTAGTTCCATCTGCAGCACGGACATGCCACGAAGGTCGAGCCACACTCTCGAGCGATTCCGCATCACTCGCAGGAGCACCGCGTCGCACGACGAACAACGCAAAATGACGCCGGGCGCGTGGGTGTAGGCGTCGAGTTCGCCCAGCGGACGCACCGCGCCGCAGTGCGCACAACTAGTGGCGGCGACGGTCATCTCGGCGGTGAAGATCTCGCCGAGGATGCCCGCGGCGACGTTTCCGTCAAGTGGCGCTGCATTCATCTCACCCTCCATTCGTTGGACCGAAGCGTTCAGTCTTCACGTTCTCCGGCGTGACACCAATCGCCACGAGCGCGTCCGCCACGGACTCGACGAACGGTGTCGGCCCGCAGACGAAGCAGAGTAAATCCGCGGCGACCGGATTCGTCAGTTCCGATAGCAGATCGTGGCTGATCCGACCGCGCCGTCCCGACCACGTGGACGATGTTTCCCGGGTCAACGTGATGACGACGTCGCGTTCGCCGTCGGTCATCGAGTCGAGTTCCTCGCGGTAGAGAAGGTCTTGTTCGGTTCGCGCCGAGTAGACGAGTTGCATCGGCGTACCAGCATTGAGTTCCGCGTGGTAACGAAGCATTGACATCAGCGGCACCACGCCCGAGCCGCCCCCGAGGAGCAGTACGGGGCGCGCTTCGGCCTTCTCCCAGACGAAGTAACCACCGATGGGTCCGCGAATCTCGAACTGGTCGCCGACCGCGAGGCTGGTGAGATACGGCGACACCTCACCGTCGTCCAGGCGCACGATGGACAGTTCCACCCCGGCAGCACTGGGCGACGAGGCGATGGAGTAACTGCGTTCAGCCGAGTAGCCGTCTTCGGCGGTCAAGCGAACGTCAATGTGTTGACCCGCTCGATGACCGCCCCACTCGGGCACGTCCAACCACAGACTCACCGCATCGGTGGTCTCCGTGATGGTCTTGGTCACGGTCGAGACGAACCAGCGCAGCACGTCTCAGTCTCCTTGATAGCGCTGCTCGCGCCAGGGGTCTCCGTAGTTGTTGTAGCCGAGCGACTCCCAAAAGCCAGGCTGGTCGTTGTCGAGAAGTTTGAGACCCCGCACCCACTTGGCGCTCTTCCAAAAATACAAGTGGGGAACGAGCAGTCGGGCGGGCCCACCGTGTTCGGCCGCGAGCTCTTTGCCGTCGAACTGGAACGCGACCCACGCCTTACCGTCGCGCAGGTCGGCGATCGGAAGGTTCGTCGTGTAGTCGGGCTCGGCGAACGCCAGGGCATAGTGCGCGTCGGTGCTGATCCCGGAGAGGAGCGCATCGAGCGACACGCCGGTCCATTTGGTTCCCAACTTTGTCCACTTGGTCACGCAACTGATATCGACGGTGATGTCTTCGCGGGGGAGGGCCTGAAACTGCTCCCACGACCACCGTGCGAGTTGCGCACCCGACTGGTCCATGATGGTGAAGTCCCACGTATCCAGAGGCACTCGGGGTGTCTGTCCCGCCGTGAGGACCGGAAAGTCGTCGGTCACGTACTGCCCGGGCGGAATCAGTCCCGCGCCGGTCTGGCGCGGACGACCATGAAAGCCCCGGCTAATGAACGCCAATGCCCCTCCTTAAATGTGAAGTACAAGCACATTTCTATCGCGGTGTTCTCGGCGCTGCCATCAGTTACGTGGCCCGCAACGGTGCGATCACGCAGTAAGCGATCTCGGTCTGACCTCGGTCAGGAGCGCTTGGTCAGGACAGAGGTCCCTCACGTCGAATCGTCTCGACAGACTCCATTGCGCTGCGAAGCTTGGCGAGCCACTCGTCGGCGTTGGCCGACACCAACTTGACGCACCACGCCAGCGCGTCAGAACGACTTCGAGCCACACCGCTATCAACGAGCGTGTCGAGCACCGTTCGTTCGGGCTGGCGAAGTCGGGTCATCACCGGTATCGACAGGTTGGTGAAAACCTGTTTCGTGTCGCCGGTCTCGGCTCCCCAGCTGATGGCTTTGCCGAAGTGATGCTGGCCCTCTCGAGCGATGGTCATTCGCTCCTCGCGCGTCTCTTCGCGGAACCGAGTAATCCGGCCGGCCTCGGCGGCAGACTTGGCCACTGAATCTGACTCATCGCCCAACGAGGGAGCGGGCAGACGTCCAATGATAAGTATCTCGTCGTGATCGACAGTCACCGTCGGGCCCTGCTCGAACCAAGTCTCGGGTAGCCGACCGACAATCCAGCCCGTGATCGCTTCAGGCGACGTCTCTGTGTCGTGGGATCGAGAGGCCCGTTCTCCTCGACCATTTCTCATTGTTCTCCCGCCAGACATAGCCAACTCCATCTCTTCGTTCATGAGTGATTACTTAATTACACCATATCACTCATTGCACCGAGTCGGTCGCGCAGGCAAAGTCGAAACGTGAGTCCAAGACTTCTCCCGACCTGGGCCAAGCTGCGGGCCGGGTCGGGAGAAGTCTCGCTAGGCGGTACCTATGGCGCTACCGGCGCGGTGTATCCCAATGTCGCCGAGGGTGCGAGGGATCCGAGCAAGCCCGAAACGATGGGAGTTCCGAGACCCGTCGGCATGTCGTAGCCGGTCTTCGCAGAGGAGCCGGGGCTCGTTGCCGTCGGGAAGTTGTTATTGCCTACCGTCACGTCATGGAAGTCGGCGGCGTACGACGTCGGGCTCGCGGCGAGACCATAGAGGATCGGGTTAAGCGGTCCGAGGTCGCTGCCGTGGGCTTGATCGAGGTCGGCGCCGATCGCGGCCCAGGCCGGCGAGGCCTCACTGGTTCCACCGAAGAAGTAGAACCCATTTTCACCTGAGGCGGCTGGGAAGAAGCCGAGGTAGATCAGAGTTGCCGTGTAGACCGACGCGTTGAACGCTACGTCCGAAGTCGAGCGCGCGGTCATACCCGACGCCGCCTTCTGATAGCTCGCGGCGCTGAAGAGCGAGCTGGCTGCTCCGCCCGTCGCGCCAAAGATCCCGTCCGTGCAACCAAAGGGACACGTCGCGGGGTCACTGTCATTCCACACGTACTCACTGGCGTAGGTACCGCTGTCCGACACCCCGGTCGAGTCCGCGTCCGCGGCGACAAAGAGGTTCGTGCCACCCGTTGACGTGACGTTCGGGTCAGAGGCGGGGAACGACGCGTTGGCCGTGGCGTCACCGCCGGTTGCACCAGTGTCGCCCGAGGACGAGAAGATGCTCATCCCTTGGGCGACCGCCTGCTGGAACGTCGCGTCGGCCTGCTTCCACTGGATGTTGTTGCCGTGGATGTCGGCCTCGTTGGATCCGAAACTCATCGTCATGACGTCACCGAGGTGATTGGACACGGCGTACTGTTCGGCGTTGTTCAGGACGTTGCCGCTGGGCGACGAGGCGATAATCAGATTGATGGTTGCGCCCGGAGCGATGTCGTGCACGGTGTCCACGTCCAGGGTGGTCTCTTCGGCCCAGCTGGTCTGCAGACCCTTGCGAGCCATGGGGTTGTAGGGCACTTTGCCGCCGGGGTAGTAGATGTTGAGATTCGCCGCGGGAAGGCCCGTCACCTCGTCGTAGATATTCAGATCGGCAGCGATCGTCGGGCTGCCGAATGCGTCGATGATGGCAACCTGCGTGCCGGTACCAGCCCACTGTCCGTTGATCTGCCACGGAATGTCATAGGCCTGGTGGAAAATCTGCGGCGTGTAGCAAGCGAGCCCCGCAAAGGCGATGCACTGACCGGGGGTTGGGAGTGCGCTCGGCTTCGACGTCAGGGAAGCCGGCACTTGGACCGCGATGGGACTCACGGAGTAGGTGCCGTTGGAAGAGCCGTCGGCCCCTGCGGTGCCAATCGACCCGGCGACCATTGTCATGCCGAGTATTAGGGCACTTGCTCCCAGCGTCACTAGGGTGCGCCGCCCTCTCGGCAATTTGTGCGTCATTGTCTTTGACCTCATCTGAACTCCCTCTCTTCATTCGTCGTCGAATCACACTGGGCCCGTTCGGGCCAGATTTCTTCTGAGTGAGGAAGCTCCGGCACCATTGCGTGGCTCAGACAGGAGACTAAGGGTCCACCCCTGAGCGCGCAAGTGCTCCGAAGCAAAGCAGTGTGGTATCTAGGCCAGAGCGCAGTTCCTGCTCTCGAGTTTCCCCTGGTATCGCCCTCCCACAACCGCCGTTTCAGAAAGCCCGCGCCGCCACCTCTCCCTCGCTTCACAGACGATTCACAGATGCTCGTACGATCCGCCGCCGTTCTTGGGCCAGGGCGCGTCGTCCACGTTTCCGGGATGCTGTGCGTGATTGTTGAGGCTGTTGCTCGCCGGGGTACTAGCACGAGGATTAGCGGTGGGCTGGCCGCCTTGGCTCTCGCCGGACCGGCCGCCAAACTGCTAAAGGAAATGCTGGGGTAAAGAGGGGTTCGCGTGGATCGAGGGGTCATTCGTGTCGCCCGGTACTGGTTCCAGACCTGCATCGTCGCCTCAGTACCCGGCCGAGATTGAGAACTACCGCACCATCGGTGCGACACCCGCCGCGTTGGCCCTCGCTCTCGCCGCCGGCGCAGTGGTAGCCCTCGCGCTCACCCTGAGCGCGTCGGTGCGACGCAGACGCCGTGATCTGGCGATGCTGCGCGCCCTCGGCTTTACGAGTCGTCAACTCCGTAGCGTCGTCGCGTGGCAGGCGTCGGTGAACGGCCTCGTGGGCGTGGTGGTGGGCGTGCCGCTCGGCATTCTGATCGGGCGATGGCTGTGGACGCTGTTCGGGCGCTACATCGACGCCGTGCCCGAACCCACGGTGCCCGCCTTCCCCATCGTGATCGTGATCACCATGGCTCTGGTGAATGTGGTGTCGGCGCTGCCGGGCCGAAGTGCGGCCAAGACCTCGACGGCTCAAGTGCTTCGTGGCGAGTGAGTCACGTCGGACTTAGTCGAGTTGGACCACGTTGATCGGGTCGTCCCCTCGCTGCATTCGGGCAATCTGATCGCTGAGCAAACGCGCCATTCGCGGCAACATCGCGGACGTCATACCGCCAACGTGCGGCGAGATCAACACGTTCGATAAAGCAAAGAGCGGGTGTCCGGCGGGCAGCGGCTCGGGGTCAGTGACATCGAGGGCGAGTCGCAGGCGTCCGTTCGTCGCGTGGGCGATCAGTGCATCCGAATCCGCTACGGGTCCGCGAGAGACGTTCACCAGAAGGCTTCCGTCGCGCATCCGAGACAGGAAGGTGTCGTCGATGAGACCACGCGTCGCGGGCGTAAGGGGAACGACCACCACCACGATGTCGGCGAGCGGGAGAAGTTCGCCAAGGGCGTCGAATCCGTGAATGACACCGCGCTCGTCGTGGCGTTCGCTCGACGCGATCCGCTCGATCGTCACTTCAAATCCCTGCAGTCGAGACTCGATCGCCCGGCCGACGCCGCCGTAACCGACGAGCAACACCGTGCGGTCGGCCAGACTGTCCCGCCACGAAGGAGCCCACCGGCCCTCGGCCCCATCGCGCACGAAGTCAGGAAGTCCTCGCTGAGAGCCGAGGATGAGGGCTACCACGAGTTCCGCGGTGGACGTCTCATGTACGGACCTCGCGTTGGCGAACGTGAGGCCCGCTGGCAGATGGTCTCGCACGCCGTCGTAGCCGATCGATTGACTTTGGACCAGACGGGCTTTCACGCCACTGAGTTGACGCAGCACCGACGGCGCACTTAGGTACGGCGGCACCACAATGTCAATGTCGTACGTGGGCGGCGCGCCGGACATGTCCCACTCGACGACGGTGACGTCCGCTCCGAGGTCACCCAGCGCGGTGCGCATCTCTTTAGTGGGAACGCTGACGGTGATGGGCGATGTACTCATTGATCAGGACCAGAACCGCTCCGGCGACGACATAGCTCTGAGTGTCATGCGAGTTCGCGGGAACCTCACGACATTACCGATGATTCGTAGGCCGCGAGCTCGTCGGCGAGGCGCACCGGCGGCCATCCAAGCAGCTGTGCCATCACGTTGCCGACGTACCGAGCCGAGCGCAGGCCGTGGTCCTCGGTTTCAATCGAGACGTGAGTTCGCCGAGCGAGGACGTCCTCGAGGTGAAGGGCTCCTTCATGAGTCACGGCGTACGTGATCTCACTCTTGAGGTACGAGGAGTCCTCGAGCGGCTCTGCGAGCGATGGATCGTCGCCGATGAGCTCGAGGACCTGGGACGTGAGGGAGCCGTAGCGTCGCAGCAGGTGTTCGATCCACGCGACGTCAAGGCCCGTGTCGGTCGCCAACTCATGGCGAGCGTCCCACTGGGTCGGCCACTTCTCGCCGCCGACTAAGACGACGTCGCGCGTGCGCGACCCAGGAACGACGCGTCCTACGTGCGCCGCCGCGCGATCCGCCGCATCCTCGGCCATCACGCGATAGGTCGTGTACTTGCCGCCGGCCACGACCACGAGGCCGGGACGCGGCTCACTGACCGCGTGCTCACGAGAGAGTTGGGCGGTGGCGCTCGCCCCTCCCGCAAGGAGTGGGCGCAGACCCGCGTAGACACCCACGACGTCCCCCCGCTGCACCGGCGCGACGAGCACGGAATTCAAGTGCCCCAAGAGATACTCCACGTCCGATTCAGTTGCGCGCGGTGTGGTCTCACCAGCCGGGACGTCGGTGTCGGTGGTGCCCACGATCCAGAAGTCGCCCCAGGGGATCACGAAGAGCACTGATCGTTCGGTGCGCGTGATGAGGCCAGTCGACATCGCGAGACGACTTCGCCGAATGACGATGTGCACGCCCTTAGACGCACGGATCCGCAAGGGATCGCTGACCGCGGCGAGCTCCTGGATGTCGCCGCTCCACACCCCGGTGGCGCTGATGACCACCTTGGCTCGGATGCTCCACGTTCGCCCCGTCTCGGTGTCCATGAGTCGGGCGCCACTGACCCGTTCGCCGGAGCGCTCGAGACCGATCACGCGGGCACGATTGGCGACGAGTGCCCCATTCGTTGCGGCGGTACGCGCGAGCATCATGGTGAAGCGCGCGTCGTCGACCTGAGCGTCGGAGTACTCGATGGCGCCCACGAGGGCGTCCGGACGAAGAATGGGCGCAGCGCGCAACGCGTCGCGCCGACTCAGATGACGGTGGCGCTCGAGATCAGCGAGGCCACCCGAGCGCGACGCCATGAGGTCGTAGAGCGCGATTCCGCTGCCCGCGTAGGCGCGCTCCCAGACTCGATGGGTGAGCGGGTAAAGAAACGCAACGGGTCGAACCAGGTGCGGAGCCAGGCGGTCTAGGAGGAGACCGCGTTCGCGCAGCGCTTCACGCACGAGGTGGAAGTCCAACATCTCGAGGTAGCGAAGTCCGCCATGGATGAGTTTTGAGGAGCGTGACGAGGTGCCGCTGGCCCAATCCTCGGCCTCGACCAGCCCCGTGGCCAGACCCCTCGTTGCCGCGTCGAGTGCCGTGCCCGCCCCGACGACGCCGCCACCAATGACGAGCACGTCGAGTTCACGACCTCGCATCTTGGCGAGGGACTCTTCACGATGCGAGGCAGACAGGACGGCGACGCTCACAATGAGCCTATCCCGACAGCACGAGCCGTGTCGGGTGCTCGGTACGTGCGGCTGCGACTCGGCGTCATGCCCTGCGGCGAACGCGCAGTTCGAAGAGCCCCGGCACGTGCCACTCCGAGGAGAAGACGATGTGCTGACCACCCTTGGTGTAGTCCACCTCGATGATCTGCTGGAGCGCACTGCCCACCTTGACCTTCAACTGTCGCGACAACTGGCGTCCGGCGATCACGGGTGTCAGAACCGCATCCGCGCTCACCACCGGCTCGCCGATCAAGGACAGGACGTCGTAGAGCGAGCGACTAAAGGTCTTGTTGGCCACCGCGGCGACGAATCGCTCCGGCACAACGTCGACGGAGTAGATGACCGGCCGACCGTCGGCGGTTCGAAGGCGCTCGAGGCGCCGCACCGATTCCTCGGGAGCGAGATTCAAGGCGGCGGCCTGCTCGGGAGTGGCCACACGACTCTCGATCGAGAGGATCCGCAGCCCCGGGGTCATACCGGCCTCGGCGATCATGTGGGTATAGCTCAAGGTCGCATTGAGCGCGTGGCGCGGCCCCGGAAGTCCAACGACGTAGGTCCCACTCCCGTGGTGGCGCTCGAGGTATCCGGCCGTCACGAGAGCGGAGACCGCCTCACGCACGGACGAGCGACTCACGTCGAATCGCGTGGCCAGGCCCTCCTCGTTGACGAGCTTGGCGCCCACGCGCAACTTCCCCGCGAAGAGGTCGTGGAGAAGTCCTTGGCGCACCTTCTCCACCCGGCTCAGGCGTGTTCTCTCGGGTGTCACGTCGCGGCCGCAATCTCGAGGACGTGACGGACTTGGGCCGTGACGTCGGGGGCCCCCGCGAAGAGTCCGTCGAAGATCGCCGAACCGATCGTGAAGCCCCACGCGCCCGCCGACGCCAGCGTCGATATCTGTGCATCGTCGACGACCGACCCGGCGGCGATGACCGGGCCCTTCGAGGAAGCGACGACTCGGCGAGTCAGTTCGGCGACGTCGGCCGTCGCGTGGCGATAGGCGAGAAGGTCGAGCCCGAACACGCCGGGCATCGCGGTCAGCGCGCCCGCACCCTCGGCGATCTCGTCAATGGTCCCTTCGAGGACGCTCGGGTGGCCGACCACCCGTCCCGGGAACGGGCAGTATCGAATCGCCGAGCCCTCGAGCAGCGGCAGCACGGCCTCGGGATGCGTGCCGCCTAAGACCCAGTCGACCCCCGCGGCGAGCGCGGCATGAACCGAGTCGACCTCGGCGTCCTTTGAGACCGAGACGACCTCGAGCATGGTCTCGAATCCGGCGTCGCGCGCGGCCCCTGCGATGGCTGCTTGTCGTTCGGGCGTGGCACCCACGTCCTTGAAGCCGAGGTAGCGCAGCCCGGTACCTGGCAGGACGCCGATGTAGTCGAGGGCGTCGTCGATCGTGCTGTCGGAGTGCGTCAGCATGAATACGAAATTGATCATCGCCTGTCCATTCTCTCGGGAAGAAGATCACGCAACGTACAGGCCACGAAGTCCGGCTGCACCGTGCTCTGCGCGAGATCATTGAGCGACGTCACCCCCGTGAGCACGAGCACGCCCGACATGCCGAGTTCGTGGGCCATCGCAATGTCGGTGAGTAGTCGGTCGCCGACGACCGCCGAGGCCTCGGGCGCCACGCTGAGTCGCTTCAGGATGGCGCGGCCCATGTGCGCGCTGGGCTTGCCCACAATCGCTTCGGCTCGCACACCCGTACACGCCTCGACCGCAGCCAGCATGGCGGCGCAGTCGGGCAGTCCTCCCTCGGGCGTCGGGCAGAAGGGGTCGGGATTGGTGGCGATAATCGTCGCCCCGGCGCGCACGGCCTGATACGCGGCCAACAGTTTGGCGTAGGTGAATGTTCGGTCGAACGAGACGACGACCACATCGGCGCCGAGGGCGTTGAGCACCACTTCATAGCCAGCGGCGCGCAGCACGTCGTCGACCAGTTCTTCGGCCACGGTCAACACCGAAGCGCCACGGTGGTGTTCGTCGAGATAGTTCACCAGGGCGTCGAGGGGTGTGACGATGTCCGAGCGCGACGTCGTCACGCCGAGTTTTGTGAGTTTGACCGCGTAGGATTCGGCGGTTTCGAGTGGCTTGTTCGTGACAAAGACCACGCGCGCCACGCGTCGCAGTTCATCCACCGTTTCGGCGGCCCCGCCGAGGAGTTGGTCGCCGAGGTATACCGTGCCGTCGAGATCGAGGGCGTAGCCGGCGAAGACTCGATCGGGTGGCCGAGTGGCGCTCCGGGCTGTCATCGAGCCAGCTCGTTGTGTTCGTCGAGCACGGCCGAGGCATCCTCGGGCGACCACACGCCAATGAGGTCGGCGAGGTCGAGGATGCCGAAGCGATCGCGCATGAGATGCGCGTTACTGATCGCCCAGGTGATCGTGGTTCGCTCGGGGGCTGGTGAGAGTCCGTAGAACGCTACGGGAGCCTGCGCGTGACGGAGCGCTTCGACGATGACGTCAACCGGTCCCAGCAGCTGGTCGATCTCGCGCGCGTGCTTCGGCCAGTCACTCACGACGCGCTCGAGGTTGCTCCAGTGACTGTGGATCCACGAGGACTTTCGTTGGTAGAGCCTCCAGCACTCGCGCGCGGTTGCCCCCGTGGTGTCGAGATCGGCGAAGGCGTCCAGCACACGCTCACGTGAGCCCACGTTCTGCTCGAGTAGTTTCACGTCCCCCTCGGCCATGTGCCGCAGGACGCGGCGCCAGACGAGGGCGGCAAAGACACTGGCCGCTCCGACTTGCGATCCGTGGGAGGCGACGAGCTCGTCGGTGGCGTCCGCGCGCATTTCGAGCAAGTGGCTGATGGCGTGTTCGAGTCCGGACGAAGGCGCCGTTCTTCCCGCCACGCCCATGGCGAGCCCGCCTCTCGTGAGGAAGTCGGCCAGGGTGCTTACCGCATCCGTCTCGCCTCGCCCGAGTCGGGCGCTCGCAGACAATAAGGACTCTGCACCCTCGCGCATCATCGAGACGAGCGTGGGCGAGTAACTCGTCTCGAATCCCACCGCAGTGGCCAGGTACCAGTCGGCGGCAGCGGTAAACATTGATAGTTGATCGCCGAGGCCCGAGCGCGTCATCCCCAGCGGAGCGCTAGCCACGACGAGTGGGTCAATCACGAGTGCGTCCGGCCACCGACTGGGCGTCGTGCGTTTTGCGCCGTCGACCAACAGCACCGACTGATCGTCGGCGAAGCCATTCACGCTGGCCGCTGTTTGAACGACGACGTGCGGGAGCGATAGCGCGCTCGCGACGACCTTGGCGATGTCGGTGATGGTGCCCGAACCTACGCTGACGAGCCCACGGGGCCTACGAGCGCCGACCAGACGAATAGCGCGCGCCACGGTCTCTTCGTCGGCCAGCACGATTCCCGCGGACGACGTCGCCGCGAGGCGCTCGAGACTCACCTGGTGGTCGGGTCCGAGGACGTCGGCGACGACCTCCATCACGTCGCGATCGGCGTAGCGCTTTGGTGTGAGATCGGCGAGCACTGTCACGGCAGATCCTTTCACCACACCGACTCGCTGTACGACGTCAGCGAGACCACGCACGGACCCTTCGCCACTCACCACCTCTCCCAGCCCGATCGGGTGGAGCGACGCGCTGTCACGGGCCGTGCGAAGTCTCTCGCGCAACGTATGCAGATCGTCCGTCGTCACCGCGTTGTCCTCGCTCACGGGAGAGTTCCTTCGATGGCGGTGTAGAGGTCTCGATAGCGCCGGTACGCGTCGTCGTAGCGAGACTGGGTCGCTGGATTGGGCACGAACGCTTCGTCGGCCAGTGCCACCGTGCGATCGACCGCCTCGGACAAATCCGAAAATATTCCGGCAGCCACGCCTGCGAGGAGCGCGGCCCCCAGCGCGGTCGCTTCGCTCACTTGGACGCGCCGAACCGGACGTCCCGTGACATCGGCTTTGATCTGCATCCAGGTATCGCTTGCCGCCCCGCCTCCAACGACACGGATTTCTTCGCTCCCGAGTCCCAACGAGGTGAAGCGTTCGACGATGTCGCGCAGAGCAAACGCGCAGCCTTCGAGAACAGCGCGGGCCATCGAGTGCGACGTATGGGACAGGGCGAGCCCCGCGAAGGCCCCGCGCATCTGGGAGTTCCAGGTGGGGGTCATCGCTCCAGACAACGCGGGGATGAAGAGTACGCCATCGGACGTGGGCGGAGCCATGGCGGCCAGCTCAAAGATCTTGGACTGGGGAACGCCGAGGAGGTTATCTGCGAGCCACTTCGTACTACCTCCGGAGACGAAGCCGGGATTCTCGACCAAGTAGTAGCCACTGAGGGCGTGCGCATGGGTCTCAACCAGCATGTCGTGGTCGAGGATCGGGCTGGCGGTCGCCACGGTTACTGGTTCCGCCGTGCCCGTCACGTCGGTGATCAGGCCTTCCGTGATTGCGCCCGCGCCAATCGACGCGGCGTGCTCGTCACCTGTTCCAACGAGCATGGTGCAGGCGGTGGTCAGTCCGGCGGTGGTGGCGCCCTGAGGACTGAGCGTGCCGGCGACGTCACTCGCGTCGAGAATCTCGCCCAACTGTTCCTCGCGCAGGCCAGCCGCGTCGAGCAGTGTGCTGGACCAGTTCCCTGCGCGAAGGTCGTACAGCATGCTGGAGGAGGCGTTGGCGCGGTCGAGCGCGAGCCGGTTCGTCAGGCGGTGCAGCAGATACCCGGCTACGGGGGGGAACGCCGCAGCAGAGCTAAAAGTCTCCGGATCGTTGTCACGCAACCAGAGAATCTTGGGACCCGAGTGCGAGGCGTCGGGCACGAGGCCCGTGATCTCGAAGAGCTCGTCTCGTCCGTGCAAGTCCGCCATGGCCTGCGCCTGAGCGTCAGCCCGTCGGTCGAGCCAGATGATGGCTAGTCCGAGTGCCTCGCCCGAGCGAGAGAGTGGCACGACCCCGTCCACCTGGCACGCCAGGTTCAAGACGGCTACGTCCGCGGGGGCGTTGCCGGATCTGCTCAAGAGGCTCCCGATCACCGATGCGATTCCCTCGTCGAAGTGCCGCGGGTCCTGCTCGGCCCAACCCCCACGCACGTGCGTCATTGTCAGGGCCTTTGACGCGGACGCTCGCTCGACACCATCACCATCGAAGAGGACACCCTTGATGCTCTGCGAACCGATGTCAAGACCGATAACGCTGGTCACGTCGACGCTCGGCTCGAAGAGAGGTGCACTGTTCCGCTGCGGTACGTCGCGATGACCGCCATGGTGGCGCACGGTCTGCCTGCCGGCATGCCAGCTGCGCCGCTCAGGCGAGCGCTGGTGGCAGGTGCGGTCGTCATAAGTTCAAGGTTCCGGACATCTCTCGTCTGTCGCGATCTGCGGCGTCGACACCGGCGTCGCTCTGCTGGGACTTTACAGTAAGTCATCTGATGACTTTGGTCAATGACATTATTCGTGTCGGTCCACGCTCTCGCTCGGGCGAGTGAGGTTCGACCGAAAAGACATGAAAAGATGTTTGACAAAAGTCATCAGATGACTTACTGTGTTGCAAAGTTGCGGCGCGAATCGGGGGGATTCTGTGGCGACAGAAGAACAGCAGATTGAAAAGGATTTAGGTCTCAAGGAAAACTCCGTGAGCCTGTGGGGCGACTTCGTTTTTTCCATCGCGAACGTCGCGCCGTCGAGCAGCGTGGCCTACACGCTTGCGATCTTGCTCGCGTTCGCCGGACACATTGCGCCCCTGGCGGTGCTCGTGGTTGGTTTGGGCATGTCGGCGTGTGCCGTGGGCTACGCGAGTCTCAACAGGTGGCGTGCTCACGCGGGCGCGCCCTACGTCTGGGTGGGCGAGGCCGTGACACCGTCCATCGGAGTCGGCACGGGATTGTTGAACGTAGCCGTGTCCACGTTCGCCAACGTTGGCAATATCACTCTCGCGGGCGCGTACTTTCTCTTCGTAGTCGCACCGACCGGCGACACGTTTTCTGATCCGGTGACGTGGCTGGTGGCGACCGCCATCATGGCGGGCCTGGTGTACTTGGCCATTCGTGGGATTCGGCCAACGGTTCGGTTGCAGTGGATTTTCGTGTTCATCGAGTACAGCGCGATGATCTCGTTCGTGATCTTGGCTCTCCTGCACGAGTCGACGCACGGTGGTGGAGCGACGCTGCCGTCCTTCCACGACTTCACGTTCACCAGTTTCGGTCACGGCGTGGGTGGCCTCACCGGTCTGGCCAAAGCCGCGGTTCCCTGCGGGTTCCTCTATCTCGGGTGGGAGGCGACCGCCGTACTAGGAGAAGAGTCCACCAATCGAAAGATCAACCCGGGCCGCGCAATGATCATGGGGACCCTCTTCCTGACGGTCTGGTACACGTTCTTGATTTGGGTCTTCGAGGGTGTCTCGAGCACGCCGCACATCCTCAACTCGGGAACCGACGTCCTGGCGTTTTCTGGACAGCTGCTGGTTCCGGGATTCTGGGGCCGCGCCCTACCCCTCGCGGTGCTGGTTGCTGTCATCGGTACCTGCCAGATCCAGATGACCGAGCCCAGCCGCGTCTTGTACGCGATGGCGCGTGACAAGTTGATCCCCCGGGTGTTTGGGCTCATCAACAAAGCTCACCAGACCCCGTGGGCGGCCCTGTTGATTCTGGCGGCCATCCCGCCGATTCTGCTCATTCCCTACTTGGCCAATGCGTCGGCGAATCACGCGATCGGCGACATCATTAGTTCTGACGGCATGATCGGACTGTTCATGTACTTCATCGTCCCGTGCGCCAGCGTGTGGTTCTACCGCGATCATCTCCGTCACAGCGCGGAGAGGCTCCTGGTTTTGGGCGTCATCCCGATCCTGGGTGGGCTCTTCATGGGCGTGGTCTTCGGCTACGGGCTCACGACGCAGACGCACATCGTCTCGTGGGTTGCCGTCATCATCATCGTGATTGTCTTTTCTTTGGGCTTCATCATCCGTGCGGTTCGGCCCAACTCGGAGTACTTCACGTCGATCCGAGAACGACGTGAGAGTGGCATCAAGGGGTCCGACGAGTTATAGAAGGAATCCTGCCTGACGCGTAGGAGCGCTACATCGGTACGTGGCGGTTGACCCGTGGAGAACACTGAGTCCTCGGCCAGAATTGGGAGCTGATAGCGAGAGTCGCGTGATGCGCCGCGCTCGAAGGAGATGCCATGACCAGATTTAACGGCAAGACTGCGGTGGTAACGGGCGCGGGTCACGGAATCGGACGGGCGAGCGCCCTGCGCTTCGCCACCGAGGGAGCGAAGGTTGCCATCGTCGACGTTCGAGGCGAAGAGGCCCAACTGGTGGCCGATGAGTGCACGCGCGCGGGATTCACGGCACGTGCCTATACGGCCGATGTTTCCGAAGCCGACCAGGTTGCTGATCTGATCGTGCGGATCGTCGACGATTTCGAGGGTATCGACGTCCTGCATTCGCACGCCGGTCGACTTCGCGCGGGCACCGTTGGCGAAACCGATCTGGAGGAGTGGAATCGTACGCTGGCCGTGAACGTGACCTCGATGTTCCTCATGGTGCGAACAGTCGTGCCGGTGATGCTGTCGCGCGGTGGCGGGGCCATCGTGACGACCGGGTCCATTAGCGGCCTCTTTGGGGAGCCCGCGCTGGCCGTCTACACGGCGTCGAAGGCGGCGGTCGTTAACCTCACTCGCAGTTTGGCGATTGACTATGCCCGGTCGGGCATCCGGGTGAACTGCGTGTGCCCCGGTTGGGTCGACACTGGATTCAACAATCCGCAGTTCGATCACGACGGCCTGGGAACTGAAGAGATTGAGGCCCTGATCGATCGGACCGTGCCGATGGGTCGCCAGGGTTTGCCCGAGGAGATGGCCGCCGCCGTAGCGTTTCTCGCGTCAGAGGATGCGTCGTACATCACCGGTCAAACGTTGGTGGTCGACGGGGGACTTCTTTGTCACGTGTAGACGCGCAGTTAGTCAGGCCCATCTGACTGCCACGCGGTCCGGCACTTCATCGCCCAGGAGAGCGGCATCGTCGCAACGCGAAAGGACAATATTCCTAGGGGCGCGAGGATTCCTGTCAGAACGAGAACTGCGGCCAAGGGGAACAGGATTACACCGAACGGAATCTCCAGACAAAGTAAGCCGAAGATCACCGTCTTCTCTTTCCAGGACAGGGTCCCCTTGGGTGGGTGTGACGTGGCTGTGACCATGAGATTTGTTTTCGCCATCACAAACTATTCCGAGTTGAACTTCCGGAGAAGAAGTCAGATACCCGTTCTACCAAGACTTTTGGAGCGCGCGACGAAAATGCAATACTCAGCGAATGGCCTTCTTCGCTGAGGACGTATGTCGTGAGTGCGAACCGCGGCCAGTCAACTGGCGACGCCGTCAGGTTGTTGGTTCTGGAATCCGATGGGAGTCCTCATAGAGCGTTCGACGAGTCAACAGCGCGTCAGCCGAATTTTGCACTGGGTGGGCGACGTCACAGCCCGAGCAGGAGCGACTGTGGTGGTCACCCTTGTACTCGTGGCTTACGGAGTCCTGTTAGCGATCAAGGGTTTTCCCGGAATGTGGCAGACGGGATTCTCCACTGCCGTCGAGGCCGTGACGCTGGTCATGCTGTTCGTCATCCAGCACACCCAGAGTCGCCAGCAACTCGTTACTCAACTGAAGCTTGATGAACTTATTCGTACGTCGCCGCACGCGGACGATCTACTCGTTCACTTGGAAGTTGCCGACGACACCGAACTCATCGAGCGCGAACAAAGTCAGCTCGCGCACCACGAGGCGGTGCGCGAACAAGACGACGGTCGAGAGTAGTCAAGGTTCGCACGCGTACGTCTGTCGCCGTGCATGGAAGAGCGCCAACTTCTGAGCCGTTCTTGCTAGGTTTCTTCTCAGAATCAGGTGCAGGGGCGCGGGAGGCTTCCACGTGGTAGCAACAACCATCAGTGGCGGAGTCGCGCTCATCGTGGTCCTCGCCCTCGTCGTGGGTAACTTCTGGGCCGTAACCCGCATCATTCATCAGGCTGGCTATTCGCGCAACTGGATTCTGGTGCCTCTCACTCCGTTTGTGTTGTTCATCGCTGTGGTGGTCGACAGTGTCGTCTCCATTCGCAATTTCGCGCTGGGAACGACCACGGGCCTGTCGTATTTCGACGGCGTCGGCGTGCTTTGGGACTTGTTCTCTATCAGCCTCTTCGTGAGTTGGATTTTCTTTTTGGTGTTCGCGTTTTCCAATTGGCCGGTGTCACGAGGTGGGGGAGGACCGTCCAGCGGCCCAGCCCGGCCCGCCGAGCCCTACCCCTCAGCGAGCCCGTCGCCTCCTGCGAGAGTGCCGACTGGAGTGACTCGGGACTACTCTCCACCCGCCGTCGCAACCCCGACCACCACCACGACACCCGGTACGGGTGCCCTCGCCGCTCCGCCGCCGGCGGTCAAACGCTGCGTCTGGTGCGCTGAGTCGCTACCGGGCAGCCGAGCGCTCTTTCACGACTGCGGTCCGAAGGACCGTCCGCCGGTTTACTGTGCGAAGTGCGGTTCCGCCCTAACCACGGCAGGCGACTGCGCGTCGTGTGGGTCGACGGTCTAGGCGGCTGCCGCCTCCGATGTTCACGTCACGCAGTCGTGGCCGTATGCGATGGTACGGTGGCGTGCGGCTCCGTTACGTTCGAGTTTTCGCCGGCAATCCAGTGACCTACCAACAGATTCACGCCACCGGGGTCAGTTGTGCCCTCGCCAAGTCGGTAATCGTCAGGGGCGGTAAGTACCATGCGAAAGCGCCGGCCGGTTGGACGTACATAAACGGAAAGTTCCTTGACAACGGAGCGGGCAATTGCGGTTTTACTTGGAAGCGTGGAGCGGACCGCATCACTGGCTGGATAGTGATTCCCAGAGAAAGGGTGCCAATCACTCGTATCTGAAGAGTCCTGGTGCGTGGACGCTGATCAACGACGTCAGTTCGAGTGTCAACCGCGCCGATCGATTTCGAATGCAAGCGTGACGAGCGCAACCGAACGTGGATCACTTAGGTTTTGGCCCGTGTACATTTCGAGTTTGCGAAGTCGCTGGTGAACCGTGTTGCGATGAACGAAGAGTTGTTCCGATGCCCTTTGGGCAGAGCCGCCGTTATCCAGCCAGGCTCCCAAGGTCTCGAGCAAGGTGTTGCGTTCTTTGCCAGGGACTGAATCGAGTCCGGCAAAGGCCTCTTTGGCGATGTGCTCCATGAAATCTGGCGCGCTGACTGACGCAGCTTCCAAAAGGTGGCGATCGAAGATCGTGACACCCTCTCCGCCGAGCGTGCTGGAAAGCGCAATTCGAGCCAGGTTAAGGGCTGAGGGCGTGTCTCGCAGTTCACTGAATGGTGGGCTCACCCCGACACGGCCGCCGGCACACGCTGAAAGAGCTTGAGCGAGTTCGTCAAGCTGCTCTGCGGGGTGCGGCAAGCACACAACTCCAACTTCTACGTCAGGTAATAGACGCCAGGTAGACGACATCCCAATATCGCGAAGAACTCGCTCAATTCGAGGCAGAGCATGGCAGCCCACGGTTGGTACTTCGCCGGCCACGACGACCAGTGGTCGATCCGGGGGGAGGCCCAGAAGTTGAGCTGCCTCCCAAGGATTGGTTGCCGCAAGGTGGCCTTCGAAGAGAGCTTGGAAGAGAGCGGACCGCTGTTGCTCTTCTGAGAGAGCCCGAGCTGACGCTTCTTCTCGATAGCCGTCGGCTAACTCCTGGCTATAGGTGTCGAGGACCTGCCATAACTCAGATCCTGCGACCAGCACGACGTCGCTGCTCGCCCCAACCTCGCGAGAAGTGCTCGCGATTTGCTCCCAGATGAAGCGAGCTCCGACGCGATAGGCCTCGAGGACGATGGTAAGAGGTACACCGGCGGCGGCGCGGTTGCGTCCGTTCTCCCGCGACTCAGAAGACGCGGTGGCATTAACACGCCCAAGATCTCCAAGGATCGCTCGAAGATTCATCATGCTCGCGGCCCGGAGCGTCTCCTGGTCAACGACGCCGTGCTGGTAGGGCGCTACTGCGGCTTGAATCGCTGTCGTCATCTGGTCAGCCAACTCGTCGGCGCGATCGAGCAGCAGCGAGGCGATGTCGCCGACGGACGTCTGTGCATCTGCACTGTTGGGGCCGACCATTCCTTGAATATAGTTCGACTCACTTTCGCCTGAACTGTGCACCAGCACAATCCATGGACTTGAAGTTTGGCTTTGGCACATTGACAGAGAGCCGGTGAATCATCAAAATTGTCTCGCACTTCCAAACGAGAAGAGGGCGCATGGGGACGATTACTCAGTACGAGGAAACGCAAATTCAGGCAGCGAACAACTCTGGACGAACTCCTGTCGTATTTATCCACGGTCTCTGGCTACTGGCGGGCAGTTGGGACCGGTGGAAGGACCTCTTCTACGATGCGGGCTTCGCGCCGGTCGCCCCGCAGTGGCCTGATGATCCACAGTCAGTGGCCGAGGCGAACGCTCACCCTGAGGTCTTTGCGCACAAGACCGTAGGACAAGTCGCCGACCACATGGGAGAAGTGATTGCACTGCTCAACCAAAAGCCTGCCGTCATCGGGCATTCGTTCGGAGGGCTTCTCACCCAGATCGTCGCGGGACGTGGGCTCTCGCGCACATCGGTGGCCATTGATCCGGGACCTTTCCGCGGCGTGCTTCCACTACCGCTTTCGGCCTTGAAAGCGGCGTCGCCCGTCATTGCGAATCCGTTGAATCGTGGTCGAGCAGTGCCTCTTACCCTCGCTCAATTTCGATACGCCTTCGCCAATGCTGTTAGCGAGGGCGAGGCCAAGGATCTCTATGAGAACTACGCGGTTCCCGGTTCGGGTATACCTCTATTTCAAGCTGCCTTTGCAAACATCAATCCGTGGACGGAAGCGAAGGTGAATCGTCGAAACCAGGATCGCGGTCCTCTGCTCATCATCGACGGCGAGAGGGATAACACGCTTCCTCTCAGCATGGCCAGAGCTGCGTACAGGTTGCAGAAGAAAAATTCTGGGGTAACGGAGTTCGCTACGATCCCGAATCGTGGCCATTCCTTGGTGATTGACTCCGGTTGGCGAGAAGTGGCCGACATCGCTCTCGATTTTGTGCGTCGATTTGTGTCCTAGGCGAGGTTGAGGTCCAACGAAGGGCGAAGACCCAAATGGCGGCGATCTGATTTAGCCAATTCAATTAGTGCGTCGGCCGGGACTTGAAACCAGAACCTGTTGACTAAGAGGAATTGCTCGAATGCTTCATGGCGTCTATGAGGGACTCATATGCTCCACAGCGCTTCGGTAGGCGACATGCGCGCCGCACGCAGAGCGGGCCAAAGCCCAGCGACCGCGCCGATCAAGACGGCAGCGCCCATTCCACCGGACCAGGCGAGAACGGGAATGACGATATGTTCATGCTTGGAGGAGGCGTAGACCGCGGTCGAGAGCGCGCCCAACCCAACCCCAGCAGCGCCGCCCATGAGGGACAAAAGAACTGCCTCGGCAAGGAACTGGATTCTGACGTGGCTCTTGGTTGCACCGAGTGCGCGACGAAGACCAATTTCGGACCTGCGTTCGAGGACCGAAATGATCATGATGTTGGCTACTCCTACGGCACCGACCAAAAGAGCAACGACGCCGAGGCCCAGAAAGAGTCCGTCGAAGGCACCCTGCGCGTCGGCTTGGGCGACGAGTGCGTTTGAGGGCTGAGACACGTCCACCTCGTTGGGGTTCTCGGGGTTGGCCGTGGCGGCGAGGACGTTGTAGACGGAGGAGACCTGATTGGTCTGGGCGCGAACGTAGATGGTGGACGGGTGACCGTCGAAGCCGAAGTAGCGCTCGGCTGCCGGGAAACCGAGTAGTACCGAGTCGTCAATGCTGGAGGCCAAGACGGCGGGTTTCAAGATACCTCCGACGTAGCACCACGAGCTGTCGGCCCAGATACGCTCGCCGGAAAAAACCCGATCGATGCCGAGATACTGGGCGGCGGCGGCCCCGAGTACGCAGACGGGCTCCTTAGCCGTCGCCGCGTTCAGGTAAGTGCCTTCGGCGACGCTCGTGCCCACCGTATGCAGAAGGCCAAGGCTGGCGGCGTCGATCGACAGCGCGTTTGTGTCGATGGTAGGGATAAGCGGACTGCGATAGACGTTTCCGATAACCGAGCCGGTTTCTTGGACGTGGGTAACCGCGTTGATTCGACCGATCATGGCCGGGGCGGCATTGGGGAGTTCGGCGATAGCCCCGGTCACGGTCTGACCGTTCTGTACCACGAGGAGATTGGTCCCCAACTGCGAGATCTCGTTTAAGAGCCCGGCGGAAGCGGACGAGGAAAGACCGAGGACGGCCACGATGGCTGCGACACCGATAGCAATGCCAAGCGCGGAGAGTCCGGCTCGCAGCTTACGCGCGCGTAGTCCCACCGTGGACAGGCGAGCGAGGTCCGGGATTTGGAGCTTGTTGACGTCGAGGGATTCGATGGTGGTCACAGTGACTCTGTGGAGAGGGCACCGCTTGATGATGTCGGTGACGGCGAGATCGTGTGGGCGTTATCTTCAACCACTCGACCGTCGAGCATCTGAATACGTCGATCCATACGGGACGCGATGTCACGGTCGTGAGTGATGACCACGATTGTCACCCCCAGATCGTGCAGGTCCTCCAATAACTTCAGGATGGATTGGCCGGTTGACTGGTCCAGGTTCCCCGTCGGTTCGTCGGCAAACACGATGGCCGGACGACCGACGAGCGCTCTGGCGACTGCAACGCGCTGTCGTTGACCGCCCGAGAGTTGGGTGGGTCGCGCGTGGGATCTTCCCTCTAGGCCAACCAGGGCGAGAGCGTCATGCGCCAAGGCGCGTCGTTCGGCCCGTGGGACACCAGAGTAGAGGAGGCCGTCGGCAACGTTATCAAGCAAGCTTTGATGCTCGGCTAGAAAAAACTGTTGGAACACGAAGCCGATCCGCGTCGCGCGCAGCGCGGACAACTCTCGATCCGACAGACTGGCGACGTCGAGACCGGTGAGCCGCACTGTTCCCGAGCTGGGTCGATCCAACGTCCCCATTAAGTGCAACAAGGTGGTCTTACCCGAACCCGACGGTCCTACGATTCCCACCAACTCGCCCGCGGCGACGGTAAACGTCACCCCCCGCAGGGCGGTCACTGGGGGTTCACTCGGGTAAACCTTGGTGACCCGGTCGACCTCAAGTACGACCCCGCTGCTGATAGAGAGTGCTCGGTCGTCGAACTCGCGAGAAGCCACTTCAGTAATGTCCATGGTCACAGGTTTGGCACCACCACGCGCTCGCCAGCCACAAGGATGGTTTTCGTCACCTGCACCAAACCCGCCGCGTCGTCAAAGAGCCCGAGAGAGACCGTCACCAGGTGGTGATGGGCGTGAGCGCCTGCAACCTCTACCGCGTACTTGCCGTTCGACTGGGCCAACAAGGCGTCAACGGGCACGACCAGGGCGCTGGTGGCACGTGACGCCGTGATCGTCACGCTCACTTGCGCCTGGTCCCAAGTTCCGGTGGCAGCGGCATTGGTGGGGTTCACGAGCACCGCAATCGTTGGCGAACCATTCGAACTGCCCGACGCAGGCGTGGTCGCCACGCTACCCACCGAGGAAATCACCCCGGTCGTGGACTGATTGTTCGGCAAGTTGATCGTCACCTTGTCCCCCACGGCGACCGCGGACTGCAGGGATGCATCCAAAGCGATGCTGACCTGGCGTGTTGTTGAAGTCGCCACCACTACCGGTTGGTTAGGTTGGGCAGCAGCGCCGAGGATCGCCGATACCGAGGACACTCGAACCGCTGTGGGCGCGAACACCGCTTGGCCGAAAGAGAGCGTGCCGCTTTCGGCCACCCCCAGCGCGGATTGCAAGCCTTGCAAAGCAGCAGCCGTCTCGGCGCTGAAGTAGTTCGACGTCGGATCGAGTTCGCTGCTCGTGGCGAACCCGAGCGCGACCAGATCGGCGTTCAACTGTTTCACATCTGCTCCGCTCACCCCTTCCGACAGCGTTCGGTAAGTGGGCGTCGAGCCGTAGAGCAATACGACTGGTGCGCCGCTCACCGAGTAAATGACGTGGCCTTGACTTATCACTTGGCCGACCGACGGGAGCGAGGTGATGATCCCTTTGTCCTGGTTCACCACCACGTAATTTCGGGCATAGCCGAGCGTGGCCGATACCTGGGTCTGGGATGATAGGTCCTGGCGTGCGACGGTGAAAAGCGACGTGGGGTCCGTGTTATCGGCGGCGCCGGCGTGACTGGTCGTTCCGGCGACGAACGTGATGGCCACCGCCACCCCGGCGACCAGAATCACTACGGCGGTGACCAACCACCGTGTCCACTTACCGGTCATCCGCCTAGACCACCAACCGACGGCATCTTCGACTTGCAGTCATTCATAGCTGACTGCAAAGGTGGCGAGTTCAGCTCTACGCCAGGCTCGTACACTTTGCGACCCGAGAACGTGGGATCGGGAAAGTCCGACACACCGTGGTTTCGGATGCACTGGGCCCATTTCAACCAGCCTCGTTGTTGGGCGTGCGTGAGCTGCTGGCCGACGGAGTTCCAGGGCGACGGTAGGTCCTTGCAGGCCAGTAGTGCTCCCTGGAATGCAGCCGAGTTCGGATCAATTCCGGAGGTCTTGTACCCCCAGCCCCCGCTTGGGGTCTTGACCGGGTCAGGGAAGTTCGGGACACCGTGCTTGCGAATGCACTGGGAGTAGGCCACCGCTTCGGCGAACGACGACTTCGACCCCGCCGATGCTGATCCTCCCGACGAACTGACGGCGAGGGTGACGCCGAGGGCCACGGCTGCGCCGGTGCGGAGGGCAAACACAGCGTGACGCCTGGTGCGGCCTCGCACTGGCATTCGAGTGTTCTGGACTGCTGTTTGTGCTGGTCTTTTAGTCATGTGACCAAATTAGGTATTGTCGCGTTTTCGGCGCTGTATGTGCTTTTCAATATGCGGACGATACGTCACCCGCTCATAGCATCGATTGCGTGCGGGTGTTGATTGTCGAGGACGAGCCCTTTATGGCAGCCGCCATACGTGATGGCCTGCGCTTGGAAGCAATCGCCGCCGACATCGTGGGTGACGGCGACGCCGCGTTGGACGTACTGGGTTTTAGCGACTACGACCTTGTTATCCTCGACCGCGACATTCCTGGACCCTCGGGCGACGAGATCGCTAAATGGATTGTTAATTCAGGCAGCGGTATGCCGATACTCATGCTCACCGCCGCTGACCGACTGGACGACAAGGCCTCTGGGTTCGGACTCGGAGCGGACGACTACCTCACCAAGCCCTTCGAGCTCCGAGAACTCGTGTTGCGACTCAGGGCGCTTGACCGCAGGCGCGCCCACAACAGACCGCCCGTGCGTGAGTTCGCGGGCGTGCGTCTGGACCCATTTCGCCGTGAGGTCTATCGCGACGACCGGTACGTCGCGCTCACACGTAAGCAATTTGCCGTGCTCGAAGTTCTTGTTACTGCCCAGGGTGGCATCGTCAGCTCTGAAGAACTTCTGGAACGAGCGTGGGATGAGAACGCGGACCCGCGCACCAACGCCGTGCGCATCACTGTCTCGGCACTTCGCAAACGCCTCGGCGAGCCCTCCATCATCACTACTTTCGCCGGCGTCGGATATTTCATCGGTACTCAACCGGTTACGTGATGGAGGCGAGCGTGAAAAGAGCACCCGGTCTAAGCGCTCGCCTTAAACTCACCCTCAGTTACGCGGGATTTCTCATGCTGGCTGGCGCCTTGCTGCTCGGCGCCGTATGGGTGTTCCTTCTGCGATACGTGCCCAGTCGTGAGATCGTCATCTCCCGTGGATCAAGGAGCGTCTTCGTTGGCCCTAGCCGTGACGCCCTGCTGCACGATTTCGCTCCGGCCGCGGCCATCGCGCTCGTGTCCCTCTTGGTGGTCGGTCTCCTGGGGGGATGGCTACTCGCCGGCCGGATGCTCGCCCCCCTTGCTCGCATCACCGACGCCACCCGCAGAACTTCGAACGGATCGCTGTCTCACCGAATTCAGCTCCCAGGCCGCAACGACGAGTTCCGCGAACTCGCGGACTCATTCGACACCATGCTCGCCCGTCTGGAAACCAATATGGCAGAACAGCAGAGATTCGCGGCTAACGCCTCCCACGAATTACGCACTCCTCTGGCCATCACTCAGACGCTTCTGGACGTGGCCCGTAACGACCCGAACCAGGGAAATTGCGTGCTATTCGAGCGACTATACGTCGTCAATACCCGAGCGATCGACCTAACTGAGGCGCTTCTCTTACTGAGCCGCGCGAACCATCAGTCCTTTACTCCAGAACCTGTCGATCTGTCTCTCATAGCGGAAGAAGCCAATGAAACGCTCCTTCCCCTCGCGGAGAAACGTGGCCACACCATAGAGACTTCCGGCGAAATCGCCCGCACTATGGGTTCACCGATGCTCCTGCTGCAGTTGGCGACCAACCTCGTGCACAACGCGATCGTCCACAATCTGCCGACGAGGGGAACCGTGTGGGTAACGACCAGCATTCGCTCCGACGTTGCAGTGCTCACCGTCGAAAACACCGGTGAGGACCTTAGTCCGCAGACGGTTTCCACTTTTGCCGAGCCATTTCAGCGTGGGAGCACACGAATACGCGCCAACGATCCGGGTGTTGGCCTTGGCCTAGCAATCGTCAACAGCATCACGCAAGCACACGGTGGAACTCTCACCATCTCACCTCGAGCCGCCGGTGGGCTACGTGTCACGATGCAGTTGCCCGTCGCGCCACCGCATGAAGAACTACGATCAAGTGGCTCGCCGGCCGGGGCTTGAACGCGGAACGCTCACAGAGCTGGTCGACCGCGCCGAAGACGTTCCCGACCATCGAGTTATTTTCCGAACCGTCTCGTTGCGTCTGCCCACTGTGCCTTGAGCGACTCGTAAATGGCGCATTGGCCGGGAGTAACCAGTTCGGAGATGACGACCTATAAGGCGGATCGAGTTTTAGGTCAACTAGAACCTCTACGTCCAATAAATCAATCGTGCGTCGTGTGGGCGGCTTGGTGCCAAGGAGGTCCTGAAGGTTTGTCAAGCAGGTGTCGAAGGTCCGTAAAGGAGGTCTCGAAGGTCTTTTGTCAAGCAAGACCCGCACTAGTACAATCACTTCGTGCGCCGGCCGGGACTTGAACCCGGAACCTGTTGATTAAGAGTCAAATGCTCTGCCAAATTGAGCTACCGGCGCCCGATGAGTCTATACCGCAGGCGTCGACAACTCCCAGTGACTAGTGGTGCTGAATGGCCTTGACCTCAAGGAACTCTTCGAAGCCATACTTACCGAGCTCGCGACCGATGCCGGACTGGCGATAGCCGCCGAACGGCGCGATGACGTTAAACCCTCCACCGTTGATCGACACCTGTCCCGTTCGGATCTTGCGCGCGACTTCAAAGGCCTTCTCGTCTGTTGATGCCCACACGCCACCTGCGAGTCCGTAAGTTGAGTCGTTCGCAATGGCGATCGCCTCGTCCTCGGTGTCGTAGGGAATGATGCTCAACACCGGACCAAAGATCTCTTCTTGCGCGATCGTCATGTCGTTGCGTACGTCGGAGAAGATCGTGGGCGTGATGTAGTAGCCACGCTCGAGACCCTCAGGGGGAGTGACCCCACCGGTCACGATGCGTGCTCCCTCATCGATGCCCTTATTGATGTAGTCACGAACTCGCTGTTGCTGGGCCGCGCTGACGAGTGGTCCCAGAAGACTTGAGCCCGTGATGGGATCTTGGGGCATCAGACCGGCCGCCGCTTCGACAGCCAGGTCTTCGATTTGGCTGAGCCTGGAGCGCGGCACGACCATGCGCGTGAGGGCTGAACACGTCTGGCCGGAGTTGAGGTAGCACTGGAAGACGCCGTCAGCCACGGCGGCGGGAATGTCGGCGTTGTCCAAAATGATGTTGGCCGACTTGCCCCCGAGTTCCAGCGAGACGCGCTTGACCATGTCGGACGCCAGTTGCATGACACGTTTGCCAGCGCGCGTGGATCCGGTAAAGGAGACCATGTCGGTCTTGGGGTGCACGACGATGGCTTCGCCCACGACGGGCCCGACGCCCGAGACCATGTTGAACACGCCACGGGGTAGTCCGACCTCGTGGACGATGTCGGCGAAGAGGAACGCGTTGACGGGAGCGACTTCACTGGGTTTGAGCACCACCGTGCATCCCGCCGCGAGCGAGGCCGCAACTTTGTTGGCGATCTGGTGCAGGGGATAGTTCCACGGCGTGATGGCCGCGACGACGCCGACCGGCTCTCGCACGAGAGTGGAGTTGCCCTCTTCTTCTTCCCAGACGTAGTCCATGGCTCGCTGTGCGTTATCGGCGAAGGTCATGGTCGGCAGCCCGACCTGAATGCCCTTGGCCAGCATGAGCGGCATGCCGACCTCGTTGGCGATGACGAGGGCGATCTCGTCGCTGCGCTCAGCGAGCTTCTCCGAGATGCGCAGAAGGAACTCGCCGCGCTCCTTCGGACTTGTGTTGGACCAGCCCTCGAAGGCCGCGGCCGCAGCCTCCACGGCGCGGTTGGCCTCCTCTACCGTGCCCGCAGGTACGGTGGCGAAGAGTTCGCCAGTGCCCGAAGTTGTGACCTCGAGGGTCTCACCTGACGTGGCGGGTACCCACTCGCCGTTGATGTAGAACGAGTCGCGAACGATAGTCATGACTGACCCCCTGAGCGCTCGTGGCTCGAGGCGCTCAATCGAAAATCTACACGGATGATGACGCTGGTCGTCACGGCGCGTGCGGTCTCAATCGACCGCAATTGGGGGTGAGCGACGGGGGTCGAACCCGCGACCTCCAGGACCACAACCTGGCGCTCTAACCAACTGAGCTACGCCCACCAAGGCCCTTCAAGTATGTCACAGCGTATTGGTGCGTCAACAAATCCGGTGGACGCGTTCAGTACGCTTTGGATCGCGCCCCTGTAGCTCAACTGGATAGAGCAGACGGTTTCTACCCGTCAGGTTGCGGGTTCGACTCCTGCCGGGGGCACGTAACTTATTGCACCTACGGCGAGGCGCTGCTCGCGGCCGATCGAAAACGCCTCAATCGCACCAGCGCCATTGGCCTGGACGAGACGAGTTTCGTGAAGTTGGGTGGACACCACACGAGCTACGCCACCACCGTCACCGACGTCGAGCACCACCAGATCATCGACATCCTGCCGACGCGCAGTTTCGTTGACGTGGCGGGCTTTTTGGACCACCAGAGCGAGGCCTGGAAGTCTCGCGTCACCTACGGGGCCCTGGACATGTCCAACGTCTACGCCGCCGTCTACACGGTGATTCTGCCCAAGGCCGCCCAGGTCGTCGATCCCTTTCACGTGATCTCGTTGGCCAATCGCGCCCTCGACGCAGTGCGGCGAAGAGTCCAAACCGAACAGACCGGACACCGCGGACGTCGCGACGACCCGCTCTATCGCGTGCGACGAGCCCTCCTCACCGGTGAGGAGAAACTTGACGAGCGCGCCAGCGAGCGTCTGGCCTCACTGCTGGCCCTCGGCGATCCCAACGCCGAAGTGGCGATTGCCTATCGAGTCAAGGAGCGTCTTCGCGACTTCTATCGAACCATCGACGCGACCGAGGCGAGAACGATGCTGGACGAACTCCAGGAGCACTGTCGGCGACCGTCGATGCCACCCGAGATCCAAAAGCTGGGACGCACCATTCGCAACTGGTTCGACAAGATCTGCAACTTCCACCTCGCCCGGGTGAGTAACGGACCGACCGAGGCGATCAACAACTTGATCAAGCGCATCAAGCGCGTCGGTTTTGGCTTCCGAAACTTCGAGAACTATCGAATACGAGCACTTCTCTACGCCGGCAAACCGAACTGGCGAGTGCTCGGCTCGATCGTGGTCCGATGAAGCTCACCCCATCAGAATCCGATGAGCCACTTATTGCAACATGTCGAAGCCGCCCCTCTCACGTGGAGAGGGGCGGCTTCGAATGAGTCCGCTCTACTAGTGCCCGAAGCCCTGTACTCCCAAGTCGCGAGCGAGCGCCGCGAGGTTCGGAACGCCGAGTCCCGTTGACGGGTTGTACACGGTGCCCGGAGTACCCGTGTAGAAAATATTGTCGTTCGACGTGCCCGACTGATCCAGCGGGGTAAACGGCGAGTTCCCCGAGGTCGCGAACTTGTAGATCTGTGGATTCCAGAAGCCCACTCGGTGCCCGAGGGCGGCGTCGATCACGGCCGTCGTTCCGTTCAGCTGAGGTGCGACAAAACTCGTCCCGCCCCAACCACCTTGGATGGGATCGGAGTTGCCGTCGCCGGGATCGCCGTTTTCGCCCGGAAAGGAGGGCGAATACTCGAGGTAGCCGGTCTCAGGGTCGGCGTCGGCCGCGAGGTCGGGCTCCGCCCGACCACTCCCGAAGCCGTGTTGTACTGACGGATTCGGGTTGAAGTTCCACGATGTCGGCAGTGGGATTCCCTCGGCGTTGCTGTAGTCAGTGGGCGTCAAGTACTGAACGTCACTGAACAGCCCCACACCTGAAACGCCCTGCTGGTACGAGGGGGTGGGCTCGACTTGGCTGTAGCCGCCACCGGACCCGACGACACCGACGACGTTCGGATCCGTGGCGACTTCGGACAATGGCAGGCCGGTCACGGTCGCGACCGGTTGCCAGAGGTAGTCCCAGCCCCACGCGCGCTGCTGAGTGACGTTGAGGGTCGCAGTCAGCGTTTTGCCCGTCGACGAGGTGCCAGTGAGCGTTGCGCTCCAGGGCAGCGTGGTACCGCCCGAACTCGTGACGTAGGGACTGTCACCGGGACTGTCAACACTCAGGTTCGTCGTTCCCGCGTCGTCCTGAGCGTCGTAGGCTGCGTCGTCTCCCGCGGACACGAACGTCGCTTGGCTCTGGGCGGCGAGTTCCAGGAAGGCCTCATCGAAGGCGGGGATGTACTCCGAGGTCTCCGCGCCCTCAGCGGTCGCGGCGGCGATGACCGTCTCGGACTCGCCCCAACTCGCTGACACGCTCTCTGCCTGATTCTGACTGGCTGCAGTGAAGAAGGCGTCGGCAAAACCGGGATCAGTGTTGGGCGCCTCGTAGACGACGACGTTGGCGCCCGGGGCGATGGCACCGGACTGCTCGACGTCAAGGTCCGTTTCGCTCGACCCGAACCCAAACGTCGGCAGGGCGGGCACGGGACCGTTATCAATGAGGTCAATCGACACGTTGGGGTACGTCTTCATGCCCAGGACATTCGACCAGAAGTACTCGGGTGCGCCCTGGTCGAGCGGGGCCAGCGTGACGATGCCGATTGTCTGCCCGGCGCCGGCGTGACTGTTTTCGAGTGAGTTGAGGCCGTAGTTCTGCTCATAGTTGCTCGGGGTGTTGCAGGCATCAGGCAGTCCGGTGAGTGCGAGGCACGCATTGGTGCTCTTTGGCTGCGGCGATGCCACGTCGGAGTCGGAGTGAATCGACTGGCTCTGGAAGGTCTCGTAGTTGGTGAGGCCTAGTACCGCGAGCACAAACGGCGCCAGTTGGCTCGGAAGTTCGGGCGCCGTCGTGGGACCGTGCACGGTCTGAGCCGGTTCGCCAAAGCTGCCGTGGTGTCCTGGATACGCGGGCACGTGATATTGGTCCTGGCTCACCGACAGCGCGGCGTCGTAGTCACCCGCCGTGCCGGTCGTCGACACATCGACGTCATCGGCGTAGACAGTCGAGGTGATGCCGAACTTCGCGAGATACGTCGTGAGTGCCTTGATGTTGGTTTGGGTCTGGCCGTACTCGTTCGCGAACTGGCTCACTGAGAGGTTCGAGATCGATCCGTTCTCCACTCCCTGTTCCAGCTGAGTCTTGTTTTGCTCATCGAGAACGAAGGACACCTGCTCGGGGGTGCTCGCGGGTGCGGGGCCAAAGGCCACCACACCGGGCAAATTAGCGGGGACGGTCCCTTGACCGACCGGGGTCCAACCACCTCCGCTCGCGCCGGCTTGAAGGGCGAGCACTGGCGAGAGTGCCAGCGCCAACGCGCTGATAGCAATGCCCGTACGTAAGCGCACCGATGAACGTCGCATGTCAATCCTCCCTTTGCTCGGCCCACGGCTCGAGCGGCTTGTTGCGATCACCGGAGTGTACCGAAGCGGCGCCGTGACACGCCAGAAAGAAACGGCTAAGAAACCTACGCCGATGAGGGAAAGCACAAAAATACAAGCGGACTGAGCATCACTTCAGGGACATCCTTGAAACCGCCGGCTCGCGCGGTGCGCAATAGTGCGCGAGCGTGGTCAATTTGTGGCTCATCGGATTCTGATGGGGTGAGCTTCATCGGACCACGATCGAGCCGAGCACTCGCCAGTTCGGTTTGCCGGCGTAGAGAAGTGCTCGTATTCGATAGTTCTCGAAGTTTCGGAAGCCAAAACCGACGCGCTTGATGCGCTTGATCAAGTTGTTGATCGCCTCGGTCGGTCCGTTACTCACCCGGGCGAGGTGGAAGTTGCAGATCTTGTCGAACCAGTTGCGAATGGTGCGTCCCAGCTTTTGGATCTCGGGTGGCATCGACGGTCGCCGACAGTGCTCCTGGAGTTCGTCCAGCATCGTTCTCGCCTCGGTCGCGTCGATGGTTCGATAGAAGTCGCGAAGACGCTCCTTGACTCGATAGGCAATCGCCACTTCGGCGTTGGGATCGCCGAGGGCCAGCAGTGAGGCCAGACGCTCGCTGGCGCGCTCGTCAAGTTTCTCCTCACCGGTGAGGAGGGCTCGTCGCACGCGATAGAGCGGGTCGTCGCGACGTCCGCGGTGTCCGGTCTGTTCGGTTTGGACTCTTCGCCGCACTGCGTCGAGGGCGCGATTGGCCAACGAGATCACGTGAAAGGGATCGACGACCTGGGCGGCCTTGGGCAGAATCACCGTGTAGACGGCGGCGTAGACGTTGGACATGTCGAGGGCCCCGTAGGTGACGCGAGACTTCCAGGCCTCGCTCTGGTGGTCCAAAAAGCCCGCCACGTCAACGAAACTGCGCGTCGGCAGGATGTCGATGATCTGGTGGTGCTCGACGTCGGTGACGGTGGTGGCGTAGCTCGTGTGGTGTCCACCCAACTTCACGAAACTCGTCTCGTCCAGGCCAATGGCGCTGGTGCGATTGAGGCGTTTTCGATCGGCCGCGAGCAGCGCCTCGCCGTAGGTGGTGACGGCGTCGTTCACGGTATGCCAGTCACAGTTGAGCTCTTTGGCAACCTCTAAGACCGTGCGACCCGTGCCCACTTGGACGGTCACCCATTTCGCCGCGCGCGTCGTCAGCAGGCAGTTCTTCGCCGCAATGCGGTGATCGCGAAGGACCCAGGTGGTGGCAAGACACTCCTCGTGCACGCAGCGCAGCCGGTGTTTCTTCCAGGTGAGACGCATGGGCGCGCCGAAGACGGGGAGGTCGACGTAGGTCACGCGAGGACGATCCTTCACCTGGGCCGGGCGGTGGCACTGAGGACACCGAGCGTCCTCGACGACCTGTTCGATCACGAGAGCCACCTCAGGTCCCCGCCGCTCGTAGTGCAGCACGCGCACGTCCTTCAAGCCGACGAGGGCCTCGAGGATTTCGCTAGGGTCGGACACGACGAAGGTGTTTTCTATTTGTTTTCTCACAATTACAACTGAAGCACCTTCGTCGCTTCAGTTGCCGAGTCGATTCAGGGCGCGAACTCCCCACCAGAATCCGATGAACCCAATTTGTCGGGGCGCCGGGATTCGAACCCGGGACCTCCTGCTCCCAAAGCAGGCACGCTAACCAAGCTGCGCTACGCCCCGTGTACTTCGTGACTCGATATAAAACGCTACTCGGACTTTGAGAGAACCTCTTCGTTCGACTCGGTGCTGCGATCAGGGTGCTGCCTATGCTGGGCGCCGAAGGGGGAGTATGGCGTACGAGTGGATCGTGGACGCGCTCGATGAGACGTGGTCGAGCATCGATCGCACGTTGCGTGATCGCGGTCCCGAGGTGTACGAGCTAGAGACTCCCTGTCCGGGCTGGAGCGTGCGCGACGTGCTCAGTCACCTCATTGGCTTTGAAAAGATGCTGCGCGGCGAGCCGGTTCCCCCTCACGAGGGCGCGTGGCCCTCGCACGTGACATAATCCGATCGGTGAGTTCAACGAAGCCTGGGTCGAGGCGTATCGGTCCTTGCCGGGAGATGAGGTGCTCGACATTTTTCGCCAGACCACGCGCGAGTCACTGGAGCGATTGCGAGCGCTCAGCGACGCCGAGTGGGAGAAGGTCGGGTGGAGCCCGGAGGGCGAGCGCCCCTACCACCGCTTTCAGGAGACGCGGGTGTTGGACAGTTGGATCCACCTCCAGGACATTCGCGACGCGCTCTTAGAACCCGCGGACGATCACGGTCCGGGCGAAGAGATTGTCGTCAATCGATTTGAGGCGGCTCTGCCGTACGTGGTGGGAAAAAGAGTGGCCGCGCCCGAGGGGTCCTACGTGCGCATCAACTTGAGCGGTCGACTGGCTCGCTCGATTCGTCTGGTCGTGCGCGACGGACGCGCCATCACGGTCGAGGCGAGCAATCAGACACCCGACCTGGAACTCACCACTCCCGTCGCGCTCTTCTGGCGTCGGGCGGCCGGTCGCATCTCGGCCGACGCGTTTCTTCGCGCGTCCGCGACCGACGTGAGGGGAGACGAGACGTTGGCGCGTCGCCTCGCGGACTCGCTCGCGGTCATGGTGTAGCGAAAGGGCCGCCGAACTACACTTTTCGCAGCCACGAGCCGTACTGAAGGGATCCACCATGCGCATTATTCGACTGGCTCTCGCCGGCGTTCTCGGGGCGAGCGCCCTCGTGGGAGTGAGTCTCACGGGCGCTCTCGGTGCCTCTGCCGCCAGTTCCAGCGCTCTGGCCGCCTGCAAGACCAAGATCTCGTCCGAAGAGGTCACCAAGGGAATATTGACCGTCGCGACCGACACCCCCGCCTACACGCCGTGGTTCGTGAACAACAAGCCCTCGAATGGCAAGGGATACGAATCCGCGGTCGCCTACGCGATTGCGGGCGAACTTGGGGTGAAAAAGAGCAACGTCAAGTGGGTAGTGGAGGCGTTCGACTCGAGCTACATCGCCGGTCCCAAACCGTTTGACTTCGATATCAACGAGATCTCGTACACGGCCGAGCGCGCCCACGCGGTCACCTTCTCGGTGAGTTACTACGACGTGAACCAATCGATCGTGGCCCTCAAGACGGACGCCATTGTGAAGAAGCACTCGGCCGCGCAGCTCAAGACGTATCAATATGGCGACCAAATCGGAACGACGGGACTTGCGTACATCAACGACTACATCAAGCCCACCAAGCCCGCTCGCGTGTACTCGACGCTGGACCAGGCGGTACTCGCCCTCCAGACCGGTCAGATCGACGCGATCGTCATCGACACGCCCACCGGCCAGTACATGGCGTCCGCCCAGATCGTCAACAAGAACAACAAGCCGATCGCCACTCAGGTCGGACAGTTCCCGAGCGTCGGCGAACACTACGGCCTTCTATTTGCCAAGGGCAACCCGCTGGTGGGATGCGTCAACGACGCAATCAACGCCCTCAAGGCGAACGGCACACTCGCCGCCATCCAGCAGAAGTGGCTGGGTATCTACACGAGCGTGCCCACTATCAAGCCCTAGCCCGTGACCTTCTTCGGCGACCGGGGCAGCGACGATCTCATCGCGCCTCCGTCACCGGAGACTCCGAACCTCTTCGCCTCCCGACGTAGTCGAATCTTCACGGGTAAGCGAGGAATCGCCGCCAGCACGATATCGACGCTCCTCCTCGTCGGAGCAATCGTGGCGCTGCTGTTCGTCGCCCCCGGAGGGGCGACGTTCCGCTACACCTTCTTCGACCCTCATTATCTGTGGCTTGCCTGGACCGGCGATCCCAGCAAGGGCATTGATTCGATTCGCGATGGAATGGTCACCAACATCTGGATGTTCTCGCTCACCGAAGTTCTGGTGCTGTTTCTTGGTCTGATGATCGCGTGGTGTCGCATCAGTACTACGCCCGTGCTGTTTCCCTTTCGCGTGTTGGCCACCGTTTTTTCTGACGTCTTTCGCGGCGTGCCTGTTCTTCTCGTTGTGCTCATGGTGGGCTACGGACTCCCGCAACTCGAGTTCGGATTCATCTCACGTCTCTCACCGGACGAGTATGGCGTCATCGCCCTCACGCTCACCTACTCGGCCTACGTGTCCGAAGTCATTCGAGCGGGGATCAACTCCATTCCCAACAGCCAGCACCACGCGGCGTACTCGCTCGGTCTGTCCAACGCGTCCACGATGCGACGCGTCATCTTGCCCCAAGCGGTGCGCAACGTGATACCGCCTCTCCTCAATGACTTCATCTCGCTGCAAAAAGACACGGCGCTGGTTTCGGTCTTGGGCGCGGTCGAGGCGGCTCGAGCAGCGGAGATCTTTTCGGCCACCGTCTTCAACCAGAGCGGAATTGTCGTGGCGGCGGCGTTCTTCCTCGTGCTGACTATTCCCATGACCCGGTTCACCGACCGACTCATCTCGCGGGACCGTGCGAGACGCCTGGCGAGCGCGCCGTGAACAACGTGATCCTGGAGATGGACTCGGTGGTGAAGCGCTACGGCGACAACGAGGTACTGCGCAGCATCACCCTCGAACTTCGCACCCACGAGGTCGTGTGTTTGATCGGGGCCTCGGGTTCGGGCAAATCGACGCTGCTTCGGTGTATCAATCTGCTCGAACGCATCGACGGCGGTGACATCATCCTATTTGGCCAGAGACTGACCGACCCGCGCATCGACCCCAAACTGGTGCGCCGTCACGTCGGCATCGTGTTTCAGTCCTACAACCTCTTTCCTCACCTGAAGGTGATCGACAACGTGATACTCGGGCCGGTTCGAGCCCAGGGGCGCGATCGAGCCGAGGCGCGCGAGGAGGCGATGAGTCTGCTCGAGCGCATCGGACTCAAGGACCGAGCCAACGAGTATCCCGAACGCCTGTCGGGTGGTCAGCAGCAGCGAGTGGCCATCGTACGTTCCCTCGCCATGAAGCCCTCGATTCTGCTGCTCGACGAAGTCACGAGCGCGCTGGACCCGACCTTGGTGGGCGAAGTGCTGGACCTGCTCACCGAGTTGGCCCACCAGGGAATGACCATGTTGATCGCGACCCACGAGATGGCTTTCGCCCGCGACGTCGCCCATGAAGTGGCCTATCTCGACAAGGGAGTGCTGGTCGAGAAGGGCTCGCCCGAGCAGATCTTCACCGCGCCACGCGAAGAGGCGACCAAGAACTTTCTGGCTCGCGTTCACTAGTCGCTGGCGCAGAGCGGTAAGTGGTGCGGCAGTAGGCTGGCGACTCTTATGCACGCAACGACTACCACTGTGGACCAGAATCACGTCAAGCTCGTCGTCGAGGTTGACGAGCCCGAGATGGATGTGGCCATCGACGCCGCGGCCGCCAAACTCGCTCAGCAGATCACCGTCAAGGGCTTTCGCAAGGGCAAGGTGCCCAAGAACGTTCTCATGGCTCACCTGGGCGGTCCCGCCGCCCTGCGCGGGGAGGCCATTCGCGAGTCGATTCCCGACTTCTACGCCCACGCGGTGTCGGACACGCTGATTGATCCGATCGCTCAGCCCGACATCAACATCACCTCGGGCGAGGAGACGGGCATCCTCGTCTTCGAAGCCGACGTCGAGGTCCGACCGGAGGTCACGATCACCGGTCAGCGCGATCTGCGCGTGACGATTCCCTCTCCCGTAGTGACCGACGACGAGGTCAACGCCCAGGTCGACCGGTTTCGCGAAACCGACGCGGTGCTGGGCGACGTTGATCGGCCGATCGTGACCGGCGACCTGGTGACAATGGACGTGCATGTCCAACAAGTCGCCAGCGACGACGAGCCCGTCGATGTCCCGGACTTCATGTACACGGTGGGTTCGGGTGCGATCACCGAGGGCGTGGACGAGCTCATTGTCGGCATGAAGGCCGGCGAAGAGCTCACCGTGAACGGCAACGTCGGCGGCGGTGGCGTGGCGACGTACGAACTCACGCTGAAGAAAGTCCAAGAACGAGAGCTGCCCGAACTTACGGACGAGTGGGTCCAAGAGAACACCGAATGGGCGAGTGTCGCCGACATGCACGACACGATCTCCTCTCAGATGCAACGCCAGCGGGTCGCCGAAGCCCAGCGCGCTCAGCGCGACTCGGTCCTGGTGGCCCTCGGTGACCTGGTCAGCGAAGACGCGGTCCCCGCGGTGCTCGTCCAAGAGGAGACCAACGAACGGCTTCACGACCTTGGACATCGTCTCGAGCAGCAGAAACTCTCGCTCGAGATGTTCCTCCAAGTCACGAACCAGTCCTCGGATCAACTGCTCGAAGCGCTCCAGGCCGACGCCACGCGCGCGGTGCGCATCGACCTCGCTCTGCGCGCACTGGCGCGCGAAGAGGACCTCGAGCCCACCGACGATGAGGTGGAAGAGGAACTCGCAACGACGGCCGAGTCGATGAAGGTGAGCGCGGACCGGTTGCGCGAGAACCTGCGCGACTCGGGACGCACCGTGTCGTTCCGCTCCGAGGTCGCCAAACTCAAGGCCTCGCGCTGGCTGAATGAGCACGTGACCTACGTCGATCCCGAGGGCGTCGAGATCGACCGCGCCCTGCTCTCGCCCGACGATTCCGAGGAAACGGACGCCTAAGGTAGTCCCGTGAACGACAACTTCCGAGCCCAGAACTACCTCGTGCCCACAGTGGTGGAGTCATCGAATCGCGGCGAGCGGTCCTACGACCTGTACAGCCGCCTGTTGCGCGAGCGCATCATCTTTCTGGGCACCCCGATCGACGACACCATCGCCAACTTGGTGTGCGCCCAGTTGCTGTTCCTGGAGTCCGAGGACCCGGAAAAAGACATCAACCTCTACATCAACTCACCGGGTGGCGACATCACCGGACTGCTCGCGATCTACGACACCATGAAGTACATCAAGCCTGACGTGTCGACCTTCTGCTTCGGCCAGGCGGCTTCGGCCGCTGCCGTGCTCTTGGGTGCGGGTTCCAAGGGCAAGCGCTACGCCCTGCCACACGCGCGCGTGTTGCTGCACCAGCCTTGGGGTGGCGTCGGGGGTCAGGCCTCGGACATCGAAATCCAGGCCCGCGAGATCCTCCGGATGAAGGACATGCTCAACGCCATGCTGGCCGCCGACACCGGTCAATCGGTGGAGCGGGTAAATAAGGACACGGATCGCGACTTCATTATTAGCGCCGAAGAGGCCGTGGAATACGGCCTGATCGACGAAGTCATCGCGTCGCGGCCGTAGGTACCCGGTTTTTGGGTGGAGGGATCGTAGGATGGGGCGACGGTTAGTCGGTCTGTCGGAGGGCATTCGTGTCGAATTTTTCTAAGTCCACACAGTGCAGTTTCTGCGCGAAGCGCCCCGACGAAGTTAAGAAGCTGATCGCTGGTCCCCACGTGTTCATCTGTGATGAGTGCATCGGACTGTGCAACGACATTCTCGCTCTAGAGTTCGCGGAACTGTCGAAGGGATAGTCGTGGCCAAGTTCGGTGAAGGTAACGACCTTATTAAGTGCAGTTTCTGCGCCAAGGGTCAAAAACAGGTCAAGAAACTGATCGCGGGACCGAGCGTCTACATCTGCGACGAGTGCATAGACCTGTGCAACGACATCATCGCGGATGAGTTCGGGGATCGTCCCGAGTTCGTCCTGGACGAACTGCCCACGCCCCGCGAAATCTCCGCTTTTTTGGACGAGTTCGTCATCGGACAGATCGACGCCAAGAAGATCCTGGCGGTCGCGGTCTACAACCACTACAAGCGAATCCAGACCGGACCGCTGCACGACGAGGACGTCGAGGTCGCCAAGTCCAACGTGTTGCTGCTCGGCCCAACGGGCTGTGGCAAGACGTTCCTCGCTCAGACCCTCGCGCGCATGCTCAACGTGCCTTTCGCCATCGCCGACGCCACGGCCCTGACCGAGGCGGGCTACGTGGGCGAAGACGTGGAGAACATTCTTCTCAAGCTGCTCGCGGCGGCCGACTTCGACGTGAAGCGCGCCGAGCGCGGCATCATCTACATCGACGAGATCGACAAGATCGCGCGCAAGGCCGAGAACCCCTCGATTACCCGTGACGTCTCGGGCGAAGGAGTCCAGCAAGCGCTGCTCAAGATCTTGGAGGGCACCGTCGCCAGTGTGCCGCCCCAAGGTGGTCGCAAGCACCCGCACCAAGAGTTCATCAACATCGATACTGCGAACATCTTGTTCGTGTGCGGCGGCGCCTTCTCGGGACTCGAAGAGATCATCGAACGGCGACTCGGCAAGAAGTCGATGGGCTTCAACCAGCCGGTCCAGTCCAAGCGCGCGGGCGACATCGAGATGTTCCGCCACGTCTTGCCCGAAGACATGGTCAAGTTCGGACTCATCCCGGAGTTCATCGGCCGTCTGCCCATTGTGGGTGCCGTCCAGCAGCTCGACCGCGACATGTTGATTCGCGTGCTCACCGAGCCGAAGAACTCTCTGGTGAAGCAGTTCCAACAGGTGCTCGCGATGGACGGCGTGGAACTCGTCATCGAAGACGAGGCGCTCGAGGCGATCGCCGACTTGGCCCTGGAGCGCGGTACCGGTGCGCGAGGCCTTCGTTCGATCCTCGAACACGTGCTCTTGGAGCCCATGTTCGACGTGCCCGGGCGTAGTGACGTGGTGAAATGCGTGGTCACCGCGGCTTCGGTGCGTCAGCACGACGTTCCCACGTACGAAATGCGAAAGGCGACGCGAACTCGTCGCGCCAGCTAGAGCGTGCGGTTTTCCTCGTACGCGCAAGCGTTGTCGTGGCTGGAATCGCACATTGACTTCGAGCGTTTGGCGCCGAATCATCAGTTAGTACCGAGCCTCGAACCCATTCGGGAACTCCTCGTGCAGTTCGCCGACCCGCATCACGACTACCCGACGATCCACATCACGGGCACCAACGGCAAAGGCACCACGACCACTCTCACCAGCGCGTTGCTGCGCGCGACCGGTCTACGGGTGGGGACCTTCACGAGTCCCGACCTGCACGCGGTGAACGAACGCATCGCGGTGAACGGCGAAGCCATCGACGACGAAGCGTTCATTGCGTTGATGGAGCGGCTCTCCGACGCCGAGGCCGTGAGCGGCATTACCCTCACGCGCTTCGAGCTCTTGACCGTCGGGGCCTTCCTGCACTTCTCGGACGAAGGAGTGGACGTCGGGGTCATTGAAGTCGGCCTCGGGGGCACGTGGGACTCGACGAACGTCATCGACTCCGACGTCGCGGTTCTCACGAACGTCGACCTCGATCACACCGCCGTGCTCGGCCCGACGGTGAGTGCCATCGCGTCGGACAAGGTCGGCATCTTTCGTCACGACGCGATCAACGTGATCGCCACGACCAACGCGATTGTCGTGGAGATTGCCGACGAGAAGACGCGCGAACTCGACGCGACGCTGTGGCGCATCGGTGAGGAGTTCGAGCTGCGCGAGAACGAACTCGCACTCGGCGGTCGGGCTATCTCGCTGCGCACTCCGTACGCCGAGTACGAGGACGTGTTCGTCTCGCTTCACGGCATTCATCAGGGAGTCAACGCCGCTACGGCCATCGTCGTGGCCGAGGCGTTTCTTGGGCGGGCGCTCGGCGAGGACGTGGTCACCACCACCATGGCGAGTGCGCGCATGCCCGGACGACTGGAAGTCATCGCGCGCAACCCACTCATTGTCGTGGACGGCGCACACAACCCCGCGGGCATGCGCGCACTCGTCGCGACGCTCGATGGAGCCTTTGACGTGTCAGGGGAGCGACGCTGCGTGCTCGGCATGCTGACCGGTCGCGACCTCGACGACATGGTGACCCCACTCGTCGGGGCGAGCTTCAGTGAGTTTTACTGTTGTGCGCCCAACTCACCGCGCGCCGTTCCCGCAAACGAACTGGTCCGTGTACTGCAGCGGCACGGGGCGATCGCCTATGAGCATCCCAACTCGCGCGCCGCGCTCGCGCACGCACGCGAGCGATCGAACGACGACGACCTGATCATCGTCGCGGGAAGCCTGTATCTGGTGGCCGAAGTGCGCGGCGAGGTGTTGCGCATTACGTCTCGACATCTTTCCTGACGCTGCTAGATTGCCCGGCGTGAAGAGAACCCTCGTCATCATCAAGCCTGACGCCGTCGAACGCGGCCTGGTGGGTGAGATCGTGGCTCGCCTGGAGGACAGAGAGTTGCGACTGGTGGCCGCGGAGCTACGCACCATTGACGTCGAGACCGCCCGGCATCACTACGCCGAGCACGTGGGTAAGGCGTTCTTCGATCCGCTGGTGGCCTTCATTACCCGGGGGCCCTCTTTGATTGCGGTCGTCGAGGGTCCCGAGGACACGTGGCAGATCGTTCGTACGATGATGGGTGCAACGAATCCGGTCGACGCAGCGCCCGGAACGATCCGCGGCGATCTCGCGACGCACACCACCGAAAACCTTGTTCACGGCTCAGATTCGGTTGAATCAGCGCAACGCGAGATTGCAATCTTCTTCCCAAACGCGAAATAAACGCTCTCGGCTGGTCGCGATCACCACAGATGTCCTAGCCTTGTAGGGATACCAACAGGGTCGCGTCCTAAAGGAAATCTATGGTTGATGGTCGGTTCTCACTATTAGGTCGTGATATGGCGGTCGACTTAGGCACCGCAAACACCTTGGTGTACGTGCGTGGGCGCGGCATCGTGCTCAACGAACCTTCGGTGGTGGCGATCGACATCAAGGACGGCAAGCCCCTGGCCGTGGGCGCCGAGGCCAAGCGGATGATTGGGCGTACCCCGAGCAATATCCAGGCGATTCGCCCCCTGAAGGACGGGGTCATCGCCGACTTCGAGATCTGCGAAAAGATGCTGCGCTACTTCATCCACCGCGTGCACCAACGTCGCTTCGCCAAGCCGCGCATGGTCATCTGCGTGCCCTCGGGCATCACCGGTGTGGAGCAGCGCGCGGTCATGGAGGCGGCCGAGTTCGCCGGCGCGCGCAAGGCGTACATCATCGAAGAGCCGATGGCGGCGGGCATTGGCGCGGGACTGCCGATTCACGAACCGACCGGCAACATGGTCGTCGACATCGGCGGCGGCACGTCGGAAGTCGCGGTGATCTCACTCGGCGGCATCGTGACCAGTCAGTCAATTCGTGTCGGCGGCGATGAACTCGATGAAGCGCTCGTGGCGTACGTGAAGAAAGAGTTCCAGCTCGCCCTGGGTGAGCGCACCGCAGAAGAGATCAAGATTCAACTCGGCTCGGCCTTCCCGCTGCAAGAAGAACTGCGCGCCGAGATTCGCGGCCGCGACCTCGTCACCGGTCTGCCCAAGACCGTGGTGATCTCGACCGAACAGATTCGCGAGGCCATCTCCGAACCGGTGCAGGCCATCGTCGACGCGGTCAAGGTGACGCTCGACCGTACGCCGCCGGAACTTTCATCTGACCTGATGGAACAGGGTATTGTCCTGACCGGGGGCGGGGCGTTGTTGGCGGGTATGGCTGCTCGCCTGGAGTACGAGACCAATATGCCGATCATTGTGGCGGATGACCCCTTGAACTGCGTGGCGCTCGGTAGTGGCATGTGCCTCGAAGAGATCGACGTCTTCGCGCGCATGTTGAAGACCAGTCCTTCGCGCTAACCCCGTGGCCACCGATCGTTCGCGGCGACGCACGTGGACCTTCAGTGTCGCCATCGCATTCACCCTGCTGATCCTGTATCTCACGACGGGAGTCTCCTCGGGTCTGCGCGGCGGGGCCAACATTGTCCTGACGCCCTTTAGCTGGGCAGTCAATACCATTGCGCATCCTCTCGGTCACCTCTTTGCGGGCGCGATCGACTACAGCGACGTGGTCGCTCAAAACCAGAAGCTGCGTCGCCAGCTCGCCCAGGCCGACGAGCGCCTGAATGAGGAGTGGTCCTACTCACGCCAACTCCAACAGATCTCGACCCAACTCGACGTGCCCTTCGTGAGCTCGCTGCCCACGGTCGCGGTTCTGGTCACCACGGACTCGCCCACGAACTTCTCGGCCACCGTGGGTATCTCCAAGGGACGCAGCAGCGGCATCCTCGTGGGCATGCCGGTCGTCGCCAACGGGGGACTGGTGGGACGCGTGATCTCCACGACGTCCGGTGGGTCGACGGTTCAACTGATCACTGACACGCACTCACTGGTGGGCGTGACGTTCGCTCACAGCACGAGCGATCTCGTGGTGTCGGGACGTGGCGTGAACAACGGACTCGGGGCGACATCGGTGCCCACGGACTCGGGCGTGGAGCAAGGGACCAAACTCTTCACCGACGGACTTGATGGCGGGCTGTTTCCCGTGGGACTTCCGGTGGCGAGTGTCAAAGCAGTCACGCTGACGCCCGGGGCCTCCACGTACAACTTGTCGTTGCAGCCGGCCGCGGACCTACGCCACCTGTCGTATCTCGACGTTGTTCTCTGGGAACCCGCCGCGTGAGGCGAGTTCTGCTGCCCGTGACCATCGTCACGCTCGTGGTGGTCGCGATTCAGTTGTCGATCTTTTCGAGCCTGCGGATTGCGGGCGTCGTGGTGATGCTGGTGTGGCTCTGGCCCCTCGCGATGGGTCTCGCGGGACTGACCACTTTGGCGCTGTGGTGCGCGGTCGTGGCGGGCGTGTTCTTTGACACCCACGCCGTCACTCCCTTCGGGCTGACCGTCGTCGTGGCGCTGATCCTCGCGTACGGCGCGTCGCGCTTGGGTAAGGAGGGTGTGGGGGACCTGGACTCGGCCGCGTGGTGGGTGACGCCACTGATCGCGGCCGCAGCCGGCTTCATTGCACCCGCGCTCTTCGTCGGGGCGAGCTTCTTCACGCTCAACTTTTCCTTCTGGCGCGACAGTCTCTTCGCCTCAATGGTGGTGAACGCCGTGGCGTTCTTCGTCCTGGCTCGTCCCATGACGCGTCTGGCCCGCTGGGCCGGAAACTTCGGTGGGACGCGGCGATGAGTAGTTCGTGGCGTAATCGACCGACCGGTTCGTGGTGGTCACGGCTGTGGCGACCGTGGGTCTCACTGCACCCGTTTCGCGGTCGGGGACTCAACATCAACGAACCCAAGACCGTGGGGATTCGCGACCTCATCGCCCCGCCGGGGAACGTGGAGGTGCGTCCGGCCCGGCGCTGGTTCGTGATCGGAGGATTCTTTCTCATCCTCTTTGCCGCGCTCGTCGTGCGTCTCTTCTTCTTGCAGGTGGTGGACTACAAGGCCTCGTACCACAACGTCACCTCGAACTCCGAAGAGACCATCACGGTGCCCGCCACGCGCGGCGAGATCCTCGATCGCGAAGGACAGGCGTTGGTCACGAACACGACCACGACCGAGATCCGTCTGTCGCGCGAACTCGCCACTCTCTACCCGAGCGTGAAGGGTTCACTCTCCTCACTCACGGGAATCAGCGTCAAGAAGATCGACGGGGACCTCCTGAACCAGCAGTACAGCCCGTACGAACCGGCACCGATCATGGCCAACGCGCCGCCGAGTGAGGTGCAGTACATCAAGCTGCACCCCAAAGAGTTTCCCGGGGTCACCGTGCTGAACATCTCCCAGCGTGACTACCCTCAGGGAGGTAACGTCGCGGCCCAGGTGCTGGGCTACGTCGGGCCCATCACGCAACAAGAGATCAACGCCGATCCCAAGGCCGGCTACCAACAAGACTCCACCATCGGCAAAACCGGTATCGAGGCGTACTACGAGCAATACCTGCGCGGCAAGCAGGGTACGAGCACGCTCGAAGTCAACCCGACGGGCAACGTACTGGCGACCCTGAAGAGCACCCCGGCGACCGTCGGTGACTCTGTGGTGTTGAATATCGACTCGGGGCTCCAGAAGGATCTCGAGAACAATCTCCAGGACGAGATCCTGGCGGACCGGCACTCGGTCGACCCGGTCTCGCACAAGGTGCCCGAGGCGATCAATGGTGCGGCGGTGGTGTTGAACGCCCAAAACGGCCAGGTTCTGGCGATGGCCAGTTACCCGTCGTACGACCTGGACTCCTTCGTCAAGGGACTGACCGAGTCTGAGTATCAGACTCTGCGCGGGGAAGGCGCGTTCAACAACTTCGCCATTCAGGGTCTCTATACCCCGGGCAGTACGTTCAAACTCGTCACCGCGACCGCCGAGCTGCAGACCGGCATCATGTCGGCGTCGACGGACGTCGACGACACCGGCGTCTTCAAGGTGCCCAACTGTAAGGCCGTGGCGGGGAGCATCTGCTCATTTCACGACGACGACCACTCGGCGGCGGGCGAGATCAATCTCCCCGAGGCCCTGACGGTCTCATCGGACTACTACTTCTACAACCTGGGATACCTCTTTTGGTCACAGTCCGCGCGCTACGGCCAGACCCCCATTCAGAACGTGGCCGCGGACTACGGGCTCAACAGCCTCACTAACGTTGACCTGCCCTTTGAGGTCTCCAGTCGCGTCGACTCACCTCAGGTACGTCAAGAGTTGCACCGCGAAGTCCCCGCCGCCTTTCCTCGCGAGACCTGGTACGCCGGTGACAACATCGAGCTGGCCTTTGGCCAGGGCCTCACCGCACTGACCCCGATCGGCCTCGCCGACGCGTACGCAACCTTCGCCAACGGCGGTACGCGCTACGCCCCCGAAGTGGCGGCGGCCGTCGTGAACCCCCACGGCCAGGTGGTCGTTCGTTACACCCCGCGCGTGCTCGGTCACGTGAACCTGCCCGCGAGCGTGCGCGACCCGATACTCCAAGGTCTCGAGGGCGTGGTGAACAGTCCGTCGGGTACGGCGTACCCGCCGTTTCACCAGTACGCCAACTTCAACCTGTCGTCCTATGAGATCGCTGGCAAGACCGGTACGGCGAGTAACGGCCTGAACGAAGAGCCCAACTCGTGGTTCGTGGGCTTTGGACCGGTGGGTCACCCGCAGTACGTGGTGCTGTGCGTGATCGGTGAGGGTGGCTATGGTGCCGACGCGTCGGCCCCGGTGGTCGCCAAGACCTTCAATTACTTGGTGTCTCACACGATTCCCGCGGTTCAACTCACCCCTGCTCTCACCGCTCCGACCAAGCACACGTCCTCAACAACGACCACGACCACACCCGGCGGGTGACGAAATCAGTGTTCGCGGCAGGGTGAATGGGCAGGGTTTAGTGCCTGGTGCGGTAGCCTGAAGGTGTTGGGCGTATCGGCACACAGGGTGTCGAACGCGAAGGAACGTCGCGCTAACGCAGGTTATTCTCCGTTACGCACAGCATTGAGGACATGACGTGGCAATCGCCATTGCGCTAGAGCTGCTAGGAAGCGTCGCAGTCCTGCTCGTCTCGACCCAACAGATCGTTCGTTTTTTTCACCTGGTCGACGCCGGTATTTCACCGAGCGCGACTTCGCGCGGCCGAATGCGCCGCGTCTACTTATCTAAGTACGCAAGGAGTACCCGTCGTGAGCGACGAATCCATCCAACCCCTTCCCTCATCATCTAGCCCCAGAATTGGTGATACCCGTCCAGCCCCACAAATAGGCGACACTCGACCAGCGGGACGCAACGCGTCGCCGGGCACGACCTCGGCCCCCGGTCAAGGTCGCCGTCGTCGCGGAGGTCGTGGACGCTCGGGCGGTCAAGGTAACCGCGAGAATCGCGAAAACCGCGAGAACCGCGAATCCAACAACGGCGTGGCGACGCGGCGCCCCACGGACGCCCCCGTCGAGGCGTCGGCCCCGGAAGCGGGAGACGGCGCGGGACGCAAGAGTTCGCGTCGCCGCCGCGGGGGAGAGCGGCGCACCCGGGCCCAGGGCCGCTACCTCATGGCCGTACACACCACGGCTGACGCCACGCACATCGCCACCCTTGAGGGTCGCTCGATGGTTGAGTACACGGTCGCCAAGAACGCCGACGAGACCAACCAGATCGACGGCAACATCTACGTGGGTCGAATCCAGAACGTGCTGCCGGGCATGGAGCTTGCTTTCGTCGATATCGGTATCCCGAAGAACGCGGTCCTCTATAAGGGCGACGTGTCCTACGACGACGACGTTGACGGCGCCCCACAGAACAACAAGCGCATCGAAGAGATGATCCGCGCGGGACAGACCGTCCTCTGCCAGGTCACGAAGAACGCGATCGGCGCCAAGGGCGCGCGCCTCACCCAAGAGGTCTCCTTGCCCGGGCGCTTCGCCGTGCTCGTGCCGAACTCCTCGACGATCGGCATCTCCAAGCGCTTGCCCGACGGTGAGCGGCGCCGGTTGCGCAAGATCATCGAAGACGTCAAGCCCGCTCAGCACGGCATCATCATCCGCACCGCCGCCGAGGGCGTGACCGCCGACGACTTGGCGCGCGACGTGACGTCACTGGTGGAGAAGTGGTCGGCCATCGAAAGCGAAGTCGCGAAGTCCAATCAACCGCGCCTGGTGTACCGCGACCTCGACCTCGCGGTACGCGTGTTACGTGAAGAGCTCAACGATGAGTATCGCGCGGTGCTCATCGACGATCCGATCCTCTATGAAAAGGTTCGCGAGTACGTCATGGCCGTCAACCCCGAACTGGCCGATCGCATCGAGTTCTACAACCGTGACGTGGAAGAGCTGCCGCTCTTTGAGCGCTACTTCGTGCACGAACAGCTGCACCGCTCGCTCGATCGCAAGGTCTTCTTGCCCTCGGGTGGGTCGCTCATCATCGAACGCACCGAAGCCCTCACGGTGATCGACGTGAACACGGGCAAGAACGTGGGCACCAACAACCTCGAAGAGACCGTGTTTCGCAACAACCTCGAAGCAGCCGATGAGGTCGCGCGCCAGCTGCGACTGCGCGACATCGGCGGGATCATCGTGATCGACTTCATCGACATGGAGTCCAAGGGAAATCGCGAGGCCGTGGCCTCGGCGCTGCGCCAAGCCCTCTCGCGCGATAAGACCCGCAGCCAGGTCTTTGATATCTCCGAGTTGGGCCTGGTCGAGATGACGAGAAAGCGCGTGAACGAGGGCCTCCTCGAGTCGCTCTCCGTGGTGTGCGGGGTGTGTGACGGGCGTGGCTTTATCGTGAACACCGGTCTCTAGGTCGGGCCTGAACACAGCTTCTTAGGCGGCTCCGGCCGTGGCCTTATTCTCAATCCGCTATGATTGGAACCCTTATGTACGCCGTTATCCGTGTAGGAACATCCCAAGAGCGCGTCACCGAGGGCCAAGTGGTCCGCGTTGACCTGCGCAGCGAAGACATTGGCGCCGATGTTGAGTTTCAGCCCGTTTTGCTCGTCGACGGGGACACCGTCGTGGCTGGACCGGCCCTCAAGGGCGCCACGGTGACCGGCAAGATTCTCGGTGAGGAGAAGGGCCCCAAGATTCGTGCCCTGACCTACAAGCCCAAGGCGATTCAGCGTCGCCGTTGGGGACACCGTCAGCACTACTCGACCGTCGAAATCACCAAGATTTCGGCCAAGGCCTAGGGAGATCCCATGTCAAAGACCAAGGGTGGTGGATCTACCCGCAACGGCCGCGACTCCGCGGCACAGCGTCTAGGAGTCAAGGAGTTTGACGGCACGCTCGTCAAGTCCGGCAGCATTATCGTTCGCCAGCGCGGTACTCAGTTCCACCCGGGCCGCAACGTCGGCATCGGCAAGGACGACACGCTGTTTGCGCTCGCTGAGGGAACCGTGAAGTTTGGTTACCGGGGCGGCAGAAAACTAGTTGACGTTCTCGCCGACTGAGTTTTCCTCCTAAAACTAAGAAACCCCCGGGCTCGCCCGGGGGTTTCTTAGTTACTAGCGGAACTACGACGCCTTGACGGCCTTCTTGAAGGTCGAGCCAATCGAGACCTTCGGAGCCCGAGAGGCGTTGACCTGAATGGCCTCGCCGGTCTGCGGGTTGCGCGCGGTGCGAGCTTTGCGCTCTACGCGCTCGAACGACAGGAATCCAGACAGCACAATCTTTTCGCCCTTGGAGACGTTGCCGACCACGACGTCCTCGAACGCCTTGAGAACCTCGGCAACGGTGTTCTTCGAGGCGCCACTTTCGGCGACAATTGCTTCTACCAACTCGGCCTTGTTCACCGGTCGACTCCTTACTCTTCTCTGAAACGGAACTGGGTCTTCCCAGCAGCCACCGTCAGTTTTACCGGAAAAAAGGGAAATTCTGCGGATTTCGGACTAAGAATTGCCAGTGATCCTCACAGAGCCATTCTAAAGAGCCTGATGAAATGGGTGTTCGTCGAAGGCGGTCTCGCTTGGGATTTATTGGACAGGCACCCAAAACGCCCCAAATACCAGGAAAACGCACGTTTTCGGGGCAGTTCGGCGTCGTGCGCGTTCGATGGGTACCATCGCGCCGGCGTCCCAAAATCGTGGGAAAACCCCGTTCCGTAGGATGGTTGCGTGTCTTCCTTCGTCGATCGCGCCCAATTGCACGCCAAAGCTGGCAACGGCGGGGCCGGATGCGTCAGTTTTCGCCGTGAGGCCCACGTTTCCAAGGGTGGACCGGACGGCGGGGACGGGGGAAACGGCGGCAGCGTCTGGCTCGAAGCCGACCACAATCAGGCCTCCCTCCTCGGATTCAAGGATCACCCCTTTCGGCGCGCTACCGACGGAAAACATGGCACCTCGAAGCGCCAACACGGTGCGCGGGGCAAGGACATCATCGTTGAGGTGCCGGTGGGCACCATGGTCTACGACGGCCAAGGCGTACTGCTGGCGGATCTGGCGAGTTCGGGCGAGCGTTGGCTCGCCGCCGAAGGCGGACTCGGTGGATTTGGTAACGCGCGCTTTCTGTCCAATCAGCGACGCGCTCCGGCCTTTGCCGAGCAGGGTGAGTTCGGCGAAGAGCACTGGTTCGAACTGGAACTCAAGCTCCAAGCCGACGTCGCACTGATCGGATTTCCCAACGTCGGCAAGTCGACGCTGATCTCGCGTATCTCGGCCGCACGACCCAAGATCGCCGACTATCCCTTTACGACTCTCGTGCCCAACCTTGGTGTCGTGCGCGTCGGCTCTCGCGCCTCGCGCCCGGGCGACGCCACGGAGTTCGTGGTCGCCGACATACCGGGACTCATTGAGGGCGCGGCCGACGGGCGAGGTCTCGGACACGACTTCCTGCGCCACATCGAACGCGCTCGAGTCCTCTGTGTGCTCCTCGATCTCTCCGAACTCGCTCCGAGCCCACCTGAGGATCAGTTGGCGATTCTGCTCGGGGAGTTGGGTGAGTATCAGCACGACCTGTTGAGTCGTCCGCGCATCGTCGTGGGATCCAAGGGGGACGTCGCCGCTTACGAGATGCCTGGCGTTGAGACAATCTCGGCGGTGACCGGCGAGGGCCTGGATGAGTTGGTGAGCCAACTGGCGCACCTGGTGAGTGAGGCCCGCGCCGCCGAGGCGGCCGAGCACCAGCGCGAGATTGTCATTCATCGCCCCGTCTCCCAAGAGATCACCGTCGAGCGCGAAGGCGACGCGCACTGGCGAGTCGAGGGTCGCGCCGCGCGCCGAGCGGCACGCTTCAGCGATCTCACCGACGATGAGGCGCTGGCTGAGATCGTGCGGCGTCTGCGCGAGTTGGGCGTCGACCGGTTGCTCACGCGCGCGGGCGTGCGCGACGGCGACGTCATCAGCGTCGGCGACCTCTCCTTCGAGTGGTGGCGCGACGCGGTCGACACCGGTCTGGATCGCGCCGATCATCATCGCGCCACGCGCCGCGAACGGCTCGCGCGCAGCGGACGGCTCGAGGAAGAAAACGATGACGAGTCGTAGCGTCGTTGTCAAAGTCGGTACGTCGTCGGTGACCGACGATCGCGGCGGCGTGGACGTGGCGGTCTTAAGCGACATCGCCCGCGACGTGGTGACCCTTCGTGAGGATGGCTGGTCGGTGGCGGTCGTCACATCGGGTGCGATCACCGCGGGCTGGGCGGACGTCGGTGAGGGCCGAGCTCGTCCGCGCGACGCCGCGACGCTCCAAGCCGTGTCCGCGGTCGGACAACCCCTGCTCATGCACGCCTGGCGCGACGCGTTCGCCCCGCACGGTGCGCGCGTCGGACAGGTTCTTCTGGCGCCGTTGGACTTCTCGCACCGGGGTCAGTACTTGCACGCCCGCGGCACGATCGAAGCGCTCGCCGCTCTTCACGTGGTGCCGGTCATCAACGAAAACGACGCCGTCGCCGACGAAGAGATCCGTTTCGGTGACAACGACCGCCTCGCGGCCCTCGTCGCGAACCTCGTGGGCGCCTCGCACCTCGTGCTCCTCACCGACACGCCCGGGCTTCTCACGGCCGATCCCCGGGTGGATGAGTCGGCCACCCTTATCGAAGAGGTCACGGCTTTTGACGCGGACCTGGTTCGAGCAGCCGGGCTCAGTCGCTCGGGCGTGGGCAGCGGTGGAATGGCGTCGAAACTCGCGGCCGCTCACATGGCCGCGTGGTCGGGGGTAACCACGGTTATCGCCTCGGCCCGCGCACCCCGGGCGCTACTTCTGGCCACCAGCAACGCTCCGGGTTTCGGCACCACGTTTCGCCCGCGTCCTGCGCGCCTCTCGGCGCGCAAGTCGTGGATCGCCTTCGCCGTGGCGAGCCAAGGATCTCTGCGGATCAACGAAGGTGCGCGCATCGCGCTCGAGCGTGACGGGCGCAGTCTGCTGCGCGTTGGTGTGGAGTCCTTTAGCGGTGACTTCGCTGAAGGCGACGCCGTCGAGGTGAAGGGACCCGACGGCGAGACCGTCGCCAAGGGTCTGGTGCGCGTCTCCGCGGAGTCCTTCGACGACGGCGAGGACGTGGTCATCCATCGTGACGATCTCGTCCTTCTTCGCCGTTCGTAGCGGCCATTACGCTTAAGAAATGACGACCACCGATCTGCGCCAACAAGGTGCCGAGGTCAAGCGGGCCGCCCGGGAGCTGGCCCAGTCCTCGAACGAAACCCGCCAAGCGGTGCTCGAGGACGTGGCCGACCGTCTGCTCAAGAACGAAATCGACCTGCTCAGCGTCAACGACGCGGACGTAGAGAACTATCACGAGTCCGGTCCGGGACGGGACCGGTTGGCCCTCACGAGTGATCGGGTGTCCTCGATGGCGAGCGCGCTGCGCACCATCGCCCACGGTCCGGATCCCCTCTTTGAGGCCCAAGACCAGCAGGTTCTGGACAATGGGCTGCACGTCGAGCGCCTCCGCGTTCCCCTGGGTGTCATCGGCGTGGTGTACGAGAATCGCCCGAATGTCACGACGGACGTCGCGGGGTTGTGCGTGCGCAGCGGCAACGCGGCCTATCTGAGGGGATCCAAGAGCGCCCAACGCACGAATGACTACCTGGTAACGCTGTGGCAGGACGCGCTGGAGTCGGCGGGTCTGCCCGCTGCGAGTGTGTCGTTGGTGCAAGACACCTCGCACGAGAGTGCGGCGGCGTTCATGCAGATGAGCGACGTACTCGACTGTTTGATTCCGCGCGGGGGACCGAGCCTCATCAAGGCCATGCGCGAGAACGCGCGCGTGCCCTACGTGCTGGACGGCGACGGCAACTGCCACATCTACGTCGATGAGTCGGCGCAACTCGATCAGGCGCTCAATATCGTGCGCAACGCCAAGACGTCGCGTCCGGGAGTGTGCAACGCAGCCGAGACCCTGTTGGTGCACGAGTCCGTCGCGTCATTGTTCTTGCCCTCACTCGCCGAAGCGATGCCCAACGTCGAGCTGCGAGCCGACGTGCGCGCACGCCTGATTCTGCCCGACGCGACTCTCGCCAGTGACGAGGACTTTGCTCGTGAGTTCTTGGACCTGATTCTGGCCGTGAAGGTCGTGAGCTCACTCGACGAGGCGATTGAGCACGTCACGAGGTACGGGACGGGGCACAGCGAAGCGATTGTCACCGAGAACGCCGAACACGCCGACGCCTGGGTGCGACGCGTGGACGCGGCTGCGGTGCTGGTGAATGCCTCGACGCGCTTTATCGACGGGGGAGAGCTGGGCCTGGGCGCCGAGGTCGGCATCTCCACCCAGAAACTGCACGCGCGCGGTCCCATGGGAGTTCGCGAACTGACCTGCTTGAAGTGGGTCGTGCGAGGAGAGGGGCAGATTCGATGACGGCGCTCGATCCGCGCGAAGAACTAGCCCTGCGCTTGGGCCTCGCGAGCGTACCGCCGGTGCGTTTTGAGTCCCCGAGCGAAGTTCTGCAACTGCTGGCGGCACACGACTACCTGGCTGATGACGGGATCGCCTCGGTCACGTATCTCGCGGACCGCCTCGCTAAACCGGTGCTCGTCGAGGGTCCCGCCGGTACGGGCAAGACCGCGCTCGCCAAGGCGGTCGCCGACTCGATTGGCGCGCGTCTGATTCGGCTCCAGTGCTATGAGGGCCTCGATGAGTCCAAGGCCCTCTATGAGTGGAACTACCGCAAGCAACTCCTGCGTATCCAGGCCGGGTCGGCCCGAAGACTCGAGCGCCGAGGAGTGGCACGACCTCGAAGAGGACATCTTCGCCGAAGAGTTCATGCTCACTCGCCCCCTGCTGGAGGCGATCTCGGCCACCGACCCTGTCGTGCTGCTCATCGACGAGGTCGACCGGGTCGAACTCGAGACCGAGGCGCTCATGCTCGAGATTCTCTCGGAGTACCAGGTCTCGATCCCCGAGCTGGGCACGATCCGCGCTCAGCAGATCCCCATGGTCTTTCTCACCTCCAACAACACCCGTGAGCTCTCCGAAGCGCTCAAGCGTCGCTGCCTCTACCTGCACATTGGCTACCCCTCCGTGGAGCGTGAACGCGACATCATCGTCTCGCGCGTGCCGGGCATCACCAAGAATCTCGCCGAGCAGATCGCCCAGGTCGTGCGGTCGCTCCGCACGCTCGATCTGAAGAAGGCCCCATCGGTCTCCGAGACCCTGGACTGGGCGCGCACGCTGGTGGTGCTCGGGCGCGAGGAAATCGGCGACGAGGACGCCGCCGCCACCCTGCACATCTTGCTCAAGTATCAGTCCGACATCGAGCGCGCCACCAAGGAACTACTCGGACGCGCGAGGCCCGTTGCTTAATCTGCTCGGCGACTTCATCGGGGAACTGCGTGCGGCGGGCATCCCCGTATCGATGAGCGAGCACGTTGACGCGGCCCGGGCGGTCGAGGTGATCGACCTCGGTGATCGCAACATGCTGCGCGCCACTCTGGCTACGACCCTGGTCAAAGACGGCGACCATCTGCCCGTCTTCAATAACGCCTTCGAGGTGTACTTTTCGATTCGCTCGTGGGACAACGCGGAGGATCTCCTCAACGACGAGCTCGCGTCGCAGGATGATGCCGCCGGGGCCTCGGGCCCGCGAGGGAGAGGACCCCAAGGACGCGGAGGTGGCGCGGCCGGTTCGATGAGTGCGGCGGAGTTGGCCGAGATGCTCTTTCGCGCGCTGCGCGATGGGGATATCTCCTCGATGCGTGCCGGAGCGAGTGAGGCGGTGACGCGGTACGCGGGAATGGAACCGGGCCGACCGGTCGGCGGTACGTACTACTTGTATCGCACGCTGCGCAACCTCGAACTCGAGGAGCTCCACGCGCGCCTCGTGGGAGAAAACACCGGCGACACACTCAGCCAGCGACTCGCGCGCGACGAGGCGAGTGCGCGCATTGAGCGACTCAAGGCTGAGATCGAGCGCGAGATCCGAGAACGTCTGGTCGAGGATCGCGGCTCGGAAGCTCTCGCCAAGTCCGTGCGCAAGCCCCTGCCCGAGGACTTAGACGTCATGCACGCCAATCGCGATGAGATGGCTCAGCTTGAGCGAGCCCTTCGTCCCCTGAGTCGCAAACTCGCGGTGCGACTCGCGCGCAAGCGCCGGCGACGTCGGCGCGGGCCCGTTGACCTACGACACACCGTGCGTCGGAGCCTGTCGACCGGTGGCGTTCCGCTCGATCTTCGCTTCAAGCCGCCGCGGCCGGCCAAACCGGAGATCTTCGTGATCGCCGACGTCTCGGGTTCCGTCGCCTCGTTTGCCCGCTTCACGCTGCACCTGGTGCACGCCATCTCCTCGCAGTTCTCCAAGGTGCGCAGTTTCGTCTTCGTCGATGGCCTGGATGAGGTGACGCACCTCTTCGAAGGCGTCGAGGACCCGGCCGACGCCGTCCTCAAGATCAACGCCGAAGCGGACGTCATCGCCTTTGACGGCCACTCCGACTACGGCCGGGCACTGTCGACCTTTCACGATCGCTACGCCCGCTCCCTGACGAAGCGTTCGACCGTGTTGATCCTCGGTGACGCACGCAACAACTACCACCAGGCCCACGCCGAGGTACTGGCTGACCTGCACCGACGGGCCAAGGCCGTCTATTGGCTGAATCCCGAGCCCACGACGTACTGGGACAGCGGTGACTCCGTGGTGTCACAGTATGCGCCGTACTGCGATCGCGTCATCGAGTGCCGCACGCTGCGCCAACTCGAAATGTTCGTCGGCGAACTCGCGTGAGCCTCGCCGAGCGACTGCCCCCCGAAGGCTTTCGCCAACGCGGGCCGGCGCCCACGGGTACGCGACTCGTCTTTATCCGCCACGGCGAGTGCGTTGCCAACGAGCGTGGCCTCGCGGGCGGTCCGATTGGCGATGGCGGGTTAACGGAGCTCGGACGGGCCCAGTCGCGAGCCCTCGCTCGGCGTCTGTCAATCACGGGCGAACTTCGCGGCGCGACGGCGTTCTACACGTCGATGCTCCCTCGTGCCATCGAAACGGGCACGATCGTCTTGAGCGCCATCAATCCCGACCTCACCGCGCGTCGCGAGGAAGACCTCGGCGAGTTACGAGTGGGCGTCGCCGACGGACTCACGTGGTCCGAGATCGAAGACCGCTACGAGCTACCGGACTGGAACGTCGATCCGAGACAGCGCAACGTGCCCGGAGGCGAGTCGCTGATTGAGTTTCACGCGCGTTGCGTGGCCATTATCGATTCAATCGTCGCGCGACACCCCAACGAACTGGTCGTCATCGTCTCGCACGGCGGCGTCATTGAACAGGCGATGAAGATCTATCAGGGTCTGGATGCATCCGTGCGTTTGCGCCCGCGCATCGAGCACCTCTCGATGACCGAGATCGAGTTTCACGACGGCGCCCTGCGCCTGCTTCGTTACAACGACCTGTCACCGCTGGGCGTGGAGTAGCGCTGAAGGTACTCGGCCACGTGAAAGGCCATGTCCAGGCTCTGGGTGGCGTTGAGTCGCGGATCGCAGATGGTCGTGTAGTTCACGTCAAGGTCGGTTTCGTCGAGGCGCGATCCGCCACCCAAGCACTCGGTGACGTCGTCGCCGGTGAGTTCGATGTGCAGGCCCCCCGGCCACGTTCCGAGCGCTTGGTGTACGAGGAAGAACTGCGACGTCTCGTTGATCACGTCGTCGAAGCGGCGCGTCTTCTGCCCACCTGAGGCGACGAAGGTGTTGCCGTGCATGGGATCGCACGTCCACAGTTCGTGGCGACCATCGTCGCGCAGTGCCTCCACGAGCGGGGGCAGTAGTTCGCTGATGCGCTGATGGCCCATGCGCGAGATCAGAGTGAGTCGACCGGGCACGTTCTGCGGGTTCAGCACGTCGACGAGGCGCCGCAGTTCATCGACGCCCATGGATGGTCCGACCTTGAGTCCGAGGGGATTGGACACTCCACGCAGGAAGTTGACGTGCGCCCCATCGAGTTGGCGCGTGCGGTCGCCGATCCAGAGCAGGTGGGCCGAGCAGTCGTACCAGTCACCGGTGAGTGAGTCACGCCTCGTGAGGGCCTGTTCGTAGTTGAGGATGAGCGCTTCGTGACTGGTGTAGAAGTCCACGGCCTGTAACGCCTGATCATCGGCGAGGTCGATGCCGCAGGCCTTCATGAACGCGAGCGCGCGTTCGATCTCATCGGCGATGACTTCGTAGCGCTTGCCCTCCAGAGAGTTGGCGACGAACTCCTGGTTCCACGCGTGCACGCGACTGAGCGCGGCGTAGCCACCCGTTGTAAACGCGCGCAGCAAGTTGAGCGTGGAGACGCTCTGGTGGTACGCGGCGAGCAGCCGTTCGGGATCCGCGCGGCGCGCCTCGGCCGTGAACTCCTCGGAGTTGACGATGTGCCCGCGAAAGGCGGGAAAGCGTTCGCCATCGCGCTCTTCGAACTCCTCGGTGCGGGGCTTGGCGAACTGGCCCGCGATGCGTCCGACCTTGATGACCGGCACGCCCGCCGCGTAGGTAAGGGCGACGGCCATCTGCAAGATGACCTTTAACTTGTCACGGATAGCGTCAGCCGATGCTTCGTGGAACGACTCCGCGCAGTCGCCGGCTTGGAGCAGAAACGCCTTGCCATCAGCCACTTGAGCGAGTTGGTCCTGGAGACGCCGGGCTTCTCCGGCAAAGACGAGCGGCGGCTTGGTGGCGAGCTCGGCTTCCACGCGCGCCAGGTGCTCGGCGTCGGGCCACGTCGGGCTCTGGGCCGCCGAGAACTCGCGCCAACCACTGGGCGTCCACTCGATGGACGGTGTCTCCATTGGGTAAGCCTAAGGGTTCGGGGAACAATCGATCAATACACGTAGGATTCGGCGGTGCGCGATCGTCATCTCGGCCTCTTTGGGGGCACGTTCGATCCGCCGCACCTGGGCCACGTGGCGGCCCTGAGGGCCGCATCGGCGAGCGGGCGCTTTGATCGCATCGTGGTGACGGTGGCCGGACTGCCCTACGGCAAGGGACCCAACGTGCTGTCCTCGGACGTGCGTCTCGCCATGGCGCACGCGGCCTTCGACGACATTGCGCTCGTGGAGGTCTCCGACATGGAGATTCGTCGCGCCGGACCGAGTTACACGATCGATACGGTGCGTGAACTTCTTGTGAACTCAGACGCCGTGGACCTGATCGTGGGGGCTGATCTCGCGTCGCAGTTGAACGCCTGGCATGAGGCCGAAGAGTTACGTCAACTTGTTGAGGTCGGCGTCGTGCCGCGCCCCGGCTCGTCGATCGAACCACCAGAAGGATGGCGGCATTACGAGATTGATATGCAACCAGTTGATCTGTCGAGTACGTTCATACGTGACATGTCACTGAGCGAGACAGATCTGAAAAACTTCCTGCCCGAGAGTGTTATTCCTCTCTACGTCAAGGCCCGAGGCTAGAGTCGAAGCAATGGCAGTTCGGTTGTTTGACCTGAGCGAGGCGCAGTCGACACGACTGGACTCTCTCGAAGTCGCTCCGCGACGTCAACACACACGCCGAACCAAACAGCGCTATGCCGTTGTCGGCATCGTCGTGACGGCCGTTCCCTTCTTTGCCGCACTCATCGTTCTAGGGACGTCCCACTGAGTGACACGGTGACGAGCGGCGAGTTGTCTCGCGGCACTTACTCCACGTACGTGACGACACTGCTGAACGCGACGGTCGTGGCGAGCGAAGAAAAACTCGGCATCGACACCGTCATCTTGGATCTGCGTGAGCTCGTGGATGCTTTCGACGCGCTCGTCATCACGTCGGGGCGCAACGACCGCCAGGTGCGTGCGATCGCCGACGAGATTGAGCGACTCATCGAGGTCGCTCTCGACGTGAAGCCCAACCACGTGGAAGGTCTCGGAAGTGCGCAGTGGGTCGCGCTTGATTACGGTGACGTCATCGTGCACGTCTTCGATGAGAGTTCGCGCGACTACTACGACCTGGAGCACTTGTGGAACGCGGCCCCGGCGTTGCGGCCCGCCTCCGCCTCTTAAGCGTTCAACAAACTCTGAAAGTCGGACGGCGTGGCGAGGAGTGTCCGCTTGCCATTCGGTAGCAGCAGTTCTTGCGGTGTGCCCGCCACACGAATCTCCAGACCCTTGGTCGCCCCGACGACATCGGCGGTGAGAACGAGTTGCCCAATCGCGAGAAGTTGCTGGGACCGAGGGAGCGACGTCAGAGGCGTGGCAAAGTTGATGTAGCCCGTGTCGTTGACCACATCGGCCGAGATCACGACGAGGGATCTTGGGCAGGGCCGAGGTGTAGCCCGCGGACGTTTCGATATCCGTAGGCCCGAGCAGGAGCTGTTCGACGACGGTGGCGAGCGCCGGCGGCGAGGGCACGATGCGACTCGACGGGGCGAGGTGGCCCGAGGCGTCCACGATGTAGACGGGTTGGGTGATGAAGCGCACGCGAGCGTGATTGGTACCGGGAATCGTCGCGTTCAAGAGGCCGAAGGGCACGTTCTTGGAGGGGATACGAATGGGCGTGGCGTTGGGTGACACCAGGGTGCAACTCGAGAGCGCGAGCGCGCCGAGCAACAAGAGGGGCACGACGCGACGCCTCATTCGTCCACCTCGTCGCGGTAGGGCAGCACGATCTGAAAGCGAGCGCCACCTTCGGGGCTCTCGGTGACACGAATGGTGCCGCCGAGGGCGCGCACGTGGTCGCGCACCAGGGCCAAGCCGAGCCCGGTGCCGCGAGAGATTCCACGGTCGTGGGCGGCCCGGCCACGAAAGAATCGCTCGAAGACGGCCTCTCGCTCTTCGAGAGGTACACCGGAGCCTGCGTCATCGACGTTGATGGCGAGTAGGTGGCCCTCCACGTCGATGCGAACTTCGCTCGCGCCACCGGCGTAGTAGTGGGCGTTGTCGATCAGATTGGCGATGACGCGTTCGAAGCGGCGCCGGTCGACCGAGATGACGGGCGACACGACCGACGCACCGACCGTGACCGGTGGCTCGGCCAGCCCGTGGCGACGCGCGGAGGAGCGAACTGACTGTCGCACGAGTTCGATCGCGTTTACCGTCTCGATCACCAGGGGAACAGCGCCGGCGTCGCTGCGAGCCATCTCGAGGAGGTCTTCGACTAAAGACTGAAAGATCGACAGGTCCGCGCTCAGCAGGTCGAGGCTCTCTTGGCCCGCGGGAGAGAGTTCGCTGCGGTGCTGTTGCAGAACACTCGAGGTCGTGGCGAGCGTCGTGAGCGGCGAGCGCAGCTCGTGACTGACGTCGCTCGCAAAGCGGGCGTCGCGCTCCAAGCGATCTACGAGTTGGCCGACCATCTCGTTGAAGGACTCGGTGAGCTGTTGAACTTCGCGGTCGGCGTTCGTGACTTCGAGGCGCGTCGAGAGGTTGCCCCCGGCGATCGCGACCGCGGCGTGCGAGACCCTCGCCAGCGGCTGGACCGCTCGTCGCGCCACCCACAGCCCGCCTGCGATGCCTAAGAGCGACGTCGCGAGGGCGCCGAGTAAGAGGTTGTGTAGCAGCGTCTCGAGGGATCGTTCGAGTGATGCCATCGGGAACACTTCGAAGAACTGCGTTTGGACGGCGGGAATGGGCACACCCACCACGAAGTTGAGCTCGCCGTTTATCTTGATGATCTGAGCGGTCGCTTCGCCCTTGGCCACGAGCGCGCTGGCGGCCGAGGGCACTTCGCGGCTGGAGGCGCCCTGGCTGGTTGCGAGGTACTGGCCAAAGGTCTTGACGAGTACACCCGAGCCCGTGGCGTGTTCGATCGAGTTGACGATGCTTTCGAGGTCCGGGGCCGAGGAGTAGAGGGTGGAGCGCACGATCTCGGCGTTTTCGTAACTCTCGTGCAGGTCCGTGTGCTGGAGATTGCTCACCAGTTCGTGGTGAACGCCTTCGTAGGTGAGCGTGGCAAAGAGCGCCGACAGGACGACCGCACCGAGGCCAAAGGTCAGCAGGAGCCGAAAGCGCAGGCTCCGCTGACGCATTAGATGACCAGCTTGTAGCCCGTTCCTCGAACCGTCACGAGGTAGGTGGGACTGGCGGGGTCGGGCTCAATCTTCATGCGCAGGCGCCGAATGTGCACGTCCACCAGACGGCTGTCGCCGAAGTAGTCGTAGCCCCAGACGTGCTCGAGAAGATCTTCGCGCGAGAGCACCTTGCCGTTCGCGGCCGCCAAATCCGTGAGCAGGCGAAACTCCGTGGACGTGAGGTGCAGTTCACTACCGTCACTGTGACGCACGACGCCCTCGTCGGGGATCACGTGGAGTTCACCCAACTGAAACGCGTGCGTGCTCTTGTCAGGCCGGCGACGCAGGTGCGCGCGCACCCGCGCCAAGAGCTCTTCAGGCACGAAGGGCTTGGTGACGTAGTCGTCCGCCCCGGACTCCAGGCCGAGCACGACGTCGACCGTTTCGTCCCGGGCCGAGACGATGACGATCGGCACGTCGCTCGTCGCGCGCAGGGCCTCACAGGTCTGAAAACCCGTCATGCCCGGCAGCATGACGTCGACGATTGCGACGTCCGAGGTCATGCGCGAAAACATCGCGACCCCTAGTTCTCCCGTGGGCGCGTCGTCCACGGTGAATCCCTCACCCTCGAACATGAGTCGCAACGCGGTGCGAATGTGGTCGTCGTCTTCGACGATCAAAATACGAGACATCGACACTCCTTCAGACTCCGCCAAGACTACTGAAACCCGTCGTCAAAGCCGACTATCACTAGCCTGGGGACGTGTCGGCCGTGACTGTGAGCGAGCGCACCGCGAGGCGGTGGCGCATCGACGGGTACGCCGAGACCCTCCAGGCCCTGGATCGCTCACCGGCCACGACCCGAAGTTACTTAAGCGACCTGCGGGCCTTTGTGACGTGGGCCGACGGCCGCGACCGGCTGGACCCCGCCAGTGTGACCAAGCGCGATCTGCGCGACTACATGGTCTATATGACCAGTCGTGGCGACGAGCGCAGTTCGGTCCTGCGTCGTCGGGCGTCGTTGCGTGGTTACTTCGCGTGGCTCTTCGAGCGCGGACACATCGAGAGCAATCCCTCCGCGCGTCTGCTCGCTCCCAAGGCCACGCACCGCCTGCCCACAGTCGTGGTGCGCGAGCAGCTCGAAGACCTCTTGGACGACGACTGGGGTGAAGACGAGTGGGCCGTACTCGATCGGGCCGTGTGCGAGGTTCTCTATGGCGCGGGACTGCGCGTCTCGGAACTGTGCGGTCTTGACATCGAGAGCGTCGATTTTTCCAGTGGCCTCATTCGTGTGCTGGGCAAGGGCCGCAAGGAGCGCCTGGTGCCTCTGCACCGCAAGGCGCTCGAGGCGGTACGGCTGTGGATTGACGACGCGCGCGATGACGTGCGCAAGGAGGAGTCGCCACCCGAGGCTCTCTTCTTCAATCGGCGCGGGCGTCGCCTGGGCAGCCGTGACGTGCGGCGCATCCTGGATCATCGCGTGTCCCAGGGCCACGTGTATCCCCACGCGCTGCGCCACACCTTTGCCACGCACCTCGTGGAGGGGGGCGCGGACCTGCGCGTGGTCCAAGAACTTCTCGGGCACGAGAACTTAAAGACCACCCAGATCTACACCCACGTGTCGAAGTCGCGTCTGCAGAACGTGCACCACGACACTCACCCGCGGGGCTAGACACCTCAAAACCGGTACACTAGACGGGCTCTCCCAGAGTGGGGGAGCAGTGAGTTGTCCTCGCGGTTTCGTACGGTCGCCCCTTCGGGGTGCTCCCGCGGGGTTGAAGCAACCATACGAAAGGAAAAACTGATCGTGGCACTCGTCACACTGCAGGAACTGTTGGACTCGGGCGTGCACTTCGGGCACCAGACCCGCCGTTGGAACCCCAAAATGCGTCGCTTCATTCTCGGCGAGCGCAACGGGATCTACCTGATCGATCTGCGCAAGACCCTCGCGGGCATCGAAACCAGTTACGCCTACGTGCGCGACCTGGTCGCGGGTGGCGGCGTGATCCTCTTCGTGGGCACCAAGAAGCAGACCCAGGGTCCGATTGAGGACTACGCCAAGGCGTGCGGCATGCCCTTTGTGAACCAGCGCTGGCTGGGCGGCATGCTGACGAACTTCTCCACGGTCGCTGGTCGCGTGAAGCGGCTGATCGAACTGCGCGCCATGGAGCGCGCGGGTGACTTCAACAACATGCCCAAGCGCGAGGCGCTGCGCCACAGTCGTGAGCTCGAGAAGTTGGACCGCAACTTGAGCGGTATCGCCAACCTCGATCGCGTGCCCGACGCCATCTTCGTGATCGACACGAAGAAGGAGCACATCGCGGTCACCGAGGCGAAGAAGCTCGGCCTGCCCGTCGTGGCGGTCGTGGACACGAACTGTGACCCCGACGTGATCGACTACGTGATTCCCGGCAACGACGACGCCATTCGGGCCGGATCGCTGTTGTGCCGCTTGATGGCTGACGCGGTCACCGAGGGTCGCTTTATCCGCCAGAACCGGCCCGCGGTTACGGTCACTCCATCGACCGGCACCGTCAGCGCCTAAGACAACAAATTCGAAGAGGAGATTTCAAGGTGACGATCACCGCCAAGGACGTACAGAACCTGCGCCAGGCCACGGGTGTGGGAATGATGGATGCCAAGAGAGCGCTCGAAGACTCCGACGGCGACATGGAAGCGGCTATTCGCTTGCTGCGCATCCAGGGTCTCGCCTCGGCCGAGAAGCGTGCGAGTCGCGAGGCGAGCGAGGGCGCGGTCGCCGTGGTGCGTGACGGCAACGTCGCGGCCATCGTGGAACTGCGCTGCGAGACGGACTTCGTCGCGAAGTCCCAGGAGTTCGTGGCGCTGGCCGACGAGATCGCGGCCGCCGTCGTGGCGGACGGCGATCAGTCCGTCGCTCACTTCAAGGAGAACATCGACACGATGCTCACGACTCTGAAGGAGAACATTTCGATCGGTCGCGTGTATCGTCTCGAGGCCGGGCCGGGCGAAGTGATCGACACCTATCAGCACATTCAGGCGAATCGTGGCGTGAACGCAGTCATCGTGGTCGTGAAGGGCGCGAGCGAAGAAGTGGCGCACGACCTCACGCTGCACATCGCCTTCGCCAAGCCCGAGTACCTCAGCCGCGAGGACGTGCCCGCCGCGGTGGTTGACGCCGAGCGAAAGACCATCGAAGAGATCACGCGCAATGAGGGCAAGCCCGAAGCGGCGATTCCCAAGATCCTCGAGGGTCGACTCAATGGTTGGTACAAGGACCGCGTCCTGTTGGATCAGCCCTACGTACAAGACGAAAAAGAAACGGTGGCTCAGTTCTTGAAGGGTGCGACGATAACGGCGTACGCTCAAGTAGTCATCGGGGGATAGGACAATCGTGCGTCGGATGGTGTTAAAGCTCTCGGGCGAAGCGTTGGCCTCGGCCGCGAGCGACGAAACCATTGATGCATCGACAGTCGACTTTCTGGCGATTGAGATCGCCGCGGCCATGGAACGGGGTGGCCTCGAACTCGCGGTCGTCGTGGGCGGCGGCAACATCTGGCGCGGTGCAACCGGCGAACTCGCCGGGATGAATCGAGCGAACTCTGACCTGATGGGCATGTTGGGCACGGTGATCAACTCCCTCGCACTGCAAGACGCGATTGAGAACCACGGACGGGCGACGCGCGTCATGTCGGCGATCGATATGAACCAGGTCGCCGAGCCCTACATCCGCCGCCGCGCGGTGCGTCACCTGGAAAAAGGGCGCGTCGTTATCTTCGCCGCGGGCATGGGCAATCCCTACTTCACAACCGACACTCCGGCCGCCCAGCGCGCGGCCGAGGTCGAGGCCGAGATTGTCTTGAAGGGTACGCACGGGGGAGTCGACGGCGTCTACGACGAGGACCCGCGCGTGAACCCCAACGCGAAGAAGTTCGACGAGATCTCCTTCGACGAAGTCATCGCCAGAAACCTGCGAGTCATGGATATGACAGCGATCACGTTCTGCAAAGACAACAATTTGCCGATTCGCGTCTTCGACCTGATGGCTGAGGGGAACCTCGGTCGCGCCCTCGACGGTGAGCCCGTCGGTACGCTGGTGAAGTAATGGAGAACGAACTGGTCGACTTGGTGATGGACGACACGCGCGAAAAAATGGCGCGAGCGATCGAGCACCTCAAGGTCGAGTTCGCTACCGTTCGCACTGGTCGCGCGACGTCGACGCTCGTCGACGGCTTGCTCGTGGAGTACTACGGCACCGAGACCCCCCTCAAGCAATTGGCGAACTTTTCGGTGCCCGAGCCGCGCCTACTCGTCGTCTCACCGTTCGACAAGGCGTCGATTCCCGCAATCGAAAAGGCCATCGGCAACGCGAACCTTGGCCTCACGCCCTCGAGTGACGGTCAGGTCATTCGACTGAACTTTCCCGCACTCACCGAAGAGCGCCGGCGCGACTTCGTCAAGATCGTCAAGACCAAGGCCGAAGAAGGTCGGGTGGCGTTGCGCGGGGTGCGACGTCACGCGCGTCAGGAACTCGAAAACTTAGAGAAGGAAGAGAGTCTCTCGAGTGACGAGATCGAGCGACTCGAAAAGATCTTGGACAAGATGACCCACGACGAAGTCGCCGTGGTCGATGAGCTGTTGGCTCATAAGGAGCAGGAACTTCTTGAAGTCTGACGACGACGGCACGTACGAGGACGAGCCCACCGGTCAGTTCCCGGTGGCGAGTTCGAGTGACCCTCGCGTCACGATCACCGGAGCCGAGATCGCCTCAGAGATTGTTGAGGACGCTCCCGTCGTAGACCCCGACACGTTGTTGCCCCACTGGACTGACGCGCCCACGGGCCAAGTGCCGATCGTCGTGGCGCGCGAGAGCACCAAGGACGATGACCCGTGGTCCGCGGTGCCCGCTCCCGCCTGGCGCGAGGGTGAGGCTGACTGGGTTGCCCACGAGGGGCAGTTCGACGCGTCGTTCCTCGCCGGCGAGGCCAAAGTGGACGACTCGCGGCCCTGGGAGTTCAACCTGAGCGTGGAGGAGGTCGACGACGAGCCCGTCGCCGAAGCCCCTCGTCCCGAGCCCCAGCGCGAGCAACGCACGCGCCAGCGCGTGACCCACAATCCGCTGGCTGGACGCGCCGTTCGCCAGACCTCGAACAACGTGTCACTCGCCACCATGACCGGCGTCGGGCTCGCGATTGTCGTCTTTGGGGTCTTCTTCGCGGGCCCCCTCGCACTCACCGTGCTGGTGCTCATCGCCCTCGCCCTCGCGGCCGCCGAAGCCTTCGCCGGATTTCGCAGTGTCGGAGCGCACCCGGCGACGATCTTGGGCATCGCTGCTGTCCTAACGCTCGGGATTGCGGTCTACAACAAGGGCCTGGTGGTGGTGGGCGCGGTCACGGTGCTGCTCATCATCTTTGGCTTCATCTGGTACATGTTTGCACCCAACAAGATCGACGTTCTTGACGGCTTGGGCGCAACGATCTTCGTCTACGCCTGGGTGGGAGTGCTGGGTAGTTACGCGATCGTGATGCTCGCGCCGCACACCTATCCCAACCGCAACGGCATGGCCTTTGTCTTTGGGGCAGTCGCGCTCACGATCTGCAACGACGCGGCCGCGTTGTTCACCGGTCGCTGGTTCGGCAGCCATCCGCTCAACGCCACGCTCTCGCCGAACAAGACCATCGAAGGAACCGTGGGCGGCACGATCGTCACGTTGATCGCCGGCGCGCTGTTGTTGCCCGTTATCAGCCCCTGGACGGTGACCCACGGCGTAGAAGCGGCGGTGGCGCTCTCGATCGTGGTGCCCTTGGGTGACCTGTTCGAATCGATGGTCAAGCGCACGCTAGGTCTCAAGGACTTCGGCAAGCTCCTGCCCGGTCACGGTGGACTCCTGGATCGGATCGACGGCCTGCTCTTCGCGCTGCCGACGATGTACTACCTGTTGCACGTCATCAAGCTGAGTTAGCGATGTCGCACGTGCGCCACCGCGTGGCGTTACTGGGAGCGACGGGGTCGATCGGTGTTCAGACCCTCGATGTACTGCGCGGCGAACGCGAGCGCTTCGAACTCGTGTCGATCGCCGGTGGCGAGCAGGTGAGCGAACTCGCGGCAATTGCGCGCGAGTTCAACGTGAAGCGCGTCGGCGTGAAGTCCGAGTCGCATCGCGCCACGCTCGCCGACCTCCTCGGGGGTGACGTCGAGATCCTGGTGGGCGACGAAGGTCTCGAAGAACTCGCACGCGACGCGGACATCGTGATGAACGCGGTCTTGGGCTTCGCGGGCCTGCCGGTCACCCTGGGTGCCCTGGCCGCGGGCCGACGCCTCGCGCTCGCCAACAAGGAGTCGCTCATCGCCGCCGCGCCACTCGTGGCCAAAGTACGCGCGACGCCGGGAGCCGAACTGCTCCCGGTTGACTCTGAGCACTGCGCGATTCATCAGTGCCTCGCGAGCTCACCGTACGGCTTGGGTTATCCCGACGTGCGTCGCCTGCTCATCACCGCTTCGGGCGGTCCCTTTCGCGGATGGTCGAAGGAGCGACTCAAGGGCGCGACCAAGGACGAGGCGCTCCGCCATCCGACGTGGTCGATGGGAGCCAAGATCACCATCGACTCTTCGACGCTCATGAACAAGGGACTCGAGGTGATGGAGGCGACAGCGTTCTTTGGCATCGAGGTCGATCGCGTCGAAGTGGTCGTTCATCCTCAGTCGATCGTGCACTCGATGGTCGAGTACGTCGATGGCTCGGTTCTCGCGCAACTGTCAAATCCCGACATGCGCCTGCCCATCGCGTACTGCCTGGGCGCACCCGACCGACTCGATCACGGGTACGGACGATTGGATTTCACGTCGTCGCTCGAGTTGACCTTCGAGTCGCCCGACGTCGACGCCTTTCCCGCGCTGACGCTTGCCTACGAGGCGGCGCGACTGGGGGGCGCGGCACCGGCGTGGTTGAGTGCCGCCAACGAGGTGGCCGTGGAGGCTTTCTTAAAGGACGAGATCAACTGGTGCGACATCGTGCCAGTCGTGGCCGCCACCATGGATCACTATGCGGGACAAGACTTAGAAGACTTGGCGTCGCTGTACGAAAACGACGACGTCGCTCGACGATTGGCGCACGCTAGCCTCAAAAAGTAGTCATGGACTCTGCGTCTCCGTCGTTGCGCCAGTCTCCCTGGACGCTCTTTGTCGGCATCCTCGCCTTCGTGGGTGTGCTGACGTGGCTCGTCGGTTGGGCGTTGCCTCTCGTGATCTTTTTGATCCTGCTCATGGTGATGGGCCACGAGTTCGGCCACTTCATCACCGCCAAGCGCGCGGGACTGCTCGTGACCGACTTCTTCGTGGGCTTCGGTCCGATCCTGTGGTCGACCCAGCGCGGCGAGACTCGCTACGGCATCCGGGCCCTGCCGCTGGGCGGGTACGTCAAGGTGCCCGGCATGACCTGGCAGGCGTCGGTACCCGCCGATGAAGAGGCCCGCACCTACCGCGAGGCGTCGTATCCGAAGAAGGTGCTCTTCGCGTCGGCCGGCTCGATCATGCACGTCATCATGGCCCTCGCTCTCGCCTGGGTCGCTCTCACCTTCATTGGGAATCCGTCTCCGAGCCACGTGGGAGTGGGCTCCTTTACGCCGTGGCAGGGCCACCGCGAGACGGCCGCGCAGATGGCCGGACTCCACGTCGGCGACCAGATCACGAAGATCGACGGCACCGCGATCACCAGTATCAACCAGCTCACCAAGATCCTGCACGGCGCGGCGGGCGAGCATCTCACGCTGGTCGTGGAGCGCAACGGTCACTCTCTCACTCTTGCACGTGACCCCGGTCAACGGCCGAACGATCAAAGTCGGAGGGAAACCTCTCCCGGCTCACGGCTACATCGGCATCGAGGTGACCGAACTGACGGTGCACACCTCACCCCTCGCCGCTATCCCCGACTCCTTCAGCGAGATCGGCCACTACGTGGGCGACGCGTTCGTCGCCATCGGTCGACTGCCCGGTGAGTTCCCGAGTCTCTTTCATCAAGTCGCCGACGCCAAGGCGGCGACGAATGTGAAAAATGAAGACACTCGTCCCTCGTCAATCGTGGGAGTGGTGCGCTTCGCCGATCAAGCCGCGAACGCCGGGGCCCTGCCGCTGATCACGATCCTGGCCCTGGTCAACATCTTTGTCGGCGTGTTGAACATGTTGCCCATGTTGCCTCTCGATGGCGGGTACGTGGCAATCGCCACCTATGAGCGGATTCGCTCGCGGCGCGGCGTGCTCTACCGGGCCGATATCAACAAGCTCGCTCCTGTCGTGTACGCCTTCATGAGCGCGCTGCTGGTGCTGTTTGCCTGCACCCTGTACCTCGACATCGCTCACCCCATCGCCAACCCCTTCTAAAGGGCGCACGGCGCCCGCCTCGAACGCGGCAGACTAGAGACATGGAAGTCTCCTCCTCGTTGATCACGCCTCGTCGTCCCACCCGCCAGATCAGCGTGGGCTCCGTCAAAGTGGGTGGCGACGCGCCAATCTCGGTGCAGTCCATGACCACGACCAAGACCGCCGACGTCGAGGGCACGCTCGAACAGATCTACGCACTGGCGGCCAACGGCGCGGACATCGTGCGCTGCACCTGCAACGAGCGCGCTGCCGCTGAGGGCCTCGCCCAGATCGTCCCGCGTTCACCCGTGCCGATCGTGGCCGACATTCACTTCCACGTCGAGATGGCGCTCGCCGCACTGGAAGCCGGTGTGAACGGACTGCGCCTCAACCCCGGCAACCTACGCAAGCCCGAGGAGATCAAACTCGTCGCGAGTGAGGCGAAGGACCGCGGCGTGCCCATTCGCATCGGCGTGAACGCGGGCTCTCTCGATAAGGACATCTACGAACGTTTCGGCGGCGCGACTCCCGAAGCGTTGGTTGAGTCGGCACGTATTGAACTCGCGTACTTCGAAGAAGTCGGCTTCGACGATGTCAAGATCTCGGTCAAGGCGTCCTCGGTCGCCCTCATGATCGCGGCCTACCGTCTGGCGTCCGAGACCTTCGATCATCCACTGCACCTCGGCGTGACCGAGGCCGGTCCTTTGCCCGGAGGACTCCTCAAGGGCACCGCCGGGATCGCCACCTTGCTCGCGGAGGGGATCGGCGACACACTTCGCTACTCACTCACCGCCGACCCCGTCGAGGAGGCGCGCGCCGGGCGCACCCTGCTCGAGTCACTCGGGCTGCGCGAGCGCAAGGGACTTGACCTCATCGCGTGTCCGAGCTGCGGGCGCTCCGAGATTGACGTCATCAAGGTGGCCAACGAGGCGCAAGATGCCTTGAGCGCACTGAACATTCCACTGCAGGTGGCCGTGATGGGTTGTGTCGTGAACGGACCCGGCGAGGCTCGTCATGCGGACCTCGGAATCGCGGCCGGCAAGCACCGCGGCCATCTCTTCATTCAGGGTCAGATCATTCGCGTGGTGCCCGAAGACGAGATGGTGTCAGCGCTCGTCGATGAGGCCACCAAGATCGTCGAAGAGGGACTCGAGGCGCGCCTCGCGGCGCGCGACGCGAGCGCGGAAAAGGAAGCCGAGGCCGACCGTGCCGAGCTGTTGGACGATCGCGGCGCCGACGCCAATAACGCACAAGTCAAGATCGATCTGATTCGTCGGCACGCCGAGAAGTAACACGCGCACTAGCCTGGTCCGAATTCTTAAAGGAGCACCGTGGCTCAACAGAGCGTGCTGACCCCACAGTCCGAAGACTTCCCGCGCTGGTATCAAGACGTCGTCGCCAAGGCCGAGATGGCCGACAACGGCCCGGTGCGCGGCACCATGGTGATCCGTCCCTACGGCTACGCCATCTGGGAGCGCATGCAGGCCGAGATGGACACGCGCATCAAGGCGACCGGGGCCAAGAACGCGTACTTTCCGCTGTTTATCCCCGAGAGCTACTTCTCGCGCGAAGCCGAGCACGTCGAGGGCTTTAGCCCTGAGTTGGCCGTTGTGACCCACGCGGGGGGCGAGGACCTAGCCGAGCCCATCGTGGTGCGCCCGACGTCCGAGACCGTGATCGGTGAGTTCATGGCCAAGTGGATTCAGAGCTATCGGGATCTGCCGCTGCTGCTCAATCAGTGGGCGAACGTCGTGCGCTGGGAACTTCGTCCGCGACTGTTCCTACGCAGTTCGGAGTTCCTCTGGCAGGAGGGCCACACGGCCCACGCGAGCTACGAGGACGCCTCGGCCTACGCACGTCGCATCCACTACGAGGTGTACAACGACTTCCTTCTCGATGTGATGGCAGTTCCCTGCTTCATCGGCATCAAGCCAGCCAGTGAAAGATTTCCCGGTGCGATCAACTCCATGACGGGAGAGGGCGTCATGCGCGACGGCAAAGCGCTGCAGATGATGACGACCCACGAGTTAGGGCGCAACTTCGCGCGCGCCTTCGACATCTACTTTCAGAGCGAGGAGGGCGAGGCCCAACTGTGCTTTACGACGTCCTGGGGCGCGTCGACCCGCCTGGTCGGCGGACTCATCATGGCCCACGGCGACGACAATGGACTGGTCGTGCCCCCGCGACTTGCACCCACCCAGCTCGTGGTAGTAGCCGTACGGGACGAGCCCGAGGTGAACGAAGCCTGTGAGCGCGTGGCGCGTGAACTGAGCGCCGCCGGAGTCCGCGTCGAGATTGATCGCGGGCGGGGCAGCTTCGGGCGTCGGGTAACCGACTGGGAGATCAAGGGTGTTCCGCTACGCCTCGAGGTGGGTCCGCGGGATCTGGCCCAGGGCCACGTCACGTTGGTGCGCCGCGACACGGGCGCCAAGACCACGCATGCTCTCAAGGACCTGGCAAGTGAAGTCCCCCCGTTGCTCGAGCGCATCCAGAGCGATCTGTTGGCGAGCGCGATCGCCTTTCGCGACTCGCATACCCAGGATGTCGCGAGTTTGGACGAGGCGCTCGAGGCGGCCGGGGAAGGCTTCGCTCGTCTGGCCTGGGACCTCGTCGGGGGCGAGGGCGAGAAGACTCTGAACGCCCAAGCCGTGAGTGTTCGCTGTCTGCAGCGTCAGGATGGATCGATGCCCGAGAGTGAGGAGGAGGGCGGTCTGATCTGTCTCGTGTCGAAGAGTTATTAACGAAACTTTAGAGTGAATTTTATTGCAGTGCTGTGAGGTTTCCTCCACACGTTTCCCGTTGTGACACCAGTAATTCACTGCTACAATTGATGCCTACAGTCCGCTCAGGACGTATGGACTCGTTTAAGCGCGGGCCTCGGGCCCGCGCTTTTTCAATGTCTGTAGGGCCGGAGCGACAGCGAAAGGAGACGGAAATGGATTGGGACGCCACGCTCCGACCGCTCCTAGAACCGCTGGGACTGGACCTCTACGATGTGGAGTTTTCCTCGGGAACCCTTGACGTTGTCGTCTCCCGGGTGGGGGGAGTGGACCTCGAATCCCTCACCAAGGCCAATCGCACCATTTCGGAGTGGCTGGACGCCAACGATCCCATCGCGGGTCGTTTCACGCTCGACGTCTCGAGCCCGGGACTGGAGCGCCGCCTGCGCACGCCCGTTCACTTTCAGAGTGCCGTGGGCGAACTGGTGACGCTGCGCGAGCTGCGCGATGACGCGCCGACTCGCCGTCTCGAAGGAACACTCACCGGGGTCACCGACACCGCCCTCACGATCGAGGACAACGAGCTGGGAAGTGTCGTTGTACCGCTCGACAAGATCGAACGCGCACGAACCGTCTTCTACTGGGGTGCCACGAAGCCGGTCAGCAACAAGACCACGGCTAAAGGTGCGCGCACCCACTCGACGAGCAAGAAAGGCTAGATATGGCTAACTTCGAATTTCTCGAGGCCCTCGGCCAGATCGCGCGCGACCAGAACATCGATGAGGGAGAACTCCTCATCGCGCTCGCCAACGCCCTGCTCGCCGCCTACAAGCGTCGTCCCGACTCGGCCGAAGACGCCGAAGTCGAGATCAACCCCGAGACCGGTGAGATCAAGGTGTGGGGCCTGGAGCTGGACTTAGAGGGCAACGTCACGCGCGAGTGGGACGCCACGCCCGACGACTTCGGTCGCATCGCCGCCCAGACGGCCAAGCAGGTCTTGATGCAACTCATTCGTGACATCCAGCGCCGCCAGATGTACGAAGAGTTCGCGAACCGCGAAGGCGACATCGTCTCGGGAACGGTCCAGCAGAACGACAACCGCTACACGCTGCTCGACCTCGGTCGAGTCGAAGCACTGTTGCCCCAGGCCGAGCAGATCGCCTTTGAACGCTACGAGCACGGCGCGCGCATCAAGGTCTACATCGTCGAGGTGCGCAAGACCAACAAGGGTCCCCAGATCGTGGTCTCTCGCACGCACCCCGCACTCGTCGCGAAGCTCTTCGAGATCGAGGTGCCCGAGATCGCCAGTGGCATCGTCGAGATCAAGGCGCTGGCGCGCGAACCCGGCCACCGCTCCAAGATCGCGGTCGCCTCGAACGATCAGATGATCGACCCCGTGGGGGCGTGTGTGGGTGCGCGCGGTTCTCGCGTGCGCAACATCACCAACGAACTGCGCAGCGAGCGCATCGACGTCGTGCCCTACAGCGACGATCCCGTGGAGTTCATCCAGTCGGCCCTGCAGCCCGCCCGGGTGCGCGAGGTGCGACTCGACGAGGTCGAAGGCATCGCCACGGTCATCGTGCACGAACAGCAGCTCTCCCTCGCCATCGGCAAGGAGGGTCAGAACGCCCGTTTGGCGGCCCGTCTGACGGGATGGCGTATTGACATCCGCTCGGAGAACGAGGGCCAGGACGAAGTGGTTGAAGAAGTCTGGACCGAGGGCGACGCGGTCGTCGACGAGACGGTGGCCGTCGTGCTGGGCGAGGACGGTGAGGTAGAGGCCGTCGTGTCCGATACGGTGATCACCGACGCCGAAGGCGACGTGGCCGAGGTTGTGGTGGTGGAGACAGTGACGGAGGACGAGGCATAGCCCCGATTCGTACGTGCGTCGTCTGTCGCCGCCGTCGTCCGGAAGCGGAATTAATTCGCGTCGGACGTGACGCGTCGGGCACCTGGTACGTCGGGCGAGGTGACGGACGTGGCGCGTGGTGGTGTGCAGATGGCTGTGGGAGCAATCTGCGCACAACCCAGGTTTCGCACGCACTTCACGCGAGTGTGAGCGAGGCAGACATGGCCGTCGTGCGCGACCTCGCGGTCGGGAAAAGGCCGTAGTTGTGAAAGAATAGGAAACTGTGCCCGCCGAATGTGCGGGGACGCGAAGTAAGGGAACGTTTTGGCTCCAAAGAAAATTCGAGTTCACGAGCTCTCCAAGGAACTCGGGATGACGAGCAAGGAGTTGCTCGCACTCGCTGGAAAACTAGGCATCGGCGCCTCAAGTCCCTCGGCGTCGATCGAAGACGCCCAGGCGGATCGCATCCGGCGTCGCGCCGACGCAGACGGACTGCGTCGCGAGGTACCCTCGGACGCCCCGAAGGCAGACAAAGCCGCCAAGGCGACCAAGGCGGTCAAGGCGACGACCGCCATCTCGCCCGCCCCCGCACCCGCCGACGTGGCCCCCGCTCCCATGCCCGTCGCCGCTGCACCTGCGCCCGCCGAGCCCGCCGTGCGCACCCACGCCGAACCAGCTCCGAGCGCTCCCGCGCCCGCCGTCGAGCTCGCCCGCACTCAAGTCGTTCGATCTCGCGTGGCGCCGCCCAAGCCCACTCCATCTCGCAATCCCTCGCCGGACGGCCCCACGACTATCCGTCCCAGTGCGCGAGGCGCCGAGGGTTCGACTCGTCCGCCGCTGTCGTCAACCGGACGGCCCATCCCACCGCCACCCGGACGTCCCCTCAGTCCGAGCGGTCGACCGATCCCGCCGCCACCGGGCGCGCGTCGCCCGATGCCCGCCGGCGGTACGGGGCGCGGACCGGCTACCGGTCGCCCCATGACCGCTCGTCCGAGCACGGGGCCTTCGCGTCCCGGCGGTCCCTCCCGCCCCGGTGCGGGCGGCTTCTCCTCGCCTCGACCCGGTGCCCCCGGAAGCGGCGCTCCCGCGGGTGGTGCCAGTCGCAGTGGCGGCCCCGCGCGCGGTGGTGGCGGCCCGAGAGGATCCCAGCGCAAGACCACTCGTCGTCGGCGCCGCAACGTCGAGGAGCTTGAGCCGACCCAGATGACCACCTGGCAGCCGAGCAACGCGCCGGTGCCCGAAGGCGAGATCATCATCGAGCGCGGTTCGACGGCCAAGGACGTGGGACCCAAGCTCAACCGCAGTGCCGCGGACATCATTCGCTTCTTGTTCCTCCAGGGCGAGATCGTCACCGCCGTCCAGAGTCTCTCGGACGACATGATCGAGCTCTACGCGGCTGAAGTGGGCGCGGACGTTCACATGGTGGACCCGGGTGAGCAGCGCGAAGCCGAACTGCTCGCCAAGTTCTTTGACGAAGACGACGAGGACGACGTCATCGCCGCGGTCGCCCGACCGCCGGTGGTGACCGTCATGGGTCACGTCGACCACGGCAAGACGCTCTTGCTCGACCGCATCCGTAAGACCAACGTGGTGGCGGGCGAGGCCGGCGGCATCACCCAGCACATCGGTGCCTACATGGTGAACTGGCACGGGCGAGCGATCACGTTCCTCGACACCCCGGGCCACGAAGCGTTCACCGCCATGCGCGCGCGTGGTGCCAAGGTCACTGACGTCATCATTTTGGTCGTAGCGGCCGACGACGGGGTCATGCCCCAGACCGTCGAGGCGATCAACCACGCCAAGTTGGCCAGCGTGCCGATCATCGTGGCCATCAACAAGATGGATCGCGCCGACGCGAACCCCGATCGTGTCCTCCAGCAGCTTTCCGAGCACGCTCTGGTTCCCGAGAAGTGGGGCGGCGACACCATCGTTGTCGAGATCTCCGCCCTTCAGGGAACGGGCATCGACGACCTCTTAGAGCAGGTGCTCGTGGTCGCCGAAGTGGCCGAGCTGGTCGCCCGTCCGACTGGTCGCGCCGTGGGTACCGTGCTGGAAGCCAACCTCGAAGTGGGTCGCGGTCCCGTGGCGACCGTCATGGTGCAAAAGGGACTCTTGGAAGTGGGAGACCCGGTCGTGGCCGGCCCCGCCTACGGCAAGGTCAAGGCCCTCATTAACGACCAGGGCCAACAGGTCAAGAGTGCGGGACCCTCGACGCCTGTGCAGATTCTGGGATTTAGTGAGCCGCCTTTCGCGGGTGACGAGATGCGCGTGGCGCACGACCTCGGTCACGCGCGTTCACTCGCCGAAGCCCGCGCGCAGCGCACCCGTCTGGTGGGTCAACAGCCGGTCGCCTCCTCGAGTGGGGCACGACTCGAAGACCTCTTCGAACAGATTCAGCGCGGCGAGACCGCCACGCTCAACATCGTGCTCAAGGCTGACGTGCAGGGCTCACTCGAAGCGTGCACCGAGTCGCTACGCAAGCTCGAGCGCGACGACGTGAAACTCGTCATCGTGCACCGCGGCGTGGGCGGGATCACCGAGAACGACGTGCAGTTGGCCAAGGCCTCGAACGCGACGATCATCGGCTTTAACGTCCGCCCCGACAAGCGCAGCCGTGAACTCGCGGCCAGCGAGGGCGTGCAGATTCGCACCTACGAGATCATCTACAAGTTGATCGAAGAGATCGAAGCCGCCATGCTCGGACTTCTCACTCCAGTGTTCGAAGAAGTCGTCACCGGCGAGGCCGAGGTGCGCGAGGTGTTCCGCATTCCGCGCATCGGGGCGATCGCGGGCTGCTTCGTGCGAGAGGGTGTCATCACCCGAGGATCCAAGGTGCGATTCCTGCGCGAGGGCACCATCATCTGGAAGGGCTCGATCACGTCGCTTCGTCGCTTCAAGGACGACGCGCGCGAAGTCGCCTCGGGCTTTGAGTGCGGCGTCGGGCTCTCGGACTACCAGGACCTCAAGTCGGGTGACATCATCGAAACGTACGAAGAGCGCGAGATTCCGCGCACGGCCTAAGCCATGTCGCGCTCATCCGGCTCCAGCCATCCGTACCCGCGGACCGCGCGCGTGAATCAGATTCTGCGCGAGGTGATCTCCGATGAACTGGTACGAATCTCCGACGTGGACGAGCGCCTCGGTCTGCTCACGGTGACCGGTGTCGACACGACGCCCGACTTGCGTCACGCCAAGGTGTACTTGCACTCGCTCAGCGAGGGGGCGAAAGAAGCCCTCGAGGAACGACGCGCCCAGATCCAGGCGTCGGTGAACGTTCAGACGCGCCTCAAGCGCACACCTAAGCTTTCCTTTGCCGCGGACCCGGCCGTGGCGAGTGGCAACGCCGTCGAAGAGTTACTGCGCCGTCAACATCATGACGACGAATAACGGCCTTCTTCTTATCGATAAGCCCCGCGGAGTCACCAGCCACGACGTGGTCGCTCACGTGCGACGCGTCCTCAGCGAACGACGAGTGGGACACGCCGGCACGCTTGATCCCATGGCCACCGGTCTCTTGATCCTGGGCGTGGGACCCTCAACCCGGCTCCTGCGTTTCGCCCAGAGCGAGATGAAGCGCTACGAGGGCGTGCTCACGCTCGGCGTGCGCACGGACTCCCTCGACGCAGACGGAGAGGTGGTGGAGGAGGGTCCCGTGCCGCTCTTCACGCCCGAAGCGATCGACGACGCAATTAGGAGCCTCATCGGCGATCAGGAGCAGATCCCGCCGATGGTGTCCGCTATCAAGGTCAACGGTCGACGCCTGCACGACCTCGCGCGCGAGGGTGTGGTGATCGATCGCGCGCCGCGGGCGATCACGGTGTACACCCTGTCGGTGACGCCGATCGACGAGCAGCACTGGAGCTTTGACGTCACGTGTTCAGTCGGCACGTACGTGCGTGTGTTGATGTCGGATCTGGCCGAGCGACTCGGCACGCTCGGTCACTTGAGCGCCCTGCGGCGAATCTCGAGCGGTGATCACGAAGTGACCGACGCCCTCACGTATCACGACCTCGACACTCGCGTGAGCCAAGACGTACCGGTTCTCCTGCCCCCACGAGCGTTCGTCGAGCACTTGACGGCCGTGACCGTGAGTGAGGGTGAGGAACGACGCCTGCGCATGGGCCAGCGTCTCGAGATAGGTGAGCTCAGCGGCGAGGAGATCGCAGCGTTCAGCGCGGGCGGTCACCTGGTGGGCGTGCTGCGACGACGCGGCGATGTCTGGCAGCCCGAAATCGTCATGCCCGCGTTGTCGTGAGTCCGGGTAGGTTGCCAGTCGTGAAAGTGTGCCGGGACGGCGAGGTTTGTGCGGACGGACCCTCGGCGGTCGCCATCGGCGTCTTTGACGGACTGCACCGCGGTCACCGGGCTGTTCTCGCCGAGCTCGTCGATCTCGCGCGTCGCTACCACGCAACGGCCACCGTCGTGACGTTCGATCCATCTCCCGCGAGCGTCCTCGCTCCGTCGCGCGCGCCGCGACAGATCGCGACGGTCGATCAGCGTCTCGAGGACCTGGCCGCATTGGGAGTGGAGCAGGTGCGCATTCTCACCTTCTCCAAGAGTCTCTCCAGTGAGACCGCGCGTGAGTTCATTGAACGGGTTCTCGTCGGTGAGCTCCACGCGAGCTGCGTGCTCGTGGGCGAGGGCTTTCACTTCGGGCACAACCGCGAGGGGAGTCCCGATCTCCTGCGCGACGTGGGTGCCGAACTCGGTTTCGACGTCGTGGTCGCACCGACTCACGGCGAGGGAGATCGCTTTAGCTCGAGTGCAGTACGTGGCGCACTCGCCACCGGCGATCTCGACGAAGTCGAGCGCGTCTTGGGACGGCCCTTCACCCTGCGCGGCGTTGTCGAGCACGGCGACAACCGCGGTGAGGAACTGGGATTTCCCACGGCGAATCTCACGGTGGCGAGCGATCAGGCGCTGCCCACAGAGGGTGTGTACGCGGGCGCGACCACCATCGACGACGTCTGGTGGCCCGCCGCGATCTCGATTGGCACGCGACCTCAGTTCTACGAGGACGGCGCACTGCTCGTCGAGGTGCACGTGGTGGGCTACGACGGGGTGCTGTACGGTCACCAACTCGACGTGGTGTTTCTGGCGTTTCTGCGGGCCCAGACGACCTTTGCGAGTGTCGAGGATTTAGTCGTTCAAATCGGCCGTGACGTGCAAGAAACGCGCCAACTCTTCGCCTCCACGGCGACTGAGGAACTGAAACTGCTAGGATAAATAGTCGGTCAGCGACGCTGATCGCGTGGGTCGTCCCGTGACGGCTCGCACCGGGACACCCGACTCAACTAAGGCACAGACGTTATATGACCGAGAAGCAACAGATCATTGAGGACTTTCGAGCCCACGACACGGACACGGGCTCGCCCGAAGTCCAAGTCGCGCTCTTGACCGACCGGATCGCGCATCTCACTGAGCATCTCAAGGTTCACAAGGGCGATCATCACACCCGCCGTGGACTGATGAAGCTCATTGGTCAACGGCGCCGGTTGCTGGACTACGTACAAAAAGGTGACGTGGAGCGCTATCGCGCGTTGATCGGTCGGCTCGGCATTCGTCGCTAGCCGCATCACCCGCGCCGACGCCCGTCGACGCGTTCAGCATTCGAGGCCCCGAACGCCAGTGGAGGATCGTCGCGTCAGCGAAGGTTGCCCACTGGGATTCGGGCGAATGCTGCTACAGAAAGAGCACAGCCATGACAGACGCAATTCGCGTTAGTAGTCCCATCACAGGTACCGACAAAACAATGAGTTTTGAAGCCGGCCACCTGGCCCAACTCGCCGACGGCGCGGTTCTCGCGCGCATCGGTGACACCATGTTGCTCGCCACCGTGGTCGCCGCCAAGACCGCGCGCGAGGGAATGGATTTCTTTCCCCTCACCGTGGACATCGAAGAGCGCGCCTACGCCGCGGGCAAGATTCCCGGGGCGTTCTTTCGCCGCGAGGGAAAACTCTCCGACCAGGCGATCTTGATCTGCCGACTCATCGACCGCCCGCTGCGTCCTTCGTTTCCGAAGGGCTTTCGCAACGAGGTCCAGGTCGTGGGCACGATCTTCTCGGCCGACCAGGAGAACCCGCACGACATTCTCGCCATCAACGCGGCCTCGGCCGCACTGATGATCTCGGGCATCCCCTTCGACGGTCCGATCGGGGCTGTACGCATGGCCTACACGACCGACGGCGAGTGGGTCGCTCACCCGACCTACCAAGAGGGCGACGCCTCGACCTTCGAACTCATCGTCGCCGGACGCGCGCTGAGTGACTCCGTTGACGCGGACGTCGCGATCATGATGGTCGAAGCCGGCGGCACCGAGGGCTCGTTTGAGAAGTACCTCGACGGCGCACCCAAGGTGAGCGAAGAAGTTCTCGCCGCGGGTCTGGAAGCCTCCAAGCTCTGGATTCGCGAGGCGATCAACCTGCAGCGCTCGTTGGTCCGCGACTTCATCGCTGACCGTGGTCCGCTACCCACCTTCGAGTACGAGACCTTCGCCGACTACACCGACGACATCTACGCGCGCGTGGATGCGATTGGTCACCAGGCGCTCTCTGACGCCAATCAGATCACGACCAAGGCCGCTCGCAACGAAGCCTTGGATGCCGCGACCAAGTCCATTCAGGAGCAGCTCGCCTCGGAGTTCGATGGTCGCGCGAGCGAGATCAAGGCCGCGGTGCGTTCACTCACCAAGAAGCTCGTACGCGAGCGCGTGGTCACCGACGGCGTGCGCATCGACGGACGCGGACTGGCCGACATTCGCCCGCTCTCGGCCGACGTCGACCTCTTTCCGATGACCCACGGCTCGGCGGTGTTCCAGCGCGGCGAAACCCAGGTCGTGAACGTGACGACGCTCGGCATGCCCCGCATGCGCCAGCAACTCGACACGATCTCACCGGATGAGTTCAAGCGCTACATGCACCATTACAACTTCCCGCCCTACTCAACGGGTGAGACCGGTCGCGTCGGTGCTCCCAAGCGCCGCGAGGTCGGCCACGGTGCGCTCGCTGAGCGTGCCCTCATCCCCGTTCTGCCGAGCGAAGAGGACTTCGCGTACACGATTCGCGTGGTTTCGGATGTCATGCAGTCCAACGGCTCGACCTCGATGGGTTCAGTCTGCGGCTCGACGCTGTCGCTGATGGCCGCCGGTGTGCCGATCAAGGCGCCCGTCGCGGGTATCGCAATGGGCCTCGTCTACGAAGATGGCGTCTACGTCACCTTGACCGACATCCTCGGCGCCGAAGACGCCTTTGGCGACATGGACTTTAAGGTGGCGGGCACCGCCGACGCGGTGACCGCGTTGCAACTCGACACCAAGATTGACGGTCTGCCCGCCGACGTGCTCGCCAAGGCGTTGCACCAGGCCAAGGACGCGCGACTCACGATCCTGAAGGTTCTCACCGACACGATCGCCGAGCCGCGCAGTGAGGTAGCCGAGGTTGCCCCGAAGATCGTCTCGATGGAGATACCGATTGACAAGATCGGTGAGGTGATTGGGCCCAAGGGCAAAGTCATCAACACGCTCCAGCAGGAGACCGGCGCGGACATCGCGGTCGACGACGATGGCGTCGTCGGCACGGTCACCATCGGCGCCAAGGATGGACGCGCCGTCGAAGAAGCTCGTCGGCGTATCTCGTTGATCCTGGACCCGCCGTCGGCAGACGTCGGGGCGATCTATCAAGGTCGCGTCGTGTCCATCGCCAAGTTTGGGGCGTTCATCAACATCCTGCCGGGCCGCGACGGCCTGTTGCACATCTCGAAGTTGGCACCGCTCAACGGCGGCAAGCGCATCGGTCAGGTCGAAGACGTCCTCGAGTTGGGCCAAGCCATCGAGGTCAAAGTCGACGACATCGACCCGCAAGGCAAGGTATCGCTCTCGCTGGTCGGTGACTTCCCCGACGTGGTCGACGAGCCCCGCCGCGAGCGCGAACAGCGTCCGCCGCGCGAACGCGAACGCTCCGGTTCGTCGAACTCCGGGCGCTCAAACTCGGGTGGTTCTAGTTCCAGTAGTTCGAACAGTTCCTTCGAAGCGAGCTTCGAAGCCGAACTGGCCGGCGAGATCGGTGACCTTGGACCAGGAGGTCCCAATTTTCACGCTGATGACGACGGCAGTCGTCGTAGCCCGCGGCCCCGTCGTCGCTAAGTAACCAAGGACCGTGTCGCGCCACAGGTGTCGCGACACGGTCCTTTTGGTTTTCGTAGCGTGGGAACAATGAGTAGCGACCTGGCGCCCGCGCCCGCCGCGCGGTGGTGGAGATCCCCGCAGCGCAACGATCGCTGGGCGCTCGCGACACTGGTCGGCATTCCGTTGGTGCTGTTCATCGTCCCGGCCCTGCTGGGGCATCCCGCGATTGACGCCGACAACCTGATTCAGAACTTTCCCCTGCGGGTGTTGGCGGGTAAACAACTCGCCTCGGGCCATCTGCCCCTTCTCGATCCACTGACGAACGCGGGCACACCGCTCTTGGGAGGACTCAACGCGGGAGCGCTCTACCCGCTCACGTTGATCTTCGCCTTCATTCCCCCGATTGTGGCCTGGATCATCAACATGGTCGTGGTCTACGTGACCGCTGGCGTGGGGATGTTCGCCCTGCTGCGCTGGCACGGCGCGCGCACGCCCGCAGCCCTCGTCGCGGGCGTGAGTTACACCTACTGCGGCGCGATGATCGGCCAGATGATCCACCTGGGCGTGATCCAGGGCTATTCGTTCGTGCCGTGGGCCGTGTTGATCATGCTCGCACTCAGCCGACGCATCACGGCGGTGCCCGAGCGCACCGGCGTTCTGCCACTAGCTCGCATTGCCCTGCCGTGGGCGCTCGGTGAAGGAGCGTTGTGGGGCCTGACGTTCCTCTCGGGCGAACCGCGCGCCATCGCCACGATGGAACTGCTCACGATCGTGGTCATTCCTTGCGTGCTCATTCTTCGCAGTTCGTACTGGCTCACCTCCTGGCGCGGTCGAATCACCTATCTGGTTATCCTCGCGGTGGGCTTTGTCTGGGGCTTGGGCATCGGACTGGTGCAGCTCCTGCCCGGGTGGTCGTTCATCAAAGACTCCGAGCGCTCGCAGGTCGCGTACTCGTTCTTTGGCGCGGGGTCACTGGCGGTGCACTGGAGCGCCCTGCTCTTTTCACCCGACCTCTTGGGCGGCAACGGGGCGTTCGGTCAAAGCGGCTTCTTCGCCAACTACAACCTCGCCGAAGTGACGGGCTATGTCGGGGTGCTGGCACTCGTGGCGACGTTTGCCTTTTTGACGCGCCTGACACCACGCGGCTGGCGCGGAGCCGAGCGCGACTACATGATCTACGTCGTCATTGGGGTGGTGGGACTCTTTGCGACCTGGGGCAGCTTCACCCCGCTCGGCCACGTGTTTCGCGCCATACCGCTCTACGGCTCGACTCGTCTGCAGAGTCGCAGCGTCATTCTCGTGGACTTCATCGCGGCGGTCTTCGTCGGTTGGTGGCTCGAGCACATCCTGGAGGGTCGTGCGGAGCAAGCCGGACTGGGCAAGCGCTCGCGCTGGGTGACGGCCGCCCCGGCGATCTTCATCGTAATCCTCTCGGGGGCACTCATCGGTTGGGGACCGTGGGTTATTCGAAGGATCGGAATCTCGAAAGGCAATCCGGCACTCGAAGCGGGACTGAAACTGACGAACGCCATCCACCTCGCGATCGCTCTCGCGGCGGTGCTCGCCATCGTGTTGCTCGCGCGACACGCTCGCCAACTGGTTCCGATCTTGATCGCGATTCTGGTGGCGGACCTCGTGGTGTTTCTTCTCTTCACCTCGAACGGACTGATTGGGGGGCAGGGTCCGCGCGAGGCATCGCGCGCGTACGCCGAGCAACTGATCAGCAACAACGGGCGCTTCGCCCTGGTCGATGAGAGCGGTATCCACACCAAGGTCTATCGCGAGCTGGGTGAGCCCAACATGAACGTGTTCACTCATATGGCCAGCGTCCAGGGCTATGGCGCGCTGGTGTCGAACATCTACGACAACGCGACTGGCACGCACCCTCAGGCGTGGCTCAACGCCTGTCACCTCCAAGAGGGCGTCTTTGTGCCTCTGCGGCTTGCCGTGGTGGTGATCGCGTCGGGCGAACTCATGACGCCCACGAGTGAACAGTCGAGTGTGCCCACGCCCTGCGAGAGCGTGAGCCCCGCACCAAGTGTGCCGCGCTACTTCGGTCAAGAGCTGTCGCTCGGCAGTATTACGCTCGCGGGCGTCAACGGACGCGCGATCTCGTCGAGCCCCGTCACGATCAAACTCCTCACCAGCGCGGGTCGAGTTCTCAAGAGTCCCTCGTGGACGATGCCCGGTGACGCGAGCACGCTCACGGCGCGGGCGAACGACGCCACGCAGCGTGCGGCCGGATTCATCGTCACCTCGACGAGCGGGGTGAGTCTCGGTGATGCGGTCGTGACGCCCTGGAACTCGTCGACGAGCTACCGGCTCGACTCACACTTCCAACTGGCGATCGCCACGTCGAAGTGGCACCTCACCTCGACCGAAGACACGTTCTCGGTCTTCAAGGCGAACAAGTTGTTGCCGCGCGCCTGGCTACTCACACCATCGGCGGGCACGGTCACGAACATCCGCACCGCGATCTGGGGCGACGCCTGGGTGACTGTGACGCTCACGAAAGCGAGCGCGCTCGACCGCAGCGAGGCCTACCTGCCCGGCTGGCGCGCCACCGCGGTGAATCAAACGACGGGCCGCGTCGTGCAGCTGAACGTCCAACGAACGGGTCTCATTGAAAAAGTTCACGTGCCCACGGGCAAATGGGTCATCCACTTTCACTACCGCGCGCCCTACATCGAAGTGAGCGTGGCCGTGAGTGCGATCGCCGTCCTCGCCTGGCTCGGTGCACTCGCCTGGCTTCTCATCTCGGCGCGGCGCAAGCGCGACAGTAAAGTTCAAGCGTGAAGACTCTGGCGATCGTCGGTGGCGCGGGTCGCATGGGTCAGGCGCTCGGCGAAGGACTAGCCGCGACGGGCCGCTTTTCGATCGGCGCGCTCGTCGATGAGTACGAGCCGCGCGAACTCTTCGGTGCGCGGTGGGTCACGTCCCTCGGCGATCTTGAGGCAAACGGAATCAACGCCGTCGTCGATTTCTCCTCGCCCGAGGGTGTTTCTCACTCGGCCCAGTGGTGTGCGGACAACTCGGTTCCACTCGTCGTCGGCGCGACGGGTCTCACCGCAGAGCAACGCAGCACGCTCGACGATGCCGCGACGAAAGTGGGCGTCGTTGTGGCGTCCAACTTTTCGGTGGGAGCCGCCCTCGCCGAGCGTTTCGCCGCCGCCGCCGCCCCCTACTTCGATCGCGTCGAGATCATTGAACTGCATCACGACAAGAAGGTGGACGCGCCCTCGGGTACGTCAATCGCGACCGCGCGGTCGATCGCTGCCGCGCGACGGGCGGCGGGCGCCGACGCGATGGTAGAACCCACGTCGAGGTTCACGATCGAGGGCGCGCGCGGCGCGCACGGAGAAGATGGCGTGGTCATTCACTCGGTGCGTTTGCCGGGGCTCGTAGCCCACCAAGAAGTGCTCTTCGGCGCGCCCGGTGAGGGTCTCACTATTCGACACGACTCCTTTGATCGCCAGAGCTTCGTGCACGGGGTCGCCCTCGCCCTCGACGCGGTGTCCGTTACGCCAGGACTCATCGACGGCATCTCCGCGCTGCTTGACTGAGGGCTGGCTTCTGCCAGCCCGACTGGTAACTTCTAACCATGGCTGAGCCACGTTTTGGACGCGTTCTGACTGCCATGGTGACGCCCTTTCACGCAGACGGTTCACTGAACCTTGACGTGGCTGCGCAACTGGCCAAGTTTCTGGTGAGCCAAGGCAGTGAGGGTCTCGTGGTCGGCGGCTCCACGGGGGAGGGCTCGTCACTGAGCGACGACGAGAAACTCGACCTCTTTGCCTGTGTGGCCGAAGCGGTGAGCGTGCCCGTGCTCGCGGGCAGTACGTTCGCCAACACCCAGCAGTCCGTGGCTCTCACGACTCAGGTCAAGGCGACCGGGGTGGCCGGAGTACTGGCGACCACACCGGCCTACGCGAGGCCGAACCAGGCGGGCATCGCCGGTCACCTCGGGGCGATCGCCGAGAGCACGCCGCTCGACGTGATGCTCTACGACATCCCCGGGCGCACTGGGCGAAAGATCGAGTCGGCCACCACGATCGAGCTCGTGCGCTCGCACAAGAACATCGTCGCGATGAAGGACGCCTCGGGCGACACCGCCCAGGCCGCGCACACCAAGTCCGTCCTCGGCGACGAGCTCGACCTCTACAGCGGTGACGACTCGATGCTGCTCGCCTTCCTGGGTGTGGGGGCGGTCGGCGTCGTCTCGGTGGCCGCCCACTGGGCGGGGCCCGAAGTCGCCGGCATTGTGCACGCGGCCGTGCGGGGAGACTGGGACGAGGCCTGGCGCTACAACGAACGAGCGCGCGAGAGCTTTGTCTTCGAGTCCTCTGACGCGTATCCCAACCCGATGCCCTCGAAGGCCGCGCTGCGCGCTCTCGGCATCGCCGTGGGGGAGTGCCGACTCCCGCACGGACCCAGCGACGCGGACTTAGACGCCCGAGCGTCCCAAGTCATAGCGGCGCTAACGAGTACCCGTGCCTGACTCCGTTCGCGTTACCTTCCTCGGTGGGCTGGGCGAGATCGGCCGAAACTGTGCTGCCATCGAACAAGACGGCCGCATCGTCGTCGTCGACGCGGGCCTCATGTTCCCCGAGCCCACGATGTACGGCGTCGACATCATCCTGCCCGACTTTCGTTGGTTGATCGAGCGTAAGGACCGCGTGGACGCGATCGTGCTGACCCACGGTCACGAAGACCACACCGGCTCCCTGCGGTACCTGGTGAAGGACGTCAACGTCCCGATCTACGGCTCCGCTTTGACACTCGGCTTCGCGCGTCACCGTCTCACCGAGGCCAAGGTCGCCCAGGACCTCACCTTCATTGAAGTCACCGACGGCGAGCGCCGCAAGATCGGACCCTTTGAGGTCGAGTTCATTCCCGTGACTCACTCGGTGCCGAGTGCCTACGCCTTGGCCTTCCACACCAAGGTGGGGGCGATCGTGCACTCCGGTGACTTCAAGTTGGATCTCACCCCCGTCGACGGACGTCGCACCGACCTCAATCGATTGGCCGCCCTTGGCGACGAGGGAGTGACGCTGCTGCTCGCCGACTCCACCAACGCCGAGGAACCCGGGTTCACGCCCTCGGAGAGCAGCGTGGGGGTGGCTCTGCGTCGACTCTTCCTCGAGCGACCGACTCGGCGCATGGTCGTGGCGTGCTTCGCGAGCCACATTCATCGCATTCAACAGATCGCCGACATCGCGCACGGCACCGGTCGCAAGATCGCCTTCATGGGTCGCTCGATGGAAGCCAACGTGAAGTTGGCTCGCAAGTTGCACATGTTGCGTGTCGACCCAGCCGACATCATCGACGTGGAGAACGTCAGTCGCTTTAGCCCGGGCGAGGTCTGCATCGTGTGTACCGGCAGTCAGGGCGAACCCCTGGCGGTGCTCTCCAAGCTCTCGCGGGGCGACGCTCGTAACTTTAAGGTCGGGGCGGATGACACCATCATCTTGAGCTCGCACCCGATACCGGGCAACGAGTGGTCGGTGGGCCGCGTGATCGATGACCTCAATCGCGAGGGCACCGAAGTGATCGACTCGAGCCGGGAGCCGGTGCACGCTTCGGGACACGCGCGCCAGGGCGAGCTTCGCACCTTCCAGCAGATCCTTCGCCCACAGAACTTCATTCCGGTGCACGGCGAGTATCGCCACATGGTTCACCACGCGGACCTGGCCCGTTCCATGGGACTCAACAACCGCCACGTGCTGATCTGTGAGGACGGAGACCAGGTTGAGGTGACGGCCAAGGGCATGCGGCGCACCGGCCAGGTGCCAGCGGGCTTTCACTACATCGACGGCAGTGCGGGCGACTTCGACGAGCGTCCGCTCGAGGAGCGGCGCATGCTCGCCGAGTATGGGGTGTTGCTGATCTCGGCGGGAGTTGACCGCGACCTCGGCAAGATCGCCCAACCGGTGACGGTCTCGGCGCGCGGCTGGTTCGAGGGCGCGAGCGACGCCGAGTTGATCCTGCACGTGACGAGTTCGGTGCGCGCGGCCATTGAAGAGGCGATCGCCGAGGGGAACTTCGACGCCGAGTCGCTCTCCAAGATCGCCCAACGCAGCGCGGGTCGGCTCTTGGGCCAGCGCTACCGGCGCCAGCCCGTGATCTTGCCGGCCGTGATCGTCCTCTAGGACGACACTCGGCTACTCGGACTTGTCGGGCTCGCCGTGCTCGGCGTTGCTCAGGCCATAGCGCCAGTAGGGCTTGTGGCTGATCTGCTCGGGCGCAAGCCCGCGGTCCAAGACCGCGCTCAGCATCGCGCGCATCACGTGGAACTCGCCGAAGAGATACGCGTGACCGAGATCGGGCGGGAGCTCGAAGGCCGCCAGGCCGCCAAAGAGGCCCGAGGGATCGTTGAGCTCGCGACCGCGTCGCTCGACGAAGATCCCGGTCACTCCGAGCCCTACATCGAAGGTCGCGGGAAGAGCGTCATCGGGCTCGTCGATCTCGATGATGAAGATGGCCCGTCCGGGCACCTCGATGCTTTCGGCCATGCGGTAGGCCGCCGCCAATGCGCTGACGTCGCCGATGAACAGATGCCAGTCGGCGACGGGATCGAGGGGAATCTTGCCGCGCGGTCCGATCATGTCGATCTCGTCGCCTGGTTGGGCGTTCAGCACCCAGGTACTGCCCAGACCGACGTGATCCGTCGTGACCCACAGGGTGAGTTCGTCGGGCGCGTCGACCGATCGCACGCTGTAGCGCCGACTCACGAGTCGTCCGTTCGCATCCTCGAGGCGAATCATCACGTCGTTGCCCGGTACCCCGGCGAGCGTCGCGGCCGGTCCACCAAGTGTGATCGCCACGACCGAGGTACTGAGTCGTTGGGTTCGCACCACGCGACACCGCGCGGCACTCGATCCGGTGCGCTCGGCGAGACGCAGTGTGGAGGGGTCGGGATCAGTCGTCACGAGCACCGAGCCTAGAACGAATCGTGCAATGGTCTACTCGGCTGGTCGGTCCAGGAGAGTGACGGTGTAGTCGTCGATCGAGCGCTCAATGGCGTCGAGTTGGGCGAGGTTGCCCGGGTCGTAGCGACCGAGCAGTCGGGGCTCGGAGCGAGCGTTGGAGACCGAGACGCGAGCTCGCGCCACGGCTCGTAACGCGGCGCGGCGCAGTTGATTGCGCCGGACGGGGTCGTTGGTAGCCGAGTCGGTGCCGTAGCGCGTGGCCGCGGCGCGAGCATCGTCAAGCTGTTGGTGGGGACGCAGCGACGGAGCCGTCGTCCAGAGCAGCACGTCAACGAGCAGGACGATCACCGCCCCGAGGGCGGTGTCCGCGATGCGCACGCCGAACAGATTCCCCTTTTCGCCGATCAGTCCCAAGAACACGAACACGATGGGTGTGAAGGTCATCACCGCCAGCGCGTGCGAGCGACGCTGCGCCCAGGGTTGAATCGAGGCCATGACGCATGACAGGACGATGAGTTCAACCTCGGTGTTTCCCGAGAGCGCAACGAGAGCGGCGATCCCCGTGCCGACCGCTGTGCCGAGAGTGCGCGCGAGGGCGCGCGTGATGACGGGCCCCACGTCGGGGCGCAGAATGAAGGCGACGGCCAGGGGCAGCCAGAAACCGTGGGGACCATTGAGGATTCGCGAGATGATCATGGCGATCGTCACCGCACAGGTGACGATGATGGCAAAGCGCAACCGTTCGCGCACTGGCAAGAGCGGCGTGCTCGCAAAGCGCAGAACGGGGTGGGGCTGGACGATGGTCAAGTCGGCGCGCAGTGCGTGTGCTGCCGCCGGCGGAAGCTCGCGGGACGAAAGAAAACTGTCGCGCACCGCAGTGAGGTCGTTGACGGCGGCCGTGGCGCCGTCGCTCAGTAGCGTGTTGGCGACCGCGCGCAAAGACGGGGCGACTGACGGACTGATTGCAAGGTTCTTTCCCTCGAAGTATGAGATCGCCTCACCGGAGCGAAGCGCCACGATCAGGCATCGATAGAGCGAGCGCTCTTCGGTGTTCGTCGTCTCGGGGTCGATGGCTCCGATCACATCTTGGGCGTGATCGACTGAGGCGAGCGTGCGGGAACGGTTCGCGTGGAACGACGCGGTGCCGAGCGCATCGACATTGGCGGCGAGAGCATTGAAGGCAGCCGCCAGAGTGATGCGTTGGTTCTCCAAATAGAAGACCCGGTTCATGAGAGCGGCCACCAGATACACCCACAGCGCACCCGTCACGATCGCGAGTGTGGACTGCCACTCGACGCCCTTGAACTGAAGACCCGCGCCCATGACGGTGCCGATGAGAAAGTACGCGCCCGCCGTGGCGTGATTCGACGCCTCAATGAAGCCCGCGACGAGGGACACGACAGCGACGAGCAGAACGAGGGACACGGAGGACGAAAAATGGTCGACGTACGCCGAACCAAGGCCTACGCCTGCCCCGCCTGCACCCGCCACCCACAACAGACGCGGACCTCGTAGTCGCCACGAGTCGAGGCCGTCTTGACTCACCGCCCACAACGCACCGATACCGGCGACGATGGCGTACAGGCGCTGATGAACGATGAGTCCGATGATGAGGGGAGCGCTGATGCAAAACGCCGCTCGCAGCGAGAGGCGCACTTCCGGAGACACCGCGAGACGTGGTTGAGACCGCCTGATCACGCTGGCCCTTTCGAACGTCGCTCGAGTGGTTCAAGAATCGAACAGGTGGTTAGTAAGTTAGATGGTTGTGGCACCAGCGCGGCACCAAAAAACGCCGGTAAAAAAGACGGCATCTCGCGCTCGCGCGAAGAAAGTGGCTGAACCCAACCTCTGGCAGCGTCACGAGCGCGACTTCTCGATCGTGGCCCTCTTCGTGGTCGGACTCTTCGTCGGTCTGGCCGACGTGCACACGCTGGGACCAGTCGGTCGCCAAATCTCGCGGGGACTGTCGGACGCCCTCGGGGTCGGACGATTTGGCCTGGCGATCATCTTGCTGGTCCTCGGGGTGGTGCTGGTGTCGGGCAAGGTCGAGTTTGATCAAACCCGCGCGGTGTGGGGCGGAGCCTTTGCCCTCGTAACGGTGTGCGGTCTGGCCGACCTCGCGGGAGGGCGACTGGGAGTTCACGCCACGATCCACGCACTCGGCGACGCGGGTGGCTGGCTCGGCGTGGGCACCGGCGGAGCACTCGCGAGTTGGATCGGCGTCGCCGGGTCGACCATCGTTCTCCTTGCGCTCTTCGTCGTGGCGATCATCGTCGTCACGGGTGTGGGCTTGCGTGGGTTGCTCGTGGGAATCGGCACCGGCTTGGCGGCGACGGGTCGGATGCTCGCGCGCTGGTGGACCGTGCGTCCGCGTCGTGACGAGGAGCCCGCGAGCGAAGCCGAGATTACGCCGATCCGCAGTCGCGTGCGTCCCCTTGCGTACGAACCTGAACCAGTCTTCGAATACGACGAGACCGAAATCGAGGATGAGGCGGAAGAGGAGTACGAGGAAGAAGACGAGGAGTACGAGGACGAGTACGACGAAGACTTCGAGGAGGAGGCGCAGAGCGAGCGGACGCTCTACGTCAGCCCGCCGAGTGAGTGGGAGCTCCCACCGCTCTCGCTCTTGCAGCGCACCCGCGACCAGAGGCTGGATCGCGGTCTGACCGACGCGGCGGGCGAAGAACTGGTCGACGCCTTGGCCGCCCACGGAGTGGAAACTACCCTGGTGGGCTACACCGTGGGGCCCACGGTCACCCGTTTTGAACTCGAACTAGGTCCCGGGGTCAAGGTCTCGCGGGTGACCTCACTCAACAAGGACATCGCCTACGCCATGGCCTCGCCCGACGTGCGCATCTTGGCGCCGATCCCGGGGCGATCCGCGATCGGGGTTGAGGTGCCCAATCGCCAGCGTTCGCTGGTGGCGCTCGGTGACCTCCTTTCCTCGGACGAAGCGACGGCCGCCACTCATCCCCTCGACGTTCCACTCGGACGTGACATCGCGGGGCGCACCGTCATCGTGAATCTCGGCGAGATGCCCCACGTGCTCATCTCGGGCGCCACGGGAGCGGGCAAAAGTTCGGCCATGAACTCACTGATCACCAGTCTCGTCATGCGCGCGACGCCCGATCAGCTGCGCCTCTTGTTGATCGACCCCAAGCGAGTCGAGATGAGTCACTACAACGATCTGCCTCACCTGCTCTCACCGGTAGTGGTGGACCCGAAGAAGGCAGCGGGTGCGCTGCACTGGGCCGTCAAGGAGATGGAGCGCCGCTACGACTTGCTCGCCGAGTGTGGCGTTCGTGACATCACGAGCTACCAACAGATGCTGGCGCGCGGCGAAATCGAAATGGAGCCCAGTTCGCGCGAGTTGGTGGCCGACGCCTTCGAGCGCGCCACCGGTTTGCCCGCCGACTCGGCGCCAATGGGTCCCGAGGAGTTGCCCTATATCGTGATCCTTGTTGACGAGCTCAACGACCTCATGATGGTGGCGGCGCGCGACGTCGAAGAGTCGGTCGTGCGCATCGCCCAGATGGCCCGTGCGGTGGGTATCCACCTCGTGCTCGCGACCCAGCGACCGAGCGTCGACGTCATCACCGGAGTCATCAAAGCGAACATCCCCAGTCGCATGGCCTTCGCCGTCTCCTCACTCGCCGACAGTCGCGTCATCTTGGACCAGGCCGGAGCGGAGCGACTCATCGGCAAGGGCGACATGCTGCTCGTCACCGCCTCGAGCAACATCGCTCGTCGGCTCCAGTCGCCCTGGGTCTCCGAAGAAGAGGTGCGACGCGTCGTCGAAGCGTGGCGCCGTCAGGGCGGACGTCGTGAGTCCGTCGTCGCCCTCGACGTACCATCCTCGCGAGGAGGCGGGTCGGGCTCGGGTTCCGGTGACGACGATGACGAGATCCTTCGACAGGCCCGTGACCTTGTGATTCGAACGCAGTCGGGATCGACCTCGATGCTCCAGCGCAAACTGCGTGTCGGTTTCGCGCGCGCCGGGCGCATCATGGATCAACTCGAAATAGAAGGAGTCGTTGCACCCGGCGATGGCTCCAAGGCCCGCAAAGTCCTCGTCTCGCCTGAAGAGTACGACGAACAGACGTCGCTGTAGTTTTGGCGCGTCACTCGGCTGCACCCCATCCGCGCCGACGCGGTATCTTCGCTCGCTTCGTCGGCGTGCTCCTCGGCGCGATCATCGCGGTCGGTGGCGTGGTGGCGATGCAGATCCCGTTGCTGCATCGTGCCGCTCGGACCTACGTCGCGCTGCCCAGCCCCCTCGCCTCGGCGACGTCGCCGACGCTCGTCTGGCCGAGTGTGGGATCCGCCGCCCTTGACATTCCCTCTCTCGGCGTTCTGACGAGCTATCACCAAGCGGTCGTGCCGATCGCGAGCCTCACCAAGATGATGACCGCGTACGTCGCCCTCCAGCACCTGCCGCTGTCGATCGGCGAAACCGGTCCGTGTCATACCGTCACGAGCGAGGACATGGAGTCCTACAACCAGTTGATCGGGCTTGATGCGTCGAGCGTGCCCGTCGCGGTGGGCGAACAGCTGTGCGAAAGCCAGTTGCTCGAGGGGGTGCTAGTCCACTCGGCGGCGAACTATGCCGTCATGCTCGCCAACATGGTGGACGACTCCAACACTGACTTTGTGGCGCTGATGAACGAAGAGGCCCAGACGTTGGGCCTTCTGCTCACAACGTACGTGGACGTGACCGGCCTGTCGGACGAGGACGTCTCGACCGCGATCGACCAGGCTCGCCTCGCGGCGGTGTTGATGACGTCCGCCCTCGTGCGATCGATCGTGATTCAAACGAGCGTGGTCCTGCCCGTGGGGGGTGTGGAGAATTCCTTCACGCCCGACGTGGGCATGGACAACGTGATCGGTGTGAAGTCCGGGCGCACCTTGGCGGCCGGCGGATGCGACGTGATGGCCGTCACCTTTCAAGACGGTGGGGCCACGCACGTGCTCTACGCGGTCGTTCTCGGTCAGCAGGGTGGCGATCTCCTGACTCCGGCGGGAGAAGCCGCCCTCGCCCTCGCGGACTCCGCCGTGGCCAGCCGTCAGCACTACACGCTGGCCGCGCATCGCGCCTTCGGCGAGATCGCCTACGACGGGCAACGCGTCGGTTTCGGTCTTACCTCGTCGCGCGAGTTTTGGTGGTGGCCGGCTCAAGGACAACTCCACGTGCACGTCCATTTGGTACGCATCACCCGCAACGTGCGACGCAACGAAATCGTCGGTCACCTCATCGTGAGTGGACCGGTGCACGCGACGCTCCTGCTTCGCGCGTTCGGTTCGCTCAACGCTCCTACGCTTCTCCAGCGCCTACGCTGAACTGATGTTTTCGCGCGCTCCGGCGACCTCGGCCAACTTGGGGCCCGGCTTTGACACGCTGGCCGTCGCCCTCAGCCTGTACGTAGAAGTCTCCCTCGAGCTCGCCGATGAGTTCGGAATCTCGAGCGACGGGTGCGGGGCGGGGCTCTACGACGATGAGAATCACCTGGCCGCGCGGGTGGCTCGTAGCGTCCTCGGCCACTCGAACTTCGCCCTGCACGTGAGTTCCTCGATCCCCGTATCACGGGGGTTGGGGTCATCGGCCGCGCTGGCGGTCGCCGCCGCCGCCGCGGCGGGCTCCGCAGACCCTCTCAGTCGTTGCCGCCACGCTTGATGGCCACGCGGAGAACGCGGCCGCGTCGGTGCTCGGAGGTTTGATCGTGGCGCGAGTGGAGGCGCAGAGCGTGGTCGCGCGCTCGCTGCCACTCGATGACGCGTGGCGCTTTGTGGTGGTGGTTCCCGACCAGGAGTTGGCGACGAGCGACGCTCGTCAGGCTCTCCCCGAGCGAGTCCTCTTTAGTGACGCCGTGCACAACTTAAGCGCGCTCGGCTTGCTGATTGCCGGGTTGGGCGATCACGACAAGTTCGTCGCGTCCTCGATGGAAGACGTGCTGCACCAGCCCTACCGCTCGGAGTTGCTGCCGTTCGCCGATGAACTACTGAGTACGTTGCGCGAGGCGGGGGCGGCGGGCTCGTGCTGGTCGGGCGCCGGGTCATCGATGCTGGGCCTCGTCACGAGCGAGAACGCACCGGACGTTGCGTTGTCGGCGAAGGAGTTCTTGCACACCCGATCGATTCCCGGCGAGGTCTTCACCCTCGACGCGGATCGTTCGGGCCTGGTCACGCGTTGAACGACCGCGTCTCGCGCGTCGACGCACGGACGCTGAGCGGCGCAGGCTTTCTCCTGGCCGGTGTGGTTCTCGTGCAGTGGAGCGCGGCACTGGTCGAACCGGTCTTTCCGGTCCTGGGTGCCTCGGCGACCAGCGCCTGGCGCTTTCTCATCGGAGCGGTTGTCCTGCTCGCCATCACACGACCTCATCTTCGAACCTGGACACGAGTTCAGTGGCTTGGTGCGTGCGCACTGGGCGTCTCCACCGCGTTCATGAATCAGTGTTTCTACCAAGCCATCGCTCGCATACCGCTCGGGGGAGCGGTCGCCATCGAGTTTCTGGGTCCGCTGTGCGTCGCCGCGCTGGGACGGCGCAGCCTGCGTCACTTCGCGTTTGTTGTCCTTGCCGGGCTGGGGGTTCTGGCCCTGACGCACCCGGGCAACGGACTGACACTGGTCGGGGTTCTCTTGGCCGCGGGCTCGGGACTCGGGTGGGCGCTGTACGTGATCTGTGCGGCGCGCGTGGGTGGGCTCACGCGCGGCTTCGACGGTTTGGCGGTGTCGATGTCGATTGCGGCGATCGTGACGTTGCCGTTCTCCCTTCCCAAGAGTGGTCAACTCTTCAGTCACCCCGACACGCTGGCGCGCCTGGCGATCGTGGCCGTCATGGCAATTGTGCTGAGTTTCGGCGCCGACCTGCAGGGACTGCGCCGCTTGCATCCCTCAATCGCAGGAGTCCTTCTGGCCTTCGATCCGGCGGTCGCTTTTCTCATTGGTTGGTTCCTGTTGAGTCAGACGGTCAGCGTCTGGGACTTTGCGGGACTGGCCTGCATCGTGGTTGCCGGGGTGGCCGTCACCTACGACTCCAGTGTCGGCAGCGCGGGTGTGGTCCCGTAAACCCGGCCACTATCCTTCGAAATAGGCGCCGTTAGGCTAGGTTAGGTGATAGAACCGCGCACGTTCGCGATACGCACGTTCGGGTGCCAGATGAACGAACACGACTCCGAGCGGCTGGCCGGGTTGCTGGTCGCCGACGGCCTGGTGCCCGCGGCAAAGGACCTCGACGCGGACGTCATCGTGCTCAATACCTGCACGATTCGAGAGAACGCCGATCTCAAGCTGTACAGCGCACTCGGCCAGTTAAAAGCGCTCAAGGAGTCTCGCCCGGGCATGCAGATCGCGGTGGGCGGGTGTATGGCCCAAAAGGACCGCGGTTCCATTCTGGAGCGCGCGGACTGGGTCGACGTCGTCTTTGGCACGCACAACCTGCACGCCGCTCCGTCGCTGCTGCGCCGTTCGATCAGCGAAGGACCCCTGGTTGAGATCCTCGACGCACCCGATCCGGTGACCAGTCGCGACATGGCGCCCGCGCTCTACGCGGTGCGCGAGTTGGGCTTCGCCGCGTGGATGACCATCCAGACGGGTTGCGACAACACCTGCGCCTACTGCATCGTGCCGAGCGTGCGCGGAGGCGAGATCAGCCGACCCCTCGAAGACCTCCTGGCCGAAGCGGCGATGCTCGCTGCGAGCGGCGTGACCGAGATCACGGTGCTCGGCCAGAACGTCAACTCGTACGGACGAGATATCACGGGACGCCGACCACTGTTTGCCGAACTCCTGCGCGCCCTCGGTGACGTCGAGGGTCTGGAGCGGGTGCGTTTCACCAGTCCGCACCCCAAAGACCTGCGACCCGAGACGATCGCCGCGATGGCCGAGACCCCCAATGTCTGCAACCAGCTGCACTTGCCGCTGCAGTCGGGATCGAATCGTGTGCTGAGTGCGATGCGCCGCGGCTATCGCGTCGAGCGCTACCTCGAAAAGCTCGACGCGGCGCGCGCCGTCGATCCCCGACCTCGCGGTCACCACCGATCTCATCGTGGGCTTCCCGGGCGAGAGCGACGCGGAGTTCGACGAGACATTAGAGGTCGTAGCGCGCTGTGAGTTCGACCTCGCCTACACGTTCATCTTCTCGCCGCGCGAAGGGACGCGCGGAGCGCAGATGAGCGAATCGTTCATCGCCAGTGACGTCATCAAGGAACGATTCGAACGACTGAAAGACGTCACCGACCGTTCGGCCTTGCGCCATCACCAGGCGCGCGTGGGCAAGCGCGAAGAAGTGCTGGTCGAGGGACCGTCGCGGCGCAATGACCAGATGCTCTCGGGACGCACGCGCCAGGGCAAGCTCATCCACTTTCCCGTCAGCGATGCGCCGCTACGGGCCGGGTCGCTCGCGAGTGTGGACGTGACTTACGGCGCGCCGTACTACCTCATGGGCGAAGTGCACGAGGTGCTGAGGGCGCCGCGTCACAAGATTCGCGTGCCGTTGCTTTCTTCGTGACGGCGCTGAAGGGACCCGCGGTTGCCCTGGTCGGGGCCGACCGCATCCGGCAAGTCAGCGCTCGCTCATGAGCTGGCGCTCGCCCAGGGCAACGTCGACATCGTGAGCGTCGATGCGATGTGCGTCTATCGCGGCATGGATCTGGCGACCGCCAAGCCCACGTGGCGCGAACGCGCCGAAGTGCCCTACCACCTCCTTGACCTTGTCGAACCGTCTGAGGAATTCACGGTCGCTCAGTTTCAGCGCGACGCGCTGGATGCGAGCGCTCAGGTGTGGGGCGTCGGGCGTCGAGTGCTCTTCGTCGGGGGCACGGGACTCTACGGACGAGCCGTTCTCGACGATCTGGATATCCCCGGGCGATACCCCGACGTTCGTCGAGAGCTGGAAGATCGCGCCGCAAGCGACCTGGCTCCTCTCTACGCCCAGCTCGAGGAGCTCGATCCCGTGTCGGCGACTCGTATGGAGCCTTCCAACGAACGTCGCGTGGTGCGCGCCCTCGAGGTCACGCTCGGGTCAGGTCGAAAGTTTTCCTCGTACGGCGACGGGCTCATGACGTACGGTCCGTCGCGCGTGGTCCAGATTGGACTCGAAGTGCCACTCGACGAAATCGACAAGCGCATCGAATTGAGATTTCGGAGTTGGATGGATGAAGGGTTGGTGGACGAAGTCATTTCTCTCCTCGAACGTCCCGGCGGGCTGGGGCGCACCGCGCGCCAAGCCGTGGGTTATCGCCAGATCCTCTCGCACATTGAAGATGGCCAGGCTCTGGAAACGAGCGTCGTTGACGCGATCACGCAGAGTCGGCGACTGGCCCGACGACAGCGATCCTGGTTCCGCCGCGATCCTCGCATCGAATGGTTTGAGGAACAGGCGGCGGCGCTCGCTCGCCTGGTGACAGTGCTGAAAGATTCCGACAGGTTCGTGCGAGACTGACATGGTGACAGTGCGATCACTTCAGAAGTGGCAGGGCGCGGGAAACGACTTTCTGGTCGACGTGCAGCGCGCGGGCGAGGCGCGGCCCTGGACGAGCGAGCGCGTACGAGAGATCTGTGCTCGCGCGACGGGAGTTGGCGCCGACGGCCTGTTGGTGGCCGACCTCTCGGACGGCGTCACCATGACACTCTTCAACGCCGACGGTACGCGTGCAGAAATGTCGGGCAACGGGGCTCGCTGTGTGGCGGCGGCGGTGCGCCGCGCCGTGCGGTCGATCGTTTGACGAACTCGTGGTCACCACAGACGCGGGCGACAAGACGGTGCGTCTCACCATGGACAGCGACGTGTCGGGATACGGCAGCGTCGAGATGGGCGAAGTGACCTTTGGCGAGGACTTGGAAGGTTCCTGGGGCGTGGCCCACGTGGGCAACCCCCACGTCGCGGTATTGGACGACGAGAGGTGGAGCGATGCGACCCGGGAAGACCTCGCGGCCAAGTTCGCCGCCCAGATGGGCGGGGCCAACGTCGAGTTCGTCAGCGTGCTGGGTCCAAGTCACCTCAGCATTCGCGTGATCGAGCGCGGCGTGGGTTGGACGCTCGCGTGCGGCACCGGTTCGTGCGCCGTCGCGGCCCTCGCCCGGCGTCACGAGGTGAGCGGCGATGAGGTGAGTGTCGACAATCCTGGCGGCACCTTGCGAGTGGAACTGAATGGACAACGAGCGACACTGAGCGGTCCCGTGCAGTTCGTCGCGGATGTGGAGTGGCTCGAAGCTTGACGTACATTCCCGACACTCTCATTGACCGGAGTTTCCGAGAGAAGATCGTTCTGGTGGGGGTGCTGTTTCCCGGAACGAGTGAGGACGATCTCGATCGCCAGCTCGACGAGCTCGCCCTTCTGGTGGACACGGCCGGCGCGGACGTGGTGGCGCGCGTCGTCCAGCGCCGGGACTCTCCCGACCCGGCCACGTACCTCGGTTCGGGCAAGGTCAAGGAGCTCCGCGACGTCTGTCTCGCCCTGGACTCGGACACCGTGGTCTTCGAGGACTCGCTCAGCCCCGCCCAGCAGCGCAACCTAGAAAAGATCCTGGGTCGCACGGCGATTGACCGCACGGCGGTGATTCTGGACATCTTCGCGCAGAACGCGCGCACGCCGGAGGGCAAAGCCCAGGTCGAACTCGCTCTCCTGCAGTATCGGCTGCCGCGCCTGCGCCGAGCCGGCGGATCGCTCTCCCAACAGGCCGGTGGCATCGGGACGCGCGGCCCCGGCGAGACGCAACTCGAAGTCGATCGACGACGTCTCGTCCAGCGCATCCATCACATTCGCCGCGAACTCAAGCAGATCGACCGCACTCGCCAGGTCCAGCGTCAGGGTCGCGAGCGGGGCCGACACCGCGAAGTGACCCTTGTGGGTTACACCAACGCGGGTAAGTCGTCGATGCTGAACGCGCTTACCCACGCGGGTGTCGAGGTGGAGAACCGCCTCTTCGTCACTCTTGACCCGCGAACGCGCCAGCGTCAACTCCCCGGCGGCGAGACAGTGCTCTTCACCGACACCGTCGGGTTCATCTCGAATCTTCCGCACGAGCTGGTCGAAGCCTTCATGAGCACACTGAATTCGGTGCAGTTGGCTGACCTGCTCGTTCACGTCGTGGACGGATCGAGCGATCGAGCCGAAGAGCAGATCGCGGCCGTGCGCGACGTTCTTATTGAGATTGGCGCCGAGCATGTGCCCGAACTCCTGGTCTTCAACAAGGCTGACGTGCCGGGCTCACGAGCGAAGGATCTCGCCAAGATCTACGACGGGGTGTGGGTGTCGGCCCTGACCGGAGAGAACCTCGACGAGGTCGTGGAGCACGTGGGCGAACGCCTGCGATCGCGCGATCGAGTCATGGCGTTGCAGCTGCCCCTGGACCGGGGCGATCTGCTCGCGGCCGCCCATCGTGAGGGCGATGTGCTCGACACCACGGTCAACGACGATGGAGTGCTGATCCACGTGGTCTTGGACGCTGTGGGCGCGGCGCGCTTTCGCGAGTGGAGAGTGTCGGCGTGAGCTTTTCGCCCCCCGCGTACCCCTACGAGCGACTGGATGGCTTGAAGGAGGTGGCGTCGCAGTTTGAGGGAGGCGCCGTCGACTGCTCCATCGGCACACCGATCGATCCGCCGCCGGACTTCGTGATTGAGGAACTGGCCCGCGGGGTGGGAGCCAGGGGATACCCGCCCTCGGCGGGGACCGCGGACTTTCGTGACGCCGCCGCAGCCTGGATGGCCCGGCGCTTTGGCGTCGAGGTGTCGCCCAACGACCTGGCCGCCTGCGTGGGTACGAAGGAGTTCGTCGCCTCCCTCGCGGGATACTTGAACTTGCGCTCGCCGGAGCGCGACACGGTGCTGTACCCGGCGATCAGCTATCCGACGTACGCCATGAGCGCCACGTTGGCCGGACTTCGAGCCGTACCCGTGGCGATGGTGAAAGGTCAATTGGACCTCGCATCGATCGAACCGAACGATGCGGAGAGAGCGGCGGTGCTCTGGGCGAACTCACCGGCCAATCCGAGCGGCTACCTCGATGATCTCGAGCGGGTTGCGCAGTGGGGCCGAACCAACGACGTGCTCATTGCCAGCGACGAGTGCTACTGCGAATACACCTGGGCTTCGTCGCCGCGAACGATTTTGGAGTACGGCACTGAAGGTGTTCTCGCTGTTCACTCCATCTCCAAGCGATCCAATCTGGCCGGCGTGCGCGCGGGTTTTTACACGGGCGACCACGACGTCGTGCGCTACTTACGCAGTGTGCGTCAGCACGCGGGACTGATGGTGCCGGGTCCAGTTCAGGCGGCCGTCGCTCTGGCCTACGGCGACGATGAGCACGTGAACGTCCAGCGCGATCGGTACTGGTCGCGACTGGAGGGTCTCTCTCGTGCACTTGAGTCGGTGGGTGTCACCGCTCCCACTCCGGAAGGTGCGTTCTACCTGTGGTGTTCGATGGAGGGCTCAGACGGCTGGGAGATCGCCGCCATGCTGGCGGAACGCTCGGGTCTCGTCGTGAGTCCGGGCGAGTTCTATGGCGAGGATGGTCGTGACTTCGTGCGCATCGCCGTCGTCCAGCCCGATGAGCGTCTCGAACTCGTCGCGTCTCGTTTAATGGCCTCCTAAGGCCCAAACTACGCTGGTGGCGTGAGCGATCTTGAAACACGCATTGGCCACTGGTACGAACAGATCGGCGAGATGTCGCCCGACAACACCGAGGCGCGTCGCGACGTCGAACTGGTTATCACCAAGCTCGACGACGGGCAGGTGCGGGTCTGTGACATCGGCGAGGACGGCAAAGTCGTTGTCAACGAGTGGACCAGGCAGGCGATTCTGCTGCTCTTCCGCCTTCGGGGTCTCGTGCATAGTGAGGCGGGACCCTTTGAGTACCTGGACAAGCTCGACCTGAAGAGCGACTACGAGCGCCGCGGGGTCCGCGCGGTGCCCGGGGCCATCGCGCGCTACGGCAGCTACCTCAGCCCGGGGGTGGTGTTGATGCCCAGTTTCGTCAATATCGGGGCGTGGGTGGGTGCGAACTCAATGGTCGACACCTGGGCCACGGTGGGGAGTTGTGCGCACATCGGCGCCAACGTCCATCTCGCAGGAGGGGTGGGCATCGGCGGGGTCTTGGAGCCGGCCAACGCGGTGCCGGTGGTGATTGAAGATGGCGCATTTATCAGTAGTCGCTGCATGATCGTCGAAGGTGCGCGGGTGGGACGCGGATCAGTCGTGGGCGCAGGGACAGTCCTCAACCCCTCGATTCCCGTGTTCGACGCCGAAACCGGCGAGGAGGTTTCGCGCGGCTACATACCCGACTACTGCGTGGCGATCGCCGCGAGCCGGCGTCGCGAGTACCCCGGTGGTGAGTTCTACCTACCGTCGGTGCTCATCATCAAACGTCTGTCCGAAGGTGAGCGGCACAACAAGGCCGCGCTCAACGACGTCCTGCGCGACCACGGTGTCTCCACGTGAGTCGACTCGACGATGTCTATGAGCTGGTATCGATCAGTTCAGTGAGTCATCACGAATCGGCTCTGGCCAACCACATCGAGTCCGCCCTGCGCACGAACGACTTGCTGGAAGTCGAGCGCATCGGCGACAACGTCGTGGCGCGCACGTTTGGTGATCGCGCGAGCCGCGTGATCGTGGCCGGGCACGTGGACACGGTGCCCGGCGACGCGAGTGCGGCGACCCTGCAGGGCGATGTGCTGACGGGCCTCGGCGCCTGCGACATGAAGGGTTCGCTCGCCGTGATGCTCGCATTGGCGCGCGAGGACACCCCGCGCTCGAGCGAAGTCACCTGGGTTTTCTACGCCCGCGAAGAGATCTCGCGCGCCGAGTCCGGACTCCTCGAACTGATGGACCAGCGCCCGGATCTCCTGGTCGGAGACGTTGCCCTGCTCTGTGAGCCCACCGACGGAGTGGTGCAAGCGGGTTGCCAGGGCACGTTGCGAGCGCGCGTGGATGTCGCGGGACGACGCGCTCACACTGCTCGGCCCGCCATGGGTCGCAACGCCATCCACCGAGCGGCCGAGATCATCACGCGGATTGCCCGCTACAAACCGCGTCGCGTCGTACTCGATGGTGTGGAGTTTTGCGATCAACTTCAGGTCGTGTTCGTCGAGGGGGGAGTGGCGGCGAACGTCGTCCCCGATGTCGCAGCGATCACGATCAATCATCGGGTTGCGCCTGATCGTTCGGGTGACGAGGCAGCCGCGTGGTTGCGCGAGTTCCTCGTCCTCGAAGACGCCGATATCTTTAGCGTGCTCGACTGGGCTCCCAGCGCGCCACCCTCACTAACGAACGAGCGTCTGCGCGCTCTCGTCGCTCTCACGGGAGGTCCGGTGCGAGGCAAACTCGGGTGGACGGACGTCGCCACGTTCTACGAACTCGCAATTCCGGCGTCCAACTTTGGTGCGGGTAACCCCTTGCTCGCTCATAGCGGTGACGAGATGATCACGCGTAATGACGTTGAGCAGTTTGAACGCGTATTGCGCGAATGGCTCAGCTGACGAGGCGTTAGTAGCGACGTAGTACCGAGATCACGCGCCCAAAGATGCTGACGTCACGAGAATCGAACTCCATCGGCTCCATCGTTGAATTCTCGGGTTTCAAAATAATTCGCGAGCCTTGCGCAAAGAAGCGCTTGACGGTCGCCTCGTCGCCGGGAATCCCCGCCACCACGATCTCGCCCGATCGCGCGGTCTGCTGGCGCTCGACGACGATAAAGTCGCCGGCCAATATTCCTGCCTCCACCATCGAGTCTCCACGCACCTGAAGGACGTAGGTGTCGCCTCGTCCGGCAAACTGCTCAGGAATCGACATCAACTCGTGGGTACTCTCGAGGCCGAGGACTCCCGTGCCCGCAGCGACGTCGCCGACAAATGGGATGTGGCGAATATTCTGGTCAGGAGCAGGATTTGCGGCGTCGAGTCGAACGGTCAAGGTACGTGGCTGTTGGGCATTTTTCTCGATGTAGCCCGCGTTTTTGAGAACCGTGATGTGGTTTGCCACCGTGGCCGAGGACGAGAGCCCGACGTGTTCACCGATCTCGCGAATCGTCGGGGGAAAGCTGCGCTCGCGCTGACAGGTGACGATGAACTCCAAAATCTGTCGACGCATCGGGGTTAAGACCTCAGCCATGTCGCTCCTTCGGCAAACGAACAGTTGTTCGTAGGCTACACCGATCCGCGACCCGGTTCAAACATCCGTCGGTACGATTTCGACGTTGTTGCACCGTGATTTCCACGATGTTGCATTCAGCGGACTGCCTACATTTGCAGTTTTGCCCCTGGTAATGTTCGGCGACAGTCAAATCGACTTGACCTCTCTGGGGTAAATGCATGTCACTTGGGTGACGTGTAGGTGAACTCGGTAGCGGGCAGTAAAGGAATGAAAAATCAAGGGAGGACGTTGCTTATGAAGCATCGTTGGAATAAGACGGTGGCGCTAGCTGCTGTAGGAGCGATGGCCCTAACAGCCGCGCCGCTCCTGGCAGGAACGGCGACATCGGCGGCATCAAAGAAGCCCACGTACATCATCGGCGTGCAGGGTCCCCTCACGGGAAGTGACTCTGACTACGGTCTGTACGAGTACGCCGGTGTGGAGTATGCCGTCAGCCTGGCCAATGCCAGTGGAAAGAATCCGTTCACGCTGAAGGTTGACAAGTTTGACGACCAGGGTTCGTCAACCGTGGCCCCCGGAGCTGCCCAGAGGGCAGTCGGCACCAAGGGACTGGTTGCGATTGTTGGCCCGTCATTCTCCGGTGCTTCGGAGGTTTCGTACCAGTACTATCACGCGGCGCACATTGCTGAAGTGAGCCCGTCGGCGACCGCAGTTGCGCTCGCTAGCGGCTCGGACAGCAGCTTCTTCCGTACCGTGGCCGACGACTCGGTTCAGGGTTCGGCGGACGCGAGCTACCTCGTGACCACCAAGGGAGAGAAGAGTCTCACCGTCATTGGCGACGAGTCGTTCTACGGAACTGGTCTCGCCAACGTCGTGGCCGCGCAGGCAACGAAGCTCGGTGCGACCGTGACCACCAAGTCAATCGCCAACATCAACGAGGGCGGCGGCGGTAACGCTGGTGCGTACAGCACCCTGGCGACCGAGCTGGCCCAGGCAGACCCCGCCGGGATCTTCTACGGAGGGTACGCACCGGAGTTCGGTTTGCTCCTCGGTGACCTGGCGAGCGATGGTTACACCACGGCGACCCACGTCATCATGTCGGGTGACGGTTCGAACGACCCCGCGTTGATGACGAGCACCTCGCCAGCGACCGCCGCGAACGGCGCGTTCCTGAGTGAGTCCGCTACCGGAAAGGTGAGCTACTTCACCGGCAAGATGGCGAGCGCGTTCACCAAGCTGACTCACGTCAAGGCGTCGGTGGCGATCTACGCTGCCCAGTCTTTTGACGCGGCAAACGCGATCATCAAGGCCCTGAACGCGGACAAGAAGACGTCCTCGATCTCGACCCTGCGCAAGGAGACGGTGGCGTCGTTGCACAAGGTGAACTTTGTCGGCGTGACCGGTCCCATCTCCTTCCAAGGTTCCGGTGACCTCAAGGTTGACAAGGGTGAAGTGCAGGTTTCTGAAGTCGAGAACGGCGTCATTACGGTATTGACGAACGTCGGCTGATAGACATTCACATGTGATTGCCACTAGGGCCGGGGTTTTGCCCCGGCCCTAGTGGCATACCGAAGTAGACAAGGGTCTTTAGGTAAACATGGGATTTGCGCACTTTTGGTTGTCAGGGTTCGATCAGATTCGCACTGGATTTTGGGCGTACGTTGCGGTGGGCCTGGAGAATGGCTCGCTATACGCCATGATCGCGGTGGGTTACACGTTGGTCTACGGCGTGCTCGGACTCATCAACTTTGCTCATGGCGAAGTCTTCATGTGCGGCGGTTTCGCCGCGGTGCTGTTGACCCACGCGATCATCGGCAACGGAGTGCGAAACGGCTGGGCGTCGGTCGCCCTGATCTTCGCCGGAATCATCTTCGCCGGACTGATTAGTGCACTAGTTGCCACCGGCGTAGAGCGAGTCGCGTATCGACCTCTGCGACGGCGACATGCGCCCAAACTCGCCTATCTCATCAGCGCCATCGGTGCGTCGTACTTCTTGCAGACTCTCGCCGGTAAGGAGTTCGGCTACGGTCAAAACGTCTTTCCGGCCGAGATCTTTCCCGCTGGCCAATCGCTGTTCTCGATCGGCGGCACGCAGATCCACACCATCCAAGTCGTCTGCTTGATCGTGGGCCTCGCGATGTTCATCTCGGCGGACCGCATCGTGCGCCAGACGAAACTCGGCCGTGGCATTCGCGCCGTGTCCCAGGACGCCGAGACGTCCGCACTCATGGGCGTCAACATCGATCGCACGATCACGCTGACGTTCATCATCGGTGGCACGCTCGCGGGGGCGGCCGGGTTTTTGTACTCCATCCAAAACGGCATCATCCAGAGTTCGGGCACCGAGTTGGGCATCTACGCCTTTACCGCAGCGGTCCTGGGTGGGATCGGCAACCTTCGCGGCGCCGCGCTCGGCGGCCTGGTCATCGGACTCTTTGGGAGCTTCTCGGTGCCCTTCGCCTTCGAAGGCAATATCACGTGGGTGGAGATCTACACGTTCTTGATTTTGGTGCTGGTCTTGATCATCCGCCCGACCGGCATCCTCGGTGAGCGATCGGGGAGGACGGCGTGAGCCTGTTGACGCCCGCTTCGCTGAGGCGGCTCTTTGGCGCACTGATGCTGGCCGCTGTTATTGCAGTAATGACCGGCGCACCCGGTGGATTTGGTGTGCCGGCCGATACGGGAATTCACGGGTCGTTTTTGGAGCACGTCTCGTACTTCGGACTCTTTCGCACGCAGCGCTGGAGCATCTTTCTTACGCTCGGCATTCTGGCGTGGCTGGTGGTCTCGTTCTATCAGCCGCGCGCACTCGCCATCCGACGCAAGTTGGAACCGATCATGGCCGCCCCGTCAAAGGTCATGGAGAAGCGTCGCAATCGATTCATCCTGATTGGCGTGGTCCTTGTTCTCACGCTGCTCATTCCGCATTTTGAGCACCAGCAGTTCTGGATGTACTTGATCGTCGAGCAGATCGGCGTGTGGATTCTCCTCGCCCAAGGACTCAATGTGGTCGTGGGCTTCGCGGGCCTGCTTGACCTTGGGTTTGCGGCCTTCTACGCCATCGGGGCCTATACGACGGCGTGGCTGACCGGCGTATTGCCAACCCCCGCGCTGTTCCATCATCCGATCCCCACTCTGTGGTGCATCCCCATCGGGGTGGGCCTCGCCATGATCTTTGGCATCCTGCTGGGTATACCGACGTTGCGACTTCGCGGCGACTATCTGGCCATCGTCACGCTCGGCTTCGCGCTCATCATCGATGACTTTGTCGGACTCCAGAGCGGTCTAACTGGCGGCGGCGAAGGATCGCTCACGGTGCCCAAGTTCGACCTGAACGTTGGATTTTGGCATTACCACTGGGGGATCAGTCCGGTGCCTTACTTCTACCTCTGCATGCTGTTCGTCGTGATCTTCATCACGATTTTCACGTCGCTTGAGTATTCGCGCATCGGCCGCTCCTGGGTCGCGATTCGCGAAGATGAAGTGGCCGCTGAGTCCGTGGGCATCAACCCGCTGAAGTACAAGGTCATGGCCTTCTCGGTCGGTGCGGCTAGCGGCGGCTTCGGTGGTGTACTCACCGCGGGTCTGATCGGCAATATCAATCCGACGCTCTTTCAGTATCAGGTCTCGGTCAACGTCTTGATCCTCGTCATCTTTGGGGGGATGGGTTCGATTTGGGGTGTGGCGATCGGCGCCGTCATCGTCCAGACGGCCACGAGCTATCTTGACAACTACCAACCGTGGGGCTATCAGCTCCAGGACTTGTACATGTACATCGGCGCGCTGCTCATCATCATGATGATTTTCCGCCCCGCGGGCATCTTGCCGTCGCGTCGCCGCTATCGCGAGATTAAGGCCTACGAAACCGAAGGCGAAGGTCACCTCGATGAGGTCTTGAGCGGAGATCAGCCGTGAGCGACGACCTGATCATCAACGCCCAGAACGTCACGCTGCGATTTGGCGGCGTGGTGTCACTCAAGGACGTGTCCGTTGAAATGCGTCGCGGCGAGATTCTGGCAGTGATCGGACCGAATGGTGCGGGCAAGACGTCGCTGTTTAACTCGATCACCGGCGTCTATCAGCCCCAGGAAGGCACCATTACCTTCTCGTCGAGTAAAGCCCCACCGCTCAGTGTCATTGGCAAGAAGCCCCACCGCATCGCCCAGGCCGGGGTCTCGCGCACGTTCCAGGCCTCACGACTCTTCAGCGCGCTCACCGTCTTTGAGAACGCCAAGATCGGCGCGGAGAACCACCGCGGCATTGGTCTGGTCGGTGCACTGGTCAACGGTCCGAGGACCCGAAAGGGTGAGCGCGAGTCGGACAAGGTGGCGACCGAGTTCCTCAAGTTTGTCGGCCTGCTCGGCGAATCGAACACGGTCGCGTCCCAACTCTCCTACGGCGCTCGGCGCCGGTTGGAGATCGCGCGTGCTTTAGCGACCCACCCCGAAGTGATCCTGCTGGACGAACCGGCCGCGGGCACTAACCCGTCCGAGAAACTCGAGCTCACTACACTTATTCGTCGTGTGCGCGACGAGCGCGGCGTCAGCGTGCTGCTGATCGAGCACGACATGAAGCTTGTCATGGCTCTGGCCGAGCGGCTCTACGTGCTCAACTTTGGCTCCACGATCGCCGAGGGCACACCCGAGGAAATTCGCTCGAACCAGGCCGTGATCGACGCCTATCTCGGCACCACGGTCGAGGAGAAGAGCGCCTAATGCTCACCGTCAAGAACGCGGTCGTTCGCTACGGCGTCATCGAGGCCCTCCATGGGATCACCTTTGAGATCGAACAGGGCGAGATTGTGACCTTGCTCGGGGCCAATGGCGCTGGTAAGTCCACCACTCTGCGCATGATCTCGGGCCTGCACGCGCCGTCCAGTGGCTCGATCTCCTTCGAAGGTCGTGACATCACGCACGTCAAGGCCCATGAGTTTTCGGCCTTTGGTGTCAGCCACGTGCCCGAGGGCCGACGCATTTTCGGGGCGATGACCGTCGAAGAGAATCTCGAGATGGGTGGATTCACGCGACGTGGCTCGTTGGCCTCGGACATTGACGAGATCTACGACATGTTCCCGATCCTGCGGGACCGTCGCAAGCAGAAGGGCGCGAACCTCTCAGGTGGCGAACAGCAGATGCTCGCCATCGGACGTGCTCTCATGTCCAAGCCGCGCCTGCTGCTGTTGGACGAACCGTCGATGGGCCTCGCTCCTATGATCATCCAGCAGATCTTCCAGATCATCAGTCAGATCCGCGAACAAGGCACAACGGTGTTCGTCGTCGAGCAGAACGCCCAACAGGCCCTTCGCTTGGCCGACCGCGGCTACGTGATGGAGAACGGTCGCATCGTCTTCGGCGATAGCGCGGCCAACCTGCTGGAGGACCCACGAGTTCGCGCGGTGTACCTGGGTGAGTCCGTCGATCACGTCGAGGACACCAGCGCGTAGCGGGAGACTCGTTTTTCGCCAGCCAACGCGGTTATTCGGGCTGGGCCGACCTTTGGGACGCTTTCCAAAGGAGGAACGTTGCCGGAGAACGAAGTGGATCAATCGTGTTGGCGCGACGTAGCCGACGTGCTGTCGGCCGGACTATCGCGGGTCTTGCTCTATGGTCCGCCAGGGACGGGCAAGACGTACGCGGCGTTGCACTTAGGCGTGAGCGGCACCCCGGCCGAGAGACTGGTGTGCACCGAGGATCTGACGAGTGGTGAGATCACGGGCACCTGGATGCCTAGCGGTGAGAATCGCTTCGAGTGGCGAGAGGGCCCGGCGATTCGCGCCTGGCGAGGTGACGACGGCCGGGGCGCCCGCCTCGTCCTCGACGAGATCGATCGAGCCTCGGGCGATGCGTTGGCCACGTTGCTTGCGGTCACCGACTCGCCCGACTCGGCGCGTTGGCGCAACCCCGGCACGAACGAGTGGGTTCGACCGGGAGAGAATTTCTCGGTCGTCATGACGTCCAACGTCGAAGACCTCGAAGAGATTCCCGCGTCGCTGCGCGATCGCTTCCCGGTCAGCGTGAGAATCGATCGGCCCCCCGCGAGTGCAGTCGAGCGACTGAGTGGCGATCTTCGCGCGCCGGCGCTGGCCGGGTCGCTCGGTCCGGAAGGTCGGCGAGTGTCGCTGCGCAGCTTCTACGCGTTTGACGAGTTACGGCGTCACTACGGTCCGGCTCGCGCCGCTGAGTTGGTCTTTGGCGCGAGTCGGGCCCAGCCTGTCTTGGACGCCCTGCGAATCGCGTCGGTGGCGTGAGCGTCGTCTACCCCGAGCTGGTCGCCGGTCGGGCCGACGACGAGTGGCGAGCGTGGACCATTCGCGAGGGATCGACGGCGCGCGGAGAGGCGAGTTGCAACCTGCACGATCGAATCCTCGAGGTACCGCTCGGTCGAGACGAACAAGCACGAGTTGTTCGCGCGCACGAGTTGATGCACGCGCGCGTGAGCCCGCGGGTGGACTATTTGTTGAAGGCACTCGACGAGGTCGCCCCTCGGGCCCTGGAGTGCGCCGAAGAACTGCGCGTCAACGTACTCGTCGGTCGTCTGGGATTCGACCTCGCCCAGTTGTGCGACGGCAGCGAAAAGAGTGGTGCCCGGCGACTCGCGGAGTCGGGCCAATGGGCCGAAGCCCTGTGCTTCTATATGGCAGTGCTCGGCACGGGCGCCGAGCGGCCGTTCCTGAGCGGGATACGAGCGAGTGACGCGACGTGGTTGCCGGCCCTGCGTGCCGTGCGCAAGCGCGCGCTCGATATCCTCTCGCGCGAGACGCACTGCCTCGCTGCGACTGACCTCGATGAGTCGAGTTTGCCGAGAGGGTACGCGTCTTCCACCCTGGTGCTCGCGCGACTGCTCACCCAAACCGCGAGTGCTCGACTGCCCACAGGGCCAGACGAGTTGCGGGCCTTTCGCCGGTCCCTCGAAGTCGGAGGCCGACGTCCTCCCACGGGCGTCTTTGCACCACTGGTGCTGGATGAGGCACTAGCGAATGTGCGCGCGAGACCTCGTGGCAGTGAGCGACGATGGCGCCCCGCGACGACGGGTACCGTGCTGCGCTATCCCGGCCGACTCGTGAGCGACGATCATCGCCGAGGCTTTGGTGTGCGACGCGCGCAACACGGGGGAGTCGTCGTGATTGATCAGTCGGGCTCGATGGACGTGACGCCCGACGATCTACGGGCCCTGCTCCACGAGGCACCGGCCGCGCTCGTCATTGGCTACAGCCATCGCCCGGGCGATCGCGGAACGACGCCCAACGCGTGGGTGCTCTGTGATCGACGCTTGGTGGCACGTCCGAGTCCGCCAGGCAACGTGGGTAATGGAGTCGACGGGCCAGTACTCGCCTGGGCCGCGTCGCACCGGCGCGACCACGAACCCATCGTGTGGGTCACCGACGGTCAGGTGACCGATTCTCACGACTATCCCGACGCCGCGCTCTCGCGCGAGTGCGCCCAACTGGTGCGACTTCATCGGATTCGTCTCGTTCGCGATCTCTCAGGCGTGGTGCGCGCCTTGAGGTCTGATCGCCCCGCGCCGAGGTCCCAGTGGGGCTCGTTTGGTCGCGTAGGCCATGCGTTGCGCCGGATGAACCAATCTGAGGTGACCTGAGGTGTCACACTCCCTGATCAGACTAACTACCGACTAAAGCGACGGTCGATCGACCAAGAACCCCCTTGCATCGAACGTCTGTTCGCTTTATGATTACGAACAGGTGTTCGCAGAGCAAGGGAGTCGGAACCATGGCGGCAGTCGAACTACTGGAGTGTTTCCCCGAAGAGGCGACAACCTACCTACGGTTGGTGCCCGACTCGTTCGAACCAGCTGGGTATCGACAGGGTCCATCACTGGCGACGCGACGTCGTGCCCGAGCACGCAGTCGCGTCCGGCGCAACCGACTAGTTGCCGGTCTCGTCTTCGCCCTGGCGATCGGCATTCTCGCGGTACCCGGACACGTCTTTGGCGCGACGACCGGCTCTGGTCTCCCGAGCGACCTGGCCGGCTCCTCCACGCTGGCGTCGGGCATGGACTACGTCGTTCAGCCCGGAGACTCACTGACTTCTATTGCTAAGGAAATGAACCCCGTTGACCCGGCGCACGCACGCGTGCTGCTGGCGCGAGAGCTCGACTCGCAGGTTGTGGTACCCGGCGAGCACGTGCTCATCCCCTGAAGGATTTTGGGGTGACCGGTGTATCGTGAAGTGGTGCGGTGCCCCTTTTGCTCGGCCGATGACGATCGGGTTGTTGATTCGCGTCTGACTGAGGACGGTGTGGTCATCCGGCGGCGCCGCGAGTGCAACAACTGCTCTCAGCGCTACACCACGTTCGAGCGAATCGAAGAAATTGGACTTTTTGTCGTGAAGCGCTCGGGCGAACGCGAGCCCTTCAACCGCGAGAAGGTGCTGCGCGGGGTGAGGGCGGCCGCCAAAAACCGGCCCGTGGATGACGAAGCTCTCGAAGCCCTGGTGACGGGGGTGGAGGAGTCCATGCGCTTGTTGAACCGGGACGTTACGAGCGAAGAAGTGGGCATGGCGACGCTGGAGGCGTTGCGCGACGTGGACGACGTCGTCTACGTTCGCTTCGCCTCGGTCTACAAGGGTTTTTCGGACACCGAGGACTTTGCGCGCGAGATCGGCATGCTGGTTAAGACCACCGCGCCCAAGCACCACGGCTAGACGTGCGCGCCCTTCGACTCCAACCGCGCGCGGCCCTGGCGATCTACGCACACCCCGACGACGCCGACGTGGCCGCGGGGGGCGTGATGGCCCACTGGGCGAGCGAAGGTGTGGCGGTCCATCTCGTCGTTGTCTGTGATGGAGCCAAGGGATCGCACTCGCCGAATTTGACCGCGTCGGTCGTGCGCGAGACGCGTCGCGAAGAGCTGCAAAACGCGGCCGACCTGTTGGGACTTGCGAGCGTGACCCAGCTGGACGTTCCCGACGGCGACGTGAACAACACCAGTGAGCTGCGCGAGACTCTGGTGGGCCTGGTGCGACGTCTTCGACCTGACGTGGTGCTCGGCCCCGATCCCACGGCCACGTTCTTCGGCGAGGTTTACGTCAACCACCGCGATCACCGCGAGACCGGTTGGGCGTTGCTCGATGCCGTCGCGCCCGCGGCGGCCATGCCGCTGTATTTTCCCGAGCAGGGTGCTCCCCATCAGGTGAGTGTTCTGCTCTTGAGCGGGACACACGAGCCCGACGTGGTGGTGGACGTGTCGGCGTCGATCGACGTCAAAGTCAAAGCCATTCTCGCTCACGCCTCCCAGACCGGCGGTGACGCCGAGGCGATCCGCGACGTGGTGCATGAACGCGCCGAGCAAGCCGGTCGGCCCGTGGGCGTGGCGTACGGTGAGGCGTTTCGCTGTGTTGAACTTGCCTTTTGAGGGTCCCTCGGTCGACGACGCGCCGATCCTGCACGTCGACCTGGACGCCTTCTTTGCTTCAGTTGAGGTGCTTGACGATCCCTCACTGCGTGGCAAGCCGGTGGCCATTGGGGGAGCGGGGGACCGTGGCGTCATCGCCAGCGCCTCTTATGAGGCGCGCAAGTACGGAGTGAAGAGCGCGATGCCGAGCGTGACCGCGCGGCGTGCCTGTCCGAATCTGATCATTCTGCCCGGACGCTTCGACCGCTACGAGGAGTACTCGCGCCTCTTTCACGACATCGTGCGCGACCTCACCCCGGAGTTCGAGCCCCTGGGACTCGATGAGGTCTTCGCGGACCTGCGTAGTCTGCGGCGCCTGGGGGTTCGTCCTTTGGAAGCGGGAGAGCGCCTGCGATCTCGTATCAACGACGAACTCTTGCTGCGGTGTGGCGTGGGACTCGGGCGCAACAAGCTCTTTGCGAAGCTCGCATCCAAGGAGTCCAAGCCCCAAGTCGTCAAGGGACGCCTCATCGAGGGTCCGGGAGTGTTTTGGGTCAGTCCCGACACGGAAAAGCAGTGGCTCGCCTCGTTGCCGGTGCGCGCGTTATGGGGGGTCGGACCGGCGACGGCGTCCAAACTCGCCTCGCTGGGCCTCACCCACGTGCGCGATCTAACCCGCGTCGACGAGGCCACCCTCGCTCTGCACTTTGGCCCCGCGATGGCCGCCACACTCGCTGCGTACGCGGCCGGCGAGGATCATCGCGAGGTCATCGTCGACCGCGAGGTCAAGTCAGTCGGGCACGACCAAACCTTTGCGCGTTCTCTCGCCGGTCTCGACGAGGTGAGCCGTCAACTGCGCACCCACGCGGCCGTCGTGGCACGGGCGCTGCGCGACCGTGGGCTCGTCGCGCGCACGATCAGCGTGACGGTTCGCTACGACGACCTCTCCAGCGTGTCGCGCTCCCAGACCCTGCCCTTTGGCGTTGACGACGAAGAGGCGATCGCCTCCATCGCCCAAGCACTCGTCGCCTCAGTCGACCTCTCCCAGGCGGTGCGACTGCTAGGTCTCTACGGGTCGAGCTTTCTCGAGCGATCCGACAATCAGATGCAGCTGAGCTTTGGCTTTGACGCAGGCTCGGCCCACGTGAGTGCGACCGAGACGTCACGAGAACAACAAGCCGATCGCACCGCGCTACGCGACGTCATCGACGAAATACGAAAGCGTTTCGGACGCACGTCGCTCGGCACGGCGAATGAACTCAAGGACGACGGACTTGACATCGCGGTCCAGCGCGGCAGTCACGCCTTTGGACCGAGTTCCTCTAGTCGTGAACCGTGACCAGCGTGCCGATGGGCGTATAGGGAAAGACCGTTTTGGCTGAGGCGAAGGGCATCTCGACACAGCCCAGGCTCTGGGGCCAGCCGTAGGACGAGCGGATGAAGCCGTGCAGCGCGTCGCCGCCGTTGAAGTACGACACCCAGGGAATGTCCGGGTCGTGGTACGGCGTGCCGTTGGGGTTGAGGCCGCTCATGGTGGTGCTGATGAAGCGCGAGTAGACGGCGTACGTGCCCTGCTCGGTCGGTGCGACGGAGATGCCCGTGTTCACGTAGGTCGTAAAGATCACTTTGCCACTCACGTAGAGCGTGAGCGTTTCGGGGGACTGCTCGCTCACGTCGACGTAGTCATAGGTCGCGGGGTCGGTGTGGTTTTCTTGAACCGCGCTCAGAAGATCGCTCCACGTCGTCGCGTCGGCGATGCCGGTGACGGTGAGGTTCGACTGACTCTGGAATGTTTCCAGGGCCGCCTTCAAGATGATGTTGTCGGTACCCACGCTCCACTGCGAGGTCAACACCGTGGGCAGGTTGTACGTCCACGAAAAGGTTCCATTCACTTGCTCGGTGGGCGAAGTCTGTGGGGTGCCGGGCGTGAAGGTGAGTGGAAGGTACTTGAGCTCGGAGAGCAACTGCGCTTCCCACACGAGGTTCGTCGTCGCACCGGCTGTCATGTCGCGATAGGAGAGCACGGTGCAGGTTTTGGCGCACGTCAGCGTCGCGGGGGTGTGAAAGACATAGTTGGTGAGCGGTTTGAGAGCACTGATGGCGATCGCCTGCACGTCATTGGGACCGATCTGTTGCCATACGGTCTGGAGGGCCGGGGTAGTGACAAGCGGGGGCAGCAGCTTGGCCTTGGTGGGAACGCTGAAGTGCAGTCGCAGGAGCGGCAGGTTGGGCGACAGCGAGGACGACACCGTCGACGAGACGTGATAGATGGTCGCGCTCGATGCGGTCACAGCGGGAGTGAGGCACGTCGCCGCGACCATCGACAGCGCACCCACGAGGGCCAGTCGGCGAATCACCTACCCAGGATACTGAGCGCATTTCAATAACCGGCTTACAATTGAATGACGAAAGAGAGAGAACATGGCAATCGTCAGGACGATGGTCGCGGTCATCGTCATCCTCGTAGTGCTGTGGTTGATCTTGGCGCTGGTCGGCGTTGTGGCCGCCCTCTTGAAGTCGGTCTTCGTCGTGCTCATCGTGGTGGCCGCCATCTACGGCTTGTACCACTACTTCAAACACAAGGCCAAAGGTCATTAGCGTCGCCCAGTAGGCTGGCTACTTCTGGCGGCGTGGCCGAGCGGTTAGGCAGGGGCCTGCAAAGCCCCGTACTCCGGTTCGAATCCGGACGCCGCCTCCAGAGTTTTGTTAAAGGTCGACATTGCTGTGCCCCTGTATTTGCCGCTGAGAATTGCTTACGTTTAACGGCGTTTAGAACGAGCAAGCAGGCGAATCAAGAGCTGAGCCTTCTGACTTGAGCGAGGAAGTCTTTAGCTCAGACTGTTCGCGGACTGGGGTACGGGGCTATGCGAGCCCCTACGCACAATGTCAAAAGCCAATCACCACAATGTCTTTGTGTCGTGGTGGCGCTGTTCATGCCCCTTAAATTTAATTTTTAGGCAGAATCCGCCCGGGAATTTGATCCAGAACTCGTAGCGACTGGACTCAAAGCAATCTTGCGGACGAGGCACTGGGGGCAGCGGACGACGCCACGAGCCGCCGCCCATGAACCGTTTGGACTTGGGCACACCTCTGCGTTCTTTGCTGCGCTCGATACCGGAATCACGTCGGAAATGACGTTCTCAATCAGTTATTGGGTTCCCAACGGACTCGTGATACTCTTCCACTAATCTCTTAGTAGAAGGGTACTAATGATCGAGTTTCAATTGGATTCCACCTCAGGGGTTGCTACTTATCTCCAACTCGTGCAGCAGGTGCATCAAGCTCTTCAGCTCGGTCTCCTCGAACCCGGCGATCAGTTACCCACTGCGCTTCAAACTGTGGCCAAGCTCGCAATAAATCCAAATACGGTCCACAAGGCGTATCGCGACCTAGAGCGAGAGGGCCTTGTAAAGGCTCGTCCCGGACAAGGGACATTCGTCATCAAATCGCTTCCACGCACCGATCCTTCGACGCAGACCCGCTTCCTCAATTCAATGATCAAGTGGTTGCGCGACGCGCGAGCGGCCGGCCTCGGACCGGATGACATCGAGGCTATCTATCGAACGGCCGAGCGAAACATGTTTGTTGACGGTGTCGCATGACCAATGCAATTGAGACGAGGGAACTCGGTAAGCAATATGGTCGAAAGTGGGCGCTCAAACAATGCACTCTTTCAATCCCCGAAGCGAAAGTTGTCGGGCTCGTCGGTCCCAATGGAGCGGGCAAGACCACACTCCTTCAACTCGCCGTCGGCCTTCTCTTTCCGACCACGGGAACCATCGAGGTACTTGGGGGACGACCCGCGGAAAGTCCACGTCAACTCGGGCGGATCGGTTTCGTCGCTCAGGAGACGCCGACTTACACGAGGCTATCGATCGCTCAGCACCTCGCTATGGGTGCTTGGCTGAACCCCAGTTGGGACGCAACTTTTGCCCAACAGAGAATCGACGAACTCGGCCTTGACAGCCGACAACGAGCCGGGTCGCTCTCCGGTGGACAGCGTGCCCAACTCGCACTCACCCTCGCGCTTGCGAAGAGGCCAGAACTACTGCTACTGGACGAGCCAGTTGCGAGTTTGGATCCGCTCGCAAGCAGGGAATTTCTTCAGACGCTTATGGCGGTTGTTGAAGAACGTGACGTGACGGTCGTTCTCTCTTCACACCTCGTCGCCGACCTCGAACGTGTCTGCGACTATCTCGTGGTGCTCGCGGCATCGAATGTTCAGTTGACGGGAGACGTTGAGAGCCTTTTGAAGTCTCATTGGCGTATTTCAGGACCACGTCGCAATGCGAGAGACCTCCCATCGGACCAACACGTGATCGAAGAAAGTCACACCGACAAACAAAGCACCTTTCTGATCCGCACGACACAACCGATCCACGATCCGACTTGGTCGATCTCAGCGATCACCCTGGATGATCTAGTCCTCGCATATATGAGGCAAGCCCGCGAGGTCGACGACAAACAATCGTCCCCATTGAGGGTCGTATCGTGATCCGTTTCGTTTGGCTTCAATTTCGTTCACAAGCCGCCATCGCATTCGGTGCCCTGGCGATCTTGGCTATCGTCCTCGCGTTCACGGGCTCACATTTGGTGCACGTGTACGACACCATGATTTCGACGTGCAGGGCACAGCAAAACTGCGGGACCGTGACTGCGACCTTCCTTCACAACAACCGAACATTTCGCACATGGCTCGGGTATTTGGTCATTGTTGCGCCGGGTATTATCGGAGTCTTTTGGGGCGCGCCGCTCGTCGCTCGAGAGTTCGAATCAGGTACCCAGCGCTTGGTGTTGACGCAGAGCGTCACGCGCACGCGCTGGCTGGTCGCGAAAATCAGTGTCATTGGCCTGGCCAGCATTCTCTTCGCCGGACTCCTGAGCCTTATGGTGACGAGGTGGGCCAGTCCGTTGGACCGCGTCAGCATGAATTCGTTCGCTACTTTCGATCAACGAGACATCGTTCCCATCGGCTATGCCGCGTTCGCATTTGCCCTTGGGCTGGGGGCCGGTGTGTTGATCCGTCACGTCGTGCCGGCGATGGCTGCCACTTTCGCCACATTCGTTGTGGTGCGGATTGCCTTCATCAACCTGGTTCGGTCACGTTTTGTAACTGCCCTCACCGTCTCCAGGTCCTACTCGGCATCGTTCGGACCCGGACGCGGCATCGTCTACTCCTACCCAATGCCCTTTACTTCGAGCCCTGGGTCTTGGGTAACTTCAAGTAAGACATTGAATGCTGCAGGTAACGCGGTCACAAACATCGCGTGCAAGTTGAAAACTGGATTCAGGGTTGGTCCAGGTGGCCAGTCTCTGAGCCAGACGGCAATCAAGGCGAAGCTGCGGGCGGATGAAGCGGTTTTCCAGAAATGTATTGAGGAATATCGTCAAGTCTTCACGTATCAGCCAGCAAGTCGCTACTGGCCATTTCAGTGGTACGAGACCTCCTCGTTTATCGCACTAGCGCTGGTGTTGTGTGTGGCCACCATATGGTGGGTTCGCCGTCGGGCATCGTGAGTACCTTCATCGTCGTAAATCCGGGTCGCTCATCCGACGATGAGTTCGCGTTTCGACCGTGGTCCGCCGGATGAGTCCGATGACTCATCCGGCGGCAACGACACGTGTCGTGTGAAAGCGGATCTATAGCAGATCCATCGCCTTCACGGCGGCACGGATAAGAGTCGTGCGGCGATTAAAACTCGTGGTTCTGCCCCTGAGTTTGCCCCTCAGTTTCGCTCGAAGCGAGATTTTCGAGAGGTCAAGTGCCTACTGCAAAGCCCCGTGAAACCCTGCATCTATAAGACTTTTGGCACACCCCGGCACAGCCTGGCACACGAATGCGGACACTGCAAAGCCCCGTACTCCGGTTCGAATCCGGACGCCGCCTCCAGGTGAACTTGGCCCAGTTGGTCGGGTGTCGACGGGGAACGTCACGTCGAACCCTCACGGGGTCGCAATAATGGTGCCGTGGGTAAGACGACCGACCGGATCGACGAAAAGCTAGCGACATGGCTCACCAGCCAACCCGTATTCTTCGTTGCAACCGCGCCGCTCGCGGCCAACGGACTGCTCAACTGCTCGCCAAAAGGCAATCGTCAAGAGTTCCAAGTCATCGGCGAGCGCACGGTGGCCTATCTCGATCAGACCGGCAGCGGCGTCGAAACGATTGCCCACCTGAAAGAAAACGGTCGCATCGTTGTCATGTTCTGCGCTTTTTCAGGACCGCCGCGCATCGTGCGTCTTCATGGCGCCGGGCGAGCGGTGCTACGGGACGACTCCGAGTTTGATCTGTTTGTAGGGCTATTTCCAGGAGCGTCAGGAGTGGGAGTTCGATCGGTGATTGTGGTCGAGGTTGAGCGAGTTTCCGACTCGTGCGGCTACGGCGTACCGTTCATGAACTTTGAAGAACATCGCCCGACGATGGATCAGTGGGCGCAGCGCAAGGGCCTAGAAGGAGTACGTGACTACTGGGCGGAGAAAAACCGCCGGAGCATTGACGGCCTGGAAGGATTCGAGACGAGGTAGGAGAGCAAGGGCGATTCGGTGTGTTGGTGGGGTAGTTTTCGAGTTGAAGCCGAATCTCGCCGACGAGAGGAGTCCGATGAGGATGCGGATTCTCGCTCTCGCGATGGGTGCCCTGGTCATTCTTGGTGGGCTCGTCGCTCTGCCGAGTGGCGCATCTCGTTCGGGGTATTCGTCGTCGTCGCTTCGATACATGCTCATTACTCGATCCGACCTGCCGACGGGATGGAGTCCTGGGCTGGCGGTGGGGTCGCTCGACAGTTCGTGTAGCCCCATCATGTCGCTTGAGCACCTGCTCGGTGCCGACTCCGTCAAGGCCACTTATTCGGGTCCGGGTCAGCACTCTGTGGCCTTTGAGTACTTGGGGTATCGAAACAACGTCGTCGACGCGTTCGAACGTGCCGATACTTTCATCTACACGTTCGGGTCGTGTGGTGAGTCGGACAATGGCGTTACGCTCGACTCCGCTGTCAACGACGGGACGATAGTAACTCGATCGTTCGGGACGTGGAGCGACGCAGACCGGTACAGCTACCGCATCCGATCCTGGAGCGGTCAGCTGGGCTACCTGGTTGTTCGCGACAAGGACTTTCTGTTGGTCGTAGGTCTCGGTAATACGGGAACTCTGAAGCTAAAGACGATGGAAGGTCTCACCCAGAGGGCTCTCGCCAAACTCCCGGTGTCCTGACGATTATTTCGTGCCGGCTTTTTTCTGCAGCGCGGCGATGCGGCGATCCCACGCCGCGCCTTGATTGATCAGCCACTGGGTGACTTCTTCGGTCCCGCGAGCCAGGGCAAGATAACGAACCTCGCGTCCCTCGCGCAGCGCTTCGGCGAGTCCGGCACCCTCAAGAATCTGTAGATGTTTGACGATGGCTTGTCGCGACACGCTTGCGGATTGCGCTAGCTGGGTGGCGGTACGGCCAATCGGGTGCTCGAGCAACTGCTCGTAGATCGCTCGCCTCGTGTCGTCGGCGAGAGCAGAGAAGACTTCGGAGACGTCGCTTCTCATCGAAGCGCGAGCGAGGCCATCATTGTCGCCTGGAGTGGTGACTCGACGATCTCGACTTTGGTGCCTTCAGTTGTGGGAGACAGCGTGATCTCGACGCGACTCGGTTCGTCGGTGAAGCTGGCCCAGCGGTACACGAAGCGCTCGCCTTCGACAATTTCTTCGACCAACATCCATCGAGTTTCGTCGCCGTCGCGAACCCACCCTTCGCCGCCTTCGCGTATCTCTATTTCACCCTCGTCGCCGAGCCACGCGGGATCCAGGACGTGGTCCCAGGACTCCTCGACGGGACAGGGCAGTTCCACGACTCGGTACAAAATGTCTCTCATGCAACCAAACTATTGCACAAGAGGTTGCGGGGCGGTTATCATGCAATCATATGGTTGCACAAAACGTAATTGGGCTGCGGCACTCCCTCGTGCCGATGGTGCTGGAGGAGTCCTCGCGCGGCGAACGCGCCTTCGACATTTATTCGATGCTGCTGCGCCAACGCATCGTTTTTCTCGGTCAAGAGGTGGATGACCAGATCGCGAATCTGATCATCTCCCAGATGCTCTACCTGGAAGCCCAGGATCCCGAAAGCGACATCTACCTGTACATCAACTCTCCCGGTGGCCTGGCGTACGGCGGTATGGCCATCTACGACGTCATCCAACACGTTCGTCCCGACGTGTCCACAATCTGCGTAGGCATGGGAATGTCGGCGGCCGCCATGGTGCTCTGCGGGGGAGCCGCGGGTAAGCGCTTCGCACTGCCGAGCGCACGGATCATGATTCACCAGGGGAGTGCCGGCACGCGCGGTGCCCCGAGCGACATGGAGATCCAGTTACGCGAGGTCATGGCCCTCACTCGTCGAATGGCCGAGATCATTGCGCACCACGCGAATCGCCCGCTCGATGAGGTGATCCACGACATCGAACGCGACAAGTTCATGACGCCCGAAGAGGCGCTTACCTATGGACTCATCGACGGCATCATCCCTCCGCGACGGGGACTCGCGACCGTCAATGGTCTGCCACTGTCATCGTCGTCCCCGGGGGAGACCGAAGCGGACTAACTGACGGGACCTCCTGGCGCCGCGCCGGGTGCGTTCTTTGGCGCCGGTCCGCATATCGAGGAGTGAATCTCCCGCGTCAGGTCGTGGACGAGGCGGGTCAGTTCCGTGTTCTGGTCGAGACTCAGGCTGAGTTTCTCCTCGACGTCCTTGATCTGCTTCTGTTGTGCGGTGATCAACTTGTCCTGGTTGCTGATCGACTTCAGGGTGGACTCGAAGTTGCGTTCTGAGCGGTTCGATGACGCGCCGACAAGGAAGCCGATATAGAGTTCCGCCACCGTCGTGACGAGGTTCAAGGGAAAGTTGAATCCGGTCGACGTAAACCAGGCGGGCATGAACGATCCGTGTTCGACCTTGGGGTTGTGGTCGAGCGCAAAGAGAAGGACCCAGCCCACTACGAGCACCAGCCAGATCGCGATGTTGGTGGGCGTGCCCATGCCGTAGCTGACGCGATCGGCGACTCGCAGAAAGAGCGAGGGTTTCTCCTGGGTTTCTGTCGTGTCGTCCTCACTCTGAGCGAGAGATGATGTGCTCACCAAGGCCCCCTTTCCGGTCGCGCGCGACGTGCCCGCGACGACGTGAATCCTACGATGAGGCGTGTTTCGCAACGTGCATTCCTCTCGTTTCGCTTGCACAGATGCCGGGCGGTGGTGCGTACACTGGACGGTCTCCACGACGAAAGAAGCGATATGAGTGGATCCCTCGAGTTGGGTTTGGATACCTTCGGCGACGTCACCGATCGCTCCGACGGCACCAAAGAAACCCAAGCAGAAGTCATCCGCGACGTGATCGAAGAGGGCGTCTTCGCCGATCAGAACGGCGTCGACGTCTTTGGCGTCGGTGAACACCATCGCGACGACTTTGCCATCTCGTCGCCCGAGATCGTGCTGGCTGCGATCGCGGGCCAGACGTCTCGCATCCACCTCGCTTCCGCGGTGACCGTGTTGAGCTCCGATGATCCCGTTCGCGTTTTTGAGCGCTTTTCGTCGTTGAACGCTGCGTCGTACGGTCGAGCGGAAGTCATTCTCGGGCGCGGCTCCTTCACCGAGTCGTTCCCTCTCTTTGGCTACGACCTCAGCGATTACGAGGTGTTGTTCGAAGAGAAGTTGGCGCTGTTCGTCGAGCTCCTGCGAAGCCAGCCGGTGACCTGGCAGGGCACGACTCGCACGCCGCTGAGCGATCAACGGGTGTTCCCGACCCTCGATACTCCGCTGACTACCTGGGTGGGAGTGGGCGGAAGTCCCGAGTCGGTTGCGCGCGCCGCGCGATTCGGGCTTCCCCTCACGCTCGCCATCATTGGCGGCAATCCGCTTCGCTTCGCGCCGCTGGTGGAGTACTACCGTAAGCACCTCGAGACGCGGGGATTCGATCGGCTGCCCGTGGCCGTTCACTCGCCGGGCTACATTGCCGACACCGACGAAGCCGCGCGCGACGAATTGTTCCCTTACATGAAGCAGAATCGTGACCGCATCGGCGCCGAACGCGGCTGGGGTCCGATGAGCCGAGAGAGCTTCGATGCCGAGGTCGCCAATGGTTCGCTCTACGTGGGTTCCCCCGAAACTGTCGCGCGCAAGATCGCCGCAGCGGCCAATGCGCTGGAACTCAATCGGTTCGACCTCAAGTACAGCGCCGGAGCGATGCCCCACGACCAGCTCATGCACTGCATCGAGTTGTACGGGAGCAAGGTCATTCCCATGGTGCGCGAACTCCTGGCAAACTAGACCGGCCAATTTGGCGGCTGTGACACGAGCCTGGAATAGTTGAATCGTGGTGAAGAAATATTTCCAGGTTCCCGAGTTGATCCTGGGCTTCGACACCGAAACGACCGGCTTGAGCGTCGCCAGTGAGCGCGCGATCTCGTATGGATTCTGCGCCTACCGCTTTGGCCAACCGGTGTGGAGTGAACAGTTCTTCGTCATTCCCGACCGTCCGATCAGCCCCGGCGCTTACCGGGTGCATCACCTCTCCCTCGAGGACCTCGAAGCCAAGCGCGACAGCCACGCCGTGCACGATGTCAAGGACGGTGTAGCGCACGCAACGTCCGTCCTTCGCCGTTTCCACGAGCGAGGGGCTTACGTCGTTGGCTCGAACGTGAGTCGATTCGATCTGGAGATGCTGAGGCGGAGTTCGCTGTCGTTGTCGGGCTCGATATCTGACGTCGCGGACCTGTCGGGACTGCGAATCATTGACGTTGTCGAGCACGACCTCGCCATCGAGCCGAGCCGCGTATTGCGCCCTCGGCGCGGGCTCACGTTTCTCAGTCGGCACTACGGAGTGAGGCCCGGTGGGCACGACGCGCTGGAAGACGCGAGAGCCGCCGTCGAGGTCTTCATGGAACAGGTCATGGTCAATAATGCGGGCCAGACGTCCCTGTTGTTGCCGACCGATGTCGAGGAGTTCAGCGCCGCGCTCGGCGGTTGACTAGTTGCGCGGACGCCGACGCAGTGCTGGATCGAGAAGGGCTGCGGGAGTGTAGCCCGCGTCAATGGGGTTGATGTTCGTTCCCGGTGGCACCAACTCGTCAATTCGATCTAGGACCGACGGATCGAGCCGGACATCAGCGGCGGGCAGTTGGGACTCGAGGTGGTCCATCTTTCGCGGGCCGATAATCGCCGAAGTAACCGCCGGGTGCTCGAGCACGAAGGCGAGGGCCAACTCAATTAACGTGAGGTTCGCCTCCTCAGCCAGTTTTGTGAGTTCGATCACCACGTCGAGCTTCTTCTGGTTCTCCGGAATGCTGAGGTCGTAGCGCTCCGGCAGTCGCGCCGAGCGACGGCTCGAGTTCCCTTTGCCTTCGCCAAAAGCGCCCGAGAGCCAACCCCCGGCGAGCGGACTCCAAGGAATGACGCCCATGCCGTAGCTCTGAGCGACAGGCAATAGGTCGCGTTCGATTCCCCGTACGAGGATCGAATAGGGCGGCTGTTCCGTGGAGAACCGTCCGAGTTGGCGGGTGAAGGAGACCCACTGAGCCTTGACCGTCATCTCGGCCGGGAAGGTCGACGAGCCGAAGTAGCGAATCTTGCCCATGTGCACGAGATCAGTCAGCGCGCCCAACGTCTCCGTGATGTCCATGGACTCATCAGGCCGGTGTATCTGATACAGGTCGATGTAGTCGGTATCGAGTCGACGAAGGCTGTTGTCGACTTCCGCCATGATCCAACGGCGCGAATTGCCCTGCGCGTTAGGGTCGTCACCCATCGAGCCATGGACTTTCGTGGCGAGCACCACGCGGGATCGGTCAACTGTCGAAAGAGCCTTGCCGACGATCGTCTCCGATTCACCGGCCGAATACACGTCGGCCGTATCGATGAAGTTGATGCCCGCGTCGAGGGCTCGGTGGATGATGCGGATCGAGTCATCGTGATCCGTGTTGCCCCACGCGCCGAACATCATTGCGCCGAGACACAGCGGACTTACTTTGACTCCTGTGCTGCCAAGGTTTCGATATTCCATGCGCTTACCCTATGGCCGCGTCAGTCAGGACCCGTGCGCTGGAGGTGGTTTCAGTCTGGTTCAAAATTGACCGGGTGGTAGAGTGGACCCCCTAAGGGGCCGTTGGCGCAGTCTGGTAGCGCACTTGCATGACACGCAAGGGGTCACAGGTTCAAGTCCTGTACGGCCCACTAAAAAATCGTTGTAATTGCAGGTCTTTCGACCACAGGTGCCAGGTTGTGGTGTTGCCTCGACCGTTGTGTCAGCAAATCCGTCAGCAAATTTGCGGAGGTGCTTATGGCCGGTCGAAGAGGTAACCACGAGGGATCGATTTACCAACGGTCGGCGGACGGTCTTTGGTGCGGCGTCGCCCTTCTCGGGTACGACATCCGGGGCAGAATGATTCGAAAAACGGTGACCGCGAAGTCGCGCGCGGAAGTGACGCGAAAGCTCGCTCAATTGCGACGCCAGGTTGACGCGGGCAAGGTCTCAACTGTCAAGACGCCGACACTCTCGGAGCTCATGACGCGGTGGTTCGAGACCGTGCTTTCGAGGGAAGTTGCGCGATCGACGTACGACAACTACGGCACCATCGTTAAGTACCACGTGCTCCCCATACTTGGCCGACGCAAAGTGACTGATATCTCGGTTGCAGACGTGGATCGCTTGCTCGCTTTGAAACTGGGAGCCGGACTGTCCGCTTCGACGGTGCATCGCATTCGAGCACTCATCTCACAGTGCCTCGACCAAGGAGTGCGTTGGGGCGATGTGCCGACCAACGTTGCGCGACTTTCGAGGCCGCCCAAGATGGTGAGACCGGAGGGCCGAACTCTGACTCGAGAACAGGCTCAGCAACTTCTGGAGACGTTGAAGGAACATCGACACGAGTCGCTCTATCTTTTGATGCTCTCGACAGGGATGCGGAGAGGAGAGGCGCTCGGCCTCAGATGGGAAGACCTCAACCTTGAAAACGGTGTCGTGCGAATAAAGCGGAATCTCAAGCGTGAAGGTGGTCACATCGTCACTGCCGACACGAAGACATTGAAGAGTCGAAGAGCGGTCAATGTCCCGGCTCCAGTTTTGGAGGCTCTGCAAAGGAATCGGAACTTGCAAGAAGTGGAAAAAGCGCACTTAGGGGACGCATGGGTCGATTCCGGGTTTATCTTCACCACGTCGATCGGAACTCCGATCGATCCGAGGAACCTCTATCGGGAGTTCAGTCAAATCTGCGAAAAGGCGGGTCTCGGACACTGGCACCCTCACGAGCTTCGTCACTCCGCTGCATCGTTGATGCTTGCCTCGGGCGTGAAACTTCAGGTGGTAAGTGAAGTTCTCGGTCACTCTTCCATTCGGATGACGGCTGACGTCTATGGTCACATCCTCGATCCTGATCGCCAGCTCGCTGCGTCGGCGATGTCAGAAGTTCTCTGGGGCGAATAGCGAAAATCGGCAATTGTGCCAATCAGACCACGTTGGAGTCGGAGAGGCGACCTCAACAATCCGATTGGCGAATTGTCATGTTGACAGTCGAGTTGACGCTCCTCGCTTATGATGAGGAAAGTTGTCATGGACAGAATCCGGTCGGTAATTGTTTGTAAGGAATGCCACATTCACTGGGTCTTGAATCGCGAGCCAGCGAAGTGTACCGACGGTGGGCATACGCACCAATCATTTGAGGTGCACCTTCACCGTTCACGAGTCGTGCTGCCGGACGGCACTGCAGTGTGCGCAGTGTCGTTTGATGCTCCTGATCCGTACGCTCGTGGCCAACAACCGGACTACGGCCTCTATCTCGATTACAGGTGGGAACCACCTTGGCCCCATGTGTACCTCGACTGGCCAGACTTCGGTGTCCCAGGCAGTTCTGCGACCGTGATCTCAGCGTTGACCACCGTACTGCAGCGGGCTCGCGGCGGCGAGTCAGTCGAGATCGGATGCCTGGGTGGTCACGGCCGCACTGGAACAGCCCTGGCCTGCATGGCCGTCCTGACTGGTTATCCCGCCGATGGGGCGGTCGAGTGGGTTCGAAGCCACTACTGCCCCCAGGCAATAGAGACTCCGGCACAGGAGACGTTCGTTATCGATCTTCTCGCGTAGGGGTCTATTGAGTGGCCGACGAAATCAGCCGCGTGCGTTTCCTGTATCGCAGCACCCGAAAACTGCATCAACGAATTTGTCCGCATGAGACGCAAGTATTCATTGGCAATTGAGTCACTCGGAGAATGTTGGTGTCGGAGACCCGAAGCAACAGATTTGCAACCGTGCACTGGCGCTTGGAGGGCTTACCGCTTGCTTCAATCAAGCTCCGGTGAACTACGGAGCCACGAACTGCTTCACGACCTGGACGCCAAGTAACGGCGAGGGCCAAATGAATACCTCGTACGAGTCTTGGCGAGCCAGATTTCGACCGCATGACCGTACTCTGTATGTTCCCGGTCGCAGTTGAATTCTTCGCGCATCTGAAAAATAGTCGGTACAACCCGCGACCACAATTTGGCCGGTAGTGACCTCCAAATCTGCCTCGACAACGTTGTCATACGTTTCCGGATTGAGTTTCGGCTCGTCTTCCGAGACAACGAGGGTTACGCCGACAACCGAATTTCGCACTGTCCCAATTCCAACAGTCCCCGGTGCCACTGCGAGTAGACGCGTCGTCGCGTCATCGTCCCAGGAATCGGAGAGATCTCCAAACGTCGTGTCATCATCCTGGAGATAAAACTGAAAGTAATCGGCGAACAGCTCGAATTGATATTCGCGATTTGGCATCCACTCATTCAACTCAGTATCAGACGGTCAGTCAATGGCGCATGCCCGCGTCGCGGATGGCAAGTGCCAGAGACCCGACGTAAACCCATACTTCAGCGACCGCGGCCATTCCCATTGAAGAAGAAGATCTTCGTTCGGGTCCCGTCCGACATTCGAGGGGCGATTGACGAATAAGGGCTTGGCTCTTTCTCGAACATAAAGTGACGAAGTCGCTGTAGAAAACTAGCTTTCCCGCGATCGGTAAGTCCATATCGGTATCTCTGGCAAGATCTTCTTCGTACCGCTGCGTGGGCTGCGCGAGGAAAGCGCCAACCGGATCTGGTTCTGTTCCGTCCTCTTCCACATTTTGACAGTACAACTCCGTACTGATGTCGACGGGTCGGAGATCGCCGAATTGGAACTCGGTTATTGCTCGAACCAGTGCGCGAGATGAAATCAATTAATGGAAAGTTCATCGATAAACGACTCAAGACTTTTACGAGCGATGAGCCGACGGCGACCAAGTCGCACAGACTTGACGTCGCCGCTACCGATGAGTTCGAACATAGTGGTTCGACCGATCCCAAGTAGGCGAGCCGCCTCTTCGACGGTTACCAGAAGAGATTGATTCAATTGATCCCGATTTGGACGACCATTTGACCAGTCGTCGTCATCCTGATGTTGCCGGCGCTCGAAGCGCCAGTCTCGATCGAAGTCGTTCATGAGATTTGTCCTTTGTAGTTGGCTTACAAGGACCATTGGTCGATGATTCGACGAAAATACTTACCAAAATTCTGGATGCCTGTAGTGGTGGTAGCCAACGGTTAGTCAAGGACAGAGACGGTCAAACAACTTTCTGACAATCAATTTGTGCTGGGTCATGTTGCGGCCCTTCGGCGCTCCGCGCCGGGGCCCCATTGAGAGAAGTTCGATGATTCAATTCCTTTGACCGAACCGAACGACTATGAACTGATGGTCGAAATGTTCTTTACATGGAGCAAGGGAAACGTCGACGGAACTTAGCTAACTGTGTCTTGATCCAGGATGAATTGGGGCACTGACCTCGGATCGCGCCCGTCAACTTCGATTGGCGATGCCAGTTCAAACTCCATATTCGTAAGACGAAGCCCCCCATTGAACTGTCTCATGGTGTTCGGCGCCGGGTCAAACTCGGCGTGGACTTTGTAGTGCGTGGTCTTTGAGACATCCGTAAACCAAAAGTCGACTGACAGCGCAATGTAACTACCGTCGGGCCTTGCCACCGGTCCACCAGCGCGAGCCACCTTTGTCTTATCAAATACAAAAACGATGGTCGCATTCGTATCCTTGGGCAGCACCACTGTGTCAGGAACTCCCTGCGAGACTCGGTCGCCGTTCTTTGCCAAGATCGCGGAAGGATGGTGGTTTCCCATCTCGATAAATGCAACACTCGCTCCATAGTTGCGTAAGGGGAGTTCTACCTTGTACGTTTCGTCGCTGTCGATTATCCCGAGCGGGATGTCTTCACGTAGGGAAATAAAAGGCCGATTACTCTCGACGAGAATGTTTGTTTGACGTTCCGCGTTCTCCGCCTGCTGCCTCGTCAGTGAGAGCAGTTCTCTGTTCTGCGCCATTTCATTCTCATTGACCTCGACGGCCCTTTTTGTCTGTTGGCCAAGCCAAAAGGTTGCAACGGCGAGGGAGATCGTTCCCGCTGCAGTGAATGCGTCTGCCACAGGAGTGCTTGCCGCGAACACGATGATGACGATAAAGGTCCCGGTGGCTACAATTGAGAGGCCAATTACCAATTGAACCTTGCTCGACCTCTTCGGCCCCAGTGGAGACCTTTCGTCTGTCATTGTGTGACCCCCTGGACCGTGAATCTATCCCAGCCAGCGAATGGTGCCAAAGGGTCAGCGCGCCACAACAATACCGCGATGCGTAATTCGAACCCGTTGCTGTGATGAACTAATGCGATGACGCTGATGCTGGGTATCTCTAACGTCGTCGGTCTGGGTATGTCGGCGCTCCCAGGCGTGGTAGGACGCGTTGCAGCGGGAACTGATTGGGCCGCTGCACTATTTTGGGCTGAAATTGGCCAAGCGGTAATTCTGGCGGTCGCGGGCGGGTTCGCATATAACCAAGTACGTCAGGTGCGACTGTCTCGGCAAGCTCAGTACCGACCATACGTCATCGTGTATGCGGAGATTTCAGAGACCGCGAACACCGTGATTCAGATCATTGTGGAGAACATTGGCGCCACCCCTGCCCGCGACATAAAGTTCACATTCTCTCCGGAACTGCAATCCACATTGAAGCCATCAGGTCCCTCTCCGGTGCCCCCATGGTCAGCACTCGAAAACGGAGTCAAATTTCTTGCGCCGGGCCAAAAGATCGTCCACCTTTTCGACAGCCTCATTCAGCGGTATGGCTCGAATCTTCCTCACGAATACGAGATATCGATCACGTACCACAGTAAGGAAAAGGAGAGATTTGTCTCACACAATGAAAAGTACGACATCAATTTCGGAGATTGGTACGGCTCAAACTTTCAAACGGTGTACACGTTGCACGATGTCGCCGAAAGCCTTCGGGGCATACAAAGACAGCTCCGTGACTGGACGGTGGACAATGGTCTGAGAATATTTGGATTGGACTTGAATCAGCACCAAAGAGAATCCGAGGCGAGGCGTAGAGCATTTATGGAGCGTCGCGGTTCGTCCGCACCCGAAAGTAGTCCGGACGATCAGTCAGAGGGAACGACTACAGGTTGAAAAATACGGAGAGTTACTCGGGGTCCAAGAGGTGAGTGGCAGCTGGTGGGGTTTGCTGGTCTCGGCGCTCGCGCTGATCTTCACTGTTGGCTCCTTTTGGTGGATACAAGTACGGCGGGGCCATCTGAAGGGATACGCTCCCCACTCATTTGCGGCCTTCGTTAATGGAGCTTCGACTCTCTTCTTGAGGTTTCCGGTAGTCATCTACAACACGGGCGCGATACCAATTATCGTCCTTGACTTGCGTCTGAGATTTCCAGATGTTCCAAGAGCCCTGACGCCATTGAGGTGGCGAACATCGCGTTCTCAACTGACGCCCGCTCCGAATGACGGAGAAGCTTACCCAGGTGCCTTCGCCATCGCTGGACGCTCCGCGGAGCAACGCTTTATCGAGTTCGGCGGTCCGTGGCCTGGCTTCGAAATGAGGCCCGGGAGCGCCTACAGGTGCCGTATCGAGGTGAAACTCGGCCACAATGAGAAGTGGGAGGAGCTTGTTGATTTCCGTCTCGCCCTTCCCCGCATGATGACACCTGGCACCAATACCACCTACAGCAACAGTCCCTGGGTGCCGACGCCAGAAGATCGCCAAAAGATCGAGCTCATATCCAGAGAACTGATTCAACGTCTCGAAGAGGCAAAGAGGAAGGGATGTTCAGAGGAAGACGAGGCTGCGCCTACGATTGGATCGGAAAACGGGCCAGTTCGCGCTATGTCCGTCAGAGGCTTGCTGAAGAAACTTGGCGCTCTTCGTCCCCGTCGTCGTCTTCGATTTCGCATTGAGGATCCAGACGCTTAAGAGCCGAACTGAATGCCTGTCGAGATCCAGCTTTGATCGGTTTTGACCCCTAAGCCGCGTGTTGCTGAGACGACCCTTTGCGCACCACGATGACTTGCCGTCGGTCAGCAGTCAGTCAGCAATTGCGGTCGGGATTATGGCCAGAGCGATGACCCTTTGCATCGTGCGCGGGGGGGGGCAAAGTCAGCAATTCAGTCAGCAATTTTTGTGGATGCCTCCGGATCTTGACGAACCCAAACGTCGACGCAGATCAATCATTGCCTGTATTATGAGTTCAAAGAGATTCGCTGAAACACGCCTTGGGTCGATGACACGCAAGGGGTCGCAGGTTCAAGTCCTGCACGGCCCACCAAATTTTCGTTGTAATGGCTCATCGGAAGTTAGCGGGGTCACGCGCCTGACGGTCGTTGCTTAGACGACGAAGGTGCTTCAGGCTTTAGGTGTGATCCAAAAAACTAAAAACACCTTCGTCCTTAACGACCCTAGTGAAATCGTCGAGGCCCTCGTCGGCCTGAAAGACGTGCGCGTTCTTTCCTACGAACGCCGCGCGCGCGAGGTGCAACTCTGCGTCGAGCAGGTCCTCGGAGGACGTTACCTGTCCCGGCTGTTCGCCAGCCGGCGCGGGTGAAAGAGCGCCCGGTCGTCGCCTACATCGACCTGCCCGTCTACGGCCATCCGATGCGCCTGCTCTGGAAGAAGCACCGGATGCGCTGTGTGAACGAGGGCTGTCCCACCAAGAGCTGGGTGATCGGCGACCACCGGATCGCCGCGAAGAACTGCCTGCTCACGACGAGAGCGGCCAAGTGGGCGACGCTCCAAGTCGGCACCGGACGCACCGTCAAGGAAGTCGCCGGTGAACTCAGCTGCGACTGGCACACCGTGAACGACGCCGTCACCACCTACGGCACGGCCCTGCTCGAGGCCGATCGCCGACGCCTCAACCAAACGAGCGCCATTGGCCTCGACGAGACGAGTTTCGTGAAGTTCGGGGGACACCACACCAGCTACGCGACGACCGTCACCGACGTCGAGCACCACCGGATCATCGACATCCTGCCGACGCGTAATTTCGTTGACGTGGCGGGCTTTTTGGACGCTCAGAGCGAGGCCTGGAAGAGTCGCGTCCTCTACGGCGCCCTCGACATGTCCAACGTCTACGCGGCGGTCTACTCGGTGATCTTGCCCAAGGCCGCCCAGGTCGTCGATCCCTTCCACGTGATCTCCCTCGCCAATCGCGCACTCGATTCGGTGCGCCGACGGGTGCAGACCGAACAGACGGGACATCGCGGTCGACGCGACGATCCGCTCTATCGGGCTCGTCGAGCCCTCCTCACGGGCGAAGAGAAACTCGATGAGCACGCCGCCGCGCGTCTTTCGTCGTTGCTCCACCTCGGTGACCCCGACGCCGAGGTGGCCATTGCCTACCGGGTGAAAGAACGACTTCGCGACTTCTATCGGACCTTCGACGTGAATGAGGCACGGACCATGCTCGAAGAGTTGCAGGGCCACTGCCTGAGACCCTCGATGCCGCCCGAGATCCAAAAGCTCGGGCGAACGATCCGCTCCTGGTTCGATAAGATCTGCAACTTCCACGTCGCCCGAGTCAGCAATGGCCCGACCGAGGCCATCAACAACTTGATCAAACGCATCAAGCGCGTCGGCTTTGGCTTTCGGAACTTCGAGAACTACCGAATACGAGCCCTGCTCTACGCCGGCAAACCGAACTGGCGGGTCCTCGGCTCGATCGTGGTCCGATGAGACTCACCCCGTCAGAATCCGATGAGCCGTTGTAATTGCACGTGTTTCGATCCAAGGTGCCAGGTTGTGGTGCTACTGCGACCGTTGAGTCAGCAAATCCGTCAGCAAATTTACGGAGGCGCAAATGGCCGGTCGAAGAGGGAACAAAGAAGGATCGATTTATCAACGGTCCGCGGATGGGCTGTGGTGCGGAGTGGCCCTGCTGGGCTACGACAGCCGCGGTCGAATGATTCGGAAGATGGTAACGGCGAAGTCTCGAGCAGAAGTTACCCGCAAACTTGCGAAACTCCGCCGCGAGATTGACGCCGGCCAGGTGACGACATCTAAGACCTTGACCCTTGTCGAGCTCATGACTCGTTGGTTCGAGGACGTCCTCTCAAGGGAAGTAGCTCGATCCACGTTTGACAACTACTACACGATCGTGAAGTACCACGTCCTGCCAACGCTGGGAAGGCGAAAGGTGACGGATATCAAAGTCGCCGATGTGGACCGCCTGCTCGCCGCAAAATTGACTGACGGTCTTTCCCCTTCGACCGTGCATCGCATTCGGGCTCTCATCTCCCAATGCCTAGATCAGGGCGTGCGCTGGAGTGAGGTGCCCACAAATGTGGCGCGGCTCTCGAGGCCACCAAAGATGGTGCGGCCCGAAGGTCGAACTCTTACCCAGGAACAGGCTCAGAGTCTGCTCGCCGGTCTGAGGGGCCACCGGCACGAGTCTCTGTACTTGGTGATGCTCTCGACGGGCATGCGCCGAGGAGAGGCGCTCGGACTCAAGTGGGATGATGTCAATCTCGATGCAGGCGTCGCGCGAATAAAGCGCAATCTCAAGCGTGAGGGCGGTCGGCTCGTGACAGCCGATACCAAGACCCTTAAGAGCCGACGAGCGATTAACTTGCCGAGTCCCGTCATTGAGGCCTTGTTGGAAAACCGAGAGTTGCAAGAGAAGGAGAGGGCGGCATTAGGAGCCGCCTGGATCGCGACTGACTTCGTGTTCACAACGTCCATCGGCACTCCGATCGACCCGCGGAATCTGTACCGAGAGTTTTCTCAGATCTGTGAACGAGCCGGTCTTGGTCACTGGCACCCCCATGAACTTCGACATTCCGCTGCGTCTCTCATGCTCGCGTCCGGCGTCAAGCTCCAGGTAGTTAGTGAAGTACTGGGCCATTCTTCGATTCGCATGACCGCTGACGTGTATGGTCACATCCTCGACCCGGATCGTGAGCAAGCTGCGGCGGCCATGACAAACGTGCTCTGGGGTAAGTAGCCCTAGTGAAGAATCTCGAGCAAATACCCACATTCAAACTCTTCGGATCCGCGGCGTTTGGGCACCGGCTTCCACAATGTCCAACTAGAGGATCGGCGACTGGAGCGCTTTCCGTTTGGAGAGATTCCTAGTCGCTATCACTCCCGCGCCCCTAGTAGCGTCACGTTCGAGTGGAGGAGTGTTAATGGGAGCAGAGGGGAGGGTCACCGGACAATCCCTAACTCGACTGTTGGCAGTGACTTGTACAGCGGTGCTCGTGTCGGTGCCCTTTTCGGCGGCAGCTTATGCAGGCAGCAAGACCAACGCGACATTTACCTACTCATGTTGCACGGCCGCGGTTGTTGCTGCCGAGTTCCACCCAGGCGAGGTGCTGCGCCTACCTTGGGTCGCAACGGCTGACGTACCAAGCGCGGGCAAGGTTGATATGGTCACGCTGACGGCGAAGATATCGGGTCCGTACAAGACGGTCGCCTCGCTAAAATCCGCGTTCGCTCGTCGCACACCGCAACTCGGAAAGTTCAACGTTGAAGCGGATCAAGTTCGGGTGTCTGATGGCGTCGCGGAACGAACTGTTGAGCTCATCAAGGTGCCTAGAGACGCGACAGCCGGCTTCTACGAACTCACGACCTCGACGGCGACTCATTCACTTGTCGTAAGTGGCGGAGCAGTTATTCGAGTTTCATAGCCGCAAATCGCGAAACGCCAGTGTTCTTGGCTGGGGGATCGTAGGTGTCGGAGACCCGAAGCAGCGAATCTGCTTCTAGACACTGGCGACTATTGTCTTGTCATTGGGGCCTGCTCAGGGAAGCATCAGTTGAACAAATACGACCGAAGAATCCTGCCAGTGGCTGAAATCAAGGATTCGGAACACTTCTTCGGCGGGATGAGAGTTGGGAAGTCACCCGGGTTTATATCTCCTCGACCCCTTGTCAGGATAGATTTTTTCGGTTCCTACCTTCGCTTCGCACCGCGCTTTCGCTTTCTGAGATTCGTCGCTCCAGTTTGGGAAGTAGAGAAGTCAGACATTGCTCAAATAGACCCGATCGGATACCGGGGAAGCAATAGCGGCCTCCGGGTAACGACGAATTCGGGGGATTGGGTGATCTTCACGACTAGTCGTCGTGAGCCGATTGTGAGGAAACTGAGAGCGGAGGGCATGAAAGTCGGCGAGCACATTCTTTCCTTCAATCGGAAAAATCCTGGCGCGTGAGCTCGCCTCACAGCCCAAATGTTGACCTCTCAGCCAATTGAGAAAGTTTCTCTACAAAGGACTCGAGGCTCTTCCGAGCGATAAGCCGGCGTCGTCCGAGTCGAACTGACTTGACATCACCGTGGCCAATCAGTTCGAACATTGTGGTGCGACCCACCCCGAGCAAGCGAGCCGCCTCTTCGACAGTTACCAGAAGGGTCTGATTCTCAACTACAGTTGATCCTCTAACGGGCGCAATTTCGTTCAGCAGACGTTCTCGGCCAGGAGTGCCGTTGTACCAATCGTCGTCATCCTGGTGACGCCTGTCCAAGAAACTCTCGTCTCGATCAAAATTCTTCACTGGAACCTCCTTCTAGTTCGCCTTCATGGACCATCGGTCGACGGATCGCCCATTATTCGTGGCAACATTGCGAGCATGCAAAGCTGTGGTTGCTGACGGTGAATCGTGGACACCGGCGGTCAAACAACTTTCTGACAATCAGAGTTGACTAGCTCTTTGTCGGTCCGTCGGCGCTTCGCGCCTCGGGCCGGTGAGAGACGTCATTTGAAGTCGATAACTCTGATTCTGAACTGAACCACTATGAACTGTGGTCGATATCTTCTTTACATGGAGCAAGTGTCCGAGCGTCGGAACTTCAGCGTCGATATCGAGCAACGAGAGGATTCGGATGTCTAACGGGATTGAAACTTCCTTTCTGCGGTACTTGCCTGAAACGCCGAAGTTGGATTTGGTGATTTCAGCCTTAACAGCCGATCTTGAACGTGGAGATGCTGGATTCACTTGGATTAACGGGCCCACGGCCCTCAAGGTCCTCTTGAGCGACTATGCAATCACTGCCGCAACGACATGCAGTCAATCAGTGAAGGAGGCAGCTCTTCATTTGCAAGAGCATGAGTCGGCTCTAGGTGACCGTCTTGGGGTATTCAAGGCATACGCCCAAGGACTCGTAGAAGCTGGCCAACCAGTGGATCTAGATCCTCCAAGCGAGGAGCGAGACCTTGCCGACCTTCGCCGAAACATTCACATGGTTGGGTTCTTTCGAGCGATCGGAACTGCGCTCGACAACGTTGGGGCGATGGCTTCGATTGTCGGGGGACTTCCAATCTGCGTGGTTGAGAATTTCACCTTTCCGAAACTGATTTGGAACATGAATCTAAATGCAAAAGCGTCCCATCAGGCTTCCCAGGATGACTTAATTATGGCGCTAGGAAGATGCAGCTCCCTGAGTGAACCCGATGGCTGGCTCGAATGGTCACTCGAAATGAGGAACATGTTGGTTCATCGACCAAGGCGATTGTGGTTCATCACGACGGGACTTTCAAATCCATCTACTGGCCAGAGGAATAGTGACTGGTCATACATGCTTCCGAGATCGCCTGAATGGAGTGACGTCGAAATGTGGCGAAGCGCGAGCCAGATTGGAGACAATTTTGTACCGCAGGAGTCGTCCGTGATCCTCAACGGAGTGCTGTCAAATACATCGACGTTGGTAGAAGAACTTTCAACAGAAGTATCGAAACTCATCTTCCTTCGCCGAAGTAATCCAGACATCCTCATCCAGCCTTTGGACCAGTGGAGAAAAACCGTGTTACCGGCCACTAGTAAGGCCGGGAATTTTCATGGTTTTGGGCCGCCACGGGAAATGACTAATACTGACTCGATAAGTCTCTCTCAGATTGATCACGCACGCATGAGGTCTGCTTCATTCTTTGACGCCGAAGCAAGAAACCGTTGGGTCGTCTGGCTTGCCGAGTTGACATTTGCAATAGAAGCTTTGAAGGAGAAGCGCAGAAGGGCCAAGGAACAGTCCGCCAACAGTTCCAAGAGACGGGGACCTAATAATGTCGCTCATCGGAGCGCCAATCCCTGAGGCCAGACTTCGAGACTATTTACTGCGCTCCAAAGCCAATGGGCACCATGTCCAAAAATGACTGTTTCCGCCAGCCCCGAATTACGCTGCGACTCGGCGCACCCAACAAAGCGTCGAGTACGGCGGTGTAGTTCTTTTCAACCATGTACGTGATGAGTTGCTTGACCTGCTCGACTTCGGCCTCATTCTTGCGGGCTGATGTTATTTCAACTTCCAATTCCGCCAACTCCTTACGTGATCTCTCGAGAGTTACATTGTCATTCAGGAAGTCACGGATCGCACTTGAAGTTCCATCCATCGTCAATCGTCCTTGCGACGCATCGACTCTGTCTAGTGACCACCTAACTCGGCCCTGCCTCAATGCGTAACCAATCTGCCAGTTCTTTTCCTTCAAGGGTTTTTCAAATAGCGATCGGAGGCTCGAATAAAGCATTCCCGTCCCAATTGGCACCGACGCTCTCCCAACATTGACCGGAGCAAAATTGGCTCGCATGAGCAAAGAGGCTGAAAGACCCACCACCACCCAGCCGTACCAACTACCCAACCATGAGTAGTAATGGGCCAGTTTGAAAAGGTAACAGAGTGCTATTGCTCCGCAACCGGCGGCAGCATCCAGTGCGGTAATGCAGAGCCAATACGTGGCAAATTTCTTGTTACAAAAGGGCCAGCGACGATAGAGATTTGACAACTCGCAAACTGATGCAATGAGAGCCGAGGACGCTGCGACGAGATACGACCAGTGACTAAACGAACTCATTTTCTGAGTTCCGTCAATGCCTGATCGGGGAAACTACGCGGAAACCTTGAGATCTGGGCGAACACGATAAGTCCGCTCATTTGGCTTGCTCTTGTCGCCTGTGGCCTCCAGCAGTCCTTTGTCGGTGAGAGTTTCGAGCACTGGAGCAATCTCGGTTGCAGACGTATTGGAGCCAACGCCTACTTGGTATCGATTCTGAGGCACGCTCAAATTCTTAACCACGTAGTCAATGAGTTTGTAAGCCGCGATGCCAGTGATGATCCCGAGCACCACGCCAGCAACCTGGTCGCTCAAATCCGAGATCTGGTCGTCCCCAGACACATTGCCTCCTGATTCGCAACACTCAACAGTTTAGGCCGAATCCAAGCGTTTCGCATGCCTCGCCCTGCTTGAATCAGGCGGCTGCCATCAACAACTCAACTACTTTCATTCGGCCGGACGCGCGATGAGGGCCGCATCTGTTGGGAACAGAAAACGGTCGCGAGTTGGCCAAATTCGCTCGTATCGAGGAGAATTTGTGGGTATGCCCAGACCTGTCGAAGTCGTGTTGTTGTCAATGACGGTCAGATTGATCATTGCTTGCAAAATTAGTTGGTCGAATTGAAAGCCAATCAGAACAGCTGAAAGGTCAGAGGGACTCTGCCTTGTTGCGCTCAGCAGTGCTCGAGAGTGAACAAACGAACCTTCAGGAATATGATCGGCGTCAAAGCCCAGAATTACGTGGGAAGCCGGAAGTGGGTAGCCCTGCTCGAAGAGCACTCGACTTCCGATTTCTTCGGGAATGCAACGCGGAACAATTGAGGCGTCGTAAGTCAGGCATGTTTTGATCATCCATGTGGACAGGACGAACTGATCGTACGGCGTGAGTCTCTTTCGAGAACCTTCCATCAGGCCAACCATCACAAGCTTTGCTGCCTGCTCAAGCCGTGACATCCAGCCGCCATTACATTCGACACAGACGTCTGGCAGTTTGTATGCAGCGGGTATCGCTCCACTCGGGACGGACGAACTTGGTTGATCGGTCCTGAAGTCCGCGAGGTTTTCATATCCGTAGTTGGTGTATGACGGAGAGGTCCCGGGGTGGCTCATTTCCGCGACGTGAGCGAGTTTTCTTGCCAGCCATATCGGGACGACGTCCTCCCGAGCTCGAGGTACATCCCGATCACCGCAGAAGGTGCAGTTAATCCGAATATCCCGGGGCATTCTCCATTTCTACAACTTAGAGAACCGAATCAAACTTCGAAGAGAACTTCGCCAAGGACGACAAATCTTCTATCTCGTAGGCGTGCCGCGGCGAGCACAAGTCGTTGTGATGCTTGATCTGATCTTCTGGGCATGCACTCGCGTTGGCACGCATACCTCAGCAGATTTACCAATGCAATCGACTTCCGATGGCGACTATCAGAACGACATAACCGACCAATACGCAAAGGGACTTTACGTAAAAGAATATGTTCGTTGGCCAGTTTATTTCCCTTGGGGCAAGGAATGAATCCCTCGATCCGTTATTGACTATGTCTCGTTCTTTCCTTCGTCGAAAAATACTCCATGCAATGCTTGCATACAGGTAGTGCAAGAAGTCAAAACTCAACGAACCAACGAACATCATTAAGGCGAAGTAATAGGACCTAGGAAAGTGTGAGTTAAGTAATCGTTCTGACGTGCCCCCGACAAGTACCCAAACGACGCCTATTCCAGCGAATGAGAGTTGCCGCGCGAGGATGCTAAGTCGGCCTGTGTGACCCTCTACAATCCGCTTTGTCTCTTTGAGGTCAATGTCTCCGTCGGTTGCATGCGGATGATTCACTTCTTGGTCGGTCCGCCATGACCCGTTCCGTTTCCGCCTCTCCTGCCCTTTCTTGTAGCGGACCGTTTCTTGGCGGGGGCCTTCTTTGCGACGGCCTTCTTCTTGGCGACGGCCTTCTTCTTGGCGGGGACCTTCTTCTTGGCGGGGGCCTTCTTCTTGGCGGGGGCCTTCTTTGCGACGGCCTTCTTCTTGGCGGGGGCCTTCTTTGCGACGGCCTTCTTCTTGGCGGGGGCCTTCTTTGCGACGGCCTTCTTCTTTCCTACACTTGCCATGGTTTTCCTCTCGCCCAAAATGTGTTCGCCGGCAATTTAATCAGTCATCGAAGGGACAAGCCAGTGGATTCACTTTTGAATATCGAGCAGTCAAGGGATCGTGGGTCGGGTAGTAAGCAACATCAACTGTCGATTCGGAACCCAATCTCGGAGACGGCCGTCGAATAAGGTTTCGGCTCGCGGGCCAACAACAATGAGAGGAGACGAATCGATGCAAACCCTCCAGACCTCACTTGGCGAAATCGGCGGGGTGGTGAGGACCCTGTTTGGCCTCACCAGGCATAACCGACTAAAGACGCAAATACGGGAATCGGTGGAGTTGTACGGATTAACAATTCAGTACGTGGATCTTGAGGATGCTTCAAAAAACCTTCGCAATGTCATCACCACGGAAACAGGAAAGCTGGTGGAGACGTCGAGTTCAGCCAGCCGAAGTTGGAATTGGCCCGCGGCATTCGTTTCCTGGGCGATTGCTGGATTCGCGTCGATCCCAGAGCTTGCGTATTGGAGCGATTGGCAGTCCTGGTGGAAGGTGTTGATCATGGTTCTCTCCACGCTGGTCGGACTCATCTTCCTCATCGTCGGATTTGGAGTTCTTTTGGAACAAAAGGTGGGACCCAGTGAATGATCCAAATCGTCATAGCGGATACTCACACGACTCAGGTTTGGATCTTCCCGAATTGGCTCCTGTGACGATCATCGTCAGTGTTGGTCTTCTTGTCTTGGGTAGCGGCATATCCACCTGGATGTCTCTGGTCGGGCAGACCAGCCTTTCAGGTGGCATCGGCTGGTCCCTGGTCGCTTCGGCCCTTCGGTTCTGGCGGAACGGCAGATCGTAGCGGAGCACGCAAGCGCCGGCCGCGCGGAACGCGGTGGCGACGGCGACCAGCAATGGCGCGTCGCAATTCCCGCCCGCCCCGTGAGTCAGCACCAGACCGTAGCGCGGAGGACCTTCGGGCCTATGGAGCGGAGTCATAATGGCTTTAATCTAACCGACAAATGACGATCACTGAAAGCACGGCGGAAATCGCGACCCCAACGGGGCCGATGCGCATGCGGATCTTCAGGCCCGCCGAAGCGGGGAAGTCCCCTGGTTTGCTGCTCTATTCGGAGATTTTCCAGATCACGGGACCGATCGCCCGAACGGCCGCATATCTCGCCGGTCATGGCTACGTCGTCGCAGTGCCCGAAATTTATCACGAGCTGGTACCCATGGGGACCGTGCTCGCGTACGATCAGTCCGGAGGTGAAGAAGGCAACAGGCTCAAGACCGCGAAGGAAGTTTC
>CAWIZQ010000004.1:0-800164 GCA_963840595.1 uncultured Acidimicrobiaceae bacterium
CTGGTCGAAGGCCAGATCGAGCTGAGCGAGGGCCTGAGCAAATCGGGCCACATGTTGGTGAGGGCGAGTTCGACGTCGAAGAGTCGCTGGTGCAGGAGCTGACCCGAAGAGCCGTCTGGGAGGGCACTCGAGTCTCCGAGTTGTGCGTCGATCATCAGACCGGCTTCGTTCAGGCGAGCCAGCTGGTGTCGCAGTCGAGCGATGTTGCGCGTGTCGGTGTGCGGCATCCTCAAAGAGCGCGAGTGCCGTCGCGGCGATCTTGCGTGCACGCGCGTTGTAGGAACGCTGCGTGCGTTGAAGCGTCTCGGACGGTCGGGGAAGAACACGGTGAAGCGAACGGCGGCGGCCACGAGGACGCCGACGCCGATCTCGGCGCTGAGCCAACCCATGTCGCCGATCGTCACGCCCGCGTGCAGAAAGAAACCGATGAAGTAACCGGTGAAGAGGAGGTTGCCGAACGTGAATCCTCGGGGGCCGAATCGACGCAAGTATGTGCCCCCCGCGAGTATGACCGCGAGCAGCGTCAGTGCCGCGACGCGGTGACCGCCCATGACGATGCCGAACGCGAGGGCGGGAATCATCGCGCACGGGAAGAAGCGCCATGCTCACGAGCTGACGACGCGGCTTGGTGTCCGAGATCATCAGCGTCGAGAACATGCCGATGAGCGCACCCAGTAAGTCGGCGAGGACCAGATATTCGTGATTGGCGCCGGCTGCTGCGGCGGCTTGAGCGGTGGTGTGCTGTGCGGACACGGGAAGTTGTAGCGCATGGGTGAATCGCACGAAGAGCGTTTCGGCGGCGATAGCGAGTCCGATAGTGAGCACGCTGTGAAGGGCATTGCGAAGGCGGTTGAGACCTGGATCAGATCCGAGTGCGCGGTCCCACCACGTCGTGCGACTGTGTCGTCCAGACTCGATGTTGGGAGTGAGCGCTATCGGCGGCGCGGTGTTGGCGGCAGCATCCATTAGCTGCGTTGGCGAAGAACTGCGGCGCAAATACGCCAGCTCACGGGACGACCACAATGATCGGCGTACCGGCGTGACGCAGCAGTCGATGGCTGAGCGACCCCGCAACTTTGTGACGTTGCTTGGTCGATCGTCCGACGGCAATGAGTTGCGCGTGCGTGATCTCGGCGACACGCAAGAGCTCAGTCGCGACATCGCCGTGCGTGTGTACGAAGGTGAGTGGAACTCTCTGGCTTTCACCGACGGCGGATAGTTCCGAGCGAAGCTTCTCTTCCAATTCTTCTTCGAGGCGTGCTTCGGTTTCCAGGCATTCGCTGGCCGCCATCACGGCAAAGGGGGAGGCAGATGCGAGTATGCCGGAGCCTGGGATGGGTGTGACCAGCACCGCGATGGCACGGCCCCCTAGTCGACGAGCTTCACCGCACGCCCACGAGAGTGCATCGATCGATGTGTCCGAGCCGTCTACGCCGACCACGACCGTTGAACCGGTCGACGCGTCGGCGAGGAGCTCGCTCAGCTCGCTCAGCTCGCGATCGTCGTCACGCGGACTCGACTCGTTCTCGTCCAGGCGCGCCATGACTATGCGCTTTCCAGTTCGGCCGTGTCGCGCGGAGTGAAAGAAGCACGCACTCCGTCGAACTCTTCGACGCTATCTGTCACGGAATAAGAGGGCCACAACGGCCGATAGGCGTAGATCGAAGTATTCACGCTCGCCCTCCTCATCTGTAGATTGTCGCAATATACATTGTAACAGAATATAGTATAACAATATGGATTCCACTTCGACGCCACAGACTCAGCGCTCTAGCCGCGGTGAAATTGCCATGCAGCTTCTTGCCCGTTCGACCGCCCTCGCGCGACTTGCGGCAAAACAGGTCAGTTCCGAACTCTCGAGGACTGAGGCGACCATGTTGAATTCGCTCACCGTTGGGGCTCGTCGCATCACCGATCTGGCCGAGTTCGAAGGCCTGGCGCAACCGACAACGACGCTGCTCGTGAAGCGGTTGGAGCACCGCGGTTGGGTACGGCGCGAACGCCAAAACCGCGACGGTCGCATCGTCATGGTCTCCCTGACGCCCGAAGGAAGCGCCGTTCTCGAGGACTATCGATCTCGCTACAGCGAGGCGCTTCTTTCCGGTCTCACTGAAGTGGCGACCGAGGAAGAGATCGATTCGCTGGTGTCGGCGACTGAAACTCTTGAGGCGCTCATTGTCGCCCTGCAAGGCCGCCGACGGTAGTTTTCGGCCTCGTCGAGCATCCTTTCGATCCCTTTGACGATTTCGACGAGTGGTAGAGTGGAATCCCTAAGGGGCCGTTGGCGCAGTCTGGTAGCGCACTTGCATGACACGCAAGGGGTCACAGGTTCAAGTCCTGTACGGCCCACCAATAAAAGCCTTGAATTACAGGCTTTTCGAGTTTTTCTAGATTCCGTCGCCCTTGCGCGACCGTTGTGTAAGCAACCATGTAAGCAACGGCGGAAACTGATGGCGCACAAACGCGGAAACGGCGAAGGCTCGATCTATCGAAGAGAAGTTGACGGGCGTTGGATCGGCTCGATCGTGATCGGCTTTACCTCTTCTGGTCGGCAACGCCGAAGGACCGTCAGCGCGGCGACCCGTCGCGAAGCGGTCGAAAAGCTTTCACGACTCCAACGCGACATCGGGACGGGCTCGTAGCGACCGAACAGTCAATCACCCTTAGCGAGCTAGTCCAACGGTGGCATGACGACGTCCTGCGACACCAAGTTCAAGAGTCTGCGCGCTCGAACTACCTCAGCATCGCCAAAAGCCACCTTTTGCCATCGTTGGGAAAGAAGAAACTCGCTGATCTGACTCCTGTTCACGTCGACCATCTTTTGGCGCAAAAGCTTGAGTCGGGCCTTGCGCCTTCGACGGTGCGGCGAGTCCGATGCGGTTCTCTCTCAAGCGCTCGATCAGGCTATGCGCTGGGGGTATGTAAATCGGAACGTGGCCGCACTGTCGCGCTCTCCTAAAGTCCCTCGAGGTGAGGGGCGAACTTTGTCCCCAGAACAAGCCAGGAGGTTCCTCGACGTGCTCCAGGGACATCGCAACGAAGCTCTCTACGCACTCATGCTTTCAACGGGCCTTCGGCGCGGCGAAGCCCTGGGTTTGAAGTGGACCGATCTTGACGAGGCTGAAGGCGTGCTTCGCGTCACTCGCCAATTGCGCCGGGCCGACGCTGGCCTGGTGATAGTCGACACCAAAACCGCGCTCAGCCGTCGAGGAGTCAACCTGGCGCCCCCGATGATTGAGTTGCTTCGCGCACGCCGAACAGTCCAGAGGGTTGAATTCGAGGCACTCGGGAGAGTGTGTGCCGATTCTGACTTCATATTCACTACTTCGACGGGTACGCCACTTGACCCTCGGAATCTGTTGAGAGAGTTCAAAGGTCTGTGCATGAAGGCGGGGCTCGGAGACTGGCACGTTCACGAACTTCGTCACTCGGCGGCGAGTCTGATGCTGGCTCAAGGAGTGCCCCTGCAAGTCGTTAGTCGCGTACTCGGTCACGCCTCAATCCGAATGACTGCGGATGTCTATGGACATGTGCTCGCGCCAGATCGCGCCTCGGCCGCAGAAGCTCTCGGTGCAGTGCTGTGGAGCGCGGAGTGAGGAATCATCAACCCTTACTCGAAGCTTGAACAAACGTCTCAAGGTCTGCCACTCGGATTCGAATGCTGCGACCGACGTGGATCGTGGGCAGAGCTCCCGAGTTAATCAACTCGTAGACCTTCGAACGACTCAGCGACAGGGACAGAACTCGCGTCCATCACGGTGCACAGAAGTTTCGGGACGACTTTCGACGACCTCACATCCTCCTGCGATGGTTCCCACATGAAGAAGTGGTCGTCTTCCAGTGACTCATTTTGTGAGGACTCAGGTTCACTAATCTGATCGCATGATGCGCTCCTTTGGAGAGAGCGAGATTTTCGCCCCCTATAGGAGGAGCCACACTTTTGGGCACATATTGGAAAGTGAATTTCGGTTACGTCAAAAATTGTTTTTTGAGTCCAGGAATTTCAACGATTTTGATGATCACGAAGTACGCCCATGGGTCCGACTGGGCGCTTCGCGCCGTCGGCCCCGGGCACGGTGTTGACAGAGACAGAAACACCTCAGGAAAAATCCGATGAACTCTTCAGTACGTCTTCAAGGGCACATAATCAACTAGGCCGTCCTGCTTTGGCAACTAACCTGAAGTTGACGCGACGTGCCTCAAAGATGTCTTTGCAGGGAATAAGGACTGCCATAACGATTCGGCGGTAATTGAATGACGGGGGGCCATTGAAACTGCCAGGCATCGTGAGCCTATTTTCTGGCGCGGGCGGGTTGGATCTGGGTTTCAAGCAGGCTGGATTCCCGCTCATACTCGCTATCGATCGCTCTGAATCAGCAATTATGACGCACCGAAAAAACATTCTTGGACCGAAAGCAGTTACGGCGGACCTCGTCGAATTGGGACCTCAAGGCGTGCTTGATTTGCTTGAAGAAGCTTCTCAAACCCGGTCAAGCAATCGGGGTGATTGGCGGCCCCCCTTGTCAGGGATTCTCTCGTGCTAACACGAATTCGGTTGCGAGCGATCCTCGCAATGAGTTGCCCCTCCTCTACCTCGAAATCATCGAAGCACTCCAGGTGACCTATGAGGTGAAATTCGCTCTTTTCGAGAATGTTCTTGGAATACGGGATGCAAAACACATAGCCACGTTTCGTGGAATATTGTCAAAGTTCCACGAGCTCGGTCTCCACTCGGGCGTCGCCGAATACTCGGCACTCGAATACGGCGTGCCGCAGAATCGTCGAAGAGTAATCATTTCCGCTTTCGCGAATCCGCAAGCGGCTAAGGAGTTCGAGCCGATCAAGGTTGCGAAGGAGGATTTGACGGTCCGGGCGGCAATCGGGGCGCTACCCGACCCGGTTTTCTTCTCTCGCGGAATGAAACCTGAATGCATCCCATATCACGCCAATCACTGGACCATGCGTCCCGTGTCGGGGCGTTTTGCTGACCCGGACCGCCCCAAAAAGCCCGGGCGCAGTTTTCGTCGTCTGGAGTGGGATCAGCCGAGCCCCACTGTTGCGTATGGGCATCGGGAGATTCATGTGCATCCAAATGGCACTCGTCGACTCAGTATTTTTGAAGCGATGCTTCTCCAGGGCTTTCCCCGTGATTTTGTCTTGGAAGGTAATTTTTCTTCGCAGGTTGAACAGGTTTCCAATGCAGTTCCTCCGCCACTTGCACGCGCTTTGGCAGAAGCCACGAAGACGGCGTGGCAGAGTAGGGCAGCGAAAGCGTGACTCTCGCGGATGCACGGCGCGCACCTCTTTAGGCCCGAGACCTTCCGCAACGACGCTAGATAGCCAACTAGCGTCGGTCACCGGAGCCGTTTTTGAGAGGAGGGCGAGTGTCGGCGGGACAAAGCCAGGGTGCGCCGCTCGGCCTTTCGGAGCGACGAGATGAGTCTGTTCGCTCGGCGCCCTGGATTGGTCACCTCGTCACGCTGGGTATTCGGACAAGCAAATATACGGATGAACAGGATGGTCGCCAGCTAGTGCTGGCGATTTCAGTTCCTCGCCGCGATCTCGCCGCCGCGCTTTTCTCTTGCGGATGGGTTGCCGCTTGTCCAGCGGCCGAGCAAGTTGAGCCATCGAATCTGTTGCAAGCACTTCGACCTGACACTCCAATACGGGTCGTTACTCAAAACAAAGTAGTCACTGGGCTGTTCTCAGAGTTTGATGAGACTAAAACACCCGCTCGTCTAAAGTTCACAACTGGCTCAGGCTGGCTTGTCGATCGACTCCGAGCAGTGGCGGAGTTACCAAACCTAGAAGAACAACGAGAGAGCGACCGCCCCAACCCCGGAAGCTTCGCGAGACTTACGCGCATTGATGCCAATTGGGATATGCGACTTGCGGCTCCCTCAAGAGACTTGGCAATAGTGGGAACCCGGAAATGGCTAAAAGAGGACTTTGGGGTATTTCTTGGGTGCGAAAGCGATGAAATTGCGCCTGACATGATCGCGAATGTATTACTTCCAGATACGGAGACTTCAGCTGTGACTTGCGTACGTGTCTACCCGACAGTTGGATTCGCTGAGTGCCTTCCTTTATCGTCCGACGTTCGGGGCGTGGTGCTGGATGGAAATTCTGCAATCAAGTACGTCGGTGAGATCGAATCATCGGTCGTGCTGTGCATACTCGATCGCTCGAAGTTGGACGAGACAGCTGCCGAAGTTGTAGTACAGCTGAGAAATTCGCGTGGACGCCCGATCTCTCTTGAACGGGATCTGGGATGGCGTTCTCCAGCGGGTGTTGAGTCTCTGGCATTTACGGTCGCACTGTGAGCCGTGTTGATCGACTTGCTATGAGATATGAAGCATCAGCATCACTCGCATCGGAAGGGGTTGGTATTTTCGTCACGGCTGATGCTGTCGGCGCGAGGTTTGACGTCGCCACGAGAAAACTACTTTTGCTCTCTCGCGAAGACGAATCCGGGCTTTGGGAGGATGTTGTCGGAGCAGCCAAAAGATTTCGCTGGCGTCTCCTTACCCAACCGCAGCCAATCGAACTCAATTCGGCGTTGGTAAAGGGTTCAGAGGACGTGATTCGCGAAGCGAATCGAATGCGGGGCGCAATTGCAAACGAAAGCATTCTAAATGAGCTCACTGGTGCCAGTCTCGCGGCACTTGAGTCGAATCCTGCGCTCGGTAGCGCTCTCGAGCTGCGCATAACAAAGAACGGAGTTGACGAATGCATAGTTGTGGCCGCAAGTGCCGCGGCCTCGACTGGCATTGGGCAATGGCTCGGACCTCGCGGAGTAATCGTTCTGGCGGTTGGCGAGATCGAATCTTTGAGACGGCCGGTAGAAAAGATATTTGTGGTCGGTCCGCCGCGATTCTTTCGACCGTCTGTCGTCACGGCACCAGTTTCAAACTCGATTGACTTCCTCGTGCCGGACTGGTTCGGAGATCGCACGATCCCTCACTCCATCATTGCGCCATATGCCGAGGGAGCACTTGTGATTAGGCCGAACGTGGTTCTAGAAGACGGGTCTTTGGCGCCGGAAACGACTGTTGAAAACGACAGCGGCGTAACGGAAGACGAGTTCGCGCTGCAACCTGTTTGGGGAAGAAGACAGTCGCCCGATCGCGAGCCTTCTAGCGAGGAGGTCGTGGCCCACAAAGTGGTACTGAGCGGGGGCCTGGCAATGTGGCTAGACGATGGAGAACGAATTCGCGTCGTCGATACTGAGCAGCCGCCAGGCGAACGTGTCCATTACATCGATGTCGCAAGTGTCCGACCGGGAACTTATCTATTGGTCCGACAAGGTGAGACGGAGCGAGGTGCGCTATACAATTCTGCGCTCGGCCGACTGGACAATCGCAGATCTTCGATCGAAGCCAGCCAGCAACTATGGAAGAGTGAACTTCAAAAGCGACTCGACACCCTCGGTTACAGAAATGTCGTTCGCGAACTAAGGCACCGCGGAGTAAGTGCCGCGGACCAAGCACGGGCATGGACGGACGGGTTTGTCGTGCGACCGCAGTCAGATCGGGATTTCGAGCAACTACTTGATTGGGCCGGATTGCCAATTCAGCCTGCATTTGGAAACGCGACAACATTACGACGTGAACTCAGCATGGCGAGCGCTGAAATTCGAAGTTCGTTGGAGGTCGCGATGTCTGCGGCAAATTTGACCGCACTGGAGAAGGATGGATATCTCGAACTCGAGGCGTCAAGGTCTGGAGTTCGGGGTATCGCCGCAACACGCGTTCTGGCGATTTCTCCATTCGCCGAAATCGTGCTACGTCGTGATTCGCGAGTACCATTTCAGGATCGTGGTGGCCAGTGGCTCGAATGATTCCTGGCTACTGCCCGCAAGACGCGGCGCCGGGTGAAAGGCGCCTTTACTCGGAGCTGAGTTCCAGCGCGATGACGGACGGATGGATCGTGCTCCATTCGATCTGTATCGCAGAACACATTCGACAGGTTGAGGGCGAGTCGGACTTCGTCGTCGTTGTTCCGAACGCAGGAATTCTCGTTCTCGAAGTCAAATCTCATCACCAGCTTCAACGAAACGCGGACGGACTTTGGAGACTTGGCAATGATGCGCCTACCGCAAAAGGGCCCTTTGTGCAAGCTAGAGATGCTATGTACAGCCTGCGAAATTACCTTGTGAAACGAAACGTAGATCTTAAATCGATCCCGATGCTGTACGCCGTGTGGTTCACACACGTGGCCGCCCGCCGGCAGATGTTGAGTGACCCCGAATGGCACGAATGGCAGTTGCTCGATTCAGACGACCTCAAGGATGTTCCGGCGGCTATTGCCAGGACAATTCAAATGGGGACTCGGCATCTAGACCTGAAGATTGGCCACTTCTCTTCGGCGAAAATTGGGCCGGATATTGAATCTGCGACTCGCATTGCTTCTGTGCTGCGTCCAAAATTTGAAGTTTCGACGTCACCAGGCGAACGCCGACGAGAGCGAGAATCGCAACTATTCGACTTTGTTGATGAGCAGTATCGCGCCTTGGACGCTGCCGCAGACAATCGCGCTGTCCTCTTTTCTGGCCCCGCAGGTTGCGGTAAAACGTTTCTTGCAATTGAGTCCGCCAGGCGCGAGGTAGCGAGCGGGAAGCGAGGTCGTCTCCTGTGCTTCAATCGCTTGTTAGGTAAACGTCTGGCCTCTGAGTTGGCCGACGTCGAGGGACTGACTGTAAGTACCCTCCACCAAGAGTTCTTGAGACTTGCGAATTATCCGAAGGTGCCCGATCACGCCGACGCCAACTTTTGGGAAAATGAGTTGCCTGACAGGCTATGGAATCACTGCTCGACGCGAGGCAACTCGCAGACGGGAGAATTCCTTGTTGTCGACGAGATTCAGGACATCGCCCGCACCTCGTACCTCGACGTTCTCGATTTAATGGTGTCAGGAGGACTCAGCGAAGGCAGGCTGCTGTTCTTCGGCGACTTCGAGCGTCAAGCCATTTACGAGAACGAAGGAGGTCGTGATTCATTACGCCTCCATGCGCCCCGTCTCATGTCCCATCGCCTGCTCATGAACTGCCGCAATTTACCGCGGATCGGATATCAAGTTAATCTCCTCAGCCATCTGCGGCCAGGCTTCCAACCCGATCAGTTTCGGCGCCAGGACGACGGCGTTGATCCCACAATCTCTTCGTACAAGAGTGGCGAGGATTTGTCGAAAAAGCTGGTGGGCTCTGTGCGCGACCTCCAGCAAGAAGGATTTGCGCTAAGTGAGATCGTCGTTCTGAGCCCGCGGAGGAATGAATCGACCGCTCATACCACTTCGGATCCCTGGCTAAGGAGTGTCCTTCATCTAGCCGACGGCGCGCCAGCACGTAAGGGCCAAATTTTGTACAGTACGGTCGGCGCGTTTAAGGGCCTCGAAGCACCGGCTGTGATTTTGGTCGACGTGACACAAGAAACTCCGAATTATGAGTCGTTGCTCTATGTCGGACTCACGCGCGCAACAGATCGCCTTATCGCATTCATTGAAGAGAAGACACTCAAGGCACTCGTAGGGGGCACGGCATGACGGGACTTGAAGCACGTGCGGTTGTTGAAACGGAATTGAGGCGAGAATTGTTTGGTCCCTCGGGTGAAGAGCCGAAGGGTAACCCAATCGATTGCTCGAGCGGTTCTCTCAAGTTCGAGACGGCTGAAGCAAGTCGTGGCCAATTCATTGATGCGATCACGCTTGAGGAAATCCTTACAAACGGGGATCCACTACGACGCTACGGAATCGGTGTGCTTAACGGAGGTGCGTCAATCGAGGGCACGGCAATTATTGAGGATGATGTAACCGATCTCGACGGCGTAACAGGAATTGCGTCCAGCGAGGATGACTCAGTTGAGCGGCCCCCCGAAATCGCCGGAATATTGCGCCAGGACGTTGCCGATTCCGACGATTTCGATCTCGCGGACGCGAATAAATTTAAGCCCTCGGCAATGGCCATATCTTTCGAATGCAGGGTCCCAGGTGGCTCACTCGAAATAGCGGTGACCGGCGCGTACTACGACAAGATTGACGTCGAGATACCGGGCGTGAAGTTCAAAGTTGAATGGTGGTTGAGGAGGCCATTCGAATTGCGCGGGACTATTCCTGACTCGGTTGCTCCTCAACGACACAAATCGACTCAAAAACGTCAACATGGCGTCTACGGGTGGGGAGCTTCGAATCCAACCAACAATGCAGGTGTTTGGTCGACCAGTACCGGGTTCTAAGGATCCCGAATTACGTCTCGTGACGATCGCAGCTGTTAATCACTCTCCGGGTACTGGACCTGCCAATGCCCTCTTCCAGGTGGGTTTTACAGTGACGTCGAACGGGCCTCTCGTGATCGAACCATATCCCGAGGTGAAGTTGCCCGATCTCGGAGATGAAGAGCTTTCGATTGATCTTCTATATCGAAACAAACGAACCTACGCCATCGGTCATGGTTGTGCGGCGGAGTGGGCTGGCGGCGAGTCAGCCGTTGGATCCGTTTCTGCCGTCGCGTTGCCCGCATACGAAGTCACGAGCTTGACCCCGACTGTCTATTTGACCGACGCGAGCGGTGAATACATTCTGGACTCCGCTGGGAATCGTCAAGCAGTGAATGTAAGCATGCAGGCCCTTTCGAAAGACGGCCAAGAGGGTCGAGATCAGGTAGAAACGGTTCTCCGGCTCTACCAGGAATGGATCGTCAGGCAAGAGGCAGTGATCACAGACTTACCTCCGCGGCTTCAGCCGATTGCGGTCAGGCATATCGTTCGTGCTCGCGAAGTCGTGGAACGAATGTACGAAGGTTGGAACTTGGTGAACTCAAACGACGTCGCCGGACGAGCATTTCGTTGGGCTAATGAAGCCATGCTTGTTCAGCAGGTGCGGTCAAGTTTTCCATTGAGGACAGTGGAGAGAGGAAAAGACGATGTGCTCCATGTCGTCGGCCCCCACCCGGATCTGGTGGCCGACGCGAGCAAGGGGGCCTGGCGACCGTTTCAAATTGCCTTTCTGCTGGCAAGTTTGCCGGAACTCATTGAGCCAAAACGCTCGACCCGTACCCTCGTCGATTTGATTTTCTTTCCGACAGGAGGAGGTAAGACAGAGGCGTATCTTGGGGCGTCAGCCATAAGTCTCCTTGCACGCCGCTTACGAAATCCTTCAGACGCCGGAACTGACACTTTGATGCGGTACACGCTGCGGCTGTTGACATCCCAGCAATTTCTGCGAGCGGCATCGCTAATCTGCGCGCTTGAGGAAATTCGTGACCGAAATGAGGACTTGCTTGGCAAATCAGCGTTCGGCATTGGAATCTGGCTCGGCGGTTCATCGACGCCAAATACGTGGAGGCAGGCCGTCGAGGCGCTGAGCCGTCTTCGCAGAGATCCGTATGCGCAGAATCCCTTTCTACTGCTCAGGTGCCCGTGGTGTGGAGCGCAAATGGGAACGCTGCCGAGGCCGAGAAGCGGGCAAGATGTATTCGGATACGAACTCGCAGGGCCGAAGGTTACTCTTCGATGCATCGATTCAGAGTGCCGCTATTCTCGCCGGTCCGGCCTCCCGGTACATGTGGTGGATGAGGACATTTATGAGGTTCGACCTTCAATTGTTATCGGCACCGTAGACAAATTTGCGATGTTGGCATGGAGGCCCAATGCGCGCCGAATCTTTGGACTGGGTGAAACCGGCGATCGCGTAGTATCACCACCAGGACTCGTCATTCAGGACGAATTACATCTGATTGCTGGGCCACTAGGTTCCATGGCCGGCCTCTACGAACCAATGATTGACGATCTTTGCACTGATCGCCGCGAGGACCCTCCCATTCCGCCCAAGATCATCGCGTCGACCGCGACCATTCGTCGTTACGAAGACCAGATCAAAAGTCTGTTCGGCAGAGAGATCGTCGCACTGTTCCCCCCTCACGGTCTAGAAGAAGGGCATTCTTTCTTCGCTGAACCTGCGATGAAATTGGATGGAACACGCGAACCTGGACTTCGATACGTCGGCGTGATGAGTGCGTCGCTCGGGTCGACGCAGACCGTTCAGGTCCGGGTCGCCGCAGCGACACTTCAAGGAATTATGAAAGTTCCTGAAGAGGATCGAGATGGGTACTGGACAAATTTGAACTTCTTCAACAGCCTCCGCGAATTGGGCAACACCGTCTCCCTCATACAGTCGGACATCCCCGACTACCTCGAAGGCATTCGCCGGAGAGACGACCTCGCCAAATTGCGATTCCCGACAAACACAATGGAGTTGACGTCGCGGCGGCGAAGCGATGAGATTCCCAAGGCTATTGAGCGACTTCAGTTACGTTATGGCGAGCCTGGATGTGTCGACGTCTGTCTCGCGTCAAATATCATCGAAGTTGGCATTGATATTGACAGACTCGCATTGATGACAATTGTTGGCCAACCCAAGACGACGGCGCAATACATTCAAGTGAGTGGTCGGGTTGGTCGTCGCGCAGATATTAGTCCCGGACTGGTATTCACGATCTACGGTGCGGCTAAACCCCGCGATCGTAGTCACTATGAGCGATTCCAGACATATCATCAGCAGTTGTACGCGCAGGTTGAGCCAACGTCATTGACGCCCTTCGCAACCCCCGTCCTCCAGCGAGCTCTGCACGCTGTAGCAATCGCACATGTGCGGCAGGTGTCTCCCGAATCGATGCTTCCGCATCCCTTCCCGCGCAATGAGTATGACTTGGCGATTCAATTGGTCCTGGAGCGAGCTGAGATCTCAGATCCTGACGAGATTGCGGTCATTGAAAAGATCGCGAAGAATCGATCAAGACAGTGGGACGCTTGGGAGCGAACGATGTGGGAAGCGAATCCCGCGCCGTGGGGCGATCCAAAGCAGGGTCTGATGCGGTTCGCCGGAACGCTCCCGGACCTGGACAGGAAGGTGCCCATATGGGACGTCCCAACCAGTATGCGTAACGTGGACGCGGAGTGCCGACTCGCTGTTTCTCTTGCCTACGCCAATGACGACGCCGACAATGAGGAGAATCCATGAGTACCGGCGCAATGCGGCGTGCTCAACTTGTATCGCCATTTGGCGTGGGTGCCATGAGCATTCTTGTGAACGGCACATCAGTGATCACGGCAGGCCTCGATCACTGGTACGACTCCGAAAATGCCGACGAGCTCGCACTTGAGGAATACCAAGAGCGCGACTGGAGGTTGGAAGCGCGGCTGGGCGTATCCGAATTTCGCCTTCCGCCCGATTATCGACGACAGGGATCTGGGAATGATCAACGCAACTTGAGGCTTACGGTGCCAGTCCTGCGATTCCCGCGTTGGAGTTTTTGTATGTACTGCAAACGGCTATATCGGAGCACTTTGACTATGCAGCAGCCTGTCGAATGTCCGGACCCCGCACACGTTGACCCGGACTCTTCTAAGAAGAAGAAGAACAAACCGAGAATGTCGCAGGTGCCATTCGTCACGATTTGTTCTCAGGGCCACCTTGATGACTTTCCATTCGAAAAGTGGGTACATCATCATTCGGATACTCCGTCGTGCGCCGGTGTGCTGCGACTTAAGTCCCGTGGCGGGGGAGGGCTGGAAGGACAGGTCGTCATTTGCGATGGGTGTCAATTGGAGAGGTCGCTTCGCGGTATTACTCAAGGGCGATTCGTAAATGGAGAAGAGCACACAATGTTGAGCGACCAACTTTCGTCGACGGGCGAGCCCTTTTTTTGTACGGGGGCCAGGCCGTGGCTCGCGCAGCTCAAGGGATCTTGTGGTCACCCAATGCGTGGGGCGTTGCGTGCCGCAGGGAATGTCTATTTTCCGAAGATCGAGTCGTCGATCTATTTCCCTCGCCAGGAAGGCACAGTGAGCCTCGAGATGCATGAGTTTTTGCGAGTTCCGGCAGTCAGCACAACTATGCGAACCTTGCATGGGATATTTGGGGCAGACTTGGAGATTCAGTTGCTACGCGAAAATCTCCTCAAAAATGTCCCCCCTGAGCTCTTTGGTCCAATCTCAGATGAGCAGCTGATGGCCGGCTACCGTGACCTCTTCGGAGTAGGCGAGCAACATCCCGAGATCGCGGAATCGAGCGAAGATGAATCGCTTACGGGGGTGGACGAGTGGAGATACCCGGAGTTCCAACACATTAGAGAGACACCATCAGACGATTATTTGACGGCAACTGATCCGGGAGTGCACGCCGAACTCGTTCGAACTCTTGACCGCGTGCGATCTGTCGATACTCTTCGCGAGACACGAGTACTTCGTGGGTTTACTCGAGTTCATGACTCTGCTCTGAAACTGAGTACAGGAAAGGCTCTACTCCGCCGCCAGCCATTGTCGCCTGCCCAGGACTGGTTGCCCGCGTACGTCGTAAAAGGTGAAGGCATATATATAGAACTTGCGTCGAATCGACTTGCTGAGTGGGAATCTCGCAAGGATGTTCAGTTGCGTGCGCAGAAGATCGCCGAGCATTATCATGACGCAGCGCTGCGGCGCGGCCTGCAGTCGCGCGAACTAGCTCCGCGATTTGTGTTGTTGCATACCATTGCCCATCTTTTGATTAACGAGCTCGTTTACGAGTGTGGATACTCTTCCGCGTCTTTGAGGGAGAGGCTCTATGTCTCGCTGTCTCCTGGCAGGGAGATGGCCGGACTCTTGATTTACACTGCTGCGGGTGACTCCGAAGGGACGATGGGCGGACTGGTTCGGATGGCTCGCCCCAAGAACCTTCGAACCGTATTCGCCGCAGCGACGAGCGCTGCACAATGGTGCTCAACGGACCCCGTATGCATGGACGCGGGGGAGAAGGGTCAGGGCCCGGACTCGTGCAACCTTGCCGCATGTCATGGTTGTGCCCTGGTTCCTGAGACAAGCTGTGAGGAGTTCAACCGTTTCTTGGACCGTGGTTTGGTTATTGGCACATTCGAAATGCCAAACCTCGGATTCCTTTCCAAAGAAGTCTGAATATCCGTTAGTACTGACATTTGTCGCAACTTTCTGATTGCGGCCCAGTCGGACGCATCTCCGCTCGATGCTCAATGCTCAAAAGAACGCGCTTTAATCCGATGTCAGTGAATTTATCGAGTCTCAAAATTCGCGAGCAGGCCCTCTAGGGTAGATTTTTTTTGGCGAAGCGAAATCTCGCGAAGAGCAGGTCTGCCATATTTCTGCCAACTACATCCAGCTTCGTCGTCGAAGCTGAATTGTAGAACGACGTCGGCCGGCATTGTTCCCACCGTCACAGACCTGACAGTCTCGCCAGGCGAAAGAATCCTGATCTGGTCAAATGAAGATTGCAGAACTCCCTGCGAATCGAATAGAAACCCTCGAACATTTCTGACTGTAACTGGGCTCGCATTTAAGACCGTCATATGCGCCAGCGTTGGAGACCCTGGGTTGGATTCGAAGTCATGCCACGCGCAAACCAGACGCGCTTGGGCGTTCCGTTCAAGTCCGACTTGTCGAGACACTTCGTTTCGCTGCTGCCTCACGGAAATTGCCAACACAGCGAGGGAAACCGAAACTGCAATCGAGCCAACCCACGTGCCTACGTCTCCCCAGCGGACGTCCGCAATCACAAAAGTACGCGCAACTAGGCGTTTAGATCGTCGACTTGCGCTTGAGCACTTTTTTGCAAAGTGTCTTTGCGCTCTGCGAGAACTCTCTCGTACTGGGCCTTCAGGCCTTCCGCTGAAAGGAGACCTTCAAATTGGCGATTTGTCCAGTCAACGGATTGCTTCACGTAAGAGTCCGCGTCTTCGATATCCTCTTCGGGCACTGTCCACGTAATGGCTTGGGTGTCAGTTACCCGTGGGTTTCCTCCGGAGAGGACGTATGCCCCAGAACCCCTGCGCGTCCCATACGGTTCAAACAACCGGGTCCAGTCTGGCAGGTCGTTTCCTGCTAACACCCATCGGATAGTTATGCGGCCGTTTGAGACGTCAAGAACGTCCGCCTTCGAAACGGAGACGGGAACCCAGTCCTGCACTGTAGGCATCAATCCTCCTCAAAATTCCGAAGCCATATCTGATCGTAATACCAAACAGAGGACAGTTGTCGCTTAGAAAGAGGATTGAAAATGGGTACAGGTCGACGAGCGTCTATTTCTCCGATTTGCACCCGGAACATTGATCTGAAGGAATAAGCCCCATGGAGTCGAGACGGCCCAGAGTTCCGGAGTTTCGATTTGGGATTTTTAGCGTTCACCAAGCCTCTTTACTTCGTGCCTCCTGTCTGCACCCGTCTCAATTCGCCCCAGAACCTGCTTGTCCCGTTGCCCAACTTTCGATGTATTGCTTCACGTCGCTTCTCATGTTCTCTCTCGATTGAAGGATCGCAGGCGCACTGAGGCCGCCGCTCCGTTTCGTTGCGCACTCCAACTTGGAAACGGAACCGCTCTCAGTTCAAATTTCCTCAATGGCGAGGTCAGTCAGCAGGTCAAGCTCTTGATCATTCAAGGTCACATTTAGTGAATCAGCAGCCTCCTTGATGGCGAGGCGGATATATCTTGCAACCCGATCCTTGGCGACATCAATAAGGAGCCTAAGCACCCCATTGCTTGGGAACGATGGTTGAGTTCGACCAACTGCCGAACGGATGTCGTATCCAAAGACCTGACGCTTGTGCTGCACGCTTTGCAGCCAGGCCGTGACCTTGTTTTTCCAAGTGCGAGTCTGTGGTTGAATCTGAACCATTATCGGCGCTTCTACCTTCTTGCTAAATTCCCAATCATTTTCTCGGTCGCTGCGTAGCGATTTGAAGTCGTCAAAACGGAAAGCCTTACCGCAATTCCCTGGATGGCGTGTCAGCGCTTTTTTGACTTATTGGGGGTTTGTGCGAGATCGCTCGCGGCAACTCTTTTGACGTCTTTTGGCGTTTTGGGGCTCGCTAAAAGTTTTCCCGCCCTCGATGCATTTCTCTTGCTCGTAGCCATGAAGTTCACCTCCTCTCGTCGTTACGCAGACATTTTGCTAGGCACGGGCAGCGATGGTGGCCCAAAGGCAGAACAGGAAGAAAGAAAAGCCCAGAGTACTCAAGGCGACTTTGATGTGCGCAAATTTTCCGACAGCTATACGTGCCAGCGTTTGAGCTTGAATCCAACTCTCTTCGGCCGCTTGTGCGCGAGAAGTAGAGACAAAGTGCCACTCTTCAGTCGAGATGGAGGGGAATGAAAAGCGGTTGTTGTCCATGCCTCCACTGTGAATTCGAGGCATGAGAGCGAGCCCGATCTCGAGAATCGTTACGCAGATTGAGATTCCGAACAAAACTAAGACCGATAGCGCCCATTTCTGCAAAGCACTGTGGGGTGCAAGCATGACCGAGAACTTGGACTGTTGAGTCATTGCCACTACAAGGGCGGCCGCAGCCGCAGCGGCCAAACCTGCTTTGGCGTCCGCATTATTTATATAGGAGTTCGTCGAAGCTATTGCCTGAAAAGCGTCTGCCACGTCTGACTCGTCGGGTAATTGAGAGCCCATCTCTTCTTGACTATGCGACATCAACGTCGAGTCCACTCACCGGCCAACGCATACTAAAGCGCCACTCGGTGTACGCGGCGAGCCAGTGCGCTGCCCAAGCCACCACCGTTACTGCGTCATTTGTCGATGGGTTCCAGTCCTCTTTTGCGGCGACGCAAATCTTGCCGCTCGTGTACAGGTGCGGCGGTTTGACGAACTTCTTGCCTGCAGCCCGTCCAAGTGTTTTCGGCGAGACGACGTCGATGCTCGGCAATCCATGGTCGTTTCTGTGAGTAACAACAATTGTAAATTTTCCTCGTCCCGTGTCGATTACTCCCGACCACGCCACGCGGCCATTATTGTCAATCTGCACGAAATCAGGAAATGACCTCGCCATGTTGATTTGCTCGTTGTTCAACGACGCGGGATCGCTAACCCACCAGGATTTCTCATCAATTCCTGATATCTCTCCGTCCAGGTTCGAGATCGCGTCATCTTGATCGTCGTGGAACACATGTTTTTGAATTGCTGTGACTGAACCGTGCTCGGGGTGGCGGAACTCACTGCCGACCTTTACCACACCTGTATCGCCGATGACCTGGCCCTTGATGGTGACAAAGCGGGGAGCGCGGTTATTGAGCTTGCTCAATAGTGATGCGATTGTCATTTGAAATACCTCTCAATAGGTCGCCGCGATGAGCGATGTGGGTTGTCCATCAACTTGATCTATGGCAGATGTCGCCTCAGTCACAACTTGAGTCCACGAAAATTGGCTGAAGCCGTAGTACCGGCGTTCACCTTTGTACTGGTACTCCTTTGGCGAATCGTCATGCGAGATCAGAAGAGCTTTGTTGTCGACGTGCTGGGAGGCGCCTTCGCCAACAACAACCTCCCACGAGTTGGCATATTTTTCGCACTTCGCGGCAAAGTTTGCGGGGTGTCCGACAATGTTGATGTCGCTTTGCGACGCTGTTCCAGTACGAATGAAACTCACCTTGCCCCAATCGACCCCGGCTCTAAGCTGCACTGGCTCGATTCCGTCTTCAGTCAGGAGGTCATTAAGTACCCCTCTGCAAGTGTCAAGCGCGACGGCGCAGGCTCCGAGACACATCGCCGTATCGACGCTCGCCGATGACTCGGAGCCTCCCCAACCTGCCATTAGGCCATCTCCTCTTAATCCGAGCGCGTAACCCCCGCTTTCCTCGACAAGAAGAACCAACTGCATCAGGACCGCCTGAGCGAGGCGTGTCACTTGCTTAAGTGGCTCCCAGAATGATCGGGCGGTGAAGCGCGACATGTCGAAGAAAGCAATGGCGAGGTCACATTCGGAACTGGCGCCTATCGGGAGATGTGCGAATTCGGGATGCCCCAAGGAAGACCCGCTTGCCAGCGATGACTTAACCACTGAACTTGAGTCCGAGCGATACCGTTTAACGACTCCCTCGGCGAATTGCTTCTGAATCTTGCTGGGCATTGGTGCCCCCCCAATTCTGAAACGAACTGATTGAGGATCAGATCGTCAATAATCCCCAGTTTAGCGGCGCACACTTCAGTTTCAATCAGAAAATTCCAGTTTTTCGGGGATATTCTCGGAGCCTTCATTCGAATTGAACCTTGCGGAAGCTCTTAACCTCTTAGACTTCAGTTCACGATGGACCCAGACGATCAGAGGCTGGATGAAGCGCGGGATGTTAGGCGCTTGTTTGATGGGGGAAGGTTGCGCATTGCGCGCGAATTACGTGGGTTCTCCCAAAGCTCGCTTGCCGAGCTCGCAAATTTGAGCGGAGCAGCGGTCGGGCAATTCGAAAAAGGAGCCTCAACGCCAAATGCGCGGAGCCTAGATTCGCTTTCGGCGGCGTTGAGATTTCCGATTGCGTATTTCCGCAACGACAGGGCCTTGGATCAAGTGGATAAGCCCGCCTTCTTCAGAAGTTCGCGCTCCACTAGCGTCAAAGACCAAAAAAGAGCAAGGGCGTTTGCGGAGTTGGTGCGCGACTTCACGCTGGGCGTGGAGAGCGAAGTTGAGTTGCCCCGTTTGGACATACCCAGGTTTCCAACTCGCTGCGAGGGATTGGTGAGTGCCAATGTTGAGGCCATCGCACAACTGGTTCGTGAAGAGTGGTCATTGAGCACTGATGAACCTATTGAGGACGTTGTTGTGTTGCTCGAACGACACGGTGTCGTCGTTACTCGCGCCGAATTCGAAGCACAGAAAATTGACGCATTTTCCGTCGCCTTCGATGACAGGCCAGTGGTGGTCCTATGCTCCGACAAAGGATTGAGAGATCGATCCAGATTTGATGCATCTCACGAACTTGGACATCTGGTCATGCATAGTTCCGCTGACTGCGGGAAAAAGGTTGCCGAGTCGCAGGCGAATCAATTCGCCGCAGCATTTCTTATGCCTCGAGACGGAATCATGAAAGAGTTACCCGACAGGGTCGACTGGATCAAATTGATCCAATTGAAGAGGAGATGGGGAGTATCAATCGGAGCGTTGCTTGTTCGAGCAAAGACGTTGGGCACAATTTCGAACGACGTCTATGTTCAAGCAATCAAAGCAATGTCCGCGAGGGGCTGGAAAACTCGGGAACCAGAGCCGCTGGGTATTCCTGAGTCTCCTCAACTTCTCTACCGGGCGGTCAAGATACTTCGAGAGGAACTAGGTAGGACAACGGACGATCTCGAAAACTTGACCGGGATTCCAACTGACCAGATTGAGCGGATCTATGCGTCGACCGCGCCGGCGCGACGGAGAGTTCAACTCTGATGCAGCTCGAAAGACTTGTGCTGGCACTCCTCAATCCACGGCGGTTCATCAACAGTTTCACTGCAGGTATTCCGTATCGCGTGTTCGTGTTTGCACAAGATTCTGCGCATGATGTTTAGTTCCAATGTAAGCAACCGTGTAAGCATCCAGGAAATCTTTCTAGAAACACCAAGAAACGCCTTCGGACGAAATACCAGTAAACATATGGTTTATGGATAACTACGAACTCCTACGCAAGGGGTCACAGCTTCAAGTCCTGTACGGCTTCGCTCCAAATCATGAGCGTCAAGGGTCTGTTGTCCTTGCAGTTTGACGGTGTCTCCTGGAATACTATGACAGGCGTCATAGTATTCCAGATGGGTCGAACCTGACGACACGGTTGAGGTGGAGATCGAAGGTGGGTCGCACTTACAAACGGAATAGCTGACGAGCAGTGAGTGCGTATCGTCTTTGAGCCGTCAAACCGAAGGTGAGTGATCATGACTGCAGTTGCCGCGCCGGAGTCCACCGACAAAGTGACGGTGGAAACACGTGGTGAAGTGGTTCTCATCGGTATTAATCGTCCAGATTTCTACAATCGTGTCGATCCCGATACTTTTTCCGCGCTAGCGCGCGCGTACTTCGACTACGACAACGACGCCTCGCTACGGGCCGCCATTCTCTTCGGCCACGGTCCGAACTTCTCACGGGGAATCGACGTCGACGCGTACGCACAGATGTCCCGCTCTGGCCACACCTTGGTCCTCGAAGACAACATGGTCGATCCGCTGGCGAAGATCGGACACCTGCATAAGCCTCTAATTGTTGCGACCCACGGTGATGTTTGGAACATGGGTCATGAGCTTCATCTCGTCGGCGACATTCGCGTCACTAGCAGGGGGGCGGACTTTGGTCAGGACGAAGCGAGCCATGGCCGCTTTCCCGGTGGCGGCGCGACGGTGAGGTTCGTACGCGAGGTGGGGTGGGCCAACGCAATGCGCTACATGCTTACGGGGGATCACTGGGACGCCGGTGAGGCGTATCGGATGGGCGAGGTGCAGTTCGTTGCGGACAGTCCGCAGGGCGCCCTGGACGTGGCGCTTGAGATCGCATCGAGCATCGCTGAGTGCGCTCCGCTCGGCGTTGCCACGACTCTCACCTCGGCCCACCTAGCGATCGACAATGTAGAGGCAGAGGCCCTCAGCAAACTCGATGGGCAGTACGGGGCTCTTTATGGGACCGAGGATTTCATCGAGGGCCGGAAGGCAGAAGCTGAAGGTCGTGTGCCGCAATATCAAGGGCGATAGAGCGCCACTTGAGTAATTTGGTTCTGATTTAGTAGAACGGTTTGCTGCTGACGTCAGCAGTCAGCGCATTACCAGCTGTTGCTGACGGATCAGAATTTCGCGCTGATCGGGAGCATGCCGTTGGCCATCCATCTTTCCTAGCGTCGTTCGACTGATTCTTGCTATCGCAAAATGTCGAATTAGAGATCACTCGTTCGTACGATGCGGCCGGAGTTCGATGACCCCCATCCTGTTGATGGGCAGGATCCGTGCTTCAAGTCGGAGCAAGTAACTCCGCGGTCTCTGCTCGAAGCGTAGATAACCGGCGCACACGGTGCGTCTCGAAAGGAATAGACGTGAAACTAAAGAAGCGAATATTCAAAGGCTTGGGCAGACTGGCAATCGGCGGCGCATTGATCGCCTCCGCGCTAGTTCTTGTGCCCGCCCTCGCGAATGCCGCATCGAAGCCACATCAGTCGTCCAAGCCAACGATCGTGTTGGTGCATGGAGCGTGGGCCGACGCGGGCAGTTGGGACGGAGTCATCGGAATCCTTCAGCGCGAGGGGTACACCGTTGACGCTCCGCCAAACCCGTTGCAAGGATTGACGAGCGACTCGGCCTTCTTGGCGAATTACCTCAGCTCGATTACTGGACCGATCGTGCTTGTCGGCCACTCATACGGCGGGGCAGTTATCACGAATGCGGCCACGGGTAACCCGAACGTCAAGGCGCTGGTGTACGACGACGCATTTGCGCCGGCGCAAGGCGAAACGTTGGAGCAACTGACGTTTGCCAAGCCCGGCTCCTGTCTGGCGGGCGGTGGCAATTTGGGCAACGTGTTCAACGAGGTGACGCCTCCAGGGCAAGCTTCGAGCGACCCCGACCTGTACCTGAAGATTCAGCCAGGAACTGACTACGTGGGCTTCGACAAGTGTTTTGCGAACGACGTACCGACTGCCGAGGCAAATATCCTCGGTGCGACCCAGCGTCCCCTCGCACTTAATGCCTTTACTCAAACCTCAGGAGTGCCAGCGTGGCTGACCACTCCCTCCTGGGCGATCATCGGAACGCAGGATCAGGCCATCCCACCGGCCGAGCTGACCTTTATGGCCAATCGCGCAAACTCCAAGATTACGTACGTGAAGTCGGGTCACCTTTCCCTGGTGTCCGACCCCGGCGGAGTCGCGCAGGTGATTGTGAAAGCGGCGACCGCGACGAATTGACCTCCCGCCGAAACAATGGACCAGCGGCCGCGGCCCCCCGCGGCCGCTGGTCGGCGCTTTTCTGCTCATCGTGCGTTTCTGGCGGTTGCCTCAGATTGGATCGGCGACCAGTTCGTGTCAGACGCTAACTAATACTGCATTCGTGTGATGTGCGTAAAGTCGGTTTCGGAGCAGCATTGTGGGCATGTTGGACGAGATCCGATCTGACCAGATTCAGGTGAACCTTGGAGCGTCGTCCGGTGAACTTTTTGGTCGCGCCGAGGAATTGGCTTATTTGAGCGCTCTCGTTGAGCGGACTCCGGTTCTCGGCGCATCAGTGGTGATTTTGGGATTCCGGGGCGCTGGCAAGAGCACTCTGCTCAGAGAAATGGTCAATCATGCGAACCAATCTGGATTGCGGGTGCTCGGGGCTTGCGGTCGAGAGTGCGAGGTCGATCTGGAGGGAGCGACTCTCTTTGAACTTTTGCGTCCGATTCTCGATGACTTTTCGGAGTTCGCTGGGAACAAGCACGCCAAGGCCGTACTGCGAGATTTGAATACTGGTGACTTTGGGCGCAACGACCTGATTTCGTTGGGCGGGTCGGTGCTGTCTCTGGTGAGACAAGTGGCGAGTCGTGCTCCGGTTCTCCTATTCGTCGACGACTCGCAGTGGATGGACAAAAAATCACGAGATGTTCTTGCGTTCGTCTCTCATCGTCTTGGGAGCGACCCCGTGGTGATTGCGTTCGCAACGGAGGCACCATCTCGCGAGAAGCACTTTGAGCACCATCTTCCCCAACTCCGACTAGGCCCGCTATCGAGGAGCGACGCCAGCCGAATTCTCGACTCGCTGCCTGAGCAACTTCGAGGCAGAGCTCGCTTCGAGGTTCTAGAAAGTGCCGGCGGTAATCCACTCGCCCTAGCGGAGTTTTCGCGCGCCGTCTCAGAGCGGAATAACAGCGGCGGTGAACCGCTTTGCTCGTCGAATCTTCTTTCGGAGTATGACACTCAGAGGTGCAGCGAGTTGCCGCCTTTGAATGACGCCTTGATCGCACTCGCTGCGGCTGAGGAGTCGGATCGCGTGGCCGTATCGAAGTTTCTCCGGGAGAAAAAAAGTTCCGGGATCGAGCTCGCGGAGCGGTTGGGCATCGTACATTCCGACCGAACTGGATCCAGGTTTTGTTCTCCGCTCCTCCGGTCCGCTGTGTACCACCGTGCGACCTTGTCCCAACGTTTGCAAGCGCACGGACGACTAGCAGAGTTGTGCGATCGCCCCGATCGACGGGCGTGGCACCTTTCAGCAGCGCAGATGGCGCCCCAAGACGAGGTCGCCGACCTGCTCGAAAGTACAGCGGGTATTGCATCATCGGAGGACGGTCCGTTTGTCGCTGCGAGATCGTTGGAACGAGCCGCCGAGTTGACTTCAGATCCGGAGTTAGTTTCTCGGCGCTTAGTGATGAGCGCTGAGATGGCCCTACGCGCAGGCGAGGACGAGTGGGCATCGGAACTTGCGAACAGAGCGCTCGAGTTGGCGGGAAATAGCGAAGTTCGTTTGTTAGCTCGCCGCTGCATCGGTGCCGCTGAGCTTCAGGCCTGCGAGTATTCGCGAGCAGCGTCCACCCTTTCTTCGCTCGCCGCGGACGCAGTTCAGAATCGTGATGATTTGGCAACGGACGCGCTCGCACTCGCCACAACTGCTCAGTTTGAGTCCGGAATCGATCGAGATCGTGACGAAGTAATTCGTGCCCTTGAAGCTCAATCCGGAAGTGGCTCACCGACGATCCCAAATGACGTGGTCGTGTCGCGAATGTTGTGGGTGCGCACTGGATTGTCATCGATAACTTCACGAAATGACGCGATTCAGTGTCTACGGCGGTTGAATGACCGACCACTTGACAACAGATCGATCGTGCCGATGGCGCTTACGGCGTGGGTATTGGATGAACCGGAACTCGCCATAGAACTCTGTCGGAACACATGGCGCAATCGGAGCGGGGCTACACATGAGTGGATAGATCCATCGCTCGCCGGCGTTCTCGCTTGGTCGTACGTTGACACGGGGCGCTGGTGCGATGCGCTTGAGATCATGACTGACGTCACGGATCATTATGCGCCTGGCGACGCGACGGCTACCTCCGTCGCATCCGACCTCATCAACGCGACGATCGAGGCGATGCGGGGTGACGTAGCTTCGGCTCGGATTCGCGCGGAGAGGGTGTTGAAGATCTCTGATCCCTTTGAAGCGCGCTCGACGGAGGCAAGGGCTCGACACGCGCTTGGTCTCGCTGCCGTGGCCGAAAAAAACTATCTGGTCGCCTTCGACCACTTCAAAAAGTTGTTTGGCAAGGACGGTGAACCCCTCCATCGACGGTGGTCATACCTCGCAATTGGCGATATGGCTCATTCGGCTCGACATGCTGGTTGCCACGAGGAAGTTTCGGCTATGGCAGAGATGGCGATAACAAAGATGGAAGGTCAGAGTTCGCCAAGACTTGAACAAGCGGTTCGTCGTGCGCGCGCCCTGTTCGCTGAGAGCGACTCCGCCGAGGTCTATTTCGAGAAGGGGCTCACGGACCAAGAGGGGCTGCAGTGGCCCTTCGAACGTGCGCAGTTCATACTTGATTACGCGCAGTGGCTCCGGAGGCAGCGGCGAATCAACGAAGCAAAGATTCAGTTGATTGACGCACTCGATCGGTTTCATCGACTGGGTGCGGCTCCGTGGGAGGAACAGGCACGCGCCGAATTACGAGCCTGTGGATCGGCGGTAAGCAGGCGCACCGATGGGTTAAGGGAGTTGACATCCCAGGAGACAGAAATCGTGCGGCTCGCTTCGAAGGGCCTGACAAACCGTGAAATTGGAGTGAAGCTGTTCATCTCGGCGCGAACTGTTGGATCACACCTATACCACTCGTTTCCGAAGCTGGGCGTGTCGTCACGCCAGCAACTGCGTGACTTCGCGGAATTGTTTGACGAAGACCCAACGAAGTCAAAAAGTGGGAGTGTCGACGAGATTCAACCTTCTTGACTTCAAAAGTGGTAATCAGTAGGTTCCACCGGTATGCCAGTGGTCCCACGGAAGGCGAGGCATACCGGTGTCCGATAGGTATCCGTTGCGGGGGCGAGCTGACTCGTTGGAGATCGTCCGAGAAGGACTGGCACTCACACAACTCGGTGGGAGTTGCGTCCTTGTTGTGACGGGCCAACCCGGAATTGGCAAGAGCAGGTTCTTACGAGAGTCACTGACTATCGCGGAGGAAATGGGCTTTCGAACCGGATACGGACTCGGCCGGCGAGGCGAGGAGTTTGTTGAGCTGGCACCACTCATGATGTCGGTCTTCGAAGGAGTCCGACCCTTAGTCGAGAGACGCCGCCTTCCTCAAACGTCCGAGATAACGCCGGAGCACAGGTATTGGCTCCTCAACGATCTTCAAGCGCTGCTTGAAGAGGTGTCGAGCGCAACTCCACTAATGATCTGCCTCGACGACATGCAATGGGCCGACAGTGGTACGGCCGCGGCCCTGCGATCTCTCGCACAACGCTTGGCTGCATCCCCAATTTTCTGGATAATTGCCTTGAGGCCAAATGAGGTTTTGGCTCCCATGGCGGACGCGATCAGCGAACTACTCGACAGTGGCGCTTTTTCAATCCATCTCGGACCGATCGATGAAGGTGACATTACAGAAATCGCGATTGACGTATTGGGAGGTAAGCCGGACGACACCGTGATGAAGGCAACGCGTCGCGCGGCTGGCAACCCATTTCTGCTTCTGGAACTTCTTCTTGGACTCAGGGAGGAGGAGCTCCTTACAATCTCCGGAGGTAATGCGTCGATCAGGGAGGAGCGTCTGCCTGAACGCGTTGTCAACAGTATGAGCCAAAGGTTGAACCGACTCTCGTCGCGCTCCGAAGCGACCCTGCTGGCCGCAGCGTCACTCGGCCAACAGTTTTCGCTGGCCGAAGTCTCAGCTCTCACTGGTTTGTCCGTTGGCGAGCTTCTCGAGTCGGTACAAGAGCTGACTAGATCTGACCTGATCGGTGAGCAGTCCCATCGACTCATCTTTCGCCATGACATCATCCGAGACAGCGTTCGCGCATCGTGCTCGACTTCGATCCGTCGCGCGCTTGATCGTCGTGCGGCCGACGTTCTCCTGGAACGGGGTGCCTACCCAGTCGAGGTCGCATTTCAACTGGCCCAAAGTGCCGAGCCCGGGGACGACCAGGCTGTGTCAGTTCTGCTCGCGGCGGCGGAGTCGTTGGCCCTCACCGATCCGGCTGGCGCAGCAGAATTGGCAATTCGCGCCCTAGATCTTGCATCGCCAAACCATCCTGGGCGAGGTGCGTTGGTTTCGCGGGCCGCGGTGTCGCTCTTTGCCGCTGGTCGCACTCAGGAGGCGATTGCGTTCGCCGACGTCGCACTGCGCGTGACGCTGCCGCCCGAAGACGAGGCCCAGGTTCGGATTGGAATATGCCGGATGTTCTTTGTTTCTCCCGAGGTTCGAATCCACAACGCGCGAAAGGCGCTGGCGCTGCCTGGACTCTCAACAGACACCCGAGCTTCGCTCTGGTCGTATCTCTTGCACAATCTCGTCGATGCCGGTCGCACTGAGGAAGCTCTGGAGGTGGAACCTGAGGTTGCGAAGGCGGTCGCACAGAGTACGACATCGTCGGGCCTGTTCGCATACGAGTTCGCCAAAAGTGGGTGCGAATATCAGCAGTCAAACTTTGATTCGGCCTTGGCACACCTCGATCTGGCAGATCTGCATCGGGTGGAGGGTGTTGATGAGACTCGGGAACGACTGGCCTCGGCATTTCGATGTTGGCTAATGGCGACTCTCGATAGGCCGCACGAGGCGCTCGAAATCGCCGACCAGGGAATCGCGGCGGGAAAGCGCGATCGGCAGTTGTGGGCTATCAACCTCTTTGAGACGTGCAAGGCCCGACAACTTTTCCAGATGGGTCGGCTCGCCGAAGCATCGGCGTTGCTGCAGGGACGTTACGGCGTTGACGAGGCGTATCTAATCGAATCCGCACCCGACGCGTCCTCTTTGGTCATTCAGGCCAGAGTACGGCGACAGATGGGAGACGTATCCTCACCAGCGGTGGCGGCCGGGATCGCGAGGTCCTTGATTGGTCACAGTGCGCCGATCGTGCAACGGCACGCTGCGTGGCTGTTGGCTCTGTACGCAGGAAGCAATGATCGCGTTGAGGAGGCGTACCAGTGGGTCTGCCACTTCGGTGAAGATGAAGCGCTTCAGTTGCTCACATTGTTTCCCTTTGAGCCGACGGACAACATGGAAATTGTTCGGATCGCGAAGGTCTCTGGGCACGCCCGCCTCGCTCACAACGCAGCCGGTCTGGCCGAGTCCCGCTCCCGAAAGAATCCCGCCGTTCGATCGCTGCGGGCTGTGGCGCTACACAGCGCGGGACTAATTGAAAACTCCGTGGAGTTTCTCGCAGAAAGTGCGTCCCTCTACGGTGAGACCTCACGCCCGCTGTTCCAGTCAATGGCGCTAGAGGACCTCGGACGCACTCTCAACAAATACGGCACTAAGACGGATGCTGTTGACGCGTACGACCAATCTCTCCGGCTGTACATGGAGTGCGGAGCTACGTGGGACGCTGCTCGAGTCCGCAAGAAACTCTCGGTTCTTGGCGTACGTCGACGAACGGTTAAGGCGCGTCGGCCCATGTTCGGATGGGACTCTCTTACAGAGTCAGAGTCCAAAGTGGCAGAACTCGTCACTCAGGGTTTGTCCAACCGGGCCATCGCGGAGCAGCTCTTTATTTCTCCCTTTACTGTTGGCACCCACCTTCGACACGTCTTCGAGAAGCTTGGGATCAATTCGCGCGTATCGCTGACGAATCTCAGGCGCGAGATGGAAACAAGCACGTCCTGAGGTACTCGAATCGGTGAGGGTCAATTATCGGACGCCGAATCAAAGGTGACGCTCGACAGTTGCAGCAACTGGTCTGGATGTGCACTCCGCGACGCAGAGAATTCAGTCACATGGCCGATACCGCTTTTCGTCCGCTGCGGAGATACTCGTGTTGTCGAGTAATCAGAAAGGAAAACCGATATGAGTAAGTTCCCAGGAGTCGTGCTTGTCCATGGGGCGTGGGCCGACGGCTCAAGCTGGTCGGGTGTCATCGAGAGGCTGCAAGCCCAAGACGTGAAGGTCACCGCACCGCAATTCCCGATGAATTCATTGGCGGACGACGTAGCCCGCCTCCGAGAGGTCCTTGACTTCCAAGATGGACCGACCGTCGTGGCTGGGCACAGCTATGGGGGCCAGATCATGACGGCACTGGGAATGGATGCGCCCAACGTGGTGGGGCTCGTCTACGTCTGTGCGTTCGGCATTGATGCGGGGGAGACCTTGGGTGGTCTCGCCGCACAGGGTCCGACGGCACCCGCTCTCGCACACATGTTCACCGACAAGAGGGGATTCGCCTGGCTCTCCGAGGATGACTACCTCAATCACTTTGCAGCTGACGTGGAAACCTCCAGGGCCCGGGTCATGTATGCCACGCAGCAGGCGCTTAGCCTGAGCGCCTTTGGTGACGTCATGGCAGATCCGGCGTGGAAGCACTTTCCAAGCTGGTACGTCGTCGGCTCCAATGATGAGGCGATTCCCCCAGATGCTGAGCGCATGTTTGCCAAGCGAATGGGCGCTACGACAATCGAGGTGCCCTCCAGTCATGTCGCGATGGTTTCGTATCCCGATGAAGTCAGTCGTCTCATCCGTCAAGCGTGCGACTCTCTCTAACTCGAAGGGCAGTGGTTCCACCAGCTGGGAGGAAATCGCTGCTCTCCATACCTACAGTCCGATTAATTGTTAAGGAGTTGAAAATATGCCGATGATTGACGTTTACGCAGTTGAGGGGACGTTTTCCGACAAGCACCGACTAGCTCAGGATCTCGCAGCCGCCGTAATGAAGTGGGAACAGGTTCCCGCTTTGGCTCTGTTCCGAAATAACACGGCTGCGTTCGTTCACGACTTGTCTGAAGACGCAATGTCGAACGTAGCCGGTGACAGCAACTACATACGGGTGCAAGTTCTGACCCCCGTGAACGTTTTGAGCCGAGAGAAGCAACTCGGTGTGGTCAAGGAGCTAACCGACATCGTCACTGTTGCGAGCGGAGACGCTTCGGTTGCCCAGCGGACGTGGGTGCTCATAACCGAGGCGCCCGATGGTGGCTGGGGAATCGCTGGACATGCCAACAACAGTGACGATCTTCTTGCCCTGGCGAGGGCCGAAATCGCCGAGATCGAAGCGGCAAAGTCCGACAAATAGTGGCTCAAGATGACGAACGAAGAGAACATCAGAAAGGTACTAGCCAAGTACTGCGTACTTTTCGACTCGCAAAAGTGGGACGAGCTGGGTTTGGTATTTGCACAAGACGCCACTATGTCTACGCGCCGCGGCCGAGTCAACGGACGGGGCGCCATCGTCGAAGACCTCAAAGGGGCGCTACCGAATTTTCACGGAATTCTGTTTACTTCGAATGAGATCATCACGGTCGAAGGAGACAGCGCGCACGTCACATCGGACTTTCTTGGCGTTGACCGAAACGAAGTTCTCGTTATTGGCAGCTATGACGACAATCTCCTTAAAGAGGGCGGAAATTGGCTGTTCAAGAGCAAAGGTATTCAGGTGAAGTGACTGTGACCCCCTGCGCCGCAAGGGGTCACAGGGTCAATCCTGTGCGGCCCACCAACGGGAACTCTCGTTTTTCGCGACAATTCGACGCACCGACTGATACAAGGGATGCGTAACTAGGCCCAACCCAACTCCGCTAGGCGAGGGTCACTGATACCAAAGTGGTGGGCGACCTCGTGGAGGACGGTCTTGCGTATCTGGACCTTTACTTCTTCTTCGGTCAAGCAGTAGCGACAGATCGCGTTCTGGTAGAGGGTGATGCGATCGGGCATGACGCCGCTGTAGCTAACAGGACCGCGCTTGGTGAGGGGAACGCCCTGGTAGAGACCAAAGAGGTTGTGACCGGGAGCGTCATCTTCCACGACGATGGCGAGGTTCTCGATCTGGGACGAGAGATCGCTGGGCAACGTCGCAAGAGCTTCGGCGGCCAACTCCTCGAAGCGCTCGTTGGACACTGTGAACATGAAAGGAGCGTACCGGTCGAGTTCTTCAGAGGCCTCAGCCAAGACGATCACTTCATACGATTACGTGTCGATATCAGTCATGCGCTCGGGTGTCGGCCTAGATCACCCACGCTCCGTCTCGCATGACGGTGCGTCCGATCAGATCTTCGCCCTCCCGCCAAACTTGGATTCGCTCGGGCCTGAGCACGAGGTAGATGTAGTCTCCGCTGTCGGTTCGCGGATCCCATCCCGCTTGCCTGGCGTATCCGTCGGCGAGGTTCGCGGGAGCCGTCGTCTCCGAGAACGTCTCAACGAGAGTGGCCTCAATCATGACTACGTCTCGGGTCTCCCCGAGAGCGAGACAAACGTGCGGATTGGCGGAGACGTTGGTGGCGGTGCGCGACGACGGCTCCGTGGCGACAATGACTTGGGTACCGTTCCACGTGTGAGACACCGGCACGAGGTGAACTTCACCTGCAGGTGAGGCGGACGCCACCCAGACGTTGGTGTTTTTTGCCGTCAGCATTGCGACAGCATCCGATTTGCGCTGCTCCGGCGACCGATTGCCAGGCATATCAACTTCCTTTGTGGTCGAGTCGACCGGCCAAACCCTTTGGCGATCGCCTGCGCGGGCCTCGCCCGCGTCTCCGATTGACGTGAACATACTTCTGAGCGGGACGGTCGTCAAGGCTTCATCGATATCACCTTGTTGACGAACGAGATGACTGGTTCGGTGACGGAGAGCAGTGGTTACGGCCAAGGGTTTAACGAGCGTGCAGTCAGATGCGCTAGTCATTCATCCGCGGAGAGACGGATCTGTCGCTAATCTCCATTGCGCAGGATGGGTGGTTCAAATGTCTGAAGGCAGCGGAGACGAGACCAAGAAAATTGGGGTCATCACCTCCTTAGTTGTGAACTGCATCGAAGTGATCGGCCTCGGTGTCGCGGCCTGGATAACGGGATCTACCGCACTCCGAGCTGAGACCGCGGTGAACGTCGCCGAAGTCGCTGTGGTTGTGTTCTTGCTGGTAGGGGTCCTTAGTAGTGTCCGTGTTCCGGACGAACGACACCCGATGGGCCATGGCAGGGAGCGCTTCTTTTGGTCAATCTTTGCGGCCCTCGGGCTGTTTTTTGGCGGTGGTGGACTCGCGCTCGACGAGGCGATTCGATCTGCACTGCACCCTGCACCTGTTCATTCATTTGTTCTCGCGTACGTCGTACTAGCCGTCACGGCTGTGCTGGACGCCTACTCCTTGTTGATAGGACTTCGACCGTTTCTGGACCAGGCGTCTCGCCGCAATTTCTCGCCGCGCCAATATCTGTGGCGTAGCACGGACCCCGCTTCCGTCACCGTGATCGTCGCCGGGGGTTGTGCCGTGATTGGGGCCTTCGTCGCGGCTGGGGGATTGGCGGGCAGCCAACTATCGAGGAGTTCCACGCCGGACACGATCGCGAGTGCGCTCATCGGGCTCCTGCTCATTGTCGCGTCCTTTTTCCTCCTTCAGATCAATCGGGACCTGATTGGTGGACGGGGGGTGGCACCGTCGACGCTCCGAGAGATGCGCGCCCTGGTCGCCTCGCAACAGGGTGTCGTAGAAGTCTCGGACCTCTTCGCCATTGTGGTCGGTCCCATGAATTTGGTGGTAGACGGAAACGTGATCTTTCAAGACGATCTCTCTGTGGCCGTCGTCGAGCGGACCATCATCCATACCAACGAGGAGTTGCGTAAGCGCTGGCCAAACATTCAGCACATTTATCTGACACCGGTTCCGGCGAGGCCCCGACTCGTCGGGCGTTCGCGCTCGGATGCGGATGGCACTTCATCGACGCCGGAGGGCTGATGGTTCGCTCAACATTTAGTTGGAGGGTTTACCGCTAGTCGGCCGAAGACACGACCCGCGCAAGGCAACGCGTAGAGGCGAAAAGACGGTCCTGGACTAATCTTCGTTCTGGAGAGCCGGGAAGCCTGGTCGGCAGAGTGCCTGTTCGAGGAGGAGACCGTCTTGGCTCTCGCGTTTACAGCCTTCATCGCTGGTGCCATAGTGAGTCTCGCGACGAGTTGGATACTTGTTACCCGACTGGAGCGGGTGGGCCAGCGGTTCGGCTTTTCCGAAGCCCTTCTCGGAATTGTGGCGGCACTAGCCGCCGACGCTCCCGAGATTACTGCTGCGATATCGGCGGTTTCTCGACACCAGCGTGCACTGGGTGCGGGCGTCGTGATTGGCTCCAACGTCTTCAATTTGGCCGCTCTCTTGGGTCTCGGCGCAGTCGTGTCCGGCCTCATTGCGCTTCACCGAAGAGTTGTCGTTCTCGGCGGCTTCGTCGCCATGTGGATCGCCGTATGTTGTCTCGCCACCGTCACGGGACTCATCTCAGCGCTCGTTGGTCTGATCCTTGCTTCGGTGGTCTTCACTTGTTACGTCATCGTTCTTGGACTCAATCGCAACGCTCTTGGGCGCCTGCCCTGGCCGAGAAGCCTGACTTCTTGGATCTCCTCGGCCGTCACCGAAGAGGAAATGGAACTTGAAACCGCCATCCGACCATCGCGAGGGCGGCCGATCGACGCGATTGTTGCTGTCGGAGCGCTCGTCGTCGTCGTTTTCTCAAGTCTCGCAATGGAATGGGGAGCGTCGAAAGTCGGTCACCACTTCCACGTAGCTGATGCCGTGACGGGCGGAATCGTCCTCGCGGCGGTCACGAGCCTGCCGAACGCCGTCGCCGCGGTGCACTTGGCATCATCGGGGCGAGGCGCTGCCGCTTTCAGCACAGCACTGACGAGTAACAACCTCAATGTGGTAGCAGGTCTTCTAATACCGGGAGCAGCGATCGGGTTGGCATCACCGTCCTTCGCCGGCAACCTCACCGCGGTCGTCTATCTGGTCGTCACCGCTCTCGTTCTTGTTCTTGCATTCGCAGAATCCGGCTTGAACAGACGCTCGGGATGGATCATCATCTCTGGTTACGTCGTGTTCGTCGCGTGGCTCCTGGCCGTCACGTAAGCGTGGCCCCGAAAGGTCGAAGCACTTAGTTGGCCGAGTCAGATTACGTAGGCGTCGTCATCGCTAGGGCCACCTTTTCTGCGGCCGCTCGAAGCTCATCGTCGGAGACGTTCGGTAGGGCGTCCTCCCAGAGCGGGAGCATCATCCCGTTTGCCTCCAGCATCCCGAGCGGACGAGGGAGCATCCACACGTGGAAGTGAGCTCCTCCGTCACCCCAGCGATAAAGATGAACCCTGCCGACACCCCCGAGGGAGAGGATTCCTCGTTCGACGTCGCCAACGACGTGGCCGAACTCTCCGGCAGCACTCTCGGGGAGATCTTTGAAGGAGTCCACGTGCTCTTTCGAGGCGAGCCACACGGCGCCAACGAGACTTCCTCCGACGGGCGGATGGAGTGACCAATTGTCGTTTGACCAGACCGCGCGAGTTGCCTGGCCCGTGCAGATCCCGCACGGGTCGCCCCCGGGCTCACCGCGGCGCGGCGGCTCGGGGATCACGCGTTCTCCCGGCGCCCGCATCGTAAGTGGTTCCTCGTATGGAAGTGTCATTGCTACTCCTTTTCTTCTGGAGCGCACTGCTCCTGTGTCGAAAACTCTGGTTTGCGCGCGACGAACCTCACGTCCCCGTCGATCACGATCGTGATTTGCGGGAAGCCCACTGACTGGAGTCGCACCACTAGTCCTGCCGCATCGACCGGGTTGTAGTCGTCCCCTTCGTGGAAGTGGTGCAAGTCGTTGCTCGCCAGGCTGTCAGATCCGACGAACACCCCTCCGGGCTTGAGCACACGGAACGATTCTTGGAGGAGATTCTGCTGGCCGGCGAAGGTTGGGATGTGGTGCAGCATGGTGAAAGATCCAACCGAATCGAAGGAATTTGACGGTAGATCCAGTTCGGTGGCGTCGCCGGTCACGACCTCTACGTTTGTGCCGGCGTAACGCTTCGACAGAAGCTTTGCGGCGTTCTCGTCCGCTTCGACGGCGACGAGTCGGCGCACGCGACGGTACAACCACTCGGTGGCGGCCCCGGGACCGGGGCCGAGCTCGACCATGTCGTCGCCGAACTCTGCGATGGTCGCGAGGGAGGGGAGGACGTCGTTTTGAATGTGCTCCGCCCACTCCGGACTCGGACACAACTGAGTGTGGTTTTCATTCATGACAGCAACCTACCGATCGCGTTGCTCGATTCCTAGGCCGTAAGGTGACATTCGATGTCGCAAGACGGACAATGTGACGAGCCCGCGGTGGATCCCGACATGGCAATGGCGGTGTGCACCTTTCCGATGCCCGCAGGCACGGTCTTCGACTGGCATACCCACGACGATCATCAGCTCGCGTGGGCGGCGAGCGGAGTGCTCACTATACGCAGTGGGACGCAGGCCTGGGTCTTGCCACCCACGCGCGCTCTCTGGATCCCTGCGGGCATTCGCCACGAGACCCTCTCGGAGGCGAGTGCCACGATGCGCACTGCGTACGTGCGGCCAGAGTCCTGCTCTATATCGTGGTCGAGCTGCACTCCAGTGATTGCCACGCCTCTAGTGGCGGAACTGTTGGACTACTTGGAAGACGACGGATTGGAATTGTCAAGGCGGACCCACGCGGAGTCGTTACTTGTCGACGTGCTCGAACGAGCACCGGCGATTTCATTTGATGTGCGCATGCCAACAGAAGAACGAGCCCTTCACGTGGCGAAGATGCTGAACGACAATCCAGCCGAAGGTCGGACTCTCGTCGAGTGGGGAAATGAAGTCGGGGCGAGCAGCAGAACTCTCTCGAGGGCATTCCTGTCAGGCACCGGTCTCCCGTTTGCCCGCTGGCGCACGCTCATCCGTCTCCGGTCAGCGATGGTGGCACTCGGATCGAGTGAACCGGTGGGTGAGGTCGCCCAAATGGTTGGCTACGAATCCGTGAGCGCATTTGTCGCGGCTTTCCGGCGCGAGACCGGGATTACTCCCTCCCAGTACTTCCGTCAAAGCCGCGACTCCTGATCCTCGCCGGCGCCCCAGTGGCGAGTGTTGTTTCTTCAATCGGCGCTGCCCAAGAAGCTCGTTGAACGCGAATCTCCTGTCGACCGAGCCGCTGGCCAGAGTACTTTGGTAAGCGCCGGACACGGCTCAACGCCTAGGAGGAAAAATGCCAAACGACTTCGCCCTCGACATTGCCCGAATCCGAGACGAGGCTCGAAAGCACATCAAAGAAGGTGCCCTCATGCCCACCGACACGACCAATGTCGCCAAGGTGATTGACGTATTGAACAAGGTCGTCGCCAGCGAGATGACCTGTTATCTGCGCTACACGCAGAACGCCATCGTCTGCCAAGGCATCAACCGTGAACAGGTGGCCGCGATGTTCGTGGACCACGCCAACGAGGAGCTCGGGCATTTTCTCCGAGTGTCAGATCGCATCAATCAGCTCGGCGGAACGCCCGACCTCGACCCCGCCACGATGAAAGCGCGCGCCATCACCGACTACATCGCCCCGAGCGACGAGACCGATTTGCAATCCATGATTCGCGAGAACCTCATCGGTGAGCGCGTCGTCATCGAGGTCTACACCGAGATCATTCGCTGGCTCGGCGAGGGTGACATCACGTCGCGACGCATGATGGAGCAGATCCTCAAAGAGGAAGAGGATCACGCCGACGAGCTCAACGACCTCTACGAAGGCTGAACTCAACCCGAATGGCGGCGTAGTCGTCAGCTAGTCCGCGACGGTCGCTGCCGCCGCTTCACCGAGATCACAGTCAACGCCCATTGACTGAAGGCCGAGTCCGAGCGCCTCGACTGCAACGAGTACATCCTCGACGGTGGCCCGAAGCCCGGTGTGTCCTATCCGCAGCGCTTGCGTCGGAGCACCTGGCGCAGGACCGATGATGGACGCGGGACCGCTGGCGAAGGATGACCGCGCGGCCGCAACCAGTTCCTTGACGGTGACACCCACAGGGACTGTCACGGTCGTGGCGACTGCCGCGGCGTCGCTGTCGTTCTCGACCCATAGGTCAAGTCCGAGTGCTCGAACTCCCCGGCGGCATGCATCGCGCGCCGCACCGTGGCGTGCAATCACATTCGCGAGACCTTCAGTCCCGACGCCGTCGAGTGTCTCGCCCAGGGCCAACATTTCCAGGTGGTTGGGGATGGTGGGCAAGAATTCGTGATCAGTGGCGAGCCACTGGTGGCGCCAATCGAGAAGCGACAGCGCTGAGTTTCGGGGGGCCGAGGGGTTGGCGCTAATTGCTGCCCAACCCGCGTCACTGATCGCCACTCCGGTCACGCCCGCGGGTCCGCCCAAGGCTTTTTGTGCACTGACGACAGTGATGTCGAGCGCCCACGCCTCAATCTCTAGAGGCTCGGCGCCCACCGATGCCACGGCGTCGACAACGCTGAGCGCACCATTGCTCCGTGCGAGTGCGGCGATCTCATCGAGTGGATTGGTGACTCCGGTGGCTGCCTCGGAGTGCACGACGCTCACGACGTCGAAAGTCTTTCCACTTCTCAAGGCGTCATCGACCTCTCCGATACGCACCGCACGGTTGTAGGGAACCCTCAGGCTCTCGACCTCAACTCCCTGCTCGGTGAGCCACTGACCGAAGCCTTCCCCGTACGGGCCGGTGACGATGTTGAGTGCTCTGGAGCCCGGCCGTCCGATCCCTCGAGCCACCGCCTCTAGGGGGACGATGGCCTCGCCCTGCAGGACGAACAGGCCGGACGCATCCAGAAGTTGCGCGAAGTGCTGTTCAATGGCGCTGTACTTCTTGGCGTCAACGGTCGGTAATGGTTGCCTAGAGTTCATCGGCTCTCCTTCAGTTCGGCTTCTTCGGGTGACAGGCTCGGGCCAAAGTGCTCGTCGCGAAAGTGACACGCCGACTCTCTTGCGCGTACGCCCGGAACGGGCAACAACAGTGGCTCCTCCGTCGCGCAACGGGCTTCCGCGCGCGGACAGCGAGCGTGGAACGAACAACCCGACGGTCGAATGAGTGGGCTCGGAGGCTCACCGGTGAGCCGGACTCGATGGAGAGGGGGATCGCGACGCACTTGGGGCACCGAGTTGAGCAGGGAGCGGGTGTAGGGATGGCGGGGATCGATGAACACCTCGCTCGTCACGCCGACCTCGACGATTTTGCCGAGGTACATCACGGCAACACGGTCACAGACATGGCGAACGGCGGCGAGGTTGTGCGAGATCATGAGCAGGCTGATCCCCAGGCGATCGCGTAAGTCGCCGAACAGTTCCAGAATGGTCGCCTGCACGGACACGTCGAGCGCGGAGACCGGCTCGTCCGCCACGATGACCTGCGGTTCGACGGCGAGTGCGCGGGCGATCGCGATTCGCTGGCGTTGCCCGCCCGAAAATGCTCCGGGATAGCGCGACAGAGCGTCGTCGGGGAGTCCGACCAGTGACATCAACTCCCGATTGCGCTCGACGGCCTGGGATCCACGGGCGAGGTCGTGTGCCGCGAGCAGTTGGGTGAGCATCGCACCGATCGTCATGCGAGGGTTCAGGGACGAGTAGGGATCTTGAAAGACAAGTTGCACGGCACGACGTTCGTCTCGACTGCGAGTTGAGCCGACACTCATGCCACCGATCGTGATGTCGCCGGCATCGGGCGCCTGGAGCCCGACGATGCAGCGCGCCACGGTCGTCTTGCCGCACCCCGACTCTCCGACCAGTCCCAGTGACTCGCCGCGCGCGATGGTCAAGTCGACGCCGTCGACCGCGACCAGGCGACGTCGATGGTCCGCCGGGAAGCTCACGATCAGCGAGCGCACGCTGAGCGCGCTGACCTCATCCGTTACGTTGTCAGTGGCGCTCACGGTGTCTCCACGAGATCGTGGTGAAAGCAGGCGCTGAGTCGAATCTGCTGGCCGGACGTGTCCTCGTCGACGCGCACGAGCGGCGGAACACTGTTCAGGCATTCGGCCGTCGCCAAGGGGCACCGTGGATGAAACGCGCACCCCTCGGGGAGATGAAGGGGGTCGGGCAACGTTCCCCCGATCGGATGAAGTGAACCGATGGGATCGTCGAGGTCGACCACGGCGCGCAGGAGACCGAGCGTGTAGGGGTGGCGCGGTGCGCGAAGCAGGTCCCGTGTCGGCCCCGACTCCACCACCCGACCGGCGTACATCACGGCCACGTTCTGGCAGAGCTCGCGCACCACGCCCAGGTCGTGGCTGACGAAGAGCACCGCCAGTCCGAGGTCCACTCGCAACTTGTCAATCAGATCGAGAATCTGGGCCTGGACGGTCACGTCGAGCGCGGTCGTGGGTTCGTCGCAGAGCAGCACCGTTGGTTCACCGGCGAGAGCCATGGCGATCGCGACGCGCTGACGCATGCCGCCCGACAACTGATGGGGGTACGCGCCGAAACGCCCGACAGGATCGGGCACCCCGACGAGGCCGAGTAACTCGATCGCCCGCTCACGCGACTCGCTTCGCGAGCGTCCGAGCACGCGCTGTGAGACTTCGGCAATCTGACGACCAATGGTTCGAACGGGATTCAGCGCGCTGAGCGGATCTTGGAACACCATGGTCATGCAGCCTCGGCGCTGCTTGCGCGCGGCGCGACCCTTGGCCGCGAGCGGGCGGCCCTCAAAGAGCATCTCGCCGCCGCTCAGACGCGCGGACGGGGGGAGGAGCGCCATGATCGCGCGCAGCGTCAAACTCTTCCCCGAGCCCGACTCACCCACGATGCCGTACGCTTCACCCGCTTCGACGGAGAAGGAGACGGACTCCACGGCATTGAAGCGCTGGTCACCGCGTCGCACCGACACGGTCAGGTTGTCAACTTCAAGAGCGGCGCTCATGAGGGGGGCCGTAATGCGTCGGCCAAGCCGTCACCGAGGAGGGAGAGACCGAGGCCCGTCAGAGCAACCGCTAGGCCAGGCAACGTGGCCAGTTCCCAATGGGTCGTAATGAATGGCTGGCCCTCATTGATCATCGATCCCCAGTCGGGGGTGGGCGGTTGAATCCCGAGGCCGAGGTAACCCAGGGTGACGACCGCCACGATCGCGAGCACGATGTCGTTCATCACGTAGACCACGGCCTGGGTAATGGTGTTCGGCAGAACGTGGCGCCAGAGCACGGCGATGGTACTGAGCCCGCCTCCTCGCGCGGCAGCGACGTAGTCCGACTCACGAACCACGAGCGTCGTCGAGCGAACGGCGCGGGCGTAAACCACCCAGTCCACGACGGCGAAGGCGATGAAGATGCCCTTGGTCCCTTCGCCCACCACAAAGACAAGTCCAATGACAAAAACGTAGAAGGGAAACGCGATGATGACGTCGACGATTCTCATCACGACTGCGTCAATCCAACCGCCGAAGTACCCCGACACCGTTCCGATGAGCGTTCCGAAGCAGAACGGAAAGATCACCGCTCCGACGCCGACCACCAGGTCGGTGCGTGCCGCATAGATGATTCTCGACAGCACGTCGCGGCCGAGCTCATCGGTGCCGAGCCAGTGGATCTTGGAGAATCCCGAGAGGATGTTGTACAGATCTTGGTGGTCGGGGGAGTACGGCGCGATCCAGGGAGCGAAGATCGCCACCACAACAATGACGCCCGTTATCGTTCCTCCCGCCACGAACGTCTTGCTTCGGCGCGCTCGACGCCAGAATCCGGGGGTGCGCGAAGGGTTCAAGTCTGTTGTCGACAGGACAGCTTGCGACGACGATATCTCGCTCATCGCAGCCTGATCCTTGGGTCGAGTCGGGCTGCGGTTAAGTCCGTCGCGAGATTGATCAACACGACGCCGGCCCCCAAGACGATGGTCACGGCTTGCACGACGGGAAAGTCGCGATTAAGGATTGAGCTCAACAGCAACGAGCCCAATCCGTTCAGATTGAAGACCTGCTCGACGATAACCGTTGTGCCGATGAGGTAGGCGATGTTGAGTCCCAGGAACGTCACCGTTGGCACGACTGCATTACGTGCCACGATCGAAAAGAGAACGAACGACCCGCTCATCCCCTTGGCCCGGGCGGTCGCCACAAACTCCGCATCGAGGATCTCGATCATTCCGACACGAAGGCTGCGCACCAAGATGGGCACGATCCCAATCGCGGCCGTGAATGCGGGCAGGATCAGGGACTCCAGGTACCCTCCGACGCCGCTGCCAATCCCGCCCACCGGCAACAGGTGCAGGTGGACGGAGAAGATCTCGATGAGCACGATCCCGAACCAAAAGGAAGGCAGCCCCAGCCCAAACACCGTGGCGCCTCGCACCACGTGGTCGGCGAACTTGTCCTTGCGAGAGGCGGCGAGCGCGGCGAGAGGAACCGTCACCACAATGGCGAACAGCGCCGCGATACCGACGAGCGACGCCGTCAGTCCGATCCGCGCGCCGATGAGCGTGGCGGCAGGAACTTGGTAGATGTACGACGTGCCGAGGTTGCCGTGCAGGAGATCACCGATGTAGCGAACGAACTGACTCGGCAGGGACGAGTTCAGTCCCCACTGTTTTTGGAGGGCGGCGATCGCTCGGGGAGTGGCGTGCTCGCCCAGCAGGGTGCGCGCGGCACTCCCCGGTTCGAGATGCAAGAACAAGAAGGTGACGACGCTCACGCCCACCATGACGAGCACCGCGGACGCGAGCCGCCACGCGATGTAACGCCTCATGTACTCAAGATAGCCAGACGTCCTCGAGTCGATAGGCGCCGCCGGGGTTCACCGCGAAGCCTTCCACTGTCTTGGTGGTCGCAAAGATGTAGGGCGGGTAATCGAGCGGGACGAAGGGCGCGTCCTCAGCAACCAGGGACTGAATCTGCGCGTAGAGGGCCGCACGCTTGGTCGTGTTGAACTCCGCTTCGGCCTCGTTCACGATCTTCGTGACCGCGGGGTTGTTATAACTCGACCAGTAGGACGACGATCCACCGTCTTTGAAGTTGAGCTCAAAGGAGGCCATCTCGTCGGGGTCGCTGATGTCGTTGATCGCGTAGTCAATGAACATCTCGTAGTCGAACTTCTGGAACGTGGACTCGAACGCCGAGTGGTCGAGTCCCGTAATGGTGACGTCGATGCCGAGGGGGGCGAGTTGGCTCTTGATGATCTGGGCGAAGGTCACAAACTTCTGATTCCCGCTGTCGACCAGTAACTTCGTGGCGAACCCCTTGGGGTACTTCGACTGCTTCAGTTCGGCCTTGGCCGCGCTCAAGCTGTACTTCAGAACTGGCGTCGCCGCCGAGTAGTACTGGAGGCTCGGCGGGAAGAAGGAGCCACCCGGTTCGCCGGTACCGAAGTTGGCCGCGTGCACGAGAGCCGGACGGTTGATGGCGTACGTGATCGCGCGGCGCACGTGGCGATCCGCGAACTGAGGCAGCTTCTCGTTCAAGACGAGCAGGTCGACCTCCCAGGCGGGGAACTGCTCGAGATCCACGCTGGAGTTGCCCTTCAGTCCAGCGACCTCAGCCGGCGGTACCGAGTCGATGATGTCGACTTGGCCGCCCTCGATCTGCAGCACTCGTTGGTTGTCGTTGTCGACGTAGAGGAACTCCACCGAGTCGAGATAGGGCTTGCCCGCCTGCCAGTAGTGGGGGTTCGCCTTCAGAGTCAGTGATGTGGCGTCGGGGGTGAATGATGACAAGGTGAACGGCCCGGTGCCGATGGGGTTCTTGAAGAACGCCGCCTCGGACTTGCCGTCGAAGTTGGCGGGGATGATGGCGTTGGCAAAAACCGACAGGTCCGAGATGATCGGCGCCCACGGAGCGCTCAGTTTCACGACCACCTTCGACGTGCCGCTGGCCTCGACGGAGGTGATGGCCCCATCGAGGAAGGACAGCGGACCAGCGGCGTTCTTGCGCGAGCGGTTGATGGAGAACACGACGTCCTCGGCGGTGAGGGCCTTGCCGTTGGAGAATTTCACGTCGGGGCGCAGCGCAAAGGTCAGCGTCTTGTTGCCGTTACTCGCGGTGTATCCCGTCGCCAGCCACGGAACGAGGTCGCCCTTCGGGTTGGTGATGTAGAGAGGCTCGAAGATCTTGTCCAGCGTGTAGATGTCACCGGCGATGATCGTGTTGGCGGGGTCGAGCGTGGTTGGTGCCACGCTGCGTGCGAACTTGAGCGTGCCACCACGCTTGACCGAAGCCGCGCGCGCCACACGTGTTGCTGCACCCGCGCCCGTCACGTTCTCAAGCGATGGTGCGAGACCACCAAGGGCGATGACGGCGCTCGCGCCGAGACCGTAGCGAAAGACGTCGCGGCGAGAGATGGGACTCTGGGGGATGTTCAATTCAGACACGTCGTACGGCCTCCGTCTTGGGGCTCGCGGTCGCGAGCGTCGTGATACCTGATTACATCTATCAACTCAGTGGAAATATAGCAAAATACTGGACTGTGCGAAGCAAATCGCCCTCGTCGGGCACGGTCGGCGCAGTGGTACCGAAGCGTCTGACGTGTGACCCAGCACTTTTGAATCATTGGTCTGCACGCTCCTGTACGCAATAGAGCCGACGGTAACGTCAAGACTATGAGTCGCCAGAAAATATCGGACCTCGAGAATCTGCGATGTGCGAGGGACTTCATCGACCGCGAATACGCGAGCCCGATCGACATCGCGGCCATTGCCAAAGCCGCGTTCATGTCGCCCGCGCATTTTTCTCGCAACTTTCGCGAAGCGTACGGCGAGACCCCCTACACCTACCTCATGACACGTCGCATCGAGCGCGCGCAGGCGTGCTTGCGTCAGGGGATGTCGGTCACCGAGGCGTGCCTGGCCGTGGGATTCACGTCGCTCGGTTCATTCAGCTCTCGGTTTCGCGAGGTGGTGGGCATGACGCCCACCCAGTATCGCGAACTCGATCACCGCGATATCGAACTGGTCCCATCGTGCATCAGCATGTTCATGACCCGTCCGAACCGACTGCCATCTCCTGAAAAAGTGGGACTCTCCTCGTAGGAGAAATCGAGCAGGATCGAAGAAGCGCATCAGGGCGCAGCGTTCCTATGATGTGGCCATGTCAGTCACACTTGCCAACACATTTATTCTCGTCAACGATCCCGAAGCGGCTCTCGGTTTTTACCGCGACGCACTCGGCCTTGAGGTCCGACTCGACGTCTCCAACGGCGGATTTCGCTGGGTGACGGTCGGTGCGCCCGGCCAGGACGTCAGTATCGTGCTCTCCCAGCCGCGCGGTGGACGCAGCGACACCGAGGGCGCGGAGCTGGAGTCGCTCGTGGCTCGCGGATCGCTGCAGGCTGCCATCTTTCACACCGACGACCTCGAGGCGACCTTTGCCCGGGTGCGTGATTCGGGCGTAGAAGTCCTCGAAGAGCCGACCGATCAGCCCTGGGGCGTGCGCGACTGCGCAGTGCGGGACCCCTCCGGCAACCTGGTGCGCATCCAGGCCGCGAACAAGATCCTCTAGGTCGGCCGCTTTCAATGAGTCGGTCAGTTAGGCGTTGAAGGGGCGCACCGCGCCGGTGAAGTAGTGACCCTCGTCGAGGTCGGCGATGAGTCCGATGTGGGTGGGCTCCCAGTTCAGTAGTTCCTTGGTGAACTCCCCGGACGCGGGAGCGTCCAGGCCGATGAAGTTGGCCATCCACGTGAAGTGACCCGGCGCGTCCTCGGGACTCACCGAGAGAAGTGGCAGGTCGAGGTGACGCCCGATGACCTCGGCGACGTCGCGAATCGGCACACCCTCTTCTCCCACGGCGTGCAGTGTTGATCCAGCCGGGGTCGATTCGACCGCGAGGCGAAAGAGGAGCGCCGAGTCGAAGCGGTGGACCGCAGGCCAGCGATTAGCGCCGTCACCGATGTAACCCGAGGCTCCCTTGTCACGCGCGATGCCGATCAAACTCGCGATGAAGCCGTTGTCGCCGACGCCATGATTGGTCGGCGGCAGGCGCACGACCGAGGTGCGAACACCCTGCTCGGCGTAGCCGAGGGTGAACTCCGCGGTTGCGTGGCGCGCTTGGGGGCCGGCTCTCGCCACGGTTCCCAGACCGTGACCGTCGGTCTCGGTCGCCACGCGACCTGGGGTTGCTCCCAGCAAACCCGAAGCGAGGACGAAGGGTCGATCGGAACCGGCTAGGGCCGCCAGCATCGTCTCCACGGCTAAGCGATCGGCATCGGCCGCCTCTTGGAAGCCACCCGAAAAGGCGAGGTCGTGCTTGAAGGCCAGGTGAATGACTCCGTCGGAGTCGCCGGCCGCCTTCGCGAGGACATCGTGATCGTCGAGGGAACCGAGCTGGACGCCGACGCCCGCAGCGCGCAACGCGTCGGCGGACTCAGGAGAGCGGGCGAGTCCGACGACTTCGTGGCCGGCGCCGAGTAGTTCAACGACGACCGCAGATCCAATCCATCCGGATGCACCGGTAACAAAGAAACGCATACAACCTCCTTCCAACACCGAAGGTCAGTATGCTTCGGTGTTATGTCATACAGCTGACATCACTCTAGCGTACCGATGTCAGGGGCTGACGTCAAGTCACCACAGCTGGGAAATCTGAGTCGCCACGGCTCCGTAACTGTCGAGCGAGACGGGAATTGGCTCGACGGTGTCCACCGCAGTGGGGTCAGCGTAGGTGACCTCGACCAACGTCGAGCGTACCGATTCACTCAGAAATCGTGAAGGCTGGGCCCAGGAGTGGTCGTCGCGAATCCGGTGGTGGTGATAACGAAGCGGCACGTAAATGGCGAGATCCTTTCGCGCTCGTGTCACCGCCACGTAGAAGAGTCGTCGTTCCTCTTCAAGACCCTCGGGGGTGCCCAGGGCCATGTCGGAGGGAAAGTTCCCATCTGCGGCGTGGATGACGTGCACGGCATCAAACTCGAGCCCTTTCGCCGAATGAACAGTCGACAACACGAGCCAGTCCTCGTCCATCATGGGGGGACCGGCGAGGTTGCCCGTGGAGTGCGGCGGGTCGAGCGCTTGGGCGGCAGCGACGTCGCTGAGTCGAATGGCGTCGGTGCTGGCGAGAACCAGCGCCCCGAGATCCTCGAGCCGCGGAAGTGCGTCTTCATAGTTCGCTTCAATTAGGGGGGTCAGGGCGACGCGGAGCCGATCGGCGTGGGCGACGACCGGCTCGTCGAGGCGTCGGGCCAGTGCTTCGATGAGACCCCGAGACATTTCCTTGGTCTCGAGTGGCAGCACGTCTTGGACGAGTGTCCATCGTTCGAGGGCGGCTTCGATGGAGCGCGGGAGTAGCAGGTCGTCACTGCGAAGGGCGTCGATTGCCCGGCGAGCCTTGGCGGGACCGACCCCGGGCATCAACTGCATCAAGCGAAACCAGGCCATCTCATCGCGAGGATTGTCGGCCAGTCGATAGGCGCAGAGCAGATCCTTGACGTGTGCCCCTTCGAGGTAGCGCAGACCGCCGTACTTCACGAAGGGAATGCGGCGACGGGCGAGTTCGATCTCGAGGTCGGAGCTGTGATGGGACGCACGAAAGAGGACGGCCTGGCGCTGGAGTTGCACTCCCTGCTCGTAGAGTTCCAGCACCCGGTCAGCGACCACCGTGGACTGGTCGCGCTCGTCGCGACAGTGGATGAGTGTGGGCGGTGAGGCGCCGCTGGTCGCGACCTCTTCTCGTAGAACCGACGTGAATCCTTCGGGCGCGTCATGGGCCAGCGCATTCGCCACATTCAAGATGGGCGCGGTGGAGCGATAGTTCGCGTTGAGCGTGATCGTCGTGAGATTCTCGAAGTACGTCTCGGCGTCGAGCAGGTAGCGCGGCGACGCGCCGCGAAAACCGTAGATCGCTTGTGCGTCATCGCCCACCAGCGTGAGGCGGGGATCGCGGCGTCGAAGACCTCGCAGCACGTCAAGTTGCAGAAGGTTGACGTCTTGAAACTCGTCGACCAGCACGTGGTCAACGGCGGCACCCAGCTTTTCTCCCAAGATGTCGTGTTGCACCGCGTAGCGCCAAAAAAGAAGCAGGTCGTCAAAGTCGAGGAGCGCGAGCTTTTGCTTGCGCGAGACGTAGGCGCGAAACAGGGTGGCGACGTCATCACAGTGCTCGATACACCAGGGCGTCACCTCGATCATCACGTCTTTGAGAGGCGTGCCGGTGTTGACCGAACGTGAGTAGAGCGAGGCCAGGGTGGACTTCTTGGGCAGTCGGCGCTGTCCGCTCAGAATTCCCAGGTCGCTGCGCACCAGGTCGAGCAGATCGGCGCTGTCACCCTGATCGAGGACGCCGAAGCCCTCGGCGAGACCGAGTGCGGCGTAGTGGCGTCGCAACGTGTGGTGGGCGACGGAGTGGAAGGTTCCACCAGCCACTCGCTGGACACGTTCGTCTCGCCGAGACGCGCGCACGCGCCCGACGATCTCGCGGGCGGCCCGACGAGTGAAGGTGAGAAGCAATATGCGTTCGGGCACGACCCCCGACTCCAGGAGGAACTCCACGCGGGCGCTCAACGTCGTCGTCTTGCCGGTTCCGGGACCGGCGAGCACTCGTAGAGGAGTGTCGCCGAACGTGGCCGCTTCGAGTTGACGCTCATTGAGGCGACGTTTGCTGTCCGGCACGCCCGAAACCTACCCAGGCCCTGTCATACGCGCTTTGCGACCGCACGAAGGTGAATCTCGCCAATGGGCTGTTCGGGGCAAGTCGAAACGGCTTCTCGATAGTCTCGCGTGTGGGTCGGATGTAACAAACAGGCCCCTGGCGAGACGGTAACTCTGGTCGGAAATTGCTACATATCCGGCCGCGAGAGGAGAATCATGGCCCAGTACACCAAGGACCCCGAGAAGGTGGCACACCTCACCTCGGATCAGTACCAAGTGACCCAAAATGCCGCGACCGAGCCGCCATTTCGCAACGAGTTCTGGGATCACAAAGAGGCCGGCATCTACGTGGACGTCGTTTCGGGCGAGCCGCTGTTCGCGTCGACCAAGAAGTTCGACAGCGGGTGTGGCTGGCCCAGTTTCACCGCCCCCCTCGAGCCCGCCAACGTCGTGGAAAATAGCGACCGCAGCTTGGGCATGTTGCGAGTCGAAGTGCGCTCGACCCACGCCGACAGCCACCTGGGTCACGTCTTTGACGACGGACCCAGGGATCAGGGCGGCCTGCGCTACTGCATCAACTCCGCGGCCCTGAGGTTCGTGCCCTACGACGACCTCGACGCCGAAGGATACGGCGAGTACAAGTCGCTGTTCGAGAGATAAGGAAGAAACCGCATGACTGAAGAGACCGCAATTCTGGCCGGTGGCTGCTTTTGGGGAGTGCAAGATCTCCTACGCAAGCGCCCCGGCGTCATCTCATCCCGCGTGGGATACAGCGGGGGAGACGTGGCGAATGCCACCTACCGTCGTCACGGCACGCACGCCGAAGCGGTCGAGGTCATCTTCGACCCGAGTGTGATCTCGTACCGCGAGATCCTTGAGTTCTTCTTCCAGATTCACGACCCGACGACGCTCAATCGTCAGGGCAACGACAATGGCACGAGCTATCGCTCGGCGATCTTCTACACGAGTGACGAGCAGCGTCAGGAGGCCCTCGACACCATCGCCGACGTCGAGGCGTCGGGCCTGTGGCCCGGCAAGGTCGTGACCGAAGTTGAGCCGGCGGGACCGTTCTGGGAGGCCGAACCCGAACACCAGGACTACCTGGTCAAGTACCCCTACGGCTACACCTGCCACTTCCCGCGACCGGGTTGGGTCCTGCCCAAGCGCGCGGAGTCACCGAGCGGCGCCTCGAGCGACTGAGGTCTCACCCCGCCCGTGGGCCTAGGAGCCAGATGGGTGAGGGTGGGGGGTCTTGCTCAGGGAATCAATAAGCGCGAACGAAGTAATGAGCGTTCCCAGAGCGGCGCCGAGTACGCAGACGCCGGTCCAGTGATCGTGCTGGTACACCAGTGAGCCGATCCACGATCCGAGCGCTCCGCCGACGAAGTAGCACACCATGTACGCCGAGTTAATGCGACTACGTGCGTGGGGAGCGAGTCGGTAGATCAGCGACTGATTGGTTACCTGCACACCTTGGACGCCCACGTCAAGGACGAGGATGCCCACGATCACCATGGCGATCGAGTGCCGACCCCACCACAGCGGCAAGAAGGAGACGGCGATCAACACGGCGAAGGCCAAGGTCGTGGACTTGGTCCAGCGGCGATCGGCCCAGCGGCCGGCAAAGTTGGCACACAGTGCTCCGGCCGCACCGACCAGACCGAAGAGTCCGATCGTGAGGTCGTTGTAGTGGAACGGCGCGCCGCTCAGGAGGAACGCCAAGGTGGTCCACAGGACGCTGAAGGCGCCAAAGGACAGGCCTCCGAGTAGGGCGCGCTGGCGCAGCAACTTTTCGCTCGTGAAGTAGCGCACGGTGTCGGCGAGCAACGTGACGTAGCGCACGTGGGGCCGAGTCTGTTCGGCGGGGAGGCGCTGAGAGAGCACGACGGCGAGCGCGAGGGCCATCGCTGCGGCAACGATGTACACGGTGCGCCAACTTGATAGTTCTGCGATGACGCCCGAGATGGTGCGAGCGAGCAAGATTCCCAACAGCAGTCCGCTCATAACCCTGCCCACTACCCGACCGCGCTCGCTCGGAGCGGATAGTGAAGCGGCCATCGGCACGAGAATCTGTGCGGCGACCGAGCCGAGACCGACGAACAGCGAGATTGCGATGAGGACGCTCGCACTGGGCGCGAACGCACAGACGAGCAAGCTCGCGCACGTGAGCATCAAGACGCCCGGTACGAGACGGCGACGAGCGAGGACGTCACCGAGGGGAACGACGAACGCGAGCCCGAGGGCGTAGCCGATCTGGGCGAAGGTGACCACGAGGCCCACGCCGCTGGAGTTCGTGTGAAACGACTTCGAGATGCTGCTGAGCACGGGTTGGGCGTAGTACAGATTGGCCGCCGAGAGCCCGCAGGCCAGGGCAAACAGAGTGATCATGCTGGCGCTCAGACGCTGATCGGTGTTGAGGTCTACGGTTCCGCTGGACACTCCATCTCCTCTCATTTGGATACATTTAGTGTAGCACAATAGTAAACGATACGTTCATATATTACACTATTAGCGTGAGTGAAGACGCCGTGATCGCGACCCGTCCGGGTCGACCGCGCAGTGAAAAGACACGACTCGCCATTCTCGATGCGGCGGCCGATCTCCTCCTCGCGAACGGATTCTCTGAGGCCACCATCGAGGCGATCGCCGCGCGGGCCGGGGTGAGCAAGGTGACCATTTATAAGTGGTGGCCGAGCCGCGGGGCGGTAGCGATCGACGCCTACTTTCACCGCTTCCTGCAAACCACCATTTTTCCCGATAGCGGCGACACCGTGGTTGACATTACGACCCAGGTGCTGCATCTCATCGAGACGTTTCGGGGCCGGGCCGGTGAAGTGATGGCCGAGCTGCTGGGTCAAGCCCAGCTCGATCCCGCCCTCAGCGAGGTGCTGCGCGAGCGCTGGCTTCAACCGCGTCGTGCGTTATCGACCGCGGTACTGCAACGAGGCGTCGACCGCGGTGAGATTCGCAGCGATGTCACCGTGTCGATCGTTCTCGACGAGATCTATGGACCGGTGTACTTTCGACTGATGACGCGACTGCATCCCCTCACTGATGAATTTGCGACCGAGTTGGTGCAAAACGTCCTGCGAGGCGTCGCGAACTAACTTTCGCCGGCCGGTCTCGGCGCGACCCGGGCGCTTCTAAATCGATGGACCGCTACACCTGACCAGACGAGTTCGACGACCCCGAAGGGCCACGCACCCGCGAGGAAGCCGTAGATGCTCGAGAGCACGCACCCCAGGGCGAAGGCCAGCACGAAGCCGCGCCCTCGTCGCTCCAGTGCGTACATCGCCATCATGAAGGAGACGGCGCAGACGCCGTAGATCGTGACGCCCGGACTTGACATGACGTAAGTCAACCATCCGCGCGAGCCAAATGCTCCGAGGGTTCTCCTCGGGTACATTTCATGCGTGCGATTAGTTTCCTGGAACGTCAACGGAATTCGGGCGGTAGCCAAGAAGGGGCTCTTCGATCCGATGGTCAATGAGCTCCAGCCGGACATTGTCTGTCTGCAAGAGACCAAGGCCCAGGAGCACCAGTCCGAAGTCGAGGTGGCGGGTTTCGTCGAGCACTGGAACTCCGCGGAGAAGAAGGGGTACTCCGGCACGGCCATTTTCTCTCGGTCGGTCCCGCTCGAGGTCGAACTTGACCTCAACCCGAAGTCGATTAAGAAATTCGGGGTTACCGGCGACCAGTTCGGCGACCCCAATACGGAAGGTCGAGTGCTGAGTGAGGAGTTCGAGGACTTCTTCGTGGTGACCGTCTACACGCCCAACGCCAAAGATGACTTGGGCCGACTGTCGCTCCGACACAATCAGTGGGACCCCGCGTTCTTAGATCACGTGAAGGAACTCGAGAAGAAGAAGCCGGTGATCTTCTGTGGCGACCTCAACGTCGCCCACACGCCCGACGATTTGGCGAATCCCAAGTCGAACGTGGGCAAGAAGGGCTACACGACTGAAGAGCGAGCCGGGTTTCAGAACTACCTGGACGCCGGTTTCGTCGATACCTTTCGCATGTTCCATCAAGGTAACGGGCACTACTCGTGGTGGTCGCACTTCGCGAACTCTCGTGCGCGCAACGTCGGGTGGCGCATCGACTACTTCCTCGTCTCAGCGGCCTTGGCTGATCGCGTCGCGGCCGCCGAGATTCACGCCGGCATCATGGGCAGCGACCACTGTCCGATCAGCGTCACTCTTCGCGATTAGCCGACCGGCGAAGGGTGATGTCGTCGTCGAAATGGCGTCTATCGGTAGGCCGACGAGAGCGGATTAATCAGGTCGAGAACCTGGTCCAGGAGATCGGTGAGGCTTCGTTCACTGTAGGGATTGAACAGCGGTCCTGATCCGTCGCGCAGGATCGTGAGTGCCATTGCGACGCCACGCACCGAGGCGAGCGGGCGCACGAGTGCGCGGGCCAGCGCGTGAATTTGGGCCTTCGCCGCACTGACGCGCCGACGCTGGATCGGGATAGCGGGGCTAAAAACGAGGCGAGTGACGTTCACCTGGTCCAGCAACGAGAGCCAGTTGTTGGCCAAGGCTTGACGTTCGCTCAGTGATCCCAGCTGCTGGGCGCGGGTGATAGTCAGTGGGCTGGACAAGGGATCAAGACCGTTGGCCAACTTGGCGTCGAGGTTGGCAGCAAAGAGTCGTGCCAGAGCGCCGTGCGAGTGGAAGTGTTCGTGGTTCGATGGGTGACTTGAGGAAGAAGGAAAGGATTCGTTGCGCTGGGTCATCAGGTACTCCTTGGATGTCCCCCCGAACATTCTTGCTCAGACTTGATGAAAATGGTCTTAAAAACTTTCGGACACTTCGTCATAATCTCTCAACGCGGGACTAGACATGACAATGTACAGACACACTCGGTCCATCAAGGGCACGCTCATGGTTCGAGAGGTGCCGGGCCGTGAGCGATGACTGGTCGGCGCCGGTTGACTTGAAGTTCGCCGAGGAGTTGGCCGAGCAACTCGCTCTTGAATGGGGCCTTGAACTGGGTGAACCCTTCGCCATGAACAACGTCTCGTTTGTCGCTCCCACGGTCGACGGCCGGGTCCTGAAGGTGGCCTGGGAGGGCGGAGAGGAGGAGTCGCTCCACGAGCCCGACGCTCTCGAACTGTGGGATGGACACGGCGCGGTGCGCGCCTATCGGCGTTCCGGTCACGCCGTCTTAGAGGAGCGCGCCGTCCCCGGTGATGATCTGTCCATGGAGGACGAAGACGATGCCACAGCCATCGCGGTCGAACTGGCGCACCTCTTGTGGCGTCCGGCTCAGGAGCCCTTTCGCTCCGTCGAGCCCTATGTTGACATCTGGCTGGGATATGGAGAACGAGAAGGAAACGAGCTCATCGCTCTCGCCCGTGAACTTCTCGCGGAGGTCCGCGTGCACCCCGAGTGGGTAGTGCACGGTGACTTTCATCACCACAACATTCTTCGTCACGGCGACATCTATATCGCCATCGACCCCAAGCCCTTCCTCGCTGATCGCGAGTACGACGTGCCGAGCTTCCTCTGGAACCCACTCGACAACTTGATGGACGACCACGATCAGACCGAACGACGGATCGCCGCGTTTGTCGCGAGTGGTCTCGACGACTTCAAGATTCGCGCGTGGAGCGTGATTCGAGGGTCGTACATGCGCCCCCAGGACCATTACGTCCGGGCGCTGCGGGCCTTGTTTGCATAAAACCTCAGATAAGTGAGGAAAGAGTTATCTAAGTTTTGCCTGGCGCTTACCTAGGTGCGCTAGGAAGATTCGTGGGCACACTGATAAAGGAGTTGACGATGGTGGCAACCTACGATGACGCGTCGCTGGTGGTGAACCTGCTGCGCTGGGGCACGGAGATGAAGTTGGACGAGGCGTACATGACGATCTTCTCTCCCGACTTTGACCCAAGTGAGACGGACCCGGGAGACCCTGCGGTGAGCAAGATCCTGTACTTCGGCGAAACGATCGGGGCCTTCGTGAAGCACGGCGTGCTGGACAAGGACCTCATGCTCGACATCTTCTGGGCCGATGGCATCTGGCCGCTGGTTCGCGCGAGTGCTCTCCAGGCGCGCGAGGGAGCCAACGACGCGCGCCTCTACGAGAACTTTGAAGCACTCGTAGCCTCGTGATTCAGCATCCGGACTTTGACGTCGAGCCCTGGACCCTGCGTGAGGCGCAGATTGACCTAGACGTCATCGCTCAAAGCGAGTCACTCTTTACCCTCGCCAACGGACACATCGGTTGGCGAGGAAACCTTGACGAAGGCGAACCCCACGGCCTGCAGGGCGCGTATCTCAACGGCGTGTTCGAACTTCGACCCCTGCCCTACGCCGAGGCCGGATACGGGTACCCCGAACAGGATCAGGTCGTGGTCAACGTGACCGACGCGAAGGTCATTCGCCTGCTCGTTGATGACGAACCACTCGACATCCGCTACGGCGATCTTCACTCCCACACGCGCGAGCTTGACTTTCGCACGGGCCTCTTGAAGCGCGACCTGGACTGGTCCACGCCGACGGGCCGGCGCGTCAAAGTCTCCTCTTCGCGACTGGTGTCATTTACCCAACGCGCGATCGCGGCCATCAAGTACGAGGTGGAAGCGGTTGACGCCGTGCGCGTGGTGGTGCAGTCAGAACTGGTCGGCAACGAGGCGCCGCCGAGGCCCGCCGGCTTCGACCCGCGAGAAGCGGCGGCGTTGGAGAACGTGTGGACGTCGCTCGAGCACGCCAGTGGCGAGACGTGGGCGGTGCTGGTGCACTCGACGAACTACTCCAATCTCATCGTGGCCGCCGGTATGGATCACCTGGTGAACGGGCCGAGTGGCACGACGGTCTCGTCGATCGCGACCGAGGATGTGGCGCGCGTGATGATCACCAGTGCGCTCAAGCCGGGCGAAAAACTCACCGTCGTTAAGTTCGTGGGTTACGGGTGGTCCGGGGTGCGCACCAAAGAAGCGTTGCGCGACCAGGTCGACGCGGCGCTCGAGGTGGCCCGCGCGGGCGGCTGGAACGAGCTCTGTAAAGAGCAGCGCGAGTACCTCGACAATTTCTGGAACGGGGCGGACGTCGAGATCGACGGTGACGAAGAGATTCAACAGGCCGTTCGCTTCGCGCTATTTCACGTTCTCCAGGCCGGTGCGCGCAACGAACAGCGTGCCATTCCGGCCAAGGGCCTGACCGGTAACGGCTACGACGGCCACGCCTTTTGGGATACCGAATCGTTTGTCTTGTCCGTGTTGAACTTCACCGCACCCGACGCCGTGGCGCACGCGTTGCGCTGGCGCTACAGCACTCTGGACACGGCTCGCGATCGGGCCGAGCTGCTGGGATTTCGCGGGGCGGCCTTTCCCTGGCGCACGATTGGGGGAGCGGAGTGTTCGAGTTACTGGCCCGCGGGTACCGCGGCCTTCCACGTGAGTGCGGACGTGGCCAACGCGGTGGTTGCGCACTTGCACGCGACGGGCGACGAGAAGTTCGAACACGACACTGGTGCCGAGATCCTGATTGAGACCTCGCGGCTGTGGATCTCGCTCGGGCACTTCGATCTCGACGGGGGCTTTCGCATCGACGGCGTGACCGGTCCGGATGAGTACAGCGCCATTGCCGACAACAATATTTATACGAACCTGATGGTCCAGCGAAGCCTGCGGGTAGCGGCCGACGCGGCCGAGAGGCATCAGGACGTGTCAACGGCCCTCGCGGTCAGCGCCGAGGAGATCGTTCAATGGCGTCGCGCGGCCGACGTGATGACGATTCCCTTCGACGAGGAGGTTGGAGTACACGCCCAGTCCGAGGGTTTCACTCGGCACGAACTGTGGAATTTCGCGGGCACCAAGGAGGATCAGTATCCACTGCTCCTGCACTTTCCCTACTTCGACCTGTACCGCAAGCAGGTCGTCAAGCAGGCGGATTTGGTCTTTGCGATGTACCTGCGCGGGGACGCCTTCAGCGCCGAGCAGAAGAAGGCCAACTTCGACTACTACGAGCCTTTGACAGTGCGCGATTCGTCGCTCTCGGCGTGCATCCAATCGGTGATGGCCGCCGAAGTTGGATACCTCTCTTTGGCCTACGACTACGCCGGCGAGGCCGCGCTCCTAGATATCCAAGACCTGGAGCACAACACGCGCGATGGACTCCACATGGCGTCATTGGCGGGCACGTGGATCGCCCTGATATCGGGCTTCGCGGGCTTACGTCCATGGGAGAGTTCGCTTCGTTTCGCACCACGACTTCCCGAGGGCATTACTCGCCTCGCCTTCAACCTGCATTTCCGCGGCCGTCACCTACACGTGCGAACGTCGGCCAAGTCGACGACCTACGAGCTGCGAGAGGGTGACGCCCTCGAACTACGCCACGGCGAGGAGACCTTCACGGTCTCGGTGGGCAACTCGGTCGTGCTGAAGCCGCTCGCGGACCTCGATCCCGGCCCGCCGCCCCTTCAGCCCGCGGGTCGTGCAGCCGTGCACCGGGTGGCGGATGCGCTACGAGAAGGAGAAACGTCGTGACCACACCTCCAAGTACTCCCAGTGAAGTCGACCTCGGTGCGTACCAGGCGTGGCTCTTCGACATGGACGGTGTGCTCACCAAGACTGCACTCGTGCACGCCGCCGCGTGGAAGGAAGCCTTCGACGCCTTCTTGAAGGAAGAGTCGGCGCGTACCGGCAAGACCTACGCGCCCTTTGACCCCGAGAGCGACTACGAGAAGTACGTCGATGGCGAGCCGAGGGCCGACGGGGTTCGCAACTTTCTCGCCGCGCGCGGGATCACCTTGCCCGAGGGCGAGGACAGCGACCCACCGAGCGCAGCGACCGTGTGCGGGGTCGGCAACCGCAAGAACGATCTGGTGTTGGCCGTGATGAAGAAACAGGGCGTCCAGGACTACGAAGGCGTCACCGAACTCATTGGCGCACTCAAGAGCCGCGGGGTGAAAGTGGCGGTCGTCTCGGCGAGCGAGAACACGGTGGCCGCTCTCACGGCGGCGGGCATCAATCAGCTCTTCGACGCCCGCGTGGATGGACATACCGTCAAGGACCTGCACCTCGCCGGGAAGCCGGCGCCCGACTCGTTCCTCCAAGCGGCCAAGGATCTTGGTGTCGAGGCCTCGCATGCGGTCGTGCTGGAGGATGCGCTCGCGGGCGTGGAGGCGGGCCGGGCCGGTCACTTTGGCCTCGTCATCGGCGTCGATCATCACGACGAAGGGGACTCGCACGCCTACGCCGACCAGTTACGCGAGCACGGCGCGAACGTGGTGGTGCGCGAGCTCACCGAGTTGGTGCGCCACTAGTGCTCTGAGCCACTCACGGTTGTCGTGGCCACGGGTCGGGGCTAATCTGCGCAGAACGAGGTGACATATGACAATTACGTGCAAGGTGTCGGGTGAGTTTGCTCAGATGATCACCTGCCAGCTCAACGACGGGCAGACGATGTTCGCCGACGCCACGAAGTTTCGCTGGAAGACCCCCAACGTGTCGATGGAGACTCGTCTCACGACGCCAGGCGGTCAGGCGGACCAGGCCCATCAAGCAAACAAGCAGGGTGGAGGCAGCTTCCTGAAGGCGGCACTCGCCACGGCGACCGAAGTCGGCAAGCGCATGCTCAGTGGCCAGAGCCTCGCGTTCCAGTGGTTTTCGCCCTCCGGCGGCGCGGGACTGGTTACCTTCTCGGGCGACCTGCCCGGACAAGTAAAGATCGTGGAGCTCGATGGCTCGACCACGGGTTGGCGCGCCGAGAGTCGAGCGTTCATCTGTGCGGAGTCGACGGTCAACTACGACATCGACTTTTCCGGCCTGTCGTTGGGCTATCGCTCCAAGGACGGCTTTATCTTCGAGCACTTCACGGGCACCGGAACCGTTGTTCTCGGTGGCGGCGGCAGCTTGGTCGAGCTGAACCCTAAGGACTACGGCGGCAAGATTCAGGTGCATGGGGGAGCCGTGGTGGCGTTCGCGGACTCGGTGACCTTCAGCGTGGAGCGCGTGGGCTCCTTCAACGCTCAAACGGCGATGACGGCGGTCTTCGGTGGATCGGGGATCAACGTGATCACACTCACCGGTGACGGACCGGTCTTGTTGCAGGCTACGTTGCATAAAGAGTTTGAAGATGAGCAGAAACAAGATACGAGCGTGGGTAACAGCGCTCGCAAGGATCTGCTCGGTCGGCTCTAGAGAGAAAGAAGAAGAATATGGCCCTTTTCGACAAGGTGAAGGAACAAGCGAGTCAACTCGCCCAAAAAGCGCAAGAGGCCGGCAAAGCGGGGCAGGCCAAGATTCAAGACGCCCAGGCCACGCGCAAGTTTGACGGAATGTTGCGCGACCTCGGCGCCGCCGTCTACGCCGAGAAGACGGGCGAAGTGAGTGACAACAGCGCCGAGGTCGACCGGATCGTCGGTGAGCTCAAGGCCTTTGACGCCGAGCGCGAAGCCGACGCCGCGGCCGCGGGTGACACTGGCGCGAGCACCGCGAAGGATGAGTCCACGACCGAGACCGACACACCCGAGGGTGGATTCACCCTGTAGTAAGAAGTCGCGCCGACTGCGCGACTATTGAACGGTGACGAGAGTGCCGATCGGCGTGTGCGGCCACAGGACGCCCGCTTCCGCGAAGGGCATCTCGACGCACCCCAGACTCTGGGGGTACCCGTACGACGATCGGATGAATCCGTGTAGCGCGTCGCCACCGTGAAAGTACGAGACCCACGGAATACCCGGGTCGTCGTACTTCTCACCGTCGGGCATGACTCCGGACATCGTCGTGACGGTAAAGCGCAGATAGACGGGGTAGGTCCCACTTTGGGTGGGAGCGTCGGAGACGCCCGTGTTGGCGAGGGTGGAGAAGGTCTTGCGACCGTTTTCGTACAAGGTCACCTTTTCGGGTGATCCGATCGACACGTAGACGTCGTTGTAGCTGGCGGGATTGGCCTGGTGCGCCAGTACCGCCTCGGTCAACGCCGTCCACGTCGAACCATTCATCTGACCGGTGGTCAGGAGATTGTGCACGTTCTGGAATCGCATGAGCGCGCCCTGTAAGACCACGTTGTTGGTGCCGACCTGCCACTGACTGCGCAAGATCGAGTTCAACGCCGGAAACTTCCACACGAACGTCCCCGTGACCAGAGACGTCGGCTTGGGTGCCTTCACCGGCTTCTTCTTAACGGGCAACGTCGTGGTCGTCGTTGACGTCGTGCTGGGGGTAGTTGTCGTAGTGGTGGTGGATGTCGGTGTCGTCGTCGTGGTGGTCGTCGTCGTGGTGGTCGTCGTGGAGAACGATTTGGGAACGAAACTGACCGGAAGGTAGTTCAGTGCCGCCAGAAACTGATCCTCGAGACGAATGGAGAAGGCAGGGATGGCGACGTGGCTGCGAAGGGTGGTGGCCTCAGACGAAGTCGCCCAACCAATCGTGCTGACTGTCACCACGCTCATCGCGACCAGGGAGGAGACCCGGTGGATCTTGACAGTCATTTGGACGAGTTTACTTTGCGCGTGCAAGCGTCAGTTCTCGCTCGGCGCGGATAATCGGTTACGAACCGGTTACAAAGTGACCGTGGAGCCTCGATGTTGACCCATCGGGACGATTACTAACAGGTACCGGGTCGGCCGCGAAGTAAATTTGGCGACGTGAATCGCCCGCTCGCCTCGAAACTGTGGCGAACGGGCATCTCGGTTCTTGGCGTGAGTGCCGTCGCACTCGGTCTCCTCGTGGGTTCTTCACCACAGGCCGCGACCGCGGGGACAACGACCACCAACACCACGACGTCGACCACGACGAGTCTTCCCGGATCAACGACGTCGACCAGTTCGACAACCTCAACGACCACGACCACGATCTTTTCGAAGGTACCGTTGGCGTGGCCTTCCACGGGTAGTGCGGCGATCCTGGTGCCGCAGTTGTCCGTGGCCGCGTCGTCGCCAAATCAGCCGCGTCAGCCCATCGCTAGTCTCACCAAGTTGATGACCGCGTGGGTCGTGCTGCACCGTCTGCCCTTGAGTGGAAGTGCGACCGGTCCGTGTGAAGTCGTCAACGGTAACGACATGGCGTTGTACGAGTACGACGAAGCGACCGACCAATCCGGCGTGCCGATTGCGCTGGGGGAGCGACTGTGCGAACGTACGTTGCTGCGAGGAATGCTCGTGCACTCTGCGGGCGACTACGCGCAACTTCTCGCCGCGCTCACGGGGATGAGTCAGGCCGGTTTCGTCAACGTGATGAACCAAACGGCCAAGGCTCTCGGTTTGCGCCAGACGCACTACGTCGACGTCACCGGAATATCAACGGGCGACATGTCTACCGCGGCCAACCAGGTCGTGGTGGCGGCTGACCTCATGACCCAAGAACCTGTCGTGCGAGGCATCGTTATCTTGCCCGAGGTCGCCCTTCCCCTGGCTGGCGTCGTTCAGTCCTACACTCCCTTCACTGGCCAAGGAAACGTCATCGGGGTGAAGTCGGGCTACACCAACGAAGCGGGTGGCTGTGACGCGATGGCGATGGTGGACCTGATCGGTACCACGTCGTACACCACCTTCGTAGTCGTGCTGGGGGAGCACTCCTGGAACGCCCTGGGTCTCGCGGGCAACGACGCGCTCGCCCTGTCGCACTCGATTCGAACCCTCATGGCTCGAGTTCGTACCCCTGAGGGACTCGAGGTGGAGTGGATCGGATCGCCGAGTGACGTCGCGACGACCACCACGACGACGACCTCCACCACCACGACGACGACAACCTCGACGACCACCACGACCACCACGACCACGATCCCCTAACGCCCAAGTCAGCGTTGGTCTGGGATTTTGGAAACGAATCCGAGGGCCTCTGGCCAAAGGAGCTGGCCGAGGGCGCGCCTCGTCGGAGCCCAGAAAGTGATAACAATGAGGCTTGGTATCGCGCGAAGCGGTCGGTTTATAAGGGGAGATTTCATGCAGCGCACCGTTGGGTTTCGCCAATTACTAGTTGCGGCAGGCGTGGTGTCGTTGGTGCTGGCAACCAGCGTGACGGCCGGGGCCTCGTCGATTAAAGGTGTGTACAGCGCCGCGGACGCCAAGTTAGTGCCGACGGCATATAAGTCAGGCACCATTCAGGTGGCCACGGACGCCACCTACGCGCCCGACGAGTCGATCAGTTCGAGTGGCACGATGATCGGCTTCGACGTGGATCTTATGTACGCGATCGCCACGACGCTGGGCGTCAAAGTCAATGAGAACAACGTCACCTTTGACGACATCATTGCGGGCATCAAGTCGGGCAAGTACACCATCGGCAACTCCTCGTTCACCGACACCAAGGCGCGCGAGAAGCAGGTGAACTTCGTCGACTACTTCCAGGCTGGAGAAGGTGTCTACGTCAAGAAGGGTTCGAGCGCCAAGTTCACGGGATTCAGTAGTTTCTGTGGCCAGAAGGTGGCGGTGGAGACCGGAACAACGGAGCAGACGGACGCCACGGCCGCCTCCAAGGCGTGCCCATCGGGCAAGAAGATCGACGTTTTGGCGTTCCCGACCCAGACCGAAGCCAACACGGCGGTGACCTCGGGACAGGCGACGTACGGATTCCTCGACTCCCAGATCGCCGACTACGTGGTGGCGACCTCGAAGGGACTCTTTAAGTCAGTGGGCAGCGCGGTCAACGTCGCGCCCTACGGCATCGCGACGCCCAAGACCTCAGCCGGCGCTGGTTTGGCTAAGGCCATTCGAGCGGCCGTGAAGACCCTGATTGCGAACGGCACGTACAGCGCCATCCTGAACAAGTGGGGCGTCGAGGCGGGCGCCATTCCGTCATCCAAGATTGTGATTGACGGGGCTACTTCCTAAGCGATCTGAGAACCGACTAGAAACTCACCACTCGCATGGCGACGAACGGGGACGAACCACTCAGGGTCGTCCCCGTTCGTCATTACGGTCAGTGGGTTGCCGCCGCCGTCGCGATGCTGCTGGTGGCGATGCTGGTGCACACCTTGTTGTCCAAGGTTCCCGACGGTCGCTATATCTGTACGGGCTCTGCGAGCGCTCGCCACTGCGCTCCACAGCTGACGTGGCGCTTCGGCTGGAACGTGGTCGGGCAATACTTTACGTCGAGCGAGGTTCTCCACGGACTCGTCTTGACGTTGGAACTGACTGTCATCGCCATGGCGGCAGGCATCATTATCGGCGTCGCGATCGCGATCATGCGCCTATCGAGTAATCGATTGCTGTCGACGACGGCGTGGCTTTACACTTGGTTCTTTCGCGGCACGCCTGTGTACGTGCAGATTCTGCTCTGGTTCAACATTGGGGCCCTGTACTACAGCATTCGACTGGGTGTGCCTTTTTTGCACTACGACTTCTTTCACGTCAAGTCCGATTCCCTCTTCACGCCTTTCACAGCCGGAATCTTCGCCCTGGGCCTCAATGAGGGTGCGTACATGTCCGAGATCGCCCGATCGGGCTTGATCTCGGTGGACGAAGGACAGATTGAAGCAGCCACCTCAATTGGCATGACCCGAGCGCAGACTTTGCGGCTGGTCATCTTGCCCCAGGCGATGCGGGTGATTATCCCGCCGACTGGAAATGAAGTGATCTCGATGCTCAAGACCACATCGTTGCTGAGCGCGGCGGGAGTGATCGAATTGCTCGGGGCCGTGAGCAACATCTCGGCGACCAACTATGAAGTAATTCAACTCCTCATCACCGCCAGTATCTGGTACCTGATCTTCACGACCGTCTTATCGACGGGCCAGTTCTATCTGGAGCGGCATTTCGCGAAGGGCGCCTTGCGTACTCCACCGCCCACGCCCATGCAACGCATTAGGACTGATCTACGCGGCGTCCTCGCAAAGTTCCGGATGCACCAAGACGTTCCGAGCACGACGTGACCATGACTACGCCGATGGTCGACGCGCGGGAGGTGTACAAGTCGTACGCGGGAGTCGAAGTGTTAAAGGGCGTCACCTTGACAGTGAGCCGAGGAGAAGTGACCTGCCTGATCGGACCGTCGGGCTCGGGCAAGAGCACATTTCTTCGCTGCATCAATCACCTCGAAAAGCACGATGCGGGCGAACTCTTCGTCGACGGCAACTTGGTGGGGTACGAGGAGCGCAACGGTCGGTTGTACGAGCGCAACAATAAGGAGATCTGCCACGAGCGCTCACAGATAGGAATGGTCTTTCAGAAGTTCAACCTTTTTCAGCATCTCACGGTGCTCGACAACATCGTGATCGGTCAAGAGAAGGTCAAGGGAACGAACGAGCAACTCGCCACCGAAAGGGCTCGACAACTCTTGGCGCGAGTCGGTCTCGAGGGCAAGGACAAGTTCTACCCCAGCCAACTCTCCGGCGGTCAACAGCAGCGGGTGGCGATTGCCCGCGCGTTGGCGATGGAGCCGAAACTCATGCTCTTTGACGAGCCGACGTCAGCCCTCGACCCAGAGCTCGTGGGCGAGGTGCTGGACGTCATGAAGGATCTTGCTCAGACCGGTATGACCATGATGGTTGTGACCCACGAAATGAACTTTGCTCGAGAGGTTGCCGATTCGCTGTACTTCCTTGACCACGGTGTGATCGAGGAGTCGGGTAATCCTCGCGAAGTCCTCGCCGCGCCGAAGTCCGAGCGGTTGGCGAGTTTTCTGTCCAAGGTGCTCTAACGAGCGACAGTTAGTAGATTCCTGCGTAGGACGTGTTTCCCTAAAGAGTTGGTTAAGACTCCGTCGGCGGCGCTTCGCTCCGAGAGAGGGACGAAGATACTTGAGCGTGAACGTTTTGGTTATCGAAGACGACGAGCCCATCGCGCGCGCCCTCGTCAACGGTCTTCGCCGCGCCGAGTTCGACGCACGATCCGTCGGCACGGCCGCCGACGCGTTGAACGCGTTGCCGACCGACTTCATTCTTCTTGACCTCAGCCTGCCCGATCGTGACGGCGTCGACCTGTTCCATGGCCTGCGCGCGCTGACGAACGCTCCGATCATCATGGTGACCGCTCGGGGCAGCGAGGAGGACCGCATCGCCGGACTCGATCTGGGCGCGGACGACTACGTCGTCAAGCCCTTTGGCGTGCGCGAGCTCGTCGCCCGGATCAACGCGGTGCTGCGCCGCGCGAGCACGAGAGAGACGGAGTCGACGCCAGTTCAGCATCTCGACGGCGTCGAGATCGATCGTCGAGTGAGGACGGTTCGCGCACAGGGTCAACTCGTCGCGTGCACGCCCAAGGAGTACGGGATTCTGGAGTTTCTCGCGCGCGACCCGGGAAAGGTGATCACGCGTCAGGAACTCCTCGACGGCGTCTGGGGACCTCACTGGTACGGCGCGACCAAGATGATCGACGTTCATGTCGCGTCCCTGCGCCGCAAGCTCGGCCAGCCGCGATTCATTGAGACGCTGCGCGGAGTGGGTTTTCGCATCGTTCTCGATCAATGAGGCGTCGGCTTCTCGCGGGATTCGTTCTTTTCGCGGTGCTCGCGACGGCACTGCTGGTGGTACCGATCGGCGTGACCCTCCAGGTACACGAAGGGTCGAACACGCTGCACGGTCTCAGGCGCGACGTTCGTGCCCTTTCAGTACTCATGACCGACGCGCTCAATCACAACGACATCGCTCGTGCGGTGGTACTCACGCGCTCGTACACCGAGACGACGGGTCGTCAGGTTCTCGTGGTGGCGACGAGTGGCGTGATCCTCTCGAGCACCAAGGACTACCACGCGAGACTCATTTCGATCGCCGCCACAACGGGCTTCTCGGGTAAGTCGGGCACGTCGCTTGACAATGACAAGGACGGTCCCCAGTACTACGCCGCGGTGCGACTGCGCGGCGTGCGCAGGTTTGATCACGCCGTACTCCTCATGACGTCGCCGGTGGCGGTGGCGAACAACCACGTTCACGAGGAGTGGCGGGACCTCGTGCTCTATGGCCTGTTGATGTTGGCCTTGGCCTGTGGTTTCGGCGTGGCCATTTCGGGGTCCCTCGTTCGCCCCTTGCGTCGCATTGCCCGTGATGTAGAAGCGGTGGGTCACGGCGAGCTTGATGTGCGAGTCGATGAGACGACCGGGCCGCCCGAACTGCGTACCTTGGCGAGTGCCATCAACGCGACCTCCGCCCGTCTGATCACTCTCCTCGAGTCCCAGCGCGCCTTCGTCGAAGACGCGTCGCACCAACTTCGCACGCCGCTCACGTCACTGCAGTTGCATCTCGAGAACCTTCAGGCGGCGGTGGGAAATTCGAACGAAGTGGACCTGAACTACGTTCTCGCCGAGATGAACCGCCTCAGTCGAATGGTCGACTCGCTCTTGGCCCTGGCCCGCAACGAATCAAAGTCACCGGTACTCGTCTCGATTGATGTTCGCGACATCGTGGTGGAACGAGCCGAGGTGTGGCGGGCGTTGGCGGCCGAAGTCGACCTCGAACTCGTGGTTGACACACCCGAGACGTTGCGGGCCCTTGCCGTACAGGACGTGTTGGAACAGGTCTTGGACAATCTCTTGTCGAACGCCTTTGATGCCACGCCTCGCGGGGGGAAGGTAGAGATTCGTGCCCGAGAGAGCGATCAGAAAGTTCAGATCGATGTCATTGACAACGGACCCGGACTGGGACCGACGGAGCGTGAGATGGCGGTGCGTCGATTCTGGCGAGGGCGGGAGAATCAGAGCGAAGGAACGGGGTTGGGCCTCGCGATCGTCGCCCAATTGACGAAACTCAGTGGTGGTTCGATCGAGCTACGCGAGGCTGACAGTGGCGGCCTCGATGCCCGGGTGACCCTTCTTCCCTCGTGATGGACATCGGTGCGTACCGGCGCACTGTCGTGGTTATTCCAATCCTCGCAAGTTGGACGGACCGACCAAAGGGTCCTCGGCCGCAGTGCGCCAATCCGTTCGTGGACAGGTGAACAGGGTGTAGAAGGACTCGACCATGCGGTCGTAGTTGACGCGCCATCCGTGAAAGTCGCGCCACGCCACGTCACGGTCGGCGAGGATCGGCACGCCCACGCGGGCGAGGCGATCGAGGACCATGTCAAACTCCTCGCGACTGATGGAGATGGGGACCTTGCGCTCGAAGTTGGTCGGATAGGAGACGTGGTGGTAGTCAGCGATGCGACGTAAGTTGAGCCATCCCGCGCGGATGCACAAACCCGCGGTCGGTGATGGCTCGGCGTCGACCGCGGATTGAAAGAGGGCGGCGGCGTCGAGGACGCTCGCCAGGCCGCCGATCCAGGTCTGTCGGGGGTCTGGTGAGCGGTAGTAGTTGAGAATGACCAAGGTGGTGTGGGTCTCTCCCACGTCAATGAACCACTGTTCCCACTCCCGCCAGAGCTCGTCGAGTCGGGCGTAGGAGTCGACGCTCGCCGCGATCTCGAGCACGCCCCACGGTGTCGCGGGGATGCCTGCACGCACCGTCAAGCGCGAGACCGCGTATTCACGGCGCTGAAACGATTGATAGAGCGCGGGGATGAAGGCGATGAGAAGGGCGAGGAGAGTGAGCCCGATTCCCGCTTCCACGCACTCCAGAATGGTGATCGAACCGTGTGCAACGACGTCGACGCCCAAACTGATGATCGTTGAGCCCGATGTCGCGAAGGCCGACGAGAAAGAGCTGGCCCCGGCGGAGACATAGATGAATGCGAAGGCCACCGCACTGAGAGTCACCCACACGACCTGATACATGAGCAGAGTGATGGAGGGGAACAGCGAAAGGATGTGATCCTTTGTGGCGTACGTTTGGCCTTTCGCCAACATGCGAAAGATCCACGAAATCGATCGGGCGGTGTACTTGCTCAACCGCACATTGGCGACCCTCGGGAGCAGGAAAGTTCGCACCGCGGCGTCGAGCACGACTAACTGCAGTACGACGCCCGCGACACCGCAGATCACTCGAACCCACACACTCACAATCGACGCCCGTGCCGATCTCGATTGCGCTTCTTCATAGGGAGGAAGTTAGCCCAGAGCTTTCGTTCTCCGTTGAGTCACGAGCTCTCGAGAGCCTCGTCGGCCGTGAGGTCGGCGGCGGGGTCGGCTTCAAGGCGCGCTTCAGGAATCTCGACGCCGCTGCGCACGGAGCGTCCATACGTCCCATCGTCCAGGCGGGCCAGCGCGCGTTCGACGCTCGCCAGTCGAAGGCGCAGGCCTTCAGCCACGGCGTCGTCTTCGGCCTCGCCGGTCAGAGCCACTTGAGGATCCGTCCAGTCACCCGGCTCACCGCTACTCTCGCGCTCCTCTTCGCCGGCCTCGTCGGTATTCGCCAGAAGGGCTTGGAGCTGCAGTTTCTCCTCGTTCAGTCGGGTGCGCGCGGTGTCGTGATCCATGGCCTCTCCTCGTTGTGACTCAGCCGAGGTTACTGTGTGACCCCCTCCGTATTCTCAGGGAACTTTGAATTCGGTCGCGGGAGGGTCTTGTGGGCCGTCATGGTGGAAACCGTGATCTCGAAAAGTTCTGAACGTGCACGAACTGGGGTGTGAGCCACACTAAAATTCCCTGTGTATCGCCGACACGAATGGCCGGTTGGTATGCAGAGAGATCCAGATACGAAAGGAACGGCCATCGTGACCCGAGAGAGTTCTCATCTTGATCGTTCCTTGGATGACCGGGTAGGCCTGTGGCCTCGGCGCGTCCTGTCGCCCACGTCCTCCCCGCTCGGGGACTACTACCACGGGGGAATACCGAGTCAGGACACGATCGAGACTCTCTTTCCGCCGATCGCGGACTACGCCATTCTCTCGGACTGCGAGAACAGTCTGTTGATCGCACCCACCGGGGCGATCGAGTGGATGTGCATCCCCAAGCCCAACGACCCCAGCGTCTTTGGCACCTTGCTCGATCGCGCCGCTGGCTCGTTCCGTCTGGCCCCGGCCGACAGCGCCGTGCCGGCGCACCGTCAGTACGTCCCGGGCACCATGGTGCTCGCCACCACGTGGCAAACCCGTAGCGGCTGGTTGATCGTCAATGACTTCCTCGCAGTGGCACCCTGGTACCGCATGGGCGATCGTTCGGCCCACCACCGTCGCACGCCCGGCGACTTCGATGCGAAGCATGTGCTCATACGCACTGCGACCTGTCTTCACGGCAGTGTCGACGTTGTACTGAACTGCGAGCCATCGTTTGATTACGGGCGCGTGGACGCCGAGTGGGAGTACGCCGGGACGACCTACGAGACCGTGCACACGACGAACTCCGATTTTGTGCGACTCACCCTCACCGGCGACATGCGCTTTGGTATCGAGGGACGTGCCGTTCGCGCCCGTCATCGCCTCACCGAAGGCGAGACGACCTTTACGGTCCTTAGTTGGACCGACGCGCCGGCGCCGACGAGTCGCGCCGAAGTAGATACGTGTCGGGCCGAGACGAGCCGCTTCTGGCGAGGATGGGTCGACGGAGGTCACTTTCCCGATCACCCGTGGCGCGAGTACCTCCAGCGCAGCGCCCTCACCCTGAAGGGGCTGACGTACGCTCCGTCGGGCGCGCTGCTAGCCGCACCCACCACGTCCCTGCCCGAGAAAATCGGTGGCAGTCGGAACTGGGACTACCGCTACACCTGGGTGCGCGACGCGGCCTTCACCCTGCGATCGCTGCACGCCCTCGGTTTCGACACCGAGGCCGACGACTTCTTGGCGTTCCTCGGCGACGTGCTCGAACCCCAGGGCGGCGTGATGGAAGGCAAGCGTCTGCGGGCGAACTTGCAGGTTCTCTATCCGGTCGACGACGCGTCGACACCCTCGGAGAGTGAACTCGATCACCTCACGGGATATGGCGGCAGCCGACCAGTTCGGGTCGGCAACGCGGCCTACAACCAGGTTCAGTTCGACATTCTGGGCGCGATTGTGGACTGCATCTTTGAGCACACCCGCTCGCGCGACTCACTCAGTGAGAGGTCGTGGCGCATTGTGGTTCAGGCGGTTGAGATGGCCCTCAAGCTATGGCGTGAGCCCGACCGAGGGATCTGGGAAGTGCGCGGCGAACCTCAGCACTTCACGTTCTCCAAGGTCATGTGCTGGGTGGCGGCCGATCGCGGTGCGCGCTTGGCGGCCCTGCGAGGCGAGCGGGGGCGAGCCGACGCGTGGTGGGCCGCCGCCCAAGAGATCCACGAAGAGGTCTGCGCGAAGGCGGTCGACGACCGCGGCCGATTCCGCCAGTACTACGGATCGGGCGAACTCGACGCGTCACTCCTCCTCCTGCCGATCCTTGGCTTCCTGCCACCGACCGATGAGCGCATCCGCGCCACGGTGCTGGCCATTGCTGATGAGCTGGCTGACGGACCGTTCGTCTATCGTTATCGCGCCCAGCGAACCGACGACGGAATCGGGGGGGAAGACGAGGGCACGTTCACCGTGTGCTCGTTCTGGCTCGTCTCGGCGCTCGTCAAGATCGGCGAGCTCGATTGGGCGAGAACGAACTGCGAGAAGCTGCTGGGATCAGCGAGCGTGCTCGGGCTGTACGGCGAAGAGCTTGATGCCAAGACCGGTCGCCATCTCGGTAACTTTCCCCAGGCGCTCACGCACCTGGCACTGATTGATGCTGTTCTTCACGTCATCGAAGCGGACCAGCGCGTGATCGAGTCAGCCGTGGGTGTGGCCGGATCGCCGAGCTGGTGGAACGCGGCCGGGAAAGATGAGCGCAGCGGTACGATGACCTGAGGTGGGGAATGATCCTCACCGTTCTAGGCTCCGGCGAGGGCACGAGGCTGTGGACGGGTAGCGACAACCATGGTGGAGACTGACGGCAGCAGCGTTGCGACGTCACCGGTGAGGGACCGTGTCGGCCGATCGGCGAAAGCCGATTTGGTGGTGGTCGCGAACCGACTGCCGGTGCGTCACGTGAGCGTCGACGGAACCGACGCGTGGCAGCCCAGTCCCGGCGGTTTGGTCTCCGCGCTCACTGCGGTCTTGCAGAACCGAAACGGGCTGTGGATCGGTTGGCCCGGGACATCTGAGTACGACGCGCCGCCGACAGACTACGAGGGAATTCGCCTGCTCGCGGTCGACGTGACGGCTGAGGAGTACGAGGACTTCTACCTCGGATTTTCCAACGCGACGCTCTGGCCCCTGTACCACGACGCCATTCGCGCGCCCGCCTTTCACCGGCATTGGTGGCAGGCGTACTCCCAGGTGAACATGCGCTTTGCCGCGGCGGTCGCTGAGGAGGTGGCGCCCAATGGAACAGTGTGGGTCCACGACTATCAGTTGCAGTTGGTTCCGCACATGTTGCGCCAGCTACGGCCCGACGTACGCATCGGCTTTTTCTTGCATATACCGTTCCCACCCATTGAGCTCTTCATGCAGTTGCCCTGGCGACGCGAGATTCTCCAAGGTCTACTTGGTGCGGACCTGGTTGGCTTTCAAGTCGCCCAGGCAGCCTCAAACTTTTCGCGCATGGCGCGTCGCCAGAGTGCCGCGACCGGCACCGACTCCCTGCTCGAGTACAACGGCAGGTCGGTGCGAGTCGGGGCTTTTCCTATCTCGGTCGACTGTGAGCAGATCGTCACACTTGCCAACGACCCCTCCATTCGGGCACGCGCCAAGGAGATCCGCAAGGACTTGGGCGATCCGGAGTTGGTCCTGTTGGGGGTCGACCGACTCGACTACACCAAGGGCATTCAACAGCGCATCAAGGCGGTGTCCGAAATGTTCCACGATGGCTCGCTCGTGCCCGGCAAGCACGTGATGGTCCAAGTGGCCGTGCCCAGTCGTGAAACGGACGCGCACTACGAGCGCGAACGCCACCAACTCGAACAGGCGGTCAGTGAGACCAACGGCGAGTTCGGCCAGGTGGGAAGTCCCGTACTGCACTACCTGCACCAAAATCTGCCCTTCGCCGAGCTCATCGCGCTGTACTTGGTGGCCGACGTGATGATCGTCACGCCCTTTCGTGACGGCATGAATCTCGTCGCCAAGGAATATGTCATGTGCCGCACCGACCTCACGGGACGGCTCGTCTTGAGCGAGTTCGCGGGCGCCGCAGCGGAGTTACGTGGAGCCTTCATGGTGAATCCGCACGACCTCGAAGGGGTGAAGGAAGCCATTCGACTCGCGGTGAACGCGGGACCCAAAGAGGCGCGCGACCGTATGACGCGCATGCGGCGCAAGACCTATCGCCGCGACGTCTACGACTGGGCGGCGTCGTTTCTTCTCACGCTCCAAGAGACCGACGCGCCGCGCCGGTGAGCCAGGTGGCCTAGGCGACCTCGTCAATGAGGTCGGCGATGGAGTTCACTACGCGCGACGGTTGACAGATGAAGTGGTCGATGTCCTCTCGCTTGGTGAAGCCCGAGAGCACCAGAATCGTTTCCACCCCGGCCTCGACGCCGGCGCGCACGTCGGTGTCCATGCGGTCCCCGACCATCACGGTGGTCTGGGAGTGCGCGCCCACGATGTTGAGCGCGTCACGAATCATCACGGGATTGGGCTTGCCTACGAAGTACGGCCGAACGCCCGTCACGCTTTGAATCAGTGCGGCCAGTGCTCCCGTTCCCGGCAGCAGGCCCTCGGGTGATGAGCCGTGCGTTTCTGGGTTGGTGGCCACGAACTTACAGCCCTTCTCGATCAGTCGAATGGCCGTGGTGATCTTGTCGCGCGAGTAGTCCCACGTTTCGCCGAGCACGACGTAGTCGGGGTGGAGAGAGTCCTCGACGTACCCCTGCTTGGCTAGGGCCTCGTGCACGCTCGCCTCGCCGATGACGAAGGCGCTACCACCAGGGTGCTGATCGTGGACGAACTGCGCCGTTGCCAGGGCCGAGGTCCAGATCTGGTCCTCGCGTAGCTCGAGACCCATCTCGATCAAACGACGGTGAAGCTCGGCGGGGGTGAAGAACGCGTTGTTGGTGAGCACGAGAAAGTCACGCTCACACGCCCGCAACTTATGAAGGAATTCATCCGCCCCGGGCACCATGTGCCCGCCTTCGATGAGCACTCCGTCCATGTCGCATAGCCAACTCAGGGCGGTGGTCACAGTGGTCAACCTTTTGATCGAATGTCAGCGCGTCGCGCGACCCCAATGTATCTGACGGTAGAGACCACATCGCCCCGCGAGTGCCTTGGACGAAGGGCACTCGCGGGGCGTTGCGAACTGGGGGAGTGACTCGGTGTTAGAACCTTCCTCCGACGCGCACGCTAAGAGGCTGGTAGCCATGTTGGTGACCACCGGAGCTGCCGCCAAAGTTGCCCCCGAAGTTACCGCCAAATCCGCGACCATGGTGGCCGTGAGGTGTGGAGGAACCGGACGTGCAAATGTCGATGGTCAGGGCGTCAAGGGTTGTCCCGTTGGCATCAACGAGTCCCTCGGCCTTGATGTGCATGCCCGTCATGATGCCGCCGAGTCCGGCCGAGAACGTTGCACCCCCGGATGTGTACGTGGTCATGTCGCCGACCAGGATCAGGTGAGTGAAGCCTTGGTGATCGCTGATGGTGATGTTGTTGCCACTCACCGCTGTCACGATGCCGTTGAGGTGCACGAGCTGAACCCAGATACTCACGGCCGTGGTTGCGGCGGTCGAGTTGGACTCGACGGCCACGTGCTCACCCACGGCCAAGTCGGCCGAGGTCAGCGTCACCGAGTCGTGCCCGAGGGACTTAACCGTGGTGTTCGTGGTGTAGGTGAACGTCGTCGACGTACCGCCCTTGGTTTCGAGCGTGATCGACGTGCCGGTCACGGCTGCGGTAACGACACCCCACGTGATCGACTCTTGCCCCGAGGTGCCGATGTAGATGTTCACGGCGTCCAGCGTGGTGCCGTTCGTGTCCACGGTGCCTTGGGCGAAGATCTTCGTACCCGTGGTGATGCTCGCGAGCGTTCCACCCTGGTATGTAGTCCCCGTTCCGACGAGGATCGTTCGGGTGAAGCCCTGGGGGTCGGTGATCAGAATCGTGTTTCCGACGGGCACCGACTGGACTGTACCGAACAGTTCAGCGAGCTCGATGTTGACTGAGGTCGCCGTGGTCGGGTCACTGGAGGAGACGCCGATGTTCACGCGCTCGCCGGTGGTCAGTGCGGACCAGGTGACCGAGGTCTTGCCTTCGCTGTAGGTGGTCGTGCCCGTCAACGCAAACGTGGCCGACGTGCCGTTCCACTCCGTGACTGTGATCGAGGTAGTGCTGACCGCGGTGACGTCACCACCGGTGCCGTTATTGGCGAAGCTAAAGGGCGAAACTCGCGGGCTCGCGACGCGGCCCCAGCCGTGCCCCTGTGCGCCAGCGAGCGCTGCGGTACTCATCGCTAGTGCAGTGCCGAGCGCGAGGGCCACAACTGCCCGGCTCATTACTTTCTTCGATGTCATTGCATCCTCCCTGTAGGTGTTCTGTTAAACGGCTCCAGTCTGGACGTGCCAACTCGGCGCGTGGGTGGGAATAGCCTGTGAAGGCTCTGAGAGAGCTCGTGAGCCTCCTTGGCGCTCTCCGTGCGATGTTGCGACGGTATGACGGTTACCTGATCAGGGTGGACGGATTTGGGCTCGCCACCGGGCGCTCTGAGGTGCTGTGTGAGCAAAAATTGTCTTTCTCTTTACCCTCTTGGCCTAGTTAGTGCTTCTTATTCGCGCGTGGTGAGCCTGTTGTTTATTTGTGTCTTGATCCCTAAAGTGACAGTGCCCTGATGAGAGGAAAGAGGTGCGTATGCCTGCGTTAACGCCCGAAGACTGGACCGAACTGGCCCACTTTGACCTTGTTGATACTTCGGTCAGCGAAGAGCGACCGGTTACGTCATTGAGCACCGCACCGCAGGGTCTCGAGGGCGAGGGCTTTCCTGTTCGTCGAGCCTTCGCCGGGCTCTCGATGCGGGATCTGGACCCCTTCGTGCACATGGATCAGATGGGTGAGGTGGACTACGCCCCGGGTGAACCCAAGGGCACCCCGTGGCACCCCCATCGCGGTTTCGAGACGGTGACCTACATGATTGAAGGCACGTTTGAACACCAAGACTCCCACGGGGGTGGTGGCCTGATCCAAAATGGCGCCACCCAATGGATGACCGCCGGTAAGGGCATCCTGCACATCGAAACGCCACCGGAACGCCTCGTCGTGTCCGGGGGACTCTTTCACGGCATCCAGTTGTGGGTCAACTTGCCGGCCAAGGAGAAGATGATCCCGCCCGCCTATCAGGGTCTCGAAGCGAACGACGTGGTGTTTGTCTCGCCCCAGGACGGCGAATCGCTCGTGCGCATCATCGCCGGTGACATCGCGGGACACCGCGGTCCGGGTTCAACGCACACGCCCATGGCCATGACTCACGTGTCGGTCTCACCCGGCGCGCAGTTGGACTTGCCGTGGGATCCGACCTTCAACGCGCTGGTCTACGTCCTCGCCGGTACGGGATACGTGGGCAGCGAGCGTCGTCCCGTGGAGATGGGTCAGCTCGCGGCCTTCGGGGCGGGCGACTGGTTGCGCATGGGGGCTAGCCCAACCCAGGACTCGCGCACCGCAAACTTTGAGTGCCTCGTGCTCGGCGGCCAACCCATCGGGGAACCCGTCGAGCACTACGGACCCTTCGTGATGAACACTCGTTCTGAGATTGTCCAAGCGCTCGAAGACTTCGAAGCGGGCAAGTTGGGCGTCATTCCGCCCAACGCCCTCATGCCCCACGTGTTCGATCCGAATCCCGTTCGCGCGGAGCACACCGGCATTTGAGTCGAATCACGGCTAATAGTGTGGTGCTGAACGACCGAGGAAAGAGAGACACTCGTGGATGACGAAACGATTAACGAGCGCATCGAGAGGCTCTCGACCGAAGAGCAGGCCCTCGAGGAGTCGCACCCGGGCGAGCCGATGACGGCCGAACAGCGCGATCGTCTGAAGACTCTCGAAGTCGAGTTGGACCAGGCGTACGACCTGCTGCGCCAGCGGCGCGCACGTCGTGTCGCCGGACAAGACCCCGACGAAGCCGCGGTGCGCAGCGAGAGCGTCGTCGAAAACTACCTGCAGTAGATTGCCACCCTCGTGGACCTCGAACTCAGCGGTCGTGTCTTTCTCATCACCGGGGGTAGCGACGGGCTCGGGCTGAGTTTGGCCCAAAGATTGCTGGGCGAGGGGGCTCGCGTCGCGGTGTGCGGTCGCGACGTCGAGCGCGTCACTGCAGCGCAGCAGATCCTGGGCGAAGGCGCACTGTGTTTCCGCGCGGACGTCACCGTTCCCGCCGACGTCGACGGATTTATTGACGCAACTCTGGAGCGATTCGGGCGCTTGGATGGCGTCGTGAACAACGCGGGCAAGTTCGACGCCGTGGCGATCGCGGACTCCACGGATCAGCAGTGGCGAGACGACTACGAGCTCAAGGTCATCGCCGCACTGCATGTGTCGCGCCGCGCGATCGCTCCTCTGAGTGAGTCCAAGGGCGCCGTGCTCAACGTACTGGCCACTCGCGCGCGCACGCCCGGCGCGGGAACCACGCCCACTTCGGCCTCGCGCCTCGCGGGACTCGCGCTTACCAAGGCTCTGTCTGGTGAGGTCGCTCCCCAAGGCGTGCGCGTTAATGCGATCTTGATCGGCATAATTGAGTCAGGCCAGTGGGTGCGCCGCGCGGCGCAGGCGGGCGTGTCGCTCGAGGAGCACTACGCGAATATGGCGACGGCCAACCAGATTCCCCTCGGGCGAGTCGGCCGAGCCGATGAGTTCGCCGACCTCGCGACATATTTATTGTCGCCGCGGGCCAGTTACGTGACCGGCGTCGGGATCAGCTTGGACGGGGGACTCTCGCCAGTTATTTGATGCACGGGCGAGGGAGTTGAGCGACGATGTCGCGGATCGAGTTCGCGATATCAACCGCGGTGGCGTAGGGCGCCAGGGCCGCCCCCGCGCGACCGTGAAGATGGGCCGCGAGAGCGGCCGCCTCAAATGGCTCGTGGCCGCGTGCGATGGTCGCCGCGATGAGGCCTGCGAGCACGTCGCCGGATCCAGCGGTCGCGAGTGACGCGGTGCCCGAGGTGACGACCCGCAACATGCCACCCGGGTGAGCGATAACTGTACGAGGTCCCTTGAGCAGAACGACGCACCCGGTGGCCGCAGCGAGTTTGCGCACGTCGCCGAAGCGATCGTCGCTCACGGGCTTCCCGTTCAAACGCTCAAACTCACCCTCGTGCGGGGTCAGCACCCACGTTGCCTCATGGGCAGTGTTGTCAATGAAGGTGCGATCGAGACCGTCTGCGTCCAGCACTACCGGACACGTCGCGTGCGCGAGGGCGTCGCGGAGCCAGGCAGGAGCGTCCGGCCCGAGACCCGGACCGGCCACGACGGCCTTGGATCGGGGATCGACGCTCGCGTCGTGAGCATGAACCACTTCCGGTGGAATCGAAACCTGGGTCGAGACGTTGCCGCGGCTCGCGAGGCGAATCATGGACGCGCCACCCGCGAGAGCGCCACGAGTGACTAGCTCCGCGGCTCCGGGCATGAGTGTCGATCCGACGAGGGCCGTGATGGCGTGAACCCACTTGTGGTCGATCTCGTCGAAGGCGAGAAGATGAGCGAGATCCTCGTCACCCACGAGCCCAGAGTCAGTATGCACAGCGATGCCGAGAGAGGCGAAGTGAAGGTCACCGACGAGCGACGCACTGGGTCCCATCAAGTGCGCGGGCTTCACCGCACCCAGCGCAATCGTGGCGTCCGCTCGAAGGGGGCGACCCAGCAGTGCGCCAGTGTCGGTGTCGACGCCCGAGGGCAGGTCGACGGCGAGCACCAGCGTTCCATCCTCGATTGATGGCGCCTCGTACGGCCGCGAGGCCCCCGTGCCCAGCACTGCGTCCACCGCGAGGTCGTAACCGGTGAGCTGGTCGGGTGCTTCATCAAAGGCGATGACGTCGACGAGGGCGCCGCGTGTGACGAGCCACCGAGCGGCAACGCGACCATCGGCGCCGTTCAGGCCCGGACCCACGATCACCGCTATTCGTCGAGCGCGACAACTCCCCAGCATTGCGTGAGCGCACAGGCCCACGGCGGTGCCCGCGTCGTGCACGAGGGCGTCCTGTCCCCGAACGGCGACTGCGGCTGCGTCAGCGTCGCGCATCTGGGCGAGCGTCGCGATGGGAATCATGGACTCTCCTTCACGCGCCACCGTACCGCGACGAAGGGGTGATGCCGAAACGACCACAGCACACCGTCGCCTCCGTGAAGGCGACGGTGTGCTGTGGTGGCTCGAGTACTTAGCCCTTCAGCCAGGCGGGAATCGGGCTAATCGTGAGCGTCGTCGTCGAGTTGAGCGGCGACGCCTTGGAGTTACCCGTGAAGTAGACGGTGCCGTTGACCGGCTTGGCGATCACCGGCGCCTTCGTGCCGTTGGCCGCGATCTTGGCGATGACGCCACCCGTGAGACCCTGGTGGTTGGAGGCGGAGAACTTCAGCGGTGTGATGGCCGGATCGGCGTACGTCGTCGACAGAAGCGACTTGACGAAGCCAGCCCGCGTGACGTTGCGACCTTCGGCCTTGAGGGCCTCCACGAAGGCGACTCCCCAACCCACTCCGTAGAGTTCGTTGCCGTTCAGAATCGAGTTCGCGGTGACACTCGGGAAGTCGCTCGCATCGGCCATGAGGACCTTGCGAATCCAAGGGATCCACGGGTCACCGGTGTCGGTGACCGAGGGGAAGTAGTCAAGCGTGTACGCGCCCGCTTCTCCCACGTAGTTCACCGACGTCGGGTCCGCACCCACGCTGGAGATGATCCAGGTCGGTGAGTAACCCAGCGCGTGTGCCACTTCCAAGATGCCGGTCGTGAATCCGGGCACCGAGTCAAGGACGACCACCTGGACCTTGTTGGCCGCGAGTGTGCCCACGTCGGCCTGGATGTCACTGCTTGATCCGGTGACGGCGTCGGCCGCGTTGTAGGTCAAGTTGTTGGCGCTGGCGATGCTGATGCCACCGTCTTGCAGACCCAGGAGGCCGTTGGCGCCAAAGTCGTCATTCTGGCCGATAAATCCGACGGTCTCACCCGCGAAGTGCGTCTTGATGAAGTGAGCGAAGATCTTGCCCTCGGCGTTGTAGCTGGTCTGGTAGCCGAACAGGTCCGGGTACTGGGACGGGTCGTCCCACGCCTTGGAGCCCGAGTTGACGAACAACTGGGGAACGCCGTTCTGCTTGAGGTAGCTTTCGACGCTCTCTTCGGCGGCGGTCCCGAGGGAGCCGACCGTGGCAAAGACGTGATCTTGGGCGACGAGCACCTGGTTCTGACTGAGAGTCGTCACACTGGCGCCTGCTGTGCAGCCCAGGCCGTAGGCAGCCAGGTCGTAGCAGTCGTCCAGGCGGATGTACTTGATCTTGCGACCGTTGACCCCACCGTGTGCGTTCACCCACTTAAAGACCGCGTTCGCCGCGGCCGAGACCGGGGCGTACGTCGCGGCGATACCCGACAGGGGCACCGATGCGCCGATGGTGATCTGCGTGGAGGTGACGCCCGGTGTTGAACCGGCTGCACCCGCGGTACTACTCGACAGCGCGCTAGTGGCGATGCCTGCAACTGCGAGCGCTGAGACGCTCAGTAGCGTCAACGATCGTCGAAACCGTCCCATGTGATTCCCCCTAATGAATGAACGTATCTTCCTTGATACTGGACGGTAACTATAGTTTCGCGGTGTCGCTCACAGGGGGTCGGGTTCTCAGGGAACGGACGAGCTTGCGAGCGGGTGTGGTGATCGATACCAATCCCCGTGGGACGAAGAGCATCGTGAGGATCAAGAGCAGACCAAAGATGATGCCCTGCATGTTGGCGCCCAGGTTCGAAGTCGGATTCACGCCCGTGAGTGAGTTCACCCAAGACACCAGGTCCGGGCTGAAAGAGTAGATAATGCCGCCCAGGACCGCTCCGCTCAGTGTCCCGATGCCACCCAGAACCATCAGGGTGAGCAACGTGATGGAGAGGGTGAGGGGAAACGTCTCGGGGCGCACTGATGCTTCGAGCAGCGAGTACATCGCCCCGCCGAGCCCGGCGTAGGCAGCCGCCACCATGAAGGCGCTCGAACGCGCGCGCGACAGGTTCACCCCCATCAGTTCCGCCGCGACATCGTTGTCGCGAACCAGACGCATGGCCCGCCCACTGCGCGAGTGAAACAGGTTGGCCATGAAGAAGAACGCGACGCCAGCCACGACGACGGCTAGATCGGCCGTCCACTGGGCGTTGGCGTTGATCGACGCGTTGACGCCGTGAAAGAACCCACCGAACCAGCCCGGCGTCGTGAGTGAGTTCATGAAGATGCCGCCCTCACCGCCAGTGATCGAGGTGAAGTTCTGAGCGATGGGGGTGACCGCCGCCGCAAAGGCCAGCGTGAGGCCCGCGAGATAGGGACCGCGCAGGCGAGTAGAGGGAATGGCGATGATCAGTCCGCTGATTCCTCCGATCACGGTCGCCAGGGCGAGGGTGAAGATGATGGGAGTGGTCGTGTGATGGTGAGCCCACACGCCCGCCGCGTACGCACCGACCGCCATGAAGCCCGAGTTGCCCAGCGAGATCTGCCCACTCCAGCCGATCAGCCAGCTGAGGCCCAGAATCACCACGGCGATGGCGGCCCCACCCGCGAGATCGGAGTTGGCTACAGGGGGCAGGATGATCGTGATGACGAGGGTAACGGCGGTGAGAACCGCGACACCGATGAGGCGAGAGTGAGTCGACTCCTGACGAAAGAACGTGCGCCAGTGCTCCACTAGACCCTCCGTCCCGCGGTCCTGGTGAAGAGACCTTGCGGTCGAATCATGAGCGCGACGACCAGGATGATGATTCCTCCGAGTGGTGCCACATTGGGTGACCAGTACGACAGGATGAACTGTTCGGCGAGTCCGATGAGCAGACCGCCGCACACCGCTCCGATCGGCGACTCAAGACCCCCCACCGCGGCCGCGATGAAGCCCGCCACGAAGATGCCGTCCATGTCGGTGGGGAAGAGACCGAAGTTTCCTGAGGCCTGGATGACCGCGGCGATGCACCCTACGCCGGCTGAGAGCATCCAGCCAAAGGTCAACATGCGTGAGACTCGTATGCCCAGCAGGCGCGAGACCTCCGGAGCGAGCGCGGAGGCTCGCAGTTGCAGGCCGAGGCGCGTGAAGCGAAACAGCGCCGCGACAATGAGCATGATGCACAGCGCCAGGATGACCTGAAAGATGATGAAGGGAGAGAGATACACCAGGTTGCCGTTGGCGTGATAGAAGATCTGCGAGAACGGCTCGGGAATGTTGCGCGTCGTACTCGTCCAGATGGCCGCGGCCAGCGCCTCGATGACGCCCAGGAATCCGACCATCACCACGATGGGGTTGATCTCGGGCTTGCCGTACAAGGGACGAATCAAGACCCGTTCGGTGAGTCCGCCCAATGTCATCCCGACTGCTACCGAGATGATGACGCACCACCAGTACCCCACGCCCCGATCGATCTCGGTCAGTCCAACGTAGGTCGCGAACATCGCCATCGCGCCTTGAGCGAAGTTGAGGATGTGCGTGGACTGCCAGATGATCACGAGGCTGAGTGCGACGAGCGCGTAGACGACGCCCTGGGCCAGGCCGCCGAAGATGTTGTGCATGAACGCCGACGTCAAAAAGGCACTCACTCGACCGCGACCCCGAGGTAGTACCGACGCAGGTCTTCGTCCGCCGCCACGTCCTGGGCGTCGCCGCTGGCGACCGCACGCCCCAAGTGCAACACGACGGCGCGATGCGCGATGCGTAGCGCGCTCTTGGCGTTCTGCTCGACGAGGATGACGGTGAGGTGCTCGGACGCGCAGAGGTCGCGAATGGTGTGCATCAGTTGGGCAGTGATCTGAGGGGCCAGGCCGAGGGACGGCTCGTCAAGCAACAACACCCGGGGCTTGGCGATCAGAGCGCGCGCCATCGCGAGCATCTGGCGTTCACCACCGGAGAGCGTGGCGCAGAGTTTGCGCCGCCGATCGCGCAGCGGAGGAAATCTCTCGTACTGCTCGTTCAGTCCCGCAGCCAGGTCGACCTTGGCGGCCATCGCGCCCAGTCGCAGGTTCTCTTCGACCGTGAGTTCAGCGATGACGCCTCGACCTTCGGGCACGTGGGCCAGACCCATTCGCGCGATGTTCTCGGTGGCTACGCCGGTGAGTCGAACCTCGTCCAAGAAGACTTGGCCATCCTTCGGTGCCACCAAACCTGAGATCGTGCGCAGCAACGTGGTCTTGCCCGCCCCGTTGGCACCCAGCACCGCGGTGATCTCGCCAGTGGGGGCCTCGAAGGAGACGTCGCGCAGAGCGCGCACCGCTCCGTAGCTAACCGACAGGTTCGTGACGCGAATCATTCGTCGATGCCCAAGTACGCCGCGAGCACGTCGGGGTTCTCGGCGATCTCGGCGGGAGTCCCCTTGGCGATGACTTCACCGAAGTTCAAGACGATCAGTGAGTCAACGAGTTGCATCACGAAGTCCATGTTGTGCTCAACGAGCAGCACACTCATGGACGATCGCAACTCCAGGATGAGCTGAGTAAAGGTGTCGAGCTCTTGCTCATCCAGGCCCGACGCGGGTTCGTCCAACATGAGGAGTCGGGGTTGGGTCATCAGCGCGCGAGCGATCGAGACCTTCTTCGCGATGCCGTACGGGATGCCACCGGGCATGGTACGAGCGAAGGACGCGATACCGAGACGATCCAGGGTGGCCGCCGCTTCTTCGCGAAGTGCGCGCTCGTTGCGCAGTCCCGAGGGCAGACCGGCGAGCGAACTCCACACGCTTCCTCCGTGGCGGCTCTGGGCGCCGGCCATGACATTCTCCAGCACGCTCATGTGGTTAAAGAGACCCACCCCTTGCAACGTGCGCGCGACCCCGGCCTTGGCGAGTTGACTCGGGCGAAGGCCTCGCTTTTCGAGGGCCGGAAAGCTCACCGTACCGAACGTCGGTCGTTGAAACCCGCACGCGACATTGAAGGCCGTGGTCTTACCCGCGCCGTTGGGTCCGATCAGGCCGACGATCTCGCGGTCGGGCACTTCAAAGCTCACGTCCGCGAGCGCGAGGAGCCCGCCAAAACGAACCGAGACATGTTCGAACGCGAGCGTGATAGCGGGCGAAGGCTGGTCAGTCACCGCGCACCAAGTTAGTCGGCGCTCTGTGCGACGCGGGGATCAACAGTGCCGTGTCGTGACGTCTATGCCGGATCGAGAACGCTCGCGCAGTGCAGACACTTCTTGGCGGCCGCGGGCAGGTCAGCGCTCAGACACTCGGGGCAGGTCCGGGTCGCGGGCGGGGGAGCGGGTGCGGCGAAGACGGTCTCACCGATGCGCTTCATGTACCGGCGGTACGGCACGACGAGGATCAAGTACACCACCAGCATGAAGATGACGAAGTAGATCAGGGCACTGATGAAGGCGCCCAGATCGATGAACTGGCCTCGAAGGTGCCAGCCCAGACCCACACTCTTGGAACCCGCGAGCGAGTTGATCAAGGGAGTGATGATGTTGGTCGAGAACGCCGCGATCAGCGTGCTGAACGCGAGGGCGACGACCAGTCCAACGGCAATGACAATCAGGTTGCCCTGCAAGAGAAACGACTTAAAACCCTTCACCTTGTCCTCCTTGAACGAGTGAGTACGACACTAACCATTCACGGTCGCGCGGGCTTAGGGTTCGGCGATAGCGAGGGCGAGGAGGGGAGCGGACGCTTTGTTGAGACATTCGCGATACTCAAACTCGGGTTGACTATCCGCCACGACGCCGCCGCCCGCTTGCACCGTGGCCACGCCGTGGCGCAGCGACAGCGTGCGAATGGTGATGGCGAAGTCGGCGTTACCGGATAGGGAGAAGTACCCGACGGCGCCGCCGTACGGTCCGCGGTACACGGACTCGAACTCGTCGATCAACTCCATCGCACGCACCTTGGGCGCCCCGGTCAGGGTCCCGGCGGGAAAGAGCGCGTCAAAGGCGTCAAAGGCGTCGAGGTCCTCGCGTAGCTCACCGTCCACGTGGCTCACCAGGTGCATGAGGTGCGAGTAGCGCTCCACGTGAGCGAGTTGTGCGACCCGTACGGTTCCCGGTTCGGCCACGCGGCCCACGTCGTTGCGCCCGAGGTCGACGAGCATGACGTGTTCGGCGATCTCCTTGTCGTCGACGAGCATCTCGGCTTCGAGTTCACGATCCTCGGCGTCGGTCGCCCCGCGCGGTCGCGTACCCGCGATCGGCCGCGTGCTCACGACCCCCTGGTGCACGCGCAACAGCATCTCGGGCGAGGCGCCCACGATCTGGCTGTCGCCCGAGTCGAGGAGGTACATGTAAGGCGAAGGGTTGAGTGCGCGTAGGACTCGGTACAGCGTCAGTGGATCAACCGAGCTCTCTCGTTGAAACTGTTGGCTCGGAACAACCTGAAACACGTCGCCCGCGACGATGTACTCCTTGGCCCGCCGCACGACATCTTCGTACTCGTCCTTCGTGAAGTTCGACAGTTTCGCCGCGACGTCGAGCACGTCGATGGTGGCGCGCTTCTGCGGCGCGGTCGCGACGAGGCGTTCGACGGACTCGTTCGTGGCCGGCGCGGGGCCGAGCAGCAATGCCACCAAGTCGTTGAGACGATCGACGGCGCGGTGATAGACGAGAGAGGGATTGGAGTCGTCGGCGACCGCCAATACGACGACGGTCGTGGAGTGGCGCAGGTGATCACAGATCAACACTGCGTCGGGGAACGAAAAGTCGACGTCCGGCCAACGGGGTGCGGACGCTCGACCCGGCAGGCGTTCGAGGCGCCGTACGTAGTCGTAGGTGACAAATCCCACCGCGCCGCCGATGAAGTCGGGCAGTCCGGTGGGCACGAACGTGCGATAGGTGCTCAGGAGTCGTCGCAACTCATCCAGGGGAGCGAGGTCGGTCTCGGCGTAGGTATCGCTCTCGAGGACGGTGACTTCGTCGCGCGTGCTGAGGCGCCAGCGCCGATCGAGGCCGATGAAGGAGTATCGGCCGGTCTCTTCGCCGAGCGAGGCGCTCTCGAGCAGAAAGATCGCGCGCTGGCCGACCCGCTGATAGAGCGAGACGGGAGTCTCGCGGTCGAGTTGCAGCGTGACGTGAAGAGGAACCACGTTGTAGCCCTCGTCGACGAGGTCGAGGAAGGCGTGCAGGTCCAGGGGGTCCATTGGCAAAGGCTAGTGAGTCGGGCCGTAGGATTGGCCCAATGTCGATCGAGCCCAACATTCTCGTCGTCGACAATTACGACTCTTTCGTCTACAACCTCGTGCAGTACCTCGGGGAGTTGGGGGCGCGGGTGATCGTGCGTCGCAACGACGACGTGGGTGCGGCGGATCTCGCCTCCTTGGGGATCAACGGAGTCCTCATCTCACCGGGTCCCGGGCGGCCGAGTGCGGCGGGGAACTGCCTGTCGATTGTGCGCCAATGCGCCGAACTCTCGCTGCCGATGCTCGGCGTGTGTCTGGGTCACCAGGTGCTCGGTGAGGCCTTCGGCGCCACGGTAGATGGTGCGCCGGAACTGCTGCACGGTCGTGCGAGTGTGGTGACCCACGACGGGCGAGGAGTCTTTCGCTCGGTGGCCGATCCACTCGTGGTCGGCCGCTATCACTCACTCGTGGTGCTCGAAGACACGCTGCCGGACACCTTGGAAGTGAGCGCGCGATCGAACGGCCTGGTGATGGGGCTTCGCCATCGTGAGTTTGACCTCGAGGGCGTTCAGTTCCATCCCGAGTCGGTCCTCACTCAAGACGGTTACGTGATCCTGGCGAACTGGCTCGAACGCTGCGGCGCCGCCGAGGGCGTTCGCGAACTCGCGACCGTCCTCTCACGGCGCGCGGATGGCGTGCGCGCCGCGTTACCTCAGCCGAGTCATTAGGGCAGTACTCCGTCGACGCGTTGGGGAATGCCCAGGGGATTGGTGTCACGCAGCGCGTCGGGCAGCAGGGTGTCGGGCACGTTTTGGTACGTGACGGGTCGTAGCCAGCGCTCGATGCTCGCAGCGCCCACGGACGTGCTCGAGGGCTGGGTCGTGGCGGGCCACGGTCCTCCGTGCTCCATCGACCAACTCACCCCGACTCCGGTGGGATAGCCATCGACGATGACGCGACCGGCGCGCGACGGGGCAAAGCCGAGTAGCCAGGCGGCGGCGTCATCCTCACCCACGCCGCGAAAGACGCTGAAGGTGAGTGACGGCTCGGTCGCTCTGAGGGCCTCTTCCAACTGGCCTTGGTTGGCGTAGCGCACCACCAGAGCGAGCGGGCCGAAGCACTCGTCGCGCAAGCGAGACGCTGACGTATCGGCGAACGTGTCGGCGGTGACCTCAAAGAGTTGGGCTCCCACGTGGGCACCGTCCCCGTCGCTGTGGGAGACCAACGCCCGCACGCTGGGTGCGCTCTCATACTCGGCAACCCCCGCACGAAAGTGCGAGGCGATCGAGTCGCTCAGCATGGTCATCGCACTCTGGTCCTGCAAGCCATCGACCAGCGAGGCGACGAGATCGTCGCCCGCATCTCCGCTGGGCACGAAGAGGAGACCCGGCTTGGTGCAGAACTGGCCGACGCCAAGAGTCATCGATGCGGCCGCGCCTGTTCCGATGTCGTTCGCTCGCTCCGCCGCGGCTTGTGGCGTCACGACGAGGGGATTGGCTGACCCGAGTTCCCCGAAGAAGGGAATGGGCGTCGAACGCTCGTTGGCGCGCCGCCAGAGAAACTGGCCCGCCGCGACCGACCCGGTGAACCCCACCGCGCTGATTTCGGGCGCGTCCACCAGAGCCACGCCGGCCTCCAGACCGAACACTAAGGCGAGGAGATCGTCGGGGGCTCCGAGTCGCTCCGCGGCCCGTGTCAGCGCGTTAAAGGACGCGAGGCTGGTGGCGGGATGGGCGGGATGGGCTTTGATGACAACCGGGCACCCCGCGGCGAGGGCCGAGGCGGTGTCACCGCCCGGCACCGAAAAGGCGAAGGGGAAGTTCGAACTCCCAAAGACCGCCACGGGACCAAACGGCACGCGGATGCGCCGAAGGTCCGGCAGCGGACCCATCGGCGACTCGGTGGCGTGATCGATGGAGGCGTCGAGGAAATGGCCGTCGAGTACGACGTCGGCGAAGAAGCGCAGCTGGAACGCGGTGCGGCGAACTTCACCCTCCAAGCGCGCTAGCGGGAGGGCTGTCTCGCGGTGCGCGAGTTCGACCAGCGACGAGGACTGGTCTTCTAGTTCTGCGGACATGGCGCGCAACAGATCGGCCCGCCAGGTCAGTGGGCGCGCCGCGTAGAGCGGAGCCGCAATCGCGGCCAGGTTCGCGAGGCGTTCGACTTCCTCGCGTGACGTGTCCTCGACGGGGAGTTCAACGCTCTCGCCGGTGGCGGGGTTGACGCTGCGTACGTGACTCACGACGACACCTTACGGAGCGTGGCGCCGCCCTCGGCGTCGAAGAAGTGGGCGTGTTCGGGTGAGATCTGCACCGACAACACATCGCCCGCCCGAACGCTGGTGCGCGGACCCAGCTTGGCGATCAACGTCGAGCGACGAGCGAACTCTCGTTGCACTGGATCATCGGACGCACTCGCGGGTGCCGAGTCGCCGTGTGACAGGTGCACGAGGATCTCCGATCCGAGGGCTTCGCAGCGCTCGACGCGGGTCTTCAGGGTGTTGGGCGCACTCGCGTCGGTGATGATCACGTCTTCGGGCCGCACGCCCATGATGACGGGAGCGCCAGGCGCCGGCAGGTCGTGCGAACTGACATAGTCCAGGGGGAACTCAAGAGACTGCTCGCCCACGAGTACCTCGATCCGATCAGTACCTGCTCGCAGTTCGCAGGTGAGCAAGTTCATGGGCGGTGAGCCCATAAAACCCGCGACGAACTCGTTGGCCGGTCGGTCGTAGAGGTCCTGGGGCGTGTCGACCTGCTGAAGTTGTCCGTCGCGCATCACCGCTACGCGATCGCCCATCGTCATCGCTTCCACTTGATCGTGGGTCACGTAGACGGTCGCGACGTTGAGCAAGCGCTGGATACGTGCAATCTCGAGGCGCATCTCGACGCGCAGTTTGGCGTCCAGGTTGGACAGGGGCTCGTCCATCAAGAAGGCCTGGGGGCTGCGCACGATGGCTCGACCCATGGCGACGCGCTGGCGCTGGCCACCCGAGAGGGCCTTGGGCTTGCGCTCGAGATAGTCCTCGAGCCGAAGAATCGCCGCCGCCTCGGCGACCTTGCGCTTGATCTCGTCCTTGGAGTCACCGCGAACCTTGAGCGCAAAGCCGATGTTGTTGGCCACGGTCATGTGGGGGTAGAGGGCGTAGTTCTGAAAGACCATGGCGACGTCGCGGTCCTTGGGCAACGTGTTGTTCACGACCGCGCCGCCGATCTTGAGCGTGCCCGACGTGATCTCTTCGAGACCCGCCAGCATGCGCAGTGCCGTCGTCTTGCCGCAGCCCGATGGCCCCACCAGCACCATGAACTCGCCGTCGTTGATGTGCAACGAGAGTCGATCGACCGCCGGTGGCCCGTCGCCGTAGCGCTTGGTGATGTTCTCAAAATCAATCTCAGCCATGGGCCGGTACTCCTTTACGCGAAGAGCGATTCATCATCGGTCGATGCCCATGGTGAGGCCCTTTACGAGATAACGCTGGAAGACGAGATAGACGATCATGGCCGGTAGGGCGCTGAGCAAAGACCCCGCCATCAACTCAGGTATCGAGGTCGTGCGTCCCGCCGCGAGAATGGCCAGGCCCACCGTGATCGGTCGTTCGCCGGGATTTTGGATGAAGAGCAGTCCTACCAGTAGGTCGTCCCAGATTTGAATGAACTGCAGGACGGTTACGGTCGCGATGGCAGGTATGGCGACCGGCACAACCAGGCGAAAGAGCGCACCGAAGTACCCGAGGCCGTCGACGATGCCCGCCTCAATGAGCTCGTCGGGTACGCCACGAAAGTACGTCGAGAACAAGAAGACCGAAAACGGTGTGCCCAGCGAGGCGTAAACCAGAATCGCGCCGAGATACCCGCCTGACAGGTGCAGGTGGCTGCTGACGTTGACGTACTCCGGCATGAGGATGGCCTGTAGGGGCACCATCATCGCGCTCACCATGATGAGAAAGACGGCGGTCGAAGCGCGAAAGCGCAGCTTGGCGAAAGCGAAGCCGGCGGGCAGACCCACGGCCAGGATGATTCCGATCGACGATGCGCACACGATGGTGGAGCTGAGAATTTCTTGGCCGACTGGAATGACCGAAGTGAGGCCGCTCCAACTCAACCAGGAGAAGCCGCCTGAGCCGAGGAACTGCGTCTCGGACTCCAGGCTCTCGCCGATCATGACCCAGAACGGATACAGCATGACTGCCGCGACGACGATCATGACGCCAAAGAGCACCCATCGACCGACCCTCGGGCGAGCGGGTATCGGCACGATCTCCTCGTCGGCGGTGACGTCGGTCTCGGGCGGGTTCTGGAGAGTGGTCATTCGTTCGATCCGATGAGTCGTAACTGGATGATGCCGACGATCGCGGTGATGACGAAGAGGATGATGCCGTAGAGGGCCGCCGTGCCGAAGGCAGACTGCTGAAAGCCGGTCTGGTAGATCAAGAACTCCATCGTGGTGGTGGAGTATCCCGGCCCACCGCCGGTCATGACGAAGATCAAGCTAAAGAGTGCGCTGAACAGTGCGATCACCGTGATGACGAAGGCCAGTTGGATGAAACGTGTGAGGTGAGGGAGGGTGATGGAGCGAAAAATGCGCCACCGGCCGGCGCCGTCGATACGTGCCGCTTCTTCGAGCGTGGGATCGAGGGTGGCAAGCCCGGTCAAGAACAACATCGTGTTCGTGCCAATCATGGTGAAGATAAACGTGATGCCGAGCGCATAGATGGCTTCGGAGTCGTATCCCAGCATGTTCGTGTTGGTGTGCGAAAAGCCAAAGAAGTGAATGAGGGAGTTGAGGGTCCCTTGAAAGGCGAAGAACCGTTCGGCGACGAGGCCGAGGACGACCCACGAGATGGCGGTGGGCAAGAAGTAGATGGAGCGAAAGATCTTCCAACCCGCGACACGCTGGTGCAGCAACATCGCGATCAACAGGGGAATGCCCAGGGCGAAGGGAACGGCCATCAGCAACTTGGCGTTGTTCTCGAGGGCCGTCCAGAGGTTGGAGTTGTGGAACGCCTGAGTCCAGGTGGAGGTGCCAATCCAGGTCGAGGTGATGCCGTTCCACTCGGTGAACGAGTAGTAGATGGCCTGCCCGATGGGTATTCCGATGAAGCCGACCACCAATGCGATGGCCGGTAGGGCGAAGACGAATCCCGAGAGTTGGCGCCGCCGCTTGAGCGTCATGCGCCGCGCTTTGATGACGCGGACAGGAGGCGTGGCGGTGATGTTGGTCATGAGGTCTTTGCTAATGCGTTCCCGCCCCCACCGACTCGCGCCGGAGGGGGCGGGAACCACCAGTTAATCGGTTATCCCGCGAACGTCGAACTGCGTTGGGACGCGGGAAGTTGCTGCCAGGACTGCTGCATGTTCTTCAGTGCCGCCGCCGGCGTCTCCTGGTTGCCCAGAACCGCAGGTAGGACCTTGTCGGCCGCGTCGCCCACGTTGACTTGGACGTAGTTGTCCATCATCGGGTAGGGCGTCAGGTGGTCCACGTTGACGAAGTTGAGCATCTCCTGGTTGACCGGGTTGCTGGTCGTCATGCCCTTGATGTCGGGTATGAGGCCTGCGGCGTTGATGATGTTGCCCGCCTGCTTGGTCGAGAGGAACTGCTCAAACTGGTAGTCCTGGGTCTTGTACTTGGACGCCTTCATCACCGAGAAGCCGTCGCCCGGGTACTCCACGACACCCTTGATGGGCGTGTTAGAGAATGGTGGAACGAAGGCGGCGACGTTGTTGCCCATCGCTTTGGTGTACTGAGCGGTGTCCCAGGTGCCGTCGACGAGCATCGCGGCCTTACCGGCCTCGAACTGCTGGATGTTGGCGGTGTTGGTCAACACGTCGCTGTTCGTGTAGCCGAGTTTTTCCATTGACTGCCACTTGCTCAGCTGAGCGGTGATCGTGGGGTTCGTCCACGACGTCTTGCCGTCGTACAGGTTCTTCCAGGACGCCAGCGGGTACGCGCCGATCATGAGGTAGCTCATGTCGTACCACGGGTAGAACTCCGTGCTGATCGCCTGACCACCGTTGCCGTACACCAGGGGCTGAATGCCCTTGGCCTTCAAGGCCTTGGCGTCGGCGAACAATTGAGTCCAGTCCGTGGGCACGGTCTTAATACCGGCCTTCTTGAAGAGAGACTTGTTGTAGAAGCCGATGTAGAACTGCGTCTCGAGTGGCATCACGTAGCTGCCGAGAGAGGCGTTGAAGTTCGGAGCTTCCCAGCTGAGACCCTCCATGTTGCTCAGTCCCGGCACGTGGCCCTTCAAGTTCTCCAAGAGACTCGCGTACTGCAGGTCATACACACCGGTCCACATCACCGCGAGGTCCGGTCCGCTGCCTGAGATGGCCGAAGACTGGAGCAACTGGAAGTAGTTGGTTCCGGGCTGGGCTACGTCGTTGATCGTGATATTGGGGTGGAGTTTCTCGAAGGCCGCTATCAGATTCTTCGTGGCGACCGCATTCTGCTCGGTTCCGTAGTTCTGCCACAGTGTCAGCGTCACTTTGGAACTGGCCGAGGCGGGCCCGACGACGAACAACGTCCCCGCCACCATCAGAGCGGCCGCCACCACTCCGATTCCCCTAGTTCGCATTCGTTTCAAGGTTGTTCTCCCCTTACTTTTCGGAAGTTCACCCTGAACTCCCTTTCTTTTGAAGCTTGCACTTCTCAAGACCTTCCCACTACCGGCTCGACCAAAAACGGCGCCTCGCCGATCGGTGTCGCCAAGAAATCAAAGTCGCACCCGAGCGGCGCCTGGGTCACGTGGCGCCGATACAACTCGACGTACCCTCGGCTCTCGCGAACGAACGGGGCTGCCGACTGGCGTCGCCTCTCTAGTTCTTCGTCGTCGACGTCAAGATGGATGTGACCGGCGTCGGCGTCGACGCTGATCAGGTCGCCGTCTCGCACGAGCCCGATGATCCCGCCGGCCGCCGCTTCGGGTGAGGCGTGCAAAAACACGGTGCCAAAGCTCGTGCCGCTCATGCGTGCGTCGGTGACGCGCACCATGTCGGTCACCCCACGCGCGAGCAGTGGCTCGGGGATGGGGACCATGCCCCACTCCGGCATGCCGGGTCCGCCGATGGGACCGGCTCCCGCGAGCACCAGCACCGCGTCCTCAGGGCACGTCGCGTCGGCGCCGGTGCGACGCGCGGGATCGTCGGCGTCAACCACGTATGCCGGCCCGCGATGTTGGAGCAGGGAAGCCGTAGCGGCCGAGCGCTTGATCAACGCGCCCTCGGGGGCGAGGTTGCCGCGCACCACGCGAAACGCGCCCGCCGCATCAACGGGATCGTGGAGTTCATGGATGACGCCGTGCGGTTCCACCGCGCTCGCCTGAACGTCTTTCATCGTGCGGCCATTCGCGAGGGGTGCGTCACCCGCGAGTCGCGTATCGAGGGCGCGAAACAGGCTGGGGAATCCGCCCGCGGCATCGAGGTCTTCCAAGAGCGCGGTACCCGACGGTTCGACGTCCACGAGCACGGGCGTGGCGCGCGAGATCCGATCAACGTCATCCAGGCTGAGCGGATAGCCCAAGCGACGAGCCATCGCCGTCAAGTGGATGACCGCGTTTGTCGAGCCTCCGATGGCACTGAGAACGACCAACGCATTTTCAATGGCGTCGGGCGAGATTTGCGCGGTGACCGATGCGTGGGTGAGAGCGAGGGCGACGATGCGCTCACCCACATGGCGGGCGATCGTCGCGTGTCGACCGTCGCCGGCCGGGATGGAAGTCGAGCCCGGCCAGGCCAGTCCGAGCGACTCAGCCAGCGCGCCCATGGTGGAAGCGGTGCCCATGGTGTTGCACGTGCCCTTGCCCAGGGTGAGGGCAGATTCGAGTTCCGACCAACGCTCATCGGAGAGTTCTCCGGCGCGGCGCTGATCCCACAGGCGCCACAGGTCGGTACCCGTTCCGATGCGCCGCCCTTCGAAGTACGCCACCGGACGCGGTCCCGAGACCAACATCAACGTCGGTAGGTTGGTGCTGAAGGCGCCCATAAGGGCACCCGGCACTGATTTGTCGCAGGCCGCGAGCACCACGACCGCATCGAGTGGCTGGCTGCGCAGCGACTCTTCGAGTTCCATTGCCACCAGATTGCGATAGAGCATGGACGAGGGTTTCATGAGATCTTCGCCGAGTGACATGACCGGAAACTCCACTGCGATGCCGCCCGCTTTGTTGATGCTCTCCCTCAGGGGAGCCACCAAATCGGCGAGAGGTTGGTTGCAGGGATTGAGGTCACTGGCCGAGTTGGCGATGCCGATGATCGGCCGTCCGCCCTCGGCATCGACCGCGGCTCCTCCCATACGCAATGCGACGCGACTATCGAGGGCGACTTCGTCGTCGCCTCGCACCCAGCGGTCGCTGCGCAAGGTCATGGCTCCGGTACTCCAATACCTTCGGCCCCGGGCTTGGAGACGGTGAGATCCAACGCGGAGTCGTCGAGCCACTCGAGGGCCAACTGCGCGCGACGGACCTTCTCGCGCACGTTGCCTTCGACGTCGCCGCGGAGGTGCTCGCCCGCGGGGTAGACGGGTCGAGCGTTGCGCAGGCCGAACTTGGCGTACAGGGGCGCGGCCACTTCGGCGATCTCTCCAAGTTCGTTACCGCGCACGACGCCACCCATCGCGTCGGGCGCTTCGAGGTAGAGGTCGATCGGCGCGTCACAGAGGGTGCGGATCTCGGCCATCTCGGCGAGCGTGATGTCGCTGGGTACGTTGACGGTCGTGCCACCCATCGCAACCAGTTGGCGAAAGGTCACGGGGTTGGACGGGGCCAGAACCGCAGAGATCTTCCAGACAATGTTGTTGGGCAACTCACCGTCGTTCACCATGGAGCACACCATCTCTAAGAGTCCCGTATCGGCGATGAGGAAGCCTCGGATGCCCTGATCCACGGCGCGCAAGACGTCTTCGAGGGCGTAGCGCAACTGGTGATATCCGCGCAGTCGACCGAGGAGAATCTGACCTTCAGGTGCCTTGACCGCTCCACCGATTCCGTACTCTTCGCGGGGTCCGACGAAGAGACTGACCTCGAGGCCTTCGTCGGCACCGATCTGGGCCATCTCGGCGAGCTCGGACTTGGCAAGCAACATTGCCCCGCTGCCTTGGGACGCGCGGTGGATCGGCACCTTACGCTCGCGGGCCTCGTCAACGACTGCCTTGAGCGCGCCGGGGTTTTCGACACTCGGTATCTCGACACGAAAGTGAGCGCCGTCAGGAAAACGGGCCGCGCTCGGAGTCGGGGCCGACGACAGTGCGCCGACGCGACGTGACAAAGCGTCTGATCCTCGAGGACTGCCCGCACCACTCTTCATGTTGGTCCCTTCTTCTCGACTACACGACTTGGACGGCGCTGCGCAGCGAGCCACGCGTGCCTTCGACCACCGGCCACCCCGGTGTTGCACTGACGAGCTCAAACCCCTCGTCGCCTATCAGGTAGGTCTCTTCAATCTTGGCCCCACCGCTCAAACTGGGGTTCCAGGCGATGGCGGTATCGCGACGACGAATGAGCGACCAGAACGGGGAGTCGATCTGGGTGGGAGCGATCTCGAACTCCCGCTGCTCAAAGCCAATCGGTCCGCCCTGAAAGTGCTCACGCCACGCGCCGGGGTATCCGGCCGCATCGTAGGCGTCAGCGAGGGCGACCACGGCATCGCCCCAGGAACCTCCGGGAAGAGACGCGTCCAGGACGGCGTCGAAGACGGACCCGAGGGTCTTAGTGAGCGCGACGATCTCGTCGCCCGCGTCGCGCACGGCCAGTCGCGTGGCCGCCACGTGCAGTCCGCCGCGCCGAGCCACCACAACCGCCATCATCGCGTCGTGTACAACCTCGCCGACGGCGAGGGGATGGCGGAAGCGGCGCAGTCGACCATCTCCCCCCACGATCAAGCACACGGCGTGGGCTCCCGCCGACTCGAGAACGGCACTGATCGCAGCCGCGGTGTCGTAGTCCGTGCTGGCGCCGGGATGCCAGGCGTTAATACCCGCGCCGAGGGCGACGCCCACCGCTGCCCCGAGATCGCGTAGGTCCTCTTGTTCGGGCTCACTCAGCGCGAGACGAGCGCTGACGAGCGCGACCCGCACGTCAGCGCCTAAGTACTCGACGTCGCTCAATAACTCACTCTCTGGCGCACCGGCATATTCGCAAGCGAGAGCACGTCGAGCGGTCTCGTTAAACCACGGCGCGCTCACGACATCCCAACCCAACTCTCGCACGCCGAAGTCTGATTCGAGGCGGGGCGCTTCGATCTCACTGGTGATGAGCACGCGACCTGCGTCACAGTCGAGCGTCCACACAGGGTCGCTGCTGGTACTGAGATCGATGGGGTCGGAGAGTCCACCGGTGCGCCAGTTCACAGATCCCGGAGTCGTGAGAAGAAGAGGTCGTCCTTCGTAGCGCGCTCGTATCTCGCTCGCGACGTGTTCGGCGCCGTGGGCGCGCCGGTTCGCGCGAGTGAGCCTGTTCGGCTCTACAGAACGGGTGTCGGAATTGATACTTGCATCCAAGCACGTGACCAGAGCACCGTCAAGTTACGGACTCCACTTTTGTTCAAATATCCGTATAGTGTTCTGGCGTGCCGAACAATGGATATCTCACCGACAGTCGCTATCAAGTCCAATCAGTGGCGCGCGCGGCGCACCTGCTCAATGAGATCGCTGATCACGGCGCGGGTGGGCTGAGCGTCACCGAGATCGCCGATCGCTTGGGCGTCGCGAAGAGCACCGCACTCTCGCTCGCGCGTACTCTCGCGGCCGCCGGCCTACTGCGAAACGTCGATCCCGGACCTCGCTACGTACTGGGTCTCAATCTCTTGCGACTCGGCGATCTCGTCGGCCAGCAAACGTCGATCGCCGAATTGGCGCTCCCGACGTTGCGTGATCTCTCGTCGATCACCGGAATGACCGCCCGTCTCGCGACGAACCAGTCGGGCTACCCGGTCTTCCTCGAGCGTATTGACGGCGAAGGATCGATTCGCTTTCATGCGCCGCTCGGACAACGAGAGCAGCCGCACGCCACGGCCGCGGGGAAGGCGATCTTGGCGTACCTCTCGGAAGATGATGTCCGCCGCGTCCTGGGCGAAGCGGGCATGCCGCGCTACACACCCAAGACCTTGACCGACGTGGACACGCTGCTGGGTGAACTCGAGCGCGTGCGCAGCGAGGGATATGCGCTTGACGACGAAGAAGAAGCCGAAGGCGTGTTCTGCGTGGGTGCCGCCGTCTTTGATCATCAGGGGGTCTGTGTGGGAGCACTGAGTGTGACCGGTCTCAAGGTCGATGTTCCGCTGCGCGAAGTGCGCCAGCTCGGCCTGACCGTGCGCGATCACGCCGATCGCGTGACCTCGATGTTGGGAGGCCTTCGACCGCGAATCTCGGTCTGAGTATGAAGGCCTTCGTGGTGCGAGAGCCGGGCGGAGCCGAGATTCTTGAGTGGCCCGAGCCGACGGTGAACGCGGGTGAAGTTCTGGTGCGACCGCTGCTCGCGGGTATGTGTGGGACCGATCTGGAACTCATCGATGGTTCCATCGATCCCGCGTACGTTCACTACCCCCTCGTCTTGGGCCACGAGTGGGTCGGTCAGCTCGCGGGTGACACCGAGAGTGGCACGGGTGCAGCGACGGTGGTGGTCGAGGGGGTCATTCCCTGTGGCGAGTGCCCGGGCTGTGCGCGCGGCGACACCAATCTCTGTGAGACGTACGACGAGATTGGCTTTACTCATCCCGGCGCGATCGCTGAACTCGTCAGCGTCCCCGCGTTCCTCGTGCACCGACTCGAGTCGACGGTGTCGCTCGAGGACGCGGTCCTGGTCGAGCCGATGGCCGTGGTGTGGCGAGCACTGACGCGATTTGCGCTACGCGAGGGACTTCGTGTGGCGATCGTGGGCGACGGGACGATCGCGCTTCTCGCAACGCATCTCGTAAGGCTCTTTTCACCCTCGCATGTGAGCGTCATAAGTCGGCGCGAGGAGCAGCGGTCCTTGGCCCTGGAAGCGGGCGCGGATGAGTTCCTCACGAGGACACCAGACGACAAGTTTGATCTCGTGATTGAAGCCGCCGGCAACGCGGCGGCCGTCGAAAGTGCCCTGAACCTCTGTGCGCGCGGCGCGATGGTGATCTTGTTGGGACTGCCGCCTCACGGCACGAGGGTCGAGATCGCGCCCGATGATCTCGTCAACAACGACATCGTGATTCAGGCGAGCTTTTCCTACACGCGTCGGTCATTCGCCGAGGTGGTCGAACGCCTCAACGCCAAGCAACTTCAGCCGTCGTTTCTCATCACTCATCGCTTCAGCCTCGACGACGCGCCGTCCGCCTTGTCCGCGTTGGTGGGATCGTCGAACGCAGAACCGCGCGGCAAGGTCACCGTCGCACTTAGTTAAACCGTCCGCCCACGCCGATGCGTGTTTCGTGGACGTCGCCGTCTCCCAGCTCCACGCGGTACGCGCCCGGCCCGGTTGTCGGGTCCACGTCGGTATCACCCACTACGGAGATGGGCTCAGTGCCCTCGTACCAGATCCCCACGTGATCGTCCGTGGCGTAGGCGAGTGGTCCAAGGGTGCCGTCCGTCATGAGGCTATGCAAGAGCGGACGACGCTGCTCTTCGGAGTCGTAGTGCACGCCGTTGGCGTAGGGCAGAAATCCGAGTGCGTTCGTGACCGGCTGCAACGTCGGGCCAAATGAGTCGGTGGTGCCACCTTCGTGCCAGCAGAGGCTGCCCGCCGAGACTCCGGCCAGTATCACGCCGCGCTCCCACGCTTCGCGCATCGCGAGATCCACGCCGTGCAGACGCCACAACGCAAGCAGGTTCGCAACCGACCCGCCGCCGACCCAGACAAAGTCGCACGAGGTGAGGCGCTCGGTGGGATCGGCGGAAGGTTGGGTGAAGAGCTTGAGTTCGGTCACGTCGCAGCCTGCGGCGTTGAAGGCCTCGTAGAGCACGGCGTACCACTCACTCGGGTCGCCGCTCGCTGTCTCCACGAGACACACCCGAGGTCGCTCCTTAGTGGTGAGCTTGAGAGCGCCGAGGATCATCTGTCCGAGGCGCGCCGTGCCCTGGGTCGGACCGGGAACAAATCCGCCAGAGGTTGCGAGGATGCGTCGTGTCGTCATCCACCCTTTCTATCCGAGAGGGGCACCTCGTCCTCGTAGTATTCGAGTCGAAGCGTTAGGAGCAACATGGCCACGAGCGAAGCCGATCTCGACGTATTGATTGACGACCTCATTGCGTCGTACCCACCTCAGTCGACCGATCCCGTCACGTTCCTGGGCGAGCAGTTCGATCGTGGTCTCGCCTGGCTGCATTTTCCTCTGGGTGCGGGGGGACTGGGCCTCTCGCCGGCGGATCAGCTCCACGCTCTGCGTCGACTCTCGAAGGCCGGAGCGCCGAGCGCGGGGATGCGCAACATCATTGGCTACGGCATGGTCGCGCCCACCATCGTGAGCCATGGCACGGACGAGCAGAAGTCGCGCTTTCTTCGCCCCCTCTTCACCGGCGAAGAAATCTGGTGCCAACTGTTCTCCGAGCCCGGCGCCGGCTCTGACGTCGCTGGCCTCGCCATGCGGGCCGAGCGTGACGGCGATGAGTGGATCCTCTCGGGCCAGAAGGTCTGGACGACCCTCGCGCACATCGCGGCCTACGGATTGATCATCGCGCGCACGAACCCCGACGTGCCCAAGCACAAGGGCATCACGGCGTTCTTGGTTGACATGCACGCGCCGGGGGTGGATGTGCGTCCGCTGTTCCAGGTGACGGGGGAGGCCGAGTTCAACGAGTGCTTCTTTCACGAGGTCCGCGTGCCGGACACGCGGCGTCTCGGTGGAGTGGGCGAGGGGTGGGGAGTGTCCATCACCACGTTGATGAACGAACGCGTCTCGATCGGTGGCACGGTGCCGCCGCGCAACTCGGGGTTGATTGGGGAAGCCGTGAAGATCTGGCAGTCGCGCTGGGCCGATCGCACCGACGCCGAAGCGCTTGCAGTGCGCAGTGACCTAATGCGCGCCTGGGTGCGCAACGAAGTGGGCCGTCTCACCAACTGGCGAGCGAGCGACCTTCGTCGGGCCGGCACCCCGGGTCCGGAAGGGTCCGTGGCGAAACTCGCTTTCGCCGAAGAGAACCAGCGCACCAGCGAACTCTGCGTGAACCTGATGGGATCCGAGGGGATGCTGTATGGATCGAGTTATCCTCACATCCGTCCCAGCGAGTCGGCGATGAGCGGGGGCGATATGCGCAAGGCGTTCCTGCGGATGCGCGCCAACTCCATCGAAGGCGGCACGAGCGAGGTGATGCGCAACATCATCGGTGAGCGCGTCTTAGGCCTGGCGGGCGAACCCCGCAACGACAAGGACGTCGCCTGGAAGGACGTCCCGAAGAGTTAGAGCCGAACGGGCACGAGTTGGGCGTCGAGAAACTCGCGCGTGCGTTCGTCGGCGTCGCGCGAAGCTTGCTCGTTGAATGCGCTCACTCGCGCGTCACAGTGGAATCCGTGACCCGCCTCGGGGTAGCGCACAATCTCGGTCACCACCGGCAACGAGTCGGTCAGGGTGCGCAGATCCTCCACGTCCCTGATCGGAATGCCGGCGTCTTGGTCGCCGTAGAGGCCGAGCCAGGGCGAGATGAGGTTCTCGGCGACCTCAAGGAGCGGCGGTAGACCCATCCGTCCCACCGAAATGCCGCCGCCGTAGAAGCTCACCGCCGCCCCGATCGTGCCGAGGGTCGCCCCGTACAGTGCGACCGAGCCACCCATGCAGAAGCCCACGATCCCGATTGCCGCGGGGTTAAAGCCCAGGCCGGAGAGAAAGTCGGTCGTGGCGTTGAGATCGTTGGTCAGGCCCTCTTTGCTCAACGTGGCCATCTGCGCGACGGCAGCGTCAATGTCGTCGTAGGGGATTTCGGGTGAACCGTTGCGGTGATAGAGGTGCGGGGCGATCACGAAGTAGTCGTCGTCCGTGAAGCGGTCCGCGATGCTACGGATATGAGCGTTCACCCCGAAGCCCTCTTGGATCACGATGAGGGCCTTGGGCGAGTCGGTCGAACCCGTGACGTAGACAGGGAAGCCCGGCGAAGAAGGTCCGATCGTCATTCGAAGATCGGCTCTTGGGTTCGGGACCGCTTGAGCTCATAAAAGCCCGGCGTCCTCGCAACCAGCATGACGCCGTCATAGAGCTTGCCGGCCGCCTCGCCCTTGGGCGCGGGGGTTACGACCGGACCGAAGATCGCGACGTCGCCGACGTGGATGACGGGCGTTCCCACCTCGTAGCCCACGGGATCCATGCCCTCGTGGTGACTCTTGCGAATGGCCTCGTCGTACTCGCTCGACGACGCGGCCTGCGCGAGATCCGCGTCGAGGCCGACATCGGCGAGCGCCCCCGTGATCACGTCATCCCAGTCCTTGATGCCCTGGACGTGGTGCCGTGTTCCCATCGCGCTGTAGAGGGGCCCGACAACGTCGCTGCCGTGGCGTTCTTGGGCCGCCATCAGCACGCGCACGGGTCCCCAACCCTTGGCGAGCAGTTGCTTGTAGCGATCGGAAAGTTCCTCGCGGTTTTCATTGAGCACCGAGAGGCTCATGACGTGAAAGTCAACGTCGAAGTCGCGAACTGTGCCCGCTTCTAAGAGCCAACGAGAGGTTATCCAGGCCCAGGGACACAGGGGATCAACCCACAGGTCTACGTGTTCAGTCATCGTCGTCCTTACTTGTTGGCGTGTGCTTCCAACACGGTAATAACCATGTTGGTGACGCCAACCGCCATGGGCAGGTCGAGCATCTCATCGATGGCGTGCGCATTGGACGCGGGTCCATCGACCCCGGTGGCGACGAACTGCACGCGGGGGTAGCGCTTGGCGAGGGATCCGAGGAAGGGAATAGATCCACCCTCGCCCGTAAAGCCGACGGGACGACCAAAGTAATCCTGGGACGCTTTTTCGAGGGCGGGCGCGAGCCACGGGGCGAGTTCAGGAGACACCCAACCGTCTCCCGGTTGCACGTTCGTCACGGTCACCCGAGCACCCGAGGGCACGTCGGTTGTCAGGATGTTCGTGAGCACCTTGGCCACGGCAAACGCGTCGACGGTGGGGGGCAGGCGAAACGAGAGAGTGACGGTGGTGAAGGGCCGCAGGACGTTGCCCGCGATGTCGGGACTCGGGATGCCCCCCATGCCAATCACCGACAACGTGGGATGCCAGTTGCGACGAAGGATTCGCTCTTCGCCACTCTCGCCCATGAGTTGAAGACCCTCAAGAGTAGGAAAGTCCTCGGCCAGCAGGTCGCCAAACTCTTCGGCAATGGCGTGGGCCGCCGCGACGTGAGAAGCGGGGATGGGCGCGTGTAGTTCGGGAACGAGGATCTCTCCCGTCGTGGCGTCTTCGACTCGATCGAGCAGTTGGCGCAGGATGCGAAACGACGAGGGGACCACACCACTGGCCGAGCCACTGTGACGACCCTCTTCGAGCACGCCGACCGTGAGTTCGAGGGTGACCAGGCCACGCAATGAGGACGTGACCCACAGACGGTCGTAACTGAGCGCGCCGGAGTCCAAGCAGATGAGTAGCTCCACGTCGCCGAGGTGTTCGGCGAGATCATCCAGATATGCCTCGAGATCGACGCTGCCGCTCTCCTCACTCGACTCGATAAGCACGACGCAACGTCCGTGAGGAATTCCGTTGACTTCCATCGCTTCGAGCGCGGTGATCGCCGCAAAGCACGCGTAGCCGTCGTCGGCCACGCCTCGACCGTAGAGACGATCGCCGCGGCGAACGGGCCGGTAGGGGTCCAGACCTTCGCTCCAATTGCCCAGTGGCGGCTGCTTGTCCAGGTGGCCGTAGAGAATGACGGTGCCGGTGTCGCCCGCGGTCGAGTCCACCGTCACGACGAGCATCGGGGTGCGACCCTCGAGCTGGCGAATCTCGATGTCGACACTGCCCAGACGACGCTCGCGAGTCCAGTTGGCGAGCAGTTCGGCGGCCTCGAGGAGGTAGCCGTCCTCGGCCCACTTGGCGTCGAAGTTGGGCGAGAGAGACGGAATAGTCGTGAAGCGTTCGAGGGTCGCCAGGGCGGTGTGTTCGAAGTCGTCGAGAGTTATCAGGGGCATGGCAGCGAGATTAGTTTGCGCGTGAGAGGTGAACCGCCTGCCAGCAGTACCACGCGACGTCTGAGCGCACGCCCTCGAAGACATCACCGTGACGACGCAGGTCCTTCTCGGTGACCAGTTCGTCGAGGCCGTGGACGATCGTCCATCCGCTTCGCACGCCGAGGTCTCCCGAGGGCCAGACGTCGTGGCGACCCAACGTGTGCATGAGGTACATCTGGGCGGTCCACTCACCAATGCCGCGCACCGCGACGACGTCGACGAGAACGTCGTGGTCACTCATTCGACCGTGTTGCGCGAGTCGAATGCGACCGTCGAGCGCTCGCGCGGCGAGGTCCAACATTGCGGCGGCCTTGGCGTTCGAGAGACCCACACCACGCAGTTTTGCGTGTCCCGCTTTGGTAATCGATTCGGGACTGACCTCACCGCCGCACAGGTCGATGACGCGCTGGTGAATCGTGTTCGCCGCCTTGGTGGCGAGCAGCTGGAAGGTAATGGATCGCGTCAGCGTCTCGAATCGTTGCGCGACCGGGGCGCTTCGGCGCCGCGGCGCCGGTCCGATCTGGTCAATGAGTACCGCGAAGGTCGGGTCGAACTTTGCGATCGCGACTGCACGTTCCGTTGGTGTCATTTGTGCGACCACGACAAGGACTATTGCACAGCGATGTCACGCACAACCGCGTCGAGGTCTAGCTCGACACCGTCTGGTTCGGCAGATAGACCGCGTCGGGCGGATTGGTGGCATTCGCCACCACGTCGCGCAACAACGCATGAATCGCCCGCACCGGCGCCGAGGGAAAACCGAATCGACGACTTGCCAAAACGACCCGTCGTTTCGCGATGTTCTGAATCGGCAGGGCGACGAAGTTCGCGCGCAGGTGCGGCGAGAGCATGGTGGCCGGCAGGATCGAGGGGCCGTGACCGTCGAAAGTCATTGAGGCGATGGTGCGCAGACCGTCGAGCTCCACCAAGGGATGGAGTTCGACGTGGGCGAGTCTCGCCGCTTCGTCGATCTCGCGACGAATCGGAGTGCCGCGCATCGGCAACAAGATGTCGTGCTGGGCGAGAACCGAGAATGGCAGCGGGCCCTCATATTGAGTCAGAGGATGATCACGGTGGGCGATCACGACCAGATCTTCCGTGAAAAGATCAACGGCGGTGAGTTCGTCGGCGAATACGGGCCACGCGAGCACCGCGATGTCGAGTTGACCGTTCACCAAACGAGGCTCGAGAGCCGAGTTCGTTCCTTCGCTAATGCGCAGGTTGATGTGGCGGTATTTCGCTCGGACGCCCTCGAGCAGGAGGGGTACGACCCAGCGTCCGGCGGTCCCGATCATGCCGAGAGTGACCTGGCCGCGTATCTCTGCGTTGAGCTCGGACACGTCCGAGGCGATCGCGCGCAGTTCACCCACGATTCGCCGAGCGCGCTCGACCACGATGACCCCGGACTCGGTGAGTGCACCCGTCGTGCGGTCCACCAGGGGAGTCCCTAAATCCGCCTCCAGGCGGGCGATACGGTTGGAGATATTGGACTGCACGGTGCCCAAAGATTCGGCGGCGCTCGAGAAACTTCCGTGCTCGGCGATGCCGATAAGTGCCTCTAATTGGCGGATCTCCATGTATCAAGTATACAGATAGGAACTATTCATCGTATTCACTTGAAAGATACGAGGAGAAGGTGCATACTGGCACAAGCCTGCGTTACCGACTACCCCCCCAGTCGGTAATCCAAGGGTTTTGCAGAAGGACCAACCACCCCCCGGTTGGTCCTTTTGCGTTTTCTGGGCCAGTAGCGTTTGGCCAATGGTTCCCGCCCCATCCCTACGCGATGCGGTAGCCACTCAAGCGGTTCGTGCATTGAATTTCGTGGCACGAACGACCTTTGGCGGCTCGGGAACGGTGATCGGCGGGAGAGTGGGTTTGGCCCTCGCGCCACACCTGCTTGAAGATCTTTCGGCGACACGCACCATATCTCTGGTGAGTGGTACGAACGGCAAGACCACCACGACCGCCATGATCGCCGCGGGCTGGGGCGGCAAGGTCGCGACCAATGAAACGGGCTCGAACATGCCGGCGGGCCACGTCGCAGCACTCGCGGCATCGAAGAGTTCATCGGTGGTCCTCGAAGTTGATGAAGGGTGGTTGGCCAACGTGCTCTCGGCCACCAACGCGCGCGTCGTGACACTCTTGAATCTTTCGCGCGATCAGTTAGACCGAGCGAACGAAGTGCGACAGACGGCTGGGCGATGGCGTGGCGCACTCGCCGGGCGAGAGGGCGTCACCGTCGTGGCCAACGCCAACGATCCACTCGTCGTCTACGCCGCCGAGCTGGCCACCGACGTCGCGTGGTGTGACGTGCCCACGCCCTGGAATACCGACGCCGCGTCGTGCCCGCGCTGCACACTGCCCCTGCAGTTTCACAACGGGTCCTGGTGGAGTGAGTGCGGGTTCTCCAAGCCGCTGCACTGCGTGACGTCTCTCGGCGAGAGTCTCGTCGTGCGCGACACGCCGCTGAACCTGGACCTTCGTCTGCCGGGAGAGTTCAACGAATCCAACGCCGCGATGGCCCTGACTGCGTTGTCGTACCTGGGGGTGAACCTCCACGAGGCTCTGGCCGGAGTGAATGCTCTTTCCAGTGTGGCGGGTCGCTTCAGCTTGCGCCGCTGGCGTGGACACACCTTGCGACTCCTGCTCGCGAAGAACCCCGCGGGCTTCACCGCGATGCTGGCCACGTTCGAGGACGATGGCGCGGACGTCTGGGTGAGCATCAACGCGCGCATCGCGGACGGCCGCGATCCGTCGTGGCTCTACGACGTTCCCTTCGAGATGCTGCGCGGACATCGCGTCTACTGCTTCGGTGACCGACGACTCGATCTCGCCACGCGCCTGGACTACGCCGGGGTGGACTATGTCGTGGTGCACGACGAGTCGGCGTTGCCCCCGTCCAAAGACCCGATCAACGTGGTGGCGAACTACACCGCTTTCCAGGACTGGCGCGAGAGGTCGGGGCCGTGCTGAAGATCGCTCTTATCTATCCCGAGTTGCTGGGCACCTACGGCGACGGCGGCAACGCCCTGGTACTGGCCGAGCGAGCCCGCCGCCGCGGAATTGAAGTGGAGGTGGCGAGTGTCGGTATCGGTGAGGACATTCCCGAAGCGACGATCTATCTGCTCGGTGGGGGAGAGGACGGACCGCAACGACTGGGCGCCGACCTCCTGCGTGAGTCGTCGTTCGCCTCGCGAGTGCGCGACGGAGCCTTTGTGTTTGCGGTGTGTGCGGGACTGCAACTGCTCGGCACGAGCTTTGCCGTGGAGGGTGACGATGAGTTCGAGGGACTCCGCCTCGTCCCTGCCGTCACGCGCCGGGGCCTCGTGCGCTCGGTCGGCGAACTACTCGTCCAGCGTGATCGGGATTTGCTCGTAGGTTTCGAGAACCATGGTGGGCGAACCGAACTCGGCGCGGGGCTCGAGCCCTTCGGTCTGGTGGAACGGGGTCGAGGTAACGACGGGGTCGTGGACGGCTTTCGCACGCCGCGCATGTGGGCGACGTACGCGCACGGTCCGGTGTTGGCGATGAATCCGTGGCTCGCCGACGAGATCCTCTCGGCGATCGTGGGCGAGGAACTCGAACCGCTCGCCACGGTAGCTGATGATCTCTATGCCGAGCGTCGCTCGGCCATCCTTCACTCCGCGGGGTCTTCGCGCAGGCCGTAGTTGGGGTCCTGGCCCACCTCGCGGCCGAGGGCCTCGACGGCTTGTTCGATGCGCACACCGAAGTGGCGCATGTTCTCGCCCTCGTCCAACGTGAGCGCCGGGCCGAAGGCGATGATCACGTGGTGGCGCTTTTCGTTCGCCTCGAGGTAGATCGGGGCCTTGGCGTATTTGGCCGCGTGGATGTAACCCGACTCGTGAATGTACGTCGGAATCACGGTCGCCTTGGTGCGCTCGGCGAGGTAGGCCGCCCCGCCCTTGAACTCCTGGATGTTGCCGTCGGGTGTGCGACCACCCTCGGGGTAGATGACGAGGTTCCAGTCGTCTTCGATGAGCTCGATGGCCAGTTGGGCACTGCGCCGGTTGACCTTGAGGCGATCGACCGGGATGGCGTTGAAGTACAACACGGTCTTGATCGCTTGGCGGTAGTCCATGAAGAAGCTGTCCATGGCGGCGGCCACCACGGTGCGCCGACGTTCCTTCGCGGGCAGTGCCGTGAGCAACAAGATGGTGTCGGCGTGACTGGCGTGATTCGCCACGAAGATGAAGGGGCGCTCACCGGTGACGTTTTCGCTGCCGCGAACTTCCAAGCTCGCGAGCCAGCGTGCGTAGGGCCCCATGAAGTACGTCTGGATGACGTCGCGCGTGAAGCGTGCCGTGTATCCGCGTCCCCACTTGGTAGGAAAATCCAGTCCTAATTTAGCCATGATCTAGCGACGCTTGGGCGTGCGCTTCTTGGGGGTGTAGCGCTTCGAGGCGTCCGGTCCTTTCGGACCCGGCGTCGACTTTTTCGTTGACCCGCGACTCGAGGTTCTCGTCGAACTACCCGAACTCGGGAGCTGTCCGAGATTCGGTTCTCGACCTTCTCGTCGCGCGAGGGACATCTCGCGGGCCACCTGATTGGAGGCGACCATGCCGGCCACGCCGTACTTCTGGAGTCGATAGGCGCGAATGATCAGCCAGGCACCAAGGAAGAAGAAGACTGCCCCGGCGCCAATTCCAAGCCCCAAGCCCAGAAAGATGGCGAAACACGAGACCCCGGCACGCTTGCGTCGAAGTGAAAAGTACAACAGACAGAGTGCCACGACCAGGATGAAGAAGAACTTGACCTCCCACTCGGCGCGAGTGGTCTTCACGATGTGTTCGCACAACGTGTTCACGAGCTTCGGGTAGGCGCTCGGACAGGCCTTGCCCTTGACGTGCTTGAGCGTCGTGATCGTCGGAAGGTTGCGCGACCACTCGATGGCGGTGACCAGGGCCAGCACGAGGGCAATGCCTGCACCAAAGAGACTAATGCCGCGTTCGAGTGGATCGAGTCCCATCACGACTTCTCGCGGCACCATTGATGGTCGCCGCGGCGCCCGACTGAGGAACGAACGCTTCGGAGTCGCGTCGTTATCTGGCACAGGTGAAGGATAGTTCCCCTCGTATATGACGTCGGGTTGGTGCGGCGGTAGCATTGACCCCTCAGGGCGCTTAGCTCAGTTGGTTAGAGCGCAGCCTTCACACGGCTGAGGTCAGAGGTTCGAGTCCTCTAGCGCCCACTCACTGACGTGCGTCCCTTCTTGAACGCGCGAGCGATGCGCTCTGCCACCATGATGGTCGGTAGGTTCGGCGTGCCCGTCGGGACGACCGGGATAATCGATGCGTCTGCGACAAACAACCCGGTGACCCCGTAGACGGCACCGAGTTCATCGGTCACCGCGTGTGAATTGGATGGTGGTCCCATGGAACAGGTTCCGACAGGGTGATGGAACGTGGTCACATTGGCTCGCGCCCACCGTTCCAGCGCCCGAATGTCTTCGGATCTGACATCAATTCCAGGAGAAAGTTCATCACCCGTTACCACGTCTGCCATTGGCTGCGTCTTGGCGATACGTCGAGCCTCAATGATTCCGTCGAGCATCGCCTGGGTGTCGTTTGGATCGGACAGGTGTCCGAAGTGGATGCGGGGCGAATGGTTGGGGTCACGGGACATTAAATGAACCCAACCTCGAGAACGCGGTGCCATCAGGCCCACAACGATCCCGAACGCTGCGCCACTAGGAATCTGGCTCGTGTCGGCGTCGAACGGTCCGGCGGTGAACAGCATGAGATCGGGAGGTTCGCCCCGACCGGCCGCTGACGACCTCATCGTTGCGTGGACACCGAATCGGTAGGCACCTGAGGCAAGAATGACGCGATCCGCCTCGACTTCTCGGTTGTCGGCGAGCCGGATGCCAGTAGTTCGTTTTCCTTTGAAAATGACGTGGTCGATGAGGCTGTTCGACCAGATCTCCAGGTTGTCTCTGCTTCGAGCCTGAGCGAGGTAAGTCATGGCGGTGCTCATGCGAACACCGCCCAGCGCGGTTCGCGGCGAGGGGCCCACCCCAACCACATCCGGGCGATTGTGATCGTCCACATAGTTATGTCCCAGGAGGACCGCGGCGTCAAGAAACGCAGTTTGGGCAGCATTCAATTCATTACGAGGGTGTCGGCGAATTGGGAGTGGTCCTGCGCCGCCATGCCACTCTCCGGCGAAATCTTGATCTGACTCGAGTCGACAGAAATCGCCAATCACTTCCGCAAATGACCAACCGCGAATCCCCAACGCGGCCCAGTTGTCGTACCCTTGGCGAGCGCCACGCTGGGCGAAGCATGCGTTCGTTGCCGAGCACCCACCCATGAGGCGAGCCCGTGGCACGGCCATCCCCCTATCTAGATGTTCGTCGGCGAAGTATCCCCAGTCGTGTTCGACTGTTGGTTGTGCCGCGTCAAGGACATCGTCGGGTAGTTGGCTGGCATCCGGATAATCCGGCCCCGCTTCGATGAGAAGCACGTTGCGGGAAAAGTCTTCGCTGAGGCGAGCGGCAAGCACGCACCCTGCGGAACCTCCTCCCCCTATGACTACGTCGAATCTCATCTGCAGACGGTAACTGATGACGGCCCTTGGAGGTCGGCCAAATCTCAGGCCACAAGCCGGAAAGGATCCGAGTTTTGTCGCGTTCCCTTCACAACCTCACGATGCTCCGTGCAGAATTGTCGGAGCGATTCTGATTGGGTGCACCTTGGATCATCACGGGGTGGGGCTCTCACCTCAAGGCCAGGTACACCGCGGCGAAGTGACACCCGGCTCCGACCAGTGTCAGTGCATGAAACAGTTCATGGTGACTAAACGTGCGGGGCCACAGTCGCGGTCGCTTGATGCCGAGGAAAAAAGCGCCCACTGTGTAGGCGACTCCACCGCTGATAACCAAAGCGAGGCAGGCGGCCCCGCCTCCCCGATAGATCTGTGGCAACACCGCGACGGCCGCCCAACCCATCACCAGAAAGGGCAGCGAGTTCACCCAGTTCTGCGTGTCCATCGTGAGTTGGCGAATCAGGATGCCCGCCACCGTTCCGGCACCGAAGATAATCAGGACAACCGCGCGGATCTCACCGTGCATGGTCAGTCCGATGATGGCGAGGTAGGTGCCGGTAATCGCCAGAAAAATTGCGAAATGGTCTGCTCGGCGCCAGCGTCGACGAGCTTGCGGGGACCACGTGAGTCGGTGGTAGGAGGCGCTCGTGAACAACATCGATCCGACGCCAAGAACGAAGCAGAGGATCCAGCCCACCTGGGCGCCCGAATGCGCGCGAAGGAATAGCGCCGTTGACGCCACGAGGAGGACCGGTAGACCGACGGCGTGCAGCCAGCCCCGCAGGTGTGGCTGAATGGACGGCGACTTGATCGCCTTGTCCTGGGTCATGACGGAAGGCTACTGACGCCTGAAAGCCCAAGTCCCGTCGCCCGGTGAGAGTCCGAAGTTGGGACATTTGTCTCTAGGACAGCGCACGGAGCCCATGAGACGCTGGAACTTGTTCATTGGAGTCCGTATGTCCCTTCTCGTTATGGCCGCGCTGGTGCCCCTCAACACCGTCGGCCACTACATCCGTTGGCACTGGATCGATATCGGCGTTGCCAACTTCATCGTCATTGTCTTGATGGTCGTGACTTTCACCGTGGCGCTCCTCGCGCCGTTTCCTGGTCGCCGACGTCGACGGGAACATCAGTGAGCGACGACGTCAACCGTCAGTGGACCACTCGCCTACGTCGGCGCATGGTGCGACTGCTTCCGCCAGAAAAGGTGCTACCCGACACGCAGCCCGCATACGTGTCGTCGTGGATCTACGTCTTCGGCGTCACCACCATGGTCGCTCTCGTTGTCGTCATCGCCACAGGTTGCGTGTTGGCCCTTCGAGGCCCGGAGTGGTGGCACGTTTCCTCGGTGGGCCACTTTGTCAACTCGCTGCATCTGTGGAGCGTCGAGATCTTCTTCTTCGCCATGGTGGTCCACCTCTGGGGCAAGTACTTCATGGCGGCGTGGCGGGGCGGGCGAGCGCTCACGTGGATCACGGGCGTCGTGACGTTCGTAACCTCGATCGCGACGGCCTTCACCGGGTATCTCGTTCAAACCAACTTTGACTCACAGTGGATCGCCACTCAGGCGAAGGACGGCATCAACGCGACGGGAGCGGGGGCGTACTGGAACGTACTGAACGTGGGACAGATGCTGATGTGGCACATCGTCTTGTTGCCCCTGGCGATCGTGGCCATCGTGGCCCTGCACGTACTCCTCGTTCGCATCAAGGGCGTGGTGCCACCCTTCGAAGAAGTGCCCGCAGAATCGATCGACGCGTGACCAAGCGCTTTCGCCCGGATAGGGACGTGGCTGAGTGGAAGGGCCGTCAGGTCCCCTACGACATCATTAAGGAAGGCGTCATCGCTCTGGTCATCGTGGCGCTCCTTACCCTCGTGCTCGCGATCGTCTTCGGGTCACCGGACGAGTCGGCCATCTCGATCAAATCGTGGTCGACGGCGACACCGGTCGATTTTGCCCAGGACGCCCTCAGTCAACTGAACGGGACCTCCGAGACCGCGACCTACGGACCGCCGTATAACAACGCCTCGATCGGACAAGAGCTCGGCCCTCTCTCGCTTGCCAAGTGGGTCGGGGTCACGATGCCGATCAATACCGCGCAAGCCTTCGTCCTCGAACCCTTGGAAACTCAGCCTTACCAGCCCGCACTCGCGAGCGCGCTCAAACAGTGGCGAGGCGCCTCCGCCAACGAACGGCGAGCGTGGGTCGCGCGTTACACCGCGGGAGCCACCCACATGAAGTGGTCGAACGGAGCGATTGTCGTTGCCGCGTCCAACACGGGTCCAGTGCCGGAGTTCATCAATGAGCTCACCGATTTGGCGCGAACGGGCGCACTCGACGCGGATCTGACCCATCAGGGCAACTTCTACACCACTAACTACACCTTGCCGTTGCTCTTTCTCGAAGACGGCAACTATCTCGGCGCGCAAGCCCAGCATCAGCACCTCGCGGGCGACCAGTGGGGGATGATGAACGAGACGGGCAACTATCCGGGTCAGGCCTGGTTGTGGCTCTACACGTTCTGGTATCAAATACCCCCGTTTAACTCGAGTGGCAACGGCGACGTCCTCGTGTGGGGGCTCATGATGCTGCTGACCGCAATGCTTGTCTTCGTGCCCTTCATTCCGGGCCTGCGCACGATTCCTCGCAAAGTGAAGATCTACCGGCTCATCTGGAGAGATCACTACCGAGAACTTGAGCGAGGCGGGGACCGCGAGAACGAGGTCGGAGGGCCTGGCATGCCATTCGCGCGACGACGTTCGGGGTGTTAGACCTAGCCGATGTCCGAAAGTGAAGGAACCTCTGGCTCGAGTGAGCGTCGCAAGAGTGATCGACGCGTGGTCGATCGTCGTCAGGCTAATGAAGGGCCTCGTGATGGTGTCGATCGCCGCAAAGGCGAGCGACGTCGAGGCGAACGCCGACACAAGGCCTGACCGCAACGCAGGTCGTCTTCTGCGGATAGCTCAGTATGCGTCGTTATTCGGCTCGCAAAACTAACGCCGTAGACGTCCGTGCTGCGCTTCGCCCCGGTAGGGCGGCGACCAGATTGACAAAGAGGAGAGCGCCGATGCCAACGACGACCGTCCACAGAGCGGGCACCGTCGGAGAAGGTACGGCGTCGATGCTTCGGGCGAACAGCGTCCATAACTCGCGACCGATCGCGATGCCCAGCGGTATGCCGATGACCGTACCGATTAGCGCCGCAACCGTGGCCTGCCAGGCGATCGCTGCTCGGAGTTGACGTTGCGTAAAGCCGAGTGCTTTGAGCAGCGCGAGTTCTCGTCGGCGTCGGCGCACTGACGCACCGAGGGTGATACCGAGGGCAGTGATCGCCCCGACGGCGAGGCTGCCCGCGAAAATGGTGGGGGTCGTACCCATGGAGTGAAAGTTCACGATCTCGATCGGGCGCAGCACGCTCACCACCCCTCCGGCGGTACCGTCGGACTTGGGAATCGCATTGATTTCGTTGTTCACCTTCTCGAGGGAACGGTACGCCGCTGAGGCCGTTACGTCGGAGCGAGTGCGAACGAGAATCGCATTCGGTCCGGGAATCGAATCGTCTTGGAGATTCAACAGTGACGTCGGAAACTGGCTGGTCGACACTATCGCTCCCGATCCCATTCCGAGACCGTCTTCGATCGCGGGCAGTGTCGCCGTACCGACAATGAGCAGCTGAACGGGCTTGGACGAGGAGTTATCGAATGTGACGGTGTCCCCCACGCGCTTGTGAAGTTGCGTCAGGGTCGTCGATCCCAGAACGATTTGATTGGCTTTTTGGAGTCCGTGGCCAGACAGTATTGGCGGCGCGACGCGCGCGTCTACGTTCTCGGTCAGCATGGCGACACCCTGACCATCGAGGTCGGCTCCGGCGACGTAGACGCCCGACCACGACTTGATGTCGTGGTCTTCGTTGAGAAAGACGGCACTTTGGTGAGCGGGCAGGTCTTCGGCGCCGGCAAATCCCGACAGCACCACGTAGTTCCAGTTCCATCCGTACTGAGAAGGGTGTGAGACAAGTCCACTGAGACTGGCGCCAAAAGTGAGCGTAGCGATCAGCACGGTGATGGCGAGAACCGTGCCCAAAATTGCGGAACGCACCGGGGCCGCGGTGCGGCCTCGGCCCGATTCGAGTGCAAAACGCACTCCGGCGACGACGGAGATCGGGAGACCGGAGTTTGCGCTGAAACGCACGATGCGACCCTCTCGAAGCAGGGGTCCGGAGTGACGACTAGCCGAGATCCTTTGCACGGCGCGGAGCGAAAAGACCGTCGCGAGGGCACTGAGAGCGAACAACAGGACCAGAAATCCGAAACCGAGCGCACGCCAATCGAACGCCAATCCCGCGGTCGGATAGACGGGTCGAACTGGGCCTAGGGGCGCGAGAGGAGAGAGCACGTAGGCGACGGCGACGGCGGCGAGCGAGCCCACGAACAACGCCGCCACGACGCCGAACAACTGGTCGCTGATCAACGTGAGCCGATTCGCGCCGAATGCGCGCACGATGCTGGTCTCCTCGGACTCAGCGCGAGTCATGCGACCGATCATCAGTCCAGCGATGAGTATGACGGACAGACCTGCGATGCCGCCAAACACTGCCAGTGCAATCGCTTCGGGCTCAATCGCCTGTTGGGCGGGCGAGACGAAACTCGAAGTGAGTTGATCTCCACCAAACTTTGTGACGTTGGGATCGACCCGATTCACCTCGGTGAGCAGACGGTTGGCGCTGCGGTCCCCGCCGCGAAGTTGCAAGAAGAGTTCTGTGCCGGTGGCACATTGCGGTGCCAGAAAGCGGGTCAGCGCCGGCGAAAGAATCATGGTGGGGGACCCCAACGCGTCGAAATCGCTTTCCACGACATTGTTGGCCAGGACTATCTCTCCCACGATTCGGATGTTCTGAATCAAGAACGGCGTCCCGACCTGAGCCTGCGCATCGGTATAGAAGGGAAGTTGAACGACCGAACCGATATGAACGCCCAGCTCGCGGGCGGCCACGAGATTCACGACAGCTTGGTTTCGCCGGTCGGGATTGGCGAGGTGTCCCCTGACCAGGGTGACTCGGTCGACCTTGGAAAACTCTCCATCCGTGCTGCCAATGATTGTCGGCGGAGTTTCGCCAGCGAGGATGTGAAAGTGAATACCCTTCAACCCGCTTTCCTTGATGTTGGCGTCAAAGATGATGCCGTTGGTTGAGTGTTCAACCAACGGCAGATGTGCGATTGTTCTGTCCACCGTCGGGTCGTAGCCCGTATGGACCCCCAAGTCGGGGTCGTCGTACGTGCTAAACATCGCGAGTGTTGAGGGATTGGTGCTGGCCACGTACGTCGGTAGGGACGAGTCAGTGCGCCGGGCCCCCGCGAGCGACGCGAGAGCCACCCCCCCCACCGACCCGATGAGTACCACGATCGTCAGGTAGCCAGCCCATCGCCGACGAAAACTCGCCCGGTACCGGAACCAGGCGACTCGAAGGGCGTGGCTCATTGGGCTAACGACCTCCACAAATCACTAGATCCTGGGTGCTCGCGCCAGTCTGATTGGCCGATCGACCTGATGACAGATGGGCAACCTCACGAGTTTGCCTAGTGCTAGCACCCCTTGACGTCTAGATCGCACTTCGTGGGTTCGGAGCCTTCTCGGCGACGAATCGCCACGGTCGGTCCGTGGCCTTCGATATCCCAATACGCGTCGACTGACCCACGCGCCATCGCTCGCCGCGTTCTCGAGAGAGAAAGTAGATCCGCCCAGGGGGCTCCTCGCAGACGTCGACGCCGTTGTCGGCGCCGGTTATCTCCAAAGCGCGAGTGAGAAGTCCGGGACCGATCATGTTGCCGAGAAGCGAATCGCCTTCGAGCGCGATCGCGCCGCGCAGTAGCACTGCACTCGCCACACCGGGCGCGCCGGTGACGATATTCATGCACCAGTGAATTCCATAACTCTTGTAGACGTAGACGTAGCCCGCGGGACCGAACATGATCTGCGTTCGAGGCGTCGGGCCTCGGAAGGCGTGCGAGGCGGGGTCACGCGCTCCCGCGTACGCCTCGACCTCGGTGATGTGTGCTCGTAGTGGTTCGTCGTGGTGCGCAACAACGATGACGGTTCCCACGAGAGCGCGCGCAACCACCACAGGATCTCGAGCGAAAAACTCCCTCGTCAGGCGCTCAGTCATCTCCCCATTGTGCTGCGTCGTCGCGACATCGTCTGGAAAAGACTCAATGGTACGCTCCGCTCGTGACAGCCATGTGGCCAGGGCGCCGGTGCGAGTCGTCGGTTCAGACCCCCGCTCGAGCCCGATTCTGGTGGGTCCTGGCTCTCGTAACGGTGGCCTCATTGCTGGTGGCCCCGACCGTTGCGTCGGCGTCGACGCGAGCACCGGGCACGATCATTCCCGGCACGAACTGTCCGGCGTTTCCCGCCAACAATGTGTGGAATACGCCGATTACGAGTCTCCCCGTGAACGCGTACAGCGCGACGTGGTTGGCGGCGATGGACTCCTCGAGCACGTACCTGCATCCGGACTACGGCCCGTCGGGAGACCCGTCGGCGCCGTACGGCATTCCTTGGGAGATCGTGCCCGCGGGCACCGCACTCACGCACATCGCGTTTCAGTACGCCTCGGAGAGTTACCGCGGCGAGTATCCGCTCAACGCACGCACGCCCATTGAGGGCGGATCCGATCGTCACGCCCTCATGGTGGATCCGCGGCGCTCGGGCGCGCTGCCGGCCTGCACGCTCTACGAGACCTGGGACACGCAGTACCATCCGGGTGGTCGGTCAACCGCGGGTTCGGGCGCCGAGTGGAACCTGCGATCCAACGCGCTTCGACCCGCCAACTTCACGTCGGCCGACGCGGCTGGTCTGCCGATTCTGCCAGGACTGGTGAACTACAACGAAGTCGCCTCCGGTTCGATGGACCACGCGATTCGCTTTACCGCGCAGTGCACTCAGGAGTCGTTCCTGTGGCCCGCGCGTCACGAGGCCGGTCAAGCTGACGCGAGTTGTCCGCCGATGGGTGCGCGGTTTCGCCTCAACGCGTCCTTCACTCTTCCCAGTTCGCAGTGCAGTGCCTTCTGCCAGGTGGTTCTCACCACGATGAAGACCTACGGGCTCATCCTCGCCGACAACGGCAGCAACTGGTACTTCCAGGGCACGGCCGATCGACGCTGGTCGTACACCGAGGTTGATCAACTCAAGGCGATTCCGGCCAGTCAGTTTGTGGCGGTCGATGAATCGTGCCTGATGATCAGTCCGAACTCCGGCGCGGCCCTCCAACCTGGTGGCGCAGACTACGACCAGAAGTGTCAGTGATCTACGGCGTTGTCGCAGGTCCCGTGCCCGCGACGTTGCACGCGCGAGGGTCCCAGGGTTCGAGCGCCGGGTTGACTGCGCTCGGCGTCGTGAAGTCGGCGTTGTTTCTCATTCCGGGCGGGGTGTAGTCGCCGGTCGTCGTCGTGGTTGGTGACGTCACCGTGGTCGTCGTGGTGCGGTGCTTTGCGAGCGTGGTCGTGGTGGTGGTGGACGCCGTTGGAGTAACAGAGAGTGCCGTACCGGTCTGAATGGTGACGGTGGCGCCAGGCGTCACCTCGCTCGGGTCGTAGCCCAAGACCGCCGGACCCTGAAGTTGGCTCAGGATGGACTCGGCCGCGGCCAAACTCGGACTCGACCAGTTGCCGTGCGCAGGCGGAGGAGGTCCGCCGTACCACACGACCGTCTCGGCCACGGGGCCATTTGGCGTCACGGTGCCCGTCGACAGGACGTCGAACCCGTCCGCGCTCAAGGGAGTCGCGATGGCGGCGGTCTCACTCGCGACCCCGGTGCCGTTTTCGACGCTGACCTTGACACTCGAGGGTGCTGGCAGCGCGGTGCCGCTAAAGGTGTTCGTTCCGGACTTCACGCCGAAGATGGTGTCGATGGCGCGCTGACCGTCGGGCTCCACGGGAAAGACCACGTCGCCGTAGTAGTACCCCTGGTAGAGCAACGATCCGGTCTCGACGTCCGACACGGGGTACGTGAACTGGGGGACGCTGCCAATGTTGACGTGAGCGAAGGTCTCGGCGAGGCTCGCCATCTTGCCTTCGCTGAATCCGCTGTCCACGGTCAAACTCGGTAGGACCGCGGTCAGAATGCTCTGGTCGGTCAGAGGGTTGCCGAGCCCCCGAGCGGCGACTTTGGCGGCGAGTACTCGCAAGAACTCGTGAGTGCGCCGAATGCGCGCGATGTCCGAAAGTGCCTCATAGGGCCAGGACCTCGGGTCGTGATTCGAGGGATCTGGCTGTATCTGGAGGTGACGTGCCCGCACGACCTGTAGCGCGTGATAGCCGTCGAGGTCGTAACAGCCCGCACGTTCAATGTTGAGTCCGGACTCGGCGTCGAAGATCGGAATGGGAAAGTACATCTTGACCCCACCAAGTGCGTTCACCACGTTCGCAAAGGTGTCGAAGTTCAACTCGACGTAGTTGTTGATGGGAATCCCGAAATCCTCTTCGATGGCGGTAATGAGTTGGCTCGGGCCTTCGTACAGCGCGGCGTCGATCTTGTTGGCACCGATGATGCGGGCGTTGGGTACGAAGGTGTCACGCGGTATCGAGAGCAAGGAGACCGAGTGGGTGGCCGGATCCAGGTGCAAGATCATGTCGATGTCGCTGTTGACCCCGGTGACGCCCTCGGAGCACAGGCCGTAGGCGACGTTCTGCTGCTTCAGCCCGCATCGGGTCGTCGATCCGATGAGCAAGATGTTCTCGGATGCGGCGGTCGAAGTCTGCAGGTGTTTCACCGGAACCTTCTTGACGAGAGAGCCGAGGTAGTAGTAATCGCCGACGACGGCTCCGACGACCAATGCGATCACGACGCCGAAAGCGATCAACGATCGTCGCAACCATCGACGTTTCTTCGGCTCGGTACGTCTCGCGGCACGTCGCCGACGACCATTCACGGTGTTGCCAAGAGCGAGCAGGCGGTCGTGGTTGGCCAGTGGCGGAGGTGTGACGTCGCCGCGGCCGTTGTTCCTGTCGCGAGGCACCTGTAAATGCTATGGACACGACCTTGCGGATTCGTTAACACGTCCTGACGCGGCCGCCGCCGCGTGTCCCGGCGTCGCTACTGAGTGGCGACGAAGCGCTGGATCGCTTCGACGTGAAGAAAGACGGGTCCGGCCTTGGCGCACGCCACAAAGGGGTAGGGCACAACCGTCGACTCTTTTTGGTTTGGTGGGTAGACGCGTAACCCGGCGGCGGTAATCCACGAGCACGTTGCGTTCGGGAAGTTCTCAGCCACGGTGATTTGCAGGACCACGGTGGCGGTGTTGTGAGCAGTTGAGGTCTCGAATCCTCGCGCGGTGCGCGCACTGGTGAGCGTGATGTGGGCGGGGGCGTGTTCGGCGTTGCGCCCGGCCGAGCTGCCCAGCTGGATGCCGGTCTGGGTGATCGCCGAGATACCGGGGTAGCCGTACAGGGTGCAACTGTGCGCGGAGAGATTGGTGAAATTGAGGTTGTAGTACGAACTTCCCGCCGCGCCGTTGCCCATGGTGTTGAGCCAGACGTCGAGATTGCTGGTGGTGCACGCCGGCGCTGGGGCGGCGGCCGACGGCGTCGCGTGTTCGGCCATGTTCCACACGAAAAGACCTCCGACAAGGACAAACACGCCGATAATTGCGCCAAACTTGGTCGCAAACTTCGTTGGATGGACAAGGCTTGGTTGTCTCATCACGCACCTCCGCGTACTGCGAGTAAGGGGGAATACTTCAATTATTTGTACTCTCGCGTAAATAATCGTAGGTGCGTTATTGGCGCCAAAACTTCGCTTTAGCTAGATGTCACGGAGATGTAAAGAAGTTGCGAACACGTTGCGCGAACCAGTCCGCTGATGGCTTTTTGGTGCGGGCGAAGGTCTTTCGATCGACCGCGACGATCCCGAATTGCGGGCGGTACCCGAGGTTCCACTCGAAGTTGTCGAGCAGCGACCACTGAAAGTACCCGCGCACGTCGCGACCCTCATCGAGCAGGCGCTTGAGGCCGGTGAGGGCCTCGTCCAGGTAGCGGATTCGCTGGCGGTCGTCGGCCGTGCCGATCCCGTTCTCGGTGACGATGACCGGCAGTCCGGTGAGTTCGGACGCCCGACGGGCGGTGTACTCCACGACCTGGGGCCAAAACAGATAGCCCATCTCGGTCGTCTCGCCGTCGGGCGGCTCCAGACCGTCCGGGCCGATGGTGAACTTGGTGTAACACTGCACGCCGACGTAGTCATCTCCCGCTCGGGTGAGCAAGTACTTGTCTTCCATCTCGTCGCGCAGGCTCTCCATTCGGTCTTCGGACCCTTCTACGGCCGCCCACTCGTGCAGGGAGAGAGGTAGTCCGATGGGAAAGGTTCCTGGACCCTCGGCGAGCATGTCTCGCATCGCGACGTGACATGCGCGCATTGTCTCATTGACCGCGACGAAGCGCTCCCAACTGTGCACTTGGGGCGGAAAGAATCCGCGAAGGTATCCCATCAACGCGACGATGTTCGGTTCGTTGATGGTGCACGCCACTCCGATGAGGTCACCGAGTGACTCACTCACCACGCGGGCGTAGTCGGCGAGCCAGCCCACGATGTCGGGGCTCTCGAAGCCACCGTGGTCGGCGACCCACAGGGGCAGCGTGAAGTGGTGCAGGGTGACTACGGGAGTGATCGAACGCTCGCGGCACGCGAGCAGCACGTTGCGATAGTGCGCGAGGGCTTCGCTCGAGACCACACCCTGGTCGGGCTGGATGCGGGCCCACTCGATCGAGAGTCGAAACGAGTCAAGACCGAGTGACGCGAGAATGTCGAGATCTTCTTCGTAGCGGTGCCAGGAATCGCACGCGTCGCCGCACACCTCGGCCGCGGGACTATTGGGCAGTCGCTCGAAACGCCACCAGTCGGTGTTGTCGTTGCCACCTTCAATCTGATACGCCGAGGTCGACGTGCCCCAGGAAAACGGGGCTGGAAACTGGACGGTTCGTGGACTCATGACCACAAGTTAGAACCCGCGGCGCTGGGGACGTCGAGAGTGTCTCCGGTAGCGTGAACGAATCGCGGGACGCGAGTAGGGACATCAATAGCGGTCGCTTTCGGGCGGTCCACTCGATGGGAGTAGGGGTGATTAGCGGAGGTCAACTCGCCACATTCGTGGTGGCGTCGCTGGTCATCATCATCGTGCCCGGACCGAGCGTTCTTTTCACCTTGGCGCGGGGTATCGCGTGGGGCCGCGCCGTGGCGGTGCTCACGGTCCTCGGGAACTGCTTGGGTACTCTCATTCTCTCGGTGATCGTGGCGGTGGGACTCGGTCCACTGCTCGCGCATTCCAAGGTGCTCTCGATCGTGCTGCAAGTCCTCGGCGGGGGATATCTCATCTGGCTCGGAGTCGGTGCGATGCGCCATCGTCACGAGCACGCGCGCGCGATGAGCGAACGCGAAGGGGTTCGACCGCGCAACACCACGATCGTGCGCCAAGGTTTCACGGTGGGCGTCTTGAATCCCAAAGCGCTCGTCTTCTTCGTCGCCGTCTTTCCGCACTTCGTGAATCGTTCCAGGGGCAACGTCACGGTGCAGCTGTTGCTTCTCGGCGTCATCTTTACCGGCCTCGCGTTCTGTAGCGACTCGACGTGGGGCATCATTGCCGGCACCGCGCGGGAATGGCTGTCCGGATCTCCGAAGCGTTTGGTGGTGATGCGCGAAGTCGGCGCGTGCGTGATGATGATCCTCGGTCTCGTCATCATCGTGAGCGCGCTTGCGACGTAAGGGATCTCACGCGCTCGTACGCGTCATGGCGCTTCCTACACTGCCAAGGGCGAAAGGAACGCGATGAGTATGCACGGCGGCGGCATGGGACGCGGCGGTTTCAGCGGCCTGCGCTCCCTGCGGCGGGACCGAAAGATCCTCGAGCACCGGATCAAAAAGGGCACGCTGCCGCGTATCCTCAAGTTCGCGCGCCGTTACCGACGTGCCCTGATCTTCTTTTTGAGCGTCGTCGTGGTCGACGCCGTCATCTCCTCGGTCTCACCGCTCATCCTGCGCGAGATCATCGACGTGGGGATCCCCGAACACAGCATCCATCTGGTGGTGTGGTTAGCGACGTTTACGGCGTTCCTCGCTATCGCCGACGCGGGTCTCCAGATGTTTGAGCGACGGGTGTCGGCCGTAATCGGGGAAGGCCTCATCTACGACCTGCGCGCCGAGGTCTTTCAGCACATCCAAGAAATGCCGATTGCCTTTTTCTCGCGCACCCAGACGGGCGCGCTGATCAGCCGACTCAACAACGACGTCATCGGCGCTCAACAGGCCTTCACGGACCTCTTTTCTAACGTGGTCGGCAATCTCGTGCTGGTCGTCATCGTTCTGGTGGTGATGTTCATCTTGAGTTGGCCGATCACGCTCGTGGCCCTCGTTCTCGTGCCCGTCTTCCTCATTCCCGCGCGTCGGGTGGGACGGCGACTGGGCACGCTGTTCCAGCGTGGCATGGAGCTCAACGCCGAGATGAACATGGTGATGTCTGAGCGATTCAACGTCTCCGGCGCCATGCTGGTCAAGCTGTTCGGACGTCCCGCCGAGGAACGTGAGAACTTTGAAGTTCGCGCGGCCCAAGTACGTGACATTGGTATACGCCAGGCGACCTACCAGCGTTTCTTCTTCATCTCGCTCACGCTGACGGCGTCGCTGGCGACGGCCTTCGCCTACGGATTTGGCGCCGTCGAAGTGATTCACGGGGTCTTTGCTATCGGTACCGTGGTCGCACTCACCGCGTACTTGGGACGGCTTTACGGTCCCTTGACCCAACTCTCCAGTCTCAACATTGACTACATGTCGGCGATGGTGAGCTTCGAGCGACTCTTTGAGGTATTGGACCTCGAGCCGATGATCAAAGAGAGCGAACATCCGGTGACGATCCCCCCGGGACCGGCCGAGGTGCGATTCACCCACGTTGACTTTTCGTACCCCGGGGCCGAAGACGTCTCACTCGCGTCGCTGGAGGCGGTGGCGCGACTCGACGATACGCCGCGCACCGCAGTTCTCCACGACATCAACTTTGTCGTCGAGCCGGGAACGATGACGGCTCTGGTGGGGCCGAGTGGTGCCGGCAAGACCACGATTTCGATGTTGGTCTCACGCCTCTACGACGTGGATGCGGGTTCGGTGACGATCAACGGCGTCGACTTACGTGACGCCTCCACGGCGTCGCTGAACGCGACCGTGGGAGTGGTCACCCAGGATGCGCACCTCTTTCACGACACGCTGCGTGCCAATTTGCTCTTCGCCAAGCCCGACGCCACCGATGAAGAGATGGCTCGTGCGCTGGCGTCCGCCCAGATCGCGGATCTGGTGGCGTCACTACCCTTGGGTCTCGCCACGGTGGTGGGCGAGCGCGGGTACCGACTCTCGGGTGGTGAGAAGCAGCGTGTCGCGCTCGCGCGACTTCTCCTCAAGGCGCCGAGCGTCGTCGTTCTCGATGAGGCGACCGCCCACTTGGACACCGAGAGCGAGGCGGCCGTCCAGCGAGCGCTCGATGAGACAATGAGTCAACGCACCTCGATCGTGATTGCCCACCGCCTGTCCACCATTCGCAACGCCGACCAGATTCTGGTGGTCGACGCCGGTCGCATTGTCGAGCGCGGTACCCACACCCAACTGCACGCTCAGCCCGGGCTCTACCGCGATCTTTACGAGACGCAGTTCAAGGGCCAGGAGAAGTAGCTCTCGCGCTAGCCCATCGCGTGGGCGCCACCATCGACGTGGATGATGGAGGCCGTGGTCGCGCGCAGCAAGGGGGAAAGTAGGGCCACCGCGGTGTCGGCGACCGCGCTGGCGTCGTGGACATCCCACCCCAAGGGCGCTCGCTCGCCCCACGTCTCTTCGAAGAGTTCGAATCCCGGGATCGACTTGGCCGCCATCGTGCGCACGGGACCCGCGGCCAGCATGTTGACTCGAATGCGATCGGGTCCCACTTCGCGCGCCAGATAGCGACCGAGGGACTCCAGTCCCGCTTTCATGACGCCCATCCAGTCGTACATCGGATACGCGCGTGACCCGTCGAAGTCCAAGGCCACCACCGACGCCCCGCCATTGGCTTCACTCTTCTGGAGGAGCGGGCGAAACGCTCCGACCAGGGCGGCGAGGGAATACGTCGAGGCGTGCATCGCGATCGAGACGTCAGAAAAGGGTGCGACGAACATGCCCGAGCCCAGGCAACTGGGCGGGGCGTAGCCGATGGCGTGCACGAGACCGTCGAGACGCCCGAAACGCGCCGCAACCTCTTCGGCGGCGCGCTCGACCTGCTCGGGATCCATGACGTCGAGTTCAATGATCTCGCCGACGTCGCCCAGCTTCTTGGCGGTGCGTCGGGTGATCGAGGTACCGCGACCGAAGCCCGAGAGGGCGATCGTGGCCCCTTCTTCGAGCGCGCGACGGGCGATGCCGTAGGCCAGTGAGTCGTCGGTCAGGACCCCCGTGATCAGGATACGGTTATCGCTCAGGAGTGCCATGTCGCTAGCGTACTTCTAGGTTTTGAGCATTGGGGACGACAATGACGAGCGTGGGCGTAGTAGGCGGGACCGGTCCTGCGGGTCGGGGCGTGGCGGTGCGTCTGGCGAGTGCCGGATACGACGTGGTCATCGGATCGCGCGATGAGATTCGTGCGCGCGACGCCGTCGCTGGTCTCACGACACGCGGCTCGGGTGCGATCGGCGGAGGGACCAACGAGCACGCCGCCGAGTGCGATCTTGTGGTACTCGCGACGCCGTGGGACTCCGCCGTCCAAACGGCTCAGTCTCTGCGAAAGTCGTTGCACGGAAAGATCGTCATCTCGATGGTGAACGCGCTGGTGCGCGAGGGCAAAGAGCTCGTCCCGCTCTACCCGCCGCGGGGCTCGATGGCCGCTCAGTTGGCCTTCGCGTTGCCCGAGAGCCAGATCGTCGGTGCTTTTCATCATCTGCCGGCCAGTGAGATGGAGAACCTCGACAGCGAACTGGATGCGGACGTCATGGTGTTCTCGGATCACGAGTCGGCTCGCACAGCCGTGGTGGCCATGGTGAACGAGATGCCGGGGCTGCGGGCCGTGGAGGCCGGCTCGATGTCGCTCGCGAGTGCGGTGGAAGCGTTCACGGCCGTGTGCATCTCGATCAACATTCGTCATCGCGCTCACACCTACGTCAAACTGGTCGGACTCAACGACTGATGCAGCTCTATGACAGTGCGCGTCGGGGGGTCTACCCGCTCGAAGTCGGTCCCGTAGTCAGTCTCTACAGCTGTGGCATTACTCCCTACGACGCCGCGCACCTGGGCCACGCCTTCGTCTACCTGGCCTTTGACGTCCTAGTTCGTCGACTCACCGATCTCGGACATGACGCGCGCTGTGTGCGCAACGTCACCGACGTTGATGACGACATCTTGCGAAAGGCCCGAGAGCTCGGGGTGAACTACCTCGACCTGGCGGCCGAAGAGATGGTCATCTTCGAGCGCGACATGAAGCTCGTGAACGTCCTGCCGGTGTACTCCGAACCGCGCGCGACCTCGGCGATCTCTGAGATCCTCACGTTGATCGGCGCGACCGTCGATCGCGGGGCCGCCTACGAAGTGGACGGTGCCGTGTACTTCGACGTCGCGACGTTCCCGCGCTTCGGTCAGGTGAGTCACTTTGAGCGCCCTCGGATGCTCGAACTGGCGGCCGAACACGGGGGCCGTCCCGACGACCCCAACAAGCGTGACCCACTTGACTTCGTGCTGTGGCAGCCCTCGCTGGAGGACGAACCGGCCTGGGAGTCGCGTTGGGGACCGGGGCGACCAGGCTGGCACATCGAGTGTTCGGCGCTCGCGCTGCGAGAACTCGGCGTCACCCTCGACGTGCACGGGGGAGGGCGCGACCTCGCCTACCCGCACCACGAGTGTGAAGCTGCCCAGAGCGAGACCGTCACCGGGGAACCCTTCGTCAAGCACTGGATGCACGTGGGTCTCGTGGGACTCGACGGGGTGAAGATGAGCAAGTCGCTGGGCAACTTGGTGTTCGTGCACGATCTCGTCGCACGCTCGGAGTCCGCGGCCGTGCGACTCGCGCTGCTCGATCAGCACTACCGCGCCGACTGGGAGTGGCGCGATGAACTGCTCTCACGCGCCGAGTCGCGGCTCGCGACGTGGCGCTCGACGATGACGGGACGCAGTTCCGACGTGCTCGATGAGGTGCGCGCGGCCCTCGACGACGACCTCGATACGCCCGGCGCGCTGCGCGCCGTCGACGCGGCCGCCCACGCCGGATCCAAGGTCACTTCGGCTGCCGCATTGCTCGGCGTTACGCTGTAATCAAGCGAAAGGGAGCGATGTCCGAGATCACAGTTGAGTTGCCCGACGGCAGTTCGCGCAGCCTCGACGAGGGCTCCAACTCGCTCGATCTGGCCGCCGCAATCGGACCTCGTCTGGCCAAGGACGCGGTGGCGGCACGGGTGAATGGTGCGCTGACCGACCTTTTGGCCCCACTCGGTGACGGTGACAAGGTGGCGATCGTGACGCCCGCGAGTGACGACGGTCGCGAGGTGTTGCGTCACTCGAGCGCTCACGTGATGGCCCAGGCCGTCACGCGTCTGTGGCCCGGGGCCCACTACGCGATTGGGCCGGCCATTCGCGACGGCTTTTACTACGACTTCGAACTTCCTGGTGGAGCGCACTTTAGCGACGACGACTTGCCGAAGGTGGAGGCCGAGATGCGCGCCATCGTGGCCGAAGACCAGCCGTTTGTGCGCCATGAGTACTCGATACCCGAGGCACTGGCGATCTTTTCTAATCAGCCCTTCAAGATTGAGATCATCGAGGGCGTCGCCGCGGGCGACGAGGAGGACCTGGCCGAAACGGGCGGCGACCAGGTGGTCTCGACCTACCAGAACTCGCCGACGTTCGTGGACCTGTGCCGTGGACCGCACGTTCCCTCGACCGCTCGACTCGGGTACTTCGAACTCACCCGCGTGGCCGGTGCGTACTGGCGCGGCGACGAGAAGAACCCCCAGCTCCAACGCATCTACGGCACGGCCTGGGAGTCCAAGGACGCCTTGGCAGCCCACCTTCGCCAACTGGAAGAAGCCGAAGCGAGAGATCATCGCAAGTTGGGGGCCGAACTCGACCTCTTTTCCTTTCCGGGCGAGATCGGCCCCGGCCTCGTGCTCTTTCACCCCAAGGGCGGCATCATTCGACGCGTGATGGAGGAGTACTCACGCCAGCGCCACGAGGTTTCGGGCTACGACTTCGTCTACTCACCCCACATCACGAAAGAAGACCTCTTTGTGACCTCGGGCCATCTCACGTGGTTCGCCGAGGGCATGTATCCCCCCATGGAGCTCGACGAAGGCCAGCGGTACTACCTCAAACCGATGAACTGCCCGTTTCACATCACCATCTTTAATGCGCGTCAACGCAGTTACCGTGAGTTGCCGCTGCGCTACTTCGAGTTCGGCTCGGTGTACCGCTACGAGAAGTCTGGCGTGGTCCAGGGCCTTACGCGGGTGCGTGGCATGACCCAAGACGACGCGCACATCTTTTGTACCCGCGACCAGATGTACGAAGAGTTGACGCGCACGCTTAACTTCGTGCTCGAACTGCTGCGAGACTTCGGGCTCAACGACTTCTACCTCGAACTCTCGACGCGCCCGCCCGGTAAGGCGATCGGCAGCGACGAGGACTGGGCCGAGGCCGAGGCGATCTTGGCCGACGTGTGTCGCGACGCAGGTCTCGAGTTCGCGATGGACCCCGGTGGGGGCGCCTTCTATGGACCCAAGATCTCGGTCCAGGCGCGCGACGCGATCGGCCGCACCCACCAGATCTCCACGGTCCAACTCGACTTTCAGACTCCCCACAACTTCGACGCGACCTACGTGGCCCCCGATAACTCACGCCAGCGCCCGATCATGATCCACCGCGCGCTCTTTGGCTCGGTGGAACGCTTCATGGCGATTTTGATCGAGCACTTCGCGGGCAACCTGCCCACCTGGCTATGCCCGGAACAGGTCCGCGTACTCGGGGTACGCGACGATCACGATGACTACGCCAACGAGGTCGCGGCCCTCCTACGTGAACGCGGTCTGCGGACTCAAGTCGACGAGGCGAGTGAGCCACTGGGAGCGCGGATTCGCAAGGCGAAGCTGGAGAAGATTCCCTACGTGCTCGTGGTGGGTGATGACGACGTCGCGGCCGGCACCGTTGGCGTGAACGCCCGCGGCTCGAACGATCCCGAGCGCGGAGTCAGCGTCGCCGAGTTCGCCGAACGCTTGGTGGACGAGGTCGCTCGCCACGCCTCGCCCGAGGCTCCCTGAGTGGGACTCGATCGCCTGTCTGCGGCGTGGCGCGAGAGCTACGTCTCAAGTGCGTTTCAAGGTGAGCACGACCAGGACAGTGACGGTTGTGTGTTCTGTCAACTCGCGACCGAGCCCGTCAGTGAGGCGACCGGCGTGCTGTGGCGGAGCGACCACACCTACCTCGTGCTCAACGCGTTTCCCTACGGATCGGGACACCTGCTCATCGTCCCCTATCGTCATGTGGCTGCGCTCGAGGACCTGAGCGACGCGGAGTACCTGGATCTCTCGGGGGTCCTGCGCCGTGCCGTGATCGCCCTGAACGCCGCCTACGGTCCCGACGGCATGAACGTGGGTATGAATCTGGGCTCGGCGGCCGGCGCGGGAATTCCCCGGCACCTGCACGCCCACAGCCTGCCGCGCTGGAACGGCGACACCAACTTCATGACCTCGATTGGTGAGACTCGGGTGCTCTCAGAGTCCCTGGACGTGACCTGGCGCAAAGTTCACGCCCAGTTGGACGCCGGAGTTACTGATCGGTAGAGGTAGAATGCCCAACGTGAGCCAAGAGGATCGATGTTCGACGGCAAATTCCGTCAATCGGTAGACGCTCGCATGGCGCCCGTGGGGCGCGGGCTCGTTCGAATCGGCCTCTCGGCGGACGTGGTCACGACCTCGGGCCTGATCTTCGCCTGTGCGACCGCCTTTGCCATCGGGGCCGGCTACAACTGGCTCGCGATCGTCCTTTTGACGCTGACCGGCCTTCACGACCTGCTGGACGGGGCGGTTGCCAAGGCGAGCCAACGCGCCAGCCAACGCGGCAGTTTTTTTGACTCGGTGACCGATCGGGTCGGCGACGCGGTGCTCATGGGCGGTGTGGCGTACTACCTCACCGCACACCACCACGGTCAACTCGTGTTGTTGCCCTTTGGCATCTTGGCCACGACGTTTTTGATTTCGTACGAGCGCTCCAAGGCCGAGAGTCTGGGCCTGGCTGCCAAGGGTGGCCTGATGGAGCGCGCGGAGCGCCTTATTCTGCTCGGCATTGGTCTCGTCAGCTACACCATATTTATCCCGGTGCTGTGGGTCATGTTGGGACTCACCGCAATGACCGCGATCGGTCGATTCTGGCGAGTGTGGCAGGTGGCCGCTCGACCAGCCCCCGCCCCCATTCCCGCCCCTCGCCGCACCCGTCAACACACTCGACGACTGCGCGAGGGACTGAGTCGCGCCTCGCGCCACTAAGCGTGACCCCTCGTGCGCGCGTTGTCGCGCTCAAGACGTTGGGTTCGGCGATGGAGGTGCTGCCCGAACGATTCGACGAGGCTGTGGCCGAAACGATCGCCCAGGCGCTGGGTCGACGAACCACCACCTCACGTCGGCACCTCGAAAACAATCTGCGCCACGTGCTCGACGTCCCCGGGTCGAGCGTGGCTGACGATCTCCTCGAGGAGTTCGTCGACCGCGGCTTTCGCGGATATGGCCACTACTGGGCCGAGGGGGCGAAGCTTCCTCGGATCCCCAAATCGACCGTCAGCGCGCGCTTCCAGATCGCCGAAGGACTTGAGCACTTGGTTGCCGCGAAAGAGCGCGGCCAAGGTCTCATCATCGCCTTACCGCACATCGGCTCGTGGGAGTGGGGTGGAGCGTTTCTCGACACCATTGGTCTCACCATGACCGCGGTGGCCGAGGAGCTCGACCCGCCCGAGCTCTTCACTTGGTTCAAGAAGAAGCGAGAGGCCATGGGGATTCTCATCGAGCCGCTCAATGAGCACGCGGGCACCGTGCTGCTCTCGACGTTGCGCGCGGGGGGTGTGGTGGGGCTGCTCTGTGACCGCGACATCCAGGACAATGGGATCGAGGTGGAGTTCTTTGGCGAACGAGTCACGATGCCGCCGGGCCCCGCCACCCTTGCGCTGCGCACGGGCGCAACGCTGGTGGCGGCCGCGTGTTACACGGGACCGGGCCGCGATCACTACGCCGTGGTCACGCCACCCATCGACACCACGCGGACCGCACGACTGCGCGGAGACGTCCAGCGCGTCACCCAAGACGTCACGCGTGAACTTGAGCACCTCATTCGACGAGCGCCCGAGCAGTGGCACGTGCTCCAATCACGGTTCGCCTCGTGAGTTCTCGCGTCGCTCTGGTGTCGCCCTACGCACTCAGCGTGTATGGCGGGGTACAAGAGCAGGTGCTCGCCATGAGTCGCGTGTTGAGTGCGCGCGGCCACGACGTGCTCGTGCTCGCGCCTGATGCCCGAGACGACGCCCACTACGACACGCCGGCCGAGGTGCTGCGCTTCGGGCGCCTCATGTCGGTGCCGGCCAACGGATCTCGTGCGCCCCTCACGCTGTCACCGCGAGCTGCGTTCCAGGCGCGTGGCGCGCTCGCAATGTTTGCGCCCGACGTCGTGCACTACCACGAACCCTTTGCGCCGCTGCTGACCTGGGTGAGCCTTCGTGCACATCGCTATCCGTCGGTGGGCAGCTTCCACCGTTCCGGTTCGGGGCCCGCACTTAAGTTCGGGGCACCGATCATTCGTTCTCTGTCCAAGGGATTGGACGTCTCGGTCGCCGTCAGTGCCGCTGCGGCTTCCACGATCGAATCAGTGACCGGGACTGAGTGCGACGTCCTCTTTAACGGATTTGAGACCGAGCGCTTTGTGACCTCGGCGCGGGAGCGTTCCGTCGAGGTCGTGCTGCTCTTCGTTGGCCGACTCGATCAGCGCAAGGGTGTCGCCACCGTAATTGAGGCAACGCGCGAGCACAACTCGCGCGGCGGGCGACCGTGGCGACTGGTGATCGCGGGCGACGGGCCTGATCGAGCTCGCCTGGAAGCCCTCGCCGCCCATGACGGGCGCGTCGTGTTTCTGGGTCGGGTCAGCGACGCCCAAAAGAGATCGTGGATGCGACGTGTGCACGTGCTCGTTGCCCCCTCGACGCACGGCGAGAGTTTCGGGCTGGTCCTCTTAGAGGGCATGTCGAGCGAGACCCTGGTGGTGGCGAGTGACATCCACGGCTATCGCGAGGCGGCCGGGGGACACGCCAGCCTCTTTCATCCGGGCGACGCTCACGCCCTGGAGCAGGCCATTGATGCCGCGCTCGCCGAGGAGAGTGACGATGGCATCAAAGCGGCCCGCGCGTACGCCGAAAACTGGTCGATGACCAAGCTGGTCGAAGCGTACGAGACGCGCTACGCGCTCGCGCAAGAGCGATTTGGGCACCCAGTAGCCTAAGAACGTGGCCACCAAGCAACGACCGCGCTCGGGGCGCGCCCACTCTTCGCGCTCGCGTGAGCGCGTCGAGCGCCACGTGACCCCGGTTCTCGATCCGAACTGGAACAATCCCTACGCGCCTTCGACCGCGGAACGTCACCAACACGAGCATGCGGTGCGCTCATTCGCCTTGCGGCGCCGACTGCCTCAGACGTTGGTCGTCGCTCTGGTTGTCGTGGTACTCATTGTCGGCGTAATCGCGGTGCCGTGGTTGCCGGCCGTCGGTGTCGTGGTCGGACTCCTCTACGTCTGGGACCTTCGTCGGGCGCTGTCGACGTTCGCGGAGCGGGGCAACACCTTGGGTGCGGCGATGCTGAGCACCTTTACCCCGGGTGGGAATCCCACCGAGCGACTACGACTGGTGACGGTGCTGGACCGTTTGGCCGCCACCTTTGGCGTCGATCACGTCTCGGCGTTCATCGTGAATGAGCACGGCTACAACGCGGCCCTCGTTCCCGACGCGCAGAAGTACTCGCTCTTTGTCACCTCGGCAGTTATGCAGGACTTCGAACTCATCGAACTCGAGGGTGTGGTCGCACACTGCCTGGCGCGCCAACGCCTCGGACTGCTCGAGCGCGAGGCGCTCTCGGCGGTCACGTCCCTCAGCGATCCCGTGCGTCGTGAACTGGCCGGTCCCGCACTGGCGTACCGGGCCGATGAGGTGGCGGCCGCCAGTATTCGCTACCCGCTCGGCCTGGCCGGCGCCTTGCGTAAGTGTGCGCGTCAGCAACTCGCCCCGGACTCGTTTTTTGCGTCGTCCACGTACAACGAGTGGCGTTGGGTCTTCTTTAACCCGTGGAGTGATCGCGCCACCAGCGACCTGTCGGATCTTGATGACCCGGAGTTGCGGGCGCGGGCTCTCGAAGAGTGGTAATTGCCCGCCATTAGGCTGTTGTCATGAGTTCTTCACCCACGACCGGATCGGCCCTCGTGAAACGGGGGCTGGCGGACATGCTGCGCGGCGGCGTCATTATGGACGTCGTCAACCCCGAGCAGGCCAAGATCGCCGAGGACGCTGGGGCCGTAGCGGTCATGGCCCTCGAGCGCGTGCCCGCCGACATCCGCCGCGACGGGGGAGTCGCGCGCATGAGCGACCCGCTCATGATCCAAGAGATCCAAGCGGCCGTGACGATTCCGGTCATGGCTAAGGCCCGCATCGGACACTTCGCCGAAGCCCAGATTCTCCAGGCTCTCGACGTGGACTACATCGATGAGTCCGAGGTGCTCACTCCGGCCGACGAGGAGAACCACATCGACAAGTGGGCCTTCACCGTGCCCTTCGTGTGTGGGGCGACGAACTTGGGCGAGGCCCTGCGTCGTATCGGCGAAGGCGCGTGCATGATTCGTTCCAAGGGTGAGGCCGGCACTGGCAACGTGGTCGAGGCCGTGCGCCACCTACGCACCATCAACGCCCAGATGCGCCGGTTGCACAGCGCGGACGCGAATGAGGTCTACGCACTCGCGAAGGATCTCCAGGCTCCGCTGCCTCTGGTCCAAGAGGTTGCCGCGACCGGCAAGTTGCCCGTACCACTCTTCTGCGCGGGCGGTCTCTCCACCCCCGCCGACGCGTCACTGGTGATGCAGTTAGGTGCCGAAGCGATCTTCGTCGGCTCGGGGATCTTTAAGAGCGACGATCCGGTGCGCATGGCCGCGGCGATGGTCGAAGCGGCCACTCACTTTGAAGACGCCTCGGTCGTGGCCAAGGTCTCGACGGGCTTGGGCGACGCGATGAAGGGGTTTGAGACCTCGACGTTGGAGCTGCGGCTGGCCGAACGCGGTTGGTAATGACGCGCGTTGGCGTCTTGTCACTGCAGGGCGACGTGGGCGAACACACCGCGATGCTCGAATCCTTGGGCGTTGACGTCGTCAAAGTCCGCACGACCGAGCAGCTCGACGCGATCGACGCGCTCGTGATGCCGGGAGGTGAGTCCACCGCCATTGCCCACTTGCTCGTGACCTCGGGTATGAAGGACGCTCTGGCCCTCAAGCTCAAAGAGGAGTTGCCAGTCCTGGGCACGTGCGCCGGACTCATCCTGCTCGCCCGCGAAGTCCTGGATGGTCGCAGCGATCAGTGGAGTTATGGCGTGCTGGACGCCTCGGTGCGACGCAACGGCTACGGCCGTCAGATCGCGAGTTTCGAGACCGAACTCGACGTCGAGGGTGTAGGGCGCGTGCCGGGAATCTTCATTCGCGCGCCGCGCGTCGACGCCGTGGGCTCCGACGTGGAGGTGCTCGCAACCTACGATCGCGGCACGGGCGAGGGCGAACACCCCGTCTTCGTGCGTCAGGGTGCGGTGTGGGGTCTCTCCTTTCACCCCGAGCTCTCGAACGATGCGCGCGTCCACGAGCTCTTTCTCAAATCTCTCTAAATTCGATTACGATTATCTAGCCCTTCGGGGCAGGAGGAACCATGTCCGGCCATTCCAAATGGGCAACGACCAAGCACCGCAAGGGCGCCAAAGACTCGGCTCGGGCCAAGGTCTTCGCCAAGCTGATTCGACAGGTCGAGGTCGCGGCCCGCGAGGGCGGCGGCGACCCCGAGACCAACGCCGCCCTGCGCACCATGTTTCAAAAGGCCCGCGAGTCCTCGGTCCCGTTGGACACGATCGAACGCGCCATCAAGCGCGGGACGGGCGAGTTAGAGGGCGTTCGCTACGATCCGGTCAGCTACGAGGGATACGGTCCTGGTGGCGTGGCAGTCATCGTCGAGACCCTGACCGACAATCGCAACCGCACCAGCGCCGAGATCAAGCACCTCTTCGGCAAGAACGGGGGAGCGATCGCCGAACCAGGTGCCGTGTCCTGGCAGTTCAATCGCAAGGGCGTCGTCGAAGTCCAAGGACCGGTGGATGAGGATCAACTCCTCGAGTGGATCATGGAAGCCGGCGCGGAGAACTACGAGGCGACCGGCAAGAACTACACCGTGACGACCGAACCCCACGACGTGGGTGCGGTACGCAACGAACTCGAAGGTCACGGACTCAAAGTCCTCAGCGCCGACCTCACCCTCGTGCCCCAGAACACAATCCCCGTCAGTGACGAGAGCGAAGCGAAGAAAATCCTGCGCCTGATGGACGCGATCGACGAGCACGACGACGTCCAAAACGTCTACGCCAACTTCGATATTGACGACGATCTCCTGGTGGCGTACGACGGCTGAGCCGTCGGACCCAATACCGGCTTCGGAGTACCTCGCACAGTAATATCGAACGTATGTTCGTACTCGGAGTTGATCCCGGTCTGACCCGCTGCGGGTACGGACTGATCGAAGGCAACTTCGACGGGGTCGAGTCGTTTCGAGCGGTGCGCGCGGGGACGATCGAGACGGACCCCACGAGCCGGGTTGAAGAACGCTTGCGCGAACTGCACGTCGAACTCTCCTCACTGCTGGCCGAAACGAAGCCGTCGGCCGTCGTGGTCGAACGCCTCTTCTATCAGCGAAACGCGAAGACGGCGATTCCCGTAGCTCAGGCGAGCGGAGTGGCCATTGCGCTCGCCGGCATTGACGGAGTCACGGTGCGCCAGTTCACTGCCCAAGAGGTCAAGTTGGCGGTGACGGGATACGGTGCCGCGACCAAGAGCCAAGTGCAGGGAATGGTGGCGCGACTGTGCGGACTCAGCGACGTGCCCCGTCCCGCCGACGCGGCCGACGCACTGGCCCTGGCCATTGCGTACTTCATGATCGTGCGCACCGAGCGGCGGCTTGACCACGGGGTGCGCGCGTGATCGGCTGGCTCAGCGGGCGAGTGCTGCACCAACTGAGAAACGGTGCGCTGCTGATCGATGTGGGCGGTGTGGGATATGAGGTTCACCTCGCCTCGAGCGACCCACCGCCCTTTGATGAGCTGCTCGAACTCTTCATCTATACGGTCGTGCGCGAAGACGCCATACAACTTTTTGGGTTTTACGGGGCCGAAGAGCGCGAGTTCTTCGAACTTCTGATTGCCACCCCGGGGGTAGGACCTTCCACCGCGCTCGGCGCCCTACGCACAATGAGCGTGGCCGAGTTGGCGTACGCGATCGATACCGAGGACGTGAAGAAGGTGGCGACAATCTCGGGAATCGGACCCAAAACGGCCAGTCGCATCGTGCTCGAGCTCAAGGGCAAGGTGGTTAGCGACAGCGACTTTCGAGAGACTGATGTGGGTGAACACGCTGACGCGGCCATCGAAGAAGCACTGCGGGCTCTGGGGTATACGAGTCATGAGGTGCGTGATGCACTGCGCGACGTGACCCTGCCCGAGGACGAGTCCGAGGCGTTGCGCACGGCTCTGCAACTGGTGAGGCGCCCGTGAAGCGAGAGCTCGACCTCGAACAGCTCGGTGAGCACGTCGTGGCCGCCGGCGCCGACGATCAGGAGAGGCGCAGCGAGGCCTCCCTGCGACCGCTGACTCTGGAGGACTTCGTTGGCCAGCGTGACCTCGTCGGTCACCTCAGTGTTGTCCTCGGTTCGGCCCGCGCGCGGCACCAAAACGCCGACCACCTCTTGTTCGCCGGTCCACCCGGACTCGGCAAGACATCGCTCGCGACGATCGTGGCCAACGAGATGGGTGTTGGTCTGCGCGTGACTTCGGGTCCGGTGTTATCGCGTCCCGGCGACCTCGCCGCTCTTTTGACGGACTTGCATGATGGCGACGTGCTCTTCATCGACGAGCTGCACCGGTTACCGCGGGCGGTCGAAGAGGTGCTCTATCCCGCCATGGAGGATCTGCGGCTCGACGTCATGATCGGTCGGGGCCCCTCGGCGCGCTCGATTCGCCTGGATCTACCGAACTTCACGTTGATCGGTGCGACCACGCGCACGGGCCTGGTGGCCGCACCCCTGCGCGATCGCTTCGGGTTCATTGGCCAACTCGACCTCTATGACGTCGAAGAACTGACTGAGATCGCGGCGCGCTCAGCCAAACTGCTCGACGTCGCGCTCAGCGCGGACGCGGCGGCACTGATCGCCTCGCGCAGTCGAGGCACCCCACGGATCGCGAACCGCCTTCTTCGTCGGGTGCGCGACTTCGCATCGGTCAAGGGTCACCACGAGGTCACTGAGCAGGTGGCGCGAGACGCGCTTGCGCTCTTTGGCGTGGACGAACGGGGACTGGACAAACTGGACCGGCGGATCCTCACGCTGCTGTGCGATCAGTTCTCGGCCCAGCCGGTGGGCCTTACAACGTTGGCCCACGCCTGCGGCGAAGAGCCCTTAACGGTCGAGGACGCGTACGAGCCGTACTTGCTTCGCGCAGGTCTGATGGTGCGCACACCCCGCGGTCGCGTGGCGACCGCCCGTGCGTACGAGCACCTGGGTATTCAGCCGCCACAGGGTGGCCTGTTCTAACGGGTTTATCCCCAGAGAGTAGAGTTTCTCTGTCCGATAACGAAGGAACTCTCGATGACGTCCGTCTTTTCTACCGCCATGCTGCTGGCTGCCACCACGAAGAAATCGTCATCGGGCGACTTCTACCTCATCATCGTCTACGTGGTACTGATCGGTGGCTTTTACTACTTCTACATGCGCCCGCGCAGCCGCCGGATGAAGCAGCAGCGCACCGAGCAGCGCAAGGTTGACGTGGGCGACCGCGCCCAGACCATTGGCGGTTTTGTCGGCACGGTGGTTCGCAATGAGTCGAATCTCGTGACGTTACGTACCGATGGGGGCGTGGAGTTGGATTTTGTCCCCCAAGCCATTGCCCGGCGTTACGACCCGCCCGCTGCTATTCCCGAATCAACTGACGACGACCGCGATCATCCGACGGAAGGTAACGCCTCGTAATGCCGCCGCAGGTCGGTTCGCGACGTTCGCTCGTCGCCAGCCTTATCATCGTCATCGTCATCGCCTTCGGGGCATTGGGCGCGACTCTCTCTGCGGGATGGGGACCCAAGTTGGGCCTCGACCTGGCGGGAGGCCTTTCCGTCGTCTACAAGCCCACGACCAAGGCGACCCTGTCGGACATGCAAGAGGTCGTCACCATCCTGAACAACCGGGTGAACGGCCTGGGTGTGTCGGGGGCCACGGTCAACCTCCAGGGTAAGGATGTCAACGTGAGCGTGCCGGGGGTCACCGACGCTCGTCAGGTACTGGCGATCGTCGGCCAAACGGCCCAGCTGTTGTTCCGTCCGGTGCTCTGCGAGGCTGAGGTCGGCGCGAAATCGTCGCTGAAGTATGTGGCGCCGGGCAAGTTGCCGACGTGTGCGGCCCAGTACCAGACCACCGCAGCGAACCTCGCGGTCAATACCTCAACCCAAGAGCCAACGAACAACATTCCACCGGATCCCGCGTTCACCAATATCAAGTCGACCAAGCCCTCCCAAGACTTCGCCAAGGACGAGGTGCTCTTGCCGGTGCTCGGCGACAAGGCCCTGCGCTACGTCCTCGGTCCTTCGCAGTTGACGGGACGCGCCGTGAAGAAGGCCGTGGCCCAGCAGGACCAGGCCGGCGCGTGGGTCGTCAACTACACCCTCACCGGCACTGGTAGCCCCGCCTGGGACAAGGTGGCCCAAGAGAACTTCCACGCCATGGTCGCCATTGAACTCGACGGCATCGTGCAGTCCGCACCGCTCATCCTGCCCGGTCAGGCAAGTTTCACCAGCTTCGACGGCTCGGGCGAGATTTCGGGATCGTTCACCGAAGGCTCGGCCAAGACGCTCGCGCTCGCGATGAACTTCGGCGCGCTGCCCGTGCGACTGCAAGTTCTGACCGATCAGACGGTGTCGCCGACCCTCGGCCACTCGGCCCTGGTGGCTGGCCTCGGCGCTGGCCTCGCGGGCCTCGCTTTGGTGTTGCTCTACACGATCCTCTACTACCGCGCCCTTGGTCTGGTGATCGTGCTCGGCCTGTCGGTGACGGCCGCGCTGTTGTGGGCCATCATCTCTGCGCTCGGCCATACCGCCTTTGCGCCCAGTTTCGACCTCGCGGGGGTGACCGGACTCATTGTGAGTATTGGTATCACGGTCGACAGTTACATCGTGTACTTCGAACGATTAAAAGACGAGGCGCGTGCGGGGCGCTCCATTCGGTCTTCGGTTGACCGGGGATTCCGCTCGGCCTGGCGAACCGTACTGGCAGCCGACACGGTGAGTCTCTTGGCCGCCGTGCTGCTCTACATCATTGCGGTGGGCGACGTGAAGGGCTTTGCCTTCTTCCTTGGTCTCTCGACGTTGATGGACGTCTTCATCACGTGGTACTTCACCCGGCCGTTGGTGATTTTGCTGGGTCGACGCAGCTCGGCTGGCAGCTCCGCGCTCTCGATGGCGGCGGGACTCCAAGCCGGCATCTCACAGGTGGGGGCAACCAGTGAGTGACACCGACACCTTCGCGCCGGCGGTGGAGCACCACTACGGCCCCATCGGGCGGCTGTATCACGGTCTGACCACCGTCGACTTCGTGGGGCGTCGCAAAATCTGGTTCAGCGTGTCGATGACCATCATCGTGCTGGGTATCGCTTCACTTGGTTTTCGTGGATTCAACTTCGGTATCGACTTCAAGGGCGGTAGTTCCTGGGAAGTACTCGCCCCTCACACCACCGTCGCCAAAATGACGAGTGTGGTCGAGGCGGCCGGTCTGCACGATCCCACCGTGGAGAAGCTGGGCTCCGAGACCTATCAGGTCACGGCCGACATCAACGCGCTGAGTTCGACGGCCCAAGTCCAGCTCACCAACAAAGTCGCCGACGTGATGGCCACTCTGGCGGGCAAGTCCCCGAACCAGGTCTCCACGAGCGACGTCGGACCGAGTTGGGGTGGTCAGATCACCGACAAGGCGGTCGAAGCGCTGATCGTGTTCTTCATCGCGGTTGTGGCGTACATCTCGATTCGTTTCGAGCCCAAGATGGCGGCCGCGGCGTTCATCGCGATGATCCACGACCTGTTGGTGACCGTCGGTGTGTACTCGCTGTTCGGCTTACAGATCACGCCCGACACGGTCATCGCAATCCTGACCATTCTCGGTTACTCGCTCTACGACACGGTCGTCGTCTTTGACCGTGTTCGAGATAACACGAACGGTGTCTTAAAGGGCGGCGACCTCACCTACAGCGAGATGGTCAACCTTTCGATGAACCAGACACTGGCCCGATCGATAAACACCTCGCTCGTGGCGATCTTGCCGGTCCTCGCCGTACTCGTGGTGGGCGCGGACATCTTGGGCGCAACCACTCTGCAGAGCTACGGTCTTGCTCTCTTCGTCGGTTTGATGAGTGGGGCGTACTCCTCGATCTTCATTGCGAGTCCCTTGCTCGCGATCATGAAAGAGCGCGAGCCGCGCTACCGAGATCTCGCGGCACGTGTTCTCTCGCGCAAGGACCGCACGGTCTTAACCGCCACGAGTGCAGCAATGGCCGGCGCGGCAGCCACGGCTTCCACCACCGGCGTACGACCGATGCGCACGAGTTCGGTCTCGGGAACCATCCAGGCGCGCGCCCGTAAGCAGAAGCGGCGCTAGCCGAATCGAGCACGTCTAGGGGCTCTTCGGGGTTGTCACCGATGGCCGTATTGCCAGGCGAGGGTCATACTGGGCGAAGCGTTCGTCACTCCGCTCGAGCGACGCCGCAGAAAGCGTGTGACATGCGTGGTACGTCTCGTCTCGTGGCTGTTGTTCTTGTCGCCCTCATCGCCCTGACGTCGGTGTCGGCTATTGCCGGGGCGGCTTCGAAGCCGGGCGCGGCGGGCGGACGCGGTAGCGAGAAATCTGGCGGAGTCGTCGAGATCACCGCGTACAGCAACAACGACGGACCGAGTTCCAGTGCGGTTCTGAGCGGCGACATCGCTGACTTCGGTTCGGCCGTGCGCACCTCTACGAACGGTGCGGCCGCCCAGCAGTACAACCGGCTCGAACTGAAAGTCTCGCGTGGCTCGTTTTCCCTCGACATCTCCGTGCTCGAAAAGCGTCTGGTCGCTGCGTTTGCGTTGTTCCCGACCAACCAGAAGACCTGCTCGGGCGTCGAAGTCGTGACGGTGAGCGCACCCGTGGCGCCTGGTTCGGGTACCGGCGCCTACGAGGGCATCAGTGGCAGTTTTGATCTCACCGTCACCATCAACGAGGTCGACAACTGGCCCACGTGTCCGAAGTCCGGGCAAAATCTACTGACCGAATCAATCTTTGTCACCGGTTCAGGGTCCGTGTCGTTTCGCTCGTAGCCCCGCCGCGTACGCCAAAAATGCGTTAATTCACCGGTAGGCTGACTACATGGTCAGTCTCACGTCGCGCAGCACGGCTGATCCGGTCCTGTTGGGCTCAATTGAGCGCCTAATTGCCCGATTTCACGAGCACCACGAGGATGGAGACGCCGAACTGATCCGCCGGGCGGGTATCGCGGCCATCAACGCCCACGAGGGGCAATTGCGCCGTACCGGCGAACCCTACGTCACGCACCCGATCGCCGTGGCGAGTATCGCGGCCGACCTGGGATTGGACGAGGTCACCCTGGCGGCTGCGCTCCTGCACGACGCCGTGGAAGACACGGGCGTGACGACCCAGTGGCTCGAAGAGGAGTTTGGCGCCCAGGTGGCGGCCGTGGTGGATGGCGTGACCAAGCTCGACCGTCTCGAGTTCGACTCGAAAGAGGCCCAGCAGGCGGCCACAATCCGCAAGATGTTCATCGCGATGGCCCAGGACTGGCGGGTGCTTCTCATCAAGTTGGCGGACCGCCTGCACAACATGCGCACGATCTCGGTCATGCCGATGCACCGTCAGCGCGCCATCGCCCAAGAGACCCTGGACGTGTACGCACCCCTCGCGCACCGCCTCGGTGTCCAGCAGGTCAAGTGGCAGCTCGAAGACCTCAGCTTTGCGACCCTGCACCCCAAGCGCTACGCCGAGATCGAACAGATGGTGGCCGCTCGCCAGCCCGAGCGCGAAGCGTACTTGAGCGAAGTCATGGACACCCTCGCCAAGAAGCTCGCGGAGTTCGGCATCGCCGCCGACGTGCGAGGACGACCGAAGCACTTCTGGAGCATCTACGAAAAGATGGTCGTCGGCGGCAAGGAGTTCGACGAGATCTTTGACCTCGTGGGTCTGCGCCTCATTGTGGAAGAAGAGCGCGACTGCTGGTCGGCACTTGGCGCCATCCACGCCCTGTGGTCGCCGGTTCAGGGTCGTTTCAAGGACTACATCAACTCACCCAAGTTCAACCTGTATCAGTCGCTGCACACCACGGTCATTGGACCGCGTGGCAAGTCGGTCGAGGTGCAGGTTCGCACCCAAGAGATGCACCGACGCGCCGAGTTCGGCGTGGCCGCGCACTGGAGTTACAAGGAGGGCGCGAGCGACAAGGAAGTCGCGTGGATGAGACGGCTCGCCGACGTGGAAGAAGAAGAGGCCGATCCGATCGCGTTCCTCGAGGCACTCAAACTCGACCTCGGACAGGACGAGGTCTACCTCTTCACTCCCAAGGGCCGCGTCATCGCCCTCATCGAAGGGGCAACGCCGATTGACTTCGCCTACGCCGTGCACACCGAGGTAGGGCACCGCTGCGTGGGCGCCAAAGTGAACGGGCGCCTCGTGCCACTCGACACCGTGTTGCGCTCAGCCGACGTCGTCGAGATCGTGACCAGCAAGAACGACAATGCGGGTCCGTCGCGTGACTGGCTGAACATCGCCAAGTCCTCGCGCGCCAAGTCCAAGATTCGCCAATGGTTCCAGCGCGAGCGGCGCGATGACGCGATCGAGGGCGGCCGCGAAGAGCTCACGAAGGCCCTGCGACGAGAGGGTCTGCCCATCGCCACCTCGCTCACGTCGGGCGCCCTGGACGCGGTGATCAGGTCCCTCGGACTCGAAGACCGCGACGCGCTCTTCATGTCCATCGACTCAGCTCAGATCTCGGCCCTGGCGGTCGTCCAGCGTCTCGATCGCGAGCTTCGCGGCGGCGACGCGGAGCAGATGCCCACCACAGTCACCAAGGCTCCGCGCACCTCGCGCACTGCACGACGTGGCGCCGGCGTGTACGTCGAGGGTCTCGATGACGTGATGATCCACCTCGCGCGGTGCTGCTCGCCGGTGCCCGGGGACAACATCATGGGATTCATTACCCAGGGACGAGGCGTGTCGGTGCACCGCGACGACTGCTCGAACGCCGTCGCCTTGGCCCAGCGGTTGGGCGAGCGAATCATCGACGTCGAGTGGGACGGCTCAGCGGGGGGTCAGTACCGCGCCGTCCTGGAGATCATGGCCTTCGACCGTTCGCGGCTGCTGCTCGACGTGTCCAAGGTCGTCGCCGAGTACCACCTCAATATCATCTCGAGTTCCTCGACGACGTCGGGTTCGCGCATTGTGCGCATGGTCTTTGACGTCGAGTTGGCCGATCCGGGGCACCTTTCCAGCCTCCTCGCGGCCCTCAAGGGTGTCGATGGTGTCTTCGATGCGTTCCGCCAACTGCCGGGTCAGAATAAGACATCATGAGCGAGTCGTCCGCGCCGTTTCAGGCGCCCGTGGGAACTCACGACGTTCTTGGTCCCGACTCCGCACAGTGGGAGGGACTCGCGGCGGTCTTCGCCCAGCTGGCCTATCGCTACGGATTCTCTTTGGTGATGACGCCGATCTTCGAAGACGTAGGCGTCTTCGTGCGCGGCATCGGTGAAGAGAGCGACGTCTTTCGCAACGAGATGTACACCTTCGAAGATCGCGGCGGTCGTCGCTACGCGTTGCGCCCCGAAGGCACCGCTTCGGTCGTACGCGCTTTCGTCCAACACCACCCCACGACACCCTGGAAGGCGTGGTACCTCACGCCCGCCTTTCGCTACGAGAAGCCCCAGAAGGGTCGCTATCGCCAGCACTATCAGTTCGGCGTCGAAGCGCTGGGCACCGACGACCCCGCCATCGACGTTGAGGTGATCACCCTCGCGCACAACTTCTATCGCGATATTGGACTGCGCCAGGTCACGCTCCTCATCAACTCGATGGGACACCGGGAGTGTCGCGCGGCCTACGTCGAACTCTTGAGTGAGTATCTCGCAGAGCACGAGTCGGAACTCTGCGACGAGCACCAAAAGAGCTGGCGCGAGAACCCGCTGCGCGTCCTTGACTGTAAGCGCGAACCCTGCATCAAAGTGACCTCCAAGGGTCCCATGCTGATCGAGCACATCTGTGACGAGTGTCGCGCCCACTTCGACGCGGTTGTGAGTGGTTTGAGCGCGATTGGCATCACCAGCACGCTTGACCCGCGCCTCGTGAGGGGATTTGACTACTACAACCGTACGACCTTTGAGTTCGTGGCTGAGGCCTTCAAGAGCGCCCAGAACTCCATCGGGGGCGGCGGTCGCTACGACCAGTTGGCCGAAGAGTTGGGTGGCAAGCCCACGAGTGGCATCGGCTTTGGCAGTGGCGTGGAGCGCTTGCTGCTGGCGCGTGAAGCCGAGGGTGTGAGTAGCGATCTGCTCAAGCGAACGCTCGACGTCTTTGTCATCGACACGACGGGCGACGAGTCGGTCGCGGTGATGATCGAGAACCTGAGGGTCGAGGGCTTGGCGGTGGATCGCGCCTTCGATCAGCGCTCGATGAAAGCTCAGATGAAGGCGGCCGATCGATCGGGCGCACGCCTCGCGCTGTTGATCGGACCCGAAGAACTGTCAGCGGGCGAGGTTACGATTAGGGACCTGCGAAGCCAGGAGTTTGACCAGACGCAACAGCGCGTGGGTCAAGGGGCGGTTGCTGCGGCGATCGCCGAACTATTGACGAAGTGACGTGAACATGTCCCCAGACGTTGAAGCCACGAGTATGCGCGACCTGCTCTGCGCCTCGGTGAACGAGGACCACGTGGGTGAACGCGTGAGTGTGTGCGGTTGGGTGGCCAAACGGCGCGAACACGGCGAACACCTGGCGTTCCTTGACATCCGCGACCGCTCCGGGGTGGTCCAAGTCGTTGTCGAAGGATCAGTCGATGTGCGCAGCGAGTACGTGGTTCGGGTCACGGGAACAGTGACGCCCCGCCCCGAGGGAACGGTTAACGAGCGCCTGGCCACCGGCCAAGTTGAACTTTCTGACTGCCAGGTCGAAGTTCTCGCGATAGCCGAGGCGCCGCCCTTTCAACTGGACGACCGCGTCGACATTGACGAAGCTGTTCGCCTGAAGTATCGCTACCTCGACATCCGCCGTGAACCGATGCAAGCCAACCTTCGGCTTCGCGCGCGCGTGAACGCGGCGCTGCGCCGGGCCATGGACGACCAGGGGTTCTGTGAGGTGGAGACACCGCTGCTCTGGGCGCCGACGCCCGAGGGCGCGCGCGAGTTCGTCGTGCCATCGCGCTTGCATCCCGGTGAGTTCTACGTGCTGCCCCAGAGCCCCCAGATCGCCAAGCAGCTCTTGATGGTCGGCGGGCTCGACCGGTACTACCAAATTGCCCGGTGTCTGCGCGATGAGGACCTGCGCGCGGACCGTCAGTTCGAGTTCACTCAGATGGACATCGAAGCAAGTTTCGTCACTCAGGACGACGTGTTGGCCTTCGTGTCGCGCGCGGTCCTTGACGCGGCGGAGGTCGCGACCGGTGTACGGCCAGGAGAGATCGGAACGATGACCTGGGCCGACGCGCTTGACCGATACGGCACCGATAAGCCCGACCTTCGATTTGGCATGACCTTGTTCGACCTGTCGGACGTGTTCGCGGCGAGCGAGGTCAAAGCGTTCGCCGCGCCGGTCGTAAAGGCCATGCGCGTGCCGGGAGGAGCGGCGTTCGCTCGTTCGCGCCTGGACCAGTTGACCGAGCAGGCGAAGAGTCTCGGTGCGAAGGGTCTCGCGTGGTTCCGTATCACGAGCGACGGCCTGGACTCGCCATTGGCTCGCTTCCTCAGCGGGGACGAAGCCACCGCGCTGTCGTCTGTTGACGGTGCGCTCGAGGGCGATCTCGTGTTGGTGGTGGCTGACGAGTACGAGTTGGCGTGCCACGTGCTTGGAGCGTTGCGCGTGGCGCTCGGCTCGCCGCCGGTGGGTGAGGGTCCGTATCACTACATCTGGGTGACGCACTTTCCGATGTTCGCGGGTCGCGACGAAGACGGCAACCTAGAAGCCGCTCATCACCCCTTTACGATGCCGCACCCCGAGGACCTCGCGCTCCTCGAGACGGACCCACTCAAGGTGCGCGGGCTGGCCTACGACCTCGTGCTCAACGGTTGGGAGCTGGGGAGTGGTTCGGTGCGAATTCACCGCGCCGACATCCAGTCGCGAGTCTTTCGGGCGCTGGGCATCAGTGACGAAGAGGCGCAGAATCGCTTCGGTTTTCTCCTGGGGGCATTTCGCTACGGCGCTCCGCCTCACGCGGGATTCGCTTTCGGCATCGACCGACTGGTGGCGATCTTTGCCGGCGAGGAGAACATCCGCGAGGTCATCGCATTCCCCAAGACCCAGTCCGGGGCGGACCTCATGACCGGTGCACCCAAGAACATCACCGAGCGCCAGCTGCGCGACCTGCACGTGCGCTTTACGAAAGCGACGTGAACCACGTCATTGTTTGACGAGTCCGTCAACGAGCGCCTGCGCACGGCGGCGCCCTTGGCCGAACTGCTGCGACCCACCACCCTGGATGAGATCGTCGGCCAGGAGCACTTGGTCGGTCCGCAGGGCCCGCTTCGCCGATTGGTCGAGACTCGTCAACTCACCTCGATGATTCTCTGGGGACCGGCCGGTACGGGCAAGACGACGCTCGCGCGGATTCTCGCCGGCGCGGCGGGGTACGAGATGGAGAGCCTCTCGGCCGTGACGAGCGGCGTCAAAGACGTGCGCGAAGCCATCGCGCGGGCGCGCGAGCGCCTCGGCGAGCGCGGCGTAAAGACAGTCCTCTTTATTGACGAGGTGCATCGTTTCAACAAGGCCCAACAAGACTTGTTGCTGCCGGCCACCGAAAGCGGCGTCATCGTGCTGATCGGGGCCACCACCGAGAACCCGTACTTCGAAGTGAACGCGGCGCTCATGAGTCGCTCGACGCTCTGGCGGTTGCGACCGCTCACCGACGATGAGCTGGTGACGTTGGTGAATCGCGGCTTGGAACTACGCGGTGCCTTGATATCGGACGAGGCGCTCGAAGCGATCGCCGCCTCGGCCGACGGCGATGCGCGGAGCGCTCTGACCACCCTCGATACCGCGATCACCCTCGCCAGTGCCACGAGCGCGCCGGCGACGGTCGAACTCGACGACGTAGCCCGAGCCCGTGACGGACGTCTGTATCACCAGTCGGCCGATACCCACTACGACCAGATCAGCGCGTTCATCAAGTCGGTGCGGGGTTCGGATCCGGACGCGGCGCTGTTCTGGATGGTGTCCATGCTCGAAAGTGGTGAGAGCGCGCGTTTCATCGCGAGACGCCTGGTCATTCTGGCGAGTGAAGATGTTGGTCTTGCCGCGCCGCTCGGTCTGGTCATCGCCGAGGCGGCCGCACGGGCCGTGGAGTTCGTGGGACTGCCCGAAGCTCGTCTAACCCTGGCTCACGCGACACTCGCCTTGTCGCTGATGCCCAAGAGCAATTCGGTTACTCGGGCGCTGGGCGCAGCGACCTCCGCGGTTCAAGCGGGCGGATTAGTCGAAGTGCCCGCGCACCTGCGTGACGCGAGTTACGCCAGTGCGAAGAAGATCGGTCACGGCAGCGAGTACCGGTACTCGCACGACTATCCGGGTGGTTGGGTCGATCAGCAGTACCTGCCCGACCGCTGGAAGGACACCACGTTCTACGACGCGTCGCCCTACGGTCATGAGGCGTTACTCGCCGAGTCGTGGCGCTCGCGAACTGGCCGCTCCCACCAGGATGAACCCGAGGCACCAGTAGAGTAACTCGGATGGAAGCGGCCCAACTACGTTCATTGTTCTTGGACTACTTCGCCTCCAAGGGCCACATTGTGGTGCCCTCGGCGAGTCTGATTCCTCACGATCCGACGCTGCTGTTTACGGTCGCGGGCATGGTGCCGTTCAAGCCCTACTTCACCGGGGAAGAGGTCGCCCCCTACGATCGCGCAGTCTCGGTACAGAAGTGCTTTCGCGCGCCCGACATCGACGTCATCGGCAGCGATCAGCGCCACCTGACGTTTTTCGAGATGATGGGCAATTTCTCCTTCGGGGACTACTTCAAAGAGGGGGCCATCGACTACGCCTGGCAGCTGGTCACCGAAGGTTTTGGCCTCGATCCGAGTCGCTTGTGGGTGACCGTTCACAACGACGACGACGAAGCAGCGAACATTTGGCTCGATGGCGTCGGCCTGCCCACAGAGCGCTTGCAGCGACTGGGTGAAGAGAACATCTGGGCGATGGGCGAGGTCGGGCCGTGCGGCTACGACTCCGAGATCTTCTACGACAAGGGTGAGGACTTCGGAGACGGCGGTGGGCCGGCCTTCGGGGGCGAAGATCGCTACGTCGAGATCTGGAACCTCGTCTTCATGCAGTTCGAGCGCCTCTTCGACGGATCGATGATCGATTTGCCCAAGAAGAACATCGACACGGGCGCCGGTTTCGAGAGGGTCCTGTCGATACTGAACGGCGTGGAATCAGTCTTTGCGACCGACCTGTTCGCACCCTTGCTGGACGCGTCGGCGCGAGCACTCAAGACCTCCTATGGCAACGACGAGGCGAGCGACATCCTGATTCGCCGCGTCGCCGAACACGGCCGGGCGATGACGATGCTGGTGGGCGATGGCGTCCTTCCGTCGAACGAGGGCCGCGGGTACGTGCTGCGGCGCATCATCCGTCGCGCCATCTTGGCCGCCCGACGCTCCGGCTCGGACTCATCGCTCATGGCGCCACTCGTGGACGCCACTATCGACAAGATGGGTTCGGCGTACCCGACGTTGATCGACGAGCGCGACCTAATTGTGGAGATCCTGGAGCGAGAAGAGACGGGATTCGCGCGCACGTTACGCACCGGCCTCGCGCTCCTCGAGGACGCGCGTCGCGAAGTCGAGGAGAGCGGCTCCAGCGTCTTTCCTGGTGAAGTCGCATTTAAGTTGCACGACACGCACGGATTCCCGATCGAACTCACCAGTGAGATCGTGGCCGAGAGTGGCCTCGAAGTCGAGCGAGAGGCCTTCGATCAGGCGATGTCCGCTCAGCGCGAGCGTGCTCGGGCGGCCGCCAAGACCTTGCGCAAGGCTGACGACGCCCAGTACCGCGAACTCATCGATTCGGCCGGCGCGACGGAGTTCGTGGGGCGCGACGTGTCGCGCTACTCGCTGGAGACGACCGTGGTGGGAGTCCTCGAGGGCGAAGACGGCGAGAGCGAACTCTTCTTGGACGCGACTCCCTTCTACGCGGAGTCCGGCGGCCAGGTCGGCGACAGGGGCACGGTCGTCACCGAGACCGGACGTTTCGAGGTGATCGACACGCAGAACGTGGCGGGAGGACTCTTCGCGCACCGTGGTCGCCTCGACGGCGAGATCCTTACCGGTCAGAGTGCGGTCGCCACGATCGACGCCGAGCGTCGCGAGGCGACCCGACGCAACCACACCGCCACGCACCTCTTGCACGCGGGGCTGCGCAGCGTGCTCGGAGAACACGTGCGTCAACAGGGCTCCTACGTGGGACCGGACCGACTACGCTTCGACTTCTCGCATGACGGTGGCCTCTCCACCGAAGAGACGAGTGAGATTCTTACGCTCGCCAACACCGACGTGGTGTTGAACGAGCACGTCGACACCATCCAGACGTCCAAGGCGGAAGCCGAGACGATGGGTGCGGTTGCGTTCTTCGGTGACAAGTACGGCGATCGCGTGAGGGTGGTGCGTGCCGGGCGACACAGCTTGGAGTTCTGCGGTGGAACCCACGTCGATCGACTCGGCGATATCGGACAGATTCAGATCGTGAGCGAGTCCTCGATCGGTGCGAATACCCGCCGCATCGAAGGGGTGAGCGGGCTGGGCGCCTATCGCCGCAGCTTCGAGATGGAACAAACCCTTGATGCGGTGGCGGCGTTGCTCAAGACCTCGAACGAGGACGTGGTGCCCGCGCTGGAACGACTCTTCGAGCGACAGCGCGACATGGAAAAGAGTGTGGCGTCGCTGCGTCAAGCCCAGTTGAGTCAGTTCGCTCGAGAGTTGCACGACGCCTCGAGCGGCGATCTTGTAGTCGCGCGAGTCGATGGGTATCCCGGTGAACAGTTGCGCACCCTCGCTCAAGACCTCCAAAGCCGTGGTCGACGGGCCGTGGTCTTGGTGGGAGCCGACGGTGACAAGGTGGCAATCGCGGTCGCGAGCGACGGAACCTTGGACGCAGCCGAAACGGTAAAGTCACTCGCCCAAAAGGTCGGCGGCGGTGGCGGGGGCTCTGCACGCCTCGCTCTGGCCGGCGGGCGCGACGCGGGTGGGATCGACGAAGTTATCCTGCTGGCCAAATCGCTCTAGCGTTGAATAGTGCGACTACTCGGCGTTGACCCCGGTACCAGGCGCTGTGGGGTCGCGATCACCGACCGAGAAGCATCGATGGCCTTTCCGCGTCCCGCTCTGGCGACCGACGACCATTTGGTGGATGCGCTACGCCTGATCACAGAAGAAGAGGGCGTGGAACTGGTGGTGGTGGGACGTCCGGTCGCGCTGTCGGGCAGCGAGACCGCCAGTACGAAAGAGGCTGACGGGCTCTTCGCTCGACTCAGTGGCGGACTTGCGCCTCTAAAAGTGGTGCAGTGGGATGAACGCCTCACGACTCACGAGGCCCAGCGTTCTCTCTCGGCGGCGGGCGTGAAGGCCAAGAATCACCGCGCACATGTGGACAGCGCGGCGGCGGTCATCATGCTGCAGAACTACGCGGAGAGTCATCGTGAGAATTAAGCCACGCTTGTGGGTGATCGGCGCCGCCGGCGTGCTCATCGTCATCCTGATCTGCCTGGTGTGGTTCTTCTTGCAGTTCGATCCGATCTTCTCGAGCCAGGGCAAAAGCGAGCTCATCACCGTTCAATCGGGGGAGTCTCTTACGCAGGTGGGTTCGGACCTAGCTACCCACCACGTGATCGCGTCCTCCTTCGCGTTTCGGATCGACAATTTTCTTCAGGGTTCGTTCGTGATCCAGCCCGGGGCCTACGAGATTCGCCAAGGATCCTCGTTCTCGCACATCCGTTCGATTCTGCACGGACCGGCCATCCCGGAAGTAACCGCCTCGCCGGGACTCACCGTCAACGAGGTGGCGCAGTCGATGGTGGGGGCAAAGGGGGCGACCTACGCCAACTCCTTCGCCAAAGACGCGACCGCCGACATCACCAAGAGCCCGTTCGCCCAAGGCCACTCACTGGAGGGGCTGATCGGCGACACGACCTATCTCATCCTGCCCGGGATGACACCCGCGGAGCTGGCGCGCGGCATGGTGAAAAGTTTCAATCGAGAGGCGGCCGCCGTGGGCCTGACGCCCACCACGACCGTGGACGGGCTTGACGCCTACCAGCTCATCACCGCGGCCTCGATCGTGGTGAAAGAGGGAGAGTACGCATTCAACATGCCCAAGGTGGCGCGGGTGATCTTCAATCGCCTGGCCAGAGGTGGCCCCTTGCAGATGGACTCCACGATCCTCTACCCCTTGGGACAAGATGGAGGGACCGTGACGCCCGCCATGTTAAAGATCAACTCCCCGTACAACACGTACTTACACCCGGGGCTGACACCGACGCCCATCTGCACCGTGTCCAAGGTGGCTCTGCGAGCGGTGCTGCACGCTCCGGCGGGCACGTGGCTGTACTTCGAAACGGTCACGAAGAGCGGCCACCTCCAGTTCTCGACCACGTTCGCCGAACAGCTTCAGGCCGAGAAGCTCGCGGCATCGCGGGGACTGGGATGAACTGGCGCGTGGGCATCGCGGGTTCACCCGTGTCACACTCACTCTCGCCGCAGCTCCACGAGATTGGTCTGAGAGCGGCGGGTTTGACAGGGACGTCGACTCGCGTGGAGATTGACCTCGAGCACGCGGGTGAACTTCGTCACCTGCTCGGCACGGCGTTCGACGCCCTGTCGATCACAAGCCCACTCAAGGCTGCGGCGTTCGAGATGTGCGACGAACGAAGCGAGTCCGCTCGTCGCACGCACTCGGTGAACTCACTGTTGATGCGCGACGGTGTTCTCCAAGGTGAGAGTACCGACGGCGAAGGCTTCATCGAGGCCCTGCGCGCGGCGTACGGGGAGGTCGTGGACAACGCACACGCCGTCGTACTCGGCGCGGGTGGGGCAGCAAGTGCGATCGTCGATGCGCTTGTGGCCCACGGCGTGCAGTCAATCGTGGTGCACGGGCGTACGCCGAGCAAGGTGGACGCACTCGTTGAGCGGTATCCGAACGTTCACTCGTCGTCGCTCGTGTACCGACCCGTGGATCTGATCGTGAATACGATTCCCGAGGGAGGACGCGACAACGAATCAGCGGTCTTGCAGGGCGTGCACCTCGACACGGTCGCCGTCGACATCGTCTATGAACCTCGCGAGACCGAGTGGCGCCAGCGCTACGCCGAAGCGGGTTGTCGAACGCTCAATGGCTTACCGATGCTGGCCTATCAGGCGGCCATCCAGATGCGCTGGTGGTGGGGCGTAGCCTTGGACGGGGCGCAAATTGTGAAGGAACTGCAGTGACGGACACGCTGAGCGCCATTACGTCGCACATTCGCGGACGTGACCACATGGACTACAGCCTGTTTTGGGCGCTGATGGCCCTGGGCGCGACTGGCGTGGTGATGATCTACTCGACCACGCGTCAGGCCCTCATCGACGTGGGCGATAGTTCGCACTACTACGTCGAGCGCCAGGCCGTCTTCGTGGTGATCGGAATGGTTGCGATGTACGTCGTCTCGCGATTTGATTACCGCCGATTCGACATCCTCGCCACGCCGCTCTATCTGGTATCGGTGTTCGCTCTGCTGGGCGTGTTCGTCGTGGGACGCACGGCCCTGGGCGCCGAACGGTGGTACAGCTTCGCCGGAATACAAGTTCAGCCCAGTGAGTTCGCGGTCCTCTTTTTGATTCTGGCCATCGCCACGTTCTGCGGCCGGCGCAAAGAGGGCCTCAACATGAAGGATGTCTTTCGCATCCTGTGCATGGCCATCATTCCGCTGGCGTTGATTATCAAGGAGCCGGATCTGGGCACGGCGATCATCATGGTGCTCATCGTGGGCGCAATGATGGTGATCGCGGGAGTACCACCGCGCTTTCTCACCTTGTTGGCGGTGGTCGGTTCGATCGGCGTCGTTGCCGCGGTGTTCTTGGACCTGCTCCAGAAGTACCAGATCGACCGGTTATTTGCCTTCGTTAATCAAAACTCGACGAATCCTCAGGTGGTGCAGCTCAACTACGAGATTCAGCACGCGAAGAACGCCATCGGGGCGGGGGGAATACATGGCGCGGGTCTCTTTCACGGCGCCTTCACCGTGCTCGGGTACATCCCCGAGCAGTGGACCGACTTCATCTTCACGGCCATTGGTGAACAGCTCGGGTTCATTGGTTCGGCGCTCATCATTGTCCTGCTCGCGTTTATCTCGTACCGCATGTTTGTCATCGGCAAGAACGCCCGTGACACCATGGGTCGACTCATCTGCATCGGCGTGTTCATTCTCTTTGCCTTCAGCACCTTTGAGAACATCGGCATGTGCATGGGGATCATGCCGATTACCGGCGTGCCGTTACCTCTCCTGAGTTACGGCGGATCGGCCGCGGTGTGCTTCTACGTGGCGGGTGGGATGGTTCTGTCCGTCTCGCGACGCGGACCGGCTCGGGTGACGCCGTGAGCGACGAGACCCTAGGTGACTCCGACGACGACGTCGTATCCGACGAACGCAACACCGCCCTGGAAGAACTGGCAGCGGAGAGCGACGAACTAAGTTACGGCACAGAGCCGGCGGCCGGCGAGGTGTACACGAACTTTCGCGTGATGCACGTGGAGTCGATTCTCTACGACCTGGGTGATGCGTCGCCCCTCGTGCACCTGATGGAGGCCGAGTCCCCGTACCGCTATTTGGCGATTCCTGTTGCCCTGGCCGACGCGATCGCCCTGCATCACGCGAATGAATCGATCGAAGGTCGACGTCCGAGCACCAGCGAGCTCACGATGACAATTCTCACGCGCCTCCAGGCGGAGATCATCGCGGCGCGCATCGTGCGCTACGAGGACGGAGTTTTTTACGCCGAACTCGATCTCATGACCCCGAAGGGACACGAGATCTTCGACTGTCGTACCAGCGACGCGCTCACGCTGGCGCTGCGCCAACGCGTCCCGGCGCCGATTCTGTGCGCGGAGGATGTGCTCTCGTTCTACTTCGGATGAGAGAGATGGACGGCGACGAGTTCACCACCGCGGTTCAACGTGACGCCTCCCTCATCGGAGATGCGCAAGAGTACGGCCACGATGAGGTAGTTGGCGATCAGCGAGTTACCGCCGTACGCCATGAAGGGCAACGCAATGCCGGTAAAGGGCAAGAGTCGCAAGACGCCGGCCATGATGAAGAAGGCCTGAAAGCCGAGAAGCGCGGTGAGTCCGACCGCCGTTAAGCGCACGAAGTCCGACGTGGCCTTTTGAGCGATACGGAATCCTTCGCCGACGAAGGAGCCAAACAGGCACAGCACGAGAACGACGCCGATGAAACCGAGTTCCTCGGCGATGGCGGCAAAGATCATGTCGGACGTGATCAACGGCACGTTGCCCGAATGACCGAGACCGAGTCCGGTGCCCGTCATCCCACCCGCGGCGATGGAGAACCACCCGTAGATCAATTGTGTAGAGAGGTGCAGGTTCGTGGCGGACCACGGATCGAGCCACTGCGAAACGCGAATCTGCACTTGGGAGAAGAGCTTGTCGGCGATATAGGCGCCTCCGACCAACAGCCCAATCCCCAAGGCGACGTAGGACTTGAGTCCCGTGGCCACCCACAACATGGAAATGAACAGGGCGAAGATCAGGATCATGAATCCGAGGTCGTTCTCCGCACCCAGGGTCACAATCGAGATGCCCCACGCAGCAAAGATCGGGACCAGAACCTTGGGCGGCACGACGTTACGTCGTCCCAGGCGTTGGGTCGGGGTCGACAGCAGGTCGCGGTTCGCGGCGAAGTACGAGGCGAAGAAGAAGACGAGCAGAATCTTGGCGAACTCCACGGGTTCGAGGGAGAACGGACCGAAGTCGATCCAGAGCCGAGCGCCGTTGATGGTGGTGCCGATGTGGGGCACCAGGGGCGCCACGAGCAGGGCGATGGCGGCGACCAGCGTGAGGTACCGATACCGATCGAGGTCGCGCACGTGGCGCACGAACTTGAGCGTGAAGGTGAGACCGATGGCACTGATGAGGAACCACAACGCTTGGTCGCGCGCATAGGGAGGGTCCCATCGTGCGATCTCGACGTAACCGATTCCGTTGAGGAGAATCGCAATCGGTAGGAGAAGCTGCGACGCTCGTGGTGCGTAGCGCTGAATCGCAAAGTGCATGAGCAACGAGATCAGGACGAAACCAGCGAGGAAGTAGTCGAAGCTCGCAGGCATCTTGCCCTGGGATCCGAGCGAGGCCAGTACGTAGAACGCCGTCGTGATGATCCACGCGAGGATGAGAAGGCCCAATTCCGACGACCGATAGCCAGGTGAACGGTTCGCGTCGGGCGCGTGACGTGAGGCGTCGAGGGACGTGTTTCTCGCCACGAACCAACAGTACCTCTACGATGGGCACTACGAACTGACTCTTAGAGGGATAGTTGCCGTGACCGACCTAGCCTCATTCGGACCCGAGAGGTTCTCGAGTCGCGAGCTCTCACGCCTGGAGTTCGGCGCGCGACTACTCGACCTCGGCGCGGATGAGCATCTGCCGATTCTTGATCGCTGTAAGTTCATGGCGATCTTCGCCGACATGATCGATGAGTTTTTTCAAGTGCGCGTGGTGAGTCTGCAGGACAAGGTCGCCGCCGGTGTGCAGACTCCGTCGGTGGACGGCATTCGACCTCGCCAGCAGCTCGAGGCGATTCGCGAGCGCGTGCTGGAACTGATGGAACGCCAAGACCGTTTGATGTTGGACTCGATCTTGCCCACACTGTCGTCCGACGGCATCAAGATCGTGCGACACGACGATCTGGATCCCATCGCCAAGGACACGTTGGCCAAGTATTTCAACGAAAATGTCTATCCGGTCCTGACGCCACTGGCCGTCGACCCAGGTCACCCGTTCCCGATGATCTCCAACCTCTCGCTCAACATCGCCGTCACCGTTCGCGACGAGACGACCTACGACGAGCGCAGCGCTCGCGTGAAGGTGCCCAACTCGCTGCCGCGATTCTTGCCCGCGGCCGACGGGGAGTGGATCCTGATCGAAGAACTCATCATCGCTCACCTCGACCAACTCTTTCCCGGTATGACCATCGGTCAAGCGGACCTCTTTCGCGTGACGAGAAATGCCGACCTGACGTTGGAAGAAGACGAAGCGGACGACCTGCTGGTCGCCCTCGAGGTGGAACTGCGTCGGCGTCGCTTTGGAGAGGCGCTGCGCGTCGAGATTCAACGGGGCATGTCCGAAGAGTTCTTGAAACTGCTTATTGACCAACTCGACCTCGATCCGGCCAACGTCTACGTGTCCGAAGCGATGCTCGGTCTGAGCGACTTGTGGAGCCTGTACCGAATGGATCGCCCGGACTTGAAAGGCGAGAGTTGGTCGCCGCTGACGCCCAAGCGACTCCTCGATGGGGATCACGTCGGCGACGTGTTCGCGGCGATTCGTGATGGCGACATTCTCCTGCACCATCCCTACGAGTCATTCACCGATTCGGTGGAGTCCTTCACGGCTCAGGCCGCCGTGGACGAACGGGTCGTGGGGATCAAGCAGGCGCTGTACCGCACGTCGGGTGACTCTCCGATCGTCGCCTCACTCATTCGCGCTTCGGAGCGCGGCGAGCAGGTGGCGGCACTGGTGGAGCTGAAGGCTCGCTTCGACGAAGCGGCCAACATTGAGTGGGCCAAGGCCCTGGAAGACTCGGGGGTTCACGTGGTCTACGGCGTGGTGGGCCTAAAGACCCACTGCAAGATCACCTTGGTGCTGCGCAGCGAGGGCGGCACCACCGTGCGCTACGTCCACATCGGCACGGGCAACTACAACGACCGCACGGCGCGTATCTATGAGGACTTCGGGTTGCTCACGCGCGACCCAGCCATCAGTCACGACGTCGGCGAGCTCTTTAATTTCTTGACCGGATTCTCGCGCATCGGCGCGTACGAGAAGCTCATCGTGAGTCCGCTCTCCACGCGCACGCGAGTCGTGGAGCTGATCAACGCGCAGCGTGATCGAGGATCCGAGGGTCGCATCGCGATCAAAGTCAATGGACTCACCGATCCCACCATCATCGATGCGCTCTACGACGCCAGCATCGCCGGCGTGGAGATTCGACTGATTGTCCGCACTCTCTGTTCGCTGCGTCCCGGCGTTGAGAGACTCTCCGAGAACATCACTGTGCACTCCGTGGTGGGGGAGTTCTTGGAGCACTCTCGAATCTTCATTTTCGGGCGTCCCCAGGACGAGGAGTTCTCGGTGTACATCGGTTCGGCGGACCTGATGGAGAGAAACCTCGATCGACGTGTCGAAGTGATGGTGCCGATTGAAGACGAGTCCCTCCAGGGAGAGCTGATCGAAGCATTTGAGGTGACCTGGGCCGACGACCTCTTCACGTGGGTGCTCGGAACCGACCGTCGTTGGCGTCGGCTACAGCCGGTGCGTGACTTTTCCGCCCAGGCGGAGTTCAAGCGTCGAGCGATGGATCGGTCGCGATCCCTTTCGCAGGTGTGACCTCGTTCGGGCGGCGCCACTGCAGGCTGGCGTAGCAGGCCCCGCCCACGGGGATCGGCAGCCAGAAGTTGACGAGACGATAGGCGAGCACGGCGAGGATGGCCTGGCTATGAGGAACGCCGAAGCCCACCAGGGAGGTGATGAGCACCGTCTCGACGACACCCAAGCCCGCCGGAGTGATGGGAATGGCGGCGAGTACGTTGGCGAGGCCGTACGCCACGAGCAAGTCGATCGGTGAGACGACGGACCCGAAGGACCACAGAAACACCCAGAGGCAGAACGCGTCGAGCAGCCAGTTGAGTGTGGCCCATGCGAACGCCCACCACAGGGTCCGGCGATTGGAGATGAGCAACGTGATGCGACCAGCGACTTTGGCGAGCACCGCGCTCACGGCGTCGGGCTTGACCGACGGGACGCGGCGCGCGATGGCGCGGATCCAGGAGTCAGCGCGTCTCTGACCCCTGGTGATCAGGAGAATCGTGCCAAAGAACGCGAGCAGTAAGAAGACGCCGGCTAAGGCCGCGAACCCGTAGAGGGGGTCGAATCCGTTGAGCGGAATCGAGATCACCAGCGCGATCCAAAAGATGACGTTGAGCACCACCGCCGAGCCCGAGCCCTGAGCCGCCAGACCAAAGGCGTTCGTCTCTTTGGGTACACCGAGCTCGTTGAAGATCCGATACGCCAGCGCGCCCGCGGGCGCGGTACCTCCGGGCACCACATGGCTGATGGCAAAGCCAGCCATGTCGACGCGCAGTGTGTTGTAGCGGCTCGGGGCGTAGGGATAGAGCACCGTGCGCGTCAGTTCGACGTAGCAGAGAATCGCCGCGATCTCGAGCAGCACCGCAAAGGTGACCAGCCAGGGGTTCACTGAGCCTAGAAGTGGTAAAGAATGCCGCGCGGCGCCCAACTGGGGCAGAACGAGGTACTCGAAGACGAAGATCAGCGAGCCAAGGCTCAAAATGAGCCGAATCTCACGGGGAAGAGCGAACTTCTTCTTCGTCCCGGCGTCAGTCATAAGGTCCTTTTGAATCCGTACTCAACTTACGCGATGGCCGAACTCAATCGACCAACTCTAGCGACGTCGTAGAATTCCCCAAATGCGTACGCTCGTAGTCCTGCCCACGTTCAACGAGATTTTCAACGTGGAACTGATGTTGCGCACGCTCAACGAAGTCGTACCCGACTGTCACGTGTTGGTGGTCGACGACGGCAGCCCCGATGGTACGGCCGCGCGCGCGCATGCGGTGGGTGCGGAGTTGGGTGGCATCGACATTCTGCAGCGCGCCGGCAAGAGCGGACTCGGCACCGCGTACCGCACGGGCTTTGCCTGGGGACTCGAACGTGGGTTCGACCACTTCGTGGAGATGGACTGTGACTTCTCGCATGATCCGCGGGCCCTGCCCAAGTTGCTCGAAGTCGCCGAAGAGTACGAAGTGGTCATCGGGTCGCGCTACATCAAGGGCGGTCACATCCCGAACTGGAAGCTCTCGCGTCGTCTGATCTCGCGCGGGGGCAACGAGTATGCCTCAATCATGCTGGGACTCCACGTCGCCGACTCGACGTCTGGCTACCGCGTATACTCGGCGTCGGCGCTCGAGAAGATCGACTACACCTCGGTGACGGCCGGGGGTTACGGCTTTCAGATCGAAATGACGTACCGGGCTCGGAGCCGGGGTGCGACGATCATTGAGTTCCCGATCACCTTTAAGGATCGAGAGCGCGGCGAGTCCAAGATGTCTCAAGCCATCGTCGCGGAGGCCCTGGTGCTGGTGACCCAATGGGCCCTCGAGCGTACGTATCGTCGCGCCCGGAGCGTCTACGACGCACGGCGCGGTTCGAAGGGTTAGACACCCTCGGAGAGCAGCGACGTCAAGACGACGGCGAGCTTGGCGCGGGTCTCTTCTCGTTCGGCCATCGGGTCGGACTCGCTCACGATGCCCGCGCCGGCCCATGCTTCGAACTCTCGATCCTTTATCAACACGCCGCGCAGGCCGATCCACCACTCGCCGTCGCCGCGCCCGTCGATCCACCCCACGGGCCCGGCGAAGACACCCCGGTCGTGTTGCTCCAGGCGGCAGATCAAGTCGTAAGCCATCTCACGCGGGATGCCGCCGACGGCCGCGGTGGGATGCAGCATGCGCAGCACCTCGAGGGCGTCGGGTGCGTCGGTGAGCGACGAGTGGCGAGCGCTCACGTGGGTCCCCAGGTGAGCAACAGTACGTAGCGTCACGATCGAGGGTTCAGGATCCACGTAGATCTCGTCGTAGACCCCCGAGAGGTTGAGCACGATCTCATCGACCATCACGGAGTGTTCGTGAAGGTTCTTCGCGCTGCCCAAGAGCCACGTCTCGTAGTCGTCGGGAGCCACGTTGGGTGGCAGCGTGATGGTGCCGGCGAGCGGGTGGCACTGAATCTCGTCGCTCATCCGTCGCACCAGGAGTTCAGGACTCGCGCCCACAAATCGTTGGCCAGCAGACGTCGGGATGCTGTAGAGCGTGCAGATGGGCTCTCGCTGCTTGAGGCGTTGGGCAATGGCGGCCGCGTCGATGGGCTCGGGCACTGTGCCCAGCACCGCGCGCGCGAGCACCACTTTGTCGATCTCCTTGCGCCGAAGTATTTCGACGGCGAGGGCCACGTTGTGGGCGTATTCCTCGGGGGTGGGTTGGAAGACTAGCGAGCGCGGGCTCTGGGTCTCTTGAGTCGGCGCAACCACGCCGTCGAGATGCTCGAGCCATCTCGCGGAGCCCTCGGCCGCACTAACCCACGTCTCTCCCGAGGCGAACTGCGTGACGCAGAATTCGGGGATCTCCAACGTGGCGCTGGCGGTGCGATCAAATGGGAGCGACCCGAAGGCGATGACACCCGTGCCCGCCGGGCCGTCTTCGCCGGTCACGTCGTGGCGGGCGAGCGCCTCGGAGACGTTACGCGTCACTCCGAGGCCCGAGCTGAGTTCGATCGTGTTCATGACTCGACCGAATCCACAACGCAGGACCTCGGGTGTTTCGATGAGCCAACCACTACGCGCACCCAGTGCGCGAAGAGCTTCCGGCGCGAGGCGACCGTGGAGCTGACGGGCGAATCTCATGCGGCTCTCGTGGCGAGAAACTGTTGGCTGAGCCCACCCATCACTCGTCGATGGTTGACACCGCTAAAGCCAGCCCGATTCAACATGGCGATGATCTCGACTTCGTCAGGGAGGTAGGCCGTAGAGGCCGGCAGGTAGCGATACGCGTCGCGATCCGACAGGAGCGAACCGATAAAGGGAACAGCTCGGCGAAACCACAGACGGAACCCCGCTCGCCAGAGACCGCCGGTGGGCTCCGCCACTTCCAGCAGCGACAGTCGGCCGCCGGGCCGTAGGACGCGGGCCATCTCGCTGAAGGTCTTTTCGAGATCGGTGAAGTTGCGAAGCGCGTAGCCGCACGTGACTCCGTCAAAGGCGCCCCAGCGAAACGGCAAGTGCGACGCATCGGCTTGCACGCGAGGATCGACGCCCTTAGCGGTGTGGAGCATGTTGTAACTGAGGTCCGTGGCGACGGCGCGCTGGCCCTGGCGACGTAGTTCGCGGGCGAAGTCACCCGTGCCCGCCGCCACATCCAACACCGCGCTCGCCGACGCGAGGCGCAGATCGCTGACGGCCCGGCGACGCCAGCGCGTATCCAGACCAAGGGTCATGACTCGATTGAGCATCTCGTAGCGCGGAGCGATGGCGTCGAACATCGCTCGTACCTGTGCAGTCTTTTCTTCACCGTGGGGCAGCGGTGTATCCGACATGCTTAGAAGTACAAGCGCGACAGTATCTGGGCCACGCAGGCGGGCTTTTCGGCGTCCTTGATCTCGACGACGACGTCCATGGCTATCTGCACGCCGCCCGGCACGTCATCGACCGAGACGAGGGTCGCACCCGCGCGAACCTCTGATCCCACGGGCACGGGCGACGTGAATCGCACCTTGTTCGAGCCGTAGTTGATTCCCATGGCCACGCCATCCACCTGCAAGAGGCCGCCAGTGAGCAGAGGTACAAGAGAGAGGGTGAGGTAGCCGTGAGCGATCGTGTGACCGAAGGGGCCCGCCGCCGCTCGTTCGGGATCGACGTGAATCCACTGGTGGTCACCGGTGGCGTCCGCGAAAAGATTCACCTGTTCCTGAGTGACTGCGCGGTACTCCGAGTAGCCCAGGTGTGTGCCGACGAGTGACTTCAGTTCGTCAATAGTGCTTGCGTGCGTAGTCATCATTTACCTCCGGATAGACCTTAGGGCGCGCTAACAAGGTCACGCCAAGTTGCACCGGTAGGCTCCGTGCGTGCGACCCGCGCTCATCGAACCCCATCATCGACAGATCAGCGGCGGTGGATTCCGCGCCGCGCTGTTCGGTCTCCTCGATGGTTTGGTAACCAACGTCTCGCTCATCTTGGGCTTCGCGGGCGCGAATCCGGGACACGACGTCGTGCGTCTGGCGGGCTTGGCAGGACTCGTTGCGGGAGCCTTTTCGATGGGAACGGGCGAGTACCTCTCGATGCGTTCGCAAAAAGAGCTCTACGAATACGAGATCGGGGTGGAGCGGCGAGCGCTCGCCGACAATCCCGAAGACGAGCGTTTGGAGCTCAAGGCTCTGTTCCTCGGGCGGGGTATCGACGAGGAGCTGGCCGATCGCCTCTCAATCGACCTGATGAAGAACCCCGACTTGGCGCTGCGCACGCACGCTCGCGAAGAGCTCGGCATCGACCCGTCGGCGACGGGCAATCCCTGGGTGGCGGCCACATCGTCGTTCATCTTCTTTTCGGTCGGGGCGTTCTTGCCGTTGGTGCCCTGGATCGTGACGTCGGGCGGCAACGTGATGTGGTGGTCGATCGGATTGGCCGGCGTGTCGACGCTCGGAGTCGGGGGAGCCGTTGGACACTTCACCCGTCGCGGCGTGGTGTACTCGGCACTGCGGGCGCTCGTCATCATGGCGCTGGCCTCGGCCGTTACCTACGGGGTGGGTCACGTCGTCGGCGTGAGTTAGTCGCGCGCAAAGCGAATGAGGCGATCTTCACGCTCCAGGTGAAACCCGAGTGAGTCGTACAGCTTGATCGCCGGTTCGTTGGACTCGTCCACGAAGAGAACAGCGTGGGTGACGCCCTTGCGATAGAGCACGTTGAGTCCCTGGGTCACCATCACGCGTCCGAGGTGATGACCCTGAAAGTCGGGGTGCACCGAGATGACGTAGATCTCACCGAAGCGATCGGGGTGCAGTTCGTGAACCTTGGTCCAACACGACGCCGCGATGCGGCCGTCGATCTCCAGAACGAGAAACCCAGACGGATCGAACCACGGCTCGTGGGTCCGTTCGTCCAAGTCCGCCATGTGCCACGCGCCCTGTTCGGGATGGTGTCTGAAGGCGGCGTTGTTCTCTTCGAGCCACGCCGCTTCGTCGTGGTGGACTTCGAAGTTGCGCAACGTGAAGCCCTCGGGCACAGGCTCCACGGGTACCGGCAGCATGACGCCCATGAGTTGGAGCATGCGAATCACGTTGCCCCGGGTGTGCTCACAAGGCTCTGGGCCGCGGGTCCACCAGTCGATCACGTCGTGCACGGCCAAGAGATGATCGAGGAGATCCTGATCGACGTCGCCGCCGCTCATCTCGACGGTGGCGTGCTCCGTACCACTGGCCATCGCGTACTTGGTAAGGATCCCTTGCTCGTAGTAGAGCCAGTGCTCGGCTTTCCAGCCATGGACGACGGCGCGCCGGCGACCTTCGTCAATCGCTTCGCGGCCCAGCGCCGCTTCGGTGTGGTCCAGGAGGTGCAGCACATCGAGTCGCTGATGGGGCGTCAGCGAACTCACCCGCAACCACGAAGAGTCCATAGTCGAAGGTTACTGGGGAGAGTCAGTGGACCCGAGCGGCGACTCGATTGAGACGACGCAGAAGCGCGCCGACGGTTCGTTCCGCCGCGACGAGTTCGCTGTACACGTCGGGCGCCATGGCGTCCCCTTCGGACTCGACGAGCGACGTGATGCGCGTCGCGACGTCATTCATGGTGGAGGTGATCGTGTTGAGTTCGGTCTGCATGCTCATGGGGTCTCCTGCGTCGGCCCGGGGTGACGTATCGGCCTTTAGAGTAATAGCCGATGAGCGCGACGACCGATGACGACACGACGCTGCTGCGTTGGTCGGTGATCGAAGCGCGCGGAAGCGATGCACGTAGCTTTCTCCAGGGTCAAGTCAGTCAGGATCTGGAGTCCCTCGGACCGGAAGGTGCCTGGACTCTGGTGCTGGCTCCCGACAGTGTCGTCATCGCCGTCGGTCGTGTCCACGTCCACGACGAGGGTTTTGACCTGGTCGTACCTCGAGAGTTGGCCGAAGCGACCCAAGCGCGTTTGCGACGGTTCTTGTTGCGCTCAAAGTGCACCTTGGAGGTACGTGACATCGACGATGGACCCTTTGCATCGATTGCTGAGCAAATCAATGCGAACTGGCCGGGTCCGCACGAGATTGAGCGGAACCTCACCCCGCACTCGTTTGGTCGCACGTTTGTCGACACGACAGTGTCATTCACCAAAGGCTGCTTCACGGGCCAGGAACTCGTGGGACGCCTTGACGCCCGTGGTTCAAGTGTGCCGTGGCGCCTGGTGCGCGTGGAGGGTCCGAGCGCGCCCGAGGTCGAGGAGTATCTGAGATCGAAGGGTCCCGATGGGCCCCAAGGTCTTACCAGCGTCCTTGAGCGCGACAGACGCATTCTCGGACTCGGCGTCGCGCACCGCACGCTGCTCGCGAGTGAACCACCCTCGGGCATCGTCGTTGAGGAACTCACCTAGCGCCGAGTCGTGAGTAACGTACTGCCATGGTGAGGGCACGTGCGTTTCGTCGTTGAGGGCCTCTTTCTGAAGATCGGTGGCATCACCACGGAGGAAGACGCGCTGTTTTCCGTAGGTCTGGGAGCAAACGCCGTGGGCTTCGACTTTGCGCTCGGTGAGCGCCAAGTGGACGCAAGCGTCGTTCACGACATCGTGCGACGTCTGCCCGCCGGGGTGATATCGATCGGCACATTTCGCAGCGAGCTGCCCCAGCGCGTGGCCGAGGTGGCCAACACCATTGGGCTCAGTGCGGTCCAGATCGAAGGCCCGATCGCCTCCGACGAGTTGAGCTACATCACCGAGCGCGTCAACACCGTGCTGCGCACCGTCCCCGACGGCGTCGAGAAACTGGCCTTGTGGCAGGGGGTCGACTATCTGGTTCTTCCGGAACTGGATGACCCAATCGCACTTGACGCGTCCTTTGAACAACTGAATCACTCCACCTCGCGTCTTCCGCTCATCGCGGGGGGAGGACTGACACCAACCAATGTGAAAGACGTCGTCCAGCGCCTGCCAGTCTTCGGGGTCGAAGTGCTGAGCGGCGTCGAGAGTGCGCCGGGGGTGAAGGACCCGGTCAAGCTCGGTGAGTTCATCGCCAACGCGCGCTGGGCCTACGAGAACAGCTACGTCGAGCGTTCCTACAACGAGTGGTCGGTCTAGAACTCCGGGCGGCGAAAGATCACGCTGCCGTTGTGACCACCGAAGCCAAAAGAGTTCGACAGAATGACGTCGACATCGGCATCGCACGCGGCTCGCCAATGACAACGTCCAGGTCGACCTCGGGATCGACGACGGTGGTACCGGCGGTGGGGGGAATCAGTTGATTCTGCAAGGTGAGCACCGAGGCGACGCCCTCTAAGGCACCCGCGGCGGCGAGCGAGTGACCGAGGTGTCCCTTGATGGATGTCGTGGGCGGCGGATTCTCGCCGAAGACTCGGTGCACGGCGATCGATTCGGCGAGGTCGTTGAGCGGGGTCGAGGTGCCGTGCGCATTGATGTGCGAGACGTCCTCGGGGCGAATCTGGGCGTCGGCGAGGGCGATCTCCATGCAGCGCACGGCGCCGTTACCGCTGGGATCGGGGGCGGTGATGTGGTGCGCGTCGGCCGTCGAGGCGGCACCGACGACCTCGGCGAAAATCGTCGCACCGCGCTCAACCGCGTAGTCCCACTCTTCCAGGATGAGAACGCCCGCACCCTCACCCATGACGAAGCCGTCACGATCGACGTCGAAGGGCCGCGAAAAATCGGTGTTGGAGAGCGCGGTCATGTTGCGAAAGCCGGCCTCGGCCAGATCGACGATCACGGCCTCGGCACCGCCGGCGACGGCGATGTTGCATCGACCCGACGCGACCAGTCGCGCCGCATTGCCGATGGCATGAGACCCCGCCGCACAGGCGGTGGTCACCGTTTCGGCCGGACCACCCAAGCCAAAACGCATCGAGACCGCGGCGGTCGCGGCGTTGGGCATGAGCATGGGCACGAGAAAGGGGGAGACCCGATCCGCACCCTTGGACATCAAGATCGCGTCTTGCTCGAGGACGGTCTGCAGTCCGCCGATGCCGGTCGTGACGATGCTGCCCGCGTCCTCGTAGGGGCCGACAAGCCCGCTCTGGTTCCACGCCTCGTCGGCGGCCATCAGGGCGTAGAGCGTAAAGGGGTCGAAGCGTCGCAGCTCCTTGGCGTTGCCGAGGTGGCTGGCGTCAAAATCGCCGATGCGCTTGCTCGCGGGGGCCTCCGGGCGCAGAAGAGCAGTCCAGAGAGTCTCGACGCCCACGCCGGCGCAACGTGATCGCGCCCAGTCCCGTGACGGCGACTCGGCGACCCTGGAGCGGTCCCGAGGGAGTAACTGCGACGCGCACTACAGCTTGGCGTAAATGAGATCGAAGGCCTGGCCGACGGTGCTGATCTCTTTGAGTTCGTCTTCGGCGACTTCAATGTCGAAGGTCTCTTCGAGCGCCATGACGAGTTCTACGAGGTCCAGGCTGTCCGCACCGAGGTCGTCGGCGAAGGACGCTTCGACGGTGACTTGCGAAGGATCGACTGCGAGGACTTCAACTGTGTCCTCAGTGAATTTCGCAAATGCTTCGTTACGGTCCATGGTGTAGCCCCACTTTCTGTCGCTCCATCGTAGTCAATGCGTCTCGCGATCGTGAACCCTACTGACCGAGTGCGAGTCCACCATCAACAGGAATTATCGCGCCCGTGATGTAGCGAGCGTGGTTACTGGCGAGAAACCCGACAACGCCAGCGACATCGTCGGGCTGGCCGGCGTGCCCGAGCGGGATGAGCGAGAGCATGGAGTCCCGTGCTCCCAACTCACTGGTCATGTCGGTGTCGATCAGACCGGGAGCGACGACGTTGACCGTGATCGAACGTGACGCCACTTCTCGTGCCAGGGAGCGCGCGAGCCCCACCAGCCCCGACTTGGCCGCGGCGTAGTTGGCCTGACCCGGAATGCCCATGAAGGGCGAGATCGAGCCCATGAAGATGAGCGAACCGCTGCGCGCGCGTACCATCGACGCCAACACCGCCCGAGCGGTGTAAAACGCTCCGTCGAGGTTGGTTGAGATGACGTTGTGCCACTGCTCATCGGACATTCGCAGCGCGATGCCGTCTTGGGTGATGCCAGCGTTCACGACCGCGACGTCGACGGGCCCGAACTCCGCCACGGCGGCCTTCACCGCATCAGTGACCTGCTCAGAGTTGGCGACATCGACTTCAAAGGACTTCGCCGTGCCCGAGGGCGCAATGCCGCTGCGCGAGAGTGAGACGACCTGGTCGCCCTCGGCGATGAAGTGACGCGCAATGGCCGCGCCGATGCCGCGGCTCGCGCCGGTAACGATGACGTGTCGGCTCATAGTTGACTCTCCTGTAGTTCGTCGAGGCTGGCCGGAGCGAACTGGACGTCGAAGTCGCGGATTCGCTTGGTCAGGCCGGTGAGCACGCCACTAGGGGGCAGCTCGACTGTCGTGCGTACGCGTGTCGGGCAGGGCCAACGTGGCGTCGAGGAACTCAACGGGTGAGGTGAGTTGGCGACGCATGAGGTCGCGCCACTCCGCGGGCGCGCGGTGGGCCCGAGCGTCCACGTTGGAGATCACAATCGCGTCGGTCTCGCCCCAGATGGCCGCGTCGAGTTGTGCGTCGAGTTCGGCTTGGGCCGGCGCCATCAGCGGGGAGTGAAACGCGCCACCCACCTCGAGGGATGTCGCGCGGCGCCAGCCCGAGGTCACGGTGACGCGACAACAGATCATCGAGGCCCGCGCGGGTGCCACTCAGCACGATCTGACCGGTGCCGTTGATGTTGGCGATCCAGACTTCGGCCACGGAACTCAAGTTGTCGCGCGCTCCGTCGTCGCCACCCATGACCGCCACCATGGAGCCCTCGCTCGCGTCAGCGGCGCGGGCCATGGCGGCCCCGCGCACGGCGATGAGTTTTGTGCCTTCGGCGAGGTCGAGCAGTCCGGAGGCGACCAGAGCAGTGAACTCGCCCAGGCTGTGTCCGAGCAGGTAGCGGGGGCGAACTCCCAGGTCGAGCAATTCGTGGTAGCCCACCAAAGACAGCGCGAAGGTGGCTAACTGTGCGTTGTCGGTTCGCACGACCTCATCGGTGTCGGCCGCGAGCAGTAGTTGCTCGACGTTGACCCCCGCGATCTCGCCGACTTGATCGACAAGGCCCCAGTACCTCGATGACTGCCACGCGCTGCCGGCACCCGAACTAATCGAACCCTGGCCGGGAAACAGAGCGACGATGTCGTCTCGAAAGGGGATAGTCGCGATGTCCGCCATAGCGTCCAAGGTAATTGAATGCGCGTGCAAGAGCGTGCCCGGAGTGGGACTTGAACCCACACACCCTCTCGAGTAAAGGCTTTTGAGGCCTCCGCGTCTGCCAATTCCGCCATCCGGGCTGCGGCGACCACCGTACCAGTAACCGTAGGGTTATCCGGATGGAGGCGTCACTCTTTCACCAGGTCGGCGAGCTCTCCCAGCCGATTCGCGCGAGCTTCGAAACGCACAGCGAGCGAGCGCGCTTGTTCTTGCGCGTCGAGCACAATGGGGTTGACGGTGTCGGTGAGATCTCGCCTCAGCCACGCGCACTCAACGGCGACCCGGGACTCGATGACGTGCTCGACGCGATTCGTGGTGCGCTGGTGCGACTGGAGGGGGTTGTCCAGCGTGAGGGCGAGCTGCCCCACTGGAGTCGTGTGGCGCGCTTGGGCTCTGCGTCGCCTCGGGACAACGCGGCCTACGCGCTCATAGAAATGGCGTTGCTCGATCGCGAGATGCGACGTGACGAAGTGCCCGTACAAGACCTGTGGGAACCGATCATCGAGACGCCGTGGCAGGCAACGGTCTCGATCCTCGACGATGAGGACTGGATCGTCGACGAGCGAGTGCAGCGAGTGCGGGTGAAGTGCGCGCCTGAAGCGCTTGAGCGCGTCGGCGCAGCGGCGACTCAGTGAGTTGGCGGTTCCCATTCTCCTCGACTTCAACTGCTCGGCGACGCGACGATGACGAGGTGCTCGAACTCCTTGACGCCGTGTCGCGATACGCCCGCGTCGACGCAGTGGAGCAGCCCTATCGCGGTGGGCAACGTCGTAGATCACGCGAGGCTGGCTGCGCGCCTGGAGGTCGCGCTCAGCCTGGACGAGGGGGTGCGTTCCTTGCGCGACCTCAGCCAGATCGTCAGCTACGGCGCGGCCGACGATGCTGTGCGTGAAGCCCGCACGCGTGGGCGGACTGGCGAACGCGCGCACCCTCATCGCACGCGCCCAAGGCTCAGGACTGCGGGTGTATCTCGGTGGTTTTTTTGAGTCGCCGTACGCGCGGCGGGTGCATCGGGCGTTGGCGAACAGCTGCGTGATCGAGCCCAGTGACGTGGGCGACGTGGCCGTCACGAGCGACATCGATCTCGTACTCACGGCGACAAGTTTTGGGGTAGAGCCCGCCCTGGTCAGTCGGGCCGGACTTGAACCCGTTTCTCTCGCCTGACGAGGCGCACCGTAGACTCAGATCATGGGCTCAGGACTCACAAAACGCCGTCTGGGGGACCTCCAACGCCAGCTCTCCCAAGCCCGCGAGAGCCTGGGCGTCCTGGAAGAACAGGTCGCCGTGTGGAACGACGCGCTCGATGACGCGCGAATACGAGCCCTCGTCTCCGAGACGCCGCTGCAGTCCAAGGAGTACGAGGATCTGGCTCGCCACGTGGCCGTGGCGAACGCCGAGATGAAACGGCGCTTGAGCGACGTGCAGGAGCTGGTCGCCAAGCGCGATGAACTGTTACGCGCCTGGTCACCGAAGGATGAACGTGAATAAGCGCGTCGTGATCGCCGACGACGAATCGATTATTCGTCTCGATCTCAAGGAGATCCTCGAAGGCGACGGGTACCTCGTGGTTGGCGAGGCTGCGCGAGGCGACGACGCTCTGGCGATGATCAAGGAGCACGAGCCCGACTTGGCTCTGCTCGACATCAAGATGCCGGGCATCGACGGCATTGAAGTGGCCCGCGCCTTGAAGGGCTCGAACACCGTGATCGTGCTGTTGACCGCCTTTAGCCAGCGCACGCTCATCGAGAGCGCGCGCGATGCGGGAGTGAGCGCCTACCTCGTCAAGCCCTTCCGCTCGAGTGAGATCCTGCCCAAGTTGGCGGCCATCATTGAATCCCGAGGCGAACGAAGCCGATCACCGCTCACGAGACCTCGAGCGCGGACGACAAGATCGAGACGCGCGAGATCGTCCAACGCGCCAAGGAACTCCTCATGGCCGAGCGCGGACTCGACGAGCCGGCCGCCTTTGAGGTGATTCAGCAGTCCGCCATGCGTGCGCGCACTCGGATGCGTGACGTGGCCCAGCAGATACTCAACGGTGAGTTCGTTGGCTGAGCCGGCCGCTCCGGTCGATCGCCGTCCGCTCGTCCTGCTTGGACGGCATGTCGCTCGCCTTTCGCGCGTTCTTCGCCCTGCCCACGGATATTCAAACGTCGGCCGGGCGTCGTCACGAACGCCCTGCACGGTTTCGCCTCGATGTTGGTGTCGCTCGTGGGTTCACAGAACCCACGAGCGCTGGCCGTGGCCTTCGATCTGCCGGGTGGCACCTTTCGCGACGAGATGACCGAGGACTACAAGGGGGGACGCGACGCCACACCCCCGGAGATCGAGCATCAGTTCGACCTGATCCGCACGATGTGCGAGACCCTGCATATTCCCGTCCTGGGCGTTGAGCGCTACGAAGCCGACGACGTGCTCGCCACCCTCGCGTCGTGGGGCCGCGACGCGCAGATCCCGGTGGTCATCGTCTCGGGTGACCGCGACACGTTTCAGCTGGTGGAAGACCCCTACGTCAAGGTTCTCTACAACCGACGCGGCGTGTCGGACTACTCGCTCTACGACGAGAGCGGCATCTTCGAGCGCACCGGAATTGAAGCGCCGCGCTATCCGCTGTTGGCGGCTCTGCGCGGCGACACCTCGGACAACCTGCCCGGGGTGCCCGGGGTCGGGGAGAAGACGGCGGCGAAGCTCTTTGCGCAGTTCGCCGATATGGACGAGCTCTACGCGAATCTCGACTCGCTCACGCCCAAACTGCGCGAGAACCTCGCCACCTGGGAAGAGCGCGCGCGCAACAACGAGATCGTCATGCGCCTGATTCGCGACGTGCCGCTCGACTTCACGCTGAATGACTTGACTCTGGGGGGCTGGAATCGCGCGGAGGTGAACGCGTTCTTCGAGCGCTACGAGATGAACTCCATGCGTACGCGTATGGGCAAGCTCATGACCGACGGACTCCTGGGCGAGCCCGCCGCCGGCGACGTCGCGGCACCCACGGTGTCGAGTGCGCCCACACGGCCGCAAGTTGCGGTGCGCCCCGGTAGTTCTCTCTCAACAGTGCTCTCGGGCGAGGGGGCGCCGCTCGTCGCGTACAACCACGAGCGAGTGGCCGTGCTCAACGCGACCAGCGGAGCGATCGCCGTCGTGCCGCTGGATGAGTTCTTCGCGAGTGCCGCCGATATTTCCTTTGCCGGTCATGACGTGCGCACGCTGTATCGCCGCGCGGGAGAAAGCGGGCGTCTCTCTTCGCCTGCCCGCGGACGACACCTCGATCATGGCGTACCTGGTGGACTCCATCAGCGGTCACTACGAACTGGCCGACGTCGCCGAACGCTTCCTCGGCGAGACCCGCGAAGACGGCCAGGCCTCGCTCTTCGGGGGATCCGACGACGAGTCCCTCGTGCGCGACGTGCAACAGATCGCCCGACTGCGCGACGTGTTGCGCGCCGAGATCGACCGCTGGGAACTGCATCACATCTACGAGCAGGTGGAGTTGCCCCTCGTCGCGGTGCTCGGGCGCATGGAGGCACGTGGGGTGAGCGTGGACGCAGCGCATGCTGCGCACGATCTCCGACGAGTTCAGCGCCGAAGTGAGTCACCTCGACGCCGAGATTCAGAAGATGGCGGGTCACGAGTTCAAGGTCAACTCGCCCCAGCAGCTCCAGGTGGTGCTGTTCGACGAACTGGGCCTCACCGCGGTGAAGAAGATCAAATCCGGGCGCTCCACCGACGCCGCGAGTCTCGAAGCGATCGAAGACGAGCACGCCATCGTGCCGCTCATCCTTCGGTACCGCGAGATCGAAAAGCTCCGCAGCACCTACGGCGCGCCGCTCATCGACACGGTCCAAGACCGACGGGCGTATCCACGCCATGTTCACCCAGACCGTCGCACGCACCGGGCGACTCTCCTCGGAGAACCCCAACCTGCACAACATCCCGGTGCGCTCGTCCGAGGGTCGCCGGCTGCGGTACGCGTTCGTCCCCACCTCGGGCTGGCTGCTCGCGGTGTCGGACTACAACCAGATCGAACTGCGCATCCTGGCTCACCTGTCCCAAGACCAGGGCCTGCTGCGCGCGTTCGCCTCGCACGAGGACGTCCACCGCACCATTGCGGCCTCGGTGTTCGGCGTCGAGCCGAGCGAGGTCACCAACGAGCAGCGCGAGCGCGCCAAGGCCGTCAGCTACGGCCTCGTGTATGGCATGGAGGCCTTCGGATTGAGTCGGCGCCTCGGCATTCCCGTTGCCGCCGCGCGCGAGATCATGAATCGGTACTTTGAGGGTTTCCCGAGCCTGCGCCAGTACCTCGATGAGGTGGTCAAGGAGATCCGCGTTCAGGGATACTCACGGACCGAGCTCGGTCGGGTGCGGCCCTTCCCAGATCTGCTCACCGCCACTGGAGCCCAGCGCGCGGCCGTCGAGCGTCAAGCGATGAACGCCGGCATCCAGGGACTGGCGGCCGACATCTTTAAGTCCGCCCTCGTTCGACTCGATGACGCCCTGACCAGTGAGGGACTGGAGGCGCGACTTATTCTGCAGGTCCACGACGAAGTCGTCGTGGAGGCCCCGCCCGACGAGAAAGAGCGGGTGGGCGAGATCGTGATCGACGCGTTGATGAACGCAGCGACGCTGTCGGTACCCCTCGAAGTGTCCCTCACGTGGGGCGAGAACTGGGCCGACGCGAAGGGCTAGCAGGTCGCCTGCTAACCTTGAACGCTGGGTTGACACCGGAAACCCAGTCCCTATTGACTAGTCAGACCCCGGTTGTGGTCGCACGAAAGTAGTACCCCCATGACGGACGGCACGAGCCTCCTCTCCACCCAGCAGATGGGCACCTTCGACGAAAACGGAAACTACATTCCGCGCGTCATCACCGAAGACGACTTGGTCGGCACGGACCTCGCCACCCTGGTGGGCGACAGCGTCCTTGAGTTCGAAGACGGCGACCTGGTCGTCGGCACGGTCGTGAAGATCGACCACGACGAAGTTCTCCTCGACATCGGCTTTAAGTCCGAGGGCGTCATCCCCAGCCGCGAGCTCTCGATTCGCAACGACGTCGACCCCTCGGAGATCGTTTCGCTCGGTGAGCGCATCGAGTGCCTGGTCCTGCAGAAAGAGGACAAGGAGGGACGCCTCGTCCTGTCCAAGAAGCGCGCCCAGTACGAAAAGGCCTGGGCCAACATCGAAGAGCTCAAGAACCGCGACGAAGTCGTCAAGGGCGTCGTTATCGAAGTGGTCAAGGGCGGTCTCATCGTCGACATCGGTCTGCGCGGCTTCCTGCCCGCTTCGCTGGTTGAGCTGCGCCGCGTGCGCGAGCTCCAGCCCTACATCGGCAAGACCGTTGAAGCCAAGATCATCGAGCTCGACCGCAACCGTAACAACGTGGTGCTCTCACGACGCGCCTGGCTCGAAGAGACCCAGAAGGAGCAGCGCGGCGACTTCCTCTCCAACCTCAAGCCGGGCGAGCGTCGACACGGGGTCATCTCCTCGGTCGTCAACTTCGGCGCCTTCGTGGACCTGGGCGGCATGGACGGCCTCATCCACGTCTCAGAACTCAGCTGGAAGCACATCGACCACCCCAGTCAGGTCGTGGCGGTGGGCGACGAGGTCGACGTCGAGGTGTTGGACGTCGACTTCTCCAAGGAGCGCATCTCGCTCTCGCTCAAGGCCACCCAGTCCGACCCGTGGCAGGTCTTTGCCGACAGCCACGCCGTCGACCAGCTGGTCTACGGACGCGTGACCAAACTGGTGCCCTTCGGCGCCTTCATCCAGGTGGGCGAGGGCATCGAAGGATTGGTGCACATCTCTGAGATGGCCGCCCACCACGTCGAGTCGCCTGACCAGGTCGTCACGGCCGGTGAGGAACTGTGGGTCAAGATCATCGAGCTCGACACCGCGCGTCGTCGCATCAGCCTGTCGATCAAGCAGGCGGCCGAGGGTGGCGAGGTCTCCGAGGAGTACCGCGAAGCGTTTGGCTCACACGCCTATGACGCCGAAGGTAACTACATCGGGGCCATCGAGTACGGCGAGTTCACGCCCGAGACCGAGGCGCAGGCGGCCTGGGCCGAGTACGCCACGGAACTCGCCCCCAAGCACGACGACGAGTCCGAGATCGTGGACGCCGAGGTGGTGGAGGACGCCAACGCCGTCGTCGACGCGGCCGAGGCCGTCGTCGAATCCGAGACCGAGACCGAGTAGTCCTACGCCCTTTCGAGGGCGATCGAGAGCGGATAGTGACAGGCCACGCGGTGGCCGGGCACGATCTCCTGAAGCTCGGGCTCCTCGGCCGCGCACTTCTCGGTCGCGTACGGACAGCGTGTGCGGAATCGGCATCCGCTAGGCGGATTGAGGGGACTCGGCGGTTCGCCGGAGAGCACATCGTTGCGCATCGGCGCGTCGGGGTCCGCCTCTAACGCCGCTCCCAAGAGGAACTTCGTGTACGGATGCTCGGGCAAGTTGTAGAGCGTGTCGGCCGGCCCGATCTCACAGATCTTGCCCAGGTACATGACGGCCACGCGGTCTGAGACGTTCTTCACAACGGCCAAGTCGTGGGCGATGAAGAGCAAGGTGAGGCCGTACTCAACCTTGAGGTCTTCGAGCAGATTGAGGATCTGGGCCTGCACCGAGACATCCAGGGCCGAGACCATCTCGTCACAGATCAGCAGCTTGGGTCGCATCGCGAGTGAGCGCGCGATGGAGATGCGTTGGCACTGGCCGCCCGAGAACTGGCGGGCGTAGCGATCGCCGTACACCTCGGGGTCGATGCCGACCTTGTTGAGCAGGTCGTTGACCAGCGCTAGTCGTTCGTCCCCCTCGACGCTCTTCCAGCAGTCCAATGGTTCGGCCACGATGTCGCGCACGCGCCGACGGGGATTCAGCGAACTGATCGGATCCTGGAAGATCATCTGCATGCGGGTGCGCAACAGACGCAGCGCGGAGCCCTTCTTCGTCGTGATGTCAACGCCCTCAAGTTCGATCGTTCCCGAGGTGGGCTCGACAATGCGCATCAGCGCTCGTCCGGTGGTGGTCTTGCCACAGCCCGACTCGCCGACCAGCCCCAGGGTCTCGCCCTCGTAAATGTCGAAACTTACCCCCGCGACGGCACTCACCTTGCAGCGATGGCCGAAGCTGACGGTGAGGTCGCGCACGCGCAGCAGGGGAGTGCGGGTCTCGCTCATACGAGTGCTCCTTTGCTCGCGGGCAACGGGTTCCAACACGCGAAAGTGTGCCCGGGCTCGTCGGCCGAGCGCAACTCGGGACGCTCCACGTGGCACCGCTCGGTGACGTTCGCGCATCGAGGCGCAAAGGCGCACCCCGGTGGGAGATCGAGCAGGTTGGGCGGACGCCCCGGAATCGCGACGAGGCGCGTGTGCGAGGGGCTGGACACCTTGGGCGAACTCTCGAGCAGTGCACGGGTGTAGGGCATGCGGTGTCGATAGAAAACGTCGCGCGTCGTGCCGGTTTCCACGACCCGCCCGGCGTACATGACGATGATCCGCGAGGTCCGCGTGGCGACCACCCCGAGGTCGTGGGTCACCAGCACGATCGAGGTGGCCATCTTTTCCTTGATGTTGTCGAGCAGGTTCAGGATCTGGGCCTGAATCGTCACGTCCAGTCCGGTCGTGGGTTCGTCGGCCATCAGCAACTTCGGTGAGCCGGCGAGGGCGGTGGCGATCACGACGCGTTGGCGCATGCCTCCGGACAGTTCGCCCGGATACACGTAGTAGCGCTCAGCCGGTGAGGGTATGCCTACTAGTTCGAGCAGATCGATCGCCCGCGCTTTGGCCTGCGCTCGAGTCATGCCCAGCCGCACGCGCAGGATCTCGTCGATCTGCTTGCCCACCTTCAGGACGGGGTTGAGTGAAGTCATGGGGTCCTGGAAGATCATGGCCACTTCGGTGCCCCAGATCTCGCGCTTGGCCTTCTCGCTCGCTCCCACGACCTCAAAGCCATTCAGCAGAACCGAGCCCGTGACGTCCACGTTGGTGCGGGGCTGCAGACCCATAATGGTGCGCGACAGAACTGTTTTACCCGACCCGGACTCACCGACGATGCCGATCGTCTCGTTCTGGCCCAGGTCAAAGGAGACGCCACCGACGGCGGCCAGCGGTCCATTCGGCGTGCGAAAGGTCGTGTGGAGATCGCTGACGGACAGTAACGTCTGGTCGCTCATAGCTTGCTCTCGGTGACGTCAAAGTGTGCGCGCAGTCGGTCCCCGATGAAGTTGAGGGAGAGCAGGAACAGGCACATCGCGGCCGAGGGAAAGATGGCCAGCCACGGGTTGACTTGGAGGACGGCAAGGCTCTCGTTAATCATGTTGCCCCACGAGGGCGTGGGCGGGTTCACCGAGAGTCCGAGGAAGGCGAGCGCACCCTCGAGGGTGACGACGGTGGCGATGCCGATCAAGAGGAACGACACCGCCACGGGGGCGATGTTGGGCAGGAGTTCCTTCATCAAGATCCGTCGGTCGGTGGCGCCCTGGACCTTGGCGGCGAGCACGTAGTCCTGGGACGCACACGCCATCGTGGAGCTGCGAATGACCCGATACACCAGGGGAATCGCCGCGATCCCGATCACCACGATGATCTTGAACAGGGACCTCGGCGTCCAGAACGACAGGACGGCGATCGTGGCGATGATCGCCGGAAAGGCGAGAAAGACGTACATCACGGTGGACATGGCGACGTCGAACTTGCCGCGGCGGTAGGCGGCCAGCATGCCGAGTGGCATTCCGATACCGAATCCGATCACCATCGCGCCGAGGCTCACGACAATGGAGATGCGAGAGCCGTAGACGATGCGAGAAAAGATGTCGCGCCCGAGGTCGTCGGTCCCGAGCAGGTGATGCAACGACGGGCTGGAGTTGACGACGTTGAAGTTCTCGAACGTCGGACTGATGAGGGGTAGCACGTTGGCAAAGATCGCCCCGAATACGTTGATCCCGATCCAACTCACGCAGGTCCAGAACAGAAAGCCGAGGCGCTTCTTGCGCGCCGGAGCGGTGTGGACCGTCGACTCTTCGACGATCTCGGCGGCGAACGTGGGATTACTCACGACTGATCCGTGGGTCGATGATGCTGATGGCGGCGTCGAAGGCAAAGTTAATCACGATGACCCCTACCGACACGACGAGCACGATGCCCTGGACAACCAAGTAGTCACTGCGTCCGATGGCGCCAATGAGTTGGTAGCCCAACCCGGGGATGGCGAGCAGATACTGCACAATGAAGCCACCGGCGAGCAATCCTCCGATGTTGACTCCCGCCGTTCCCAGCAGAGCGACCGACGAGGGGCGAAGCGCGTGACGCCACATAATGCGCCGCTGACTAATGCCCTTGGAGCGGGCCATCGTGATGAACTCTTCCTGCAGGGTCGAGATGAGGTCACTGCGCAGGACGCGGTAGTAGAGAACGAAACTGCCGATGGCGAGGACGATCGAGGGTAGGGCCACGCTCTCGAAGTTGGTGATCCAGTCGGCGGTAAATGAGACGTAGGAGGCGGGTCCGGTGTGAGGCACGCCCAGGTGAATCGCGATGACCAGCACGAAGACGACGATGAGGACGAACGACGGGATGCTGAGCAACGTGAAACTGCCCGCCCCGAGGATCCGGTCCACCACGCCATCGGGCTTGCGCGCACTGCGCATGGCGATGGGAATGGCAAAGGCGAAGGCCAGGATCTGGGAGATGATGATCATCTCGATGTCGATGGGCAGGGCCGCCTTGATGGTGCTCCAGACCGACGTCTCGGTGATGAACGAGGTGCCGAGGTTGCCGTGCAGGATGTTTTTGATCCACACCCAGTACTGCTCAATGATGGGCTTGTTCAGGCCCAGCTGCTTGTACAGTCGGGCTCGATTGACCGGGCTGTCCCCGGTCCCCAAAATTACCGCCGCCGGGTCTCCGGGGAGGAGGTGAATGAGGTAGAACGCGCCCACCGAAATCACGAACACGACGCCGATCAGCATGATCAGGCGCCGCAGTAAATATCGTGGCAACATTCCCCCTTCAAGACCTGTAGCGACACTATCTAACGGCCCCGGACGCTTTTGACCACCTCACCTGGGCCCAGATGTCACGGAGGCTCAGTAGCGTGGTCGCGTGAAGCGTGTCGCCATCGTCGGAGGCATCGGGGCAGGAAAGTCGACCGTCACCGATAGGCTTACAACCCTCGGTTTTTCGGTCGTGGACGCGGACGTCATCGCGCGACACGTGGTGGAACAGGGCCAACCGGCGTGGCAAGCCCTGGTCGACGCGTTCGGCACCGCCGTCCTCACCCCCGGGGGTGACATCGACAGAAAGTTTCTTGCAGACGTGGTCTTTCACGACGCCAGCGCGTTACGCCGGCTCAATCACATCACTCACGGTCATATCGGCGCCGGGATGCGGGCCGGGTTGGATGCCGCGAGCGGCAAGGCGGCCTTTGTCGCCATCCCTCTGTATCGCAACGAGATCCGTGACGGGCTGGGACTCAGTGAAGTGTGGGCGATTGAGGTTCGCCCGGACACCGCCCTGGATCGTCTGGTGAGCGAACGGGGCATGGACGCCGAGGACGCCCGTGCGCGCCTGACGGCTCAGATGACCAACGACGAGCGTTCTGCCCTCGCCGACCGGGTCATCGACAACAACGGCACGGTTGAGGATCTGTACGCATCCCTTGACGCGGCGCTCTCCGAGTTGGTGGCCCGTGACTGACTTTTTGGTCGAGTCGACGTTCCAGCCGGCGGGCGATCAGCCGACCGCAATCGCCGCTCTCACCCACGGCGTGAACGACGGGTTGCGTTATCAGACGCTCGAGGGCATCACCGGTAGTGGCAAGACGGCGACCATTGCGTGGCTCATCGAGCAGGTCCAGCGTCCAACATTGATCCTCGAGCCCAATAAGTCTCTGGCGGCCCAGTTGGCCTCCGAGCTGCGCGACATGCTGCCCCAGAACCGTGTCGAGTTCTTCGTCTCGTACTACGACTACTACCAGCCCGAGGCCTACGTGCCGCGCACCGACACCTACATCGAAAAGGACAGTTCGGTCAACGAGGAGATTGACCGATTGCGCCACGCCGCTACGTCCTCCCTCCTGACCCATCGCGACACCGTGGTGGTGGCGTCGGTGTCGGCGATCTACGGGTTGGGCTCCCCCCTGGCGTACCGCGACCACATGTTGCCCCTCGAGCTCGGCGCGAAGTTCGACCAGCGATGGTTGCTGCGCCGACTGGTGGAGATGCAGTACAGCCGCAACGAGCTCGTCATCGAGCGCGGGACCTTTCGCATGAAGGGTGACACCCTCGAGCTCCAGCCGGCCTACAGCCACGAAGCGGTGCGGATCTCGTTCTTTGACGACGTGATCGAAGAGATCTCGTTCTTCAACCCCGTCACCATGGAGAATCGGGGCACGGTCAAAGAGTTCACGCTCTTTGCCGCCTCGCACTACGCCACCAGTAACGCCACGCTCCAGCGGGCGTGTCGCAGTATCGAAGAGGAGCTCCAGCGCCAGCTCGCGATCTTCCAGAGCGAGGGCAAACTCCTCGAGGCCCAGCGACTGCGCTCGCGCACCGAACACGACCTCGAGATGCTCGAACAGACGGGAGTGTGCGCGGGGATCGAGAACTATTCGGCGCACTTAGATGGTCGCAGTCCCGGCGAGCGCCCGTATACGTTGCTGGACTTCTTCCCCGAGGACTTCTTGGTGATCATGGACGAGTCCCACGTGGGGGTACCCCAACTGCGTGGCCAGTACGCCGGTGACCAGCAGCGAAAGATCACCCTCGTCGAGCACGGTTTCCGCCTGCCGAGCGCGCTGGACAATCGTCCGCTCAACTTCGATGAGTTCATGGAGCTCGTACCCCAGATCGTCTTCGTCTCGGCGACCCCTGGACCGTATGAGATCGAACACTCCGACCAGGTGGTCGAGCAGGTCATTCGTCCCACTGGTCTGTTGGATCCCACGGTGACGGTCGTTCCCACCAAGAACCAGATCGACGACCTGCGCCTGCGTCTCGACGCCGTCGTGGAGCGAGGGGATCGCGCACTGATTACCACCATGACCAAGCGCATGGCCGAGGACTTGACGACGTACCTGACCAAGGCGGGGTATCGAGTCCAGTACCTACACAGCGACATCGACACGATTCAGCGCATCGAGATCCTGCGCTCCCTGCGTCTGGGTGAGTTCGACATCTTGGTGGGCATCAACCTTTTGCGTGAGGGCCTCGACCTACCCGAGGTCTCGATGGTGGCGATTCTCGACGCCGACAAGGAAGGGTTCCTGCGCTCGCGCAGCGCGCTCATCCAGACGATCGGGCGCGCCGCACGAAACGCGAACGGCGAGGCGATCTTGTACGCGGATCGTATGACCGACTCAATGAGAGCCGCCATCTCGCTGACCGAACGCCGCCGCCTTCTCCAGATCGCCTACAACGAGGAGCACGGCATCGAGCCCCTGTCGATCGTGAAGAACGTGGCCGACATCCTTAATCGATTGCGCAGCGAAGCGCCGCGCGAGGTCCGCGACAAGGTCCACGGCATCTCCTCGTTGGAAGAGATGGCGCCCGACGATCTCAGTCTGGAGATGGCGCGCGTGGAAGAGGCGATGCTCATCGCCGCCCGGGACCTCCGATTCGAAGAAGCGGCGATGCTGCGCGACACGCTCCAGAACCTGCAACGCCAGATGGCGGGCCCTCCCGTCAGTTTTCTCCTCGAAGAAGAACCGGTAGATTCCCCCTATGTCTAAGTCAATTCGGGTCCAGGGCGCGAGAGTCCACAACCTGAAGAACCTGTCCGTGGAGATTCCGCGGGATCAGTTCGTCGTCTTTACCGGCCTTTCGGGATCCGGTAAGTCGTCGCTGGCCTTCGACACGATCTACGCCGAAGGCCAGCGTCGGTACGTCGAGAGCCTCTCGGCCTACGCCCGTCAGTTCCTCGGCCAGATGGACAAGCCCGACGTCGACTTCATCGAAGGACTGTCGCCCGCGATCTCCATCGACCAGAAGACCGCCTCGCGCAACCCGCGCTCGACGGTGGGGACCATCACCGAGATTCACGACTACCTGCGTCTGCTCTTCGCGCGCATTGGGGTGCCGTACTGTCCGACGTGCGGTCGTGCGATCACCAGCCAGACTCCCCAGCAGATCGTCGATCAGGTGCTGGAACGTCCCGAGGGCCAGCGGTTCCTCGTGTTGGCGACCGTGGTGGAGGGTCGAAAGGGCGAGTACAGCACCCTGCTCAACGAACTGGCCGCGCAAGGATTCTCACGCGTGCGCGTGGACGGCGTGGTGATGGAGCTCTCCGAGCGCGACACGTTGACCCTCGCGCGCTACGAACAGCACACCATCGACGTGGTGCTGGACCGACTCAGCGTGAAGAAGTCGAACCGACAGCGGCTCACCGAATCGGTGGAGTCCGCGCTCAAACTCACCAAGGGTGTGGTCAAGTTCCTGTTTCTCGATCCCGACGAGACGGTCCAATACTCCGAAAAGATGGCCTGCCTCAACTGTGGGATCAGCTTCTCGGAACTCGCGCCGCGCGACTTCTCGTTCAACTCGCCCTACGGCGCGTGTCCGGTCTGCACGGGACTCGGGACCCGCTTTGAGGTAGCGCCGGATCTCGTTGTGCCCGACGAGGATCTCTCACTCGCGGAGGGAGCGCTCGCTCCGTGGTCGGGTGCGCGTTTCAAGTACTTCGAACGACTCATCGAGGGCATCGCGACCCTGGGCGGCTTCGACGTGAACACGCCCTGGAAGAAGCTCAAGGCCAAGGACAAGAAACTTGTTCTCTACGGCGTCGACAGCAAGTCGGTGCCGGTGAAGTACCGCAATCGCTACGGTCGGGTGCGCAGCTACGAGACGACGTACAACGGCATCGTCGAGTGGCTCGAGCGCAAGCGCAACGAAGCCGACGGTGACTGGTCACGTGAGCAGGCCGAACAGTACATGCGCGAGGTCGAGTGCACCACGTGTCACGGCCAACGCCTCAAGCCCGAAGTGCTCGCGGTGCGCGTGCACGACCACAACATCGCCCAGGTCAACTCCATGACGATCGACGAAGCGATCGATTACTTCGCCAAACTCAAACTCACCAAGCGCGAAGAGACCATCGCGCGCCAGGTGATCAAAGAGATCGTCGAGCGTCTGACCTTTCTGATGGACGTGGGGCTGGACTATCTGACCCTGAGCCGCGCGTCAGCGACGCTCTCGGGCGGTGAGGCGCAGCGGATCCGTCTGGCGAGCCAGATCGGCAGTTATCTGGTCGGTGTGCTCTACGTGCTGGACGAGCCCTCCATTGGATTGCACCAGCGCGACAACCGTCGACTGATCGCGACCTTGGAGCGTCTCCGCGATATCGGCAACTCGGTGATCGTGGTCGAGCACGACGAGGAGACCATTCGCCTGGCCGACTACGTGGTGGACATCGGACCGGGCGCGGGCGAGTACGGCGGTGAGGTCGTCCACGCCGGCAGCTACGAGGCGTTGCTCGCAAACGAGAAGTCCATCACCGGTCAGTACCTCTCGGGTAAGAAGTCGATCGCGGTACCCTCGGAGCGACGGGCGGGCGACGGCAAGAAGCTCACCATCAAGGGTGCACGCGCCAACAACCTAAAGAACATCACCGTCGAAATCCCGCTCGGGGACTTCGTGGCCGTGACCGGCGTGTCGGGCTCGGGCAAGTCCTCGCTGATCAACGCGATCCTGCTCGCTTCCCTCGAGCGACAGCTCAACCGCGCCAAGACCGTCGTGGCCGAGCACGACACCATCCTCGGGGTGAAGAACCTCGACAAGGTGGTGGCGGTGGACCAGCAGCCCATTGGACGCACGCCCCGCTCGAACCCGGCCACCTACACCGGCGTGTTCGACAAGATTCGCAAGCTCTTCGCCGAGACCCAAGAGGCCAAGGTGCGCGGGTACCAGCAGGGGCGCTTTTCCTTCAACGTGAAGGGCGGGCGCTGTGAGGCCTGTTCGGGGGATGGCACCATCAAGATCGAGATGCACTTCCTGCCAGACGTCTACGTCAACTGCGACGTCTGTAACGGCGCTCGCTACAACCGCGAGACATTGGAGATCCTGTATCGCGGCAAGAGCATCGCCGACGTGCTGGACATGTCCATCAGCGAAGCACTGGTGTTCTTCGAGCGCCAGCCTCAGATCCTCCGTCACATCCAGAGCCTCTACGACGTCGGCCTGGGCTACGTGCGCCTAGGCCAGCCCGCGCCGACTCTGTCGGGTGGTGAGGCCCAGCGCGTGAAGCTCGCCACCGAGTTGGCGCGCCGACCCACCGGTCACACCTTCTACGTGCTGGACGAGCCGACGACCGGCCTACACTTCGACGACGTGAATCGACTCCTGCACGTGCTGCACCGCCTGGTGGACCAGGGCAACACGGTGCTCGTCATCGAGCACAACCTCGACGTCGTCAAGACGGCCGACTGGGTGATCGATCTGGGACCCGAGGGCGGACGCCGCGGAGGAGAAGTGGTGGGCGAGGGCACCCCCGAAGAGATCGCCGAGCTGCCCACCGCGACGGGCACGGTTCTACGAGAGGTGCTCGCCGGTCACGGCCACGCCTGATGTTGGCGAAACCCACCGGCATTCCGCGCGAGAGCGGGTGCTACCTGTTTCGCAACGAGCGCGGCTCAATCATTTACGTGGGCAAGGCGCGGGTTCTCGCCCAGCGACTGTCGAGTTACTTTCAGCGCGAGTCGGGGCTGAGCGAGAAGACCCAACTACTGATGAACGAGGCCACGAGCGTCGAGTGGATCGTCACGCCCAACGAAGTGGACGCCCTCATTCTCGAAAACGAGCTCATCAAGGCGAATCAGCCGCGCTACAACATGCGCCTCAAAGACGACAAGAGTTTTCCCTTCGTGGCCCTGGACTACCGCACCCCCTTCGCCGCGCCGTATCTCACCCGCGGGGCCCACGTGAAGGGCGTGCGCTACTTCGGACCGTTCGTGGACGTGCGTGCGGTTCGCGCCACCATGGACGAGCTCCTGCAAGCCTTTCCGCTGCGCTCGTGCTCCAAGCACAAGTTCCAGTATCAACAGCGCATCGGTCGACCGTGTCTGCTCTACGACATCGGTAAATGTTCGGGACCGTGCGTCGGCAAGATCGACACTGAGGGATACGTCGAGCTACTGAACTCCTGGGAGCGATTCTTCGAAGGCGACGTGCGGGTGTTGCGCGACCGGTTGCGCACTCAGATGCGCGAGGCGTCCGAGAGCCAGCACTACGAAGCCGCAGCGGCCGCCCGCGACGGCCTCGAGGCGCTCGAACGGGCCGCCAGCACCCAAAGCGTGGTGCTCGACACGCACTCAAATTTGGACGTGATCGCGGTGGCGAGTGCCGGATCGCGCGCGGCCATCGTGCGCTTTCGGGTGCGCCACGGACGCATTATCGGCCGCACGGTGCACCTGGTGGACCGGTCCATGGACGAGGGTGACCCCGAGATGCTGGAGAACGCTCTCACCGATATGTACCTTGACGCCGAGTCCGTGCCCGCGGTGGTGGTGGTCCAGCGCGAGGAACTCGCGACGACGCTGGTGCACGAGTATCTGAGCGGGCTACGCGACAAGGCCGTCGAGGTGACGGTCGCCCAGCGTGGCCGGCGCAAGCGAGTGGTCGAACTAGCTGCCCACGACGCCGAGTCGGTGATCGCGCGCGACTCACTGCGTCGCCAGGCCGACCACAACGTGCGCTCGCGCGCCCTCCAGGAACTCGGCACCGCACTCGGCCTCGAGCAGCCGCCCTACCGCATTGAGTGCTTCGATATGAGCCACCTCCAAGGGACCAACTACGTGGGCTCGATGGTCGTCTTCGAAGACGGGCTCCCGGTGAAGGCCGATTACCGCCACTTCAACGTGCGCGAGGTCCTGGGCAACGACGACGTGGGCGCGATGGAGGAGGTCGTGCGTCGACGTCTCACCCACTGGGAAGAGCACCAGGACGACACGAAGTTTCGCCGCGCCGATCTGATCATCATCGACGGCGGTGTGCCCCAGTTGCACGCGGCAGAAAAGGCCGCGCGCTCGTTAGAGTTGGGAGGTTTGGTGGAGTTCGCCGCACTCGCCAAGCGTGAAGAGCTCCTCTTTCGGCCCGGATCCTCGACGCCCATCGCGCTGGAGCGCGGATCGGAGAGCCTGTATCTGGTGCAACGAATTCGCGACGAGGCGCACCGCTTTGCCATCACCTTTCACCGATCCAAGCGTGGCAAGTCGATGGTCGCGTCCTCCCTCGAAGGCATCGAAGGACTCGGCCCTTCACGTCGCGATCGACTCTTAGAGGCGTTCGGGTCCCTCAACGAGCTACGTCACGCGACCCTCGAGGAGTTGACGGCCCTGTCCTGGCTGCCGAGCGACGTTGCGACCAGGCTCTACGATCACTTGCAGGCGCCCACTGCGCCGCGACCCACAAAGGACAGGGACGATGAGTGAGGTCTTGTTGGTGACGGGTATGTCGGGTGCGGGGCGCTCGACGGTCGCCGCGGCACTCGACGACGTCGGCTGGTTCGTGATCGACAATCTGCCCTTAGAACTGGTGAGCCGCGTGGGCGAGTTGGCCTCAGCCGACGCGCACGAGTACCCGGGCATCGCCTTCATCGTGGGCCGTTCGGCTGGCCTCGAGCCCGAAGAAGTCCTGCGCGTACGAGAAGATCTGGCTCAGCACCACGGGGACGCGAAGATCTTGTTCCTCGACGCACCCGATGACGTGCTGATCCGACGCTACGAGGGAACATCGTCGTCGTCACCCCCTGGATGAGGCGACGCTCGTGGAGTCCATCGCGCACGAGCGAGCGCTGCTGGCCCCGATCCGCGAAGCGGCCGCCGTGGTGATCGACACCGGATCGATCAACACCAACCAACTGCGCCGGCGCATCGTCGAGGTCGTTCACCGACGTCGCGGCCATGGAGTCGCTGCGCGTCTCTCTGGTCACCTTTGGCTACTCCTACGGGATCCCGAGCGACGTGGACATTGTCTTTGACTGTCGCTTTCTGCCCAACCCGCACTGGATCCCCGAGCTGCGTCCGCTGACCGGTCTCGATGAACCGGTGGCGGAATACGTACTCGAACAAGAGCCGGCTCAGCACTTCATCGACGACGTGGTGCGCATGCTCGAGTGGCAGATCCCCGCCTTCGCCGCCGAGGGCAAGTCGTACCTGTCGATCGCGATCGGCTGCACCGGAGGTCGCCATCGCAGCGTGGCCATCGGAGAAGAGGTTCGTCGTCGCCTGCACGTCGACACCCCGGTCTTTCATCGCGACATCGCTCGATGAAGTTCGTCGCAGTCGGTGGAGGTCACGGCACCGCTGTGTCGCTACGAGCCCTGAAACGCCTCTCGGGTGAGGTCACGGGCGTGGTATCGGTGGCCGACGACGGGGGATCGACCGGACGGCTACGCGCCATGTTGAACGTGGCGGCCGTGGGGGATCTGCGCAAGTGCCTGGTCGCCCTGGCCGACCCGGAGAATCCGCTCACCACCTCGTTTGAGCACCGATTCTCGCGTCGGGTGAACTGAGCGGTCACGCCGTCGGCAATCTGCTCCTCGTGGGTCTGATCGACGCCACGGGCAGACCTCGAGGAGTCGGTGCACGCGCTCGCCCAGGTCATGGGCGTGACCGGCACCATCGTGCCCGCCAGCTACCGAGGGCGTCGTGCTGTTGGCCACGACCGAAGAGGGCGATACGCGCGGTCAGACCAGCGTGGCGAAGTCCTCCACGATCCGACGCGTCAGCCTCGAGCCCTCGCAGCCCGGCGGCGTCGATCGCGGCGGTGGAAGCGATCGAGCGCGCTGACGTCGTGGTGATCGGTCCGGGCTCGCTCTTCACCAGTGTGATCGCCGCCTGCGTGGTGCCCGGCATCACCCAGGCCTTGGCGGGCACGCAGGCCACGGAAGATCTACGTGGCCAACCTGCGAGCCGAGATACCCGAGACCGAGGGCTTCACGCTGCAGGATCACCTCGACGCTCTTTCGCGTCACGGGGTCGAGGTCGATCTGGTGCTGGTCGATGAGCGTTCACCGTTCGCTCACGATGACGCGACCGTTGCGACAGTGGTGGTCGATCTCGCGGGTGGAAATGGACTCGTGCACGATGTGCAAAAATTGGCAGTGACTGTCTTCGAGAATGCGACGACAGACGAACCACAGCGAAGGAGACACCGGTGGCAACACGGGTCGCGATTAACGGATTTGGGCGAATCGGGCGAGGATTCCTGCGCGCCGTCCTCGTCAACCCCGAGGTGGAGGTCGTCGCGGTCAACGACCTGGTGCCCACGGCGACCAACGCCCATCTCCTCAAGTACGACTCGACCCAGGGCGTCCTGGACCTCGACGTGCGCGCGGGCGAGAACTCACTGCAGGTCGGGAGACCGACGATCAAGGTCTTCGCCGAGCGCGATCCCGCCCTGTCTGCCCTGGGGTGAGCTCGACATCGACGTGGTCATCGAGTCGACGGGTATTTTCACCTCGCGCGACGCGGCCGCGAAGCACCTGAGCGCCGGAGCGAAGCGCGTGATCATCTCGGCCCCATCCGGGCGACGCCGACGCAACCTTCGTGATGGGCGTCAACGAAGACTCCTTCAACCCCGAGACGGACCTCGTGATCTCGAACGCCTCGTGCACCACGAACTGCTTCGTCCCGATGGTCAAGGTCCTCGACGACGCCTTCGGCGTGGAGGCCGGCCTGATGACGACGGTCCACGCCTACACCAACGATCAGAACCTGCTCGACCTCGCGCACAAGGACATGCGCCGGTCCCGCGCGGCGGCGATCAATATCGTGCCGACCTCGACGGGAGCGGCGCGCGCGACGAGCCTGGTGCTGAGTGCGATGAAGGGCAAGCTGGACGGCACGTCGCTGCGCGTGCCGATTCCGGTGGGCTCGATCACCGACTTCACGGCCGTGGTGCCCACCACCAGCGTGGAGGCGGTCAACGAGGCGTTTCGCGCGGCGGCGAGCGCCGGTCCCCTGTCGGAGTTCTGGTCTACACCGACGAGCCGATCGTCTCCTCGGACATTGTGGGCAGTCCCGGCGTCGTGCACCTTCGACTCGCTTATGACCATGGTTCAGCGCCTGGACGACGCACGCAGCCTGGTCAAGGTGTTTGGCTGGTACGACAACGAGTGGGGTTACTCGAATCGTCTCGTCGACCTCGCGCACTACGTCTCGCGCTAGTGCCGGCCCCTCTGCCATCGATCGACGCGTGGGGTGATCTCACGGGCAAGCGGGTCTTCGTGCGCGTGGACTTCAACGCTCCGGTCGCCGAGGTTGACGGCGTACTCACTGTCACCGACGACTTTCGGCTGCGCGCCGCGTTGCCGCTCTTCTCGACGCTGCTCGAACGAGGCGCAAGCGTCGTGGCGGCGACGCACTTTGGGCGCCCCAATGGTCAGGTCGACGAGCGCTACAGCGTGGAGCCGCTGCGTCGTCGGTTGACCGACGCTGTGCCCCGAGGTTGAACTGATCGAGAACCTGCGCTTTCACCCGGGCGAAGAGGCCAACGACCCGGATTTTGGGGCGTCGCTGGTCGCGGGATTTGACTACTACGTCAACGAGGCCTTCGGCGCCTCGCACCGTGCGCACGCCTCGATCATGGTGCCCCCGACGCTGCTGCCAAGTGCCGCCGGTCCCAATCTCAGCCGAGAGGTCGCCACGTTGCTCGCGCTCCTCGAGTCGCCCGAGCGTCCCTTCGTCGCGGTTACCGGCGGCGCCAAGGTGAAGGACAAACTCGGCATCATGAAGGTGCTCGCCGCCAAGGCGGACCTCGTGATCGTGGGAGGCGGGATGGCCTACACCTTCCGCGTCGCCGAGGGCCACATGATCGGCAGCTCGCTCTTCGACGAACGATACGTGCGAGGAGTGCCGGTCGCTCCTCGAGGGCGGCAACGTTCTGGTCCCGGTCGACTCGCGAGGACTGCCCGATGGCGCGTCCTTCGGCCCCGACGGAGGAGACGATGAGGTCATTGACTTCGAGGCGGACATTCCCGACGGATACTGCGGACTGGACATCGGACCGGACACGATCGAGATCTTTGAAGCGGCGCTCGCGAGCGCGCGAACGGTTCTGTGGAACGGCCCCATGGGAGTGTTCGAGGATCCGCGCCTGGGCCAGGGAACCGAGGCCATCGCTCGCGCCATCGCGGCCTCTCCGGCCATCAGCGTGGTGGGTGGTGGCGACTCGGTCTCCGCGGTGGGTCAGTACGGACTGGCCGACGACATGAGCTTTATCTCCACCGGCGGGGGGGCGTCGCTGGAGCTGGTTGAGTTCGGGGACTTGCCCGGACTGCGCGCCCTGCGAGAAAGTGCATGGTCCCAGTAGTGCCCGACGTCAAACGTCCCCTCGTCATCGGCAACTGGAAGATGAACCTCGACTTCGTCGAGGGTCTCCACCTCGTCCAACAGATCGGCGTGTTGATCAAGAATCGGCCACTCGAGCACACCGACGTGGTGGTAGCTCCTCCCTTCGTTGATCTGCGTACCGTGAGTTCGGTGCTGCAGTCTGAGCGTCTGAGTGTCGCCCTCGGCGCCCAGCACGTGAGCGCCTTCGAGAATGGCGCGCGCACGGGGGAGACCTCCATGTCGATGCTGACGCGCCTCGGCGTGCAGTTCGTCATCGTTGGGCACTCCGAGCGACGCACGTACTACGACATGACCGACGAGGTCGTCGCCCTCACGTTGCGCGCCGTCGTGCGCGGGGGAGCGCGCGCCGTGGTGTGCGTGGGCGAGAACCTCGAACAACGCGAGAACGGAGATGCGGAGTCCTTCGTGCGCACCCAACTCGAGGAAGCTCTGTCCGGTCTCGAAGACACATTCCGCGAGTCGGTCGTGGTGGCCTATGAGCCGCTGTGGGCGATCGGGACCGGAGTGACCGCATCCTCTGAGCAGGTGCGAGACATGACGGCCTTTGTGCGCGGGGTCGTGCGTTCGCTTGGGTTCGAGGCGCCCACGGTGCTCTACGGCGGATCGGTGAACCCCGATAACGCTGGTGAACTGGTGCGCGAGAGTGACGTCGACGGGTTTCTCGTCGGGGGCGCATCGCTCAAAGCCGAGTCGTTCTACGCCATTCTTCGGGCCTGTGACGACTGCTACGCTTTAAAGCGCTAATTCGGAAGGGCCCCCATGCTGACCTGGGTAATCATCGCTGTAGAGGCCGCCGCCGCCGTGGCGCTGGTCTTCCTTGTCTTGCTGCACTCGGGTCGAGGCGGCGGCATTTCTGACCTCATGGGAGGTTCCATCGGCTCCGCGGCGACGGGATCGACGGTGGTGGAGCGCAACTTGGACCGCATCACGATCGCCGTGGCGCTGGTCTTCACCTTTTCCACACTGGCTCTCGACCTACGCCTGCAGTAGCGGCGATGCGCTCGAGTCGCAGCGGGCTCGCGCTCGGAGTGGGCGCGATCTGTCTCGTCGTGGCTCTGGTGCCCATCGCACGCTCCGGGGCCAGTGCGACGGGCAATTTGAACGCCAGCACCCTCGACATCTCGCTTCCCGGGCCCTTCACCGGCTGCTCGTACCTGGACCCGGGGGCGACCGTCACCTCGGACGCCATCTTGGACCTGGTGCGACCCTCGGCGTTCCAGACCAATTTCAATGGCACCCTCCAGGGAGAGGATGGCGCGATCTCTTCGGCGGAACTCATCTCGCTCTCGCCCCAGACCGTTCGTTACACCATCTCACCGAAACTGATCTGGAGCGACGGACTGGCCTTTAACGGCGCGGATCTCGTCGACTGGTGGCAACGCGCCCGCACGCTCGCCAGTGTGACCAGCGACGGGTACCGCGCGATTAAGTCGTTGGTGGTCGCCACGAACGGACTCTCGGTCACGGCCACGTTCGCCTCGCCCTACGCCGACTGGGAACTGCTCTTTCGCGACATCGAAGCGCCCGGCACGACACCGGGGTGCGCGATCGGCAATCTCGTGTCTCGCCCGTCACTGGGTCCGTACTCGGTGTCCAAGGCCACGGCCAGTCGCATCGTGTTGTCGATGAACCCCGAGTGGCCCCTCGACCCGAATCGCTTCGGGCGCATCGTGATTACCGATAACCAGAACCTGCCCGCGTCGTACACCTCGAACTACGCCGACTACACGCTCGCTCTCAACAGCGCGTCGATCGTGGCACTGAGCAATCACCCGACGCTCGACAGCCATATCGGCTCGTCCAACAACATCGAAGAGCTGACCTTCGCCCCCGGCACGCCGATCACGAGTCAGCTATCTCTGCGCAAGGCGCTCAGTCTGTCGATCGGTCGCCAGTCGATGATTGACACGCTCTTTGGCTCGGTGACCTACTCGCCGTCCGTGGCGGCCTCGGCCATCTACTCCCAGGGACAGAGCCAGTATCCCGGGCCGTCGGGATCGAACCCCACCGGCCAGACCACCACCACCACGACGCCCGCGAAGGGGAGTCTTGTGGACTGCGAGACCTGTGCGCTCGCTGATCTGCAGGAGGCGGGCTACACACGCACGAGTGCCGGTTGGATCGACGGATCGGCGAAGCCCCTCACCATTGTTCTGGGTGTGGGCTCGAGTGTGCTCGACCACTCCGTCGCCAAGTTAGTCGTCGCCGACTGGAAGTCGATTGGCATTCGCAGCGCGATTGTGAACGAGACCTCAGACGTGGTGGCGGCACACGCGGCCGCGACGGGCAATGTCGACGTGGCGTTGCTCGCGCGACCCACTGAGACCAACCCCTCATACACGGGGCGATCATGGGCCGGTCCGCCCTATCTGGACACGTACCCCAGTGGCGTTCGGATTGCGAGCGTGACGACACTATTCGGTGACGCCGCATCAATCTTCAATCCCGTCACCGCAACTCCCATGTGGCTGCAGATCGACCAGACGATCCTGAACGACTTCTGGGTTCGTCCGCTCTTCACTGCGCCCTCGCTGACCATATGGTCGGGTCTGCTCGCGACGGTACAGGGAAGTTTCATCGTCTCGGGTTTCGTGGATCAAATTCCGTCGTGGTCGAAGACACCGCCAGCGACAAGTTCGTAGCGTTTTTCGGCGATAAGCACGCGAACTAGAGTGGTGTGCGCGTCGGAGTGGCGGAATAGGCAGACGCGCCAGCTTGAGGGGCTGGTGCCCTCAGGGGCGTGCGGGTTCAAGTCCCGCCTCCGACACGAAATCTGCGGGCTTGGCATGTCTTCGTCAAGTGAGAGCGGATTAGTTTTAGCGCGTGAGTAAGACCCGTGACTCTCTGATTGAAGCATTCGATTTTGCATGGAGCCGACTTGATTCTCGGATGCAGGGATTGAGCGACGAAGAGTATTTCTGGGAACCTGTCGTCGACAGTTTGTCAATCCGAAAGAGCGACTCCGACGAATGGAGTCTGGACCAGGCCGAAGCGAATGCTGATCCGTCACCAATCACAACTATCGCTTGGCGTACGTGTCACCTGGGTGGTAGCGCTCTGTTCGGTTTCTCGAGCTGGCTCAACGATGGGCGAACGCCCTACGTAGTTGACGAGGAGATCCCCACCAACGCGATTGGCGCCATCAATTTTCTCAATCGCAACTATCAGTACTGGCGACAAGGAATGGTGTCGTTTCCCGAGGAACGACTGTGGCTCGCCATCGGGCCAGAGTTTGGTCCCTTTGCAGACGCTTCAGCGGTTGACCTTATGTTGCACGTGCTCGATGAGTTCATCCACCATGCCGCGGAAATCGCACTATTACGCGATCTCTACGTCAGACTGGGCTGATGATCGCACCGGAACCTCGACAGGGTCGACCTGCTTGGCTAGAAGGATCGCCAATTCGACCGTCCACCTCGTCTTGCGTGGTTCGACCGCCGGGTCGGTCCAGAAGGCTTCGAAGCGACAGGCAAACTCATCACCCTCGGGGACGCTCCGACGGTCGAGCACTACGCCGTGGTCACGTGCCCAATCCTGCAACGCTTGATTCGCTCTGCGGGCGTGGTCCCGATACTTCATCGTCGCGTAGCTTCCGGCAGTCATCGAACCAGGCCGGAGCCTCGCGTGTTCGATGCGTGCGGGTTCAGGTGTGAAGTATCCGACCTCTAGGTCCATTGGCCCATCCATGTCGATCACGTGCAGCCGGAGAAACCCATAGCCAACGGTCTCGATCCCGGCCTCTTTGACCCCGGCGCGGACCTCCGCCAGAAGACTGTCTCGGACCGCCAACATTCCCCGGAAGGGTGTTATGACGCGAATCCCCACGTACGGGAGTGCAGGCCGCTCTTCCAGTCTTGCCGCTTCGACGATCTCCATCCGGACGACCGTATACGACAGAAGCAGGCCTACGCTACGCGGTACGAAGGTCGAGAGTCATGAAACGTTCAGCCGGGCCGTCAGCGTCGATGGCTCGCCCCCGGTCCTCGAAACCATTGCGGCGGTAGAGCGCGAGGGCTTGCTCGTTTCCCTCAATCACACTCAGGACCAACGTGTTCCACTTCGCTGATCGTGCCCACTCGATCACCGAATTAATGAGAGCGTCTCCGACTCCATGACCCCGCGCCGATGGCGCAACCCACATGGATATCAGCTCAGGGTATTCACCCTCCGATGATCCACTCACCATTCCCACACGGGCGTCGTCTAAGAGTGCGATTGCGTTGAATTCGACGCTCGTCAATCTGGCTCGCCACCGCTCTTCGGTATCGCCGGCACCCTGCCAGTCCGCTAAGACGGAGCCGAACGCGTACGGTGCCTCGCGCAGAGCTTCTTGGCGAAGGTCCCGCCAGTCCCGCCAGTCGTCCACCGCGAGACGTCTAATAGAGATCATGTAGTCATCATGGCAGCGACAATCCTTGCGTCACATGGGTACTTCAATGGCCTTTCCGTCCCGAAGGCTTCCAGGTTTTTCTTGTGACCGTGCAAGACGCCTCTGTCGCTGTCCTCTAGGTTTCATGCATGAGCGCTATCGGTGAACCCAATTACGGAAGTGTGCCAGTTCGCAGATACAACCAGCGAATGGCTCAGCGCGTGGCCAAGCGCGCGCATCTTGACGAACAGGGCGTGGCGGTGTGTTTTGCGTTTAACAACCTCCTGACCTCCCTGCTGATTGGTGTGGTGGAGGACGTCACCCAGTACGTGCCGACGATTGGCGGCGTGATCGAGCTGGCGATCGGTGTCTTGACGTTCTACTTCCACCGCATCGTGCTGGTCACCGATCAGAACGTGTACGTATATCGGGACTGGCCCCTCCACATTCCCGGCAAGCAACTGGCCGCATACTCGCGCCACGACGGATTAGTGAAGCTCGGTAGTCCGCACGATGGCGGATTCTCGAGATTCATCCGGCGCGGTCAGCTGAACTTCGAAGACGGTCTCGTCGTGTATCACGGCTTCTTCTGGATTCGCCGCGCGCAGTACATCGTCCAAGAGGGCAACAGTCCCGCCGCGAGGTAAGCCCGTCGCAAAGTTGGAGTTGTGGTCTGGACAGCCGCTGAACGTGGGCGCGTCAAAAGCGGTGCTTAGGAGCACGGCCACCATCAAGCGCGGGGTCTACCCATGCCACCCCATGCGAGCATCAGAACTGGCGACCAGGGCGAGCCCAGGAGATCTGAACCGATAGTCAAGTGGATACTTGACAATTGACGGTGAACCGGCAATACTTAAGCGTATGCTTAACCAAGAGTCTCAGCTGGATCTCATGTTTCACGCTCTCGCTGATTCAAGCCGCCGAAGCATCCTGCAACAACTCAGTTCAGGGCCCCGATCTGTCAGTGATTTGGCTCGACCTTTGCCGATGTCGCTCGCTGGGGTCGTTCAGCACGTTCAGATCTTGGAGGTCAGCGGACTGATCTCGTCATCGAAGGTCGGTCGAACCCGGACGTGCCGCCTAAATGAGGAGGGGCTACGCGACGTTGAACAGTGGATCGTGGATCGTCAACGGCACGTCGAACACCAGCTCGACCGATTGGGCGCATTACTAAACCAAGACATCAATCACCAACACAGGAGAGAAGAATGACCGAACAAACCGTCACGTGCAACACATTCACGATCGAGCGAACTCTGGCGGCACCGCCTGAACGAGTCTTCGAGGCTTTTGCGAACGTGAGCCAAAAGGCCCGATGGCTGGCGCCGTTGGATGACGAAGCCCTTGGCGACGTATTCGCCCACGCCGAGTTTGATTTCAAGGTGGGTGGTCACGAACGATTCTCTTTTGTTGAATCGGATGGACGAAAGATGAGATACGACGCGACGATCTATGACATCGTGCCGATGCAGCGAATTGTGTATAGCTACGAGATGTACTCCAACGAATCGCGCATATCAGTTTCGGTTGCATCCCTTCAATTTCTCCAGGCAGGCAGCACGACCATTTTGGTTTGGACGGAGCAAGGCGCGTTTCTTGATGGTCTCGACACTTCCGAGCAGCGAGAAGGCGGAACGTCGTGGTTGACCGACAACCTGGCTGAATACCTCGAAACCCAACTTTCGGCAGATTAGGTGTCTTAATCATGTCCCAATAGGCGGCGTGATGTTAGGGAGCAAATAATTCATACGCCGACCAGTCCTCAAAGGCAAAAATGAGTCGCCTGAGTTTGAGGTGACCCACAGAGGCAGTGGGGGATACCCTAAACGCCGTGGATCTCTCAGAGCTTCTGGTCACGGACGCCGGCGAATGGCGAAGGTGGTTGATCTCTCATCACGCCGACTCACCAGGCGTATGGCTGGTATTGGCCAAAAAGGGCGATGCCAATCTGGCAACCATCTCGTACGACGAGGCGCTTGACGAGGCGATCTGCTTTGGCTGGATTGATGGTCAACTAGGGCCTCGTGACGCTGCCACGTTCCGACGACGTTTCACGCCTCGAAAGGCTCGCAGCAAGTGGTCTCAGCGCAACGCTGCCATCGCTGAAAGGCTGATCGCCACTGGCCGAATGCATCGGTCCGGCGACGACGAAGTGCGGAAAGCAAAAGAAGACGGCCGATGGGAAGCCGCCTACGCCGGACAAGCCAGCAGTGAGGTGCCGGCTGATCTTCTCGCCGCCTTGAATGCCAATCCCCCGGCGAAAGCGATGTTTGAGATTCTCACGCGTGCGAATCGATACGCCATCCTCTACAGAATCGAAAACGCCAAGAAATCCGAAACCCGCTCTAGGCGCATCGGCCAGTTTGTCGAGATGTTGGCTCGAGGTGAGACGATTCACCCCCAGGGCTCATAAACATTGAGCAAGCGTTCAATGAGCGGCGTCGTTGGGCTACAGGAGGGAGACGTAATGGAAGTCATCAACTTGGGTGCAGCGGAGGGGCTACCCCCAGTGAACTGGGCGGACGTTGTCGAGAAGCTCGATAGTCGGTCGCATCCAGCACCAGACGCGCACAACGCACGTACGACCTGGCTCGCGACGGTGAACAAGGACGGGAGCCCGCACGTGACGGCTGTGGGTGCGATCTGGCTCGAGGGAACCTTCTGGTTCCAGACGGGATCGGTCACCCGCAAGAGCGGCAACGTCGCCCGCGACCCGCACTGTTCAATCGCATTGTCGGTGCGGGATGCCGACGTGGTTGCCGAGGGTCAGGCAATGCGGGTGACTGACCGAACTACATTGGCGCGCCTCGCCAAAGCGTGGTCGGACCAGGGGTGGCCTGCCGAAGTGGATGAGACCGGAGCCGGTATCACTGCTCCGTTTAACGCGCCGTCACAGGGGCCACCACCGTGGAATGTGTATCGCGTCGAAACGAAATCGGTGACCGTAACACTGGGCAGCGAGCCGGGCGGGCTGACTCGCTTCAGGTTCTGACCTGGGCTCGAAGGTGGCGGATTCACCAGGTGAGCCTGTTCTCTAAAATTTATAGGGTTGACAGTGCTAAGCCGGGAACGCGCGAGATCAGAGGGCGGTGGTCGTAACTGTGACTCGATTTAGCGAATGGGTGCTGACTGAGACAACTCTCCAAAAGACTTTGACTCGTGCATAGAGGAAGTCCGCCGTTGAGAGCGCTCGATTTCGAGCGAGACTCGGGTCGGAGAGTGCATATCCTGTGAACGTCACCTTCGCGCCTGGCGTGAGCTTTCTGGCTAGAGCTTGGAGTTGAGTCTTGTCAGATGCGCTGAGTGCGAAACTCCCCGCCGCAAAACTCAGGTTCAGCGCGGTCGGTAACCTCGGATGCTTCGCAGGGATGGTAGTGGTAGGACCTGACGTCAGGGGCGTGAGTGCGAAGGTCATTGTCGACACCGCACCGGCAGGCTCGGAGTCTCCTGTTTGGAGTTCACAGCAAGTCCATGACGTACCCGTTCCGTTCCAGTAGCCGTTGTTCAAACTGGTGAATGAGGGCGCCGAGTCTGGGGTGCCACCCAGAAGATTCATCGAGAAGCCGTTGTTCGGGGGCAACGCCACAATGACATCAACGTCCATATCGGGAACGAGGGAGATGGTCGCAACGCAGGCGGTCGCGCTCGACGCGACGCACGTGACATTCAGCGAACCCTGGGCCGAAGCGGCGGCCACGAACGTCGACGCACCGATTGCGGTACTCAGAAGCACCGCCACAACCAATCGCGAGGACATCCCTTGCCACGTCATGACAGCATCGTAAGGGGCGACCGTGGTGAGCACCGGGGTGGTGACACCAATGATTTCCGGGGGGTTGGCCTATCTGTTGCGATGGGTCCGAGCAGTTCGCTTCCCGTGTCTACGACGGTGGCCCATCGCGCCCAATGAGATATCGAAGTGACGCGATTATCCCTGTATCCCAGGTGCCGACCAACTCCCAGGCTCGGCCGATACCGATGAGGAGTGAGGCAATGAGTACATCGCCGACGATCTCGAGTGGGCCGCGAGCCGTCGGATTGTGGATCAGTTGCAACCCATAGACGATTTGGAATCCGAACACGCCGAGCAGACCGAGGATGAGTACTACCTGATGCAGGCGACGCTGTCGGCGCGCCGGTTCCCTCAGCGTTGCGCGGACTCCGGCTGCGGCGAACAGGACGCCGATGATGCCCATGATGAAGGCGGGGTACCCGACGCCATTGCCCGGGACCAACCCGAAAAGCGAAACGACCAGGGCGTTGGTGAACGCGAGGAGAGACGCAGCTGCCCGAAACTCGCCGATCTCCTTTGACTGGTCTTGACTCCGACCGCGAACAACCGTCACCGCGACGAACAACAACCCAATCAAGGTCGCTGCCGACTCGGCAATGACGACGAAGAACTCTCGAAAGCTGCTACCCATCACCACCTCTACTCATGTCGAAAACATCGCACCTAGAAGATGAAGGGCACGAACATCTTGCTCGAGCGCTTGTACGCGGGGTACGTGTCGGGAAACTGGGCGCTCATATAGCGCTCTTCGACTGTCGCGCTATAGACGAAGTAGAACCCGGCCAGGGCTACGGCGATCAGCCAGGACCAGTCCAACGCCACGGCGGTGCCGACACCGGCGATCAAGATGCCGGAGTAGATGGGATGGCGGACCAAATGGTAGGGGCCGCTCGTCACCAACTCTGGTTGGTCCTTCTGCGACATCGGAGTTCCCCAATTATGTCCGATGTTTAGACGGGCCCAGATAGCGAACCCTAATCCGGCCGCGAAGAGGACGAGACCGACCCCGGCACGCCAGGGATCAGAATTGCGGACTCCTTCGTGAAAGATTCCCAGGCGGGCAAAGAGAACTACGACGACGACAATCACTGCCCTGATGCGCAATTCATGAGACCATGCCAAGCGACCCCGCTTCATGGAGAAGGCCGCCACCAGCCAATAGATCCAGAACGCCGCCCATCCAATACCGAAGACGAGTTCAACCGCGCGCATGCGAACCATCCTTACACCAGACCCAGCGGAGGGTCAGGAGGGTTCGTGCTGGAGGTCCTAGATTTGGGACGTGGTTGAGGCGATTACGCCGGAGCAGTTTGAGGAATCTCCAGGGGTGGGGGAGTGGCGCGTCATGGAAAGCGCTGCGATCGCCACATTTTTGACGGGCTCCTTTGCCCGCGGCGTCGAATTAATTGACGCTATCCGACCCCTTGCGGATTCGGCCAATCATCATCCAGACATTGACCTTCGGTATTCATCGGTCACGGTACGCCTCACCACGCACGACGTTCATTCTTTGAGTGAACGCGATGTCGTTCTTGCGCGTCGTATATCGGAAGCGGCGCGGGATCTAGGAATCGTCTCCGACGAAAACGCCCTGGGAGCTTGAGCTTCCTATTCAAGCCCTACAGCCTGCGTCCTAGCTCACAGAATTGCAAAGGCTTGTTGGGTTCGAGTGATGGCGAGTTTTTCAACGAGGGCCCTTGGAAGTGGAGTTGAGGTAGAGAAGTGGAGTGCGCTCTTCGTCCTTGAGTATCCGACGAGGTCATCCTTCACAATCTCGAGAACTGATCCGCTGTGGGGAAAGTAACTCAGATGGTCTTTGAACGACCCGAAACCTGCAATCATCTTTCCTCGCAAACGAAACCCTGGCAGGCCATACGAGATGCACTCCTCGACATCAGGAACGAATTCGTGAATCGATTGACGCAGATCACTCAAGGTGACACGTCGAGCCGTGTCGAGCGCCGTTAAGTAGCTGTCGATCGCTTCACTAGATGCGTTCACTTTGACCTCCCAATGCTCTCACTCGACCGGAAACTGAAGGACCGCAGATCCAGTTTGCCAAGTGGCTCTCGCCGTGTCCGGGTAGGCGCAATCAGCTGACGCCACTTCAGGGGGGAGTCGTCGTGCCCTGTAGCAACCCCCGCGCCATATGTCGCTACCCTTGTTACAATCTGTCGAAACCAAGCGGAGGGCACCCCAATTGAGAATTGATACTCACGAGGTGGAAGAGATCGAGGAACCATTACACCGAGCGCTTGCGGCCGACACCATGTTGTCAGCGGCCGAACGATTGGTTGAACACTTAAAAGAAGTACGCGCCGCGGCCATGCGCTCGTACGCCCGTGAGGTTGGCGGTTTCAAGGCGGCCGAAGACCTGGGCATGAATCGAACGAGTATGTATCGGGCAATCCGTACAGGCGTATCGTCCGCCATCGTCGAACACGACGAGCCCTATTGGCAGCGCCAAGCGCAGGCAGTCAATGGCCGACTACGGGAGCAGGGCAAAACGCGCGAGGAGATCGAAACGTGGTGGAATTCCACGATTTTGCCAGCACTCAACTATCGAACGCCGATACAGGTTTGGAGCACTGGCGACCGCGAAACGGTCGTTACCCAGGTTACGTAAGGCTCAGCCGACTTCGATTTCAGCGGGCAGGAACGCAAACGCGCCATTGTGAACGTAAACGAGCTCGCAATCTTCAATGTACAGAGCGTCGTGGATTCGGTGCGCGCGGGTATATCCGACATCACCCTCGTTGAGAATGACCCTCTCTCCGTCGGCGACAAGGGAACTACCCTCACGCCGATACCGCTGAGTCGACATCTTTCCCTTCACGACAATTGTCATATCGTCGCCCGGGTGAGAGTGATGCGGTTCACTTGTACCTGCCTCCCATCGCTCGAGCATCACCTCGACTCCGTCTGAGTTCGTGGGATACGTGGTGCGAACAGAAAATCCCGGCGACTCATCAACCGGTACGAAATCTCGCCAGACGTCGCTGGTCGCGGCACTCCCGCCTTGGTCGTCAACTGACACTCTGGGCCTCCTGCGTCTAACCCCGGCTCCGCCGGCTTCTGAGTCGATTTCTGGGCTTTCGCCTCGTCGCAGTGATCATAGGTGCGAAGGTGGGCCTGTCTTAAGGAGCGTCAAGTATTGGGAGATACGCGCGCCAGGGTCCGACGGCCACCGCATACTGCTTGGCCAGCGTTTTAACAATCTGACCGACGTGATTTAAATCGTGAACAACCCACGCCGCTAGTAACTGTTCGAGTCGTACCTCTCCAAAGTCAGGGTGGATCCCGCGATCGGCGAGATTCTCCGGCTCAACGAGCGAGTGCAGCAAGCGCAGGTTTGTGTTGCGAAGTGTCGCAAAGTGCTCCAGAAGATCGGGAAGTCGAACATCGCGATAGCGCTCGAATCCCGCCTCGCGATCAATAGGTTCAAAGACCCTGTTCGTACCGTGTTCGAGGATGATCTGAGTCCGATCCATCCAATCGCTCTCCTCAACATACGTGAGATGTCCCACAACCTGAAAGGGTGTCCACGCATCGGGCGTCTCGCTGGCGTTGGTCCACTGAGTAGGGAGTTCAGTGAGCATCGCCATGAGAGTCAACGGCGTCTGCCGCAGGACTGGTGACGCCAGTTCTAGCGAGTAATCCATGGTCGTGTCTTTAGCCTTCGCGAAACGACGTTCAGTGTAACCCCGTTCATAGCGTCTTTAGGGTTCGTTGGGCCTCGTCGCGGTCGGAGGAAAGTTGCCGGTGTCGGCGCCCATCGCTCGACCGATGTTGGCAACGTGCAGGTGAATCTCGTCCAGTAGGTCGGTCGCTCTTTTCACCGCCTCGGTCAACTCCGTATTCTCCTGAATCAGCTTCTTGATGTCGTCAGTATTGGCGGAGGTGTGCAACGCAACTTCCGATGAGATGGCGTCGGCGCGCTTGGCGGCAATGAGCAGCGCCGCCGCCTGCACGCCGGCCATCATCGACAAGAACAGGTTGAGCAGGATATAGGGGTAGGGGTCGAAGGCCTTGTGATGCAGGACATGCTCAAAAAACACCGTATTGACGAGCGCCCAGAGAATCATGACCGCGAAGAAGCCAAAGACGAAGCCCCACGAGCCCATCACGTTGCGCATCCGGTCCGCTGCGCGCTCTCCTCGAGAGAGGTCGTCGCCCGAGCGAACGCCCGGGTGCTTATGCCAGAGGCTTTGGAAAGGTTTAGATGTCACGGTTGAATCGTTGCACACCAGCGGGCGGAATCTGATCAATGAAATCTCGCCGAGGGAATGGCAAGAGCATCGAGCGTCTACGGTTTAGGGCCGACTTGCTGGCCCGACCTTCTCGTACACCACGACTTGGTCCTTACTCGCGGAGGTGAATTCCTCTTTCTGCCAACCGCCCCAACGGTGCACCAATCGCAGGCCCGCTAGCTGAGCCATGAGGTCGAGTTCAGAGGGCCAGACGTAGCGAAACCTACCCGAGTGACGGTGCAGGTGGCCGTCCGCCTCGTACCAGTGATGAGAGGTCACGATCTGCCCGACCGGATCGTCGAACGTGTCGATTCCGACGTGGTCGTCATCCATGGCAAAGACTCTCCCAAGTTCTCCATCCGGGCTCCGGTCTTGCGTGGGCACGCCGACCTCCAGCACGAAGTACCCACCCATGTCCAGATGCGCCGCGGCGTTTTTGAAGACCTCCACCTGCCCTTCCTGGGTCGTCACATTCATGATGGAGTTCCAAACCAGATAGACGAGAGAGAAGCTGCCGTCCACGCGGGTTGTTCTCATGTCACCAATCGAAATCTGTATCGATTCAGAGCCTGGCTTGTTTCGCATCTGATCGGTCATGTGCGGCGACAACTCGATCCCCGCGACGCGCAGTCCCCGAGCACTGAGTGCCAGAGCCACCCGACCAGTTCCGACGGCGAATTCGAGTGAGTTCCCGCCTCGCGTCAGTTCGACGAGACGTTCAACGGTTGGACCGAGGACAAAAGGGTCGAACATGGCAGCGGACGCCACGTCGTAATCGGCCGCGACATCCTTGCCCCATATCTCCGAAGTCATCTACCCAGAGTAGATTTGGCCGCAGAATCAAAACGATGGTGTCTCGAGCGTCGCGGAGCGCGTTCCTCGAACCCAACCGAGCCGAATCGCCAGAAAGTCTGAGGGCCAGATCACATGGAACTGCGAAGCTCGTGAGATTCCGTCGCCGAAGGAGGATCAACTTGAAGACGCTGATTAGGTTGGCCATCCTTTGCCTGATCGTGGTTGTTATTCTCAAGCTTCTTGGCGTCGTATAGACCGAGCTGGCGCTGACGCTCGATTACTCTCACCGCGGAGACAACTGTGCGAAGAACAAGGAACGTACGTTCCGGCAACGACTCTGCGCGCTTGAGCGCGATGACAGGAACGTGGGTAGGCTTCGCGGCGGTCGCTCGGAGTTTCGGGTGAGCTCACCGAGCGAGGGGATACTGATGGGTGTAATGGTCGTTATGACGGTACCGGGAGACACGGCACAGTTCGAAGCGTTCATGGCCGCGAACAGTGCGCGAGTCGAGGAGATCTCAGAAAGCGCAAAAGCCGCGGGAAGTACAGGGCACCGCTTTGGCGTGGGGGATGGGCAGATAGTGGCAGTGGACTTGTGGGACACCGCCGAGCATTTTCAAGAGTTCATCTCTGACCCCAAGCTCATGGCCACGATGGGCGAAATGGGAGCGCAGGGTGCGCCGATGGTGACCTTCTGGGATGCCAAGGGCTTTCCCGGGGAGTATTAATCAAAGTAGAAGTCGAGGAGGCGCACAATGGGAGCGCGTGACGTAGTCGATCAACAAGTCGCCGCCTACAACGGGCGAAACGTCGATGATTTCGCAGCTTGCTACGCGGCCGACGCGAAGGTCGTGCAGCCGGATGGCTCATTGCTCGCCTCAGGTCGCGACGAGATCCGTGCGGTCTACGGGGGGCTGTTCGAACAGAGTCCGGATCTGCGAGCGGAGATCAGCAATCGGATTGAAGTCGGCGATTTCGTCATCGACGAGGAGCGCGTCACTGGATTTGTGCAGCCGAACATGCCCTCGGAGATTCACGGTGCGGTGGTCTACCGAGTTGCGGACGGATTGATTCAAGACGCGTATCTGTTCGGGTAGCTCGGGATTCTGGAACGGAGGTTCGGACGCTAGATCAGCGAGCGCATCCGAGCGACTTCCGAAGCAGACATATGTGGGTCGCGGGTCTTCCACTCCACGATGTCGCTCAGCATGGCCTTAGCACCGGCATCCGAGAACGCCTTGAGGTAGGCGTTGAGAAAGACGGTGCGCCCAAACGTGGCAATCAGGGACTCCAGTCGACTTCCCCTGAGTTCTCCGGATACGAGAAGTACCCACGTCGCCGCCACATCGACGGCGGGATCGCCCCGCGAGGCGTTCGTCCAATCCAGAACCACCGGCCCATCGCGTGACAGCATGACGTTCATGGGATGAAAATCCATGTGAAGCAGCGATCCGCCCGAGCCACACGGGGCGTCGGGCAACCACTCGGGAGCGTCCAGTAGATGGAGAGTTTGGTGGAGTTTCGCCAACTCTCGACCGAAACTCTTGATTTTCCAGGGACGAGCTGATGTCGCGTCGATCATGGTCGGGCCTTCAATTCGGGCCATCACCAAGTCTGTCCCGTCGTCGCTGACGGAAAAGACTTCCGGGGCCGGATAACCGTGAGCACGAACAAACTGCATCGTTTGGGCTTCGAGTGTCTGCGATCGCCCGTTGCGTGATCGTCGCAGTACTTTGCCTTTGCCGTACTCATAGATGTCTGAATCGCGGCCGCCCGCTAGTAGTTTTCCGGGACTCTCCACGGGTGAAGAGTACTGGGGGAGAGCGGGCGAACCCCGGCCCAGTCCACCTACTGCGACATGGCTCCGGTCGGATTCACGAGAGTCGTGATGTACGCATCCATCTTGTTGAAGCTGTCCTCGAAGCCGTCCGTCTTGGTCATGTGGTCGCGGCCCGCCTGATCACGGAACGCGAGGCTGTTGGTCAGCGTCGTCGCGCCATTGGCTTCACGAAGTGTCACCGTTTCGACGGCCTCGGCGTCGGGCCAGCCTTCAAACAGCCACGTGTCGACGATTCGCGTAGGTGCTTCGATCTCCAGGAAGGTGCCGCGAAACGAGCACTCGCGTCCGTCCGCTGTGACGGACACATAGTGGTAGGCGCCTCCGACGCGCAGGTCAACAGAACACACTGTCATCGTGTCTTCAAAGGCAGCGAACCATTTGACGATGTGTTCTGGTTTGGTGATGACGTCGAAGACGAGTTCGATCGGAGCCGCGAACTCTCGGGTCGCAACGATTTCAAGACTGTTGGGAAATTCAATTCGCATCGATCCGTTCTGGTGGGATGTCACTGGTGTTCTCCTTGTTGTTGTATGTCCTTGAGATAGCCGCCCAGCCGATCAAACCGGTCGTTGAGCGCCCGCTCGTACTGCGCCAACCAGTCGCGCATCGGCGCCAGGCACGCTGGCTCTAAGCGGTACAGCCGACGCCGTCCATCGGCTCGGCACTTGACCAATCCGACGTCACTCAGCACCCGTAGGTGCTTTGAGACCTGGGGCTGGGTCATGGAGAGGTCGTTCACGAGTGTCCCGACTGCCTTCTCACCGCCGATGAGCGCGTCAAGTACTTCGCGCCGATGTACCTCCGCGATCGCGTTGAAGACGTCCGATGTCGTCGAAGAACGAGCCACGACGGCACTATATATGCCGATACTGGCATATGTCAAGTCAGGCGGCAGCACTACCCGAATTGATCGTGAAATGATGCAGGTGGATCAAAACGGCCCGTCCGGGTGGAACTGGCGCGTCGATCAGACGTTCGGGTCAGTCCATGATCTCGTGGACCGCTTGGGCACATCGACAGGATGCGGCGAGTTTGGCTGCCCATGTCAGTGCCTCGGCGCGCGAGGGCACGTCGATAATGGAGAATCCGCCGAGTTGCACCTTGCTCTCGGGGTAGGGGGTGTCGGTGACGGTACCGTCGGTGGCTACCACGGTCAGCATCTCGTGGGTGTGGAGCCCGCCGCCGAACACAAATACCCCCGTGTCCTTGGCTTCTCGGACCAACGCGTGCACGTCGTCGGACACTGCCGGCAGGTCTTCTTCGGGGAAGGTCATCGCGCCGTCGTCAAATGAGATCAGGTATTTCGTCATCTCGTGCTCCTCATTAGGCGGCCCGTAGGGTCCGCGTGCCACTGGTGCTGCGAACGATCCGCTCGGTTTCGGGCGGTTGCCGGAACGACATTCAGCGTACCGTCGATGCGTTACGCGAATCGCCTCACTCGGGGGCGCGTGCCCAACAAATAGAAGATAGCCAACACGATTCCCACGGGCGGGAAGAAAATCATAAAGATGACCAGAAATAAGACCCGACGCGTCTTGGAGGAGCCGGCGGCCCGAAAGGCGTTCGACGTTCTGGATGCGGCGTCCACAATGGCCCAAATAGGTGCTCCCCAAAAAATAAACAGAATGACGAGGCCGCCGACGAGGTCAGGGCCAAATATCGTCGCGTTCACCCGATACCGGCGTCTCGAGCGTCACGCAACTGCTTCAGAAATGACTGGCCCGACGCGGAGACGGCGATCATGCGTACTCCCTCGGGGCCGCGCCAGCTCTCGAGATACTGAGCGTCCACGGCATCCTCCCACACAGGCAGGCGAGGGCACGACGTTCGCCACGCCTCCTGCACCTCGGCGTACGGACGAGCGTTCGGGCCAATCCACTCCAGAAGATCCCCGATGAGCGATTCGACAATAGAGTTCGTGGCCACGAGTTACGACTTGACCATCGCCAGGCGGGCAAATCCGGTGAACTGGGTCGTGCTCACACCGGGGTAGCTTCCCTCCAAGACCGCGACGATGACCTTGTTTTTGCGGGCAATGAGGTAGTCGTAGTAGATCGTGACGTCGCCGGTCTTAAAGATCATCTGGTAGGCAATGCTCTGATTGCCTTGGGTCGGGAACGTGAACTTGGTCACCGTTCCAGTGGACGTGTAGCCCTTGTAGGGACCCGAGGGGTTGGGACAGGCGGCAATCGTGGCCGCGATCTTCTTAAACGCCGTCTTCGGGTTGGAGTACGTCGCGATCTTCTCGTCCAGGAACGGGACGTCACTGGTGTGCACGTAGTAGACCTCGGCCATCTGAGTCTGGGTGACGCCACTTGGTTCGAGCAAGTCGTGCAGGCACCCCACACCGGTGTTGCTGTTGGATTCGGCGAACCACCCGGTCCCCATCTGGCTCAGGCTCAGTACCTGCTTGCTGAGAGGTGTGTTGGAAGCACTCACGTCGACGGCGAAGGCGGCGGTGACCAACAGTGTCGACGTGACAATCGCCGTCATTCGAAGGATCAGACGACCCATGACTCTCCCTTGCGTCAGGACGGATTCAACCGCGACCGTGCGGTGGCCTCATATTAGACACGCCCTATAGGAAATTCGAGTGCCGGCCATATGCGCCAGGCGCCGGGGGACGTTACGACGGAGTAATGACGACGCCGATGTCGCCGTAGGGCATGGGCTTGCGCCGCACGAAACTCGCAATAGCGCCCAGGGTCTTCGAGACTGTGACCATATAGCCGTACTTCTTTTTCACCTTGGACTTGATCGTGATGTACTCAGGACCCGTCGTAATTTCGGCGATGGCTTCAATGACCGGCGATCCCTCAGTCACCCGCCCCCGCATATCGGATGCCTGCACGGTGACACGACTGGTGTGGGCGAGTCTCTTGGCCTTACCGGACGTTGAACTCGTTGCAAACCCGAACGTGTCTCCGTCGAGGCCCACGACCCACACGGGCGCGGCGACCGGCGTTCCGTTGCGCCGAAAGGTGGTCAGAAGCATATATTTCTCGTCGGCGATCCCCACGTGCTGAGTGTATCTAAGAGCGGGCACCGAGGTGGTCTGCTGTTAGTCCGCGGTCTGGTCCTTTTTGGACACGTACGGCGGAATATCCGGGTGATGCTCAATAATGTGATCGAGTTTGGCGTGTATCTCGGATGTCGCGGCATCGAAGTGTCGCTTGACGTACTTCTCGATCGCCCGACGCACCGGCGGGTAGAAGATGGTCGTGGCAATCGCGGCGATAATGACCCAGATCAGAGTCGCTACGACGTCACCGGGTATGCCGCCTGAACCTCCTGCGGGCCACACCCAGCGATCCCAGAACGTGACAGCAATCACGACGAAGCTTGCTTCAGGTGCTCGTGCAGTGCAGGATGCTTCAGAGCGTGCTCTTTCTTTAAGGCTTCGTGGTCAGTGTCGGTTGTGTGGCGATGACACGTTTCGTAGTGCGTGCCCTCGACCTTGCCCAGGCCGAACTTCAGTGCCGGACGCCAGCAACTCTGGCACTTGTGTCGGCGATACACGGCCACGATGCTGAGGATGATGGCACCCTCACCAAGGTCAGCTCCAAAGCCACTCCAGAAGGCGTACCACTTGCCCGACTCATTCGCGGTTCCCGTGACTTGCAGTATCCAGTGCCATACGGCCAACGAAGGAGCCCCCAGACTCGGTGCGTGAAACGAAAGTCATTGTAGGCGTGACCTCTTTGTGAAGGGGGCATGGTCCGAAAACCGACGAAGGAGGCGTTAAGTTGACCGGGGTGCTGAGCGCCTCGATAACCTAAAACGAGACGTCACGCGCGGACGCGTGGCTGTACGACCCCCTGAAGGACGAGGACATGACGGACTTTGCCGGACTCTGGAACGCGACGCTCTACACGCCTATCGGAGAGATGACGGCCACCTTTGATATTCACGATGACAGTGGCGTGATCACCGGTACCTCGAGCAACGGCAAGGAGACCGTCGAGATCCTCGACGCCGTCGCCACCGGCAACAAGCTCACGTGGAACATGAAGGTCACGACCCCCATGAAGTTGACTCTGAAGTTCGACATCGACTTTGATGGTGATTCGATGGAGGGCACCTCGAAGGCGGGCATTCTGCCGTCGTCCCGAGTGGTGGGTACCCGCGCTCCAAAGGGCTAGTCACCTGGGAGGCGAGCCTCCCAGGACCGAGAAACGTGTGCGTTGCCGGGGGAATCCTCAGGAGCGATGAGTTTTCGCTGCCCAAATGGTCTAATCGGTATGACGATGCAGAAGATATCGAGCGAAGAAGAGTTTGAACTCATCGAGCGCGCGCGCGACGGCGACGAACGAGCATACGAAGAGTTGATCGAATCGCACCGCAGCGAACTCCACGCGCACTGCTATCGAATGCTGGCGTCCGCCCACGACGCCGACGACGCGGTCCAGGACGCGCTGATTCGCGCGTGGCGAGGGCTGGCGGGATTCGAATCGCGCAGTTCGGTTCGAACCTGGCTGTTCAGAGATCGCGACCAACGCATCGTTCGACCTGCTCAAAAGGCGCTCGCGGCGCGAGTTACCCATCGATCGGGGCAGAGCGGCTGGAGTCGGGGAGTCGCCCGGCGACGCGCAACTCGACGCGTCGTGGATCGAGCCGTATCCCGATCGATTGATCGAACCCGGCGAGCGGTCCCCCCACGCGCGCTACGAGGCTCGCGAGAGTCTCGAACTCGCCTTCATCGCGGTGATCCAGCACGTGCCACCTCGCCAGCGCGCGGTGTTGATACTGCGCGAGGTGCTCGGGTACTCCGCCCAGGAAACCGCAGATCTGCTCGAGATGAGTGTCGCCGCCGCAAATAGCTCCCTGCAGCGCGCCCGCTCGGCCATCGCCGATCGCTTGCCGTCGACCTCCCAGGCAGAGGAGTTGTCCCGTCTGGGCGACGACGCCGTCCAGGAGCTCGCGCGGCGATACTCCGAAGCGATCGATAACGCCGACGTGCCTGGCATTCTGGCGCTGCTGACCGACGACGCGACCTGGTCGATGCCACCGCACCCCGCATTTTTACCAAGGTCGGCGCGCGATCGAGCGCTTTCACGAAGACGACGTGTCACAGGTGCGCTGGCGTCATCGCACGACGTCGGCAAACGGTCAACTCGCCGTGGGTTGCTACATCTTTGACGACGACCGCGGTGCCTACGTCGGCTCGGTGCTCGACGTCTTGACGTTGCGCAACGGCCTCATCGAGCACGTGACGGCGTTCTTCTCGGCGGCGGGCTTGGGGCGAAGCGAAGAACACGACGGGTACGTCGACGCAGTCGACTTCGCTGACTTCGGCCTGCCCGGGGAGATTGTCGAGTAGCGGAGCGTTCGGCGATCGCTGTCTGAACGGCGGAGTTAGGTGATCGAGGGACACAACAAGAAAAGGAGAATGAAAATGTCAGCGACTTACGAGGATGCTCAACTGGTGGTGCAACTGATGCAGTGGGAAACGGCCATGGGCGTGGACGAAGCGTTAGCGGTTCTGTTCGCGAAGTCCTTCGACCCGGAGACCGCACCGATGGACGACTCGAATGTTCGAACGGTGCTGACCTTTGGCGAGACGGTGGGGGCGTTGGTGAAGCATCACGTGCTCGATCGCGATCTCATCCGAGACGTCTACTGGTTCGACGGCATCTGGGAGAGGGTCAAGCATCACGCCATCCAGGCTCGCAACGAGTCAGGCGAGGCGTCGCTGTACGAGAACTTTGAGGCGCTGGTGTCAGTGTCGTAGAGGATCAGACCCGATGACGTCGTTGCTATCGTGCCAAGGTGCGTCTTGAGTTTGACGGAGAGGTCTTTTATTGGCGCGGCCCGTCGCCGTTCCACTTTGTCGCGGTGCCCGAAGAGGGCAGCGTCGAGATTCACGCCGTCGCCGCCCAGGTGACCTACGGCTGGGGTGTCATTCCGGTCGGCGCGGAGATCGGGGCGACCCGATTCACGACGTCGCTCTTTCCCAAAGATGGGGGATATGTCGTTCCACTGAAGGCCGATGTGCGACGCTCACAATCAATCGAACTTGGCGATACGGTTCACATAGCGCTCTCGATCGAGGTGAGGTTCTAGATCGTCAAGTGAAGGTCGGCTCTATGAAGATGCATCGCCTGGTGTGTGTCGTGGGAGCAGGAGTACTCCTAGCGTCGATTGCGGTGACGGTGGCGCAAAGTACGGCGGCGCCGGCGCCGGCCTCGTGGGCGTACCCCAACGGCGACCTCGCTAACACGCGCAATGCGGCGACCTCGAGCATCGATCTCGCCAACGTCACGCATTTAAAGAAGGCGTGGTCGTTCGATCTGAGCGGTAAGGCGACGTCGAGCGTGGGAGGGTACGGCACGCTGGCAGCCAATCCCATCGTCCAAGGCGGGGTCGTCTACATGCAGGATCTGCACTCCAACGTGTACGCGCTCTCGCTGTCGAACGGTCACTTGTTGTGGGAGCACGCCTTCAACAAGCCCGAATTGAGCGGGCCGGGGCCCAACGGCGTGGCCGTGGCGAACGGCGAGGTGTATGGCGAGACTCCCCACGCCGCCTTCGCCTTGAGCGCGACGACCGGTCATCTGATCTGGTCGAACGCCACCCTCTTGAAGTCGGGTCAGGGCACGTTTGGCATTCAGCCTCAAGCGAGCGGACGTCGGGTCTATCTCGCCAGTCAGTACGGTTCGGCGCCGGGCGGCGGGATTCTGATTGCACTCAACGCGAAAAACGGGCACGAGTTCTGGTCGTTCAAGACGATGACGGGGCCGGAGCCGGGAGTCCAAGCCTTGGGTCTCGGCGCCGGTGGCGCGTGGGAGACGCCGCTCGTGAACCCCGATGGAACGGTGACCTTCGGCATCGGAAACCCGTATCAGACGGTGGGAGAAGCGTACGCCCAGCCCTCGCGACTCCTCTACTCCGACAGCGACGTGGCGCTGAACGCGGCAACTGGGAAGTTGGACTGGTACTACCAGGGCGTCGAAAACGACTTCAAGGACTTCGATATGCAAGCGTCACCTATCGCAACGACGGTGAATGGCACGGCGGTCGTGATCGGAGGCGGAAAGATGGGCGACGTCTACGAGATGAATGCATCGAGTGGTGCATTGCTGTGGAAGACGGCGGTGGGCATTCATAACGGCTACGACAACCAGTCGCTTCAGGCACTCAATCACACGGGCAAACTGAAACTGCCTTTCACTTTCTTGCCGGGTTCGTTCGGCGGAATTCTGACAAATATGGCCTACGCGAACGACACAATCTACGCGGCGACCATCAATTTGCCGCTGCGATTCACCAAGGACAGCCAGGTGACGGGCCAGCCACTGTCGGGATCGTTCTCGTACGGCGGAGAGATGGTCGCCCTCAACGCGGCGACGGGTGCCATCGAGTGGAGTACCAAGCTCAACGGCATACCCGACGGCGCGGCGACGGTTTCGAACAACCTCGTGTTCACTGCACTCGTGAATGGTCGTCTCATCGCGTGCAATCGTGCGACGGGGGCAATCGTGTTGAACATGAAACTGCCTCGAACGATGAACTCGACCCTGGCCATTGCGGGCAACACCGTCATCGTACCCACGGGTGGCCCCGTCCCCAAGGGATCCAAAGAGAAGTCCCAGATCGTGGCCTACACGGTGCCCGCCGCGTGAAATAAGCGACGGCCTAGCGGATGTCGCTACCCGTCCGTAGTATCGGCCCATGAGCGATATCGACGAACACGGCCGACGCGAACCACCGATCAATGAGGACGAAACCGCCACGTTGCGCGGGTTCCTCGACTATCAACGCGCCACGTTTGCGTGGAAGTGCACCGGGCTGGACGCAGAGGCGCTGCGTACGGCGGTGGGTGCATCGACGATGACGCTCGGCGGCATGATGAAACACCTCGCGATTGTTGAAGAGGGTTGGTTCTGGGAGCAGCTCTGGGCTCGACCTGCGGGGCCGCCGTGGGACGCGGTTGATTGGGAGCAGGACAGCGACTGGGAGTGGCGAACCTCATTCGAGGACTCGCCGGATGAGCTGTGGGCTCAGTGGCACAAGTCGGTCGATATCGCCAATTCTGCCCTGGACGAAGCACTTCGCGGAGGGGGCCTCGAACAACTCGCGTTGAAGAAGTGGAGGGATGGTCGATCGCCTAGTTTGCGCTGGATCCTCTGTCACATGATCGAGGAGTACGCGCGACACAACGGGCACGCCGACCTGATCCGTGAATCCTTAGACGGCGAAACCGGTGAGTAATTCCTGCTTCAGGCGGCGTGACATCCGGTCGGGGGAGTAGACGTCCCGGTCGAGCCGTGTGACGCGGTGCCGTGGCCCGGTATCACACTGAGGACGTGTCCGTTCCAACTCAGTGAGTAGTAGGGCGGATCGGAGGGCCAGGACTGCAATATGGGACCGCTCGACGCCGAGGTCGCCCACGCGGTGCCCGCCGGGGGAGTCGAGCCCTGGAGGGACTGGTAGTCCGAGATGGCGGACTCGACGATCGCGAAGTTGCCCACACATGAGGTGATCGCGGCGGCTTTGGCATCGCTGGCGATCGTCGATGGGCCCGTGGTGGTCGTGGTGCCCGATCCGGGGCCGGAGGTGCCCGTCAAACTCGTTTGCGGCGTAGAGGGAGTGCCACCATTGGAGATCACGATGGTCACGATGACCCCGAGAATCACCACGACCGCCAAGGTAGAGATCATGCCGACGCCGCGTTCGGAGTTTCGTCGTCCTGTGACGCGAGAGTACAGCGAAGTCTGACGTACGTCCATGTAGCCGCCTCGTTCCAGGCCGATGCTAGGACGAATTGGTGCGACGTGTGCGCGACCGCCGTGCAAGGTGGGGCAAATTTGATAGTTGACTAAACCACTGCGAGTTATAGGATAACCAGACCAGTAGGGCCGTGTCAGGGTGGCGCGAGTTGAGTTGAAGGAGTTCGCAATGAGCGAATGGGGATTCGAAACACGTCAAATCCACGCGGGAACGGCGCCCGACACGGCCACCAACGCGCGCGCGATACCCATCTATCAGACCACCAGTTACGTCTTTCGCGACACGGATCACGCTGCGGCGCTCTTTGGTCTCGCCGAACTGGGGAACATCTACACCCGCATCATGAATCCGACGCAAGACGCCTTCGAGCAGCGCATCGCCTCTCTGGAGGGAGGCGTGGCGGCCCTGGCCGTTGCATCGGGTTCGTCGGCCGAGACGATTGCGCTGTTGAACCTCGCGGAGAACGGCGGTCACATCGTCTCGTCGGCATCTCTCTATGGAGGCACCTACAACCTTTTTCACTACACGTTTCCCAAGTTGGGCATCGAGACGACATTTGTCGACAACCCTGACGACCTTGACGAGTGGGCCGCGGCGATTCGTCCCAACACGAAGGCATTCTTCGGAGAGATCCTGGGTAATCCCAAGGGCGATGTCTTGAACCTCGAAGGCGTGTCCAAGGTCGCCCACGACCACGGCATTCCCCTCGTCGTGGACAACACCCTGGCGACGCCGTATCTGTGTCGTCCACTCGAGCACGGTGCGGACATCGTGATCCACTCGGCGACAAAATTCATCGGTGGGCACGGCACGTCGATCGGCGGGGTGATCGTTGACGGCGGACACTTTGACTACGAGGCCAGCGGTCGGTTTCCCGGATTCACCGAGCCCGACCCGAGCTACCACGGTCTCATCTTCGCGGAACTACCGGCTCCACTCTTTCCGGCGCGCTACGTCCTCAAGGCTCGCCTTCAGTATCTGCGTGACATGGGGCCGTCGATCGCTCCACTAAACTCGTTCCTCTTCCTCCAGGGACTGGAGACCCTGAGCCTGCGCATGGAGCGTCACGTCGAGAATGCGAATCGCGTGGCGGCGTGGCTCGAAGGGCGCGCTGACGTGAAGTGGGTGAACTTTCCGGGACTTGATTCCAGCCCGTGGCACAACCTCCAAGAGCGTTATCTGCCCAAGGGTGCCGGCGCGGTGTTGGCCTTTGGTATCGATGGTGGCATCGAGGCTGGCAAAGCCTTCATCGAGGGTCTCGAACTCTTCAGCCACTTGGCGAACGTCGGTGACGCGAAAAGTCTGGCGATCCACCCGGCGTCCACGACGCACTCGCAGCTCTCACCCGAAGAGCAGCTCACCACTGGCGTGAGTGCCGACCTCGTACGGCTCTCGATCGGCATCGAGTCGATCGATGACATCCTGGCTGACCTCGAACGGGGCTTCGCCGCGGCCAAAGGAGCATGACCACGCCGAGGGGATATTGGCGTCTCGGTGACGACCCCGGGGCGCGCCGTTTCGCCACGTTGAACGGACCGGGTGGCGATGGCTTCCACTTAGAAGGAGGCGGCTTCCTCGCCGAGGTCATCGTGGCCTACGAGACGTGGGGCCACCTGAATGCCGCTCGCTCGAATGCGGTACTGGTCGAACACGCCTTGACGGGCGATTCCCACGCGGCTCGTGAGCCCGGGCTGGATGAGCGGCCCGGTTGGTGGGATGACCTGATTGGTCCGGGACTCGGCATCGATACGAATGAATGGTTTGTGGTGTGCTCCAACGTCCTGGGTGGCGCGCAAGGCACGACCGGGCCGTCGTCGCTCGACACCTCCGGCCGTGCCTACGGCTCACGCTTTCCCGTCATTACCGTGCGCGACCAGGTCGTCGTCGAGGTGGCCCTCGCCGACGAGTTGGGCATCGAGAGATGGTTCTCGGTGGTGGGCGGGTCGATGGGGGGCATGCGCTCACTGGAGTGGACAATCGGATATCCCGAGCGCGTGGCCCGTAGCGTCGTGCTCGCGGTCGGGGCTGCTTCCACCGCGGACCAGATTGCTCATAGCGCCCTGCAGATTCGCGCTATCCGTGCTGACCCGGCATTTTACGGAGGCGACTACTACGACACCGGTGAGAGTCCGAGTGCGGGCCTCGCTATTGCCCGAGGACTCGGACAGATCACGTATCGAACGTCGGAGGAGTTCGCGGTGCGATTCGATCGTCGCTCCCAAAACGAGGGAGACGCGTTGCGTGACGACATCTACGCGATCGAGTCATACCTCGGCTACCACGGCGAGAAGCTGGCCGGTCGCTTTGACGCGAACAGCTACATCGTGTTGAGCGAGGCGATGAACCATCATGACGTGGGACGGGGTCGCGGCGGTGTCCTCGACGCGCTGCGTGGCGTCTCGACTCCCATGACGGTCATCGGTATCGACTCCGATCGTCTCTACCCTCTCTCGCTGCAGCGACACATCGCCGACCTCGTTCCGAGTGCGGCGCCCCTGGCGGTGGTGACCTCAAGCGTCGGGCACGATGGCTTTCTATTGGAGGCCGATCAGATTGGAAAGATCGTCAAAGAGGCCCTTGAGGCGTGACCTGGCATCACGGCCGCGACCGAGCGAACTAAGTTTTTTCTAATGCGGCGCCGGGCCCCCCTGATTGTCGCGTGTGCCCTCGGCGCCGGCCTCTTCTCGGTGACGAGCGCGCACGCGGACTCCACCACGACCACGACGTCATCGTCGACGTCGACCACCACGACCCACCCCACCACCACGACCACCAAGCCACCCCGACCGACCGCGCCGCTGACCGGCTTGCCGTACCCGAAGCGACTGCTCAAGGACCACTCCGCCCTCACGATCAAGATCGACAACACACCCGAGGCGCAGCCCCAGTACGGCATCCAAGACGCCGACGTGGTCTATGAGGAGATCGTCGAAGGCGGCATCACCCGGCTGGCGGCGATCTTCAACTCGCACGTCCCCTCGGTCGTGGGTCCGGTGCGCTCGGTGCGTCGCACCGACCGGGAGATTGTCTTTCCCATCGGCGGGGTCTTTGCGTTCTCGGGCGGCGCGGAGTACGCCGTACGGAGCATCGAAACCGCGCCGGTGAAGCTCTACGACCAGACCAACGCCGGCGACGCGATGTACCGAACTCCGGATCGCCCCGCCCCACACAATCTGCTCGCCAACGGGATCTTGCTCATGAAGAAGGACGGCAAGCCCCGCCCGCCGCCCGCCCTCTTCACCTACCTATCGAAGTCCAAAACGTTTAATGGGCCGCCCGTGAAGGCCTTCACGGTGGGCTTCGAATCGGGCTACGCCGCGACCTACACCTGGAACGCGTCAACCAAGTCGTGGGACCGCTCGGTCTTCGGCGCGCCTGACGTCACCGCCGAAGGCGTGCGCATCTCACCCAAGAACGTGATCGTCATGACGGTCAACTACGTGGGGGGAGTCGGGGTCATCGACTCCTACGCCCAACTCATCGGTTCGGGTCCCGTCGAGGTGTTCAGTCAGGGACGGATCGAACGCGGGACCTGGGCTCGAGCGAACCTACGACACCACGCCATCTACCGAACCGCGCAGGGCAAAGTCATCAACCTGACGCCCGGGCAGACGTGGGTCGAATTGATGGCCGTCGGTGAGAGCGTGTCGGTCACCTCGGGCTGAGTTAGAAGTACTCGCGCACGGCGACAATCCCCGGCCGCCGACGGCGCAGGACTCGCAGCCACCGTGGCTCGCTGAGTGCGCGTGAGCGCCGAGGTGCGCGCGCGTAGAGCCAGCCGAGCGCACCACCTGCGACGAGGCCAATGAGCAGCGCGCCAGCGTGTTCGATGCCGTCGAGCCCCGGTGCGACGATGGCGGCGAGCGCGAGTGACAGCGTCAACAGCGCGGCTGTGCGATTCATGCGTAACGAGAAAAGAAGGCAGGCGCCCACGGCGGTGGTGGCGCCCGATGGCCCGGTATCGATCACGTGCGCCATCGCGGGAGTGAGGCCGAGCAGATGGGCGATGGACGTGGCGAGCAGCAGTCGCGCGAAGAGAGTGGAGCCCACGTGCCCGGCCGCCGCCACGAGCACGGTCACACTTCGCCCCAGGATGAGTTCGCCCAGACCGATCACCGCCACCAGTTGAAGGATCGCTCCCCAGAGCGGCAGATAGGCAGTGGGCATGAACAGCGACATCGGGAGGCGAGCTAGTTCGGTGCTCAGCGGCAGGCTCGCATGCACGTCACCCGATCGCCACAACTCCGGTCGCCACGCGTGGAGGTGCAACAGGATCGTGACTGCCACGCACGCGAGGGCGAGCAGGATGCCGAGCCAAGGTCGCGCACCGTTGGTCCATCCGGCGCGTGTGGCGACCCACAGGCGCGTGAACTCTCCCTTAAGTCCCCGCACGCGGGGCTCGGACTCGGTGTCGAGCGGCACGACCAAACCGTACCGGGCGAGGACCCGTCTCGTGTCGATTACCTGAGACAGCCGTAGGGGGAAACCCTGGGACGGGTGAGAGTTAGTGCGTGCCGATCATCGCGCGGATGGACTCGCGCAGCGAGTCCATGGTGGCGATCACGGCCGTGGGTTCGTAGCCGCAGTGCGCCATGCAGTTCGCGCATCGCTCGTCGCGACCACGGCCGTACTTGGACCAGTCGGTCGTCTCGGTGAGTTCCTTGTACGTGGCGGCGTATCCGTCGGACATCAGGTAACACGGGCGCTGCCAGCCAAAGACCGAGTAACTGGGAATACCCCAGGCGGTGCACTGAAAGTCACGCTTGCCCTCGAGAAAGTCGAGAAAGAGCGGGGAGTGATTCAGGCGCCAGCGCTTGCGGTGCCCGTCGGCGAAGGCTTCGCGGAAGAGCTCGCGTGACTGTTCGACGCCGAGGTAGTGCTCTTGGTCCGGGGCCTTCTCGTAGGCGAAGGCGGGTGAGATCATCATGGCGTCGACCTTGATGTCGTCGTTGAGAAAGTCGAGAACGTCGCGTACGGTCTTGGGCTGGTCGGTGTCAAAGAACGTGGAGTTCGTGCACACGCGGAATCCCTTGGCCTTGGCCGCCTTGATGGCCTTGACCGCTTCGTCGAAGACGCCGTAGCGATTGACGGCGAGGTCGTGACGTTCCTGGAGACCATCCATGTGAATGACCCAGGAGAAGTAGCGCGAGGGCGTGAACTTCTCGAGGCGACGCTCCAGCAGGATTGCGTTCGTACACAGGTAGACGTAGATCTTGCGCTTGATCAACTCCGAGACGATCTCACCGATCTGGGGGTGCAGTAATGGCTCACCGCCGGCGATCGAGACCATCGGCGTACCGCTCTCTTCGACCGCGTTGATCACGTCCTCCACCGAGAGGCGCTTGCGCAGGATCTCGGTCGGGTACTGGATCTTGCCGCAGCCGGGACACGCCAGATTGCACGCAAACAGCGGCTCGATCTCGACGATGAAGGGGTAATACGGGGTCTTCTTCCATCGGTGCTTGAGCAGATACGTACCGATACGAAGATTTTGGCGAAGGGGAACGGCCATTACCGTACCCTAGTCGGGAGCGCGAAGTGAACCGTCTCTTGGACGATGCGTTCCTCACTCACGTGCACGGGTCCGAGCGAGGCGAGGGAGTTCACGACGCCACCGACCAATGACTCGGGCACCGACGCGCCGGCGGTGACCCCAATCGTGCGAGCACCTGAGAGCCAACTCAGTTCCAACTGGCTCGCGTCTTCGAGTAGTTCGGCCCGACAGCCCTCACGCTGCGCGACTTCAACAAGGCGTGCGGTGTTCGAGGAGTTCGATGAACCCACCACCAGCATGAGGTCACATCGTCGCGCAATGGATCGCACCGCGTCCTGGCGATTCTGGGTCGCGTAGCAGATGTCGTCGGTGGCGGGTCCCGTGATGTCGGGGTAGCGCTCGCGCAGCGCCTCGACGATGGCGGCCGTCTCGTCGGTCGCGAGTGTGGTCTGAGTGAGGTACGCCACGGGTCTTTCGTCGAGAGACAGCGTGCCCACGTCGTCGATGCCTGCGACCAGTGTGATGTGGTCGGGCGCCTCACCGAGTGTGCCTTGGACTTCTTCGTGTGTCGCGTGCCCGATGAGGACGATGTTGTAGTCCTGGGCGGCGTAGCGGCGAGCCTCGGTGTGAACTTTGGCCACCAACGGGCAGGTCGCGTCGATCACTGTCAGGCTGTCGCGCTCGGTTCCCTCGCGGCGAACCACCGGGCTGACCCCGTGGGCGGCGAGAACAACGACGGCCCCGTCGGGCACGTCGCCCAGTTCTTCGACGAAGATCGCGCCCATCGCCTCGAGTCGGCGCACGACGTGCAGGTTGTGTACGATCTGGCGTCGAACGTAGATCGGTGCGCCGTACTGTTCGAGTGCGCGTTCGACGGTCTCGATGGCTCGATCAACCCCCGCACAGAACGAACGCGGAGAGGCGAGGATCACGTCGTGCACGCCGCACGCCTTGGCCCAGCGCTCGAGCGGCGCGCGGGTCTGGGCGAGAGCTCCGAGGGCGCGCAGTCCTCCGCGCACCGGACCGGTGGTGCTGGTGTCCGAGATGGCACGGACAACCGCCAAGGGGTTATTCGGCAGGTAGTCCATGACCCAGGAGGACTCCATGTCGACCGCCAAGGCGCCGGAGGCGGCGAGTTCGGCTCGATCGCCCGAGGCGACGTAGGTGGGCGACGTCACCAAGGGTCCGAGGTGCACCGAGAAGCGCGCCCGGCGAAACTCGTGGCTCAGGAGTGAAGATCCCGGAATGTCCCGTGAGGTCGAGGACTCGGTCGAGCGCAACTCGCTGGCGATAATGATGTCGCCGGGCGTGAGTTCCGGGGCGAGACCGCCCGCCACGCCCACGAGGGCAACCGCGGTGTGCTCATCGAGCCGGGCGGCGAGTTTGGCCCCCGACTTCTGTGCGCGTTCGCGCCCGGCGCCGATGATGGTGTCGGCGCCACCGAACGCGAAGGACTCAATGCGTAGCGGCGTGAGTACTTCGAGCTCAGCCGTGGGAGTTCCCCTTGGCCACGTAGCGCCCGAGCGCCATCAGAGGAAACACCTGACGATAGAGGTGATAGTTGATGTAGAAGAACCCCGGAAAGCCCGTCCCGGTGAACCACGGTTCATCCCAGGTGCCGTCGTCGTGCTGGGTGTCAACCAGGTAGGCAATGCCCTTGCGGACCGCTTCGGAGTGTTCGCCGACGCTGAGCAGACCCATGAGCGCCCAGCTGGTTTGGCTGGCGGTCGAGTGTCCGCGGCCTCGGTACGAGGGGTCGGCGTAGGAGCGCAGGTCCTCACCCCAGCCGCCGTCAGGGTTCTGATGAGACTCGAGCCAGGCGACCGCTCGACGCAGCGCGGGGTGATGGGGCGACATGCCCGTCGCGATGAGCCCCGGCATGACGCCGCCGGTGCCGTAGACGTGATTGGCCCCCCAGCGCCCGAACCAGGAGCCGTCGTCTTCCTGGTTGCGCAGGAGCCACGTCACGCCGAGTTCGACCTGTTCGTGAAACTCGGGCTTGGGTCCTAAGAGTTCGAGCACGTGGGCGGTCACGTCCGCGCTCGAAGGATCGATGAGCTCTCCGAAGTCGCAGTAGGGCAGTTCGCGACAGAGGGTTTGAACGTTGTCGACGTCAAATGCCGCCCAGCCCCCGTCGCGCGACTGCATACCCACGATCCAGTTGAGCCCGCGGCGATCCGCCCCCTGGAGGGGCTCGGCGGTGCGCGAGAGGGCTAACAGCACTTCGGCGGCGTCGTCGATGTCGGGGTAGTTGTCGTTGTGGAACTCAAAGGCCCAGCCGCTCGGCTCGAGATTCGGTCGACGCCGTGACCAGTCGCCGGGCACGGTGATCTCTTCGCCCAGGAGGTAGCGCGCGGCCGATCGCAGAACCGGATCCTCGGGGGAGAGCCCGGCGTCCGCCAGCGCCGTGACCGCGAGGGCCGTGTCCCACACGGGCGACTGACAGGCCTCTAGTCGTCGGCCCTGTTCGTCATTGATCGTGAAGCCGTCCAGTCCCGAGATGCCGGCTTTCATGACCGGGTGATCGAGTCCGTAGCCGCGCAGATGCAGGGCGATGAGTGAGTACACCCACGGAGGCTGGATCCCGCCCCACGAGCCGTCGGCCTCCTGGCGCTGCAGAATCCAGCGCTCCGCGCGACGCAGTGCGGCGTGACGCAGAAACCTGATCGGTCGGCGTTCGTAGATGTGGAGCACGCGATCCACGGCGAGGAAGCGCCCGGCCCAGGTGCGAATCGACTCGCGCGGACGCGCGGTGCCGCACTTGAGTTCGTCGACGTGGAAGCTCAGTTGGTGCGTGGGTCGATAGGCGCTCACGATGGTGAGGGCGACGACGGTCTGGCGGGCCCAGCAGGCGTAGTCATAGATGTTGAGCGGCACGCGACGCGGCACGAAGACGAGCTCCGGCGGCACTACCGGCAGCTCAGCCCAGGGCCACAGATCAAAGAGGGCGAGCCAGATGCGCGTAAAGGTGCGGCTGCGTTCGATGCCGCCACTCGCGGTGATGTGCTCGCGCGCACGCACCAAGTGATCCTCATCGGGGGAGTCGCCCGCGAGTCGCAGGGCCACGTAGGCCTCGATGGTGGTTGACAGGTCCGCCGGGCCGCCAAAGAAGTTGGCCCACGTGCCATCCTCGCGTTGGCGAGACCGGATCCAGCGCGCCGCCTCGTCGGTCTGCTCTTGGGTTCGAATACCGAGGAACTCGCGCAGCAGCAGGTCTTCGGCGTCCATGGTGACGTTCGTCTCGAGTTCGCCCTTCCACCAACCCTCTTCACTCTGCAGCGACACGAGTGCATCGACGGCGTTCTTGAGGGAGTTCTTGATGTCGCGTTCGAAGGAGGGCGACGGGATGCCGGTGTCCACCACGTTGAGGTCGTCGAAGGCGCCGCGGCGCTCGAGGTCGCTCACTGGTCCCGCTCGACGACGTAGCGCGCGAGAATCGCCAGTTTTGCGCTGGCCTCGTCGTTCAGGGGAACTCGAGTGAGCGCGTCCAGCGACGCCTGCAGTTCGCGTTCCGCAAGTTCCATTGTCTCGTAGCGAGCGCCGCACTCGTCTAAGAACACCATGGCCTCGGCGACTTCGTCGTCGGAGAGTTCGTGGTCCTTCGGGGTGGTGAAGATCTCGAAGCCCTTCGAGTTGGCGATCGAAATCGGCAGGGTCTTCTTGCGCAGACGCAGGTCATTGCCCACGGGTTTTCCCGTCACCGATGGCTCACCCCACACGCCGAGCATGTCGTCGATCGCTTGAAAGGCGAAGCCCAAGTGACTCCCGTAGTTGGCGAGCGCGTTCACCACATCGTCGGACGCTCCGGCCAGGATGGCGCCGATGGAGGCCGCGCACGACAGAAGTGCGCCCGTCTTTCCAGCCTCCATGTTGAGGCACTCATCGACCGTGAGAGAGTCCTTGTGTTCGGACGCGACGTCTTGGGCTTGTCCGATGATCATGGCTTGGGTGGCGTTGGCGAGGCACGCAGCGGCGGCCAAGCGGTGAGGACTGGTGTCTTCCAATAAGACCTGAAAGGCCAGGGTCGAGAGCGCGTCACCCGCGATGATGGCCTGACCAACGCCGAAGGTCGCCCAGACCGTCGGGTGATGGCGTCGCTCGAGGTCGCCATCGATGATGTCGTCGTGAATGAGTGAGAAGTTGTGAACCAGCTCGATGGCGACCGCACCCGCCAGACCCACGTCGTCGCCGGCCCCGGCCGCGTTGGCCGACAACAAGGCCAAACAGGCGCGCACGGACTTGCCGCCCACTAAGAGATGATGATCGATCACCGGACCAAGTTCGTCGCCCAGTCGCTTGGTGGTCTCTTGGAGTGCGGGGGTCACGAGCGACTTGGCTCGACTCAAAATCTCGAGTGCCTGGAGATCGTTGTCTTCGCGCGAGAGAGAGTTAGCCAATGTCACGACTTCACGCTTTCGCGGTTCACCGGTGGATTGCTAATCGTCCCTGAAAAAAGGCTCAGGACATTCGACGCCGCTTCGCTCCCACTTCGAACCGCGCCCTCCATCGTCGCGGGCCAGCCGGTGTCGCACCAGGACCCCGCGAGGAAGACGCCGGTTGTGGTGGAGTGCAGTTGCGCGCGGAGTGTTTCAACCCCTGGTGCGGCGAGGAACGTGGCGGTGGCTTCACGAGTGACCACGGCGGAGAGCACATTGGCGTCGCGAGCCGATGGGAACAACTCATCGAGGGCGGAGCGAAAGAAAGGAATTAGCTCACTCGAGCCCGTCGCCATGTACGACGTGGCCGCGGAGAGAGAGATCACGAGGCACTGACCGGACTGTGTGCCGGCAGCGTCGCTGCGATCGAAGACAAACTCGATGGGCGAGTCAACGCACGCGGCCATATCGAGGTCCATTACCTTTCGATCGAAAACGAACTGTATGTTAACGATCGGCGACGTTGCGAGGTCGTGGGCGAGCGTCGACTCCAGGACACCGAGCGTGGCCGCGATGTGCGCGGGTGTCGCCACGATCGCTGCGTCGGCGATGAGTTGTCCGTCGGCAAGGTCAATTCGCAGTGTGCCGTCGGCGGACCTTTCGACGTGCTGGGCGGTGGCGTTGAGCTGAACGTCGACGCCGGCGTCCGTGAGTGCGCGCAGCGCGGCATCACCGTGAAGATGCACCAGAGGGACGGTGGACCAGCCGACGTCGGCGCCATCGTTGGTGCGAAGAAATCCCACCTGGAAGACCTGGGCCGCCAGCGCCAACGACGCGTCGTCCACGCTGACGTTCATCGTGGGCTGAATGATGAGATTCCAGAGGCGAGCGATGGTGCGATCGGACTGACCGCGCTCCCGCAACCACGCACCGAAGTTCACGGCGTCCAGGGAGGGGTCACCCAACCTGACTCGTGAGAGGGGGATCAGAGCTCGGAGCAGTCCGAGTCGTTCGCGCAGACTGAGGAGGCGATACCGAGCGAGGGACGCGGCGAGATGAAAGGGCGCGGGCAGGTTGGACCGGCAGATCATTCCCCGCTCACCGTGCGGCGCGAGCACGGGCATCGCCAGTCGAGACTGCAAGAAGACCTCGTCGCTCACTCCCAGACGCGCCAGTAGTGCGCGATAGGCGGTGCAGCATCCCAGGAACACGTGTTGTCCGTTGTCAAAGGAGTAGCCGTCGCGCTCAATGGACGTCGTAAGGCCTCCCAGATGGGGTCGGCGTTCCACCAGCGTCACCGCGATCCCCGCGTCCGCCAGCGTGAGGGCGGCGCTAATTCCCGCGAGTCCACCACCGACCACGACCGCGCGCGAGGTACTCACGATCGTGCAGCCCACAGACTCTGCGCGGCGACGGCGACTTTTTCGTAGGTGGGCACCGAGACCCGGCCACGGGTCACCGCGATGGGATTGTTCTCAATGCGCTGGAGCAGATGACGATAGATGCCCGATAACGCCCCGACGCACGCGCGACCGCGACCGTGCAGCAGGGGCAGCAGCTGCAGGCCCTCGGCGAACCAGCGATCGGCCCGACCGCACTCGTAGGCGACAAGTCGTGCAATGGCGGTATCGGGCCCCGAGAGGTCGGGCGCACAGCTGACTCGTTCCGCGTCCGCGCGGGGAATATAGACACGACCGCGTTCACGATCTTCGAGGACGTCGCGCACGATGTTGGTGAGCTGCAACGCCACGCCGAGGGAGTCGGCGAGGGGGACCGCGCGCTCCGGGTCGTCCGAACCCACCACGGCCAGGGTGAGGCGTCCCACGGAGCCCGCGACGTTGCGGCAGTACTTCACTAAGTCGTCGATGGTCTCGTAGTGCGTGTCGTGCAAGTCCATCTCACAGCCATCGATGATCTCGCCGAAGCAGTCCATGGGCAACGAATAGCGAGTTGCGGCGTCGAGTACCGCGATGAGCACCGGATCGGTCGTCGCGGGATCGATCGGATCGATGTCCTTTCGCAGCAGCGTGAGCGCGGAGAGTTTCTCATCGGCCGAACCGTCACCATCGCCGATGTCGTCGATGCGCCGCGCCAGCGCATAGACCGCCGACATCGCGCGCCGTTCCGGCGGGTGCAGGAGACGAATGCCGTACGCAAAGTTCTTGGCCTCTTTGCGCGTTACCCGCTCGCACCAGTCGTAGGCCTCCTCAATGTTCACGCCGCACCTCGAGTCTGCGGGATGAGGGCCTGGAGTACGTGGGTCGCGAGAGAGCGCTTGGTGGGTCGACAGTGAATCGCGAGAACGTCGTAGGAGGCCGCACCGAGGGCGTCAATGACGGCAAGGCCACCGCCCACGAACCCATCGATCGCAAGACGAGGACGCCACGGGAGGGTTGAGGCCAGCGGAGATCCCTCGACCAGGAACCTGCCAGCACGTTCGGCCTCGTAGGCGACCACTCGACGCAGGGCGGGACTGGCCGACGGAGCCAGGAGTTCGTCGCTGCGACAGTCAAAGTGTTTCATGTCCTCCAGGGGGAGATAGATACGTCCCGCGCGCGCGTCTTCACCCACGTCCTGGAGGTGTTCAACGACTTGGAGCGCAATACAGATTTTGTCGGAGAGTTCGATTCGCTCCGGTGTTGACGCGTGAAAGACGCTGAGCACGAGGTGTCCGACCGGAGCGGCCGAGAGCATGCAGTAGCCGACGAGATCTTCGAAGGTGTCGTATCGCTTAACGCGCTGGTCGACGCGGTTGGCTTCGATCAGCGCGCGAAACGGGGCGGGGCTGAGATGAAGGCTCTCGATCATCGGAGTGAGGCGCTGGAAGACCGGGTGGATCGCCTCGCCGCGGAAGGCGAGTTCGAGCTCGTCGTCGAGCCAGTCCAGCAGCGCCAGGCGGTCCCCGTCGGCTTCGTCGCCGATGTCGTCTGTCAGTCGCGCGAAACCGTAGATCGCCATGAGGTTGTCTCGCTCCTGGCGGGGCAGAAGTCGTGAGGCGACCGGAAAGTTCTCCTGTCGCGATCTGGCGGCGAAGTGGTCACTCCCGGTTCGAAAACTACTTATCGTCTGCGTCAATTTGCTTGACACCAGCGGCGACTCCCTTTGCGCTACTTCTATCAAGCAAACCTATCAGTCGACTTGCGAAATCCAACTGACGACGGGCCATGCGACCTGGCATTTCAGTGGTCACGCGATCGAGCGAGGTGTCCTAGTTCTCCCAGGGAAATGGCATCGTCGCACTCAGGTACTCGCCGCGTGGTGCAACGGGCACGACGGGGGGAAACTCCGGCTCACCCTTCAACAGTCGCGACAGCGCCTTGGCGAGTCCACTCGCATCGAGCCCGATCTCTGCGAGCAGTGCGTCGGGCTTGTTGTGATCGAGAAACGCGCGTGGCACTCCGAGAATACGTGTGGTGGGAACGTTGATCTCAAGATCCTGGGCTCGCTCGCGCACCGCGGACACCATCAACGTGCCCGCGCCGCCGTGACGGGTGCCGTCTTCAATCGTGATGATGCGCTGGTGGCGTACCGCGTCGTCGATCATCTCGGGATCCGGTGGCAGGACGCGCACGTCGTAGAGCGTGACGCGCGATGACTCCTCACCCAGCAGCGAGAGTGCTTCGTACGCGGCGGGCGCCATCTTGCCGACCGCCAGAACACAGAGCGACCCGTCGCCGCGTGTGACCTCGCGAGCGTGCAGACCGATCCCGGTCTTGCCGTCGAAGGGCTTGGGCAGGGTCTTGGGAAAGCGCAGGGCCGCCGGTCCTTCGAGGGAGAGTGCGTCGGCCAACATACCCGGAATCTCCTCGGCACTCGAGGGAGCGAAGATCGTCAAGTTAGGAATCGCGAGACACAGCGCCATATCAAGGAGTCCGTGGTGGCTAGGCCCGTCGTCACCGGTAATGCCCGAACGATCAAAGACGAACACCACGGGAAGATTGAGCAGCCCCACGTCGAGGTTCGCCTGGTCGAAGGCGCGTGAGAAGAACGTCGAGTAGACGGCGACCACCGGTTTGAGCCCGCCCATCGCCATGCCCGCGGCCGCAGTGACCGCGTGCTGCTCGGCGATGCCCACGTCGAAGAATCGCGTCGGATAGCGCTCCTGGAAGCGAGCCAGGCCCGTCGGTTCGGCCATCGCGGCCGTGATCGCCACGATCCGATCGTCGAGGTCGGCCAGGGTGATCAGGGAGTTGGCAAACGCGGCGGTGAAGGACTCAGGCACGGGGGCGTCGTCGGTCGTGACCGCGCGCAGCTTGAAGTCGTGCATCTTGAGCTTGTCGGTGGTGGCGGGCTCGTACCCGCGTCCCTTCTCGGTGAGAATGTGCACCACGATCGGGCCGTCCCAGAGGGCCGCGTTGCGCAGGGTCGTCTCCAGCGACTCGATGTTGTGCCCGTCGATAGGCCCGACGTAGCGAACCCCCAGGTCCTCGAAGAAGGTTCCGGGAGTCACGAGGTCCCTCACCGCCGAGGTCATGCCGTGCAGCCCGGCCAGTCCGGCCCGGCCCGCGCGCGGCAGGTGGGGGGCCAGGTGTCGAACACCCTCGCGCACGCTGACGTAGGTGCGATTCAGGCGCAGGGATGTGAGCGACTCCGAGAGCTTCGAGACCGTGGGTGCGTAACTGCGGCCATTGTCATTGAGCACGATTACGACGCGTTGATTCGAGTGTCCGAGGTTGTTGAGGGCCTCGTAGGCCATGCCCCCGGTGAGCGAACCGTCGCCCACCACCGCTACGACGTGGCGCTTGCCGCCGTGACCGGCGAGTTCACCGCGGTGCTCGAGGGCGATCGCGAGACCATGAGCGTAGGAGAGGGCGGTGGAGGCGTGGCTCGACTCGATCCAGTCGTGTGGGCTCTCGGCGCGATTGGGGTACCCCGAGAGGCCTCCGCGCTGGCGCAGACTCGCAAACTCGTCGCGCCGGCCGGTGATCAGTTTGTGGGTGTAGGCCTGATGGCCCGTGTCCCAGAGCAAGATGTCCTCGGGGGAGTGGAACACGCGGTGTAGCGCCAGGGTGAGTTCGACGACGCCGAGGTTCGAGCCGAGGTGTCCGCCGGTCGTGGTGACCGTGGAGATGATCAGGTCGCGGATCTCCTGGGCGAGGGCCTGGAGCTGGTTGTGAGTAAGTCCCTGCAGGTCCTCAGGGCCCTTGATGGCGTCGAGAGTCATTGACGAAGCCTACCGGTGACCTTTAAAACCCTCTGAGAATTGGGCTGCGCTCAGGCTATGGGGTGAGCGTGGCGCCGCGCGTAGCGACCACGGCCCGCCAAGATGTGTCGCTCGGGGTTCTCGTCGTACACGTCGACGAACGACGCGGAGACGCACAGGCTGATCGCGCCCACGACAAGCACCATGAGCGAGAGGACCTCCAGGGTGACGGCCCCTGCCCCGCCGCGCAACTGTTCGTGAAAAAGCACGGATCCCAGGACGATCGAGACAATGGGGTTGATGAGAATGAGCGCGGACTGGGAGATGGCGAGTGACCCCGCGCGAAACGCGTGCTGCATCACCACAAACGACGTCAGTCCGATGAACGCCAGCGTGTACAGCTGCCAGGAGATCAGCGCGCGAACCCAGTCGTTCATCAGCACCGCCGTCAGCGACTTGGTCACCACGGCCAAAAACGCGAATCCGACCGACGCGCCCGCGCCCAAGAACAATGCTCGCCACCAAGTCGGGTCCGCGCGACCCGAGGGCGATCAAGGTGGTCGCGAGCGCGGCGATCACGACACTGGTGATGATCCATCGCGCGGCGTGCGGCGAACTCGTCCCCTCGCTGGGCGAGGCGACGACCAGAAAGGTGACCAGGCCAGCGACGGCCACGACGACCGAGACCGCGTCGCGCGCTCGCCACGGCGTGGCGTACCAGAACCACAGGATCGCCACCACCGCGAGTAGTTCGCTCACCATCAGGGGCTGTACCACGGCGACTGATCCCAGGTGCAGCGCAATTGATTGGATCAAGTAGCCCAGAGACATTACGGCGAATCCCACGATCCAGATGCGCCGGCGAACCATCTGATGAATGAGGCCCGTACGGTTGGTCTCTCCGGGGGTCGCTTCGACGCCGAGGCGTTGACAGACGCTCGCGAGCGCGTACAGACACGACGCCAGAAGAGCGAGAAAGACGACCACCAACTAGAGACTACGAGGCCGACAACAGGGATCCGTTGGGCCGTGTGCGGAGTGTCTCAGAGTCGAGACGTAGATTGAAAAGAGGCAAAAGGAGGGTGATGTCGTTCAATCTGTCGGAGATTCTGGCCGAACACGACGGCGAGAACTTCCAACTCCAGTCGAAGTACATGAATCCCCAACTCGCCAAGGTCGTCAAGACCCTCGGCTTTGACCGCTTCTACGTCCGTGGCGAGGGCTGCTACCTCTACGACGACGAGGGCGCCCAGTATCTCGACCTGTTGAGCGGCTTTGGCGTGTTCGCGCTCGGTCGAAGCCACCCAGTCGTGCGCGACGCCCTGCACCAGGCGCTGGATGCTGACCTGCCCAACATGGTCCAGATGGACTGTGCCCTGCTGCCCGGTCTGCTGGCCGAGCAGTTGGTCTCCCGCAGTCCCGATCAGATCGAGCGTGTCTACTTCTGTAACTCCGGGGCCGAGGCGGTCGAGGCCGCGATCAAGTTCGCGCGGGCATCGACGGGTCGTCAGCGCATCGCGTATCACGCCCACGCCTATCACGGTCTTACCATGGGAGCGCTCGCCCTCAATGGGTCCCCAGAGTTCAAAAAGCCCTTCGGCGAGATGCTGCCCGGTGCGGTGGAGATTCCCTTTGGCGACGTCGACGCACTGCGGACCGAACTGCGTCGGGGCAACGTGGCCGCCTTCATCGTGGAACCGATCCAGGGCAAGGGGGTCTACGAACTGGAGGGCGACGTCTGGCGCTCGCTCGAAACGGCGTGTCGCGAGTCGGGGACCTTATTCATTTGCGACGAAGTACAAACCGGCATCGGACGTACGGGCAAGTTCTACGCCTTCGAACACTTCGGTCTTCGACCCGACATCATTACTGTCTCCAAGGCACTGTCGGGAGGCTACGTCCCGGTCGGCGCGATGCTCACGAGCGACAAAATCTTTCGCAGCGTCTATAGCTCGATGGATCGCGCGATGGTGCACTCGACCACCTTCAAGGGCAATCAGCTGGCCATGGTGGCGGGGCTCGCGACGTTGCAGGTCTTCGACGACGAGGGAATCGTCGACCACGCCGCGTCCATGGGGGATGTCTGGAAGAAGAAACTCGGCGAAGTGTCGGAGCGCCACGAATTCGTTCACGAGATTCGTGGTCGTGGCCAGATGATCGGCATCGAGTTCGGCCCACCGTCGAGTCCGGCCCTCAAGCGGCGCTGGCGAGCCGTGGAGTCTGCGCGCACCGCGCTCTTTACCCAGTCCCTCGTCGTTCCACTCTTCCAGAAGCACCGCATCTTGACCCAAGTCGCTGCGGACAACGTCAACATCATCAAGCTGCTTCCCGCGCTGATCGCCGGTGAAGAAGAGATTGACCTGTTCGTGAGCGCACTCGATGAACTCTTGAGCGATACCGAGAAGAACAGCGCCTGGATCTTCGGATTCGGGGCCGCGATGGTCAAAGGAATCACCAAGCGCACTCGGTCATCGTCAACGACAAGCCGCGCTCCTTCCAGCGCTTCGTGAGGTCCTCGGCAACAAATCCACTGGTTCTGCGGCTCGTTGCCGTCGTGATCTTTGTCGCCCTGGTCATCGTGTTCGTGGTCTTTCGACCCTCGCCAACCAAGGGTGCGAGCGTGGGGGTACTCACGACCAAGGCATACGGATCAGTCCTGGTGGTCAAGAGTGGGCCTCTTGCGGGCTTCCCGCTCTATGAGTTCAGCGGAGACGTGGACGGTCGCTCGACGTGCGGCACTACGAAGGCCCGCGGGTACGACCTCAATCCCGCCGGGGCCGTGAAGTTGACGTGCACCGGCCCGATGAGCGACATGATCAATGACGACACGTCGGATGACTGGCCGGCGCTGACCTCGTCGGTGAAGCCGGTGGCCGAAAAGGGAGTGAGTCAGAAGCTGCTGGGCACGGTCTATCGACGGGGTATCGGACGACAGGTGACCTACGCGGGTCATCCGCTCTACCTGTTCGATCCGTCCTCGGCCCCGTTTAAGCCCCTGGGCGAGGACTACCTCGAGACCGTGGCCCCTCTGGCACCCTGGCACGGCTACTGGACGTTGGTCTCTGCGTCGAACGGTAATAGTGATACTGGCTCGGCGCTGATGGAAGAAGGAGTGACGCATGTCGGCGAGCGCGTGCTCGCGGTCGAGGGAGATCCCGATATCAATCCACTGGCGGTCACGGTCTACACATTCAGCAAGGGGACCTGCTCTGCGTGCGCGCCCGAGTGGACTCCGGTACTCACGACCGCGACACCGTTGGTGCGCGGGCTGAACCCCCACTCGGTCAGTACGCTGCGGTTGGCCGACGGGTCCTATCAGGTGACCTACGACAACCAACCCCTATACCAGTACTCACAAGAGCGCGTCTACATCGCGCACGACGGCTCACTCGTCTCAAGTGGCACGGCGGCCAACGGGAACGGACAGCACGCCGATGGAGGAACGTTCTCGGTTGTGCAGCTCTCGTCCTAGCTAGTTGCGCACGATCTCGACCACCGGGATCACTCTCGTCGTCTTTTCCTGATACTCGCCAAATCCGGGAAACCGCTCGACCTGAATCGCGTAGACGCGATCGCGATCGTCACGCGCGAGCGGCGTGGCGGTGGCCTCGAAGACCTCGTCACCTAGTTCGACGACGACCTGAGGGTCGGCGACGAGGTTGTGGTACCAGTCGGGGCTGGTGTCAGCACCGGCCTTGGAGGCGAAGACGTAGATGTGTCCATCGACTTCGAGATACATCATCGGATTGACCCGCTCGGCGCCGCTCTTCGCGCCCGTCGTGCGTAGTAGCAGCATGGGAGCACCGGCGAAGTTTCCCCCGAGTTGGCCGCCGTTGGCGCGAAACTCCTCGATCACCGCAGTGTTGTAGTCGTTGGCGTTGCTCACGATTCCTCCTTCGTCGTTCTGACTTCACAGTACTCAGGAGTCGCCTGAGTCGTCTCGGGCGGCCAGTCGGTTGGCAATCGACCGCGACACGCCTACTGTCTGAGCATGTGTCGAAATATCACTACCCTGCGCGGACTTGAACCACCAGCCAGTGAGGAAGAGATTCGTGCCGCCGCCCGTCAGTACGTTCGCAAGGTAAGCGGAGTCACGACGGTCTCTCCACGCACGAACGAGGCATTCGAGGAGGCCGTTCAGATCATTGCGCGAGCGACGGCACACCTGCTGGCGGACTTGCCGGAGCGACAGCGTCCGCCGACGACGGTTCCGCCTCTGCGTCGCCTGAGCGCTCCGCGCGAGCGATAGCACCGCCGGCGTCAGCGGCCACCTCAACCGTTGGTTACTACGATGGCCCCAATGTCCGCGCCCCAGGTCCTGTTTCTCGCCTTTGGCAATCGCGCCGACGCCGTCGAGTTGGCTCGCGAAGCGGGAGACCAGTTGGCCCGGGACGAGATCACCTCGTCGCTGCACCTTTTGGACAACTCCAGTCCGGCTCGCGTCGACGCGCGCACGGTTGTCGTGAGCCTCGGGGGAGACGGGACGTTCCTTCGCGCAACCAGGCTCGCCCATGGCGTGGGAGCGCGCGTCGTGGCCGTCAACCTGGGCCAAGTGGGATTTCTCCTCGACGTGCCGTCGACCGAAATCGTCGAGCACGTCAAGTTGGCGCTGTCGAGCGACGTGGTGACCGAGCGACTCGCCTTGCAGATCACCGTCTCGGGTCACGACACGGATGAGTTTGCGCTCAACGAGGTGGTGGTCGAGCGAGCGAGCCCGGGTCACATGGTCAAGGTCAAGACGTTCATCAACGAAGAGGAATTCCTCACCTATTCGGCCGACGGGGTCATGGTCTCCACGCCCACGGGATCGACCGGATACAACCTCTCGGCGGGCGGTCCCGTAGTGGATGCCGCGCTGTCGGCGATGATTCTGACCCCCATCGCGCCCTACTTCACGATCGATCGATCGATTGTCGTGCCCGATGATCATGTGATTCGCCTGCTGGTCGATGACAAACCCGCGGTTCTGGTCGCCGACGGTCAGACGATCGGTCCACTCGAGCCGGGCGAGTTCATCGAGGTGCGCCAAAGCCCCACGCCCGTGCGCATCGCGGGTACGAGGAGCTTTGATCTGGCCACGCGGCTGCGCCGAGGTCTTCGAGAGGGTCATGCCTAAGGCCCAGCTGGTCGAGCTGTACGCGCACAAACTGGGAGTTATCGACGACGCGCACCTGGAGTTCGGCGAGGGCTTCAACGTACTGACCGGTGAAACCGGCGCGGGCAAGACCCTCCTGGTGGGCGCCCTCGGACTGTGCCTGGGCAGTGAAACGAGTGCCACGCGCTACGCGGTAACGAGCGAGACCCGCGCCACTGCGCTGTTCCTGCGCCCCGAGGGCACCGAAGTTGCCCTTGCTCGCGAGGCCACGGAGTCCGGTCGACTTCGCAGCCTGGTTGATGGGTCCGTCTCGAGCGCCGAGGCGCTCGGAGCCATCGCAGACGATCTCATCGTCATTCACGGCCAGCACGACTCACTACGTCTGAAGAACCGCAGTGAGATCGTGCGGCTCATTGACGAGGCCGGGCGCATCGACACCGGCGAGTTGGTGGGCGTTCGCCAACAACTGCGTGATGCCCTGCAGATTCGGGACTCCTATGGTGGCGACGCCGCTACGCGAGATCGAGAGCGCGACTACCTCGCGTTCCAGATCGCCGAGCTGGAGGCAGCGCGTCTCACGTCGGCGACTGAGCTCGATGACGCGCTGAGCGAACTCAGTCGATTGACGGCCCTGCGCGACGGTCAAGCTTCGATCATCGATGTTGTCGATCTCTTCGACGGTGACCGTGATGATGCAGTTCTCCCGACGTTTGCTCGCGGCCTGTCACGGCTACCCGACGGCGACGCGTTTGAAGCGATTCGCCTTGCGCTCGACGAGGTGCTCGTCCAGGCTCGAGACTCGGTGCACGAACTCGCGGCCTTGGCCGACCCCGACTCCTTTGACCCCCGGGTGATCGAGGAAGTGGAGGAGCGGGTGGGGACTCTTCAGCGCCTCGCCAAGAAGTACGGGGGCACACTGGCTGACGCGATCGGCACACTCGAAGATCTTCGTGGGCGCGCCCAGAGTCTCGACGCCGCCGCGGAGCGCATTGTGCAGATTGACCAGGAGATACATGACCTAGGAGAGAGCGAGCGTGAGATCGCTGCGCGCATTCACGTCGCGCGGGAAAAGGCCGCGGCACAACTCACCAAGCGCGTTCGATCCCAACTGACGCGTGTGGCCCTTGCCAACGCTGGCCTGCGATTCGTCGTCGAGGGTGAAGACGGCTCCGATGCCCAGATCATGTTCAGCGCCAACCCGGGACTCCCGGAGGGCCCCCTCTCGGCTCTGGCGAGTGGCGGCGAACTGAGCCGTGTCTTGCTCGCCCTGTCTCTGGAGACCGCGCACCGCGACATCGTGGCGGTGTTCGATGAGATCGATGCGGGACTGGGCGGCCAGGTGGCCCAGCAGATTGGTGAGTGCCTCTACGAAGTGGGACGCGATCAACAGGTCCTCGCCATCACCCATCTCGCCTCCGTGGCGGCCCGGGCAGACCATCACTTCGTCATCGAGAAGCGCGTGAGCGATGGGACGACCACGACCCACGTGCGTGAGGTGAGTGGCGATGAGCGGGTTCGTGAAGTCGCTCGCATGCTGTCGGGGGACACGGTGACCGAAGAATCACGCGCACTCGCATCACAACTGCTCGAAAACTCTCTCGAGGGTCGCACCACGTCACAGTCCTCTCGCTAGGATGGTGTTCCGTGAGTAGCGCGGCCTGATGGCGAAGTACGTCTTTGTTACGGGTGGAGTGTCGAGTTCCCTCGGCAAAGGACTCACGGCCTCCTCACTCGGTCGACTTTTAAAGTCCCGCGGCCTTCGCGTCACGATGTGCAAACTCGATCCGTACCTCAACGTCGACCCGGGAACCATGAATCCCGGCGAACACGGCGAGGTCTTCGTCACCGATGACGGGGGAGAGACCGACCTTGACCTTGGTCACTACGAGCGCTTCATCGATGAGTCGCTGTCCAAGATCTCCAACACCACCACCGGATCCATTTACTCGAACGTCATCGCCAAGGAGCGCCGAGGCGACTATCTCGGCAAGACCGTCCAGGTAATTCCCCACGTCACCGACGAGATCAAGGAACGAATTCGCCGTCAGGCCGGTCTTGGTGCTGACGTGGTCATCGTCGAAATTGGCGGCACGGTGGGCGACATCGAGATCGTCCCGTTCATTGAGTCGATTCGCCAGTTCCGCCGCGACGCGGGGCGTGACAACGTCTGTTACATCCACCTCACTCTGGTGCCGTATCTGGCTCCTTCCGGTGAGCACAAGACCAAGCCCACCCAACACTCGGTCACTGAGTTGCGCTCGCGAGGCATTCAGCCTGATGTGATTGTCTGTCGCAGCGACCAACCGATCTCCGACGGGCTCAAGCGAAAGATTTCCCTGCTGTGCGACGTGCCTGTGAATGCGGTCATCTCGGCGGTCGACGAGGCCAGCATCTACGACATACCCATCACGCTGCACCACGAGGGTCTTGACACGATGGTGTGCGACACACTGAAGATCGACCTCGATGAGCACCCGATCGATCTCAACGCCTGGGAGAAAGTCGTCCGACGAGTCCACACGACCACGCGCAACTTGCGCATTGGCATTATTGGCAAGTACGTGACGATGCCCGACGCGTACCTGAGCGTGGGCGAAGCCATCCGACACGCCGGGTTCGCCGTGGGGGCCAGCACCAAGATCGAGTACCTAGAGGCTGAGCGCGTCCCGTCCGAACTTGATGCCGAACGTCTAAGCCAGTTCGACGGCATCATCGTGCCCGGGGGGTTCGGTGAGCGTGGGATCGAGGGAATGATCGCGACGGCGCGCATCGCCCGCGAAAATGACATTCCCTATCTCGGCATCTGTTTGGGCATGCAGATCCAAGTCATCGAGTTCGCCCGACACGTGCTCGGACTCAGTGACGCCCAGTCCACCGAGTTCTCGCACTCCTCGTCCGCTCCCGTGATCTCGCTGCTGGCCGAACAGATTGACGTCACCGATTTGGGTGGAACGATGAGACTCGGTGCCTGGCCGGCGATGCTCGATGAAGGCTCAATCGTGGCGGAGCTCTATGGAACGACCGTGGTCTCAGAGCGTCACCGGCACCGCTACGAGTTCAACGCGCGTTATCGCGAACAGTTTGAGGCCAACGGCATGCGGTGTTCGGGGAACTCGCCCGACGGTCGATTGGTTGAGTTCGTCGAGTTGCCGGGTCACGCCTTCTTCGTGGGAACCCAGGCGCACCCCGAGTTCAAGTCTCGGCCCGATCGTCCCCACCCGTTGTTCCTCGGTCTCATCAAGGCGGCAGTTGGTCGCGGCGAGGGCCGCGAGCCGCACATCATCGATCCCTCGACGGTCGCCAGCACCTTGTGAGCGACTCCTTCCGGGTTGAAGGGGCCACCACTGTTTTTGAGTCCCGTGTCTTTAACGTCGAGCGACGCACGATCGCACACGGCGAAGAACGCTTCGAGCGCTCCGTGGCGGTTCACCCCGGTGCGGTAGCGGTCCTGGTGATCAACGACAACGACCAGGTCGGGTTCATCCGTCAGTATCGGTCGACGTTTGACCGAGAGATCCTCGAAATTCCGGCGGGCACGCTGGATGTTCCCGGCGAGGAGCCCCTCGACGCAGCGAAGCGCGAACTCCACGAGGAGATGGGATTACGTGCCCAGTCCTGGACGTTTCTTGGTCGCTTCATGAACTCACCGGGCTGGTCGACTCAGGTCATGTGGGTGTACGAAGCGCGTGATCTCGAAGAGGTCGAGCGCGAACCCGCGGGCGCGGAGGAGTCGAGTGCCACCATCCACTGGTACGCGAAGGACGAGATTCAGTCCATTCTGCGCAGCGCCTTCGCGATCGACTCGACGACGACGATCGCGCTGCACCGACTCTTCGGGAGTTTCCTCAATGACGTTTGACGAGGCCCTGGAGGAGTACTTGCAGTGGATGACAATCGAAAAGGGTCGTAGCCGCGCCACGCTCGAGGCGTACCGACGCGACCTGAACGCTCTGGGGACTTGGATGGCCAAGAAGAACATGGTCCTGGGAGATCTGACCGAAGAGGACCTGGAGATCTACTTCAACGGGCTGCGAAAGAATCGCCAGGCCACGACCGTCGCGCGCACGGTGGCCTCGGTACGGGGGCTTTTCGCCTACCTCTTCGACGAAGGCACGCTGCACTCCGACCCGAGTGCGCGCCTCAAGGGTGGCGCACGAGGGCGAAGCCTCCCCAAGCCGCTCGGCGAGGCTGAGGTGGCCAAGTTGATCGACGCGATTCCCGCCACAACGGCCATCGACCTACGCGATCGAGCCCTGCTGGAGTTGCTCTACGGCACGGGGGCTCGCGTGAGCGAGGCGGTGGGACTGGAGCTCTCGCATCTGAACTTCGACGAAGGACTGATCCTGGTGACCGGCAAGGGCAACAAGCAGCGCCTAGTACCCATAGGCGACTCACTACGCGAGGCGCTGCGCGACTACTTAGGCCCGGGCGGGAGGTCGACACTGCTCGCCGGGCGCAAGAGCACGCGAGTCTTTATCAATGCGCGCTCGGGTCCTCTTACTCGTCAGGGAGTCGATCTCATCGTTCATAAGCGCGCCCTCAACGTCGGCATCGATCGAAAGCGCGTGTCGGCGCACGTCTTTCGTCACAGCTGCGCCACGCACATGCTGGCCCACGGCGCCGACATTCGTGTGGTTCAGGAGTTGCTCGGCCACGCCTCCATCGCCACGACGCAGATCTACACCGCCGTTTCGGTGACCACTTTGCAGCGCGAGTACCTCGACGCTCACCCGCGGGCTCACGACTAGAACGTCGTGCGATGAATCTGTGGCTCTGGTTCTTGATCTTGGTGCCCTCGGTGGTCTTGCACGAGGTGGCACACGGCTACGTGGCGTACCTGTTTGGTGACCCGACCGCCAAGGAGCGACACCGCCTCACGCTCAACCCGCTGGCGCACATCGATCCCTTTGGCACCATCTTGATGCCCGCACTCTTGCTCTTGGTGCACTTCCCAGCTTTCGGCTACGCCAAGCCTGTGCCGGTCAACGTGTCGCGGCTGCGCAAACCGCGTCAACAGGCCATCTGGGTCTCACTCGCTGGTCCGGCCGTCAACATCGTCCTCTCGGCCGTGGGACTTCTCATCTGTCGTCTCACGATTGCGACGGGGTTCAACTCGTTCGGTCAGATCATTCAGTACGCCAAGGATCCGAACCTCTTCGAGTTTGGCGAGTACCTGGGCATCGTCAACTTGGTGCTGGCCGCCTTCAACCTGATTCCCGTGCCGCCGCTTGACGGCTCGGCGATCATTGAACGCTTCGTCCCGCGCCGGCATCTGGCGGGCTACTACCAGCTGCGCGCGCGGGCCATGCCGCTCGTCTTTCTGGTGGTGATCTTGCTCTTTTGGGTGACCAGCATCGGCAGCACCTGGATTGGCCACCTGGAGAACTGGTGGTTCGATCTGCTTTAGATGAGTCCCATGGCGCTCGCGGCGCGACGGTAGATGGGACCGGCCACGTCGCCCGCCTTGAGCGCGCCCTGAGCGGCGACGGCTTCCACCTCGGCGGGTGTGCGCAGGAGCTCCTCGTACCTCACGCGCAATGGGGCGAGGGACTCGATGATCACTTCAGCGAGATCGTTTTTCAGGTCGCCGTAGCGCGAGTAGCGAGATGCGATGTCCTCGGGCGTGTCATCGGTGAAGGCGGCGAAGATCTCGAGGAGATTCGAGATACCCGGCTTCTTGTCCCAGTCGAAGGACACCTCGCCGTCGGTATCGGTCACGGCCTTGGCGATCTTGCGTTCGATCTCGGCGGGTGCATCGAACATGAGAATCGTGCCCAGGGGGCTCGAGATTGACTTGCTCATCTTGCGGGTGGGCTCCTGGAGGTCCATCACCCGAGCGGCCACTTTGGGTTGCACGCCGACAGGCACGCGGAAGGTCTCGCCGTAGCGATTGTTGAAGCGCTCGGCCACGTCGCGGGTGAGTTCTAGGTGTTGGCGCTGATCGTCGCCCACGGGCACTTCCTCAGAGTCATAGAGCAGGATGTCAGCGGCCATGAGCACCGGGTAGGTCAACAGTCCCACCCGGTATCCGTCCTGGCGAGCGGCCTTCTCCTTGAAGGCCACCATGCGAGAGAGCTCGCCGTACGTCGCGACACACTCGAGCAGCCAGTCGAGTTGCGCGTGGTAGGAGACCTGGCTCTGGACGAAGATCGTGCACACCTCGGGGTCGAGCCCCGCAGCCAGGTACGTGGCCAGTAGATCGGTCGTGTTGGCCCGCAGTTCCTCGGGCGTGATGTGCAAGGTGAGGGCGTGCAAATCGACCACGCAGTAGAAAGCGTCCGCGTTCTGGGCGCGCACCCACTGGCGCAATGCCCCCAGGTAGTTGCCCAAATGCAACGGACCCGACGGCTGCATGCCCGAGAGAATCTTCATCGTTCAATGGTAGAGGAGGGATACCTATACAGTTGTCCCGTGACCTTCGTCGTGACGACGCCGTCCTTCAGCGGCCCCATCGAGCTGCTCTTGCAGTTGATCTCCAGCCACGACGTGGACATCTTGGACGTGCCGCTCGCCCCGCTCGTCGACGCGTTCGTGGCAACCCTGCGTGACGACGCCACCGAACTCAATATGGACCAACTGTCTGAGTTTCTCCTGATCGGGGCCGTGTTACTGGAGATGAAGAGTCACCGACTGCTGCCCGGACCTGAGAGTGGTGAGATCGACGAGGAGTTCGTCGGGTGGGAAGAGCGAGATGTTCTTCTCGCGCGACTCCTCGAGTTGCGCACGTACGCCGCGCTAGCCGACGCTTTCGTGTCCCTCTTTGAGCGTGCGAGTCGGGCGTACTCGCGACTGCGCGGCGTCGATGACGGTTTTGTGGTTCAGCCGCCCGATCTTCTGGCCGGAGTGACGACGACGCAACTCGCCCTGGCGTACTTGCGAGGCATCGAGGAAAAGCCCGTGCCGGTCGTGCGCTTGCACCACGTCACCGTCGACGCGGTGACGGTTGCCGAGACGGTCGCGGCACTGTCTCAACGACTACCCACGATGGGTCGATTCTCGTTCCGCCAACTGACCGAACCACTCGTAACCCGCATTGAAGTGATCGTGCACTTTCTCGCGCTGCTCGAACTGTGCAAGCTCGGCCACGTCACGCTGGGCCAGGGAGCAACGTTCGGCGAGGTGCAGATTGAGTGGCTCGATATAAACGCGAGCGTGGACTTTGGGGGAGTGGATCGCTATGAGGGATGAACTGTCGCTCGAACAGAAGCTCGAGGCCATGCTGACCGTTGCTCTCGAGCCCATCTCGGCCGAAGAGCTCGCCGACGTCGTGGATGCCGAGGCCGACGTCGTTCGTCGCACGCTCGGCGAACTGCGGTCGGAGTTTCTCGAGCAGCGCAGAGGCTTCCAGGTCGTGGAGCTCGCGAGCGGTTGGGTAATGCAGTCCTCGCCCGACGTCGCGGCGTGGGTGACGAAGTTCGCCAACCGCGACGTCTCGCATCGCCTCAGTTCCGCCGCCCTGGAGTCACTGGCGATCATCGCGTACCGCCAGCCCGTCTCGCGCGCACAGATCTCCGCGTTGCGTGGCGTCAATGTTGACGGCGTCGTGCGGCTCTTGGAGCAGCGCGGGTACATCGAAGAGTTGGGACGCGCACCCGGTCCCGGCCAGCCGATCCTCTATGGCACGACCGAGTCGTTCTTGGATCGCATGGGACTGGCCATATTGGATGATCTGCCGCCGATCGAGGAGTTCATGCCGCCCATTGAGACCGCCAACGCGCTGGCCGAGGAGATCGCAGAACGCTTCGACGACTCCGAGGTGTCCTAGTTGGAGGGCGGAGAGCGTCTCCAAAAGGCTCTCGCGCGGGCGGGGTTTGGCTCGCGGCGGGCGTGCGAGGTTCTGATCGTCGATGGTCGGGTGACGATCGACGGACGAGTGGCGGAGTTGGGCAACCGCGTGGATCCCGAGATCAACGTAATCTGCGTCGACGGCAAGATGGTCCCCACCTCGCAGTCCAAGGTGTACTTCCTCTTGAACAAGCCCGACGGGGTCGTTACCACCGCCTCGGACCCTCAGGGCCGCACGACCGTCCTGGATCTGGTGGAGTCACCGGTGCGCATCTTCCCAGTCGGTCGACTCGATATGAACACCGAAGGCCTACTGATCCTGACCAACGACGGTCGCCTCGCACACCTGTTAACACACCCGAGTTCGGGCGTCGCCAAGGAGTACCTGGTGCGCGTGGAGGGTGATCCCTCTCCCGGAGCGTTGCGGCGCCTGCGTGAAGGGGTCGAGCTCGATGACGGTGTCACGGCGGCGGCCCAGGTCTCGCGGGTGAGCGAAGGACTGTTGCGCATTGTCATCCACGAAGGGCGAAATCGACAGGTGCGGCGCATGTGTGCAGCGGTCGGCCACGAGGTGACGCGACTGGTTCGCACGAGGATCGGTCCGCTACAAGATGCGACACTCTCGCCGGGCGCCTATCGCCAGTTGTCGGTCAATGAAGTGCGTCGACTGATGGAGGCCGTGGGGATGACCGATGAACTGGCCTCTACGATGCCTGCATGACTTCTGCCAAGGTACGCGGACTGAGGGGCGCCACGACGTGTGATGAGAACACCGTCGAGGAGATCAACGTCGTCACCCAGGAACTGCTCACCGAGATGCTTCAGCGCAACGGGATCGATCACGACGACGTGATCAGCGTCCTCTTTACGACGACCCCCGACCTCACCGCCGGGTTCCCCGCCTCGGCCGCTCGCGGCATCGGCTTCGGCGACGTGCCGCTGCTGTGCGCCAGCGAGATCAACGTGCCCGGCGCCATGCCCCTGGTCGTGAGGGTGCTGATGCACGCCTACACCGAGCGGGATCGCAGTGATCTGCGTCACGTGTACTTACGAAACGCTCCATCCCTGCGCGATGATCTCCCCGAGTAACCGGCGCGCCCACGTGGTGGGTCTCGGTCTCATCGGCGCGTCCGTCGCACGAGCACTCACGGAGACCGGCTGGGTCGTCACGGGCACCGATGCCGACGAGGATGTACTCGCGGCTGCGCTTGACGCCAGCGTCGTGACGGGTTCAGACTTCGACGACGAGGTCAGTCTTGTTGTCGTGGCGACGCCGGCGGGCGTGGTGCCACGGATCGTTCGCGACTACCTCGAACGCTCCGCGCGTAGCGAACTCATTGTCACCGACGTTGCGGGCGTCAAGGGCACCATCGTTGACGAAGTAAGCGATCCCCGCTTCCTTGCAGGCCATCCCATGGCCGGCTCGGAGCAACGAGGGCTGGCGGGTGCCCGAGCCGATCTCTTCCAGGGGTGCACCTGGGTTCTGACGCCCACGTCGGCCACGTTGCCCGCGACGTACACGACCTTGCACGGGATTTTGCGCGAGCTGGGCGCCAACGTGGTGGCCGTGAGCGCGGACGATCACGATCGACTGGTGGCGGTCGCAAGTCATGTGCCTCATCTTCTCGCGGGCGCACTCATGAATGAAGCCACCCGGGTGGCCGAACAGGACGCCGTGCTGTTGCAACTGGCGGCCGGCGGTTTTCGCGACATGACTCGCGTGGCGGCTGGCGACCCGGATATTTGGCCCGACATTCTCTTTGAGAATCGTGACGCAATTGCCCTGTCTCTGCTCGCACTCGAAGAACGCCTCGCGCGATTGCGCACGGCGCTCAGCACTGATGACCACGACGCCATCGCCAAAGACCTCGCCCAGGCGGCTTCGGCCCGGCGCCAGTTGCCCGGTCGGGCCCTGAACTCCGAGAACCTCGCGTATCTGCGCGTAGCGGTGAGTGACCAACCCGGCGTGCTGGCTGCAGTCACGATGGCCGCCTCGGAGATGCTCGTCAATATCTACGACATCGAGATCGCCCACGGCATCGAAGGTTCGAGTGGCACGCTGCTGCTCGCCATCGACGCGCTTCAGGCAGACATGTTCAGTGGCGCTCTTACCGAGCGCGGGTTTCAAGTAGGTCACGAGTGAGCGACGTCGAGGTGGTGACACACGCGACCCAGTTGCGGGGTTCGCTGCGCGTTCCCGGCGACAAGAGCTCTTCACACCGGGCCCTCATGTTGTCGGCTCTGGCGAGCGGCGAGAGCACGATTACCAATCTCTCGCCAGGCCAGGATGTGGAAGCCACGAGCGCCATCGTCGTGCAGTTGGGAGCGACCCGCCACGATGAAGACGGCGTCGCGTACGTGAGCGGACCCGAGCGTGGGCTGCGTCCGAGCGACCTGGACCTGGACTGTGGGAACTCCGGGACATCGATGCGCCTGTTGTGTGGGGTCGTCGCCTCCATTCCAGGGCGTCATCGCCTCGTGGGGGACGCGTCGCTTTCTCGGCGACCCATGGACCGCGTAGCCATTCCACTGGGCTTGATGGGCGTGGATCTGCAAGGTCAAGGCCTGGCCTCGACCGCGCCCCTCGAGATCACCAGTCCGCTCAAACTCCAGGCCATCGACTACCACGTGCCCGTCGCCAGTGCCCAAGTGAAATCGGCGATTCTGCTCGCGGGATTGAGCGCCTATGGCGAGACCCGTGTGCACGAAGACGTGCGCACTCGCCGCACAACCGAGGACATGCTTCGCAGCGCAGGGGTCGAAGTAACGAGCGAGGACGTCGGCCCGGGTCGCGTCGTGCGGGTGGTGCCGGGTCGGCCGGAACGCCACAGTTGGCACGTTCCCGGAGATCCGTCACAGGCAGCGTTCTTCGCAGTGCTGGGCGCCATTCATTCCGACGCAACGCTCGAGGTGTTAAGCGTTGACGCCTCCGACGAGCGAGTGGGGTTCGTGGGGGTGCTCGACCGGATGGGGGCCGACGTGCGTCTCGATGATCGCGAGGGTTTTCACGTTCTGCACGCGCGAAGTTCGTCCCTCGTCGCCACCGAGATTCACTCGAACGACGTGCCTTCGGTCGACGAGGTGCCGGTGTTGGCGGTTGCTGCGTGTGCGGCCAGCGGCGTGAGCGCGTTTCGCGAGATGGATGAGCTTCGACACAAAGAGTCGGACCGCTTCGCGGGATCGATGTCACTCGCCATGAGTCTGGGCGCCCGGGTGTGGTCCGAGGGTGACGACTTCTTCATCGAGGGTCTGGGATCCGCCGAAAAGTTCCTTCAGTTCACCTTTCATGGCGCGCTTGACCACCGCATGGTGATGGCCAGCGCGATCGCTGGATGTGCGGGAAACGGGGCGACGATCAGGGGTGCGGCCACCGTGTCGTCCAGCTATCCCCACTTTTTTCGCGACCTAGCATTGCTCCAATGAGCGCCCTGGTCATCGCGATCGACGGACCAGCCGGATCAGGCAAGTCGACTATCGCTCGCTCGCTCGCGGACTCTCTGGGCTGGTCGTTTCTTGACACGGGAGCTATGTATCGTGCGATCACCCGCGAGGCTCTGGACTCAGGCCTGGACGTCGCGGACGAGGACGCGCTCGCTCGGTTGGCTCACGACGCGATCATCACCACGGTGCCTCGCGTGAGCGTGAACGGGCGCGACGTGCATGACCAGATTCGCGGACCTGACGTGAACGAAGCGGTTTCGATCGTGGCCGCCAACCCGCGCGTGCGCACCGAGATGGTGGAGCGACAGCGCGCCTTTGCCGCGGCCCAACCGGTCGGCACGGTCGTGGAGGGTCGAGACATCACGACGGTGGTCTTTCCCGAAGCGAGCGTCAAGATCTATCTCACCGCGACGCTGGAAGAGCGATCGCGACGACGCGGTGACGAGAGCGAGGCGTCGGTGGCGCGTCGCGACGTGGTCGATTCAACCCGAGAGGCATCGCCGCTGCGCCAGGCGTCTGACGCGCTCGCCCTAGATACGACGGGTCGCAGCGTCGCCGAGATAGTGGAGGAGATCACGCAATGCCTGAAGCAGCGGACCTCGTCTTAAATCCGAAGAAGACCCTGATCTATCGGATCTGCGCGGGGCTGGTCGCCCTTCTGGCGAGGATCTTCTTTCACCCCCAGGTGACGGGTGCCGAGAACATTCCCCTCACCGGACCGGTGATCATCGCTCCGATTCACCGCTCCAATGTCGACTTTGCCTTCAGCTTGTTCATCTCACCGCGCAAGGCATTCTTCATGGCGAAAGAGGGAGTGTTTCATCCGGCTGTCTTCGGCGCGCTGCTGACGCGTCTTGGGGCGTTTCCCGTCAATCGCCAGAGTGCCGACCGCGAGTCGATGCGCCTCTCCGAAGAGGTACTCAAACGCGGCCAAGCTCTCGTGCTCTTTCCCGAGGGGACCCGCAAGTTCGGTCACGGCGTCGAGCCGCTGCATGACGGCGCCGTGTTCCTCGCCGCGCGAACCGGGGCCAAAATCGTTCCCGTGGGTATTGCGGGCAGCGAAAAGGCGATGCCAGTTGGGGCGAAGTTTCCGCGCTTCGCCAAGATCGAGGTTGTCGTGGGCACACCTCTGGACCCTCCCGTTAGTGAAGGTCGCGTCTCGCGTTCTCAGATCAGCGAGAAGACCGAGGAGCTGCGCAAAGGCTTAGAGGACGTGTACCGCCAGGCCCGTGAGCGACTGGGCGACGACTAGCGCTCGCGCCACCACGTTCCAAAAACCACGCGCGCGTAGCGAAAGCCAAACAGCCAGTTCTTGCCCTTCTTCGTGGTGCCCGACGCTCGGGGGTACCACACGGTGGGCACTTCGCTCGCGCGCCAGCCGCGCTTGAGGGCAGTAATGAGGAGTTCGGCGGTCTGGTACTGCTCCTGGGTGAGCCGATCGACCACGTCGGCCAGCATCGTCACGCGCAGCGCGCGATAGCCGGTCGAGGTGTCGGTGAGATTGGCGCCGGTCATCTTGTTCATGACGAAGGAGAAGAAGCGCACGCCGCTCTTGCGCACGACGTCGGTCGTCTTGTCCTCACCGAGCACGCGGCTCGCGACCACGAAGTCGGCTTGGTCGTTTTGCAAGGGAGCCAGGATCTGGGGCATCTCCGCGGGGTCGTTCTGGCCGTCGGCGTCCAGGGTCACCACGTACTTCACGTTGTGCTCAATGCAGTAGCGGTAGGTGACCTGCAGGGCGACGCCGTGGCCGAGATTGACGGGAAACTCAAAGACCTTGACGCCCGGGAAGGAGCGAGCGATTTCGGCGGTCTTGTCGGACCCGCCGTCGACGACGACAAAGGTCGTGTAGGGGCTGCCGTTGAGGGTGTCGGGCATCTTCTTCAAGACGTCGCCGATGTTGCCTTCTTCTTCGTACGCGCAGATGGACGCGACGATCTCCTCAGGCACGAAACCGGGATAGTCGGCGTCAAAGCGATCACGGGCCTGGGCGATGGCGAAGTCGCGCAAACGCGAGATGCGCCGCTTCTCGAGGTCCTCGTTTGACATCTATCTCCTTCAAAAGATGGGCGTGGCGACACGAAACGGTCACTCAGCGCCCACGGTAGTCCGGCGCACCAGTCTACTGAGGACCTAGAAACCTCGCGATTACGCCGAGATCACCTCGGAGGCCGTGAACTCGCGATCGGCCTGTGCGTCAAAGGCGGTGGCTTCGGGCGTGGCGAAGATCACGTCCACGAGTGCGGTGAGGGCCTTGAGCACCTCGCGCAGTTCGGGCGGGGGAGGAAAGTACTCGTCCTCGACCGTGACGGAGAACACGGTGATGCCGTCGCGCGGCTTGAGGTGCTCGAGCACCTCGTTGACCAAGATCTCGGGCGCGGACGCTCCGGCGGTGACGGCCACGACGCCCGTGAGGTCATCGGGCAACTCTTCGGCGCCGTTGACGCGAAAGACCCGGGGACAGCCCTCCGCCTCGGCCACCTTGACCAACGCCACGGTGTTGGAGGAGTTCGCCGAACCGATCACGACCACCGCATCGGCTTTCGAGGCCAGTTGGCGCAGGGCTGCCTGGCGATTCGTGGTGGCAAAACAGAGGTCACTGCGACCCGGCATCCAGATATCGGGAAAGATCTCCTGGGCGTACTCTCTGAGGTCCTGCCACTCATCCAAACTGAGTGTCGTCTGACTGAGCAGGGCAACGGGTCCGTCGTGGCCGTCGATCGCGTCGATGTCCTCGCGAGACTGCACGAGGTGCACGGCCTCGGGGGCCACGGCCATGGTGCCGACCGCTTCTTCGTGGTCTTCGTGTCCGACGTAGAGGACGGTGTAGCCCTTCTTGGCCCGGACCTTCAGTTCGTGGTGCACCTTGGTCACGAGTGGGCACACGGCGTCGATGACGGTGCCGCCCGTGCGGCGCGCGGCCTCAATGACTTCGGGCGGAGAGCCGTGGGCACTGAGCATGATCGGTGCCCCCGGGGGCACGATGGTGACGTCGTCGATGAAGATGACCCCGACGGACTTGAAGTGATCGACCACAAACTGGTTGTGAACGATCTCGTGGTAGCAGTAGACGGGCGGCTCGAAGACGCGCGTCATCCAGTCCAGCGCCTTGATCGCCTTTTCGACGCCGGCGCAAAAACCTCGAGGGGCCGCCAATACGACCTTGTCCACCGTCACGGCTCAAGCCTAATGGGGTGCTTTTGAGGCGAGAGTCGTGAACCGCTCCTCGGATGCCAGGAGGAGAGATCTCGCGGCCTACCATCGCGCAATGGAAACTAAAGACGGGCGGTACGTGGCAGCTCAGACGGTCTCGACGCTATTGGTGTTGATGCTCGTGGGCTGGGTGGCACTCGGCATCGTGGTGATTGCTAAGACCGGACAGAGCTACGTGGGTCCCGGTGACTTTGGCCGCACGGTGGTTCTCTCGATCGAAGGCGGCTTCACGCTGCTGGGCGCGGGACTTCTGGCATTTCTCACGTCGGTGCTGCAACTGCTGATGGGCATCTGGGAGGCCGCCGGCAGCGAATGACGACCGCGACGCGGTTGATCGCGGCATGATGCGGGGCCGCCTCGGAGAGTGAAATTGTGAACACCAGTAGGCTGACGCGGTGTCTGGCGCCCTTTTTTGCTTCTCTGCGGCACGTCAGGCGTTCTTGAGCGCCCACGGCTCGTGCAGTCCGAGGTGGGCGTGACAAAGCCTCAAGTCGTCGTGGTGGGACGCCCCAATGTGGGCAAAAGTTCCCTGGTGAATCGACTGGCCGGTCGTCGAGTCGCGGTCGTCGAGGAGCAGCGCGGCGTCACGAGGGACCGCAAAGCCGTCGAGGTGGAGTGGCGCGGGGTCGCTTTCGACGTTGTCGACACCGGTGGCTGGCTCCAAGGCGGCGACGCACTCGAAGACAAAATATCCAAACAGGCCGAAGCGGCCCTGGCGAGCGCGGACCTGGTTCTACTGGTCGTTGATGTGGCCACCGGTCCGGTGCAGGAAGACTCCACTGCGGCGCGCTGGGTACGAACATCGAAACGCCCTGTTCTGCTCGTCGCCAACAAGGTGGACGATCAACAACACGAGGCAGGGGCCTGGGACTTTCTCTCTCTCGGTCTGGGCGAGCCGTTCTTGGTCAGTGCCCTACACGGACGCGGAGCCGGCGACCTGCTCGATCGCATTGTCGATGAGTTGGGCGCCGGCACCAAGGTCGAAGAGGACGCCAGCGACGACGACGACGGCGCGCTGCGTGTGGCGATCGTGGGCCGGCCCAACGTGGGTAAGTCGACCCTGTTCAATCAGCTGATCGGAGAAGAGAGAAGTGTCGTGCACGATTTGCCCGGCACCACGCGAGACGCAATCGACACCGTGGTAGAGACCAAATCGGGTCTCGTACGCTTTGTCGACACCGCCGGTATGCGCAAGCGTGCGCGCACTGAAGCCGGGTTAGAAACATACGCCGTGTTGCGCAGCCTGGACGCGCTCGATCGTTCCGATATCGCGATCTTGGTCATTGACGCGACCCAAGGAGCGACGGGTCAAGATCAGCGCCTGGCTGAGCGCATCTCGGCGGCCGGGTGTCCGTCGATTGTGGTTCTCAACAAGTGGGAGCTGGTTCCGGTCGAGGAGCGCGACGCGGTCCTGGCGACGGTGGGCGACAAACTGGCCTTCCTGGGTGATGCCCCCGTGCTCAAGACAACGGCCCTCTCGGGCAAGGGCGTGCACCGGCTGTGGCCCGCGCTGTCCAACGCCGCAACTGACTACGCCAAGCGCGTGCCCACTGGGGTGCTCAATCGCGCCATTCGTGACTTACAGGTGAAACAGCCGTCGCCCACCGGCAAGATTCGCTATGCCGTCCAGGGTGCGACCGAGCCGCCCACTTTCACGCTCTTCGTGGCGGGCCGACTCGCGCCGACGTATCTGCGCTACGTGGAACGCAGTCTGCGTGAGAAGTTCGAACTCGGGGCCTCACCGATACGAGTGCGCGTTCGAGTCGAGTAGTGGCCAACTGGTGCGAGACCTGTGATCGTCCCGAAGAGGGCGACGTGTGCGAAGTGTGCGGGGGAGACGTCGCGGTTACCGAGCGCGAGCCCGTTCCCTGGCGCTGGCGCTTCTTTGCGGTCGCGGCGGTCATCTACATCGGGTGGCGGATCTATCAGATAATTTCGTGGATAGTCCACTAGGAGGAATGCCGTGCCGATCTACGCCTTGGGCGATCGAGTGCCCCACATCCATGAGGACGCCTACGTCCACCCCGACGCCGTGGTGATCGGCGACGTTCACATCGGGGCGGACTCGTCGATCTGGCCGACGGCCGTTCTGCGGGGTGACTACGGCACGATCATCATTGGCGAACGAACTTCCATCCAGGACGGCACCGTCGTGCACGCCGTGGACGAGTACCCCACGGTGATCGGCAGCGACTGTGTGATCGGACATTTGGCGCACTTGGAGGGCTGCACGATTCACGATCGCGCGTTGGTGGGCAGCGGCTCCATCGTCCTGCACCAGGCCGTGGTTCACACTGGGGCCACGGTGGGGGCCGGAGCGGTGGTGCGCAACAGGATGGAGGTGCCGGCGAACTCCTCGGCCTTGGGCGTTCCGGCTGAGATTCGTCCCGGCACCAGTGAAGAGAGCGTGGCCGTGGCGTCGGCCGCGCTGTACGCGGAGAACGGACGACGCTTCCGCGAGGAGCTGCGTCGGCTCTAGGAGTTCGACACGGCGACGAGGCGCTCCAGCACGTGGGCCGCTCGACCGTCGAGGACCGAGACGCACGCCAGTTCGAAGCCGTCGGTCAACGAGGTGGCGCGACCGGCGACCATCAGGGCGAGAGCCGCGTTCGCACACACCGTGTCAAAGACCGCACCGCGTTCGCCGGCCAGAAAGGCCCTGGTCACCGCGACGTTCACGTCCACGTCGCCGCCACGTATGTTCGCCACGTTGTGGTGGACGCCGACTTCGTCGCCCGCGTCGATGCGCTCACGGGTACGACCCTCTCGGGTCACAAACTCCAACGTCGAAGGACTTCCGAGGGAGAGTTCGTCGAGCCCGTCGTCGGCAGTGACCAAGACGGCGTGGTCGATGCCGCGGCGAAACAACACCTCGGCCATCTTGTCCGCGAGGGGTGCAGAGGCGACGCCGATGAGCGAGCGTTGCACGAGGGCCGGATTGGCGAGGGGACCCAGCGCGTTGAAGATCGTGCGGAATCGAAGTGAGCGCCGCACGGGGGCGAGGTTGGCGAGTGCGGTGTGAAAGACGGGCGCAAACATGAAACCGAACCCGGCTTCGTGAATGCATGAGCGCACCACATCCACAGGCGCGTCGATTCGTACCCCCAGAGCTTCGAGGAGATCTGCGGAACCCACCGAGGAGGACGCGGCGCGGTTGCCGTGCTTAGCCACGGGCACGCCGCAACCGGCTACGACAAAGGCCGCCATTGTCGACACATTCACACTGTGCAACTGGTCGCCGCCGGTTCCTACGATGTCGATCGCGTCGAGATCGAGCAAAAACGTGGTAGCAACCGCGATCATGGCATCGACGAAACCGGTCATCTCATCGACCGTCTCGCCCTTCATCGTGATGGCGGTGAGGAAACTAGCGATGAGCACGCCGTCAACGCGACCTTCCAGGATCTCGCGCAGCGCCAGCGAGGCTTCGCTGCGTTCCAAGTTTTCGCCGCGCACGAGCGGGTTGAGAACGTCGAGCGCGAAGGACTCCACGATTAACTCGTCGCTTCTGGCGCTGGCATAGCGTCACGATACTCGGGGGATTTTGGCATGATGGCCACAACTACGCTTTGATGATGGCGACCACATACCTGGACACGATCCTCGCGACTCATCGGGCTCGTGCCGCACGCGACCCACGCGACTGGCGCGAGCGCGTTGAGAGTGTGCACTACGACGGACCGTCGTTCATCCTCGTGTTGCGCCCGGGCTCGTCGCCCTACGTCAAGTTGATCGCGGAGATCAAACGGCGATCGCCGTCAAAAGGGCCGCTTGCGATCGATCTGGACCCGAACGAACTGGCCGCTATCTACCGCGACGCTGGCGCCAATGCGATTTCGGTCCTGACGGACGAGGACTATTTCGGCGGGTCCATGGAGGACCTGGAAGCCGTTCGCCGAAGTGTTACCTTGCCGATCCTGCGCAAAGACTTCACCGTCAGCGAGAACGACGTGCTCGACGCGGCGGAGGCCGGGGCGAGCGCGGTGCTCTTGATCGTGGCGGCGCTCAGTGACGCCGAACTCTCCTCATATTTGGAGCTGGCGGAGCTCATCGGCATCGACGCTCTCGTGGAGGTCCACGACGCCGAGGAGTCGCAGAAGGCCCTCGACGCGGGAGCCAAGATCATCGGCATCAATCAACGTAACCTGCACACTTTCGAGGTCGACACGGAGCGAGCGGCCTCATTGATCAACGTTCTGCCGCGTGACTGCCTGGCGGTGTGCGAATCGGGACTCTCCACGCTCGACGACGCTCAGCGCGCAGCCCAAGCGGGTTTCGATGCGCTGCTCGTTGGTGAGGCCTTCGTTACGTCGAGTGACCCCGCCACGGTCGTCAAATCCTTTGCTCTGGTGCCGAGGACCCCGCGTGCGTGAGCCGTGGAGCCGGGGCTACGTCAAGGTGTGCGGAGTAACCACGGTCGAGAACGCGCGTGGCGTGGTGGCGTTGGGTGTGGATGCGATCGGCGTGAACCTGGCCACCTCGCCGCGTCGCGTCACACCGCAAGAGGCGCGGGCAATTCTTGACGCCACGCAGGGTTCGGTGCTGCGATGTGGGGTCTTCGCCGATAACGAGGACGAGGAGATCTCGGCCTACGTGAGCGAACTCTCCTTCGACGTAGTTCAGGTACACGGACCGCTGAGCCGGGCATTGCACGACGACCTTCGGCGCCGCGAGGTGCACATCGTCAAGGCGCTCAACATTGAGAGTGAGGAGTTCGCAACGTTCGACGACGCACTCGTTGACGCCGTTCACGTCGATGGGCCGCGGCCCGGTTCAGGTGACGAACACTCGTGGGAAGGACTGGCGACTCGCGCCTTCCGCGTGCCGGTCATCGTCGCGGGGGGACTCACCCCGACGAACGTCGCCCGCATAATTGGCGCCACGCGAGCGTGGGGCGTTGATAGCGCCAGTGGTGTTGAGAGCCGTCCGAGGCTGAAGGACCTGGGCTTGGTCAAAGAGTTTGTGAACTCGGCGCGCGCGGCCTGGCGTGAACAAGGAGAGTGACGTAGTGGTAATGGGCACACCCGACGCACGGGGGCGCTTTGGCGACTTCGGCGGTCGATTCGTCCCCGAAGCTCTGATGCCCGCGTGCTTGGAGTTGGAGGAAGCCTTCACCGAAGCGTGGAGTGATCCATCATTCTTGGCGGAGTACCGCCAGACGCTGGCGGAGTTCGTTGGTCGCCCAACTCCCGTGACGCCACTGCCCCGCCTCTCGGAGAAACTCGGCGTGCGGCTCTACGCCAAACGCGAGGATCTGGCGCACACCGGATCTCACAAGATCAACAACGTGGTCGGCCAGACATTGCTCACGCGTCGCATGGGCAAGACTCGCATCATCGCCGAGACGGGAGCGGGTCAACACGGCGTGGCGACCGCCACGGGAGCGGCTCGACTTGGCCTGGCCTGCACCGTGTTCATGGGTGAGGTGGACACCGTTCGCCAGGAGCTCAACGTCTTTCGCATGGAACTACTCGGCGCGCGTGTCGTGCCGGTGACGTCGGGCTCGCGCACACTCAAGGACGCGGTGAACGAGGCGATGCGCGAGTGGGTGACGTGCGTCGCCGATACGCACTACTGCATCGGATCTGTCATGGGTCCCCATCCGTTCCCGTGGATGGTTCGAGAGTTTCAGACCATCATCGGGATCGAAGCCGCTACCCAGATGGTCGAACTAGGCGCGGGCACGCCTGACTTAGTGGTGGCGTGTGTGGGCGGCGGTTCCAACGCGGCGGGCATCTTCGCAGGCTTCGCCTCGAGTGACGCGCGTCTCATTGGCGTCGAGGCGGCCGGAGGGGCGGCCATCGCCATTGGATCGCCCGGCGTGCTGCACGGGATGCGCTCGATGATCCTCCAAGACGAGTTCGGACAGATCGAAGAGGCCCACTCGATGTCCGCGGGACTGGACTATCCGGGCATTGGACCCGAGCACTCCCACCTGGCCAGCTCTCAACGCGCCGAGTACTACGCCGTCGCCGACGACGAGGTCCTCGATGCGCTCTCGCTGCTCAGCGAGAGCGAGGGAATCATTCCCGCTTTGGAGACGGCTCACGCGTTGGCCTGGATTACTCGAGAGATCGGCTCGCGCGTCCCGAACGGTGCCACTATCTTGCTCAATCTCTCGGGCCGCGGCGATAAGGACGTGGCCCAGGTTCGGGCGTTGCTGCAAGGGGAGTCGTGAAGACCCTCGAGAGCACGTTGCGAGCGCTTCGCGACACGGGACGCACGGCTCTGGTGCCGTACTTCATGGCCGGAGCGACGCCCGATTGGATTCGCCACATCGAAGCGGCTGCGTTGGGCGGGGCGGACGCGATTGAGATTGGCATCCCCTTCTCGGACCCCATGATGGACGGCGTGGTTATTCAAGAAGCCGGCTTGCGTGCGCTGGCCGCCGGCACCACGTTCGAGTCAATCGGCCGCGAGCTCGAGACCCTGGACGTGGACATCCCGCTAATTGCGATGACCTACTACAACATCTTCTTGCACCATGGGCTGGAACGAAGCGCGGGGCGCCTGAAAGACTTCGGAATCTCGGGAGCCATCGTGCCCGATCTCTCCCTCGAAGAGGCCGAAGACTGGACGCTCGCCTGCCGCGACACGGACGTCGCCACAATCTTTCTGGTGGCACCGTCAACCCCGGCGTCCAGAATCGAACGGGTGGCGGAGGTCAGTGAGGGTTATGTGTATGCCTCGGCCCGCATGGCCGTCACCGGCGCGAGCTCAGAAGAGGGCGAGGGAGATGTCGTGGTGGCCCGCGTGCGTGCGGCGAGCGACCTTCCCGTCTATGTGGGTATCGGTGTCAGTACTCCCGAACAAGCGGCCGCGACGGCTCGAGTGAGTGACGGCGTCATCGTGGGTTCGGCTCTGGTTCGCGTCATTCTGGATGGCGGGGGGCCACAGGGCGTTGAGGCCTTCGTGCGACAATTCCGTGATGCGGTTGACGACACGCGAAGTGGCTGAGAGTTTTCTTCGCGTTCATCAGGTGTGAAAGACGCTGGTTGCAACCCTTTTCGCGTTGCGCACCTTCCCGTCGCCAAGACGCCCCACGGAAATCCAACATCGCTGATCCGCGCAGGTTAATAATTCCATTGGGCCTCCATCTTGGGGGCTGCACGTAATCCATACCTGGGGGTTTAAATGGCTGAAGAAAGAGTTGCGGATCCCGGCCCATTAGGACTGGCGGGCTTCGCAATGACGACGTTTGCTCTGAGTTCTTGGAATGCCGGGTGGTGGCACGGGAATGGTCTTGAGGCAGCGTTAGCGCTCGCGTTTTTCTACGGGGGTATGGCGCAGCTATTGGCGGGAATGTGGGAGTTTGTGCGCAAGAACACCTTCGCAGCACTCGCGTTCACGTCGTACGGCGCGTTCTGGCTCTCGTTTTATGCGCTTATCAAGTTCAATATTCCGGGAGGCGGATCGGACACCGTGCCCATCTTCCTGCTCGGCTGGGCCATCTTTACGGTGTACATGACGCTGGCGGCGATGAAGACGAACAACGCGGTCCTGACGGTGTTCGTCTTGTTGTCAATCACCTTCATCTTGCTGACGTGGGGAAACTGGGGAACGACCCACACCTTCACCGACATCATCAAGGTGGGTGGATACTTCGGCCTCGCCACGGCGGCGGCGGCCTGGTACGCATCCGCGGCCGGGGTTGTGAATGCCACGCACGGCAAAGTTGTGTTACCGGTAGGTCCACGAGGCTAACGTAGAGGTCACTGGTGGCTTGCCACCGGACCCAACCGCCAGCAGCGCCCGTGCCACGAGGTACGGGCGCTGTTGGCATTTACGCGCGAGCGAGAACTACTCTCGCACTAGTCGCGTCACGCAACAGATCTGATGTACCAAAAAACATTCACGTTGTCGATTGGAGTAGGTCATGAGTGAAGCAAAGCTCGAAGCATGGCTTGACGAGACGAGGAGTTTCGCGCCGAGCGCGGAGTTCACCAAGCAAGCGAACGCGCAACCGTCTATCTACGCCGAGGCGGAAGCCGATCCTCTGGCTTACTGGCGCAAGCAGGCCGACCGACTCACCTGGACGAAAGAGCCCACCGAGATCCTCGAGTGGGATCTGCCCTTTGCCAAGTGGTTCAGCGACGGCACGCTGAACGCCTCGTACAACTGCGTGGATCGCCACGTTGACGCGGGCAAGGGTGACAAGGTCGCCTACCACTGGGTCGCCGACGCCGAGGGTGAGACGCGCACCATCACCTACGCCGATCTTCAAAAGATGGTGGCTCAGGCGGCGAACGCACTGATCGAGCTCGGCGTGAAGTCGGGCGATCGTGTCGCGGTCTACATGCCGATGATTCCCGAGGCGATTGTCACCATGCTCGCGATCGTGCGCATCGGCGCGATGCACTCGGTCATCTTCGGTGGGTTCTCGGCCGACTCGCTGTCGAGTCGCATCCTCGACTCCGACTGTCAGGTGGTCGTCACCGCCGATGGAGCCTTCCGGCGCGGGGTGGCCAGTCCCTTGAAGCCGGCCGTGGATGAGGCGCTCAAGAGCTGTCCGAACGTGCGCGCGGTGCTGGTCGTGCAACGCACCGGCGGCGACGTCGAGTGGACCGAGGGGCGCGACCACTGGTGGCACGATCTCGTGGACAAACAATCCGACGCCCACGCGTACGAGTCGTTCGACGCCGAACATCCGATGTTCATCATGTACACCTCCGGTACGACGGCCAAGCCCAAGGGCATCTTTCACTCGACCGGTGGCTACCTCACCCAGGCCGCCACGACCTACTACAACATCTTCGACGTCAAGGCCGAGACCGACATCTGCTGGACGGCGGCCGACATCGGCTGGATCACCGGACACAGCTACATCGTCTACGGACCCCTGATCAATGGCGTGACCTCGGTGATGTACGAGGGCTTGCCCGACTCGGGCGGTCGCGACCGCTGGTGGAAGGTGGTCGAGCAGAACAAGGTCTCGATCCTCTACACCGCGCCCACCACGATTCGCACGTTGATGAAGTGGGGTCATCAGCACCCGGCCGGTCACGACCTCTCGAGTCTGCGCCTGCTCGGCACGGTGGGCGAGCCCATCAATCCCGAGGCCTGGATGTGGTACCGCGAGCACGTCGGTGGGAACCGCTGTCCCATCGTCGACACGTGGTGGCAGACCGAGACCGGAGCGATCATGGTCTCACCACTGCCGGGTATCACCGCGACCAAGCCGGGGGCCGCCATGAAGGCGTTGCCCGGCATCTCGGTGGACGTGGTTGACAACGAGGGCAAGAGTGTGGGCAACAACGAGGGCGGCTACCTCGTGATCACCCAGCCCTGGCCGTCGATGACCCGGGGCATCTACGGCGACCCCGAGCGCTTCAAGGAGACGTACTGGGCGCGTTTCCCCGGCGTCTACTTTGCGGGCGACGGCGCCAAGCGTGACCAGGACGGCGACCTCTGGCTGCTCGGGCGAATCGACGATGTCATGAACATCTCGGGGCACCGACTCTCGACGACGGAAGTCGAGCACGCGCTCGTGGGCTATCCCGGTGTCGCCGAAGCGGCCGTCGTGGGAGCGAGCGACGAGGTGACGGGACAAGCCATCGTCGCCTTCGTGACACTGAAACTCTCGGCGGATGAGGCTGAAAAGGACCACACCGCCACCGTCGAGGCGTTGCGCGAACACGTCGCCAAGGTGATCAGCCCGATTGCCAAGCCCCGCCAGATCATCTTGACCCCGGAGCTGCCCAAGACGACGATCGGGCAAGATCATGCGCCGACTGCTGCGCGACGTGGCGGAGAATCGCCCGCTCGGCGACGTGACGACGCTGATGGACCCGACAGTGGTGAACTCCATCGCGGCTCTGATGACCGAGAGCTCGGCCGACGAGGAGTAGCGACCTTACGAGTCGAAGCCCAAGTTAAAGAAGTCGAGGAGTTTCAACCAGAGGTTGCGCTTCCCGCCGCGCTCATCGGCCTTCTCGATGGATCGCTGCGTGAGGCGGATGAGGAGCCACCGAAACGGTTCGGGCGGAAACGGCACGGGCTTCTTGCGGACCATCGTCAGTGACGTGCGCTCGGTCGTCTTGCCGTCGAGGAGATCGAGCATGACGGCGGCACCAAAGCGCGAGGCGCCAACGCCCAGGCCGGTGTAGCCCATGACGTAGGCAGCCTTACCCCCGTGGGCTGTTCCCCAAAAGGGCGAGAACCTCGTAGCACGTATCGATCGCTCCGCCCCAGGCGTGGGTGAACTTGATGCCAGCGAGTTGGGGGAACGTCGTGAGAAAGTGGCCAGCCAGTCTGGCGTAGGTGTCGGCGTTGAACTCGAAGTCGCGTCGACCCTTGCCGCGAAACTTGTAGATCGTGTCGAAGCCGCCCCAGAGAATGGAGTTGTCCTTGGTGAGTCGGTAGTAGTGGAACTGATTGCCCGCGTCGGCGACCCCTTCTCGCCCCGACCAACCGATACTGGCCATCTGCTCGTCGCTGAGAGGCTCGGTGACGAGTGCGTAGTCATAGACCGCCACCACGTAGCGACGCGTCTGGCGAACCAGAGACGGAAAGACGTTGGTCCCGAGCGCCACCCGGGGAGCGGTCACGGCACCGTAGGGGGTGTGCACGCGAATCGCGTCCTCGACGTCTTCGAGCCACTCGACTTTGGAGTTCTCAAAGATCTGGACACCCAGCGCCTGACAGGCCCGCTCAAGGCCCCACACCAAGCGGGCGGGATCCACGAGCGCGTTACCGTCGACGTCAAAGAGGGCACCTTCGTACGACGGTGAGTGAATGCGAGCTTGGATCTCTTCTTTGTCCAGCACCTCAACGTGGTCGCCCATGTCGTTGCGCAAGCGAGCTTCTTCGGCCATGCCCTCAAACTGCCAGGGTGCGACGGCCACGCGGAGTTCACCGGTGCGCTCCCAGTCGCACTCGATGCCGTAGCGCTCAATGGTGGCCTCGATCTCGTCCAGGTTCTCCCGGGCCAAGCGTTCAATGATGGGCATCTCGTGGGCGAAGCGGGCCATGCCGTTCTTGAATCCGTGCGTGAGTGACGCGCTACAAAATCCACCGTTGCGCCCCGAGGCACCCGCGCCCGTCTCGTACTGCTCAAGGACGATCACCTCGCGCGAGGGGTCGCGCTCTTTGGCCAGTAGGGCCGTCCACAGGCCGGTGTAGCCGCCGCCGACGACGCAGAGATCGGCGCCCAGTTCGCCAATGAGGGCGGGATGCGACTCGGGCTCCAGGGGATCTGAGTCCAACCACCACAGTTCCGGCTGTACTTCTGCGAGATGACGTAGAACGAAGGTGTCCTTCTTCTCCATGTTGTGTCCAGCAGGACGCTGGAATCACCTTCTCTCGAGACGCTGAATAGTGGTTATACGCCGCCAGTAATCCGATCGACTTGTGGCGAGTTTACCGGTGAGGCTTCCAGCCCCGGGGCATCGTCCATCCACCGAACTGTGACAGGTGCTCGTTAGCGTTGATCTAGATGAGTGAACGGCTCGCAGTGACTCGTTACGTGGGATTCGATCTCGAAACCACCGGAATTAGTTCCTTTCGAGACTCACCGGTGTCCTTTGGCTTCGCCGAGCGAACGCGTCGCGGAGCGCAGATTGACCAGCGCCTGGAGAGCGCGTACATTCATCCCGGCCGTCCGATACCTCCTGGTGCCACCGCCATTCACGGCATCACCGACGCGATGGTCGAAAACGCCACCCCCGTGGGCGACGCGGTCGAAACAATCGCCCAAGCCCTGTTTGACGTATGGGCCGATGGAGGGATCATCGTGGGCATGAATCTCAGCTACGACCTGACGATGGTTGACTCGCTATGTCAGCGACTCGGCATCACGTCACTTCGAGATCGTGGCTTAATCGGCCCCATTCTGGATGTCCTCATACTCGATCGGCACTTTGACAAGTGGCGCAAAGGATCGAGAAAACTCGTTGACCTGTGTCAGCACTACGGAGTCGTCTTAGCGAGTGCTCACTCGGCCGTCGACGACGCCCTGGCGAGCCTGCTCGTCCTTGATGCTCTGCGTGAGCGGTTTCGCGATATCGATGCCATGGAAATCGCGGACCTGAACGTCGCGCAACGCGCGTGGTACCAGGAGTGGCTGCAGAGCTTCTCGACGTTCCGAGAGAAGAAGGGCGGAGCGCCAGTTAGCCCGGGCGAGTTCGAGTGGCCGATACAGAATGACGACGATCTCGACATCTATCGATACTCGAAACTGGTCAGCTAGACCCAGGAGAATGACGTCGATGTGGTCGGGCTGGGGATGTGCAGGTTCAGGACCTTGTTCACATATGAGTCGCGACATCGTTCATAGTTGGATCGCTGACGATGGGAGATGTCCAAAGCCCGTGTCATCGTTCTCTCCGTCGTCCACCAGGGCCTGAGCAAGGCCGAGGCCGCTCGTCGCTACGACGTCTCGTGGCGCTGGGTCCATACCCTGGTCACTCGTTACCACGAGGGTGGGCTGGACGCGGTGGAGGCGCGCAGCTCTCGTCCTCACGCGAGTCCCCAGCGCACCAGCGACGAGGTGCGCGACGCGATTGTCGCGTTACGTCATGAGCTGATCGCCGAGGGCCTGGACGCCGGACCCGAGACGATCGCGGGGCACCTGGCCGAGCGGGGACATCACGTGCCCGCCACCTCGACGATCCGACGCATCCTGCTCGGGGCTGGACTGATTACGCCCGAACCCAAGAAGCGACCGCGCTCGTCGTTGCACCGCTTCGTGGCCGACCAACCCAACGAGACCTGGCAGGGCGACTTCACCCACTGGCAGCTGCGCGACGAGAAGAAGGTCGAGATCATCAACTGGCTCGACGACCACTCGCGCTACCTGCTGTCGATGACGGTCTGCGAACGAGTCACCGGACCCGTCGTGCTCGACACGTTCTGCGCCTGCGTCAACGACTTCGGCGTGCCCGCCTCGACATTGACGGACAACGGCGTGGTCTACACCGCGCGCTTCGTGGGTGGCACCAACGCCTTTGAATACCTGCTCAGCGCCCTCGGGGTCGACCAGAAGAACGGCTCGCCGGCCCACCCCCAGACCCAGGGCAAGATCGAGCGATTCCACCAGACTCTGAAGAAGTGGCTGCGCGCTCAGCCCGCGTGCGACACGCTCGAGGAACTGCAAGAGCAGCTCGATTACTTCCGCACCCTCTACAACGAACGTCGACGTCATCGCTCGCTCAACCGGCAAACACCCGGTTCGATCTATCGAGCAACGCCCCGCGCCTCACCCCGCACCGGCACTGTGAGCGCACACTACCGAGTGCGTCTGGACGTCGTCACCAAGGACGGCAAACTCACCCTTCGTCGAGCCGGCCGCCTGCACCACCTCGGGGTCGGAATCGAGCACCGACGCGTGCGCGTCGTCATGCTGGTCGACGAGGACCAGGTGACCGTGACGTCGCTCGACACCGGCGAAGTGCTCGCTCTCAACAACATCGACAGTCGCGCGGGATATTGGAGAAACCAACTTCGCCCACCAGGCCGTTGGCCAACAATCTGAACGATGTCGCGACTCATCTATGAACGATGTCCCGACTCATCACATGGTCGGGCTGGGGAGATTTGAACTCCCGATCTCTCGGCCCCCAGCCGAGCGCTCTAGACCAAACTAAGCCACAGCCCGCGAAGAACCAATTCTAGTCTCGTCGTTTTACCCCACTGGCCGGTGTGGGGCGTGAGATTGGGCCGGGTCAGTGAGCCACGCGCGTGCTTCGCACAGGTACGCGATGCTTTCGCCCGTGGACTTCGCGTCGATCGCTTCGAGAATGCGCCGATCGAGCGCGCTGAGCAGTTCATCCACTGACACGTTCTTCTCCTTATCCGCCGGCAACTGCCGTCACGACTTCGATCTGAGCGCCGTCAGGGATCAACGTAGTGGGCCAATCACCGCGTCGCACGACGTCGCCGTCGATGGCGACCGCGATGCCGCGGACTTCGATTGCGTGTCGTGACAGGAACTCACTCACGTTCTCGTTGACGAAGGACTCATCAGCACCATTGAATCGAATCACGTGAGGCTCCGTGCGAACGCGACGGCGTCACGCGAACTAGTGGGCGCCAGCGTCACGCCGTGTCGATAGTGGCCTGACAGCCACGCCCAGCGTTCATCGATCACCTCGATGAACGGCTCCAGGTCCTTGCTCGCTGGTCGCAGTCCTTCTCGAATCTCGACGAGCGAGGCGGTTTCGAGGGACGGAACGATGTCCAGCGAGTCGCGCATGATGCGCTGGGCTTCTCCGAGTTCGACGCCCAGGGTGCCCTGCTCGTCTGACGAGGCGCCAATGACGCAGTAGCCACTCGGTCGACTGACCAAATACCACGAGCGACCTCGCACGAAGGCCCGAAGCGTGGGCTGCTCGGACCGGTCCAGACCTTCGACGCGCACCGTCATTCCACGAACGGGCCGAATGGCGTGCTCGGCGTGCTCCGTGGCGCCATGGGGGAGTGGCCGCGCTCCGGTGGCCAGAATCCCCACGTCCCCCTCAAACGAGTTGCTGTCGGTCACCGCGACCACGTGTTGCCCCTCAACCGCGACAGACGTCACGGTCTCTCGAATCACGGTGACGCCTAACTTCTCGTTCGCCAACGAGAGCACGCTGAGAGCCTCATCGGGATCGATCCACCCATCGCCCTCAAAGTACAGACCGTCACGAATCCTCGGCGTGACATCCTGGAAAAAGCAATCGTGGGTGTCGCGCGACACCCGTAACGCGCTGGCTCCAAAGTCGCTCGCCACGTGGGCGACCTGGTCGACGAGCTGTCGGTCGCCGGCGTCCAGGCCGACGAACAAGGTACCGGTCTGGACTACTGACACTCGACAGTGAGTCACGTCGAAGAGTTCCTCGGCGAGGTCGCGCCACGACAACACGGCGTCGTGCTGTCGACGGTAGTTCTCGAACTCACCGGGGGCGATCTCGCCCCGGGGGGCCACCATGCCGGCCGCGGCCCACGTGGCCCCATGACCGGGGGCGGGATCGAACAAGGTGACCTGCCACCCGTCGCGAGCCAGCCGAAAGGCACTCGTCGATCCGATCACTCCGGCGCCGACGACGAGCGCGGTGCCACGAGCGTTACTCACGCGACCAGCGTACGACGAAGGTCATTCAGGTCCGTCGGTATAATGGGTGTGGGTCAGCGCTGCCCCAGAGCGACGCACATGACAAAAGACCTTTACGACCCCTCTTTCGAACACGACGCCTGCGGCGTGGGGATGGTCGCGGACCTCACCGGCCGTCCGACCGTTACCACGGTCCACGATGCCCTCACCATCCTCGAGAATCTCGAACACCGTGGGGCTACGGGTGCCGACGTGGACTCGGGTGACGGTGCTGGAATCCTCACCCAGCTACCGGACGCATTCATCCGCCACGTCTTTGACGACGTGCCGGAAGCGGGCCGCTACGGCGTCGCGCAGTGGATGATTCCCAAAGACTCCGACCTCGAGGCTCTCCGAGAAGTCATCGACCAGGAGTTTGCAAAGTTTGGGCTCACTTCACGTTCGTGGCGCCAGGTTCCGGTCGACTCCAGCGTGCTTGGTCCTACGTCGGCCGCCGGTGAGCCGCGGTTCCTTCAACAGCTCCTCGTGCCCGACACCGAGCTCTCCAGTGACGATCTCGAGCGCTCGCTCTACTGCGCGCGCAAGATCATCGAGAACCGCCACGATGTCTACGCCTCGTCGTGCTCGTCTCGCGTCCTGATCTACAAGGGAATGCTGAGCGCGCCTCAGTTGCGTCGGTATTTCCCGGATCTCACCGACGAGCGATTCACCACCGCGATCGCCGTGGTGCACAGTCGGTTCTCCACCAACGTCTTGCCGCGCTGGGATCTGGCCCAACCGTTCCGCTTCATCGCGCACAACGGGGAGATCAACACGGTTCGAGGGAATCGCAACTGGATGACCGCGCGTGAGTCAACCCTCGAAAGTTCGGTGCTGCCCGTCCCGGTGGGTGACCTCACGCCGATTGTGACGCCGAACATGAGTGACTCGGCGAGTTTTGACGAAGTCGTCGAACTGCTGGTGCACGCGGGTCGTTCACTGCCTCACGCGGTTCTCATGATGATCCCCGAGGCCTGGGAGCGCTCCACGAACATGAGTCCCGAGCGCCGCGCGTTCTATCGGTACCACGCGGGATTGATGGAGCCCTGGGATGGGCCGGCGTCGGTCACCTTCTGCGACGGCACGATCGCCGGGGCCGTGTTGGACCGCAACGGACTACGACCTGCGCGCTATTGGATCACCAAGGACCAACGGGTGATCCTCTCGAGCGAAGTGGGCGTCCTGCCGATTGACCCAGCGAATATCGAGCGCAAGGGACGCCTCCAGCCGGGACGAGTGTTCCTCGTGGACGTGGGCCAAGGGCGCGTCATCGAAGACGAGGAGCTGAAGTCCTCTCTCGCGAGCGCCGCACCGTACGCGCAGTGGCTCGAACGCCATCAGGTATCGCTCGATGAGATTGACGCGCCCGAGTCCCTCACCCCCGAACACGCCTCGGTCGTGCGGCTCCAGAAGAGTTTCGGGTACTCCGAAGAGGACCTTCGCATGATCGTGCGCCACATGGCCCAGGTCGGCGAGGAGCCCGTGGGATCCATGGGTTCGGACACCGCCCTCGCGGCTCTGTCGAGTCTGCCGCGATCGTTGTTCGACTACTTCAGTCAACTCTTCGCCCAGGTAACGAATCCGCCCCTGGACGCCATTCGTGAGGAGCTGGTCACCTCGACGCGAGTGGTCATCGGGGGAGAAGAGAACCTGCTCAGCTCGACCGAGGAGCACTGCCACCAGATTGTGCTCCCCTCGCCGGTCCTGAGCGTGCGCGAGTTGGCCAAGATCCGCTACATCGAAGAGCAAGCCGGCGTGTCAGGATTTCGCACCGCCGGCGTCGACGGACTGTTTCCCGTCGAGGGCGACAACAGTGCGACCGAACGCTTATCGGGCGCCATTGAAACCGTGACTGATTCGGTCGTGGACCTCGTGCGCGGCGGAGTTAACGTCGTCATCCTGAGCGACCGCGGCGTTTCGGCCACCCAAGCGGCCATACCGAGTCTGTTGCTCGCGGCCTCCGTGCATCACCGGCTGGTGGCCGAGCGTTTGCGCACCAGCGCGGCATTGATTATTGAAGCCGGCGACGTGCGCGAGATCCATCACGTGGCGCTCCTCTTGGGTTTTGGCGCGTCGGCCGTGTGTCCGTATCTCGCCTATGAGTCGATTGACGCCCTCGTGGCGTCCGGCGAACTGAGCGAACTCAGCGCATTTGAGGCGCGCTATCAGTACGGCAAGGCCTTGAACAAGGGCGTGGTCAAAGTCATGTCCAAGATGGGCGTGAGCACGGTCGCGAGTTACGTCGGCTCCCAACTCTTTGAGCCCGTGGGCCTCTCGCACGATGTCCTCGATCGCTACTTTCCCGACTTCGGGTCACGCCTCGGGGGTGTCACTCTCGAACACATCGCGCGTGACGTGTTGCGCATGCACGCATCCGCCTTTGCCGGTTCGCCTCAGAGCGTGGAGATCACGAATCGCGGCGAGTACCAATGGCGCCGGGATGGAGAGCTGCACCTGTTCAATCCCCGCACCGTCCAGAAGCTTCAACACGCCACCCGGGAGAAGCGCTTCGACCTGTTCAAGCAGTACACGACGCTCGTCGACGACCAGAGTGCCGCCAAATTGACTCTGCGCTCCATGCTGCAACTCGTGCCCTCCGGCTCCCCGGTGGCGCTGGAGGAGGTGGAAAGCGTCGCCTCCATCGTGAAGCGCTTCTCGAGCGGCGCTATGTCCTACGGGTCCATCTCCGAAGAGGCTCACACCACCTTGGCCATCGCCATGAACCGACTCGGCGCGAAGTCGAACACCGGCGAGGGGGGAGAAGACGATGATCGCTACGACACCTCTGATCCTCGACACAACAAGCGTTCGGCGATCAAGCAAGTGGCCTCGGGCCGCTTCGGGGTCACCAGTCGGTACCTGGTCAACGCCGACGATCTCCAGATCAAGATGGCTCAGGGCGCTAAGCCGGGCGAGGGTGGACAGCTGCCCGGCGCCAAGGTCTACCCCTGGATCGCCGCGACGAGACACTCCACGCCCGGCGTGGGGCTCATCTCCCCGCCGCCGCACCACGACATCTACTCAATCGAAGACCTCAAGCAGCTGATCTACGACCTCAAGAACGCCAACGACGGGGCTCGCATCAACGTGAAGCTGGTGAGCGAGCAAGGCGTGGGAACCATCGCCGCCGGCGTCGCCAAGGCCCACGCTGACGTCATTTTGATTTCGGGCCATGACGGGGGGACTGGAGCGGCGCCACTGACGTCGCTCAAGCACGCGGGTACGCCCTGGGAACTGGGGTTGGCCGAAGCACATCAGACGTTGGCGGCCAACGGACTGCGCAGCCGCGTGGTGTTACAGACCGACGGACAACTGAAGACCGGTCGCGACGTGGTCGTGGCCGCACTGCTCGGCGCCGAGGAGTTTGGCTTTGCGACGGCACCGCTCGTCGTCTCGGGCTGCGTCATGATGCGCGTCTGTCACCTCGATACCTGTCCTGTGGGCATCGCGACCCAAAACCCTGCGTTGCGTGCACGATTCACGGGCAAACCGGAGTTTGTCGAAAACTTCTTTGAGTTCATCGCCCAAGAGGTACGGGAGTACTTGGCGCTGCTCGGAGCACACACGCTTGATGAGATCATCGGCGACGGCAGCCGGTTGCGCGTCACCGGACTCGAGGACTCGACCAATGACCTGGATCTCTCGGCCCTGCTCAGTTCGGTTGAACCAGATCAACGTCGTCAAAGCGTCAAACAAGATCACGGCCTCGACGACGCGTTGGACTGGAAGTTCCTCTCCGGCGCGGTCGATGCGGCACTGTCCGGGAGCACGTTTACCTACGCCACCACCGTGCGCAACACGCACCGCGCCGTGGGTACGTTGACCGGTAGTGCCATCACACGGGCCCTCGGCGCGCGGGTGCTCGATGTCGACCACATCACGATCGATCTCACCGGATCGGCGGGTCAGAGCCTGGGAGCCTTCGTGCCCGCCGGCGTGACGCTTCGCCTCCGCGGAGATGCCAACGACTACGTCGGCAAAGGTCTCTCGGGAGGACGCATCGTCGTGCACCCTGACGAGGCCGCGACGTTTGCGAGCGACCTCAACGTGATTGCGGGCAACGTCATTGGCTACGGGGCCACGAGCGGCGAGATTTTCGTGAGCGGTGTCGTGGGCGAGCGCTGCGGGGTGCGTAACTCGGGCGCCACGATCGTCGTGGAGGGCACCGGCGATCACGCGGGGGAGTACATGACCGGCGGGGTCATCGTCATCCTGGGCAACGTCGGGCGCAACCTGGCGGCCGGCATGTCGGGCGGCACTCTCTACCTCTACGACCCCGAGCTGTCCGTGCACGATCACTTGAGCGCGGGGGTCTACGAGATTGACCCGCTCGAAGGCAGCGACGACGAGCGACTCCTGTTACTGCTCTCGCGTTTCGCGGGCGAGACCGGTTCGAAGAAAGCGGCGCGCATTGTCGAGAACTGGCGCGCCGAGAAGATGAATTTCGTGCGCATCGAGACCTCGGAGTATCAGCGAATTCGTGACGAGATCAAAAATGGGTAAGGTCACCGGCTTCCTGGAGTACGAACGCCAAGGTCCGGCGTATCGACCGGTGCCCGTGCGCCTGCGCGACTGGCACGAGGTGTACGAGGCCCAGAGCGACCAGGACGTGGCGACACAGGCTGCTCGGTGCATGGACTGCGGTATTCCGTTTTGCATGCAGGGCTGCCCGCTCGGCAACTTCATTCCCGACTTCAACGACGCCGTGTATCACGCCCGGTGGGCGGACGCCGCGGAGCATCTTTTTCGCACCAACAACTTTCCTGAGTTCACGGGGCGGCTCTGTCCCGCCCCCTGCGAGTCGGCCTGCGTGCTGGGCATCTCGAGTGATCCAGTGACCATCGAGAGGGTTGAGTACGAAGTGGCCGAACACGCCTTCCGCCTTGGTCTGACCCTCTCGGCGCCCACGCCGCCTGAGTCCGGATTTCGCACAGCGGTAGTGGGGTCCGGGCCTGCGGGTCTGGCCGCCGCGGCTCAACTGCGCAGTTCCGGGCACGGGGTTGACGTCTACGAGCGAAGCGATGCGATCGGCGGACTGCTTCGATACGGCATCCCCGAGTTCAAGATGGAGAAGTCAGTGCTCGACCGTCGCCTGCGCGTGATGGAAGAAGCGGGGATCGGCTTCTACCCGAGTGTTCGAGTGGGCGACGGTGGGATCGCACTCGCCGAACTGCAGCGCGACTATGACGCGGTCGTTCTCGCGCTCGGTTCGACGAGACCCCGGCTGCTCGGGGTACCGGGGTCCGAGCTCGAGGGCGTGATTCCCGCGATGACCTTCCTCGAAGCGGCCAATCGAGCGGTCAGCGAAGGGCGCGAGTCGAACCTGAGCGCGAAGGGCCGTCACGTCGTCATCCTGGGCGGTGGCGATACCGGAGCCGACTGTCTGGGTACCGTCCACCGCCAGCAGGCCGCCTCTATCGTCCAGATCGAGATTCTGGACCGACCACCCGACGTACGACCGAACGAGGAGCCCTGGCCCACCATGGCGCGCCTCTTCAAAGTCACCTCGGCCCACGCCGAAGGCGGCGAGCGCCGCTTCTCGACCGAGACGGTGGAGTTTCGAGGCGACGGGCAGGTAGAAGCGATGGTCGTGATCGACCGCGCTACCGACGAGAGCCTGACGTTACGCGCGGACCTGGTCCTTATCGCGGCCGGATTTGTCGGGCCCGAGCTCGAGCAGTTGGGACTCGCGGACGCTGAACACATCACGCCGCGCGCGACGTTGTCGGTCGATGAGAACTGGCGAGTCGCCTCTGTGATTGGCGACACCCCGGTATTCGCCTGCGGGGACGCCGTACGTGGCCAGAGCTTGATCGTCTGGGCCATCGCCGAGGGTCGCAGCGCCGCGAGCGCGGTGGACCAATTTCTCACGGGACAGTCGGGTCGTCTGCCCGCTCCCGTGGCGCCGTACAGCCTCTCCTGGTAGGTGCGAGAGCCGTCGATCCGGCGCAATTTTGTAGCATCGTCACAGGAACCAAAGGGGGGCCGATGAAGAGCACCATGCAGGACGCGCCGCTACTGATCAGCGGCATTGTGCGACACGGCGTGGCGATCTACCCCGAGAAGAAGGTCTTCACCGTTACCCCCGATGGCGTAGAGGAAGCGTCATTTGCCCAGATTGCCCACCGCGCGGAGCAGCTCGCCACGGCCCTCGAAAAGCTGGGAATTGAGCGCGGCGACCGCGTCGCCACCTTCATGTGGAACAACCAGGCTCACATGGAGGTGTACCTGGCCGTACCGAGCATGGGTGCGGTGCTGCATACGCTCAACATTCGACTGTTCCCCGAGCAGTTGGCCTACATCATCAATCACGCCGAGGACCGGGTCATCATTGTCGACGCGTCTCTGGTCCCGCTGCTCGCACGAGTGAAGGATCAGATACCCGCCTCGACGACCATCATCATTCACGGCCCCGAGGACACAGGTGTGCTCGGTGACACGCTCGACTACGAGACACTCGTGGCCGCCGAGCGTCCGGGGTACGAGTGGCCCGAACTCGACGAACGCGACGCCGCCATCATGTGTTACACCTCGGGCACGACGGGCAATCCCAAGGGAGTCGTCTACTCGCACCGTTCGACGTGGCTGCACTCGCTCGCGTCCACCTCCGCTAACTCACTCGGGCTCAATGAGTCCGATCGGTGCCTGCTGATCGTGCCCATGTTCCACGTGAACGCCTGGGGATGCGTCTACACGTCTTTCTTTGCGGGAGTTGAGCTCATCATGCCCCAGATGTTTCTCCAGGGCGCGCCCATTCTCACCATGATTCGCGAGCTGCGACCGACGATGTCCCTCGGCGTGCCGACCATCTGGAACGACGTCCTGCGTGTGGCTGAGACCGCCGAGAATGTAGACCTCTCGAGTCTGCGCGGCATCGTAGGCGGCGGTTCGGCGGTGCCGCGATCGATGATCGAGGAGTTCGCCGTACGCTACGGGGTCGATCTGATCCAGGGCTGGGGGATGACCGAAACAAGCCCACTCGCGGCGGTGTCCATACCGCCCGCGGGCACGCCCAAAGATCTCGAGGTGGACTACCGCGTGAAGTCCGGGCGCGTCGTGGCCGGCGTCGAGATGCGCGTCACCGCGGATGACGGTACCGTGCTCGCGCGTGACGGCAAGTCCGTGGGTGAGTTCGAGATTCGGGGGCCCTGGATCACTGGTTCCTATTTTGGCGTGGACGATCCGGAACGCTTCCGCGACGGCTGGCTGCGCACCGGAGACATCGGCACGCTCGACGCCGAAGGCTTCATGGTGGTGAGTGATCGCTCCAAGGACGTCATCAAGTCCGGTGGTGAGTGGATCAGCTCGGTCGACCTCGAGTTGAACGTCATGGCTCATCCGGCGGTCTTTGAGGCGGCGGTGATTGCAGTTCCGGATGAGAAGTGGCAGGAACGTCCCCTGTGCTGCGTGGTGCTGCGTCCCGATGCCGTGGCCAGCGCCAGTGAATTACGTGACTTTCTGGCGGATCGCGTCGCGAAGTGGTGGCTGCCCGAGCGCTGGACGTTCATCGACAGTGTGCCCAAGACCAGTGTGGGCAAGTTTGACAAGAAGGTTCTGCGCGCCCAGTATGCCGCGGGGGAGCTGAACGTGGAGGCACTGGCCTAAGTGGAGTCACTCGAGCAGCTCGCCAATGAGGTTGAGGCCATCGAACAGCGAGTCACCGACGCCATCTTCGACATGGTGCGCGCACAGATGCGTGGCGAGGACGCCGATCACGCCAAGGAACTCGAGCGACTGCTCTCAAAAGTCCGGCGAAGCCTGCAGAAGGCCGAACACCTGCTGCGCCAGAGTGACGACGGTGACACCGAGGCGTGAAGCCTCGTTAGTCCTGATCAATCCAGTTATTGACTTCGTTGATGAGCAGTCGGAGGCTCACGTAGTTACGGCCATCGAAGTTGAACGAGATGATCGTTGGGCCTTCGCGCTTATAGCCCGGTTCGTCATTGAAGTACGGAACCGTGTTCGCGAGCGACGCGATCTGCGCGTCTGTCGGTTCGTGTCGTAGCGAGATCATGCCACGTTCTCCGACAATCTCGAAACCTTGGTAGTTGGAGTAGAAGTGCTCGATCTCGTCCACTGTCTCATCGATCGACGTCGCGAGGCGCACGAGGAACATGTCGTCGGTGGCGACGTAGTGATTCTTGACAATGCCTCGATCCATGAAGGTCATCCACTCGTGCCAGAACTCGCCGTCGGGCGTGTCGAGGAGCACGACGGGCGCCGGATTCGTCTTGCCGGTGTCGAGAAGTGTGAGCACCTCGAACAACTCGTCCATCGTGCCCAGGCCCCCGGGCATCACCACGAAGGCGATCGATGCGCGGGTCAGGGCGACCTTGCGGGTGAAGAAGTACTTCATCGTCACGAGGTGCGTGGCCGAGATGTACTGGTTGGCCCTCTGCTCGAAAGGCAGGCGAATGTTGATGCCGACAGTGTTCGCTTCGCCGGCGCCGCGCGCGGAGGCTTCCATGATGCCCGGGCCCGCGCCCGACACGATGATCCAGCCTCGCTCCGCCATGGCCCGCGCCAGTTCGATCGTCATCTGATAGACCGGCGCGTCGGGCGGTGTTCGCGCCGAGCCAAAGATCGTGATCTTGGGCCGATCGCCCTGAGCCTCGAAGAGCGCAAAGGCTTCCAGTAACTCATCGATGGCCTGGACCGCGACGTGGAGGTCGCGTGAGTGTGCGGGAGAGTCCGCCACCGCAACGACGCGCGCCAAGAGCTCTCGCAATAGTTCGCGGCGTTCATCCGAGATCGCCGTGTCATTGGCGATGTCGTTGAGCAGAGTGTCAATGAGCGAGGTCATCACTACAAGGTCTGGTACAGGGTGCTGCGTTGATGCAGGGGGCGCCCGAGCGGTTCCACCAATCGACGCAGCGAGTCGACGTCCATCTCCTGGCCGTGGGTGGCCCCCGCGGCGCGCGAGATGTTCTCGTCCATGAGCGTCCCGCCGAGATCGTTGGCGCCCGCTTGCAGGATCCGCCGGGAACCTTCGACGCCCATCTTCACCCAACTCACCTGGATGTTGTTGATCAGAGTGGCGTAGTGGAGTCGAGCCACCGCGTGCATCAACACGGCCTCACGGAACGTCGGTCCCTTACGTGAGCGTCCACGCAGGAACAGCGGCGTCGCCATGTGAACGAAGGGAAGAGGCACGAACTCCGTAAAGCCACCGGTCTCACGCTGGAGATCGCGCGTGCGCAACAGGTGCGTCGCCCAACTGTCCGGGCTCTCGACGGCCCCGAACATGATCGTGATGTTCGAACGCAGTCCTACCGAGTGCGCGGTGCGGTGCACTTCGAGCCACTGGTCGGAGTTGATCTTGTCGGGACACAGGATCGCGCGAACCGGATCGTCGAGGATCTCGGCGGCCGTGCCGGGCAGTGTCTTGAGACCGGCCTCCTTCAGTCGAGTCAGGTATGTCGCGAGGTCCTGGTTTGAACGTCGGGCTCCCTCGAACACCTCGAGCGCGCTGAAGGCGTGGATATGGATCTTCGGCGACGCGGCGCGCACGGCCGCAATGACGTCGATGTAGTAGTCGCCGTCAAAGTTCGGGTGGATGCCGCCCTGCATGCAGACCTCGGTCGCACCGCGCTCTTCGGCTTCGCGAACACGCTCACTGATCTCATCCAACGTGAGCAAGTAAGGGTCACCGCGGAGATTCAGCGACAGCGGTCCCTTGGAGAAGGCGCAGAACCGGCACTTGAACGTGCAGACGTTGGTGTAATTGATATTGCGATTGATGACAAAACTGATCTCATCGCCCACGAGGTCAGAGCGCACGGCGTCCGCCAGGTCCACCACGGCGTTGTAGTCACCTTCACGCGCACCAAAGAGTGTGACCAGTTCACCGCGGTCGAACTCGTAGCCCGGTTCGTAGCGCGCGAGCAGATCCGCGACCGCGGTGGTGGTCGTCGACGACGTCGGCCTCGCCGGGGGAGTGTGGTCGGTGCCGGAGTACCACGCATCGTTGCGGGCCAGGGAGTGGGCGTCGGCGGCCGCCAAGACGAATGGCCGCACGCGCTCGTCGAGAAAGTCGGTTCCTTCCGAGACGTAACCGGGATAGACGGTCAATCGCGCGGTGAGGTGAAAGCCTCGCTGGGCGCTCTCGTTGCCGAGGGTCTCCACGGCGGGCCAGGCCCGCTCGGGGTTGACGTGGTCGGCGGTGACCGGAGAGATGCCGCCAAAGTCGTCGATGCCAAAGTCGAGCAGTCTCGTCGGATCGTCACTCAGGTTCGGTGGCGCTTGAAGGTGAATGGAGTCGGGCAGGATCAAACGGGCCGCGGCGATGGTCCAGTGGAACTCCTCGTCGCTGGCGGCGGGCTCGTGCGCCATGGCCGTGCGCGGCTTGGGCAGGAAGTTCTGGATGATGACCTCTTGGACGTGTCCATACTCGTCGTGCGACTCACCGATGGCCTGGAGAGTCCTCACCCGATCCTCGCGCGTCTCGCCGATGCCCACGAGCAGCCCCGTCGTAAAGGGAATGCGCAGTTCGCCGGCCCAGCGCAGCGTGTCGAGTCGACGCTGGGGCATCTTGTCGGGAGCCAGGCGATGCGCGGGCACGTCGGCGAGGACTTCGATCATCATCCCTTGGGAGGCACTCACCGTACGCAGTTGGGCGAGCTCGTGCTCGTAGAGCGCCCCGGCGTTCGCGTGCGGCAGCAGCCCGGTGCTCTCCAGCACCATCTGGGCCGCCGATGCGACGTAGTCGACCGTGGAGGAGTACCCACGCGCGGCCAGCCAACGCGCGGCGTCGTCGTAGCGAAGTTCCGGTCGCTCGCCCAAGGTGAAGAGAGCCTCAGTGCAGCCCGCGTCACGCCCTGCTTGGGCGACGGCCATGACCTCATCGAGGCTCATGTAGGCCGAGGCCACGTGGGCGGGGGCCTGGGCGAAGGTGCAGTAGCCGCAGCGATCGCGACACAACTTGGTGAGAGGTATGAAGACCTTGGGCGAGTACGTAACGACGTGACCGAAGAGGCCGCGCGCGCGCTCGAATGCTCGAGGGGCCAGTTCTTGTGCCGTGGCGGTGAGGAGGTCGGCGAACACCGTGGTCTCCTCGCGAGTCGTCATGACTTCATCTTTGACGCTACGGTCGCCAAAAGGTCGTCGTAGGCCTTAGCGAACGACGCGACACCCTCGTTTTCGAGTTGCTCGCTCACTTTGGCGAGGTCGACGTCCGGGGCGAGATTGTCCAGGAGGGCGGCTTCGCGGCGTGTGGTGTCGTCCTTGAGCAGGTACGAGGCCGAAAAGTCCCCGTGATCGAGCACGTCGGCGAGGGTCTTGTCGGGCATGGTGTTCACGGTCTCGTGGGCCACCAGCCGGTCGACGTAGAGCAGGTCGGGGTAGCTCGGGTTCTTCGTCGAGGTTGACGCCCACAGCGGGCGCTGCACCTGAGCACCCCACGACAGCAGGTCGGTCACGTCAACGGACGAGACGCGCTGGCGGTAGAGCTCGTAGGCCGCGGCCGCCTGGGCGTTGGCCGTGGTTCCCCGACGAGGGTCACCCTCGGGCAGTAGTGCGTCGACCGCAACGTCCACGCGAGAGACGAAGAACGACGCCACGCTCGCGATCGAGCCGGCCTCGTGTCCGTTGGCCACCGCGTCGGCAATGCCGTCACGCCAGGCCGAGATCACCTCGCCGTAGCGCTCAACCGAGAAGATCAACGTGACGTTCACGTTGATCCCCGCACCGAGCACCGCTCGGATCGCCGGGAGGCCCGCTTTGGTGCCGGGAATCTTGATCATGACGTTCGCTCGATTGACATCGGCGAAGAGGCGCTTGGCCGCGGCGATGGTGCCCTCGGTGTCGTGGGCGAGACGTGGCGAGACTTCAAGTGAGACAAAACCATCCAAATAACGCCTCGTACCCGCCGCGAACTCATCGTGGGAGTTCTGAGAGACCTTCGCCAAGAGATCGCACGCGCGCTGGACGTCGGAGATGGCGAGAGACTCAAAGACCTTCTCGGGATCGGTTTCACTGGACGCGGCAATGTCCGCGTCGTAGGCCGATGACGTGGCGATCGTCTTGTCAAAGATCGAAGGATTGGACGTCAAGCCGCGCACGCCACTGTCGATGTAGGTCTGCAACGTGCCGTCGTCGAGCCAGTCGCGACGCAGGTTGTCGATCCAGGGACTCTGTCCGTAGTCGGCGTACAGGGTGGTGAGTTTGGTCATGTGGTCTCTCTTAGGGCTTGTTCGACGTGGAGGACCACGGCGGAGGGGACAATGTTGTAATTCTCAAAGACGACTTTTCCGGGCGCCGACATGCCAAAGGTGTTGATGCCGATGGAGTCGTCGACGTAGTTGGCCCAGCCCAGCGTGGCGCCGGCCTCGATCGCCACCGAAGGGACGTGGCGGCGAAGGACGTCACGTCGATACTCGAGCGGCTGGGCGTCAAAGCAGCGCCAACACGGCAAGGCCACGACGCGGGTCACGATGCCCTTGGCGGCGAGTTCCTCATTGGCGCGCAGGCACACCGATACCTCAGACCCGGTACCCACCAGGGTGAAGACGGCGTCATCGCTCTCGCGTACGACGTAGCCGCCCTTGCGCGCGCCCGCCGCGCTCGCGGCGGCGGCATCGACATCAAAGGTCTCGATGTCCTGACGCGAGAGGATCATGGCGGTGGTGACGGGCTCGGTCGCGCTCAGGTACTGCTCAACGAGATCGAGGGTCTCGTTCGCGTCGCTGGGCCGCACGACGTGAATATGGGGCATGGCTCGCAGCGCCATGAGGTGCTCGATCGGTTCGTGGGTGGGGCCATCCTCACCGACGCCAATTGAGTCGTGAGTGTAGTCGAACATGACGCCCGCCTCACTGAGGGCGGCCAAGCGCACCGCTGGTCGTGCGTAGTCGTTGAAGACGAAAAACGTCGAGCCAATCGGACGAAAGCCCCCGTGGTGATACTGGCCCACCATCGACGCGCTCATCGCGTGCTCACGAATTCCGTAGTGAATCTGGCGGCCACCGGGCGTATCGGCGCCCTGGACGTCGGCGCCCTTCAACACCATGCCGGTGTTGCCCGTGAGGTCGGCCGATCCCGCGGTCAAACCGGTGGTCTGGGCTGCGTAGACGTCCATGGCCCGTTGCATGGCCTTGCGCGTGGCGACCATCGAACCCGGCTCGAACGCCTCGGCCCTGGTCGTGATGGTGGCGGCGCCGTGGGTGTCAAGTTGCGTGCTCAGACGCACACCCTTTTCGCCCGACGCGACAAAACGAGCCTCCCAGGCGACGCGGGCGTCACGGTTCGCGCTCAGAGTGGCGTGAAGTTCGCGGGGCAGCTCGGGGTCGACGGCGAAGGGCTCGTCGGGTACTCCGAGCTGAGCCTTGACTGCGCTGATCGCCTCTTTGGGAAAGGGCGTGCCGTGGGCGTCGGCCGTGTCCATGAGCTGCACCGAGGGAAAGCCGATGTGGGAGCGAACGATGATCAGGCTCGGCCGTCGCGTCTCGGCGATGGCCGCGCGGGTGGCCTCTTCCAACACGTCGAGGTTGTTCGCCTCTTCACCCACGTTCTGGACGTGCCAGCCGTAGGCCTCAAAGCGTTCTGCGGCGTTGTCGTTGAGGGCGAGTTCCGTCTTGCCATCGATGGTGATGTGGTTGTCGTCGTAGTAGATCGTGAGTCGATCGAGGCCGAGGTGACCCGCGAGCGACGCCGCCTCGTGACTGATGCCCTCTTCGAAGCAACCGTCTCCGGCCACGACCCACGTGCGGTGATCCACCAGATCTTCGCCGTAGTCGTGGCGCAGGATGCGCTCGGCGATGGCCATGCCCACGCCGTCCGCCACGCCTTGGCCCAGGGGGCCGGTCGTGACCTCCACGGTGGGCGCGACGCCTCGTTCGGGGTGCCCCGGGCATTTGGAGTGCGCCTGGCGGAACTCCTTGATGTCGTTGAGCGTGAGGTCGTAGCCGTAGAGATAGGCCAGCGAATATTGCAGGATGCAGGCGTGACCGCAACTCATAATGAAGCGATCCCGGTCACTCCACAGCGGATCCGTCGGGTCGTGTCGCATCACGCGACCCCAGAGCATGACTCCCAGCGGCGCCAACGCCATGGCCGTGCCGGTGTGTCCCGAGTTGGCCTTGAACGGCGCGTCCATGGCCAGAGTCGCCACTTCTCGAATGGCTCGCCCTTCGAGTTCGCTGGCACCGGGATAGAGAGAGTCAGTCATGACTAGAACAGTACCGAAAAGACCTAAAGGCTCGTGCGGGCGGAAAGGTAGTCTCGCCACGTGACACTGCAGATACCTCCGAACTGTGACCTCACCTTGGGCCTCGTGTGTCTCGATAAGTCCGAACCGGGCAGATCAGTGTGGCGCGCCACCGTCGACGAGCGCTTCCTCAATCCGGCCGGCGTCGTGCAGGGAGGTTTCCTCGCGGCCGTGTTGGACTCGGCCATGGGCGCCTCGGCGGTCTCGGTGACGGGGGAGAGGCGCGTGAGCGTCGTGAACACCGAGATGAAGGTGTCCTTCCTGCGCTCGGCGCGAGCGGGCGACGTCCTGACCTGTACCGCGAGCGTCATTAAGCCCGGGCGAGTCATTTCATTCTTGGAAGCCTCCATTGAGAATGCCGAGGGCGAGCTCGTCGCCACGGCCAGTTCTACCTACCTGATAAGAGACCGTTCTGAGTAGGCTTGGGCCGTGAAGAACTCGGCCTGGCGTCGCTTTTTGTGGGGGGCCTCCCTTCAGCGCGACGTCGACGAACTTAAGCGCATCGCGATCCGTTACGTCAAAGAAGAGACGGTCCAACCACTCAAGGATCTGTGGCGTTTTGTTCTCTGGGGTGCTCTGGGCAGCGTCTTCGTCGGCTTTGGTTCGGTACTTCTGCTCTTCGGTGCGCTGCGCTATCTGCAGTGGCAGTTTCCCGTGTTTCACGGTTCGCTCTCGTGGCTGCCCTACGTGATCGTGTCCGCCCTGGCCGTGGTCGTAATGGCCCTCACGGCCTGGCGAATCATGAGTGGCGCGGCGAAACGGCGTTTGAAGGCGGCCAAATGAAAGAACCCAGTGCGACTCGCCGCGAGCTCGAGAACTCTCTTCGCTCGTTCCTGCCCAAAGAGGTCCAAGATCCGAGTTCGCTGAACACCTCGAAGCCGACCCTGGCGTCGGTGGGCGTAGGCGGTCTTCTGGGCGGATATGTCTGGGGCCGCCTACGCGGACGATCGGTGCGCAAGGCCAAGAAACTGCAGAAACAGGAGAAGCAGGAAAAGAAGAAGTCGAAGAAGGGTAAGGCCGACTAATGCGCCGTCAGATTCTTCGGGTTGCCTCGACCGCCGCACTCGGTAAGGCCCTGTCGAACCGCGACAAGCGGTGGTTGGGCGTCGGCCTCGCGCTCGCCGCTCTTCGATTCTTGGATTCGCGAGCAAAGAAGCGCGCGGCGCGCCACTCGTGAGTCACAGCGTTCTCGCCGAAGGCGAGCGCGTCATGCTGATCGACGCGAAGGACCGCCACTATTTGATCACGCTGAAGGCCGACGCGGCTTTTCACACGCACGCGGGCATCGTCCAGCACGATGACGTCATCGGTCAGGTAGAGGGTTCACTCGTCACCTCCACCACGGAGCGCAAGTTCCTCGTGTTGCGACCGACGCTCTCGGACGTAGTCCTCAAGATGCCTCGTGGCGCGCAGGTGATCTATCCCAAGGACCTCGGCGCGATTCTCCTCCAGGCGGACATCGGCCCGGGCATGCGCGTGCTCGAATCGGGCGTCGGTTCGGGGGCACTGTCGATGACCTTGCTGCGCGCGGGCGTGTCTCTTCTGGCCTACGAGATCCGAGAAGATTTCGCCGCCCACGCCATCAAGAACGTCCACGACTTTCTCGGCCCCAACGTCGACTACGACGTGCACATTCGTGACGTCACTGCGGGTATTGACGAGAGTGATCTCGATCGGGTCATTCTCGACATGCCCGAACCCTGGGACGTGGTCAAACACGCCGAGGGTGCATTACGCCCGGGGGGAATCTTGCTCTCGTACCTGCCGACGATCAATCAGACCCAGCTGCTGCGCGAAGCGCTCCAACGCCACTCGTTCGGTCTAGAAGAGACCGTCGAGATCCTGCGGCGCACCTGGCACGTGGATGGTCGATCGGTGCGACCCGATCATCGAATGGTGGCCCACACGGGTTTTCTCACCTCGGCGCGGCGCCTGGTGGGTCGCGAAGCGGGGGACTAACTAGTCGCGATGGATAAAGATGCACTCACCGGGGCACTCTTCGGAGGCCTCGACGACTGCGTCTTCAAACTCCGGCGGCACGTCGGCCAGGCCCTGGGCCCCGCCCGGATTGCTCTTTACGTCATCGCCCTGTTTTACGTAGGCCAAGCCGTCGTCGAGCAAGGTGAACACTGACGGGCAGATCTCTTCGCAGAGCCCGTCTCCTGTGCACAGATCTTGGTCGATCCAAACCTTCATTTGTTCAGTCCTCCGTGGCCAAATACGTAGAGTCACTCTAGTGGGAGATTTCGACAATGCGTGGTCTCGCAGTTCCGGTCGGGCTCCCCTAGGGTGGCACTATGGAGCGTTCCTCAGGTTTTGACGAATCATCACGGGGCGAGCGCGACGACTTATTCGGCCCCACCGAGTACGGCCTCAGCGACGTTGAGCAGGCTAACCGCCGCATCGAAATTCTCGAAGAGAAGCTTCTCGAAGCGCGCGGACAATTAGCCCAGAGTCGTTCGAACAATGAAAAGTTGACGATCACCATTCAACAGACGCGTGATCAGATCGCAGCCCTGCGTGATGAGGTGGAGAAACTCACCCAACCACCCGCGGTGTACGGAACGTTCACCGGGTTTAACGAGGACGGTTCGGTCGATATCTTCGCCTCGGGACGCAAGATGCGCGTGGCACTCCACCCGGGTCTTGACCCCGCCCAGATCGCCCGGGGCGACGAGGTGGTCCTCAATGAGTCCTTTACCGTCATCGGGGTGCGCGACTCCGACGGCCAGGGTGAAGTGGTCACCGTCAAAGAGGTGCTCGACGAGCGCCGAGTGCTCGTCTACGGGCGCGCGGACGAAGAGCGCGTCGTCGAACTGGCCGAGGCTCTGCAGTCGGTGAAGTTGCGAAGCGGTGATGCCCTCCTGCTTGACCTTCGCTCGAACCTCCTCACGGAGAAACTCACGCGTCAAGAGGCCGAAGAGCTCATTCTCGAAGAGGTGCCCGACATTAGCTACGCCGACGTCGGGGGACTTGACGCGCAAATCGAAGCCATCACCGACGCGGTGGAGCTGCCGTACCTGCACCGCGCGCTGTTCCACGACTACGACCTGCCCGCCCCCAAGGGCATCTTGCTCTACGGCCCACCCGGCTGTGGCAAGACGCTCATCGCCAAGGCCGTGGCCAACTCGCTGTCCCAGAAGGTGGCCGAACTCACCGGAAACCGCAACGTGCGCTCCTACTTTCTCAATATCAAGGGCCCCGAGCTGCTGAATAAGTACGTGGGCGAGACCGAGCGCCAGATTCGCGTGGTCTTTCAGCGCGCGCGCGAAAAGGCCGAAGAGGGCGTGCCCGTCATTGTCTTCTTCGATGAGATGGACTCGCTCTTTCGTACCCGGGGTACCGGAATTAGCTCGGACATGGAGTCAACAATCGTTCCCCAGCTCCTGGCCGAAATCGACGGGGTGGAGTCGCTACGTGACGTCATCGTCATCGGCGCCACCAACCGCGAGGATCTGATCGACCCAGCGATCCTTCGCCCCGGACGACTCGACGTGAAGATCAAGATCGAGCGGCCCAACGAAGAAGCGGCGGCCCAGATCTTCCAGCGCTACCTCCACGTCGAGTTGCCCCTCGACCCCACGACGGTGATCGACCTCGGGGGAGGGGACCGCGCCAAAGCGGTCCAGGCCATCATCGAGGAAACCGTCAAACTCATGTACCAGGTGGACGACGAGAACCGATTCCTCGAAGTGACCTACCAGGGCGGGGACAAAGAGGTTCTGTACTTCAAGGACTTCGCCTCGGGGGCCATGATTGAGAACATCGTGCGACGCGCCAAGAAAATCGCCGTCAAACGGGAGATCGCCGGGCAGGGTCGAGGACTGCGACAAGGCGACTTGGCCGACTCCATTCGCGAGGAGTTCCGCGAGAACGAAGACCTGCCGAACACCACCAACCCCGACGACTGGGCGAAGATTTCGGGCAAGAAGGGTGAGCGCATCATCTTCATTCGCACCCTTATCAATCGCGAAGAAGAGCAGGACGTCAAGGGCGGTCGCTCGATCCAACACGTGGGCACTGGGCAGTACCTCTAAGGCCATGGCCATCGCCAAGGTAATGGGTATCGAGACGGAGTATGGGATCGCGGGCGGCCCCAACCTGGATCCGATTGCCTCTTCGAGCATCATCGTCAACGCCTACGCCCAGCAGGGCCACACGAGAATCAACTGGGACTTCGAGGGCGAGACCCCCGACATGGACGCGCGCGGTCGTGTCGACCTGACTTCGTTCGCGCCGATCGTCGAGACGCACCTGGCCAACACCGTTCTCACCAACGGCGCACGCCTGTACGTCGATCACGCCCACCCGGAGTACTCCTCGCCCGAGTGTCGTACCCCGCGTGAAGCCACCCTCTACGACCTGGCGGGAGAAGAGGTGATGCGCCGAGCGCTTGACATCGCGAACAAGTCGTTGGAGCCCGACCAGGCGATCACGCTCTACAAGAACAACTCCGACGGTAAGGGCAACTCCTACGGCACGCACGAGAACTATCTCGTCAAGCGCGACCTGGACTTCGCCCACGTCATTCGAGCGATGGTGCCGCACTTTGTGTCACGACAGATCGTGGTCGGCGCGGGCAAGGTCGGCGCGGAGACCGAGCCAGCATTGGAGCGCAATCCCTCGTTTCAGCTCTCGCAGCGATCCGAGTTCTTCGAAGAGATCGTCGGTCTGGAGACAACGCTCAAGCGCCCGATCATCAACACTCGCGACGAACCGCACAGCGACGCCGAGCGGTTCCGACGACTGCACGTCATCATTGGCGACGCCAACATGAGCCAGGTGGCGACCCTGGTGAAGCTCGGCTCCACGGCCCTGCTGCTCGCGGCACTCGAGGAACGTGGGGTGGAGGAGTTTCCCGCCATGCCGCGTTCTCCGGTGCACGCCGTTCGCAGCTACTCGATGGACCTGTCGCTCTCCGAAGCGGTTCCCTGTGACGACGAAACCTCTCGCACGGCGTGGGACTACCAAGACGAACTGTGGCGGGTCGCCGATCACTACGTGGCTGACTTCGGCGGTGACGCCGTCGCCTCGCCCGAGGAGGTCGGCTTTGTGATGCAACAGTGGCGCGAGATGCTCGACGGCGTGCGCGACGACCCAGACGCGGTCGCTGACCGGGTGGACTGGGTCGCCAAGTGGCGAATCGTGAGCGGATTTCAAGAGCGTCACCAGTTGCGCGACCGCGATGCCAAACTGCGCGCCATCGACCTTCAGTATCACGACGTGCGCCCGACCCACTCACTGGCGGCGCGCGTGGGGCTCCGCCATCTCTTCGACGAGACTGTGATTCGTGATGCCGTTCACAATCCGCCACTCGACACGCGAGCCTTTTTTCGCGGGCGCTGCGTGGCCAAATTCCCCGAAGAGATCGTGGCGGCCAATTGGGATTCGGTGGTGTTTGACCTGGGCGAGGGACCCCTGCAACGCGTGCCAATGCTTGATCCCTTAAGGGGTACACACGCACTGACTGCAGAGTTGCTAGAAACGAGTGCAACGGCGGGTGAACTTCTCGCCGCTCTAGACAGGTAGAACAGAAGTATGAGTGAACGAGAACGAATTCAAAAGCAACGCACCGAGCGCTCGGAAAAGACCTCCGAGGACGTCTCCGTCGATGCCACCAAGGGCGACCAGCTAAAGGCGGACTTGGACGATCTCTTAGACGAGATCGATGAGGTTCTCGAGGAGAACGCCGAGGAGTTCGTGCGTAACTACGTCCAAAAGGGCGGAGAGTAACTGCGTGGGACTTCCGCTCTTTAGCGCCCACGGCGACCCCGGACCCTCGTTTTGGAACTTTGCCCAGACGATGGGTCTTGGTTCAGCCCGTCAGGAGCGGGACCACGAGACGCCCCACTCCACGACGGTCATCGCCGTACGCTTCGACGGGGGCGTCGTCATGGTGGGCGACCGTCAGGCCACCGGTAACTACATCGCGAGCCGTGATGTACGCAAGATTGAGGCGGCTGACCGTTTCACGGCCCTCGCCATCTCCGGCAGCGCGGCGCGCGGCTTGGAAGTGCTCAAGTTCGCCCAACTGTCCTTTGAGCACTACGAGAAGATGACCAACTCGTCGCTGAGCCTCGAGGGCAAGGCCAACTACCTCTCACCCATCATCCAGCGCAACAACCTCAGCACCCCGCTGGGCGTGTTGCCGCTGCTCGCCGGCTGGGACGACAGTCATCTCACCGGTCGAATCTTCGAGTACGACGGAGCCGGGGGGTGTTACGAGCGAAACGATTTCGCCTCGATCGGTTCGGGTTCGCCCTTCGCCGAGGGCACACTGCGACTGGGATTCCGCGACAACCTCACTCGCGAGGAAGCGCTCGACCTAGGCGCCCTCGCCCTCTACGAGGCGGGCGACAACGACCCGAGCACCGGCGGCCCGGACTTCGTGCGCGAGATCTATCCCATGATCGTGACCCTGACCGCCGAGGGTTTCCAAGAACTCGTGGCAGCTGAGGTGGCGGAGCGTTTCCGGGTGATCAATGCTCGGCGCACCGAGTCGCGCGGCGTACCGGGTGGATCGCTGCGATGAGCAACTACTTTTACGTCCCGCCCGAACAGCTCATCAAGGACCGTGCCGAGTTCGCCCAGAAGGGGATCGCGCGGGGTCGCTCGATCGTCGCGGCCGTGTACGACGCGGGAGTTCTCCTCGTGGCCGAGAACCCTTCAGCGTCGCTCAACAAGATCTCCGAGATCTACGACCGCATCGCCTTTGCTGGCGTGGGTAAGTACAACGAGTTCGATCGACTGCGAGAAGCCGGCATTCGCTGGGCCGATTCGACGGGCTTTACCTACTCGCGTGAAGACGTGGATGCGAGGGCCCTGGCTAACTACTACGCCCAACACCTCGGCGACATGTTCACCGAGGGTCAAAAGCCCCTCGAGGTGGAGATCCTGGTGGCCCAGCTCGGAAACCAGCTTCGTCCGACCAAGCTCTATCGCGTCGCGTACGAGGGCACCATCTCGGATGAGCCGCGCTTTGCCGTGTTGGGTGGCGACGCCGAGACCATCAAGGAACGCTTCGCCACGTCCGAAGAGTCCGTAGAGCCCTTGGCGACCACGTTGCGCAACGCGGTAAGCGCGTTGGCCGGTCCCGATCGCGTGCTGAGCTCCGAGGAGCTTGAGGTCTGCGTACTTGAAGACCGCGGCACACGTCGCACGTTCGAGCGACTGACTGACGCACGGGTGAGCGAACTTTTGGGCTGAGGGACGAGACAATGCTGCGACGAATCTATGGTGTCGAGACCGAGTACGGCATCACGTTCTCGCTGCGGGGCCAGCGTCGCCTCAGCCCGGACGAAGTATCGCGATTCCTCTTTCGCAAAGTCGTGGCCTGGGGCCGGTCGTCCAACGTCTTTCTGGAGAACGGGAGCCGGCTCTACCTCGATGTCGGTAGCCACCCCGAGTACGCCACGGCCGAATGCGACTCACTGAGCGACGTCGTCGCCCAGGACAAAGCGGGCGAGTCGATTCTGCGCGAACTGGTGGGGTACGCCCAGTCCCAACTGCGCGACGAAGGCATTCGCGGCGACATCTTTCTCTTCAAGAACAACACCGACTCGACGGGCAACTCGTACGGGTGTCACGAGAACTACTGCATTGAGCGCATTGAGGACCTCTCGCGCCTGGAGAACGTGTTCATTCCCTTCCTGATCAGCCGGCAGATCTTCACCGGCGCCGGCAAAGTGGTCACCAACGCCAAGGGCACCGCCTATTCGATGAGCCAGCGCGCCGAGCACATTTGGGAAGCCATCTCTTCGGCCACCACGCGAAGCCGACCGATCATCAACACGCGTGATGAGCCCCACGCCGACCCCGAGAAGTTCCGCCGACTCCACGTCATTGTGGGGGACTCCAACATGAGCGAGTACGCCACGTTCCTCAAGTTGGGTACGGCGTCGGTTGTCTTGGCCATGATCGAGGACAACATCGTCCAGCTGCGCGACTACACGATGGCGTCTCCGATCAACGCGCTGCGTGACATCTCCTACGACCTGTGGAGTAAAGAGCCGGTCAAGTTGATGAACGGCCGTGACCTGACGGCACTCGAGATTCAAGAGGACCTGTGCGAACGCGCCGAAAAATTCGTCGAGGTGCGCGACGTGCCGCCCGATCAGGTCCAAGCGGTGCGCATGTGGCGCGAAGTCATCGAGCAGTACCGCAGCGACCCCATGGGTCTCGCGGATCGCGTCGACTGGATCGCCAAACTCCAGATCATCGATCGTGAGCGAGAGCGCAACGGCGTCGATCTGGGTGACCCGAAGATCGCTCTGATCGACCTGCTCTACCACGACACCGACTTTGATCGCGGCCTGTTTTATCGCCGGGCGGCGAAGGGACACTTCCAGCGCATGGTGAGCGACGAGCAGATCGAGCGCGCCACGTCCGTTCCGCCCTCGACGACGCGCGCTCACATGCGAGGAACATTCATTCAGGCGGCCAAGCACTGGCGCCGCGACTACACCGTCGACTGGGTTCACCTCAAGTTGAACGACGAGATGCAGCGCACGGTGCTGCTCAAGGACCCCTTTAAGAGCACGGATGAGCGGTTCCAAAAGTTGCTCGCGTCTCTGGAGCGACACGGCTGAGTCGCACGCCAAAAGTTTTTGAAAAAGTGACATCCGTTCGACCAGGTGGGGCTCTAAATCTCTAACGGGGCCCGCCCTACACTGGGGGTGTGATCAGTCTCAGTCCGATCAAACTCCTCTTCGTGGCGGCCGTCATCATTTTGCTCATGGGACCGGACAAACTCCCCGAAATGGCCCACCGCCTCGGCGCCAGTTGGCGCGCCCTCAAGCGCCTCCAGGAGCGCATGGAGTCCGAAGTTCGAGAGGCCATACCCGACCTGCCCAGCACCGGTGACATCGCGCGTATGGCTCGCAGCCCCGTGTCGCTGCTCAATCAACTTGCCGATCGGGCCGACAAGAAGGACGCTGCCGCCCAGTCGTCCTCGGGCGAGGCAACGGAAACCTCACTGTCCGAGGGCCCACCCTTGATCGAGCCCCCTCCGAGACCAGCCACGCCGCGCACCCACGTGGAGATGCCCGCGTCTCCGCCTGACCCTTCGCTCAACTAGACCCGCATGGCCAAACTTCGCCGCGCCGAAACAGGAATGACGCTGGGCGAGCACTTAGCCGAACTGCGCCAACGGCTCATGGTCATTTTCATCTGCGTGAGCGTGATTGCCGTGCTGGCGTTCATTTTTTATTCACACTTATTAGTTATATTGCAGAATCCCTACTGCACGGCCAGCCCAGGACACTGCAAGTTCCTGGTGACGAACCCGCTCGACGGCCTCAACCTTCGAGTAAAAATCGCCTTCTTCGCTGGTTTCGTCATTTCCTCGCCCGTGATCCTCTGGCAGGCCTGGCGATTCATCACCCCCGGGCTCAAGGCGCGCGAGCGACGCTACGCCGTTCCCTTCGTGGCGGCGTCGATCGTCTTCTTTTCCGCCGGCATGGTGCTGGCGTACTTCAGTTTTGCCCAGGCCATTCAGTGGCTCAAGGACATCGGCGGCTCGACACTGCTCACCGAGTACAACCCGAATCAGTACCTGACGCTGTTTCTCTTGATGCTGTTCATCTTTGGCATTGCGTTCTTGTTTCCGGTTGTTCTGGTCGCCCTCGAGCTCATTAACGTGGTCACGCCCGCGCGACTGCTGCACAGCTGGCGCTACGCGGTCATCGCGATCACCGTCGTTGCTGCTGTCGTCACGCCGAGTAGTGACCCGCTGTCGATGTTGGCCCTCGCGGCTCCTCTGGTGGCGTTCTATTTCCTCGCGATCCTTGTGGGCAAGCTGCTGCATAAGTGACCTTCCTCGACTACCGCCAGGAGTTCATCGACGGACTCGGCTTCGGACTCGACCCCTTTCAACTCGACGCCATTGAGGCCGTCGACAAGCGCGTCAATGTCCTGGTCAGCGCCCCTACGGGTTCGGGTAAGACCCTGATCGCCAACTACGCCATCGGACGGGAACTCGACCGAGAACAGCGAACGTTCTACACCACGCCGCTCAAGGCGCTCTCGAATCAGAAGTACCACGAACTCTGCGAACGATACGGAACACAGCGCGTGGGTCTGCTCACTGGCGATACGTCGATCAATCGCACCGCACCCGTCGTGGTCATGACGACCGAGGTCCTTCGCAACATGCTCCTCACTGACTCGGACCAGCTCACGTCGCTTGGTCTGGTTGTTCTCGACGAGGTGCACTACCTCCAGGATCCCTACCGCGGGGGAGTGTGGGAAGAAGTACTCATCCTCACACCCGCTCCGGTACGCTTCGTCGCCCTGTCAGCGACGATCGGCAACGCGGAGTTTCTCGGCGACTGGCTGAGTGAGGTGAGAGGACCGACGACCGTGATCGTCGAACGAAATCGTCCGATCGTTCTGCACAACCACATTGCCGTCGTGCGTCGAGGTCAACCAACTGCGGAGATCCACGACCTCCTTGATGGCTCGCGACTCTCCAACGACGCCCGCCGCATCGATGGCCTCATGAAGTCGACGCGCAAGTTCCGCCCCGGACCGAAGTGGCACGGTCCCAAGTCGAGTGCGCCGCCGCCGCCGTATCGCGCGCCACGTCGTTCAGAACTGATGCACGCGCTCGAAGACGAGGATCTTCTTCCGGTCATCGTGTTCATCTTCTCTCGCGCGGCGTGCGACGACGCCGTTCACCAACTGCGTCGCGATGGTCTGCTGTTCACGACGCCGGACGAACGTCGAGAGATCGAACTCATCGCCGAATCACGCCTTATTGATTTCTCGCACGAGGACCTCGTCGCTCTGGAGTACGCGGACTTCGTCGACGCGTTGCGCCGCGGCATCGCGGGTCATCATGCCGGTATGGTGCCGGCGTTTCGCGAGATCGTCGAGACGTGTTTCGAGCAAAATCTGCTCTCGGTCGTCTTCGCCACCGAGACCCTGGCGCTCGGCATCAACATGCCCGCTCGGTCCGTCGCCCTCGAGCGCTTTACCAAATACTCTGACGCGGGTCGCCAGTTCCTCACGAGCGCCGAGTACGCCCAGATGACGGGCCGCGCGGGGCGCAGGGGCCTGGACGACGAGGGACACGCCATTGTCTGCTTCGCCAGCGACCTCTCGCTCCAGGACGTGGGACGAATCGCTCTGGCACCCCCGGCGGACCTGCACTCATCGTTTCGTCCCACCTACAACTTCACGGCCAACCTGATCAATCACTTTGACTACGAGACCGCTCTCGAGGTGGTGCAGCGATCCTTCGCGCAGTTCGAGAGTGATCGGCGCCCAGCCGGAAAGAAGCGTCCACTGACCCAGATGATGATCGCGCGTCGCAACGTGCTCGAGGAGCTCGGGTACGCCCAAGGTTGGACGTTGAGTGCGAACGGGCAGTTGCTGCGCTCGCTGTACCACGAGTGCGACCTGCTCATCGCCGAGTCGATCAACGCGGGTGTCTTTGAAGGACTCGAGCCGGCGGAGCTGGCCGGTCTCTTGTCGTGCTTCGTCTATGAGTCCAAACGACTGGCGCGCTCGGAGCGGGCGGGCCACCACGTCACCGCGAAGAAGAAGCGCGTCCACCAAGATCGGCTCGGTCAGGTTCGTCGAGCGAGTATCGCCGAGCGGTTCCAGGAGATCGCCACCATCGATGCCACGATTCGCGAGGTCGAAGAGCGCTACCAGGTGCCTCACTTCAAGGAGCCTGACGCGCATTTCTCGACCATCATCGCCGCCTGGGCCCGCGGCGTCACTCTAGGCACGGTGCTCGACCTCGCGGACGCCGAGATTGGCCAAACGTCGCCGGGAGATTTTGTTCGAAACGCCAAGCAGGTGGCGGATCTGTGCGAGCAACTGGGCCGCCTGCGCCACCTCACCGGCGTCGCCGACGTCGCTCTGGACGCCCGCGACGCGGTTCTGCGCAGTGTGGTTGCTGGTGCCTCCAGCGTCCACCCGTCGGAGTAGTTTCGCCTCTAGTCTCGTATTTTCATGCACCCCTACGTTGTCGAAGATTTCACCGACGCGGAGGCGGCCGTACTTCGGCGGTATTTCACCAATCTCGAGGGTCCCGTCTTCGCGCTGGTCAACCTTCCCGAGGTCGTCAAGGGCGCCCTTTTTGCCAGGTACTCACGCTCGTCGAAGAGTCTGCGGCGACTATTCCTCGATGAGTTCGTGGGCGACCTCGAACTGGATGGCGACGCCCACATTGACGCCACGGTCGGTCTCGAACGCGCCGATGAGCTCTACCAGAGGATCTTCTACGAGTACGGCGACGACTCCGTGGCCCAACTCGGTGGGGTGCATCTCGCGTGCGAGCAAGCGAGCAACCTGCTCACCAAAGTATTGGAACGCGGGCGCCTCATGAGCTACCTGGAGCAGTCCACCCGGTATCTCGGGTACGACCGACGCTTACCCAACGGTCTCTATCGCTTCTACCGCGACAGCGACATCCTGGACTCGCGTTTCGGGGCCCGCTACATCGGTGAGATGGATCGCATGTTCGATACCTATCGCGAACTGTTGCCGGAACTCACCGACTGGCTCACCCTGCGCTTTCCCAAGACCGCCGAGGACACCGACTTCGTCTATCGACAGGCCATTCGCGCCAAGGCCCTGGACGGCCTGCGCGGCTTGTTGCCCGCGAGCGCCCTGTCGAATCTGGGCATCTACGCGTCGGGCCAGGCGTACGAGTCACTACTCTTACGCATGCGCGCGCACCCTCTGCCCGAGGTGCGCGAGTACGCCGAGTTGATGCTGGCTGAACTCGTCAAGGTCATCCCGTCGTTCCTGCGTCGTCTCGACGTTCCCGAACGAGGACGGGCGTGGACGTCGTACCTTGCCGACACTCGCTCGGCCACGCTCGCGTTGGTCGAGGACGACACGAACGTCGCCGAAGCCGACGAGGGCGTTCGTCTCGTCGCCTTTGACCCCGAGGGCGAGTCGCGAGTGCTGGAGGCGATTGTGTTCGCCAACTCCAACGTCTCACACGACGCGGCCACCCGACGCGTGGCGGCCATGAGCAGCGATGAGCGCCGAGGTTTGCTTGCGACCTACGTTGGCCAGCGCGGCAACCGACGACACCGCCCGGGGCGCGCCTTTGAACGAACGGACTACCGCTTCGAGGTGGTCAGTGACTACGGTGCGTTTCGCGACCTCCAGCGCCATCGTCTCCTCACGATCGAATGGCAACCGCTCACGGTCGACCTCGGATTTGACGTGCCCGAGGTTGTGGAAGAAGCCGGGCTGGCCGAACGCTACCGAGAGTCGCTCGGTCGATCCGCCGAGCTGTACTACGACGTGCGAAAAGACTTCCCTGAACAGGCACAATACTGTGTCGCCCTCGCGTTTCGGATTCGCTACGTCATGCAAATGAACGCCCGTGAGGCCATGCATCTCATTGAACTGCGTTCCGGCCCTCAGGGACACCCCAGCTACCGTCGTGTGGCCCAGGAGATGGCCCGTCTCATTCGCGAAGAGGCCGGTCACGAGGCCATCGCTGACGCAATGACCTTCGTGGATTTCTCGGACACTGACCTTGAACGGCTTGAGGCGGAGCGTACTGCCGAACGGAATCGTCGGAATCGCTAGATATTCCGAGATTTATGTACTCTTTAGGCCCAAAGAGCGCACAAACGCGAGATTTAGTCATATGATGCCTGCGCTACAGAAGAGGAATTCATGGCAAGTGATGTTGAAAGTGACGAAGTATTTGACGAGGAAGAGCTCGCAGAGGGCTTTGACGAGGAGAGCGTCACTGAAGAGGAGCTAGAGGACGAAGTCGACGTCATTGAAGAGGACGCCGAAGACGATGACGTCCTCGTAGTAGCTGACGTAGAAGCCGCTGAGGACGACGATGAAGTCGTGGTGGCGGCGGTCGCGGTGACTGACGACGACGATGACGTGGTCGACGACGCTGATGTGGAGCTGGCCCTCGACGAGGTTCTAGCCGAGACGATCCTGCGCACGTCAGTCCCTGAGGACGACGATGAGGCGCCTCTGGAAGCCGATCCCTTACTGGATACGACCGAGGCGATCTTGCCCAAGCAAGATGACGAGTTTCGATGCAAGTCATGCCGCTTGCTCAAGAAGACGAGCCAACTCGCCGACAAGGCGAACATGCTCTGTCGTGACTGCGTCTAAGACTTACGTGCCATCGTGAGCGTTCTGCTCGCAGAGGGCGTAACACCAGAACTTGAAGAGTTATGGAAACGGGCGTTGCACGACGTATCGGCCAAGCGCGGGGGAGCGGCGCTGCTCGCGACCCTGTGTGACGACACGCCTCTGGACCAATTGCTCGCCTCGGCCGTGGCCTCGGGCTCGCTGTGGGTCTTACACGACGACGCGTTGAAGGGGTTCGCCCTATGCCGCGCACAACTCATCGAAGCGGTATACGTGGCGAGTGAGTTCCGACGCCAAAAAGTCGCCACGACGATCGTTCACCACCTGCTCAACGATGCGGCAGCTCCCGTGGACGCCTACGCCCTTCCTGGGGACCGAGCGATGAAATCGCTCTATGAGTCGATTGGCTGGAAGGCGCGACTTCTTACGATGCGCGGCGCGTAGCCGGCCGGCGTACTGGGCGTACCGGTCGCGTCGGTGGGGGAGGGGGCGGCACCTTCATCCCCAGCAACTTGGCCAGTTCCGGAATCGCACCCGCGTTGTGTACGGCGACAGCTCGACTCGAGTCATCGCTCGGAATGCCCAGTGGCTTAATGTTGCGACGAATGGATGTGTCGGCCGCGAGTTCCACGATCTCGTTCCACACTGCGGGCGATTGTTCGGCGTTCAGGGTCTCAGAGACGAGTGTCACGACGCGCGACGCGGAGTCCGAACTCAGTCGCGTCGAGAGGTCCGGCGGACGGGCCACGAGGGCGAGAGCTTCCTTCGCGTTCTTTGACGTGATCGCAGTCTCTAGTTTTTCGTTCCACTGCGTTCGGAGGTGATCAACGCGCGCCGTGAGGGACACTTGCAGTTCTTTGAGCTGCACGCGTGCTTCGTCATCCAGCGACACTGTCTTGGCCGACGTCACGACGGCACGAAGGTCGCGCAAGCGCAACTCGCGGCCGGCGCCGATCGCGCCCGCGGCGCGGTCCTTCCACAGAGCGAGGTTCGTACGATTGAGTAGATCCTCGGCGATGCGATCAATCGTCGCGGGGTCAACCGTGGGTCGACCTTGGGCCGACGCGTTCTTGTTTTGGAGTTCGACGGCCGCGCGTACGGCGGGCATACCACCACGCAGAAGTTGTTCGGCGACCGGGAGTTGTTCGGGTGAGAGCGTTGCCAGCATGGCGTTGCGGAATGTCGTCGTGACGGGAGGCTGCTGGGGACCGTGCGGGCGCTCGGTCCGCGCTCCGTGAGAGGCCGTACCTGGTCGGGCGGGGCGCCGTGGCCGCTCTCGCGTCGGAGAGTCCTTGTCACCCGTACTCTCGCGCACGGGCCGATCGCTCCTTGGACCGCGCGACGGGCGTTCAGTGGGCGCGCTGTCCTTGTCACGACGCGCGCTCGGGCGCTTAGTGGACGAGGGGCGACGGGCCCCATCGCGTTCGTCGCCATCGCGACGAGGTCCACGACCTTTGCCGGCGTAGGTCACGACAACATCCGGGCCTTTCTTCACTTCTTGAATCAGCTCGAGACGCTCATTGCGCGGGTCGATTGGCGATGCCGTCTTCGGGGCGGTGACGGACAGGACTTCAATGCCCTCCATGTACTGCTCGATGTCGGCGCGATAGACGTGGCCGACCTCGGGTCCGCCGGGGACCAGCGAGACCGCCAAGACACCCTTAGGTAGCTTCGCGCCCGCGGCGCGCCACGTGGCGAGATCGCCATTCACGCTTGTAATTTCGATCTCAATACGTCGAGACATAGGTTTCTAATCTACTAGGTCACGTCTAACCATAGAAATCGGCCGCATTTAGTCTGACCTTATTTTCATCTGCGTAGCATGGCGGGGTGAGTGACAGCACCAACGACGAGGTGAACGAGTCTGCACCCGCGCCGGAGTCCGAGGTCGAAGGTGCCTCGACGCCGTCCGAAGACGCCACGCCGCTCCCGCCAGTCCCCGACGCCGTCGAGGCCGCTGCCGAGACACTTCGCGATCCCATGTCATCAGCCTCTTTTGATGTCGGACAACCACCCGTGCCGCGGGACCCGAAGAAGACAAGCCTGTGGTCCACGCGCGTCTCGTTGCTGCTGGTCGCGGCCCTTGTGGGCGGCCTAGCTGGCCACTTCGCCTCATCGAGTACATCGACGCACGGTGGACAGGTAACCATCAAGGAAGTCACCAACCCGCCGGGCGCTGGCTCATCCGGTGGAATGGATATTCCCAAGCTCGTGCAGAAGGTTCTGCCCTCCATCGTGAGCATCAAGGTGAAGAGCGACGGATCCGAAGACCAGGGTACGGGCATGATCATCTCGAAGAAGGGCCTGGTCATCACCAACAATCACGTGATCAGTGCGGCCGTCAACGGCGGATCCATAACCGTCACGCGCAGTGGCACTACCAAGAGCGAGCGCGCCACGCTGATAGGAACGAATCCCGTCGACGACGTCGCGCTCATTCGAATCGACAACGTGTCTAACTTGCCGGCGGTGACGTTTGGCAACTCGAACGATCTAGAAGTTGGCGACTCCGTCGTGGCGATCGGTAACGCCCTCGGCCTGGCTGCGGGTACGCCGACAGTCACCTCGGGGATCGTGTCGGCACTCGGTCGCACCGTGACCGCGGGCACCGATACCGCAACCGAGACGCTCAACAACATGATTCAAACCGACGCGGCCATCAACCCCGGTAACTCCGGGGGACCGTTGCTCGACGCCGAGGGCGACGTGATCGGCATGAACACCGCGGTGGCGGGAACTCTGTCGGATGGCGAGAATACCCAGAACATCGGCTTCGCCATACCCGACGCCACCATTCAGTCGCTTCTCTCTACCCTGATGGCGGGGGAGAGTGTCGTAACCCATGGCGCATTCATTGGCGTCGAAATCGAATCGCTTACGCCTTCGCTCCAGCAAGAGTACGGATTCACCGTCTCCCAGGGGGCAGTCGTGATGAGCGTGATTGCGGGAACCGGCGCAGCCAAGGCCGGGGTCGAGCAAGGCGACATTATCGTGGGAATCAATAACACGACGATTGATAGCGCCCAAGACGTGAGTGCCGTGATCTCCTCACTGCATCCCGGTCAGCGCATCGCGCTTCACATTGTGCGCGGTATGAAGCACATTGTTCTAGAGGTCACCCTCGGCAAGGCCCCGTCGACCTAAGACAGAGTCGCGATTCCTCCGTCGACCGGTATGACCGCGCCGGTGATGTAACTCGCGGCGCGTGACGCCAGGAAGATTGCCGTTCCGGCCATGTCGTCGTCGCGACCGAGGCGCTTGAGGGGAGTCCCATGGACGATCGCGTCACCAGTGGCCTCGATTGTCGCGTGCATCATGCGAGACTCGAAGGGTCCGGGCGCGATGGCGTTCACCGTGATCGTGGGCGCAAGGAACTTCGCCAAGTGTCGTGTGAGCTGGTGTACCGCAGCTTTGGACGCCGAGTAGGCGTACGTCTCCATCGCCGGCGCCCGCAGTCCGTCGATCGATCCAATATTGATGACCCGTGAGGGCTGCTCGGCCGTTGCCTGTGCCTCCAGGAGGGGGCGCAGGAACTTCGTGAGGTGAAAGACCGCTTTGACATTGAGTGACATCACACGTTCGAAGGCCTTCTCGTCGTAGTCGTCCATGGGCGCGCCCCAAGTGGCACCCGCATTGTTGACGAGCACGTCCAGATGATCAGTTGCCGAGGCAACAACCTTCGCCAGCCGCCGGCACTCGTCTTCCGTGGATAAGTTGGCCTGGACGAAGGTGAAACGTCCTGTCGGGGCGAGCTCGGCCGCCATCGCCTCACCGACGTCAACCTTGCGAGAGGCGGCGATAACCGTGGCGCCGGCGTCCAGGAACCCTCGGGCGATCATCTCGCCGATCCCACTTGTACCGCCCGTAACCAGGACGGTCTTGCCCGATACGTCAAAGAGCGAAGTCATTGGCGAAGTGTACGCGACCCATCGCGGCGCTTAGGGCGCCGAATAACCGACTTACAAACTATTGGTTGGTAACGCGCAGGCTCGTCACTGAAACAGAAGAGACACCTGAGACGGTGTCAATGCTGTATTGAGACTTGATCTCCCACACACCATTCGTGCTGAAATTGAACCCGCACTCCACCTGGCCTTGCAGAACTGGCTGAAAGGAACACACGATGTTGTTCTGGTTGGACGTCGCGGGCGCAATGGCCACCATGCGGACAAATCCACCCGTATTTTGTGGCAATACATCGGCGACGACGTTAAACGCGTTCGAGCAGATGGCACCCGTTGGCGACTGTGCATTAGGACCTACGGTGATGCACGCGGTACCCGCAGCGTTTCCGTTATTCACTGTCGCCGGGCTGGAATTGTCGCTGAAGTCAAAGGAAAGTACGACATTCGTCAGCAGGCCACTGTCTGCCCCCGATGGCAGCACGTAAATTCCAAAGCTGGCAGCCACAAAGAAGACGGCCAAAAGTACCCGACGCATGCGAATTATGGTAGCAGAATGCCTTATATTCTTCGCCGATAATGTCCGTTATGTAAAGTTAGATATGAAGAAGCTGAAGGGTCCAATCGCCCGTGTTTTACTGGGATCATGCCGATTCTATTGGAACAGCCAACAGTCGGCGACCTGGAAAATGTCATACAACTTTTACGTGACTGGCAGTACGACGGCTCGCCAATGCAGTTGCATCCAGGTGACCTGGGATGGTCTTGGCGGTTTGGCCCTGAGGCGCTCGCTGCGGCACTCCGAGTCTGGTCCCGAGACGAACAGACATTCGCTATCGGCTTCCTGGACAACCCCGATCTCTTACGCCTGGCGCTCGCTCCTGGGGCCTACGGCGATGAGGAGCTCGCCCGGCGGTTCGTGGCCGACGTAAGTCAGCCCGAGCGCGGTGTTCTGCCCTCAGGAACGGTGTACGTGGAAGCGCGATGCGGCGAATTCGTCTCCGCCATGTTGCGCGACGCGGGATGGAAGCCGGACGAGGCTTGGACTCCCCTCTCTCGGGACCTCTCCGGGCCCGTGGAAGCTCCGGGCGTTCGTATTGAGGTGGTGGGCGCCGACCTCGTGTCAACTCGAGTCGCCGTGCAACGTGCGGCGTTCAGTAATTCAACCTTCAGCGACGATCGCTGGCGGATGATGGCGTCTGGAGTCGCCTATGCAGACGCCTGCTGCCTGCTCGCCTTTGACACTGACAACAGCGCGGTCGCTACCATCACGGTGTGGTCGGCTGGCCAGGGCAGGCCCGGGTTGCTTGAACCCATGGGAGTGCATCACGACCACCGCAGACACGGCTATGCCACGGCCATCACTCTCGCGGGGGCGGCGGTTCTTCGAGATCTCGGTTCGTCGAGTGCGGTCGTCTGTACGGGCAGCGACAATATGGGGGCCGTGGCCGCCTACAAGTCCGCTGGATTTCAGGCGCTTCCCGAAGTCCGAGACTGGCGTCGTGACGCCTAGGACTCTCTAGAACTCCTCGTACACCTGACGTTCAGTAAGTTTCATTGACTTCCTTATGCCGAATCTCTCGCTCTCCCCGAAGCAGCTCGCACTTGCGGTGTCCGCGACCGCCGCCGGAGGGTTTCTAGGAACGTTGCTGCGCGCGTGGCTCACCGGTCTGGAGCACTTGGCGAACCCGAACGGCCCGGTGACGTGGCCACACGAGATTCCCTGGGTGTTACTGGCGATAAATTTCGTCGGCGTGTTCGTCGCTACCCGCCTGTTGCGCGGCCCACTGCGCCACCGGGATCCGAACGACCTCACGCGAATCTTGGTAATCACGGGGTTCTTGGGGGGCCTCACCTCGTACTCGAGCTTTTTCGTCGACATGGCCGCAATCTGGCACGTCTGTGTCGGCGGGGGCCTCCTCGTTACTTTTGCAGCGATTTTGAGTGGCGTTATAGCCGCTTGGCTGGGTCTATTGAGGCGCCACCGATGACCTTGTTCCTGATCTCAATCTTCGGAGCCATCGGCTGCGTTGTGCGATACCTGGCGGAGTATGCCGTACGGCGCCACCACCCCACTAACCGGCCTTGGGCCACCGTGGCCGCAAACGCTGTGGGATGCGGCGTCGCGGGATTTGTTGCCTATCACTTCATCGGTTCTGCCGACGCGCATGTGCGTGACGTCGTAATAACCGGATTCTGCGGAGGACTAACGACATTCTCATCAGCCTTCGCGATTCCTGCCATCCTCCAACGCGAGCATCACTGGGGATACTCTCTGACGCTCGTACTCACGACCCCGTTGACGTGCGCCGGACTCTTCGTTCTCGGGATGACATTGGCCCACTAACCGGCGCAATCTCTCCCCAGACTTGACATCACCGAATCAGAAATATCCATTGAACGCCGTACCGGTCATAGAACTGGCCGTACGTGCCGATGGGTAGCTCGTGAAGATCTTGGAACCTCTCTGTGTCGGATCCCACAGCCAAACTGTTAAACACAGATCGGACGTCATCGGATCGCAGACCCTCAACAAATATCGCCGTGGTGTTGCCCTGCACCGGATCAAACTCGGGAGACGCCATCCAGTCAGATCCGGAGAACTCAAGATCATCGTTTATTAGATGCGCATTAATGACTCGGCGATGTTTCTCCACTGGAAACTGATCCTTCATTGGCGTGTCTTCGAGTTTTGTCAGCGTTAGTTCGCCACCTATGCAGCCGTGGTAGTAGGTCATCGCCTCCGCGCAGTTACCGTCAAACAATAGATACGGCGTGCTTTTCAACGTCATGTCCTTCCTGGGCTGGATCTGATCCCTGATGTTAGTGAGGGCGCTTCTATCGGACCCTATGAATTGATTGTCCGAAAACGACTCACGCTGATTAACGACGTCCGTCGCACGAGCGAACACGATTCATACCTCGGAATGAATGAAGGGGTAGATTTCCGTGGGGGGTGTCATGGACAGCACGGTCACCGGAAACGTGGTTCCAAGCGCACCGACGCGCCAGAAGATTCAAGTGGTGCCGTTGGCAGGGTTGCCCGTTGTCGGTGCAGCTGTCTTGTTCGTCGCACTCTCAATCGGCTTCAACTGGCAGTGGGGCTTGATGTTCAACCACGTCGTTGGCGGCGGATTGTGGACGGGCATCGACCTCTTCGTCGGACTCGTCATTGGTCCGATCCTTGGTCGACTTTCGATACCCGCTCGCGCTGAGTTCTCGGCCCGCTTCATGCCCAAGATGGTCATCATTATGCCAACCGTCGTCATGATGACGCTCGCTACGGGGTTTCAGGTGGCTCGCAACGCTGGGAACCTTGCGGCATCTAGCCCCAATCACGCGTGGCTCATCGTCTCGTTCTGCGTGGTGGGCATCATGGCGGTCATCGCGCTAGGCGTACTCGAGCCAGCGAACATCGCGGTCCTGTACGAAATGAACAAATCCGCGCCGAACGGCGAGCGAATTGGACGATTGATGAAACGGTTTATCTATACGGCAGGCATTACCGGGATCATGCAGGTTGCCACGCTTATCATCATGACCAGATTGGCTTCTCGATGAGTGCGACGATGCCCCACACCCATCCACTCGACGCAGATCGCCCGTATCCCCCCATCGGGTGGTTGTCGTCCGGCGCGCTCGCCTGCGTCGTCGTGGGAGGCATCATCCTCGCCTCCTACGCGCCGCGCGCCGCGCCATTGCCGCTCGCGACGGTGCTTCTCTGCGTTGCAGCCGTTTTGCTGGCGGCGGCCGGCGTACTGCTCGCTCGTCTTCGTGCGTTCTCGTGGAAGACATTTGGGAATGTCTTCAAGTGGGCGCTGCTCGCCTACGCCATCACCTCAGGGATGATCGAATTCGCCTTTGTCCGCGATCACACTCGTGGAGCGTCACTCGTACTCGTATCACTGATGCTCGTAATCTTCGCGCTCAGTGTCCCAACGACCATCGCCTTTACCGTTGCGCGTTTCGCTGATCTCGACTAGAACCCGAGCGACACGTCGCGCCTACAGATCGTCGGCCTCCAATAACGCCTTGAAATTGTCCATAGATGATTCGAAGAGATTCTTCGCGAGACGCGTTATGACCGGCTCTGCAAGTTTGAAGAATCCTCGACTTTCGCCGCGGAAGTCAGAGGTTATGCGCGTACCTGTTCCCGTCGCCTTCAAGTTGTACGTGACTTCAAGCTGAAAAGGACCTGATACCGATGTAGAGCTGTATTTCGTACTGGGGACGAATTCGGTCACCTGAGCCGGTGACTCGAACGTGCGACCTAGGAATTTGCCGATGTAGACCACCGTGCTTCCGACGCCGAGTGGCGCGTCGTTCGCGACCTTGACCTCAATCACGCTCGAATTCCAGTCCGGAATCCTTTTGAAGTTTGTCAGTGCCTCAAAAACCGTCTCTACTGGGCTTTCAATGTCCAGCTCAATTTGAAACTCGTTCATCATCGACCTCCTCGACGCACGCCCGAGACGAGCGCACGTTCACGAAACCCTCGGCTACTTGCGGACCTCCCGCACTCTCGCAAGTCTGAAGTTCAGAGGTGAAAGCATCCAGGTGGGTGGCCCCAAAACGAGCATTCGTGACAGCACCACTTTCGTTCGATGCCACGGATCAATCCTGAGTGAGTTTTTCCTTTGCGGCGCGCACCACCCACTGGAACGTCGGATCGGGCTTGTCCAGGAGTTCGGGGTGCCACTGCACCGCGACGATCGAACCGTCAGGAGTTTCGAATCCCTCGACGACACCGTCGCTCGCCTTGGCCGTGACCACGAGCCCCTCCCCCACTTCATCCACGACCTGATGGTGAAGTGAGTTCACACCAATCTCGCCCGCATAGAGACTTGAGGTAAGGGTTCCTTCGACCACGCTGACGCCGTGGGTCGCTTCGTGACCGTCGACATCCCATTGGGGGTGACCGGCACCATCGCCGAGCTCCACGTGCTGGCGCAGAGTTCCGCCAAAGACAACATTCACCAGTTGAAACCCTCGACAGATGGCCAGCACAGGAATGCCTTTTTCACGAGCCGCTGCGAGCAGAGCCAGCTCCCAGGCGTCCCGATCCGGCTCGACTGCGCCGAGATCGGGGTCGGGCTCCTGGCCGTAGTGCGAGGGCTCGACGTCCGCGCCACCTGTAAGGACCAGTCCGTCAAGGTGAGAAATCATCTCCTCGGCCTCAGCGTCCCGGGTCAGTTCGACGGGTAACCCGCCGGCCAGAGATATGGATCGCGGATAGTCGGAAAAGTGAAGATCGAATTCCAGCCCGCTCATGGCCGCAGGAACGTTCGAACCCAGAGCGCGAGCTGACCAGCGCCGCCCCGATATGCCAATTAGCGGTCGACTCACCCACTCATCCTAGAGCCGGACGTCGGCTACGTTCTCGCTAAAGGAAGGGTAGGTACTCGCGTATCTCCCAGTCCGTCGTGGCCGCGCTGTAGCGCTCCCACTCGGTGCGCTTAACCGACAGGTGCTCTGAGATGAGGTCGGAACCGATCGCCTCGACGAGTTCAGTGTCCGCTTCGAGCTCGTTGAGCGCGTCAAAGAGCGAGGTGGGCACGCCCACCGTCGCATCGATCGTGTCCAGGCCGTTGCCGCCTTCGGGCTTACCCGGGTCGATTTCATGGACGACGCCCAGTCGGGCGGCTTGCAATACCGCAGCCACGGTGCTGTGCACGACTGCGGCCCCATCACTCAGACGGTGCTCCAGGCGGGCGCCCGCGCCGCGTTCAGCGGGTACGCGAATCGTCGCACCTCGGTGGTCATATCCCCAGTTGGCCCAGTAGCCCGAAAGCGACGCCGGACGCAAGCGTTTGTAGGCGTTGACGTTGGGCGCACAGATACCGGCCAACGCCCGGTGATGCTGGAGGAGTCCGCCGATCGCGTGCTTGGCCAGCGCCGAGATCCCATCTTCCGCCTCGTGGTCGTTGATGGCGTTCGTCGCATCGTCCGTTTGAAAGGAGAAGTTGACGTGCAGACCCGATCCGCCACGATCGCTGAGTGGCTTGCCCATGAAAGTGAGCAGCAGACCCATGCGCTGGGCGACTTCGCGCGCGAGGACCTTGAAGAGGAACACGTCGTCGGCCGCTCGCAGAGCATCGTTGTAACGCAACGTGAACTCAAACTGGGGCGTGTCGTACTCCGAGTTCACCGACTCCAACGGAATCTCCGCCTGCGAGCAGGCGTTCCAGATCACGTCGATGAGACCGAAGGGATCGACTGCGCTACCCGTCCCATAGACGAAGGCACCGGGCGTGTCCATGGGCTTCCAGCCGTCGCCGTCGGGCACAAAGACATACGCCTCTAGCTCGATGCCCACGAGGGGCTCCAGGCCTCGCGCGTGCCAGTCGTTGATCGCCCGCACGAGAGCCGCGCGAGGTGAGACCGAGAAGGGAGATCCCTCTCGCTCGAGGTGCGCTACGACCACCTGAGTGTTGGGCTCCCAGCCCGGTCGAAGGTCAGCCATGTCGAAGAGAGCCTCAAAGTCGGGCAGACCCTCGTTCCAGTAACTACCCGTCGTTTCAGGAGTCATGACGCGGTCGTAGCCGAGCGCCCAGGTGCCCGTGCAGTGGCGCGCACCATGTTCGGCGAGGTTGGCCGGCAGATATTTACCCCGCGCGAGGCCCAAATGGTCGGGCCAGAGCACTCGTACACGCTCAAATGAACTCGTCATAACGCCTCCCGGGTCGGCCCTGGCGAAAGTAGCACGACGGAGGCCCGAACGTTTGTAAAGTGAGGTATTCATTTGATTGCAAACGACTTTCGGAGGTCGCGTGGAATATCGACGCATTCTGCTCGACGGGAACGTCGTTGAGGTCGTTCGCGACGGAGACACCCTGGTCGCGCCGGACGGACGCCGTGTCGAAGCGGCGAGCGCGGTCCACTTAGCGCCGACGTCACCGAGCAAGATCCTCTGCTGCCACCTCAATCACGTCTCTCGCGTACGGGAGTTCCAGATCTCGCTGCCGCCCGCTCCGACGTGGTTCCAGAAACCGGTGTCGGCGCTGAATGCTCACCGTGGCGCGGTCGTGCGGCCCGCCAACTGTCACTACCTCAACTACGAGGGTGAGATTGCCATCGTCATCGGCCGTACCGCTCGCAACATCACCCTCGCCGACGCTCCCCATTACATTGCGGGGTTCACGATCGCCAATGACTTTGGCCTGCACGACTTTCGCGACACCGACGCCGGATCCATGCTGCGCGTCAAGGGTGCGGACACGCTGTGTCCGCTCGGCCCCGGAATTGTCACGGACTGGGACTTCCATTCGAAGTGGATGCGTACCAGCGTGAACGGCGTGGTACGCCAAGACGGCAGTACCGACGAGATGGCCTGGGACATGTGGTATCTCGTCACCGATATCGCCCGACTCATCACGCTCGTGCCCGGCGATGTCATTTTGTCGGGCACACCGGCCATGTCGCGACCGGTCGAGCCCGGTGACGTCGTCACCGTGGAGGTCGAAGGTCTTGGCGAACTCTCCAACCACGTGGTGTCCTCGCCCGAGCCGGTGAGCGACGAGGTGGGCGCTCAGCCGACCGCCACCGAGGAAGTGCTCTCCACAGCGATGGGCGGTGATTGGGAGTTTCGCGGTCAGCGTCGTCCCGTGCCCACCTCGCGCGAGGAGCTTCCATTTCCTCGCGTCCACCCGAGGTACGAGTCATGACCGAAGAGCGCGTCTTGGTCGGCGACGTACTCGTGGCCACCGGTCACTTCATCAACAACGAACGAGTCGCCCCGGCGCGCACCTTTGAGGACCGCTCGCCCCTCGACTGGTCACTCAAGTTGGCCGACGTCGCACGCGGCTCGGCCGACGACGCCGATCGCGCCCTTGCTGCAGCGAGCGCGGCGTTCCCTGCGTGGGCCGCACTGGGCGTACACGAACGGGGAAACTTCCTACGACGCTTAGCCGACCTTATCGACGACAATATCGAGCGCATCGCGGCCGTTGAGGTCCTCGACATGGCCATGCTCGAGGAGAGCTTGCGTCTGCGCGTGATCGGCCGGGGCGCGCGGAACTTTCGGGCCTACGCCGAGTTCGCCGAGCACTACGAACCACGTCGCTGGGCGTCGAACGGCACGCACAACACGGTGCTGCGCATGCCGGCTGGCCCCACCGTCGTCATCACGCCCTGGAATGCCCCCTTCATGCTCTCGACGTGGAAGTGCGCGCCCGCCTTGGCCGCGGGCAACACCGTCGTACTCAAGCCGGCGGAGTGGTCGCCCTTGAGCTGTTCGCTCCTCATGGACCTTGTGTTGGAGGCCGACTTCCCCCCCGGCGTGTTCAATCTCGTCCAGGGATTCGGCGACGAGGTCGGTGCAGCCCTGGTGTCGGACTCGCGGGTTCGGCGTATCTCATTTACCGGTTCACCTGAGACGGGTCGCAAGATCGGCACTATCGCCGCGCGAAACCTCGTTCCCTTCACGGGGGAGCTTGGTGGAAAGGGACCTTTCGTGGTCTACGCCGACGCCGACTTGGACCTCGCGGCGGAAAAGGCCGCCCTCATGTACGACGACGCTGGGCAGGTCTGCTTGGCCGGCACTCGACTCTTGGTTGAAGAAAGTATTCGCGACGAGTTCCTCGCGCGCTTCACGAGCCAGGCCGAGATGCACGTCCTGGGCGACAGTCGCGACCCATCGACAACCGTCTCTCCCCTCATCCACCCCGAGCATCTGGCTCGCGTCGAGGGGTTCGTGAATCGGTCTCTGGCCGCGGGCGACACGCTCATCTTTGGCGGAGAGCGAACCACTCCCGACGGCCTGTGGTACGAGCCAACGCTCATCGAGCCACGTTCCAATGACGCCGAGATCGTTCAGAATGAAGTATTCGGACCGGTTCTCACGCTGCAGACGTTTGAGGGTGAGGACGAGGCGATTGCTCTCGCGAACTCCACCGCCTACGGACTCTCGGCCATGGTCTTTACCACCGACGAGAAGAAGGCCGATCGCTTTGGCCTGAACGTTCGCGCGGGCACGATCTGGGTGAACTGCTTCTTGGTGCGAGATCTCACCGCTCCCTTCGGCGGTATCGGGATCAGCGGGGTGGGCCGCGAAGGCGGCGACTACGCCCTTGACTTCTACAGTGACCTCAAGACCTACCAGCTCAAGGAGGAGACCACGCATGGGTGAAATTGTGGGGGCCGGTTTCCTCGCGCACGTCCCAACCATCGCGCTACCCGACGCCGAGCGTCGCGCCCTCAACGACGGTCGCGAAAGCACGCTGTACACCGGGCTGCACAAACTGCGCCGCGACGTCTTTGACGTCCTGAAGCCCGACCTCGTCATCGTCTTTGACAGTCACTGGTTTACGACCGTGGAGTTTGTGATCACCTCATCGGCACGCCGCCTGGGCTTCTACACCTCCGAAGAACTGCCCCGCGGCATGTCGAGCGTGCCCTACGACGCCAAGGGCGACCCCGCCTTCGCCGCCCTCGTGGGCGCCATCGCGGACGCGACCCCCGAGTGCTGGATCACTCCCATCGAGAACGAGCACCTGCCGATCCAGTACGCGACCACCAACTTCTTTCCGTTTCTCCAAGGGGACGAGTCGTGGCTCTCGGTGAGCACCTGCCAGACGGCCCAACCCGAAGACTTCGCGGCGGTCGGTCGAGTCATTGCATCCGCCGTGGAGCGCATCGACCGACGCGTCATCCTGATCGCCTCGGGGGCTTTGAGCCACACCTTTCACTCGCTGCGGACGCTGCGTCGCCACGAAGCCGCCGGCGAAGAGCACATCTATTCCGCTCACGCGCGCCGCGCCGACCACGCCGTTATCGAGGCCTGGGGCCGGGGCGATCACGCCAGTGTGGTGGACAACCTCGATGAGTTCATGAAGGTGAGACCCGAAGGGCACTTTGCCCACTACCAAATGATGGTGGCGGCCATCGGTGGTCGCGACTGCGTCGCACCCGGACGGCTGTACTCGGCCTATGAAAACGCCATCGGGACCGGCCAGGTACACATGTGGTTCGACCGACCCGAGAACGGATGGGTCGCGTCATGACGTTGCGCGGGCTCCCTTTCCCTCGCACCACCACGGGCCAGGCGTCGTTGCTGCCACCTCTGCCCTGGCACTACTCCGGCGATTTGCTCACCGTGGAGTATCGGACCGACCCGTCCGCGATCGCGGCGTTCTTGCCCGAGGGTGTGAGCCTCGCCCACGACGACGAGGACCCCGGAGCGGTTGCCTTCATCTGGGCCGACTGGCAGAGCTGCGGCGACGACGGGGCCGAACTCCTCGATCCGGTGCGTTCCCAGTACAAGGAGGCCTACGTCGTCGTGCGGTGTCGCTATGACGATCGTCTCTTCAGTCGCTGCCTGTTCATCTGGGTCGACAAGGACTTCGCGCTCGTGCGCGGATATCTCCAGGGGTACCCCAAGAAACTCGGCTCTATCTACCAGACGCGACCGATTACTCGGGGTCAAGCCGGCCCGCGCCTCGAACCGGGCGCCACTTTTGGCATGACCCTCGCGGCCAATGACCGTCGCCTCGCCAACGCGACCGTGACATTGAAAGGTGAGAGTGCGGCCAACGGCTTCGTGAACGGTCATGCGATGCTGCACCACCGCTGGTTTCCTCGTATCGAACTTGACGGGCGCGACTCGCTCGACGAAGTGGTCACGATGTCGGGAGTCAACGTCGATCTCGGACCCGCGTACGGTGGATCGGCCACGCTGGAGCTCTTCGACTCGCCCAGTGAGGAACTCACCTCGCTGGCTCCGCGTGAGATTCTCGGCGGGTACTTTCGCTCGGTTGGCACCACCTTTAACGGTGGCGTGACCCTGGAGGACTGAACGTGTCGCGACGCATCGCTAGTTCGAAGGACAGCGTTGTCCTCCAGGCCGAGCGCGATATCCGCGCGCGCCTGAGTAACCACGAACTGGACTTCTCGGCGATGAGCGCCGTGTCGAACATCTATCGCACCGGTTCGGCCGTGCGCAATCACATGGAGCGAGAGGTGCTTGGCGACTACGACCTCAGCTGGGTCGCCTTCACCGTTCTATGGGTGCTGTGGATCTGGGGTGAGCAGGAGACCGGCCACGTCGCGGCCGAAGCCGGCATCACCAAGGGCACGCTGACCGGTGTCATGAAGACCCTGCAGGCCCGAAAGCTCATCCGACGCATTCCCCATCGCGACGACCGCCGTCGCGTCTCGATCGGTCTCTCCAAGGCTGGCGAACGGCTCATCGAGCGAGTCTTTCCTGAGTTCAACGGTCACGAGACGCTCGCTGTGAGTGCGTTGAGCGCCGATGACCAACAGGAGCTCGCGCGTCTCTTGCGCCTCGTCCTGCAGACCATCAGCGATACCGATGAGACAGACGGACCCTCGGCGTAACGACTCGTCGCGTGTACGAATGTCGCAAGTGGCCTGCTAGCGTTCCGCGCAACGTCGATCGCCAGGAGGTGAGCCCTATGAACGCAGTAACCGAAGTGGGTGCTCCTTGCGATCCAGGAACGTTCGACTGAGTTAGTCGCGACCGGAGCACCCTTCACGCAATTCGCGAAAGGCAACTCCCAATGAAATTAGGACCTTCTTCACCTAAACCCGTCGCGTCGGCGACCACTAACCAGTTTCAGCCGCATCTCGATGCGACACACCGGCTCTCCTCGGGCCAGCGAGCTTTGGTCCTCCATGGTGGAGGGTCGGCGGGCAACGCGTGGGAGATCGGCGTCATCGCGGGCCTGTTTGATGCCGGGTTGGATGTGACGGAGGCCGATGTGATCATCGGCACGTCGGCCGGTTCGACCGTCGCGGCTCAGATAACCAGTGGCGTATCACCGAGTGATTTACTCGCGAGCATCCTGGCCTCTTCGGGACCACCACGGGCCCGACCCGTCCCCCCTGGCCCTGATGTCGCACCGAATAGACCGGTGGCGGATCATATGGAAAGGACCAACGCGATCATCGGTGCGGCCCGTGATGCGGACGATATGCGGCGGAGACTCGGTGCGGCGGCGCTCGAGATGGATGATCAGTCGAGCCAATCCGCCCAAACCCAGTGGCGGGCGACCGTCGCCTCCCGACTGCCCCGCCAACAGTGGCCCGAGCAATCGGTGCTCATCGTGGCGGTCGACGCCCGCACCGGTGAGCCGGTGGTATTCGATCGCTACAGCGGCATCGACCTCGTCGACGCCGTTGCCGCGAGCTGCGCGAATGGCTTCGGCGTTCCTCCTTATGGCATCGGTGAGCGTCGATACATCGACGGCGGCTATCGACGCAGTGAGAACGCCGATCTGGCCATCGGGTACGAACGAGTGCTGGTGCTCTCACCCTTTGGCGGTCGTTCACGGATGCCGGTCAAGTGGCGTATGCATCTCGCCGCGCAGATCCAGGACCTACGCGCGCGCGGCAGCAGCGTCGAGACCATCTTCCCGGACGACGACGCTCGGAAAGCGTTTGGCGACAACATGATGGATCCTTCTACTCGACCGCCAGCGGCACGCGCCGGTTACGAGCAAGGCCGGACTCGTGGAGAGCGGCTTATGGAGTTCTGGCGCTAACGGTGGTCGGCGGACTGCGAAAGACTCCTACAGCTTGGTGACTTCAAAGACCGTGTCGGCCCGCTCCACAAGATCACTTTCGTGAGAGACCACCACCACCGCCACGCCGCGCGCGCACTCAACGTCAAGCAGTCTCAAGAGCAGTCCGCGATTCACCGGGTCCAGCTCCGCGGTGGGTTCGTCCATCACGACGACATCGGCCCCCTTGGCGAGCGCACGCGCAATGGCGACGCGCTGTCGCTGACCCCCGGAGAGGTCGGACACGGGCCGCTTGGCGCACGACTCCAGACCCAGTTGCGTGAGCCAGTGAGCGGTTCGCTCTCGGATCTCGTCCTTCGTGAGCAACAGTGATTGCAGTGGCAGACCGACGGTCTCGGTGGCGGTGAGAACCGCCACCAGGCCAAAGTCTTGGGTGACCAGAGCCGGCCGTCGCGAGAACTCGGTGCCGGCGTCGAGCACGGTGTCACCGACGTGGACCTCTCCGCGATCGGGTGGACGTACTCCGGCCAGTGTGTGGGCAAGGACCGTCTTGCCCGAACCGGAGACTCCCGTGATGGCCAAAATCTCTCCCGGGGCGACCGACAGCGTCACGTGGTCGAGCAACGTCCGTCCCGCGACATCCACACCGAGTTGCGTAGCGCTCAGTCCGGTGTCACTCACGATGGTCCTTCCTCATCGGCCCGGCGCAACTCCACGCCGCGTTCGAGCCGGATGACCCGCACCAAGCTGTCCGGAGGCAAAAGATCGAGTACGTCAGGCGGTAGGTGAAGACTGCCGTCCCGTCCGATCACCGCGTACTCCACCCCCAAGCGACCCTCGGCGCCCACCCGTCCATCGCGGATCGTCACCGTGCGCTCAAAGCGATTGGCGACGTCGACGTCGTGCGTTACCACAACCACAGTGAGTTCGATCTCGCGGTGAATGCGCAGCACCGTGTCAATGACCCGGTCTCGCTCGATGCTCGCGAGCTGGCTGGTGGGCTCGTCGATCAGCAGCAGTCGGGGCATCACCGCCACGCCCGCCACGAGGGCGACGCGCTGACGCTCGCCCATCGACATGTCCGACACCCGGCGATCGGCCAAGTCGCTCGCCCCAAACTGCGCCAGCAACTCGCCCGCACTGCGCGAGGGTCGGCGTCCGCGCCGACGCGCACCATGTTGGGCGAACCAGACGTTCTCTTTGGCCGTGGCGTAGGGCAGAAGGTTGGCAGCCGCGCCCTGGACCACCAGTGAGATGTCCTCAGACCGAAGACGTGAGAGCGCGTCGGGCCCGAGTGACCCGAAGTCGTGCTCACCGATGCGCACTGTGCCCGCCGAGGGCGGAAACTCTCCGGCCAGTAGTCCGAGCACCGTCGACTTGCCCGCGCCGGACGGTCCCAGCAACGCGAGCAACTCCCCCGCCGGGATGTCGAGGTCGATCCCACGCAACGCCACGACTTCGCCCTCGGATGAGGAGTACAAGTGGACGACGCCCGAGAGATGGACCTCCGCACCATTCACCTCGTGGCTCGCCGCCGCCTCGCCCACGCTCACTCCAGCACCTCGCTCACGTGACGGGCCTGTCGCATCACGAGCCGTGAGGAGATCCCGACCGCGATCAAGAGAAGTCCCGCAAAGACGCCGACGGAACCGAAGAACGGACCAAAGGGCACCGCGTGGGAGATCTGAAGCCCCCCGGACCCGTTGACAAACTGCGGCAGCTTTGGCAGAGCCAGGACGTCAACGAGAAGGCCGATCACGGTGCCGAGCACCAGTGACGTCGCAAGAAGCAACACGGTCTCTAGAGTCTGCGCTCGGCGCACTTCGCGCATCGGTACCCCGGCCATCCAGAGCGCCGCGCGCTCACGACGACGCCGGCGTCCGTCGGTGATGATGATGAAAGCCACGGTACAGATTGCGAGGACTCCGGCGATCGGAGTGACCAAGAGTGACACCGCGTACGCCAAGGCAACGCCCGCGTGATTCAGGGCGCTGAGTCTTGAACCGGTCGTCGTGATCGACCCGAGCGTCACACCGTCTTTTTGCAGGCGCTGCAGGATCGCGGTACTCGCTCCGGGCGCGAGCCAGACCTGGAACGTGCGGATGTCGTTGCTGCTCGTGGCCGCGCGCTCGGCCAAGTTGTAGTCGGCGATCACGCCGTTGCTACCAAGCAACGGCAGGGTAGACACGAGCACGACCGGGTGTGCGGGCAACAGTCCCCCACCGAGGTCGATATCAATGTCGCCATTCGGCGACGGCGACGGTGGCGCATCGGAGCCGTCCGCGCCGTCTGTGACGATGGCCGGCAGCGCCGGGGGTAGGTCGATGACGTTGAGCAAGAGCCCCTGGAGCGCGAGTTGGGGACCCGGAATGTCGAAGGTCACGCCCGACGGCGACGGCGAAGCGACCTTCACCGACGACGGAGTTGCGCTCCACGTGCCCTTCGCTCCGGCGCCGAACGAGACGGCGTGCCAGGCGCCGTTGTCTTCAACGGACACGCCGGTGAGTGTGAAGGAGACACTCTTGGCGACTTGCGTGCTCGAGTTCTTCCAGTTGGGCGCGAGGCTGATGAGTCGACAGACGTCCGCGCACCCGCTCAACGAGAGGGTGTAGGTGTGCTCACCCGCGGTGATCGGACCGATGTACGTCGACGGGTTGGCCTGATAGGTCTGGTCGTAGAGATTGACGCCGAGCTCGATCGCGGGCGTTCCAGCGGCCACGTCGAGCGTCAGACGTAGTCGCGAACCGCTGAAGACAACACCTTCGGGAGTGGGCGGGGAGATCTTCTGGGCGAGTTGGGCGAGCGACTCACGAGAGAGCGACGTCTCCCAGTAGGCGACGTGGGCGAATCGCGAACTGTCGACCGCCATGAGGTCGCCGGTCGAGGAGCTGTAGTTGGCCACCGCCATGGCCTGGTCACCGCTCGGATCGGCGCGGCGCACCGCGTCTTCGAAGTTGAGTCGGGCCGGCGGGCTCACGTTCACGATCTCGGCGGCTCCCCCGTCGAAATGGGCGACCAGCGTGCGATTCGACGACGCCAGAAAGAAGCTGCTGACGGCGAACAGCAGAACCGCCGTGGCGGCCGTAAGCGGCAGGAGGCGTCGCAGCGAGATGCTGCGCCGACCAATCTGGCGCAGCGCGAGAAACCAGGCCACTCGACTCGACTCGGCGGTGCGCGAGATGAACACGTTGATCACGAGGGCAATGAGACGAAGCCCGAGCAACGAGGCGCCGAGCGTCAGGAGCCCAGGTGCGGCGAGGGTCAGTGAACTTCCGTGGGATGCGCTCAACGAGTCCTTCGAGGTCAGCAAGACGATGCCGGTCACTGTCAGGAAGAGTGCGACGGCGTCAATCGCCACCGAAAAACGTCGCGCTTGACGAGCGCCGGTAGCGCGCGAGCGCCACAGATCGAGTGAGGCGAGAGTCATCGCAATCACGCCCGCCACACTCGCTCCCACCGCCGTCAGAATGGACGACACGGGAAAGCGCACGGGCGTCCCGGACTCGAAGAGCGTGTGCGAGATGATGCCGAGCGATCCCCACGCCAACAACAGCCCCACCGGCAACGCCGCCAGAATCAGCGCCGCTGGTTCGCCCACCGCGAGCGCGATGAGGGCGGAACGGGGGAATCCGTGCCGGCGCGCGAACTCGGATTCGGACCGGCGATCCAACACGATCGATCGTCCCAGTGAATAGACAATGAGCAGCGAGAGCAGCATCAGCTGCAACACGATGGCGAGCACGACGGTACTCATCAGTCGGTCGTCACGTTGAACGGCGCTCACGACGCTCGACAGCCCCGACGACACGGGTAGGTCGTATCGATCCAGAAGCGTCGATTCGATGAGGTGAGCGTGGGAGGAGAGCGCCGACGGCCCGATCAGCGTCGACGTGACTCGCCATGGGATGTCGGCGGAGAGTTCAGGCTCGGTGATCACCTTCATCTTCAACGCCGTGGCGAAGGACGTGACGAGCGGATCGAGGATGATGTTGCTCGCGGTGCCCGAACCAAACGTGAAGTAGTTGTACTCCTTCCAGTACTCGGTGTTCACCGACGTCGGCGAAAGGTAGATAGCGCTGACCGTGACCGCCTGGGTGCGAGACGTGGCGGGCTCGGCGATGTGAAAGACGGTCCCCACGCTGGCGTGGGCCGTCTTCGCGCTCCGCTCGCTGAGGGCCACGTCGAAGGGTGCGCGGGGACACCTGCCCTCGACGAAGTGCAGATGGGCGCAGAGCCCCGTGCGCGCGAGAATGTCCGCCTGGAATGAGGAGTCCTTGAACGCGAAGTGCCCCGCGTCGTCAACCGTATAGATCGTTGGCGCCAGCAACCCGGGAGCGAGCGCGTGGGCAGCGCGTGATGCCGTCTTCATTTTCGCCAGTTTGGGTGCGCTGCCCGCCGCGTTCATGAGCAAGTCGGTCTCCCCGATGGGAGTCGCCCTGACGGTACTGGTCAGGACCGAGGTATCCGCGCTCTGGAGAAACATGGGACCGATGGCCGCGGCGGTCACCGCGATAACCGCCACGACGAACAACATGATGGCCGCGCCGCGACGCGCACCGATCCCTGACGCCAGTATCCGCAGCCGAATGGCGCGATCGCCGCGTGACAAGCTCACCGTTGTCGACCTCGTCGGACCGCCCCTTCACCTACACCACAGCGCGCGAGGTCAGGTCGCCGAGAGCTCGGGAGACCGCCTCTCACCGTTCGGCATCGGCAGTGGCAATGAGGTGGCGAGCGGCGCGCGCCTCGTCCACTCGCGAGACCGGCGTGTTCTGGGGCGCTCGGTGAAGAGACTCCGGGTCACTCTCGGCGCGTTCGGCGATTCGTTCGATCGCTTGCGCGAGTGCTTCGAGGGTTTGTACGCTTTCGGTTTCCGTGGGCTCAAACATGAGCGCCTCTTCGACGATGAGGGGAAAGTAGACGGTCGGTGCGTGGAAGCCCTCATCAAGCAGCGCTTTGGCGACGTCCAGCCCGCGCACCCCGAACTTCGCCTTGAGGTCGGTCGCCTGCAGTGTGCATTCGTGCATGCATACGCGGTCGTAGGCGGCGGGCAAGATCGCGCGCAGACGATGGCGGAGCCAGTTGGCGTTCAGGACGGCGTGGTGGGCCACGCGCGTGAGGCCGTCGCCACCGTGGACGTCAATGTACGCAAGGGCCCGGGCCAAGACGACCGAGTTGCCGTGCCAACCGTGAACCCGACCGATGGAGCGAGCAGGGGTGACCCACGCGAAGGAGCCATCGGACTGTTTGGTGGGTTTGGGTCCGGGCAAGAACTCAGCCAGACGAGACGCAACCGCCACCGGTCCCGCACCCGGTCCCCCACCGCCGTGCGGCGTCGCGAAGGTCTTGTGCAGATTCATGTGAACAATGTCAAAGCCCATGTCACCTGGCCGCACCGCTCCCAAGATCGCGTTGAGGTTCGCCCCGTCGTAGTAGAGCAGACCTCCCACGTCGTGCACCGCGAGGGCGATCTCAATGATCTCTTCTTCAAAGAGACCCACCGTGTTGGGGTTCGTGAGCATGATGCCCGCCACGTCCGGACCGAGCGTCGCTTTCAACGCGTCTAAGTCCACGAGGCCCCGCTCGTTGGTGGGAACAGTCGCCACCTCGTATCCCCCAAGGGTCACCGACGCGGGGTTCGTGCCGTGGGCGGAGTCGGGGATGATGACGCGCCGTCGATCGTCGCCGTTGGCTTCGTGGAAGGCGCGCATCAGGAGTAAGCCGGTCAACTCGCCGGCCGCACCGGCGGCGGGTTGCAGGGTCGCCGCGCTCATGCCCGTGATGGCACAGAGCTTTTCCTCGAGCGTCGCCATGATCTCGAGCCAGCCTTGGCTGAGTGAGGCGGGGGCTCCCGGATGCACGGAGTTCAAGCCGGGGTCGTTGGCGATGGCGTCACAGAACTTCGGGTTGTACTTCATCGTGCACGAGCCCAGCGGATACATCCCGAGGTCGACCGAGAACTGACGGTGCGAGAGACGCGTGAAGTGCCCCACGAGATCCCGCTCGGAGACCTCGGCGACTGCCACAACCTCGTCGTTGAGATGTGCGGCGGGCACCATCTCATCGAGGGTGAGAGCCGGCACGCCGGTCGTGCGCAGCTGATAGGCGGAACGCCCCGGCGCCGACATCTCGAACAGAGTGGGCTCGGTTTCGTGGCCCATCAACGGTGCGGATGCGGCCCGTCCTCCCGGTGCGATGCTCACGCGAGGACCTCCTTCAGCGCACTGACGTAGCGATCGAGCTCTTCCTTTGTGCGCCGTTCCGTCACCGTCACGAGGAGCACGTCCTCGTTCTCGCCCTCAATTGAGGGATCGCGCCCGTGACACAGTTCGCCCACTGCCAGACCCGCCAGCACCCCGTGATCGGCCATGCGCTCAATTACCTCATTGGCCGGTCGCGGAAGACGCAGCGCGAACTCTCGAAAGAACGGCTGATCGGCGAGCGGCTGAACGCCGTCGAGAGCGACAAGTTGATCAAAGAGATAGTGCGCGCCCTGAGCGCAGCGCGTGGCGATCTCGCGCAGCCCAAATGTGCCGAGCCAGCCCATTTGGATGGCGGAGGTGACGGCCATGAGCGTTTGGTTGGTGCAGACGTTCGAGGTGGCCTTTTCGCGTCGGATGTCTTGCTCGCGCGCGCGCAGTGTGGTGACGAAGGCCCGTCGGTCACTGGAGTCGACCGTCTCACCCACGATGCGACCCGGTAACCGTCGCACTTGAGCGTCGCTACAGGCAAAGAGTCCGAGGTAGGGGCCACCAAAGCACAAGGCAGTCCCGAAGGCCTGCCCTTCGCCCACGAAGACATCCGCCCCCCATTGGCCCGCGGTCTTGAGAACGCCGGCGGCGACTGGATCGGCTCCCACTATCAAGAGCGCCCCCTCGCGAGTGGCCAGCTCCTTGGCGACCGAGAGGTCCTCCAAGACGCCCAAGTAGTTCGGGTAGGCCGCCACGATCGCGGCCGCTCCGCTCACGTCCACGCTCGACCAGTCCGTCACTCCGTTGCGCAGCGGAACCTCGATGATCTCGTGTCCCGTGCCGTGGGCGAACGTGCGCGCCACCTGGCGCCAGTGGGGATGTATACCCGATGAGATCACCATCCGCTGGCGATCAGTCGCGCCGTGCGCCATGTTGAGCGCTTCGACGAGGGACGTCGCCGCGTCGTAGAGCGAGGCGTTGGAGATGGGAAGTCCGCTCAAGCGCGCGATCAATGTCTGGTACTCGAAGATGGCCTGGAGCACCCCTTGGGCCACTTCGGGTTGATAGGGCGTGTAGGCGGTGACGAACTCCGAACGACTGGCGAGCGCTTTCACGACGGCCGGCACTTCGTGGTCGTACGCTCCCCCGCCCGCGTAACACGTCAGATTCGTCGCGCGCGCCGGGTTGGCGGCCGTGTAGGTCGAAAAGATCGCCGCCACGTCCGGTTCGCTCAGGCCAGGTTCAATGTCGAGGCCGCCCGAGAGGCGAACGGCTGTCGGTATATGGGCGAAGAGGTCGTCGAGAGAGTCCATGCCCAGGAACTCGAGCATCGAAGCGACGTCGTCCTTGGTGTGCGGCAGATAGTCGGCCACTACGACTCCTTGGCCACGAAAGGCAGCGCGACGACTTCGGCCTCGATCTCTCGTCCTCGCAGGCGCACCGTGACGGGTTGACCCGGCGCGAGCCCCGGTTCGAGGAGTCCCATGCCGATGCCGTGTCCCAGAACCGGAGAGAAGTTCCCCGAGGACAGAGTGCCGACCACATCGCCCTCAACGGACACCTCGCCGCCATCTCGCAGCGGTTGGCGATCGGACGTGGCGACTCCGGTGAGAAGTCGTGCGACGCCTCGTTCGCGTTCGCGCTCCACGGCCGAGCGACCGCGAAACGTCTCCTTCTTCCAGCCCAGGACCCAGCCCAGGCCCGCCTCGAGCGTGGTGGAGCTGTCGGTGAGTTCATGTCCGTAGAGAGGAAGGGCGGCCTCCAAGCGCAGCGTGTCGCGCGCGCCGAGGCCCGCTGGGGTGATGTCCGAAGCGATCAGCGAACGAAAGATCTCCTCGGCTACCTCATTGGGGGCAGCGATCTCGAGGCCCGGTTCGCCGGTGTAGCCCGTGCCCGCCACGCGAACTTCTACCCCGTTGTACGCAAAACGCTCGACGCGGAATCGCCCGACTTCCCCGAAGCGCGGGTCAACCAACGCCGCCTTTGCTCGGGCGTTGGGACCCTGGATGGCGAGCACGCAGCGCTCAGAGGTGACGTCACGTCCACCCGGCAGGGCCGAGGTGACGCCCTCGGTATTCGAGGCGTTGGGCATCACGTCGAACTCGTTGGTACCGACCCACCACACGATGATGTCGTCGACGACAAAGCCGTCATCGTTCAACAGGTGCGTGTACTGCGCTCGACCCGGGTCCACCTTGTTGAGGTCGTTGGTGAGCGTTGACTGTAAGGCTTCGAACATCTCGGGTCCGTCACAGCGAACGGTGCCCAAGTGACTGACGTCAAAGACCACCGCGTCGTGACGACACGCCAAGTGCTCGGCGACCGTACCCGATGCGTACTGCAGGGGCATCTCCCACCCGCCGAAGGGGACGATTTTGGCGCCCAGTTCGACGTGCAGGTCGTACAGATAGGGACGGCGATCCAACGGTGCTCCTTAAGCGGCTCGACCATCCACGATACGCAGATCGTGCGAGCGGAGCAGTTGGTGAAAGTCACGCTGATAGACCACCACCAACTCAATCTCGGGGTACAGGTCGCGGAAGCGACGAATCTTACGATTCTTCTTGGTCACCAGGCGCTGCTCGAGAACCGTGAGTTCGATAAAGAGCCGCTGGGTAGGCAGGTAGAAGTCCGGGCGAAAGCCGCGCACGGGTGTGCCACGCTCGTCCCACTCGAGGGGAAACTCGATGGGTTCGTACGTCCACTCATGCCCATAGAGGGTGAGAAGTTGAGAGAAGAGGCGCTCGCTCGGGTGGGCGAATGGTTGAGGAACGCTGGGTACCAGGCTCGGGTGGCGACGACGGGTGTCGTCGCTCCTCCATCGGAGACGTCACGCCGTGGCGGCCCCCTTCTCCGACTTTGTGAGATCTGTTTGGCTCATCATGGTCCGCAACTCGGAGACCACTCTGGCGAGAGGAACGATGTTGAACACGCCTTGGCCGCCGCGCAACAGGTCGACGAGGTCGCCGTCACTGGCGGCGAGCACCGAGCCCGAGTCTGACAGCACCAGACTGCTCGCGGCGAGGTCCACGCCGAGCGAGTCGCGCAGGCACTCCACGGCCTGGCGAGCGCGCGTGAGGGACACGCCTGAATCAAGAAGCGATTTGATGACCTTGACCTGAAGAACGTCGCTGTAGGAGTAGGAGCGCTTGGAGCCGCTGCCGGACGCCGGTGTGATCGAGGGCGTCACTAACTCCGTGCGCGCCCAGTAGTCCAGCTGACGATACGTCACCCCGGTAAGGCGACAGACCGTCGGCCCGCTATATCCGAATGTTGTCGATGTCACTGTCATGCGTACACCCTCCCGACCGAGGTCCATTCAGACTACCGCGAAGGACTACATCAGTGTAGTTATGCGCAGCCTAGATGGCAAACAGATCGGGGCGGCCTAGGGCCGGGCTGGAGGCTTCGGCGTGCAAACGGGTGGGAATTCGCCCGGCCCGACGTGCCGCGTACCCCGCGCGAACGGCGTCGCGCAACGCCTCGGCCATCAAAACGGGCTCGAGCGCGCGGTTCATGGCGGAGGCCGCCAGGACCCCGTCGCAGCCCAACTCCATCGCCAGCGCGGCGTCCGACGCGGTCCCCACTCCGGCGTCGAGCAGGATCGGGACCTCCACGCGCTCGGTGATGAGCGAGATCGCGTGGGGATTGCGAATACCCAGACCCGAACCAATCGGTGATCCCAGAGGCATCACCGCCACGCAGCCCAACTGCTCCAGACGTTGAGCCACGATCAAATCGTCGGACGTGTACGCCCACACTTCGAATCCCCGACGCACGAGTTCGCCCGCCGCGACGAGCGTCTCGGCGGTGTCGGGTAGCAAGGTGAGGTCGTCGCCGATGACTTCGAGCTTCACGAGCGGTGTCGAAAACGCTTCACGCGCGAGTTCGGCGACCTTGATGGCTTCTTCGGCGCTATAGCAGCCGGCCGTGTTGGGCAACAGCGTGACATTCAGCCCCGTGAGCAGGTCGTAGATGGAGCCCTCCACGTTGGGATCGACTCGACGAAGAGCCACGGTGGCGATGGTCGACTCGGAGGCCTTCAGTGACGCTTCGAGGACATCGAACGAACGAAATCCACCCGTGCCCACGACCAGTCGAGAGGTCGATGTCACCGATCCGACGGAGAAGAGCTGTCCCACGAACCCAGCGTACCGGTGAGCATTGATCGTTAGGGTTGGTGCGTGCAACCCGTCGTCGCCCTCGCCATCGCGGGCTCGGACTCGGGTGGCGGAGCCGGTATTCAAGCCGATATCCGCTCGCTGAACGCCTTCGGTGTGTTCGCCACGACCGCGCTCACTGCGGTCACGGCCCAGAACACGCGGGGCGTCAGCGCAGTTCAGATCGTCGATCCCGACATCGTCGAAGCGCAGGTTCGATCCGTTGTGGGCGACTTTGACGTACGCGCCACCAAGACGGGCATGCTCGCATCGCCCGAGATCGTCGAGCGCGTCGCGTCGCTCGCTCGCGAGGGACTGCTCCCCCACTTGGTGGTCGATCCGGTACTGGTGGCCACCAGCGGCGACGTCCTCATGGGAGAGGGCGGCGTCGAGGCCTACCGCGAGGCCCTTTTCCCGCTCACGGAACTGGTGACACCGAACCTGCGCGAGGCCGCGGTTCTCTGCGGGTTGGACGTGAACGACCTCGTCACCCTCGACGACGTCGTCACTGTCGCTCGCACGATCCTCGCTTTTGGCCCGCGCTACGTCCTCGTCAAGGGCGGGCACGTCGATGGCTCTACGCACCCTGATCGCTCCCCCGATGTGTTGCTCAGTGCGGAGGACCTCGTGGTCCTGGACGGTCCTCGAGTTCTCACCACCAACGATCACGGCACTGGATGCTCGTTATCATCGGCGATCGCGGCCGGTCTCGCGCTCGGTCGCAGTCTCCCTGACGCGGTGCGCGATGCGAAGTCCTTCGTACTGGCAGCCCTTGAAGGCGCAGTCGAGTGGCGCCTGGGCGAAGGGCGAGGTCCGATCGATCACTTAGGATGGAGTGAGTGAGCGATGTTCCCGAAGTACCCCCCGCTCCGCGACCCCCGTTAACGACCACGACGAGCCTCTGGCCCGCCGGGATGATTCTCGGCCTCGCGGTCATCATGATCGGCGTCTTTCTCCTCGTGGACTTTGCCACCAACAAGGGCGTGGTCACCGTACCCACGACTATTCCCACGGTCGTGGGGGGACTTCCGCTCGACGCCAAGCCCGGACCGGCCCTGCAGTACTGCCTCCAAAGCGAAGAAGTTCCGAGCAACCTCAATAACGCGTTCATCGTGCCTAAGAACACGGTGCCTGAACCGGGCGCCAACACACCGGACCTGGGTGCGGGTGAGTACGACTGCTTTGAACCCATGGCCACCAGTCACGCCACGTCCGACCAATTGGTCACCTTCTTCGACACCCAACTTGAGGCCCGCGGCTGGAACCTCTTTTCTCGCACCGCCAGCAACGGCGAACCGCAGTCGCTGTTTCAAAAGGCCGGCAGCGACGGCTTCTACTGGGAGCTCGGCATCACCGTAACCAAGTCAACGGCCGCCAAGGTTTACTGGAAGTTCACGATCTACCAGAACTCCGACACCATCTAGGCGACGGCGACCAGCTCTTCGACGGGGAGTTTGGCTTCCTTGGTCACCGACGACCACAGCAACAAGTTGAGCGGATAGATCACATATCCCACGCGCGTCGCTGACGCCACGCAGATCAGACCGAGAAACACGATGGCGAGCAGACCCAGAATCTGCGAGAGCGCCAGGGGCCAGTGGCGACGAATGTACTTAGTGGCGAAGTACCCACCGATGACGAAGGACACCGGCGCGAGGATGTGACCGAGGATGGGCATCCACGTGGTGAGTATGTGGCCCGGCAGTGCACTGGCGGCCGGAGAGGAGACGCCGGCCAGTCCGAGTGGGAACGCAAAAACGTTGGCCATGAATGCGTTCGGTGCGCGCACGGCAAAGGGCACGGTGGTCACGATCACGATGGTGGCGATCCACGCCAACACCCTCTTCCATGTCGAGCGCCCTTCGCGATCACGCGCGACCAGCAAGGCGCCCGCGGCCATCGGCCAGGCCGTAATTTTCATCGCGGCCGCCAGTCCCAAACTGATGCCGGCGAGATTGGACTGGCGCCGCTGCAAGGCCGCGACCGCGAGCAACATGAGCGCGAGGATCGGCATGTCGTCGCCCCCTGTCGCGAAGAACAGCGCGCCGGTGGGAAGAGCGATCAAGACCTGGGCCACGCGCAGCTTCTGCTGCTTGGACGCGCGCAGCAACGCAAGCGCCCAGCCACTCACGATGATGCTCATCAAGGTCATGATGATGCGCGCATCGGTTAGTCCTTTGCCCTTGTGCGTCTCGGCGGACGGCAAACCAAAGGCGCCCATGAGGGGAAAGTACGGAAAGAACGACTCAAACTTCGGCAGGTCTTTAATGGCGCCAATCAGTCGACCGTGTTCGTCGTATGTGTGATAGGGATCTTGACCCTTGCTGATCAGTTCGCCGGCCCGTGCAATCACGCCGACTTCGGGTTGCGCGTGGCGCCAATGAGCTTCGAGTCCGAGCGGCGCGGCGATCGCGCCGACGACCACGACACTGAAGAGCATGACCCGCACGAGGTGTTGGCGCCGCACGATGTAGCGCGCGAGTACGAAGGCCAGTAGTGCCGCCAAGGCGTAGGGCCCCATCGCGAGATACCCCCACTGCCACTGCGCTGCCTGAGTCGAGGACTCCCCCAGCACGAGGGCAAAGCCCGCAGCGAGCAGGTACAAGAGTCCGTCACTGGTGAGCGCGTTGAGCGACGTCCACCACGCCATAAAACGCAGTCGCGTATGCGAGATCGGCGCCAACATTGGGCTGAGTCTACCGGTGGCTGTAATCACGCTTCGGACTTTGTCGACGGTTCCGGGACTCGCGCCGCACGTCGGAGTGGAATCTTGGTCAGTGGCGGCACCGGACCGAGCAGAAACTCCTCGATGATCGACAGACACAGTTTCGTGCGCTCCTTGAGCACACTGTGCGACGCACCGGGAATGATCGCGAGTTGGGCTTCGGGCAGCGCCTCATAGAGGGCCACCGTGTGGTCCAGTCGAGCCACGTCATCGTCCCCCGACATCACCAACACCGGGGACGCGATATTGCGCAGTTCGTCTTCGCTCAGTTCGGGCTCACTCCTCACGAGAGCCAGGGACTTCTCGACAACGGCCGCCGCGTGTTCCACGCCGTCGGGTGACACCCGCGCGAAGTCGACCGCGAACTCGGCGAACCCCTCGCTCTCGGGCGTGAAGTCCTTCATCGGCACCAGACCGTCGTAGTGAAAGTTGCCCCCCACCAGAACCACACGTCGCAGGAGGTCCGGTCGTCGCAGCGCTACGAGGAGGGCCACGTTGGCCCCGTCACTGTGACCGAGCAGATACACCCGACGTTGCAAATGTTCGATGAAGGCGATCGTCTCATCGGCCATCGCGTCGTAACTAAAGGGCTCCTCGGTGTCTTTGGTCTTGCCGTGTCCGCGACGATCAAAGGCCGCGAGTTCAAATCTCTTCGAGAGACCAGGAGCCAGCGGGCGCAGCAGGCTGTCGCTCTCCGAGAGTCCACCGTGCAGCAGGACGATCGTCGGACCCTTTCTCTTGGGTAGCTTGACCCAGGTCGGATGTCCGTTGAGATCGATGCGCGCCACGACAGAAATCGTAGGGGCTAGGACACGCGTGTCACCGCGTGGTCACGTTGTAACGCCGCAATAACCGATGCCCGCCGGGCGGAACTAGCTCGTCGCGTAGAACGGACTGAGCCAGATTTGACCGTTGTCGCAGGGCTGAATCGGGGAAGATGGCGTGAGACCCACCGTCGCGCCGTCGGTGGCGAACTGGACGCTCATCGTGACGCCACTTCCGCAGGCCTGGGTGCCGACCGCGACGTCCGAATACGCCAAAGCAAATGTCACCGACTGATTCTGCGTGAGGCTGAGCGCGCTCGGCGCGTGATTGGCCGCACTGGTTAGATCACTGGCGGTGCCGGTCAGAAACTGAAACCCGTTGCCCGCCTTGGGCACGTCGATCGGCGTGACGGTGACCAACCCACCCAACTTGTTTTGGAGCGTCACGAGGGGCCAACCGTCCACCGTGCAGGATCCTGGGGTTGTCATGGTCAAGGTGACCGACGCGTAGATAGTGCCCGCCGCACCCTGACCCTCATTGTACGTACCGGAAAAAGAACTCCCCGAACACGTGGAGCTCGCGAGCGTCGACGTCGTGGTGGTCGTCGACTGCGCCGCCGTTGTCGTCGTGGTCGACGTCGTGGTGGTCGTCGTTGTTGTGTCGGTGGCGTGGCGACTCAACGTATAGATCACTACGAAGGCGGCGAAGATCGCCACCGAGATGAGCCCGCGCCTCACGCCCCAAAGTCCTCGGGGCGCACCTGGTCGAGGAACTCTCGCAGTTGTGCCACGAGATCGGCTTCGTCGGGCGCCTCGAGCTCGACGTACTCGTCGTCGTCCTCATCGTCGGAGGTCAACAACATGACCTTTCCTTCGGCGTCCATGAGGTCATCACTCACGAGGATGGGCGCTCCGACACGTAGCGCGAGCGCGACCGCGTCGCTCGGACGCGCACTCACCACGATCTCATCGCCGCTGCGCACGAGTCGAAGATTCGCGTAGAACGTGTTGTCCGCCAGGTCCACGATCTCGACCGAGAACACTTGAGCCCCGAGGGCGCTGATGACGTGTCCGAGCAGATCGTGGGACATCGGACGCGGCGCTTCGACACCCTGGAGTGCGTAGGCAATAGCGGCCGCTTCGGGCGCGCCGATGAAGATGCACAGCACGCGCTCTCCGCCCACCTCTTCGAGAAGCAGCAGCGGGGTCGACGATCCCACGTCGACGCGCACCGCGCGCAGCACCACTTCAATCATGAGGCCAGCCTAGACCTCGCATCTCAAATTCCTAGGTCTGGGTCAGGTAGTCGAGTAGTTCACGTTCGACGAGAACGTTGCGCAGTGCGGCGACCTCTCGCGCCACGTCGGAGGTGATGTCGCGCACCTGTTCGGGCGAGTACTCGGTCGCCCCCCGGCGCAGCGGAACGGTGAGGTCATCGACCACTCCGACCTCGCGTTCGGCCACCCGGCGCAGCGAACCGAGGAGTCGAGGATCCACGCCCCGGCTGAGCAGCGCACGCGAGTGAGCGGCGACGCGCACGTCGAGCGCGCTAAAGACTGTTTCGCCGTTGCGCGAGATTGCCGACACCAGACCCAGCGCGCAGAGGTGGTTGAACTCCGCGGGTGACAGGCCGGTCGTCGCGAGCAGTTCAGAGCCCGAAAAATACTCCTTGACCGGTGCGGGTGAGTCGTCGTCATTCGTCGATGATTCGACCACGGTCAAGTTCGGCCGCGATGGCACGCTGGGAGTCGGCGCGGGCGCAGGAACACTGATGACGCCTACCGCGGCCTCGCGCGCGGCGTGACGCGCCGTCGACGTCGGCGTCGGTGGATCGAGGAGGCCTTGTTCGATGAGTCGTAGTCGCACCACGCGCAGTGGCACGAACTCTTCCTGGGCCAGTCGGATCGCCTCGCGCAAGCATTCGACATCGCGTTCGGAGTAGAGGCGATAACCCTTGCGACTGCGACTGGGCTGGACCAGGCCTTTATCTTCGTAGTAGCGAATCTTCGACAGTTCCACCGAAGGAAACATCTTTCGAAGTTCGGCGTGCACTTCCCCGATGCGCATCACCCCAGGCGTCGCTTTCATCGTGTGGCCTCCCAAAACACCAACTTAAATTTTCCAATCTGCACCTCGTCGGCCGAGTGCAGGGTCGTTTCTTCGACGCGCTTGCCATTCACGTACGTGCCGTTGAGCGAGTTGAGATCGCGCAACGTAATGCGTCCACTCGCCGTGCGCGTAAACACGGCGTGGTGACGCGAGACCGAGACGTCGTCCAACAACAGATTGCTCGCCTCGTGTCGTCCCACCGTCGTCACGTCGCCATCGAGTTCGATGCGCGTGCCCGCTTGTGGTCCCGCGGCAATCACCAATTCGTCACGGTGTTCACCCTGTGGACCCCGATTCGCGTCGGGATGCATCGCGTCGGGCGAACTCACGACCGGTACGGCGATCGTTTCGGGTGAGGATGACTCGTGCTGGGGAGCTCCGCACGACCAACAGAAGTTTGCGTTGGCGTTGAGAATCTCTCCACAGCGACGGCAGTTCACGGACCTCACACTAGTGAAGTTCGAAAAAGGCCGCCTGAGTCAATTACCAGTCAAGCCGCCGTACGCCGCGGCATCGAGGAGTGCGTCGTAGTCACTGCTCGAGGTCGTGGTGATCTCGCACAGCCACCCCTCACCGTAGGGGTCAGAGTTCACGAGTTCGGGTGAGTTCTTCAGAGCTTCGTTCACCGCCGTGACGGTGCCACTCACCGGTGCATAAATCTCCGAGACTGATTTGGTCGACTCGACTTCGCCCAGCACGCCGCCGACACTCACCTCGGTGTTGACCTTTGGTAGATCGACGAACACCACGTCGCCGAGGGCGTCTTGGGCGTAGTCGGTGATGCCCACACGCACCACCTGCGCGTCGGCGCGGGCCCACTCATGGTCACTGGAGTAACGAAGATCACTGGGTATCTGCATGCGAGCCAACTTACACAATCTGTCGACTGGCGCGCCCTGTGCGCAATGCCGCGAGCGCCGGTCGGACGTAGCCAAAGAGCACGATCCACGACAGCGTGAGCCCGCAGGATCCGATAATCCAACAGGCGATACGCGCGTCGTGCAGCCAGGTCGACAACGGGGCGTGGTGGGCGTTCGATGTCAAGAGAAACAGGGGAAAAGTGAACATCAGGGCGAAGGTTGAGACCTTCCCCCACCACAGGACGTTGATGCGCGTCGCCCCTAGCGCTGCCAGGACGAGGGTGAGGACCGAGACGATCACTTCGCGCGAGAGCGAGAGCAGCGCGAACCACCACGGCACGCCCCCGGCAGCGGCCACGGCGATCAGTCCGGCGATCACCAGAATGCGGTCGGCGGTGGGATCGAGGATCTTGCCCACGTTGGACACCTGATGCCAGCGCCGCGCGACGTAGCCGTCAATCCAGTCGGTAGCTCCGAGCGCGCCGAGTAGCCACGCCGCAATCGCGCGATGGCCGGTGCCGAATAGCAGCCACAAAAAGACGGGTAGCGCCAGCAGGCGCACCAACGTGATGGCGTTCGGCCACGTCAGCCATCCCGCGTCGTCGTCGCTCACGAACGAAGCGTATTGCTACGCGACCGTGATCGACTGATCGAGGTATACGTCTTGGACCGCGTGGATGATCTCGGCGCCATCTTCGATCGGACGCTGAAACGCCTTGCGACCCAGAATCAGGCCCTGACCACCCGCACGCTTGTTGATGACGGCGGTGCGCACCGCCGCCGCGAGGTCGTTGCCGCCCTTGGACTCGCCACCGGAGTTAATGAGGCCGATGCGCCCGGCGTAGCAGTTGACGACCTGCCAGCGGGTGAGATCGATGGGGTTGTCGGTGGTGAGTTCCGAGTAGACGCGCGGGTCGGTTTTGCCGAATTTGACCGCGTTGTAGCCCCCGTTGTTCACGGGCTGCTTCTGCTTGATGATGTCGGCCTCGATGGTGACGCCGAGGTGGTTGCCCTGACCCGTGAGGTCCGCACTGACCTCATAGTCCACACCATCCTTGATGAATGCCTCGTTGCGCAGATAGCACCACAGGACCGTAAAGAGGCCTAAGCGGTGTGCCTCTTCAAAGGCCACGCGGACCTCTTCGATCTGATGGACCGACCCCTCGGAGCCGAAGTAGATCGTCGCACCCACGCCCACCGCGCCAAGGTCGAACGCTTGGCGCACCGAGCCAAAGAACTGCTGATCGTAGGTCGTGGGATAGCGCAAGAGGTCGTTGTGGTTGAGCTTGACGATGAAGGGGATCTTGTGGATGTAGCGGCGACTGACGATGCCGAGGTTGCCCAAGGTGGTGGCGATCGCGTTGCAGTCCCCCGCAATGGCGAGATCGCACAGCCGCGCGGGATCGAAGTACTCGGGATTCGGCGTAAAGCTCGCGGCCGCGGAGTGTTCGATCCCTTGGTCGACGGGCAAGATCGACAGGTACCCGGTTCCGCCGAGGCGGCCGTGGGCATAGACCGAACCCAGGTTGCGCAGCACGTTCGGGGTGCGGTCGCTGTACGTAAACACGTCATCGAGGAACGTCGGTCCCGGTGGGATGAGCAGTTCCTTGGGAAACGCGGTGGCCTGGTGATCCAGCAGTAACGAGGCGTCGTCGCCCAAGAGTGCGGCTATATCCATGGGCGAATCTTAACGGGTGCGCTTTGGGCCGCCCGCTGGCGAGCGTTCGAGCTGTCGCCCGCCTAGTCGACCTTTTTCTTCGACGTCGGAGTGACGCGACGTTTGCGATTCTTCCTCACCGCGAGAGCGCCCAGTTCGCTCAGTCGTTCGCGAGCGTCGTAGGCGTCGGGCTCGGCGATCACGACGCGTGAGAAGAGTTCTCGAGCGGCGGTCGTGTCACCCGCGCGGTCGTACACATCGGCGAGCGTGTACCACAGGCGTACGTGGCGATACGAGGGATTGCGCAGCATCTTGGTCGCGCCCGCCTTGGTCAGAAGTTCAATGGCCTCGTCGTAGCGGCGTTGATCGGCCCAGGTGGCTGCCATCACGATGCGCGCCTCGGCCAAGACGTCCGTCGAGGGTTCGTGCTCCAGGAGTTCCTTGTAGGTCTTTTCCACCGCGCGATAGCGGTGCAGGGCCCGATCCGCGTCCATGACCAACGGCAGGTGCTCGGGGTCCTGGGTGATCGTGAAATGAGAGCGCAGGTGAATCTTGGCCATGGCCCATCGTTCGGCTCGATAGGCCGCGAGGCCGGTTAGTTCGCGCACTGGTGCAACGCCCGGCGTGGCGTCCGCCACGATCCGTCCAAGGCGAAGGGCCTCCTCGTAGCGCTTGCGGTCGTAGGCTTCGGCCGCTCGCGTGAGCTGGTGCACCATCTTTTCGCGCATATACGCAGTCCCAATGAAGGCTTTGCGCACATCGGCGGCGACATCACCCGGCAGCGAGTACGGGGCCCGGGTACTGGTCTTGGCGGGGGCCGCCACTTTGGCTGGCCGCTCGACACGCTCCCACGACGACTGAGGCTCCGGAGCCCTCGGTCGAACCTTGGCGATCATCTCCCCACCGGTGCTCTCGATGTTGACCGCGCCCTTGCGAGCGACACTCCCCCAGCCCTTGGACCTGGCGTGCTCACCCGCTTGCTGTCGTTGACGTTGCTCGGGTGTGAGAGGAGCCGGCTCTCGTTCCCGCGACGGCCGGGCCGGACCCCGTGACGACGAGCGCGGCGCGCCCCGACCTACCGGTGCGCCTGGTCGACGCGGAGCGGCGCTTCGCGAGTCCCGCTCGCTTCCCTCGCGAGGACGGCGTGGACGGGCACTGCGGGCGTCTTGTTCGTCTCTCTCGCGGGGTCGACGCGATGACGAGGATCCGCGTGAATCGCGATCGCCATCCTCGCGGGGACGGCGTGGACGGGCACTGCGGGCGTCTTGTTCGTCTCTCTCGCGGGGTCGACGCGGTGACGAGGATCCGCGTGAATCGCGAACTGGACGAGCAGAGCGCGAATCATCACGACGAGTTGACCTCTCTCCCGATGCCGAAGAACCTCTTCGCACCGCCGGTCGATCCTCGCGGGACGACGTACTCCTTGGCGCGCGAGGGGCACCCTTCCCGCTGGAACTCGATGGGCGGCCAGTTGCCGTTGGGCGCGCGCGAGGCGCGCGACGAGGAGGATTGGAAGAGGCCACGTGCCAGTTTACAGGGATGGGCTTTCGCTCCTTCGGCGACCAACACAACGAAGGACGCAGATAACCACCGAATTCTCGTCACCGCTCGTGATACATTCGCCGCATGACTACGGCCCTTCAGCAAAACATGTTTGAGGTTTTGAGCGATCGACAGCTCCTGAACCACCCCTTCTATCGTCGTTGGGAAGCCGGCGAGTTGTCGATCAATGAACTCACCTCATACGCCGAGCAGTACCGACACTTCGAGGCGATGATGCCCGAGTTCCTGCTTCGTCTCAGTGAGGCGCTCGAACCCGGTGCGGCCCGCGATCTCGTTCTGGCCAACCTGAGTGATGAAGTCTCTCCGCCCAGCCACCTCGAGCTCTTCGACGACTTCGGTGCATTCCTTGGGGCAACCGACGCACCAGCGTCGCCCGCCATGAGCGCTCTGCTGGCTGCGTACGACGAAGTGGCACAACGGGGCGTGGTCTCGTCTCTCGCCGGGCTCCTGGCCTACGAGAGCCAGGGAGCCACCGTCGCTGACTCGAAGGGTGCCGGCCTCGCGGCGCACTACGGCGCACCGGACGACGCGCTCGCCTTTTGGCGCGAGCACAGTTCGATTGAGGGAGAACACGCCGAGTGGACCTTCGATGCGTTGGAGTCGCTCAGCCCCGACCCGGAAATCGTTGGCGAGGCCGCACGCCTCGTTGGCGAAGCCTGGTGGGCGTTCCTCGACGAGCGCGAACTGCTCGCCGCGTAACTCACTCGTTCACTCAGACGTAACCGAACGCCCTCGCGGCACGTCGTCGGCCGCACTTGGCGGCGCGCTAAGACGATAAGTTGAGTAGAAGTGCAGGACACGCCGACGACCCCACCCCTACGCGAGCGCCCCGCCTGGAACGCCCTCACCTCCCACGCGGACGACATACGACCCTTGCATCTCCGTGACTTCTTTCACGCTGACGCCAACCGCGGTGAACGGCTGGTGCTGACCGCAGAGAGTCTCTACTTCGACTACTCCAAGAATCGCCTGACCGACGAGACGATCTCGCTCCTCGTTCGCTTGGCCCGCGAGTCAAAAGTGGAAGAACGACGTGACGCGATGTTCGCCGGTGCGCACATCAACGTCTCAGAAAACCGGGCGGTGTTGCACACCGCGCTACGCCTGCCATCCGACGCCACGCTGGTGGTCGATGGTGTCGACATCGTGGGCGAGGTTCATGGCGTGCTCGATCGCATGGCGGACTTCGCCAACCGAGTCCGCAACGGCGCGTGGCGCGGCCACACCGGCAAGTCGATCAAGAACGTCATCAACATCGGCATCGGTGGCTCGGACCTCGGTCCGGTGATGGCGTACGAAGCGCTGCGCCACTACGCCCGGCGTGAGCTCACCTTTCGCTTCGTCTCCAACGTCGACGCCACCGACTTCGTCGAGGCCGTGAGCGACCTCGACGCCGAAGAGACCCTCTTCATCATCTCCTCGAAGACCTTTGGCACTCTCGAGACGCTGACGAACGCGACGTCGGCGAGAGCGTGGCTCGTCGAGCGCCTCGGGGACGACGCGGCCGTCGCCAAGCACTTCGTGGCGGTCTCCACCAACGCCGAACGAGTCAGTGCCTTTGGCATCGACACCGCCAACATGTTCGAGTTCTGGGACTGGGTGGGCGGGCGCTACTCAATGGAGAGCGCAATCGGACTCTCGACCATGATCGCCCTAGGGCCCGAGAACTTCTACCGAACTCTTGGCGGGCTCGCACGCGATCGATCAACACTTCTTGCACGCGCCGATCCAAGAGAACATCCCGATGCTCCTCGGGCTGATTGCCGTGTGGAACCGCGACTTCCTCGGGTTTCCCACCGTCGGGGTGATGCCCTACGACCAGTACCTGCACCGTTTACCTGCCTACCTTCAACAGCTGACCATGGAGTCCAACGGCAAACACGTGACGAACGACGGCACACACGTGACCTACGAGACCGGGCCGATCTACTGGGGGGAGCCGGGCACCAACGGTCAGCACAGCTTCTATCAGCTGATTCACCAGGGAACCACGATCGTGCCGGTCGACTTCATCGGCTTCGCCCAGAGTCTCAATCCCCTCGGCAACCACCACGACATCTTGATGTCCAACATCTTCGCCCAGTCCCAGGCGCTGGCCTTTGGCAAGACGGCCGAGGAGCTGCGCGCCGAAGGCGCCGACGAGGCCGTGATCCCCCATCGGGTCATGGAGGGAAACCGACCCTCGAACGTCATCCTCGCTCCCGAAGCTCACCCCTCGAGTCCTCGGTTCTCTCATCGCGCTCTACGAGCACTCGGTCTTCGTTCAGGGCACGATCTGGAGCATCGACTCCTTTGACCAGTGGGGCGTGGAGCTGGGTAAGCAGCTTGCGGTCGCGATCATCCCCGAACTGGCGAGCGACGACCCTCTCACCCACGACTCGTCCACGAACGCGCTCATTTCGTACTATCGAAGCCACCGACAGAAGGGGCACTGATGACAACATCCAATCCCATGCAGTTGGGCATGGTCGGCCTCGGGAGAATGGGGGCCAACATCGTGCGTCGCCTGGTGCGCGACGGACACGAGTGCGTGGTCTACGACGTAAACCCGAGTGCGGTCACTGCCCTCGAGGGCCAGAACGTCACGGGCTCGGCGTCGCTCGCGGACTTCGTTGAAAAGCTCAACGCGCCGCGCGCGATCTGGCTGATGCTGCCCGCCGCCATCACCGGTGAGATCCTCGATCAGGTGGCCGCTCTGCTCGCACCCGGGGACATCGTGATCGACGGTGGCAACTCCTACTACCAAGACGACATCGAACGCGCCAAGGTCCTCGCGACAAAGGGGTTGCACTACGTGGACTGCGGCACCAGCGGCGGGGTCTGGGGCCTCGAGCGCGGCTTCAGCCTGATGATCGGTGGCGAAGAGGAGATCGTCACCCACCTGGACCCGATCTTTAAGACCATTGCGCCCGGCGACGACGGCCTCGAGCCCACGCCCGGTCGCCCCGACGGCGACACGGCCGCACAGGGTTATTTGCGCTGCGGCCCTAACGGCGCCGGTCACTTCGTCAAGATGGTCCACAACGGTATCGAGTACGGCATGATGGCCTCGATCGGCGAGGGACTGAGCATTCTTAAGCACGCCAACGTCGGCAAGATGACGGCCACAGCCGACGCGGAGACCTCACCCGTCTCGGACCCCCAGTACTACCAGTACGACTTCAAACTCGACGACGTCGCCGAGGTGTGGCGCCACGGATCCGTGATCAGTTCCTGGCTCGTCGACCTCACTGCGGACGCGCTGACTGCTTCGCCCGACCTCGACCAGTACAGCGGACACGTCTCGGACTCGGGCGAGGGTCGCTGGACGGTGGAGGCCGCCATCAACGAGTCCGTGCCCGCTCCGGTCATCTCCGCCTCTCTGTTCCAACGCTTTGAGTCACGCGGACAAGGCGAGTTCACGGCCAAAGTGCTCTCGGCCATGCGCGCCGGCTTTGGAGGACACGTCGAGAGGTCGTCGTAGTGCCCCACGATCTTCAGGTCTTCGAAGACGCCACGGCACTTGCCGACGCGGCCGCGACCTACATCGCCCACCGCGCGCGCGCCGTGCAGGCTCGAGGGGTGACCTTCACGATGGCCCTGAGCGGAGGCAAGACGCCCTGGGCCACCTTCGACAAACTCGCCCACGAAACCCTGGACTGGGACGCCACGCTCATATACCAAGTCGACGAACGAGTCGTCCGCGCGGACAATGACCAGCGCAATCTGAAAAACCTGCGCGCCGCGCTGTCCTCCACGGGTGCGCCGATCGTCGCGATGGACGTGGACAGCGACGACCTCGAAGAGGCCTGTCGCGACTACGCCGCGGAGTTGCCCTTTTTCATCGATCTGGTGCAACTAGGCCTCGGACCCGACGGACACTGCGCGTCGCTCATTCCCGGCGATCCGGTTCTCTCCGTCATCGACCGACTCGTCGCCCTGGCCGGGCCGTATCAAGACACCCTGCGGATGACCATGACCTATCCCGCGATCGCCCGAGCGAATCAGCTCCTCTGGCTCGTGAGCGGCGAGGACAAGCGCGACGCCCTCGCCAAACTGCTCGCGAACGATCCCTCGATTCCCGCCGGTCGAATCGGACCCGTTTCATCGCTCGTCCTGGCGGATCGCGCCGCTGTAGGTCCATGACCATGAAGAATCCCAAATAAAAGGAAAGATCGTGACCTCGCCCCCCGACTCCACTTCGGTCAGCTCCCGCCCGCGGCCCGACAATCACGTCATCGTCGTCTTTGGCATCACCGGAGACCTCGCCCGCCGCAAGATCCTCCCGGGCCTCTACCACCTCGCGGTCGCCGGCTTGTTGCCCGAGAAGTACCGCATCGTGGGCTGTGGTCGCCCGACGTCCAAGATGAGCCACGACGAGTTCCGTTCGTACGCGTACGACGCGGTGAACCAGTTCGCTCAGAAAACTCCGACGTACAAGGAGTGGGCGCGAGTTCTCCTCCAACCTCACCTACGCCATCGATCCGGCCGAGGGTCCCGAGAGCTTGCCGGTCGTCGTGGCCGAAGCCGAAGCCGCCATTGGCGGCGCGGTACGACGACTCTTTCACTTGGCGATCCCGCCGGACGCCATGCACGACGTGATCTCGATGCTGGGCACCCAAGGACTCAACAAGAACGCGCGCATCGTCTGTGAGAAGCCCTTCGGCACCGACCTCGACTCAGCCCGCAAGCTCAACGCGGAGATCGACGAGTACTTCGATGAGTCCCAGGTCTTTCGCATCGACCACTTTTTGGGTAAGGAGTCGATCGACAATATCCTCGCGCTGCGTTTCGCCAACGAGCTCTTCGAGCCGCTGTGGCGGCGAAGCCACGTGCGCTACGTGCAGATCGACGTACCCGAGACCCTCTCGATTGAGGGTCGCGGCGCCTTCTACGAGGGCACCGGAGCGTTCCGCGACATGGTCGTCACCCACCTCTTTCAGGTGCTCGGGATTTTGGCGATGGAACAGCCCACCTCGCTTACCGCGAAGCCCCTGCGCAACGAGATCAACAAGGTCTTTGAGTCGCTGCGGGTCTTGGATCCCGTGACCGTGCTACGCGGACAGTACGAGGGGTACCTCGATGAGCCCGGAGTCGCCCCCGACTCCACGACGGAGACCTTCATTGCCCTGCGCGCCTGGGTCGACAACTCGCGGTGGATGGGCGTGCCCTTCTATCTGCGCACCGGCAAGTGCCTGGCGGAGAGCCGCCAGCTCATCACCATCGGGCTCCGCGAGCCCGTGATGGAGATCTTCCCTGATCAAAAGAGCGGTCAGCACCCCGACGCCAACAAGCTCATCATCGACTTCAAGGACCCCGGTTCGATTCGGGCCTACTTCCTCGCGAAAGAGCCCGGTCCCGAGATGACGCTCGGCCAGGCCAAGATGAGCTTCTTTTATCGCGACTCCTTTCAGGAGAACAACAACCTCGAGGCGTACGAGCGGCTCCTGCTCGAGGTCATGCTGGGCAACCAGGCGCTCTTTACGCGGTCCGACGGCATCGAGCGCCTCTGGGAAGTCTCGGCGCCGCTTCTCGAGCGCCCGAGTCCGATCGAGACCTACGCAAAGGGCAGTTGGGGACCAGACTCGGTGGGCAATGTCGTGAAGCCCGACCACTGGACTCTGCCCGAACATGGCTGACGCGCCGATCCGCTTACTCCTGAGCGACGTCGACGGCACGCTTGATCACCACCGACAAGGTGCTGACTGCCTGAGACGGTACGCGCTGTCGAGCAGTTGTACGAACACGACGTGATGTTTTCGATCACGAGCGCGCGGCCGCCGCGGGGCTTTTCGATGTTCTTAGATCCTTTGAAGCTCTCGGCGCCCCTGGGCGCGTTCAATGGCGGGCTCATGGTCCACCCCGATATGAGCACGATCAGCGAACTTCCCGTGGACTCGTCGCTCGTCGCCCCAATCATCGAGCGCTCTGGCTTCGAGCAACCTCTCCGTCTGGGTGTATCAGAACACGGACTGGTTCGTCCTTGACCTTGACGGCCCGCACGTCGCCCACGAGTCGGACGTCGTGCAGTTTCGACCCACGTTGATCGCGAGCTTCGACGATATTCGCAAGGACGTAGTCAAGATCGTTGGCGTCAGCGACGATGGCGCGGCGATCACCCGAGGTCTCGAAGCGGTGAGCGGCTTCAAGGTCTCGGCGACCCTGTCACAGACTTACTACCTTGACGTGACCAACCCGGACGCCAACAAGGGCTCGGTTGTGGACTTCCTGGCAAAGTATCTATCGATTGACATTGCTTCGATCGCCACCATTGGTGACGCGGGCAATGACGTCGCGATGTTCCTGCGCTCGGGCCTCAGCATCGCCATGGGCAACGCGTCAGACGAAATCAAGTCCGAAGCGCTTCACGTCACCAAATCGCACGATGACAACGGACTCGCCTACGCCGTTGAGAACCTGATTCTGCCGCGCGCGGTCCAGTAGATCTCATGCCCGTCGAGACCCGAATGAAAACTCCCCCGGAGGATTGGCCTCCGGGGGAGTTTCAAAACTTTGGTGCAACTGTTAGTGCAGGCTGTACTTGACCGAGGCGTGAGCACCATTCGCGAAAGCGAGGCTCAGCGTCTTCACGCCGGGCTTTGCGGTGGTTCCCTTAATGATGATACGGATGGTCACGGTCTTGCCCGAGTCCTTCGTGACGAGACCAGTGAAGCCCGCCACATTACTGGTGACCTTCGGACGACCGGAGAAGTTGTATCCGGTCACCGTGACAGTCGTTGTCTTCGCCCTCTTGACCGTGCCGACGAGTCGGACGGCCTTAGGAGCCGAGGAGATCGTCACCGTCGTAGCGGCCGAAACTCCCACCGTGTACGGGGAAGTCGCTGCCTTCGTAGCGGTCACAATGCACGTGCCCCCCTTTGTCGCCTTCAGGGTGCCTGACGTAATCGCACAGCCCGTGGCCGTTCCGTTGACGACGGTAAACGTCACCGCACCGGTTCCGGAACCGCCGGTGGCGGTCAAGGTCAGCGGCGCGTCGAGATATCCCGACTTCGTCGTAACCGTAACTGCAGCCTGGGCTTGGCCCACCGAGACGGTTGCTGTCGCGTTCGTGACCGTCGTCGACCGAGTTGAGTCAGTCGCGGTTAGGACACAACTACCCGTGCTCGAGAACTCCACCGTGGTAAACGTGGCAACTCCACTTGACGCGGTGATGGCGACAGGAGCCGTCAAGCAGGGCGAACTAAGAGAAATGGAGTCGTTGTTTCCAACCGACGTTCCGGTTGCCTCCACGTAACCATTGACATCTTCGACGGAAACCGCGAACGAAGTAACGGCTGTTCCTGTCGCTGCCACGCTGGCGGGTGGCGCGACGGTAAACACCAACTTCGTAGGCGTTCCGCCATTGACGCTGATGGGGGTGCTGAGGTCACCATGGGTCAGTAACGCATCCGTCGAAGTCAACTGGCAGCTTCCCGACTGATCCACGACAATTCCGGTAAAGGTCGCTACACCGGCGACCGCCGCTGCGGAGACTGTGCCTCCGAGCTTGCACGCGGACGTTATGGTCACGGTGTCGGCAATGTTGCTTCCCGTAGTGAGCGCGTTTCCAGACGAGTCTTCTAACTTCAGTACGACCGTACCGAGGGCAGAGCCCGCAGTAGCCGAACTCGGAACGGTTGTAAATGCGTACTTGTACGCAGACCCCGCATTCACGGTGAATGAATTGCTCGTCCCCGTCCCGCCTGCACCTGCGCTCGAATCTGTCGCCGTCAAAGTGCACGAACCGGCGGTGTTAACGACGACAGCCGCAAAGGTCGCAGATGAGGCCGCCGCGGTCGCGGTCAACGTTCCCGTCACGCCGCATCCAGAAATCGTGATGTTGTCGGTGGTGCCATTTCCACCTGAATAACCAACGGTAAAGCTAGGAATCGTCGCGCCCGCCGTAAAAGGCCCGGTGATCGTTGAGAACGTAATACCCGTTGCCGCCGCCGCCGATGCCGGCAGGACTCCGATCAACGCAACGCCTGCAACTGCCAACGCGGCTGCTACTCCACCGCATAGAAATCTTCCGTACCTCGAACGCTTAACTCGAATTGCTTGCGTGTTCATGCTGTCTCCCTTTAGTACGTGGTCGTAGTGCGACACGCCGTAATTCGTGTTTACCAGTCATTCAACGAAAGTCGTGGGCATTTGTCTTCCAATTGCGTTACGATCAACCGCTTCTAACGAAGTTCACAATTAAGAACTTTTGTTTGTTCAATATTTGTCGGGTTGCCAGGAGTTTCAGAGACAACTTGTGCAGACGCGCACTTAGGATGCGTCGCACTTTCTACTTCGAGGGCGGCGACACGGCAATTCGTCGCCACGACTCTCCCCCATTTGTCGTTCGATCCAGTGTCGTTGCACCGTTGACAAGGTTGCAGACGGCGTAGCCGTGACTCACGCTCATGAAGACCATGCTCGCGACATTCTGGCATCGAAGAGTGCCGACGATGTGCTCTCGATTCGCATCAAAGTTGAGGCGAACGATGTTCCGTTTCCCGGTTCCGGTGTAGACGTAACTGAAGTCGTCGGTGCTGGTCGTGGCAAAGATCCCCGTCCCTTCAATGTTGTGCGGCTGTCGCACGAAGGTGCTCCACGACCCACCGGAGTCCTCACTGAACTGAAGGGTCACCCGCGACTTCCTCGGACACACCGCCCACACCCGTTGGACGTCTTCGGCCACTAGAGAGCAGCCCGACGAGCTCTTGAGATTGGAGTGCGTCGACGCCGCAAAGCTTCGCCCGCCGTTATGCGAGACGTAGATCCTCCCGCCGTTCTTCGACTTCTCGGCGAACATCACCATCTCGCCATGACCGGTTACTTGACCGAGTGGTTGCACTTCGAACCGTCCGAAAGGTATCTTGACTCCCCGCCAGTACGTCGCTCGCAACGGCGCGTGCACGAGTTCCATGTAGTTACATCCGTGACTAGCAACCGAGCAATGTACAAAAAGTGCATACAGATGGGTGCTCGTCGTGGTCAGGCCCCAGATGGTGTCGTCGTGGGGAATCGGCGACTTCTGCCACGAGTGAGACCCATTCCGCGTGACGTAAAGCTGCTGCGCCTCTGAGTTGCCCTCGAGTATGTAACCGATCTTCGGTGTGGCGAAGACCACGGCCATTACGGTGCCCTGCGGTGTTCGCGCGAGGCGGTGGTAGGGAGGCACCTTGACCGCGGCCAGTCGCAACGGGGTGTCCCAGGTGCGATCGATGATGTCGCGCGTGCGGTACAGATGAAGGCATCGCTCGCTGCCACACGGCTGCGACGTCAGCAAATAGAAAAGTCCTGATCGCTGCGCTGGCGCGATGAGAAGAGGCCAAACTGCGTCACTCGATGACGTCCGGGCGTCAGCGGCACCGACCAGCAGTCCAGACCCGACCAGTGTCGCGACGGCGAGTAATGCCGAGAGCCGCTTAGTCAGGCTGGTCACGATCCCAGCATGACGCGTTCAGCCTTCGCGCGAAAGATAACTCCTAAATCTCGAGTCCGACCTTGTGCCAGACGGATCCTCCGTCGGTCGTCGAGTACAGAAACGTTGATTGTGTCGCGCCGTGCTCGGTGCTGCAAACGACCAGACCGCTGCCGCCGGCGATGAAGACAGGCGAGTTCGCATTGTCGCATTTCAGCTCCCCCACGTGGACGGCCAGGTCTTTCTGCATATTGACTCGATAGAAATTGTTCGGCGTCTCGCCGTAGTCGATGTAGGCAGTGGAGTTCCAGTCGGGTTCGAAGAATCCTCCGCCCGTACCCGCGAAAGGTCGCTGAGGAACACTCACCCACTGCGCTCCCCCGTCACTCGAGTAGAAGAACGACTCGAGCATGCCCGTCGGGCACTGCGCCCACGCGTCCGCTGGAGTCATGAGTTCCAAGCCGCATCCGTTGATACTGACCATCCGCGGCTCGGTCGTCTCGTGGAACGTCGTTCCCTCGTTCGTCGAGCGCCAGATGACTTCGGCGTTGTTCTCGATTTCCGAGAGCCAGATGCTGCTGGCGTCCGCCGACACTTCGGGGATGCCGCCGTTGAGCCCATTATTCGGAATGCTCGGTAGTCGCAATGCGGTCCAATGGATGGGCCACAGCGCAGACTTCGCAATGGTGACGTCGGTGCACCCGTTATCGAAGCTCTTGCACTTCGCCATCGCGGCGTAGACGACGGTGCCCGTGACGGTGATTCGTTGAAACGTCACGCCCGACATCGCGAAAACTTTCTGCCAGGTGAGGGCACCGTCGTGCGTCACGTACAACGACATCGATGATGTCGGTCCCACCAACGCATACCCCTGGCCGCCGTTGGTGAAGCTCAATGACTGAAGCGTCGTGCCCCCGAGTCCCTCACGATTGTGTTGCAACGGTGGGAGCGAGGCCGGCGTATCGCGGTGCCCTGTGACGGTGCTCGCAATGAGATGAAGGCAGGACGGCTGCGCACAACCCGACGATGCCAGTACGTAGACGCTCGGGAACGTTCCGGTGTTGAAGATCTCGATCGGCGTGAGTGATGTCGCGCGAGGTTCCTCACTTCGCGCGGCCGAGATACCGACGGCACTGATCGCAATCATCGCCAGCGCAGCGACCAACACGATGGTCCCTAGCAGAGGTCTCTTCACGACTCCATCCTGTCCGCGCGTTGGCGTTTCTGTCCGAACAGGAATGCGAAAGACCCCCACCTCTCGGTGGGGGTCTTTCAAGAAATCCCGGCGGCGACCTACTCTCCCAAGGAGGAACCCCTAAGTACCATCGGCGCTGGTGGGCTTGACTGCTGTGTTCGGAATGGGAACAGGTATATCTCCACCGCCATAACCACCGGAAAACTGTTGCGCTCGGCTACTTGCGTAGCCCGAAACCGGTCTCCCGGCTCCTTGAGCGTCCTAGAACGAGCACGAGCATCAAACTCCAAGCCCTCGGCCGATTAGTACCGGTCAGCTGAATGTGTTACCACACTTACACTTCCGGCCTATCAACGTGGTCGTCTGGCCACGGGCCTTACCTGGTTAATCCAGTGAGAGATTTCATCTTGAAACGGGCTTCGCACTTAGATGCTTTCAGCGCTTATCCCACCCGCAGGTCGCAAAACAGCCATGCCCTTGGCAGGACAACTGTCACACGAGAGCTGCGTTCGTCCCGGTCCTCTCGTACTAGGGACAACCTTTCTCAAATCTCTTACGGCTGCATCGGATAGGGACCGAACTGTCTCACGACGTTCTGAACCCAGCTCGCGTACCGCTTTAATGGGCGAACAGCCCAACCCTTGGGACCGGCTTCAGCCCCAGGATGCGACGAGCCGACATCGAGGTGCCAAACCTTCCCGTCGATATGGACTCTTGGGGAAGATGAGCCTGTTATCCCCGGCGTACCTTTTATCCGTTGAGCGACGGCGCTTCCACAAGCAACCGCCGGATCACTATGCCCGACTTTCGTCCCTGCTCGACCTGTAAGTCTCGCAGTCAAGCTCTCTTGTGTCATTGCACTCAACAGCTGATTGCCAACCAGCCTGAGAGAACCTTTGGGCGCCTCCGTTACATTTTAGGAGGCGACCGCCCCAGTCAAACTACCCACCTGCCGCTGTTCCTGATCCGGATCACGGACCAAGGTTAGGGTTCCGGCGCAGAAAGGCTGGTATTTCAACAGTGGCTCCACATTGACTAGCGCCAACGCTTCACAGCCTCCCAGCTATCCTACACAAACTGAACCAAAACCCAACATCAAGTTGTAGTAAAGGTGCACGGGGTCTTTCCGTCCTGATGCAGCTAACGAGCATCTTTACTCGTACTTCAATTTCGCCGGGTCTGTAGTTGAGACAGTTGGGAAGTCGTTACGCCATTCGTGCAGGTCGGAACTTACCCGACAAGGAATTTCGCTACCTTAGGACCGTTATAGTTACGGCCGCCGTTTACTGGGGCTTAGGTTCTCAGCTTCGCTCAAAGAGCTAACCGATCCCCGTAACCTTCCAGCACCGGGCAGGCGTCAGAGCGTATACGGCGTCTTGCGACTTAGCACGCTCCTGTGTTTTTGGTAAACAGTCGCTTCCCACAATTCTCTGCGACCCTCTCACGCTCGGGACGCGAAGTCCGTCACGCTAGTAGGGCCATCCTTCTCCCGAAGTTACGGATGCATTTTGCCGAGTTCCTTAACTACAGTTCTCCCGATCGCCTTGGTATTTTCTACCCGCCCACCTGTGTCGGTTTGGGGTACGGGCACCGTGTCAACTCGCTAGAAGATTTTCTTGGAAGCATGGAATCAGTGACTTCACCTTGCGGTTCGGCATCGTATCTCAGGCTTAAGAGGTGCGGATTTGCCTACACCTCGCCCTACGTACTTACCCCAGGACAACCAACGCCTGGGCTCACCTATCCTCCTCCGTCCCTCCTTCGCTTTCCGCCGCGGGGCTGGTCGGTTCGACCCGAAGGTCAGCCCCTTAGTACCCCCACTTTGGAATGGGCGCGGACACGGTGGTACAGGAATATCAACCTGTTGTGCATCGACTACGCCTTTCGGCCTCGCCTTAGCTCCCGACTGACCCTGGGGGGATTAGCCTTCCCCAGGAACCCTTGGGCTTACGGCGGAGGGGTTTCTCACCCCTCTCTCGCTACTCATACCAGCATTCTCACTCGAACGCGCTCCACGCAGGTTTACACCTCCGCTTCACAGCAGGTTCGACGCTCCCCTACCACTACGTCTTACGACGCAATTCTTAGCTTCGGCTCTGGACTTGAGCCCCGTTACATTATCCGCGCAAGACCACTCGACCAGTGAGCTATTACGCACTCTTTAAAGGATGGCTGCTTCTAAGCCAACCTTCTGGCTGTCTGAGCGTTCTCACATCGTTTTCCACTTAGTCCAGAATTTGGGGCCTTAGCTGAAGATCTGGGCTGTTTCCCTCTCGACCAACGAAGCTCATCCCCCGTGGTCTCACTGCCAGTCTCTGGAGCATCGGCATTCGGAGTTTGGTTGGGGTCAGTAAGCTTGTAGGCCCCCTAGCCCATCCAGTGCTCTACCTCCGATGCTGAACGACTGACGCTGCACCTAAATGCATTTCGGGGAGAACCAGCTATCACCGAGTTTGATTGGCCTTTCACCCCTTACCACAGGTCATCCCCCTCATTTTCAACTGAGGTGGGTTCGGTCCTCCACGGGGTTTTACCCCCGCTTCAACCTGCCCATGGCAAGCTCACTCGGCTTCGGGTCTGCAGCACGCGACTGATCGCCCTATTAAGACTCGCTTTCGCTTCGGCTACCCCTCTCGGGTTAACCTCGCCACGTACCACAACTCGCTGGCTCATTCTTCAAAAGGCACGCTATCGAGGCCACAGCGTCGTAACGCTGTGACGACTCTCTAACTGATTGTAAATCAACGGTTTCAGGTTCTATTTCACTCCCCTCCCGGGGTACTTTTCACCTTTCCCTCACGGTACTTGTTCACTATCGGTCGTCTATGAGTACTTAGCCTTATCAGATGGTCCTGACAGATTCACGCCGGCTTTCCCGGATCCGGCGTTACTCGGGTGTTCACTCAGAGATCTGTTCGTTTCGCGTACGGGGCCGTTACCCTCTGTGGCGTACCTTTCCAGGTACTTCTGCTACGAATCGATTTTGTAACTCTGCGAAGGTTGCTGGTTCCTTCTAGTAAATCCCACAACCCCGAACTGGCAACGCCCAGTGCTTTAACACCAGCTCGGTTTAGGCTCTTCCCGTTTCGCTCGCCGCTACTCAGGGAGTCACTTTTGTTTTCCTCTCCTCGGGTTACTGAGATGTTTCAATTCACCCGGTTCCCTCTACCCGCCCTATATATTCAGGCGGGAGTTGCACCCCATGACGGGTGCAAGGTTTTCCCATTCGGACACCCATGGATCGAAGCTCGGTAGACAGCTCCCCATGGATTATCGCAGTCACCCACGTCCTTCATCGGCTTTAGACGCCAAGGCATTCACCGTTGACTCTTTGTAGCTTGGAGAAATTGATATTTAAAATATATAGATGCTCGTGCTCGTTCTAGAATTCTCAAAGATCAGCGCACCGACGCTCAACCAATTCGCGAGTTAGACCTCAATCGCGATAGGAACGTCGGGGGAATGAGCGGCCCGGAGTACTCACGGGCATCATTCAAAGGAGCGGGTCGCTCCTCCAAAACGGAAGACGAGAGTCAGCCTGGATGGCCGTCACCTGACCAGATCACCGACACACAAGTGCGAGGGATATTCCGCGGTGGCTAAACCACACAGCCAACTAGCCAGCATTCAACTCGGTAGCTGTCTGTCCCTAGTGGACAGATGTGCTCCTTAGAAAGGAGGTGATCCAGCCGCACCTTCCGGTACGGCTACCTTGTTACGACTTAACCCCAATCACTGACCCCACCTTCGACGGCTCCTTCCTTGCGGTTAGGCCACCGGCTTCGGGTGTTGCCAACTTTCGTGGTTTGACGGGCGGTGTGTACAAGGCCCGGGAACGTATTCACCCCGGCAGTGCTGATCCGGGATTACTAGCAACTCCAACTTCATGCAGGCGAGTTGCAGCCTGCAATCTGAACTGAGAGCGGTTTTAGGGATTGGCTCCACCTCGCGGTTTAGCAGCCCTCTGTACCGCCCATTGTAGCATGTGTGCAGCCCTAGACGTAAGGGGCATGATGACTTGACGTCGTCCCCACCTTCCTCCGAGTTGACCCCGGCAGTCTTCTACGAGTCCCCACCATTACGTGCTGGCAACATAGAACAAGGGTTGCGCTCGTTGCGGGACTTAACCCAACATCTCACGACACGAGCTGACGACAGCCATGCACCACCTGTGCTGGGCCCCGAAGGACACCACATCTCTGTGGCTTTTCCCAGCATGTCAAATCTAGGTAAGGTTTTTCGCGTTGCATCGAATTAAGCCACATGCTCCGCTGCTTGTGCGGGCCCCCGTCAATTTCTTTGAGTTTTAGTCTTGCGACCGTACTCCCCAGGCGGGGCACTTAATGCGTTAGCTGCGGCGCGGAAACCGTTGAAAAGTCCCCACACCTAGTGCCCACCGTTTACGGCGTGGACTACCAGGGTATCTAATCCTGTTCGCTCCCCACGCTTTCGCTCCTCAGCGTCAGTATTGGCCCAGATCACCGCCTTCGCTACTGGTGTTCTTCCTGATATCTGCGCATTCCACCGCTACACCAGGAGTTCCGTGATCCCCTACCAAACTCTAGTCACAACAGTTTCACGTGGCGGCCCCAGGTTGAGCCTGGGGGATTAACACGTGACTTATTGAACCGCCTACGAGCTCTTTACGCCCAATAAATCCGAATAACGCTTGCACCCTATGTATCACCGCGGCTGCTGGCACATAGTTGGCCGGTGCTTCTTCTACAGGTACCGTCACAATCGTTCCTGTCGAAAGAGGTTTACAACTCAGAAAGCCTTCGTCCCTCACGCGGCGTTGCTGCGTCAGGCTTTCGCCCATTGCGCAAGATTCCCCACTGCTGCCTCCCGTAGGAGTCTGGACCGTGTCTCAGTTCCAGTGTGGCTGATCGTCCTCTCAGACCAGCTATCCGTCGTAGCCTTGGTGGGCCGTTACCCCGCCAACAAGCTGATGGACCGCGAGCCCCTCCCGAAGCGAAAAACATTTCCTCCACTCGCCATGCGATGTGTGGAGGGTATTCGGTATTAGCACCGGTTTCCCGGTGTTATCCCAATCTTCGGGGCAGGTTGCTCACGTGATACTCACCCGTTCGCCACTAAATAGTTCAGGAGCAAGCTCCCTTGTATTCCGTTCGACTTGCATGTGTTAAGCACGCCGCCAGCGTTCATTCTGAGCCAGAATCAAACTCTCCATCAAGTTCACTTCAAGAACCGAAGTTCTCTTAGATCACAGAGAGCCAGACGAGCGACTCTAATACTCGCCTGACAACAGAGTTCACACGGGGTGTGAATACTCTGCCTACTGCAGTACTTCTTTGACGAACGACGTGGTCTGTTAGATCAGCCCATCGTCGCCCGTACTGGCTTTTGGCTCTCGTTCTTCCGTTTTCAAGGAGCGACGACACACACGACCGAAGTCGGAGGTGTGAAGTACACCATCTCGGGATTTCTCCCGTGATTCCGCCACCGGTTACCCCGGTAGCAGGGATGCCTACCCTACCAGCGCCCGACTTTACGACGCAAGTCGCAGGCCGTCTTCGCTGGGGGCAGGAGTTCTATGTTAGCAGTTTGGACGCGGGGTGATCACCGTTTCGAGCGCGCTTTGTCTCCCCCACCAGCCCTTGCGAACGTGGTCACGAAGTCCCATTCGCGTCATCAGCGCAGTCCCGATGTCGCTTCACTTTGGGCGTACTCCACAAAGGCGCTGAGGGTCGAAATCAGACGCATATCGTCGATGTCCGCCGCTCGCGAATTGAGCAGTTCCTCGGTGCACACCAGATAGGCCAAACAGCGCGCCCGCGAGACCGCCACATTCAACCGATTCCTCGAAAAGAGGAACTCCGGTCCTCGTGGCATGTCGTCCGCCGACGAGGTCGTCATCGTAAAGAACACGACGGGCGCCTCACGACCTTGGAACTTGTCGACGGTGCCGACTTGAACCGTGCTCAACCCGGGCAGGTTCCGAAACGTCGCTTGCAGGAGGCGCACTTGATCGTTATACGGGGCGACCACCATGAAATCACGCCCCTCGAGCACGCGTGACTCGCCCCTCTGATTAACCCACCTGGTCCCGACCAATCGGGCAATCTGGTCGGCCACGAGCTCGGCTTCTTCGATCGATTCGGTCGAGCGACGTGAGTGACGTGCTTCCAACCACCGAAGCCCCGTACCAAACTCCGTGTCTTGCTGGACACACGACTCGTCACTCGTGAGGCGGTCTTCGTAGATCTGGGCGGAGATGAACTGGCTTACGTCGGGATGCATGCGCCAGGTCTTGGCCAAGAACACCCCCTGGGTGTTGGGAATAGTGAGATGCGTGCCCAGCACGTGCTGGAGCACGCTGGCCCCCGAATCGCCGGGGTGATCGGCCTTGGCCACCTGACTGAGTTGCAAAGGGTCGCCGAGCAGCAGCATGTTGCGCGCCCCGTTGGTGGAGGCGACGGCGTCGGCGAGCGCGAGTTGCCCCGCCTCATCCACAATCAACACGTCCACGGGGTGCTGACGCATCTCAGGCTTGGCAAAGAGCCACGCCGTACCGCCGATGAGATTGAACTCGCCCGACTCGAGATCATCCTTCCTTTGGGAATAGGTGGCGAACTCGAGGGGCGTGCCATCCTTCGTGTCTTTCCAACGCAGGGCGCGCAATTTCTCGAGGTCTCCGGCCTCCTCGAACCGGGTGTGCGTGGCGCTCATCAGATTGTCGATCGCGGGATGACTCATGGCGACGACGCCCACGCGCTTACCCGAAGTAATGAGGTGGTGAATCACGTGCGAGCCGTTGTATGTCTTGCCGGTGCCGGGTGGTCCCTGAAACGCGACAAAGCTTTCGTCGAGATCGTCGACCCACTGATAGATCGAGTCGAGCTCGTCCTGAAAAACTCCGTCGGTCGGCCCGTGCCCCGTAACAAAGCGCGGCGGCTCCCCCGCGAGCAGCGCCATCGCGAGGCGACTGGGCCCTCCGTGGACTTCGGGAGTGAGAATCTGGCGCGCGAGATCCTTTAACACCGAGTCTTTGGGCTTGGGTCGAAATCGCCGATCTCGGGTGAGCGCGGCGGGCACCCCACCGTGTTCCATCTGAATCGGCCCCCACGGAAGCGACACTTCGCGAAGGTCAAAGTCAATCGCCGAGATAGTTCCACGACCGTAGGGCACGCCGACGCCCGCGAAGAGAACTTCGTCTCCTTTTTCGAGTGATCGATCAATCAGTTGCTCGGGCCAGGTCAACACAAGTCGCGGGTTTCGTTCGCGCCCGGTCGGCTCATCGACGCGAACGACCTGCAGGTTTGTGAGGTAGTCGATGTTGTCGTACAACGCGGTGTAATCCCCGTTGAGGGCCACGTACTTGGGCGTCACGTCGGCCGAACGCTCTCGACGCCAGTAGTTCAAGAGGTCTCCCAAGAGGTACTCCGCCCCGCCCTCGGGCATCAGGTGGAGGGCTTCGACGAGTTCGTCCGTGTCGAGTTCGTACTCCTCTTCAGAAATGACGGGCTCTCGCCACGCGAGGCCGGTCGGTCGTTGATTGACCAGCCAGTCGCGCAGGGCCTTCGTCGCTTCGACGTCATCGCGGTTGTAGATCGCAATGTTGCGGAGAGTTTGCTCATCGTGCGTGTCCATCCACTCTTCGTATTCGACGACCGCCATTGCTCCGCCCTCGATAGACCCGCTGCGGCGGAACTCCACCAGGTGCTCCAGTTGCTTCAAGCTGTAGGACTCAGTACCCACGCGAACCGCGTTCTTCGCAATCGTGAAGAGGTCCACGAACAGACCGGTCTCGACCAAGCTCGCAAAGAGGTTCTCATCCTCCGCGTCACGCATGAGGCGCTCAATCGTCGAGCGCTCGGTGTGGTTGTAGTGGTAGATGTGCATGAGTGGGAACTCTTCGCGCCGCCGCGCGAAGAACTCCACCAACCCCTTGATCATTGACTGCTGTTCGACCAGATTGTGCGCCCAGCGCTCGTCGTAGGTCCACTCGCCCGCCTCGTCTTGATAGAGCAGACCCGCGAGGAACATCAGGTCGTGCTGGGCGGTCCAGAACGGATCCCCCTCAAAATCGAAAAACACGTCGCCGCGATCGGGGGCCGGAAGTTGCTCAAATCCGTGACCGTAGACGGGGTCTTCCGACGCCTCAATGAACTCAAAGGCGGGCGGGCCCAAGTGATCGCGAGACGCCACCTGCAAGGCCGCTTGACGCGTGAGCCGTTGACGCTTTTCCTCGCGCAGGTCCGCCACCACTTCCGTGCGGGCGGCCAACTGAGCGATCGTGATGATCCCCGCGTCTTCGAGGATGTTTCGTTCGCTCTCGCGACTATTGGCCACGAAGGCGAGAGCGTCCTCGCTGCGCCACTGTGATTGACAGTGTTCTTGGAACTCGCAGTATTCGCAGCTCTCGCACAGGCGCGGCCGCGTCGTCACGGTCGTGACGTCCTCGTCGAGGATCGCGGCGAGTTGGCGACGCAGGCGACGCCAGTAGGGCAGGAACTCTTCTACCGTGAGCGACTCCGTGCGCCCCGAGCCCAGCCAGATATGCATGCGGCGCGGAGGGCTACCCGTCAGGGCCGCGATCGCCTCTGAGTAGAAGCACAGTTGCATGACGTGTCCGGGCTTGGCCTGGTTGCGCGTTAACTTCGCGTCCACCGGTTCGTAGCGGGCGTAACTGGGAGATTCCTCCACTCGTACGAGAAAGTCGGCGATACCGCGCATATCTTCGTGAACGAAGGGCATTTGATAGATCACATCGAATCCAGTGTCGAGCGAGCCCTTCACACGATCGACCCACTGTGCGAACGTTTCATCCGCGTTGCGCCCCGGAACTTCGTAAATCGTCTTGCCCAGGGCCTCGTACTCGTCGAGACAGTTCGATTCATGCCGGTTGCCCTTGTCGATCAGCAGCTCGGCGAACTCCCCCAAGGGAGTGCTGCGCGGCGTCAATAGTCCTGAGTCCACTTGATTTCGCAGGGATAAGTAGTGGCCGCACCCCAGCCAGGCGGTGATCTTGGAGGGTGTTAGAAGGCGCTCGACCATGTTGTATCACTGTAGGGTTCGCGTTCGCTCACAAGAGTCACGTTCCACCTTGGCGCGACGGTGTGACACGGGCAGTCGCTTACTAGCGTGATCTCCGAAGGAGGTCTCATGGCCGATGACGCGACTCCCGTTCCCTTAGAAGGAAGCATCCCTCCCCCACAGGTGGATGCCAGTCCGGCGGGAGCCATCGCTCCCTCCAGCGATGTCGAAGTGACCGTGTATCTTCGCCCGCGAAGCGACCGAGCCAATATGGCGCGACCCGGTGCCCATTCATTTCTTACTCGCGAAGAACTCGCCGCGACGCGAGGGGCCGATCCCGACGACCTCTCACGACTCGAGAACTTTGCTCGCTCCCATGCCCTCTCGGTCATCGAAGTCGATCCGGCCGGTCGTCGCCTTCGACTGTGGGGAAGTGCGGGGGCGATGGAGTCGGCCTTCGGCGTGGAGTTCCAACGCTTTGAACATGCCGCTGGCCACTTTCGCAGCCACCTGGGGCCGGTCCACGTGCCCGGCGATCTCCGTGACGCGGTGGTCGGCGTTCTCGGCCTCGACAACCGTCCTCAGGCCAACACGCGCTTTCGCCTGTCCGAGAATCCGGCAAGTTCCTACACGCCACTCGCGATCGCTCAGCTCTACGGGGAGATCGCCGATGCCCGAGCGTCCGGGGTCACGGTCGCTCTCATTGAGTTGGGTGGCGGGTTCACCTCGAGTGACCTCGACACGTACTTCTCCGCCGTGGGCGTCGCGACGCCGACGGTCAGTGCGACCAGCGTCGATGGTGCGAGTAACCAGCCCACCGGCAGCACGTCGGGTCCCGACACCGAAGTGATGCTCGACATCGAAGTTGTCGGAGCGATCGCCCAAGGCGCGAACATCATCGTGTACTTCGCGCCCAATACCGATCAAGGTTTTGCCGACGCCATCAGCGCGGCGGTGCATGACGCGACTCGAGCTCCCCAGATCATCTCCATCAGCTGGGGTGGTCCGGAGAGTTCGTACACGACCCAGACGGTGAAGGTTTTTGAAGAAGCGCTGACTGACGCCGCCAGCGTGGGCGTGACCGTCTTCGTCGCGGCCGGCGACAACGGATCGACCGACGGCGTCACCGGCAACGAAGCTCACGTCGACTATCCGGCGTCGAGCCCTCAGGTCGTCGGCTGCGGAGGGACCCGTCTCGCGGTCCGCGACGGCACGATCAGTTCCGAAGTGGTGTGGAACGACTTACCTTCAGGCGGGGCGACGGGCGGGGGCGTGAGTGCGATTTTTCCCCTGCCCTCGTGGCAAGGTACCGCCCACGTCCCGCCGTCGGCGAATCCCGGCGCAGAGGTCGGTCGGGGCGTACCCGACGTAGCAGCCGACGCGGATCCTGACAGCGGCTATCAGGTTCGAGCAGACGGCACCGACCTGGTGGTTGGCGGGACGTCGGCCGTCGCCCCCTTGTATGCCGGACTCACGGCGTTGGCGATCGCTCAGGCGGGTCATCCCTTCGGACTCGTCAATCCACGGCTCTACGAATTCGGGGATCGAGTCTTCAACGACATCACCTCCGGTGGCAACGGCGCGTATCGCTCCGGCGTCGGATGGGATCCGTGCACCGGGTTGGGCAGCCCTAAAGCCGCCTCATACATCTCATCACTCGTCGCCTCAGCGGCGTCTGATCAGTAACGTCACTCCAACCGCGCCTTCGCCTCGGCGATGGCGGCCTTCAACAACAGGGCCTGCTCCGCGCTGGCGTGAGGACCCGCGGCTCCGGGCGATGTGCGACGCTTCAAGGCCGCGCCGCTCTCGAAGAGCACGCCGAAACGCTCAATCGAGGGCGCCGAACTAACGAGATCGCGTAGCGACGTACCCGTGGCGATCGACTCGGCAACCAACAGACCCACCTGCTCATGGGCTTGACGAAAAGGCACGCCCTCGCTCACCAGTTCTTCGGCGATGTCAATGGCTACTAGCAGTTCGTCATCCGCCGCCGCCGCGGCCACTTCGCCGTGAAAATCGAGCGAACCGTAGGCGCCGGTGAGGGCTCGAAGGACCAACAGAACCTGGCGAATCGAATCGAACAACGGCTCCTTGTCTTCTTGAAGGTCCCGGTTGTACGAGAGCGGTAGGCCCTTTAAGACCACGAGCAGACCGGTGAGATTGCCGATGAGTCGCCCGCTCTTTCCGCGGGCGAGTTCTGCGACGTCGCTGTTCTTCTTGTGCGGGAGCATCGAAGAGCCCGTCGTGAAGTCGTCACCCAATGAAGCAAAGTTGAACTCGGCCGAAGTCCAGAGGACGAGCTCCTCCCCCATCCGTGAGAGATGAACGCCGAGCAGCGCTACGTCAAAGAGTGTCTCCGCGACAAAGTCGCGATCACTGACCGCATCCATCGAGTTGGCGAAGGCGCCCTCGAATCCTAAGAGTTCTGCCGTCTCGCTCGGATCAATGTTGAGCGAGGTGCCGGCAATCGCCCCTGCGCCAAGTGGCGAGACGTTGAGTCGTCGGCGTGCATCACCCAGTCGATCGACGTCGCGCAGGAGGGCGAACGCGTGGGCGTTGAGATGGTGGCTCAAGAGCACGGGCTGGGCACGCTGGAGGTGGGTGTACCCCGGGAGATGAGCGTCGGGGTTCACCTGGCTGAGTTCGAGCAGAACGTCGATCAGTCCAAGTGTGGCGACCGCAATATCACGCAGGGCGTCGCGCGTGAATAACCTCAGCGTCGTCGCCACTTGGTCGTTACGACTTCGCGCAGTATGCAACTTTGCTCCCACGTCGCCGGCCAGTTCGGTGGCGCGACGTTCGATGGCCATGTGGATGTCCTCGTCGCTCGCCGCGCGCTCGAACGCACCCCGATCGAACTCTTCGCGAATCGCGTCGAGGGTCGCGAGCAACGTCGCTGTTTCGTCGGCGCTCAATAGTCCGGCGGTGACGAGACCACGAACGTGCGCTTTGCTGCCTTCAATATCGTGCGCGTACAAGACGTAGTCGTAGGAGTAGCTCTCGGACAGGTTCCAGAGGGTCTCATCCATCGGCGACGTGAAACGCCCGCTCCAGAGCGTCATGGAGTCGGTGGGGTCGAGTTCTTCGCGCCCTGACGCTGGGCCCAGGTCTTTACGCCCAGGCCGTAGATGCGCACGAAGCCTTCGGAGTCAGCGTGACGGAAGGTGTCGGCCGCGTCGTAGGTCGCGAGCCCGTAGTCGTACAGCGCCTTGGGGCTGCGACGTCCGAGCACGCGCAGAAGTCCCGGTGGGTCAAAGCGCAAACGAACGTCACCCGTCACGTGGCGCTGGGTCTCGTCGACGAAGGCGTCCAGGGCCTCCTTCAAAGGCGAGAACCACATGCCGTCGTAGACGAGCTCGGCCCATCGCGTCTCGAGACGCATCTTCTCGTGACGCACGTCGCGCTCGAGCACCATGTCCTCGAGCTCGGTGTGCGCGGCGATAAGGGCGAGTGCGGCCGGGCACTCGTAGACCTCGCGACTCTTGATGCCGACGCGGCGATTCTCGACCATGTCAAGGCGACCGAATCCGGTGGATCCGGCGCGCGCGTTCAGTGTCGCGATCAGATCGGCCAGTTCCATCTCGACGTCATCAATGGCCGTGGGCACGCCGTGGTCAAAACTCAGGCTGAGTTCAACCGGCTCGGTGGCCGTGATGCGCGTCAGGGTGTAGGGCTCGTCGGGCGCTTCGGCCCAGGGGTCTTCGATGGCACCGCACTCGATGGCGCGACCCCACAGGTTCTCGTCGATGGAGTAGATCTTTTCCTTGGTGGCGCGAATTGGAATGTCCCATTTGAGGGCGTAGTCCACCGAATCGGCGCGCGTCATGCCCCAGTTGCGAGCCGGGGCGAGGACCTCGAGGTCCGGCGCGAGCGCGTGGGTGCCCACTTCAAAGCGGACCTGGTCGTTGCCCTTGCCGGTGCAACCGTGGGCCACAGCCTGAGCGTTGAACTTGCGGGCTTGGGCGACGAGGTGGCGCACAATGACCGGACGAGAGAGAGCCGAGACCAGTGGATATTTGCCCTCGTACTTCGCGTTAGCCGCAATGGCCTTGGCACAGAACTCCTCGGCCATCTCCTGGCGCGCGTCCACGACAACGACGTCGAGCGCGCCGGCGGCGAGCGCGCGGGCGCGAATGTCGACGAAGCTCTCGGACTTCTCGACGTCTTGACCGACGTCGACCAGTACGCAGACGACTTCAACACCCCACTCCTCGATCATCCATCGCACGGCGACCGAGGTGTCGAGACCTCCGCTGTAGGCGAGTACGACCCGCTTGGTCATCGCTTAGCCCTTCACTTGGCGTTCGATGAGATCACTAATTCCCGCCAGCGCGCGGAACTCGGCGGCCAGCTTGGCCCCGCCGTGCGCCTCGCCGGCGATCACCAGGATCGTGTCGTCGCCCGCCACCGAACCCAACACCCCACCAAGGGCGCTGCGGTCCAGTGCGGAGGCGACGACGTGCGCGCAACCGGGCGGCGTGCGCACTACGACCAGGTTGGCCGAGCTGTCCACGGACACCACCCACTCGCCCATCATGCGACGCAAGTGATCCAATGGCGCCGGCGCGATTTTGGGGGACGCGGCCAGCACGATGCGGCGCGCGCCGTGTTCGTCACGAACTTTCACCGTGCCGAGCTCCTGTAAGTCACGCGTGACGGTCGCCTGGGTCGCGGCGATGCCCTCCTCACGCAAACGGGCCACAATCTGGGCCGCGGTCGAAATGACGTCGTGATCGATCAGTTCACTGATGCGATGCTGACGCTGGGTCTTGGTCATACTTCTCCTTTTATCCATCGAAGGACGCCGATCATCGACGAACGTCGATGAAATACCTGCCGCCACACTCGAGATTGAACTCCGTCGAGAATGTCGCTGGTGACCTCTTCGCCGCGGTGAGCGGGCAGGCAGTGCAACACAATGGCCGTTGGTTTGGCCATGGCCATGACGGCCGCGTTCACCTGAAAGTCAGCGAGCACTTCACGGCGCCGTGCGCCCTCCGCCTCGAGACCCATCGACACCCATGTATCGGTGTAGACCACATCGGCGTTCTTGACGGCCTCGTCCACGTTGTCCACGAGGCGCAGCGTCCCCGGTCCGGCAACCTCGGCGGGATCTTCGGCACCACCCGCAGCTAACTGATAGCCATTCGGTGCGGCGATGGTGACGTCGACGCCCAGTCGCAGAAGTGCGACCGCGAGGGAGCGTGCCACGTTGGTCGCGTCGCCGACGTAGGCGACGTTCAATCCCGCGAGTTGGCTCGCGTCGCCGTTCGCAAACTCGTCGGCGATCGTGAGCACGTCGGCCACAGCCTGGGTCGGGTGAGCCACGTCGTCCATCAGATTGATGAGCGAGAGTCGTTCCTCGGTGGCGGCACGCATGCGCGCGAACACGTCGTGGCGCCGTACCCGAAGTCCCGCGATTGCGTACATCTCGGCGATCGTGCGTCCCACGTCTTCGACCGATTCTCGGGTGTCCAGACCGATCTCGTCGTCGCTGAAGAACGTGACGTACCCGCCGAGCTCGTGCACCGCACTCGAACTCGACGCGCGCGTACGAAGGCTGGGGCGTTCGAAGACGAGGGCGACGCCCTGGCCGCTCAGAGTCGTGTCATCGAACGGCGAGGTGGCGAGCGTCAAGATCGACGCGAAGTCGTCGCCCGACAACTCCTCGATCGTGATGAAGTGCCGGGTCACGCGAACACCTCGGTCGTCGCGATACTGCCCGCAAGCGCGTCGCGTAGGGCGTGAGGTCGCGTGCCATTGGCGAGCAGCACGCGACGCGCGCCCGCGTCAATCGCCTCGAGCGCGGCCATCATCTTGGGCCGCATGCCCTCGCGGGCCGCACCACTGGCGAGCATGGCGCGCACGTCGTCGCCGCTCACCGATCGCAGCGCCGACTCGGGGTCGAGGGGATCGGCGAGCAGCTGGTCGACGTCGCTGAGTAGAACGAGCACCTTGGCGTCGAGCGCCCCGGCGAGGGCTCCGGCCGCCACGTCGGCGTTGCAGTTCACCAGTTCGCCATCGTCATCGACCGCGAGTGGCGAGACAATCGGCGTGAGATGCTCGGCCCACAGGGCCGCGATCACTTCGGTATCGACCTTGGGTGATGAGCTAATGCGACCCCAGTACCCGCCCACCGGCTGGGCGCGCAACGTGCCCGCGTCCGCACCGCTGAGTCCCACGCAACGAAGACCGCAGTTTCCGAGCGACGCGACGAGGTGCACGTTGACGTGCGCGAGCGCCATGGCGACGTACTCCATGGTGGCGTCGTCGGTCACGCGCAGCCCTTCGAAAAAAACGCTGGGTCGACCAACTCGTTCGAGCAGATCGGCGATCTGCGGTCCGCCGCCGTGCACGACCAGCGAGTTGGCCGCCAGCTGAGAGAGATCACTCGCCAGAGCGGCGAGGACGGGCGACGTGGGTGAGAGTGAATCGAGTGCGTGACCCCCGAGTTTGACGACGTAGCTCACGGGCTCACTCCCGCGAGGGGCAGACCGAGGGTTTCGTCTCGTCCGGTCGCCACGTTCCACGCTTGGATGGCTTGGCCCGCCGCACCCTTGGTTAGGTTGTCAATCGAACTCATCGCGATGAGCCAACCGGTGCGCTCGTCCACGCGCGCACTCACGAAACACAGGTTGCTGCCCAGGGGATCCTTGAGGGTGGGTGGGTCCTCGAGCACCACTACGCAGGGATCCAATGCGTAGGTCTCGCGCAACATTGCGAGAGCGTCATCACTGGACAAAGACCCGCTCATTCGCGCGTAGGCGGTCACGAGCATGCCGCGCGCGACCGGCACCAAGTGGGGCGTGAAGAGCACCGTGGCACCGATCTCTTGTTCCATTTCGGGTGTGTGTCGGTGTGAAAGGAGTCCGTAGGCCTCGGCGTTGCCGGCCAGGCGCGAGAACTGCAGGCGCTCGCTGAGTGCGCGCCCAGCTCCCGACACTCCGCTCAAGGCGTCAACGATGATGTTGTCCCGCTCAATGACATTGGCGTCGGCAAAGGGGCCGAGAGCGAGTGCGGCGGCCGTCGGGTAACAGCCGGGCACCGCAACGAGCCGCGCCCCCTTCAGCTCTTCACGGTGGCGCTCGACCAGTCCGTAGACCGCGTCGCTGAGGAGATGTGGCGAGGTGTGCTCGTGGGCGTACCAGGTTGGGTACTGGCTAGGGTCGTGCAGGCGATAGTCGGCGCCCAGGTCCACGACCTGGATACTGCGTTCGAGCAGCGAGGGTACGAACTCCTGACTTTCTCCGTGGGGCAAGCACAGGAACACCACGTCAAGATCTGTCTCAAAAATGGCCGCGGACGGCTGGACCATGAGTTCGGGATACGCACCGGCCAGTGATGGAATGTGCTGGGCGAGCGACTTCCCCGCGCTGGATGCACCCGTCGCGACCAGAACATTTAGGTCGGGATGGAACGCGCAAAGACGCAACAACTCACCACCGGCGTACCCGGTTGCGCCCATGACGCCCATTCGCATAATGACATTTTATGCAGGAAGCGGAGCAAAAGTTCAAAAATTGTGATTTTCGAGATGCCGACGTCACATCTGGAACACCCTAAAAATGTTGGGTTTATTGCACGAATCGTTTTGAACCGGCACCGACTACTCGGCACGTCACTGGCGTTCGTTATCCTCTTGAATGTCCAAACGCGGGTGGGTGCTGTTCCTCATGATGGCGATCATCTGGGGAATCCCCTACCTCTTGATCCGCGTCGCGGTGCGTCAGCTCGATCCCGGCGTCGTGGTGTTCTTGCGCACCGGACCCGCCTCGCTTTTGCTCATCCCCTTGGTCACGATCCGGCGCCAGTGGTCTGACGTGGTGCGCCACTTCGGCTGGATTGTTGTGTTCGGGGTCGTGGAGTTCGGCGTGCCCTGGTTTCTCATGTCCACGGCCGAAGAGCACATCACGTCGTCTCTCACCAGCTTGCTGATCTGTGGCGTGCCCCTGCTCTCGGTGGTCGTCCAGCGTCTGCGTCGCGGCGAACACATTGAAACGCGACGGTACCTCGGGCTCGCCATTGGGGCCTGTGGCGTGGCCTTCCTGGTGGGACTGGACCTCTCGGGCGGCACGCTCACCTGGATCGCCATGATGGCGCTCGTGTGCGTGGGCTACACCTTTGGCCCGATGATTCTGGCCACCAAGCTCGCTGACGTACCGGGAGCGGCGGTGACCTGCGGGGCGACCGGCGTGGTCGCACTCGCCTGGGCTCCGTGGGCGCTCACGCACTGGCCGAGCCATGTCTCGGGTGAAACGTGGAGTTCGATCGCGACGCTCTCGGTCGTCTGTACCGCCGGGGCGTTCGTCGTCTTTTCCGCCCTCGTCAAAGAGGTCGGTTCGACGCGAGCGGTCGTGGTCACCTACGTGAACACCGCCGTTGCGGTGATACTCGGCATCGTCGGACTGCACGAGGCACTCACCGCGGGCATCATGGTTGGCTTCCCACTGGTGATCGTGGGGTGCGTGATTGCAACCAGTCGACCGCGTCCCGCGCTGGCGGCCTAGGTCTCGTACGTCGCCGAGACCTTGATGGCGCCATCAACGACGAGCCACAGCGCGCCGGGCGCACTCGCCAAGACCACGTCGTCGTCGCGTTCGAGCGATTGGTGATGCGTCACGCTGACGAATCGCACGGGTGGGGGAACCACTTCGCTGACCGCCTGCCAGACCGCGGCGTTGTTGACGTGACCGGCGATGTCCAAATCGGTCTCGCGTAGCGGCCAGGGTTGGCGCGTCGCCCCCTCCACCACCGCGGGGGTGTCCACCCGTCCGGGAACCTTGCGAGTCCGAGCCGCCTCACCGTAGACATCAAAGAAACTCGCGCGTAGGCGAACGGGCACGCCCGATGGTCCAATCGGCACCCATAAGCCCGCGGCCTCGATCGACGTCCCCCCGTCGAGGTCGATGTTGGTACGTCGCTCGGCCCACGCTGCACCCACTCCCCCGCACCACGTGGTGAGTCGTACGTGATCCAAGTATCGGGGCCAGCACGCACCGTCGACCAATCGAAACCGCGTACGGCGCACCACCCAGGTCTCATCGGTTTCGATGCCCGTGTCGGTCCAGTCGTCGGTCGCGACATCTTGCAAGAAGCCGACGACTCCATCGAGACGAAACAGTCCGCGCTCGTCGGCATCGCCGAGGCGCACGACGTAGTCCTCGCTAAAGCGTCGTCCTTCGTCGCCGAGGGGAACGAATTCGGCCACGACTCCTCTATCGCAGGGTCGCGTCGAGGTGGCTCGCCGCCTCAATCAAGCCCTCGCGCGCGGTCGCAACCTCGGCGTCACTCAAGGTGTGATCCAGGGAACTGGCCCGCACGTTATACGCGAGAGATCGCGTGCCCTCGGCCAACCCTGGCCCTTGGTAGACGTCAAACAGCGTCACCGACTCCACCAACTCGCTCGCCGCGCGCAGCGCCAGAGCGAGGTCGGCTGAGTGCACCTCACGCGGCGTGACGAAGGCGAGGTCGAACACCGCACTCGGGAACCGACTCGGCACCTCGACGAGAACCGAGCGTCGAGTTGCGACCTCGGGGTCGACCAGCGCGTCGAGATCCAGATCGAGTACTCCGAGACGGCGCGTCGCCAGCACGCTCGTGAGCTGCCCCACGAAGTTCGCGTCGACCTCTCCCAGGTAGCCGAGGGTTCGTCCACTATTGCGGTCCACGAGTGAGGCGCTGCGTGTGGGGTGAAAGCCCGCCGGGGCATCACTGGAGCGCACGACGACCTCCGCCAGGCCGAGCCGGTCTTCGATGAGGCGCCAGTACGCCACGGCACTGCGGGCGTCGTCGTCGGGGCGACCCAGGACGAGGGTAAGTCGCTCGTTCTCACGAGGCAACGAAAGGAGTTGCTCTCCGCTGATGCCACCGCGCGCGATACGCGGCGTCGTGGTCGCATCGGAGTGCTCAAAGACCACCCCGAACTCGCCGAGCACGACGTCGCCGATCCCCCGTTCGTAGTTCTTCGCCCAGGCTCGAACCAGTCCGGTGAGCATCGTGGCGCGCAGGATCGACTCTTCCGACGAGAGCGGATTGGTGACGCGAACCCGCAGAGTCCCCGGATGCAGGAGGTCGAAGTCAGCCTCACTACCCAGCGACGGCGTCCACGCCTCGTACGCGCCCGCGTCCACCACGATGTCGCGGAGCTGTCGACGCAGTTCTTGGCGCACGGTGAGCCCACCGGGTTCGGGCCACGCCGGGTGATGAAGGGGAATGCGTCGATAGCTGTGGACCCGGGCAATCTCTTCGATGACGTCGGCGCGACCTCGCGGACCGTCGCGTATGTCGAGCCGTCGCGAGGGGGCCGTCACCTCCAGGGAACCGTCACGCTCGGCCACCACGAAATCCATACGCGACAGGATCGTGGCCACCTCATCTCGCTCCAGGCTGACCCCTAAGAGACGCTCGATGTCCTCGGCACTCACGGTGAGCGTGGGAGGCACGGGCACGTCACCTCGCACGTCCAAGGGCGAAGCAAGAAACTCCAGATCGGGGACACTCTCGCGCAATAAGGCGACGAAGCGCGCCGCCGCTCGCAACGCGCCCTCGGGATCGACGCCGCGTTCAAAGCGGTGCGACGCCTCGCTGCGCAGCCCGTGTCGCTTGGAAGATCGGGCGATCGTCATCGGATCGAAGAAGGCTGCCTCGAGGAGGATGTCGGTGGTGTCCTCGGACACGCCGCTGTCGTCGCCCCCCATGACGCCCGCTAGGCCGAGGATGTGGTCGTCGCCGTCGACGATCGCCCCGTCTTCACCGGTGTCGCCGAGGCCGCGACCCGGCACGGCCAGTTCGCGGGTGACGCCATCGAGCGTGACCAACGTCTCGCCGCGGCGCGCGCGCCGAGCTCGCAAGGTGTGCCCGGCCACTTTGGACGCGTCGTAGGGGTGAGTCGGCTGTCCCAGTTCCAACATCACGTAGTTGGAAGCGTCAACGATGTTGGAGATCGGCCGCATACCCGCGCTGCGCAGGCGTTGAGCGACCCAGGAAGGAGATGGAAGAACGCGCACGTGACGGATGACCGACACAGTGAGGCGACCGCACAGATCGGGATCGACGATACCGGCGTGGGCGAAGGAGTCACTCGCCTCGGTGGAGTTTGGCGTAGCCAGGACCGGTTCGTGAAGAGTGCGCCCGAAACGCGCCGCGAGGTCACGCGCGACCCCTTCGATCGACCACGCGTCGGGCCGATTTCCCTCGACGGAGATGTCAAAGACCACGTCGGGTGTGATGGCGAGTGCGTCGAGAAGTTTCTCGCCCACTCTCGGCTCCACGAGGTCATCGAGAATCATGAGGCCCTGATGATCATCGCTCAGACGCAGTTCGCGCGACGAACAGAGCATTCCGCGCGACGTCACACCACGCATGGTGCGCTCGGCGATCTCGAAGCCGCCCGGCAGCACCGCGCCCACCGGGGCGAGGGGCACGTGATCACCCACTTCAACGTTCATCGCGCCACAGACGATCTCGAGCGGGCCAGCACCCGCGTCAACGGTCACGAGGCGAATCCGGTCCGCACCCTTGATCGCACGAATCTCATCGACGCGCGCGACCACGACGTCCTCGAGTCCCTCCCCTACGTGCTCCACGCCTTCGACCACCAGGCCGAGGTCACTGAGAATCTCGCTCAGTTCCTCGACGCTCTCGGAGAGGTCGACGAACTCGCGCAACCAGTTCAGTGAGACCTTCACGAGATCTGTTCCAAGAATCGCGTGTCGTTCTCGATGAGTGCGCGCATGTCGCCCAGTTCGTGGCGCATCTGCGCGCACCGGTCGATGCCAAAGCCGAACGCAAAGCCGCTCCACTCGGTTCCGTCGATGCCCACGGCCTCGAGGACCGCGGGATCCAGCATCCCGCAGCCGCCCAACTCGACCCATCCACTGAACGAACACGTGCGACATCCCGCACCTCGACAGATGGTGCACGTGATCTCGAACTCCGCCGATGGTTCGGTGAAGGGGAAGTAACCCGGGCGCAGGCGCGAGGAGATGTCGGGACCGAAGTAGGCCTTGGTGAAGCTCTCGATCACGCCCGCTAAGTCTCCGAAAGTGATGCCGCGATCAACCACCAGTCCCTCGATCTGATGAAACGCGTAGAGGTGTCGAGCGTCCGGCGCGTCGCGGCGATAGCAGCGCCCCGGCATCACCGAGTGGATCGGGAGCGTTCCGCCCGCCACCGCCCCTTCCATCAGGTGAATCTGGGTGGGCGAAGTGTGAGTACGCAGCACCACCGTTTCAGGTTCGCCCAAGTCCACGTAGAAGGTGTCCCAGAGCCCACGTGCCGGATGGGCGGGGGGAATATTGAGTGCTTCGAAGTTGTACCAGTCGGTCTCGACCTCGGGTCCCTCGGCGACGGTAAAGCCCAGGGCGACGAACACGTCTTCGAGTTCACGTTGGGTGACCGCCACGAGACCGGGGTGTCCTGCACTGAGCGATGACGGCACGCTCGATGCGACCACGTCACCCAGGTCCAAGCGATCCGACTCCAGTGCCGCGCGACGCGCCTCGCTCTCCAGCTCGCGGCGTCGCGCATCGAACGCGTCACCGACGGTGGTGCGGGCGTTTTGCAACCTCGCTCCGGCGTCGCGACGCTCGTTGGGTTCGAGCGAACCCAAGGACTTTTGTAACGAAGCCAAAATCGAACGTTTGCCCACAATGGTGGGTTCAGCGTCGCGCAGTGCTTCAAGGCTGGTCAGCGCGTCGATCGAGGCGAGGAGACCGGCGACCTGAGAGTCGAGATCAGCGAGTGGTGACGATGGCATAACCCTTAAAGGCTAGGGGTTAATGGACCCTCGCCTGTGCTTTGACGCCGCCACATCGATTCGAACGCGATGAGCGAGCCCGCCACCCCGGCGTTGAGGGACTCACTCGCCCCCGCCATGGCAATCGTGATCCGGCGGTCGCAGAGTGCCACGGCCTCGTCACTCAGTCCGTCGGCTTCGTTGCCGATCACGATCACGCTGGCGTGACGGTAGTCGACCGAGCGATGATCGTCGCCTCCGCGAACGACGGTGGCGTACGTGGTCGCGCCGCGCGTCGAAAATGAGCGCACGGTCTCGTCCAGCTCGGCGACCGCGACCGGCAGGTGAAAGATCGAACCGGCCGTCGCGCGTAGCGTCTTGGGGTTGAAGGGATCCACGGAGTGGCCACTAAACACGACACCGGTGGCACCGGTGGCGTCGGCCGATCGGATCAGCGTGCCGGCGTTGCCAGGGTCGCGCACGTCGTCGAGCACTAGGACGAGCCCGTGCGCGGCGATGTCGTCAAGATCCGAGACCGGCAGGGCGGCGGTCGCGAGCACCGGTTGAGGTGAGGTGGCGTCGGCCACGCGTTCGAGGACGCCGCCCGCCAGGATGTACACGCGCACGTCGCGACGACTGGCCACCTCGAGGAGATCGCTGAGACGAGCGACGTGTTCTTCGTCCACGTAGATCGCCTCGAGAGCAGCGTTCGCGTCCAGTGCAGCGGCGACGAGATCTGGTCCTTCGAGGACGCAGGCCCCCTCGCTCCAACGAAACGATCGCTTCTGGCCGAGGCGCCGCAGTCGGCGCACTCGGGGATGTGACGAGCTCAGCGACTCGATGTTTGACCTACTTGGCCAGCGCGTCGACGGCCTGGGCGACGACGACGCCGAACGTCGCGGGGTCGTTCACCGCGAGATCGGCCAGCATGCGTCGGTCGACTTCAATGCCGGCGGCGTTCAGCCCGGCGATGAACCGGCTGTAACTGACACCGTGCATCCGGGTACCCGCGTTGATGCGCTGGATCCAGAGGCGACGCATGTCTCCCTTGCGCGCTCGGCGGTCACGAAAGGCGTAGACGCCCGAGTGCTGGACGGCCTGGTTCGCCGAGCGAAAGGTGCGGCTACGGTCGCCGTAATACCCCTTCGCCTCTTCGAGAATGGCCTTGTGGTGCTTCTTGGCGTTGACCGCCCTCTTGACTCGTGCCATGGCACTACCTCTTTCTGCTCGTTCTCTCTACAGGCCCATCAGGCGCTTAACGCGCTTTTTCTGGCCCGGGGCAATCTCGGTCTCGCGTCCAAGACGACGCGCACGCGTCGAGGACTTGTTTTCCATCAAGTGGCCGCGAAAGGCCTGGCGCCGGCGCAACTTGCCGCTGCCGGTGATCTTGATGCGCTTCTTGGCACCGCTAAACGTCTTCATCTTGGGCATTCTTAGGCCTCCTCTGTCGAAACGGGGGCACCGGACGGCGCCACTTCACTGACTACTGCTGGCGAACTCTCTACTGCTGGCGAACTCTCGGTTGTTTTCGCTTTGGCCTTCTTCTCGGGACCGAGCACCATGATCATGTTGCGACCGTCGATCTTGGGCGCCGACTCAACCTTCGCGACGTCCTCTAAGCGCTCCACGATGCGGTCCAGAATCTTCTTGCCCAACTCTGGGTGGGCCGACTCTCGTCCGCGGAACATGATGGTGATCTTGACCTTGTGACCTTCGCCCAAGAACTTCTCGACGAGACGGGTTTTGGTGTCGAAGTCGCCGTTGCCGATTTTGGGCCGGTACTTCATTTCCTTGGTCCCCGTGTTGAGACTCTTTCGTCGAGATTCCTTGGCCTTTTGTGCTTCGTCGAACTTGAACTTGCCGTAGTCCATGATGCGGGCGACGGGCGGTTGGGCGGTGGGTGCGATCTCAACCAAGTCCAAGTCCAGGTTGCGGGCCAACGTCATCGCCTCGCGGGTCGGCATTACGCCTCGTTGATTGCCGTCTTGGTCAATCAGGCGAACGGTCTCCACGCGGATACGGTCGTTGACGCGGTGGTCTCCAGGCACTGTTGCGATAACTCTCTCCTTGCTCTTCGCGACACCATCGCGGTGTCGCCACGGCAAGCGAGGCGCATGACTCTGGAACCCGGACGCACGTCGGTGGCCGGGTGGACGTTGGCCTAGCCAACCTCACTTGCTGAACTGCCGAATCACACTACCAGACGGGCCATCCGGGCGCCCCGGTGCGGGATTGTCGACACCAGTGGGACGAGAGGATACCTTGGTTCGCGTGAGTGAACCAAGCGACGAATTCAACGAAGCCGAGGAGATCGCCTTCCTCAAATCCACGCCCGTCGAGATGATTCTGGGTAACCACCTCTTCGTCTTATTCCAGGTCGCCGCCCTTCGACTCGGTGAGACCCCGCCCGATCTGTCCGGAGCTCAACTGGTCATCGACACGGTGGCGGCGATGATCGCAGCCGCGGGTGAACGCCTGGGCGAGCACGCCGATCTCTACCGCAGCGCGCTGGCTGAAGTCCAGCAGGCGTACGTGCGCGCAGCGACTCTGCCTAGTGCATCCGCGGAAGGCTAAACGTGAGTCGCAGACCCCCGAGGGGGCTCTGCGAGGTCGTCATGTCTCCCCCGAGCGACTCGGCCACGTCGGCCATGATGCTCATCCCGAGGCCTGAGCCGCCCGTTTCGCGAGAACGGGACTGGTCGTAGCGCTGGAAGCGCTGAGGTCGCACCCCGTAGACCGGTAGGCCGGGACCCCCGTCTTCGATGATCAGACGCGCGGTATCGCCCACGACGTCCAGGGTCACCGCCACCGGTGCCTCGCGCGGCGTGTGGCGAAGGATATTGGTAAAGGCGTTGTTGAGGAACCGTTCGACGAACTCGGGTCGCGAGTTGATCGTCACGCCCGGTGCCACACTGCGCGCGACGCTGCGCTCGGGATGATCGAGCGAGAACTCCCCCGCGCGCTGATCGACGAGCAGACTTAAGTTCACCGGTTCGGGCGCGTGGTGCGGCGCTTCCCGTAGTACCGCGAGCAGCAGGAGGTCGCGCACCAACTCTTCCATCCGCTGAACTTCGCGTTGCATGCGCGCCACGGCGCGGGCCTGGACTTCGGGCGTCGCATGTCCACCCGCGAGTAGTTCGTTGTAACCCTTCACCACCGTGAGAGGGGTACGCAGTTCGTGGGACGCGTCGTTGATGAACTGCTGCATGGCTTCAGCGTTCTTCGCTTCCTGGGCGATGCGCTCCTGGAGGGAGTCAACCATGATGACGAGCGCTTCACGCAGCTCTTGGAGGTCCTTGCTGCCCTCGCTCGGCGGGGTGGGCTCGTCCTGGTGGCCGCTAGCGACGTCGCCCGCGTAGTCGATGAGCCGCGACATCGTGCGAAAGTCACGACGCGTGACCTCGCGCGCGAGAGCCAAACTCACCAAGGCCACCACGAGGGCCGCGAGGGCCACGAGGAAGGCGAGGTGTTCGTTCTGCTTGGTGATGCCGGCCGTGGACCCCGCGACGAGCAGATAGTCGCCACCCCCAACGTCGAGTGAGCGAATCACGAAGCCGGGCAGGTTGGACACACTCACCGGGCGATCCAACGAGGACTTCACGTTGGCGAACGTCGGGCGACCAGTCAGCGGGACGGTACCCGTGCTCACCACGGTGGTCTGATTCGAGGGGAAGACGACCACGAGGTCCAAGTTGTAGTCGTCGCGCTGAACGACGTAGAGGGCGTTGGACAAGGCGGTGTTGGGATTGCGCAGGCCGCTCGAGACCACGGCGTTAATCGAACTCCTAAGGGTCGCGTACTGCGCGCGCGAACTTTCGACCACCGCGAACCACCCCACGGACACCGCTACCAGCAAGGTGAGAAAAACGAACAGCAGGGTGAGGCGAGTCGCAATCCTCACTGCGTGGCGGTCGGGTTCACCAACTTAAAGCCCACTCCTCGAATGGTGGTGATCGGAGCGAAGTCGTCGCGATGGATTTTTCGCCGTACGTACGAGATGTAGGTGTCCAGCACCGAGGTGTCGGAGTCGAAGTCGATGTTCCACACGTCGCGCAACAGCTGCTCGCGCGTCACGACCCGGTCCTGGTGTTCGAGGAGTACTTCGAGGAGGCGAAACTCGGTGGCGGAGAGCTCAACGGTTGACTCATCCAGCGTGACGATGTGTCGATCGATGTTCATGGAGAGTGGCCCACACGAAAAGACTTGATCGCCGACCTCGTCGGGTCCGGTGCGCCGCAGGATCGCCGCCACCCGCAATAGGAGTTCCTCCACGCTGAAGGGCTTGCGCACATAGTCGTCGGCCCCCTCGCGCAGGCCCTGTTCCACGTCGATCGCCGAGTCTCGTGCGGTCAGCATCAGCACCGGGGTCTTGGCGTCGTGGGCTCTTAGCTTCTCGAGGAACTCAAAACCGTTCATCGTGGGCATGTTGATATCCACCACGCACAGATCGGCGCTACGCCGTCGCAGCTGGTCCAGCCCATCGGCCCCGTTCGTCGCGGTCACGACCTGGTAGCCGGCCCCGGTCAGGGCGTCCTCCAGGAGGTCTCGGACCCCGGGCTCATCGTCGATCACCAGGATTGTTGTCATACCGGTTCCGCCATAGGCGAAGCGTATCCCCTCTTGAGGGGTGCTTCGGGCACTAAAACCCCTCGTTCTAAGGGTTTCGACAGTGACTTCACAGCATTTTTTGCCAGCCGCTAGGTACGCTTGTTGGCATGAAGAAGTTCGTTGTTCGTGGCGTCGTGGTGCTCTCCATGGTGGGTGCACTCGGCTTCGCCGCCGTCGGCACGGCCAGTGCCGGCTCGGTCGCGCACCGCACTTCGATCACCCTGAAGACTTACCGGTTGGAGTTAGCGTCGTATCGGGCCGCACGCGCAGTCATCGAGTCGACGTTCCGCAAGTCCGTCGCGTCCGCTCAGTCCAACTACCAGCAGGCCCTCGCGCACGCCACCAGCGCCGCCGAGCGCAGCGCCGCCCAGCAAACCATGCAGGAGGCGATCATCCAGGCCGCCTCCGTGCGCAGCGCGAGCCTCGTCACTCTCGGCCCCGCGCCCACTCCCCCGACGACCTAGCTAACCGCGCGGCTCGCTCAGTTTTTTCACGTCGCTCGCTTCGTCTCGACCCAGGTGTCCGACGTGACGCGTCGCCTCGATCCGCGCACCCACCTCAATGTGTCGTGTCCCGTCGGCGATACTCACGCAGTGAAAGTACAGGCGCTCGCCGTGATCGCCTCGCAACACGCCATCGCCGCGTCGATCGTCGAAGGACTCAACGACCCCGGTCACTCTCACGAGTCGCCGAGGGATCCCTGGCCCAGCACGCTGACCATCGACAGCGCGCTCAACGCGGCTTCGCGGCCTTTGTTCGACGCATCGGGTTGGGAGCGCTCGAGCGCTTGATCCACCGTGTTCGTCGTGAGCACCCCAAAGACGACGGGCACGCGTGTGCTTAATTGGACGTCTTGGATCCCGCGCGCGCACTCGCCCGCGACGAGTTCGTAGTGTCCGGTGTCGCCACGGATCACCGCGCCCAGAGTCAGCACTGCGTCGTAGGATTTGAGGCCATCGGCGTAGGCCAGCGCGGCGAGAGGAATCTCAAAGGCTCCGGGTACCCAGGTAATGGAGATGTCGCGCCGATCAACGCCGGCCTCGTCGAGGGCGAGAAGTGCTCCTTCAAGCAGTCGAGTGGTGATGGCGCCATTGAACTGAGCGCACACCACGCCCACCCGTAGTCCGCGGCCCGAGATCACCGGTTCGATCACTTCGCCGGCGCGCTCACCGAGTCGACGCGCTACCTCAGGATCGAGCGCCGTGTCGTCACTCGAGCTCATCGAGCCCCTCGAGCAGGTGTCCCATTCGCTCGCGCTTGGTACGCAGATACTCGATGTTGAACGACGTGGGCTGGCTCTCGAGGGGGACTCGCTCGACAATGTTGAGGCCGAAACCTTCGAGGCCTCCGCGCTTGGTGGGGTTATTGGTGAGGAGTCGCATCGTGGTGACGCCCAACTCCACCAGGATCTGGGCGCCGATACCGTACTCGCGCGAGTCAACGGGTAGACCCTGAACCAGGTTGGCGTCGACCGTGTCGTGGCCCTGTTCCTGCAGGGCGTACGCCTGGATTTTGTGGGCGAGGCCGATGCCACGTCCCTCGTGGTTTCTGAGGTACACCACCACTCCCGCACCTTCGGCCGCGACCTTGGCGAGGGCGGTGTGCAACTGCGGTCCACAGTCACAGCGCAACGAGCCCAACGCGTCACCGGTCAGACACTCCGAGTGCACGCGCACCAAGACGTTCGGCGTGTTCTCGACATCGCCGTAGACCATCGCGAGGTGCTGCTCTCCATCTAAGAGACTCTCGAAGACCTGGGCCTTGAACGTGCCGTACTCAGTGGGTAGGGACGCTTCGGCCACGCGCTTGACGAGCTTTTCGTTGCGACGGCGGTAGCGAATGAGATCGGCGATCGTGATGATCGGGAGGTGGTGACGCTCGGCAAACTCAATCAGCTCGGGCAGCCGGGCCATGTCGGACTTGTCGGCCGTTACAACCTCGCACAACACGCCCGCGGGGAACTTGCCCGCCAGACGACACAGGTCCACAGTGGCTTCGGTGTGACCCGCACGACGCAGCACGCCGCCGTTGCGATAGCGCAACGGAAAGATGTGGCCCGGTCGATTGAGGTCGGTCGGTTTGGTCGCCGGATCGATCAGCGCGCGAATCGTGGCGGCCCGGTCGTGAGCCGAAATGCCCGTGGTCGTGCCGTGACGAAAGTCAACCGACACGGTAAAAGCGGTGCGCTGCGCCTCGGTGTTGGCCACCACCATGAGGGGCAAGTCCAGCTCATCAGCCCGCTGGCTCTCCAGGGGCACGCAGAAGACGCCGGAGGTGTACTCAAGAAAGAACGCCATGGAGTCGACCGTGACGTCCTCGGCCGCCATGATCAGGTCGCCTTCGTTCTCGCGATCCTCGTCGTCAACGACCACCACCATGCCACCGCGACGCAGCTGCTCAAGCGCTTCGTCGATCGTCGCCAGACTCATGAAACCTCCACGTCAATGCGGATATCGTCACCAATTCTACGTACGTCCATGAGCCGACCCCGCTTTAGGGCTTCCATCGTAGGGGTCGACAAACCTTTCAATGCCGCCAGGGTGCCGAGCGATCCGGCAAAGGACGGCGCCTGATACCAGACCACGTGATTGACGAGTCCCGCCTCAAAGAACTCACTGGTGGTGGTCGGTCCACCCTCGACGAGCACCTGGAGCACGTCGTGCCGGCCCAGTTCGTCGAGCACGAGTCCCAAGTCCCCCGACAGTTCGAGGCAGGGGCGAACCTTGGCGCCTTCGGGTGCACGACCGAGGACAACGCGTAAGGGTTCAATCACGAGGTCGTCCAGTCGAGCGGTAAGCACGGGATCGTCACTGCGCACCGTCCCCGCGCCCACGATGATCGCCTGACTCTGAGCGCGCAGCAGGTGCGCGTCGCGGCGAGCCTCGGGTCCGGTGATCCACTGACTCGTGCCGTCGGCCATGGCCACGATCCCGTCCAGGGTGCTCGCGATCTTGGCCACGACGTAGGGCCGAACGGTCACGCGCTGCCAGAGGTACGCAGCGAGTTGGGCGCGCACGGCGTCCGCCTCGACTCCGACCTCGACGTCGACGCCGGAGGCCTTGAGCAGTTCGATCCCGGTGCCCGCGACGCGTGGATCAGGGTCGATGGTGCCTACGACCACACGAGCGATCCCCGCTTCAATGATCGCTTCGGCGCACGGACCGGTGCGCCCGACGTGACTGCAGGGTTCCAAGGTCACCACCATCGTGGCGCCTCGTGCGGCCGCGCCGGCGCGGCGTAACGCCTCAATCTCGGCGTGCGACTCGCCCGGGGCTTGGGTGTGTCCCTCACCCACGATGACCCCACGGTCGTTCACGATCAGTGCACCAACCCACGGGTTCGGTGGCGCGTGCAGACGGGCCTTGTCACCCTCGGCCATGGCCATCTGCATCAACTCCGAGAGCGAGAACTTCATGACCGCACACCGAGCGCCGCTTCGCGCAGCTCGCGCGCGGCCCCGAGTGGGTCGGACTTCGCGAAGATGGCCGATCCCGCGACGAGCACGTTGGCACCGGCGCGTATGGCGACGGGTGCGGTCTCAACGTCGATTCCGCCGTCGACTTCGATGTCGAGAGCGAGATCCAAGCGATCAACCTCCTCGCGCGCCCTCGTGACTTTCTCCATCACATCGGCGATGAATGACTGTCCCCCGAATCCCGGAAAGACAGTCATGAGGAGCAAGAGGTCGATATCGCCCAAGAACGGCGCAACCGCTTCAAACGGAGTATCGGGATTCGCCGCCAATCCGATCCGCAGTCCGAGCGAGCGAGCCTGTTCGATGAGTGAGAGCGTGTGGCCAATCTCGACGTGCACGCTGCAACCGTTCGCTCCCGCGCGCGCAAACGCCTCCAAATAGCGTTCGGGGTCGGTCATCATCAGATGGCAGTCGAAGAATCGCGCGCTGTACTCGCGCAGACTGGCAACAACTGGTGGCCCGATGGTGATGTTGGGCACAAAATGCCCGTCCATCACGTCAACGTGCAGCCAGTCGGTTTCAGCGTCGACCTCCTCGATGCAGCGACCAAGTTCACCAAAGTCAGCCGAAAGAATCGAGGGCGCAATGCGGATCTCGCCGGTGGGACCCGCATCGATGACCGTCACGACGCCCAGCCTAGGACCACGACCGTCGGGTCTGAGCCGGTCGCAATCCCCCCCACCAGGATCGAGCCGCCATCGTGGCGCGGCCTTCGGGGCGCACGAACGCCAGGGCGAGGGACCCGTCCTGCAGCCCCAGGATGACCTCTCCGTGTTCTTCGGCGAGCCAACCCGGCTCTAGGACCTCGCTCGCCATCCGAGCCGCCGCGACGACGACCCGCTTGTCACCCATCACGAAGTAGGCGCGTCCGAGGCGCACGATTCGTGACGCCATCTCGCTCGTCATCTCGGGAATCAGTCTGTACTCGTCGGGCTCGATCTTTGATGCGTAAGTAAATTCGCCACTCTGTGGAATCGGGTGGTCTAACAAGTCGCGACTCGCCAGGACTTCAACCAGTGCCTCGGCGCCCGTCACGGCCAGCCGACGCGTGAGCTCCTCCACGGTGTCGTCGCCGATGACGACGCGTCGCTCGAGATGCACTGGTCCGGTATCAAGGGTTGGCTCAAGAGAGATGATCGAGACGCCGGTCTCTCGGTCTCCGGCGAGGATCGCCCGCTGCACCGGCGCCGCTCCCCGCCAGCGCGGCAGAAGAGAGAAGTGAACGTTCAACATCGGCAGCGCGTCCAATAGGGCCGTGGGAATCATCGCTCCGTAGGCGACGACGACGCCGCGCTCCGCGCCCACGTCGGCGGCGTCGGCGAGGCGATACGTGACGCGCAGGTTGTGTTCTAAAGCGGCTCTCTTGACGGGGCTCGGCGATAGCTCACCCCCGCGACCACGCTTGCGATCGGGACGGGTGACCACAAGCGCGACATCGTGCCCGGCCTCAAGGAGAGCCTCCAGGCTTACGACGGCCGCCTCGGGAGTACCGAGAAAGACGAGGCGCATCTACTCCCCGAGCAGTTGGTGCAGCCCGTCGGGGTCGTTGGTCAGGTTCATGCGGCGCTTGCGCAGAAGCTTCTTTGCGTCGCGCTTCTGATCCTCGCTGAGACGCTCCACCAGCAAGACCCCGTCGAGGTGGTCGCACTCGTGTTGGAAGATTCGACCCTGGTACTCCTCAGTTTCGATGTCGAGTTCGTTGCCGTCGAGGTCAAAGCCCTTGAGGTGAACCTGATTGGGTCGCACGATGTCCCAACTGAGACCCGGGACCGACAGGCACCCTTCTTCGTACACCCACTCGCCCGACGTCTCGACGATGACCGGATTGATGACGACGTGGGGACCCTCGCCCTCGTCCCAGACGAACAGGCGCTTCTGCACGCCGATCTGGTTGGCCGCCAGACCCACTCCCGGCGCGTCGTGCATCGTCTCGATCATCGACTCGGCGAGGGCAGCAATCTTGGCGTCAATCTCCTCGACGTCAGTCGTGGGCGTATTCAAGACGGGGTCGCCGTACGTGCGAATGGGGAGGATACTCACGCGTTCAAGGTTACCGTGGGCAAAATCGCGCTCTGGCCTAGTCGACTGCCACACGAAACTTGGATGCCGGTCGCGGTGCGTCTCGCAGGGCTCTCGTCAGAGTGGCGACATCGCGGGCGCCCACCACGTGGCCGCTCGGCGCGCTCACGATCGTGACGTCTGATTCACTCAGCCCCTGAATGAACTCGTCGGCTCCCTCGCCGGTCACCTGCGCGCGAGCGCCGTAAGGAGGAAGTCCGAGGAGCTCCGCGGTCTCGACGTCCTCACGCACCAGGTCATCAAACTGAGCGTTCACCAGGGCGTCGATCACCACGTCGTCGCCCCGACGCGTTTGCAAGATAACCGAACCGCGAGCATCGCGCCGTGAGCCAACCAAGCGACCGGCCTTGCCCACCGCAGTGATCGCGCTGCGACGCGCAGACTCGCGCGGCGCCAAGAGATACTGGTCGAAGTCGGCGAAGATGACCACGCCGCATCGCCGCACGTGTTGCCAGGTGGCTTCGGTCCCCACCACCACGCGAGTAGCGGGCGCCACGCGTGATGCCGCAGTCACTTCACTTACTTTTTGGTTCAACTGTGCGGCTACGTCACGGGCTAGCGTGGTCACGCCCGAACGCACGCCGCGCAGCTTCGTCGAACCACAGTGGCGACAGAATCGCGCGCGCAACTCGTGGCGATCGGCGCACGCCAACTGATCGCCCACTTCTTCTTCGGCCTGTTGACACTGCGCGCACCGGGCGAGCTCGCCGCACTTCGCACAGGCCAGTAGACGTCCGGTGCCCAGACGCTGGAGAATGACCACGACCGCGACCGGTTCATCGCCCTCCAGTGCGGTGTGGGCTGCGCGTAGAGCGACCTCGGATAGAACGCCCTCGTGCGGGTCCCTCGATCGACGATCCACCGGCGTGACGCGAGGCCAGCCGCCCACCAGTTCCGGATCACGTTGGTAGTCGCCGCGGTCCAACAAAGCCGGAGACGGAAACATCGACGTGTACCACCACGGTGCGTCGTCGCGCCGACAGCGTTCGCGCACCATCGACACCGAGTCCCACGTCGGTGACGCGGACGATCGAAACGACTCGTCGTCGGCATCGATGATGACGGCACCCGCAACCCTGGGTACGGGCGCCAGAGCGCTCCCCCGCGCGCCGACGACGACCGGCCAGCCCGCGCGCATCCGGTCCCACTGATCGTCGCCCTGAGCGACCGCACAGCCTCGCTGTTCGAGACGACCGCGCAGGCGCGTCGCCCATCCTTCGGTAGGCACGAGTACCAACAGCGAACCCTCGCACTCACGCGTCGCTTCGTAGGCGCTCAACACCAGAGGCAACGGATCAGTCGTCGGTGCCAGGTGGATGACACCGGGATCGAACCCACGTGGCACGTCGATCGACAGATGCGCGGCGGCCGGCGCACCGGGCAGTAACGCCACCACCCTCGAGGGAGATGCCGCCAGAAGAAAGCGCGACCACGAGGAGTACCACCGATTGCTCGCCCACTGGAGCAAGGCCAGCTCGGACGCGGGCGGACCATAGCCCAGCCACTTCTTCACGCCCTTGAGGTCCGCGCTCGCGGGAACGTCCTGGACCACCCACGCGCGTACGGAGCGACCGTGAAAGTCAACGCGCACGCGATCCCCCACGCCAACGTGGTCGAGCGCGTCGTTCACGGTGTAGTCGAAGGGTCGATCGACCGCGGCAACTTCAGTGATAACGCGTACCGCGCGCGGCACTAGGTCAGCGACAGTTCCCGGCGCAGGTCGTCGAGCCGGGGCGTCTGTTCCCACGCAAATCCTTGATCGGTGCGCCCAAAGTGTCCGTAGGCGGCGGTGCGCTGGTAGATCGGTCGACGCAGGTCGAGGTCGTGAATAATGGCCGCGGGCCGAAGGTCGAAGAGTGCGTCGACGGCCTTGGCGATCTTTTGGCGATCCACGCGCTCCGTGCCGAACGTCTCGACGAGCACCGACACCGGACGTGCGACGCCGATGGCGTAGGCCACCTGGACCTCGCAGCGCTCAGCCGCCCCCGAGGCGACGACGTGCTTGGCCACCCAGCGCGCGGCGTAGGCCGCGGAACGGTCAACCTTGCTCGGGTCCTTGCCCGAAAACGCCCCACCGCCGTGGCGGGCCATGCCGCCGTAGGTGTCCACGATGATCTTGCGTCCGGTCAACCCGGTGTCGGCGTGCGGGCCGCCGAGAACGAAGTTGCCCGACGGATTCACGAACACGCGCATCGCGCTCGTGTCGAGGTCGCTGGGCAACATCGGCTTGATGACGTGATCCACAACGTCGCGGTAGATCGTGGCGTGGTCGTAGCCACCTTCGTGCTGGGTGGAGACGAGCACGGTGTCAACGGCGACCGGTCGTCCCTCTTCGTAGGCGACGGTGACTTGGGTCTTGCCGTCGGGCCGCAGATAGGGAACCTGGCCGGAACGACGAACCTGGCTCAGGCGCATCGAGAGGCGGTGGGCCAACCAGATCGGTAGGGGCATGTAGTCGTCGTTGTCGTTGCACGCGTAGCCGAACATCATTCCCTGGTCGCCCGCGCCCAGGGCGTTGAGTTCGTCTTCGCCTCCCGCGCCGCTGCGGTGTTCGAAGGCAACGTCCACTCCTGCCGCGATATCAGGGCTCTGTTTGTCCATCGAGACCAGCACGGCACAGTTCTTGCCGTCGAAGCCCTTGGCACCGTCGTCGTAGCCAATGTCGAGGATTGTCTTGCGCGCGATGGCTGAGATGTCCACCACCGCAGTAGTGGAGATCTCACCGGCAACCACGCACAGGCCGGTCGTGAGCAGGGTCTCGCAAGCCACCCGCGCGAGCGGGTCCTGGGTCAAGATGGCGTCCAGCACTCCGTCAGAGACCTGGTCGGCGATCTTGTCGGGGTGACCTTCAGTCACCGACTCCGACGTGAAGACGGTGCGGTCGCTCATGGGGCTCCTTGATTTCTGATCTGTGCCGTGGCGAACAATGTAAGTACCCTAGCCAAGATCGCCCACGAGACCTCTTCTTTTGAGCGCTGCGACACGCGTTCGGGTTCCGCGCTTTTGCTCCACAGCACCACTTCGTTGGTCGAGTGCTCGAATCCCGCGCCGTCGGCGCTGACATCGTTCACCACGAGCAGATCCACGTTCTTCTTCTGCCACTTCATCGCGGCGTTCCGTGCCACGTCATTGGTCTCGGCCGCGAAGCCGACGATCACCTGACCCGGGTGGCGTGCCGCCACGAGGTCACCGAGTATGTCGGGCGTGGGCTCAAAGTGAAGGTCCGGCGGTCCGTCGAGCCGCTTGAGTTTTTCGCGCGACGGGGTGAGCGTGAAGTCGGCCACGGCCGCGGCCATGATGACGCAGTCGCTCTGGACGCTGCGCGACAGAACGGCCTCGTGCATCTGCACCGCACTCTCGACGCGCACGATGTCAATATCCCGACGGGTATCGAGGGCGAGGTCGCGAGCGACCGTGGTCACGAGCGTGACGCGCGCCCCCATGCGCGCCGCCGCTTCGGCGAGGGCGTAGCCCTGTCGACCCGACGAGCGATTCGTCACCACGCGCACCGGATCGATCGCCTCGCGCGTGCCCCCAGCGCTGATCAGCACCGACTTGCCACTCAGGTCGCCGCGATATCCCTCCAGGATGCGCTCCACCAATTCAGCCACCTTGGCGGGGTCAGGTAGTCGCCCCGTCCCCTCATCGCCGCCGGCGAGTGGCCCCACATCGGGCTCGAGCACCAGGACCCCACGGCGCCGCAGGGTGGCGAGATTCTCCTGCACCGAGGGCTGCTCCCACATCTCGGTGTGCATCGCCGGACACAGCAGCACCGGAGCGCGCGTCGCGAGCAGGGTGGCGGTCAAGAGGTCATCGGCCAGACCGATCGCGTAGCGCGCGATGAGGTGAGCGGTGGCGGGCGCCACGACCACCAGGTCGGCGAGCTGACCGAGATAGGTGTGCGGTATCGGCGTGGTGGCATCGCCGTAGAGCGACGTGCGAGCCGGCTCACTCGCGAGGGCCGAAAAGGTTTCGCTACCGATGAATCTCGTGGCGTCCGGCGTTAAGACAGGCGCGACGTAGTAACCGCGCTCGCGCAATGCGCGCAGAAGTTCGACCGACTTGTACGCGGCAATTCCCCCGGCCACGCCGAGGACGATGCGAGGGGCCTGTGTCTTAGGCGTCGCGGAGGGCATCGGTGAAGGCGTCCAGGTCACTGTTGGCGTCCTGGCGAGCCTGCTCCAACGCCTCAGCCTGCAAGCGCTCGTCTTCGAGCTCCTCGGTGGTCGGGCGGTGGAACTGCAGTTTGCCTTCGTAGAGCTCTTCCATGGCGAGCGAGAGTGACTTGTTCGACAACGACGACACCTGGGGTGGAATCAGGGCGCCGTGACCCGAACCCAGCCCGTTGTAGTACTCGTTGATCTCGCGCGCCCGAATGGCGGTCACTGCGACCAGGGTGAACTTGGACTCACCCACGCGCGTGAGGAGATCCTCGATGGGTGGGTCAACGAGGGTGGGGCGTTCGGCCATGACGGTCAGTCCTTTGAGGAGAAGTCACGCCGTTCCCGGCGGAGCCCCTCCAGTATAGAGAGGATTTCCTTGGACGCCCGCTCCACATCGTCGTTGACGACCACATAAGTAGCCAGTTCTCGACCTCGCTCCAACTCCGCGGGGGCGCTGGTCAGGCGATCGGCCACGTGTTCGTCGTCATCACCCCGAGTGCGCAGACGTTCTTCGAGGAGATCCATCGATGGCGGAAGGATCAAGAACACGACGGCGTCGGGCTTGACCGCCAAGACCTGCTCGGCTCCTTGCACTTCGATCTCGAGCAAGGTGTCACAGCCCTCGGGCGCGATGGGTAGCGGCGTGCCGTAGAGATTGCCGTGGAACTCGGCCCACTCAAGAAACCCACCGGCCTCGATCGCTTTTTCAAACGTCGTGTGATCGACGAAGTGATACTCGTCGCCCGACTCACTCGGACGAGGAGCTCGAGTGGTCCAACTTCGACTGAGCCACAGGTGGTCATCGGCTTCAACGACGCGCTGGGCCAACGTACCTTTGCCTACGCCGCCCGGTCCGATGAAGATGACGAGCAGTGGCTCAGCGGACAAGAGCTCGAAACAGTTCGGCGCGCTGCTTGGGGCCGAGCCCGCGAATGCGACGGGTCTTGGCAATCGACGCGCTCTTCATGATGCGCTCGGCCTTCACCTCGCCGATCGCCGGAAGGGCACTGATCAAGTCATACGCGCGCATCTGCGCGACGCACTCTTCGCGCGCGGCCAGGCTGAAGAGCTGCTCGAGGGACAACTCGCCCGTCTTGACCATGCGCTTCACCTCGGCGCGACGGCGACGATTCGCGACGGCCAGACGTGATGCTTCCACTCGCTGTTCCTGCGACAGTGTGGGAGGCGTCGGTGTCACGTTCGTCAGACTAGTCCCAGGTGGTCACGACGGCTAGAGCGTCTTTCCTAATCTGGGCCAAGAAAATCATGACCCGCGCGCCACAGAATTCCTAATTCCGTACGCGCAGTAAATTAGGGAGATCTCGTTGTGGGGATCGTTAAGAAATTCTTAACGATCACGCGTGCGTGAGTGATCGTTACACGCTGGATGACGCTCACCTAACCGAGCGCGCTCCACAGACTGTCGCGCCATCGCTGGGCGGCGTCACGCAGGGACCGGCGTTCGGGTCCGGCGCTCAGGATGTCGCGCGACACACTCGCCAGCACCTTGGGGTCATCGCAACCCGAGAAGAGACGGGCAACGTCGCTCGCGTCAGCTCCTTGCGCGCCAATGCCCGGCACCAAATACGGACCGCCCAATGTGTTGAGGTCGAAGTCGGGGGCGTCGCGGGTCGCGCCCAGCACGACGCCCACCGAGCCATTTCCCTCATCGGAGTGGTTGATCTCGGACACCTCGCGCAACACCATGTCTTCGACGCGTTCGTGATCCTCGGTGCGCGCACGCTGGACAACTCGACCCTCCGGGTTCGACGTCGCCGCCAAGACGAACACCCCGCGCCCGGTCGTGGCGGCGAGCTCGAAGTAGGGAGAAAGAGCACCGACTCCGAGATACGGACTGACCGTGAGCGCGTCGACGCGCAGTGGCGACGTCTCGCTCAGCCACGCCTCGGCGTATCCCGCGTTGGTCGGAGCGAAATCGCCGCGCTTGGCGTCGGCGACGACCACGACATCTGCGTCACGGGCATCGGCGAGGAGTCGTTCCAACACGCGATAACCGGACGATCCGAAACGTTCGAAGAACGCGACCTGGGGCTTGATCGCCGCCACGACACCGCTCACCGCATCGAGGACACTCCGCGCGAAGAACTCGAGTGCGTCCGCGTTGTCCGAGCGACCCCACTGCTCGAGTAGCTCGCGACTCGGATCAATGCCCGCACACAGCGGGCCGAGCTCTCTCAAGCGTTCGTTGAGTCTCGCCCCAAACGGGTCAGCCATGAGCCACTCCAATCACCTCGTCGAGGGACGCGACGTCGTGTGACGCCAACCAGACTTCGAGTTCTCGCTGCACCCTCCACGGAGCCCGGGGATCAGCAAAGGTCGCCGTTCCCACCTCGACGGCGTTAGCCCCGGCCATCAACATCGCCACCGCGTCGTTGCCCGACGCGACACCGCCCACCCCCACGATCGCGACGTGCGGGAACGCCTCGCGACACTCGTAGACCGCTCGCAGCGCGACCGGCAAGATGCCCGGCCCACTCACTCCCCCGCCTCCGTTACCGAGGGTGGGACGTCGTGCCTCAATATCGATCACGAGTCCCAGGACCGTGTTCACGAGCACGAGGGCGTCGGCGCCCGCTTCGAGCGCGGCCGCGGCCACCTCTAACAGCAGCGGGGTGTTGGGACTCAACTTTGCCCACAACGGAAGCCCGGCGACCTTGGCCGCCGCGACAATCTCGGCCGTGGCCGTGGGCGAGTGGGCGAAGATCTCGCGGCGATTCTCTAAGTTGGGACAGCTCGCATTCACCTCGAGTGCGACGACCTCGGCTCCGCGCATCGCGCTCGCCGCGCTCGCGAACTCCTCGACACTGCGACCCCAGATGGAACCCACCACCGTCGCACCGCGCGCGAGGAGCGGGGGAAGATACTCGCGGCGCCACGCCTCCACCCCCGGACCGGCCAGACCCACCGCGTTCACCATGTGCGAGCCCGAGCTCGTGACTCGAGGTGCTGGGTTGCCCTCGTAGGCGAAGGACGCCAGGGACTTGGTGACGACCGCGCCGAGTTGGGCAAGGTCGCCGTAGTCCGCGAGTTCGTCCCCGTGCCCCGCTGTGCCTGACGCCGTGAGCACCGCCGACGTAAGAGCAACGCCACCGACGTGGGTAGAAAGAGCGCTCATGAGTGCAGCAACTGAAGCGACGCCACGCGCCAACCCTTGTCGCGAGTATCAGCGATACCCTTAGCGGCCGCGAAGCCCGCACTCAGCGTCGTGACGCACGCGACCGCGTTCGCCACGCAGGCCTTACGAATCTCCGCGCCGTCGGAACGCGCACTCGATCCCGAGGGCGTGTTCACGACCATCTGCACTTCGTCGGTCGTGATCAACTCAACCGCGTTCCCGGCCAAATCACTCAGCCCCACTTTGCCCACCAGCATGTCCACGTTCACGCCCTGCGAACGAAAGTACCCCGCCGTTCCCACGGTGGCCGCCAGGCGAAATCCGAGGTCGACAAAGAGTCGCGCCAGCTCGACGCCCGCCACCTTGTCGCGGTCGGCCAAGGACATGAAGACCTGGCCCTGGTCGGGTAGCCGGGTGCCGGCCGCCAACTGCGACTTGGCAAAGGCAATGCCGAAACTCTCCCCGATGCCCATGACCTCGCCGGTCGAGCGCATCTCGGGACCGAGGACAGTGTCGACGTCGGGAAAGCGGCTGAAGGGCAACACCGCCTCCTTCACACTCACGTAGTGGGGCTGGGGGGTCGTCGCGGTCACGACTCCTTCATCGCGCAGTTGAGCCAGGGTCTGTCCCATCATCACGCGCACCGCCACCTGCGCGAGGGGGACGCCGGTCGCCTTCGCGACGAAGGGCACCGTGCGGCTCGCGCGGGGATTCGCCTCCAAGACGTAGACCTCCTCATCCTTCACGGCGTACTGCACGTTGATCAGCCCCACCACCTCAAGGGCGTGAGCGATCTTCGTCGTGCTCTCGCGCAGAGTCGCGAGCACGTTCTCGCTCAGCGACTGGGGCGGCAGAGCGCACGCGGAGTCGCCCGAGTGCACACCCGCCTCCTCGACATGTTCCATGACGCCCGCGATGTACACATCACCCAGCGAGTCCCGTACCGCGTCCACGTCCACTTCGATGGCGTCTTCGAGGAAACTGTCGAGCAGGATCGGGCGGCTCTGAGAGACTCCTCCTTCCCGCGCCAGCGACCCGTGTTCGCTGGTCAGGTCCTTCATCACCCGTTCGAGCGCAGCGTCGTCGTAGACGATCTCCATGGCCCGTCCGCCCAGCACGTAACTCGGACGAACCAACACGGGATAGCCCACGCGCTTGGCGATCACGCGCGCCTCGGCGAGCGAGAGCGCCACGTCGCCGGGCGGCTGAAGAAGACCGAGCGTCTGGCAGATCTGGGACCAGCGCTCGCGATCCTCCGCGGCGTCAATCGAGCGCACCGGCGTGCCCAGTACGAGGTCGGGGTCGAGTGAGTGAGAGAGCTTGAGGGGCGTCTGTCCCCCGAGAGCCACGATGACACCGGCAAGCCGGGCACCATCAACGCAGGCCGCTTGCTCGGCCGCGATCACCTCGGCCAGGTCCTCAGGGGTCAGCGGCTCAAAGTACAAACGATCGGAGGTGGAGTAGTCGGTCGAGACCGTTTCGGGATTGCAGTTGACCATCACCGCTTCGTAGCCCATTGCGCGCAGCGCCATCGACGCGTGCACGCAGCAGTAGTCGAACTCGATGCCCTGGCCAATCCGATTCGGGCCGGAGCCCAAGATGATGACGCGGTCGCGCGACGACGACGCCACCTCGCTCTCGTCTTCGTACGTGCTGTAGTGATACGGCGTCGTGGCCGCGAACTCGGCCGCACAGGTGTCCACCGTCTTAAAGGTCGTCACCACTCCTTGAGCACGGCGCCACGCCGCCACCTGCGCTGTATCGGTACCGGTGAGCTGAGCGATCTGAGGATCAGAAAAACCCCACTGCTTGTAGCGACGCCACTCGCGTGCGCTGAAGTGCTCGGGACTCAGTTGCGTGAGCTCGAGCTCTCGTTCCACGATCAGTGAGAGCTGGTGCACGAACCATGAATCGATGCTCGTTCGCTCGGCGATCTCGTGGACCGTGACGCCACGACGCAAGATCTCGTGGAGTGCGAACAGGCGCTCGGGTGTCGCCACCTCGCAGCGCTCCCAGAGTTCGTCGTCGCTGAAGGCGACGAACTCGCTCTCACTGCCCAGCGCGAAGCCGCTTCGACCCTGCTCCAGCGATCGGACGGCTTTTTGCAGCGACTCGGGAAACGTTCGACCGATTGCCATGACCTCGCCCACCGACTGCATCCGTGTACCGAGACGCGGCGACGATCCGGGAAGTTTCTCGAAGGCCCAGCGCGGAATCTTGGTGACCACGTAGTCGATCACCGGCTCAAAGCTGGCCGGAGTGACGCGCGTGATGTCGTTGTCGATCTCATTGAGCGTGTAGCCCACCGCCAAGCGGGCCGCGATCTTGGCGATCGGAAAACCCGTGGCCTTGGACGCCAGGGCGCTCGACCTCGACACGCGAGGGTTCATCTCGATCACGAGGCGCTCGCCGGTCGTGGGATTGACGGCGAACTGCACGTTCGAACCCCCGGTCTCTACTCCCACCCGGCGAAGCACGCGAAAGGCGTCGTCGCGCATCGCCTGGTACTCCACGTCCGAGAGCGTCTGCTGGGGCGCGACTGTGATCGAGTCACCCGTGTGCACGCCCATCGGATCGAAGTTCTCGATGCTGCAGACGACCACACAGTTGTCCGCGACGTCGCGCATGACCTCGAGTTCAAACTCCTTCCACCCGGCGATCGACTTCTCCACGAGAATCTCGGTGATCGGCGAGGCGGCTAGCCCTTCGCCGGCCAAGCGCACGAACTCCTCGTCGGAGTGTGCGATGCCCGTGCCCGCGCCGCCCAGGATGAAACTCGGTCGGATGATGATCGGCCAGCCGATCTCGTGGGCGACCACGAGCGCTTCGTCCACGCTGTGCGCAAAGCCCGAGCGCGGTACGGCCAGTCCGATGTCAGCCATCGCTTCTTTGAAGCGCTCGCGATCTTCGGCCGTCTCAATCGCCTCGGGCCGCGCGCCGATCACCTCCACGCCAAAGCGCTCGAGATCGCCGCGGCGCACCAGCTCCATCGTGAGGTTGAGCGCGGTCTGGCCCCCGAGCGTGGGTAACAGGGCGTCGGGACGCTCGCGCTCGATGATGTCCACCAGCACGTCGGCGTCCAGGGGTTCGATGTACGTGGCGTCCGCCGTCGCCGGGTCGGTCATGATCGTGGCGGGATTGGAGTTGACCAGCACGACGCGATATCCCTCGGCCCGTAGCACTTGGCAGGCCTGGGTTCCCGAGTAGTCGAACTCACAGGCCTGACCGATCACGATCGGTCCCGAGCCGATCACCATGATCGAGGAGATATCGTCGCGACGCGGCACTAGATCGCCTCCAGTGTGTTCGTGCGCAACAAAGTCTCGAAGCGATCGAAGAGGTAGCGCGCGTCGTGGGGCCCGGGCCCGGCTTCGGGGTGGTACTGGACCGAGAAACAACGTTCATCCGCGCAACTGATTCCCTCAATCACACCGTCGTTCAGGTTGACGTGGCTCACCACACCGCGCTCGAGTGAGTCGGGCACGACGGCGTAGTTGTGGTTCTGGGCAGTGATCTCAACGCGACCGGTCGCGAGATCCATGACGGGATGATTGCTGCCGTGATGACCAAAGGGCAGCTTGAAGGTGTTCCCCCCTAGCGCGTCCGCCAGGAGCTGGTGACCGAGGCAGATCCCAAAGATGGGCACCGTACCGAGTAGATCCGTGATCGTCGCCACCTGCGTGCTGAGCGCGGCGGGATCCCCCGGGCCATTCGAAAGAAAGACGCCGTCGGGATGGAGTTCGCGTATCGCGTTCGCGTCGAGCGACGCGGGCACCACCGTGACCCGAAAGCGCTCGGCCAGCTGACTGACCATCGTCGACTTGATTCCGTAGTCGAAGGCCACCACGTGCAGGTCGCCCTCGCCGCGCTCGTAGGTGGACGCCGTCGAAACGTCGCGCACGTAGTCACAACCGTCGGTGCCGAACGCCGCTGCGGCAGCGCCGGCGAGTCCGTCACCGTATCCGAAGGCTCCGGGCAGTGCGCCGTGTGCGCGCAGGTGACGCGTCAGACGACGCGTGTCGACGCCGACGATGGCGGGCACCTCGCAGCGAATGAGGTACTCCTCGAGCGCTTCGTGGGAACGCCAACTGGAGGGCAACTCACTCAGTTCTCGTATGACGACTCCTCGACACCACGGTCGCTGCGCCTCGTCGTCCAGGGGTGTGACGCCGTAGTTGCCAATGTGAGGATACGTGAAAGTAATGATCTGACCGGCGTAGCTGGGATCGGTGACGACCTCCTGATAGCCGCTCGTCGAAGTGTTAAAGACGAACTCACCCGTCGTGATCCCCGATGCGGGTAGATATCCCGCGGCGTACCCGTCAAAGGTCGTGCCGTCGGCCAGGACCAACTGTGCTTCGAGTCGCCTCACGTGAGAGATCCGTCCTTGACGACGAGGGACCCGCGCACCACCAGGGCGCGAACTCGGCCGTGCATCTCGCGCTGGTCGTAGGGAGTGTTCGACGCACGACTTGCCAGCGCGAATCGATCGACCCGCCAGCGCGCACCCGGGTCAAAGACCACGACGTTGGCGTCCTCACCCGCCGTCATTGCGCCCCCGTGGGCACTGTGATCAGGGTGTTCATCTTCCCGGCGTAACTGGGCGATGCGGGCGGGAGTGCGACTCATGACCGAAAAGAATGTATGCGCGCTGGGCTGATCGCCAAGCGCCTCGTAGGTGAGAGATCCCGCGTGCTCGAGATTGAGCATCCCGGCAGGCGCCTCGTCAAAGGGCAGGTCCTTGAGTTCACTTGCGTGCGGGGCGTGGTCAGTCGCCACGGCGTCGATGTCCCCATCCACCAGGGCGTCACGAAGACCTTCGACGTCACGGCGCGAGCGCAGGGGTGGGTGCACCTTGAAGATCGGGTCGTAGGACTCGAGCGCACTCTCGTCCAGAGTCAGGTGATGCGGTGTCACTTCGCAGGTGACCGGCAGTCCCTCAACTCTCGCCGCAACGACGAGTTCAACCGAGCGGCGTGTGGAGAGGTGCATGAAGTGCAAGGGACATCCCGTCAGGCGTACGAGTTCGATGTCGCGGATGACCATTAACTCTTCGGAGAGCGCGGGTCGTCCGATGAGGCCGAGTCGACTGCTGAGCGCGCCTTCGTTCATCGACCCGCCCGCGGCCAGCGCGTCGTCCTCGCAGTGCTGAGCGAGTCGAACCCCGAGCGACTTGGCGTAGGTCAAGGCCTTGCGCATGACGGCCGCGTTCTGCACTCCCGTGCCGTCATCGGTGAAGAGTCGAACGCCGAGAGCTGCCATTTCAGCCATGGGCGCGAGTTTCTCGCCCTGGCGACCCTGGGTGATCGCCCCCGCCACGGCGATGTCGAGGGGCGTGTGTGCCCCACGCGCCAGCACGAAGGACACCAGAGCCGGCGTGTCGAGGGCCGGTTCGGTGTTGGGCATGGCTACCAGCGCGCCGTATCCGCCCAGCGCTCCGGCCCGCGCGCCCGACGCAATCGTCTCGGCTTCCTCTCGTCCTGGCTCGCGCAAGTGCGTGTGGAGATCAACGAAACTGGGGCCGACCCAACAGCCCTCCGCGTCGATGATCGTGGCTCCCTGAGGCGCGGCGAGGTTGCTCCCCACCTCGGCGATCCGACCGTCGGTGATCAGCACGTCCGCTACCTCGCCGGTCGTCTCGGTGATGACGCGTCCACCGCGCAGTAAGAAGGTCACGACCGCTCCTCTTTCGCGCCGGCGATGCTCAGGTACAAGACCGCCATTCTGACGGGCACCCCGTTGGCGACCTGTCGATCGATCAGCACTGACGGCATGTCCACCACGCTCGAGTCGATCTCCACTCCTCGGTTGATTGGCCCGGGGTGCATCACCAGCGTCTCGGGCGAAAGGGCTCGGGCACGCTCGATGGTCAGACCGTGGGTCATCGTGAACTCCCGCAGCGAGGGCACGAAGGAGCCCGATCCGCGCTCCACCTGGAGTCGCAGGAGGGCCACGACGTCCGCCCAGCCCAGCGCCTCATCGAAGTCCGCGGCTACGCTCACGGGCCAGGTACTCACCTCATCGGGCAGCAATGTGGCGGGGGCTGCCACCTTCACCTGTGCGCCAAGGGTCACGTACGCGCTCACGTCGCTGCGCGCGACGCGGCTGTGGCGGAGGTCGCCGACAATCAAGATTCGCAGACCGCGAAAAAGTTCGGCACCGGTCTCGGGTCCCTTCGCGCCTGTGCGTTCGGCGAGGGTTTGGCGAATGGTGAACGCGTCGAGGAGTCCCTGGGTTGGATGCTGGTGTTGTCCGTCGCCGCCGTTGATCACGCGCACGTGAGGCACGTAACGACTCACCTGCAGCGCCGCGCCGCTCGACTGGTGTCGCATGACCACCGCGTCGATACCCAGGGCGTCAATGGTAGCGATCGTGTCGCGCAAGGACTCGCCCTTCTTGACGCTGCTCGAAGCGATGGCGAGCGAGAGCACATCCGCACTCAAGCGCTTGGCGGCGGTCTCGAAGCTAAGGCGCGTGCGCGTCGACTCTTCGAAAAACAAGGACGCCACCACCCGACCCTTGAGCGCGGGCACCTTCTTGATTGCGCGTTGATTCACCTCCACGAATGATTCCGCCACGTCGAGAACCTCAACGATGGCCTCGCGAGAGAGGTCGTCCAGCGAAAGGAGGCTTCGTCCGCGCAGCGACTCACTCATGACTTCGTGCCAATCCATACGCCCTGGAGGGTGGCTCGGATGTCCTCATCGCGCGACGTGGGAAGGTTCTTGCCTACGTAGTCGGGTCGGATCGGCAGTTCTCGGTGACCGCGATCCACCAGAACGGCGAGCTGGACGGACGCGGGTCGGCCCCAGTCGGTGAGGGCATTGAGCGCCGCGCGGATCGTGCGACCCGTGAAGAGAACGTCGTCAACCAGGACGACCGAGCGACCGGTGAGGTCGTCGTCGATACGAGTGAGCGACGCGCGTGGCGCGGGGTTGACCACCAGATCGTCGCGATAGAAGGAGACGTCCAGGAGGCCCAGCGACACCGCCTCATCGCCGATCGTCCCCAGAATCTCCACGAGGCGTTCGGCGACGGGCTGCCCGCCAGTCTGGAGTCCAATGATCGACACGCTCGACAGATCGTGGTTGTGCTCGACGATCTCGTGAGCCATACGCGTGAGGGCACGTGACACGTCCTCGGCGGAAAGTAGTTGGCTCTTCGCCACGAAGGAGCCGCCCGGTGCCTGTGCCCCGCGCTCGTCCTCGTACGTCATTGCTCTCCTGTCGTACGGGCCTCTCAGGACCCGTTTCACGACAGTCCTCCGGAGGAATCCGGAGAGCTGTTGTCTTAGTGAACCGTGTTAATAGTAGTCGTGATCAGCGTGACGACGATCGAGGAGATCGCCACCCACACCCAGAAGTAGCGAACCAGGCGCACCTGGTACCACTTGTCCCCGCTGATGACCCCGCGCGCCGAGCGAATCGCCAACCCCAGTCCGAGGAAGGCCAAGATCACCAGGTGTCCGAGGGTCGAGGCGATGATCGCCATGATGGCTGAGTCGTAGGTGGTGTAGGACATCGTGATCGAGTCGTTCACGGCCACGAAAACCTGAGGAATGTCGCTCAACTGCACGGCCGCGACGGCCACGCCCGCCAAGGCCAGCACCATGGCAACGAGGGCCATCGGCGAGAAGGCCTTGGCGTTCTTCGTCGCACGAAGACCTTTTTCTCCCAGCCACAGCACCGCGGCACTCGCGATCGTGAAGAGACACACCAGCCACTGCAGGCCCGCGGACAACGGTCCGACGTAAATGTCCTTGGGATTGCCAATGTTGGCACCGTTGTTGAGGAGGTTCTCCCAACCTTGGTAGGTGTGCAAACTCCCCTTGTATCCCTGGAGCATCATCCAGTGATTGTTGGTATCGACTCCGCGCAGGTACAGGTAGGTGAAGAGCAGAGCCGCCACCGTGATGACGTCGGCGCCAATGAACAGCCAGATGCCGAGGCGTTCACGTCCGTCGACCTTCTCCGGCGACTCGTGATGTCCCTCGCCACCGTGGGCTGCCTGGCTCTGGGGATCCATTTCCGCGACGCTCATACGTGTACCGGCTCCTCGTTATCGAAGTGGTAGGGGTCCTCGGTGATGACGGGATCGACGTCAAAGTTCTCGAGCGGCACGGGCGTGGGTACCTGCCACTCCAGGGTGTTGGCGTGCCAGGGGTTGGGGCCGGACGCCTCACCCTTGCGCCACGAGTGGATGATGGCCCCCAGGAGGGTCAGCATGCCGGTCATGATGATGTAGGCACCGATCGTCGAGATGAAGTTGGTGTGCTCAAAGGCGAAACTGTACGACGCGTCGCGACGCGGCATGCCTTTGAGACCCGAGAGGAACATTGCCCCGAAGGTGATCTGCACCCCGATGAAGACCAGCCAGAACGCGTACCGGTTCAAGGTCTCATCGAGGAAACGCCCGGTGACTTTGGGGAACCAGTAGGCCAAGGCGGCGATGGCACCGAAGAGCACCGATCCCACGAAGATGTAGTGGAAGTGCGCGGTCACGAACATCGTGCCGTGCAGCTGCTCATCCAGCGGGACGTCCGAGAGGTAGATCCCGGTCACCCCGCCGATGATGAAGTTGAAGATGAAACCGAACATCCACAATGTGGGTGACTTCATCCAGACGTTCCCGCGCCACAGGGTTCCCACCAGCACCAAGAAGAAGATGCCCGTAGGGATCGAAATCAACTCGGTCGTCACCATGAAGGGGCCGCCCAGCGTCGGTGCCCACCCGGAGGTGAACATGTGGTGGGCCCACACCAGTGCCGAGAGACCCGTCAGGGCGGCCATCGCGCCGATCGCGGTGCGGTAGCTGAAGAGCGGCTTTCGGGCCATGACCGTCGAGATCTCGAAGAGTGCGGCGACCGACGGTATCAAGATGACGTACACCTCGGGATGGCCCATCAACCAGAAGAGGTTGGCCTGGAGCCAACTCGTGCCACCGCCGGCGGCGATGTAGAAACTCGTCGAGACCGTGCGGTCGAGGATCTGGTTGAACTCGGCGATGAAGAAGAACGGGAACGCATAGAGCGCGAGAGCGGACGTGAAGAGCGTGCCCCACACAAAGATCGGCAGTCGATCGAGCGTCATGCCCTTGGTGCGCATGCTCAGCACGGTCGTGATCGTGTTGATGCTGGCGACCGTCGTCGAAACGGTGAAAGTCACGATCGCCAGGGCAAAGAAGTCCATGCCCACCCCCGCCTGGTCGCCGATCGTGCCCAGCACGACCCAGCCCACGGGCAGTCCGCCCACCGCGAGGACCGTGACGAGCAACACCGCAGCACTCACGAGCGTCCACAGGCTCAGCGCATTGAGTCGCGGAAAGGCCATGTCGCGCGCGCCGATCATGATCGGCATCACGAAGTTGGCCCACGGTCCCGATATCGCCACAATCAACGCCAAGATCATGACCATGCCGTGAATGGCGATGAAGCCGTTATAGACCTGCTGGTTGACAAAGTGAGTTCCGGGAGTAATGAGCTCGGTTCGCATGGCCATCGCGAGGATCCCGCCGACGCCGAGCAATCCCATCGTGACCATGATGTACTGGACGCCGACGACTTTGTGGTCCGTGGTGTACTTCCAGTACCGAGCCCGACCGAGGTCCTTGCCCGCGTAGTACATGGTGTCGTCGTGGTTGTTGTCGCGCCCGACCAGCCACTGGAACGGCGCGTTGAAGGCGCCGATACCGATCCAGAATCCAATCATCCAACCGGCCCCGGTCATCACCGCTTCTTGGTCGGAGAAGTTGTCGCTCCCCTGCCAAAACAGGTGCCGGGCGATGAACCAAAACACCCAGGCGAAGATGACGCCAAGGACGATTGCCGTGACGAAGTTCTGTCGGCGCGCGAGCCCGCCCCCCTGGGGTTTCGACGTTGTTTCAGTGTGCTCAAGTGTTGTCGTCACTGGTACCTCCTACACTCGCGCCGGTTGGCTGGCGAGCCACGCAGAGAACTGTTTCGGGGTTACGACATGGCCAATCGCGTCCATGAAGGCGTGATTGAGCCCGCAGAACTGCTCACAGCGAATTTCAATCGTGCCCAACTTGTCGGGCGTGGTGTGAATCGTCGTCCACACCCCGGGGTTGGCGTCCACCTGCACGCCAAAGTTCACGACCCAAAAACCGTGCGTCACATCTTCGGACGTCACGCGGAACTCGACCTCTCGATTGTCGGGCACGTAGAGCTCGTTGGAGACCACCTGAGTACCGGGGTAGGAGAAGGTCCACACCCACTGCTGGCCAGTGACATCGACCACGAGCGGGTTGCCCGACGTTGAGTTCTCCGCCGCCAGCGCGCCGAGTCCCCACACCAGCACAAAGACGGTGAGAACCGTAGAAGCCGTGAGCCAGGTCACCAACAACTTGGTGTTCTCCCGAATGGGAGGGGCCGCCGGCGGCACGCCGTCGCCCTTATAGCGGTCGTGCTTCAAGACGTGTACCGCTCCGGCATACACTCCGGCAGCCACGGGCGCCGCGCAGATCGTAAACAGAATCGTTGTGGTGAGCGCGAGGTTGCCGTCGTTACTCATCATGTGGGGCATGTACCGATGCGGCACAAATATTCCGAGCAGCACGAAGACGACGGTCAGAATCCCCCACGTCCAGAAGAAAAGTCGAAGCGTTGATTTGCTAGAAGTAGCCACGAAGTCTCCTATTGAACCGTCAGCGTGCCGGACATGTAACCGAAGCTGCTCATCGCCTCACCAAAACCGTTCCCGAGGCGGCTACCACCGCACGGGAACTCGCAGTTCCACTCATAGACCGCAGCACCGCCGGTGGTAAATGAAAACTTCACCACCTCGGGCTTGGGATAGACCCCAATGCCGAGCTTCACGGGCATCTTGCTGGCGTTGTCGGCGGGCAGCGGAATCGAGATCCACAGGTACTTGCCGTTGCCGGGAATCGCGTGGAGTGTCCACGTGTGACCAATTTGACCGGTGACGTGGGTGGTCTTGACGCCATTGACGGTGTCAAAGCCACCGTTCGTGCCGATCACGTTGAGAAAGGCCGAGTTGTTGGGCGCGCCACCCGTGTCGTACTGGTTGATCGTGACGTCCACCGTGGTGTTGGCCGGCACGTCAATGTTGTCGTTGGAATAGGTCACCCAGTCCGGGTGAGGACCACCAGTCGAACCATGAACACCCTCCAACGAGTCCGGGTAGGTGGCCAGGGTAAGGCTGCAGGTGTGAGCTTTGGTCGTGCTTTCGACGCACTGCAGCGCCGTTTGGTGCGGCGTCGCTGAGGCCAACGCGAAGCCCGCCAGGGCGAGTACGCCTCCCCCGATGAGCACCGAAGCCACCGCCACCCCAAGCCCCTTGGAGCGAACCATTCGATCTCCTTTGACACGTTCACGACGAAGCAGTGCCAAACCCGCCCCGTTTAACGAACTCAGCGTACATTTAGAAACTCCTCAACGGGGCTAAATTTGAGTGAAATGGCAGACGAGCCGAAGAACATTTTCAGAATCCACGTCGGCCTCTTTTTGGCCGAACTTATCTGCATTCCGGCCTTTGTGATCGAACTCTTTCGCGCTCTCGGCGGCAACGAGCTCTCCTGGGCCTACGTCTTTGAGTGGCCCGCCCTGGGTATCTACGCGATCTACATGTGGCGAAAGATGATCCGTGAAGAGCGCGGTCTCTCAAAGCCCAAACCCCAAAAAGTGTTCAAAGACGACGCGCGCCTCGCGGAGTGGAACGCCTATCTCGCGTCGGTGCACCGCACCGATCAGCCCGTGACGCCCGACAAACGTGACGAGTGATGCTCCAGGGCGCCCAGCAGTGATCCGTCGCGCTTGACGAGGCGATACAGCACCAGGATCAGGCACGGAATGGCCCATCCGTCACCGCAGATCCACAGAATCCCCGCCGCTTCGCGCTGCTGACTGAACGCCACCGCCGCCGAGGCGGCCATGCCCGGCATCGCCGCCATGCCCGGATGCATGACCATCACGGTGTACCACGAGTCCTTGGTAAAGATCGACATCGACATCGCGAGCATCAACATCTCAAAGAGGGTCACCATCAAAGCGAGGAACTGGTAGCGCAGCTTCACGTGGGTCGTGCGCGGCGGCGAGGGAACGATGAAGTGAAAGAAGAACAGACCACTGAGGAGGAACGCGGGCTCGACCAGCCACTGCATCATCCAATCGCGGGCCATGACGTAATCGAATACGCCGGGTAAGTGCGAGGCGATCATCACGGCGTTGAGGACGACCGTGGCGACCAAAATGTTGAAGAGCCACTTCGGCGCGTGCCAGGTCCGCCCTAAGTACCACCACTTCAACAATCGCCGCCGCGCCGGTGCGCGAGGCAACCACCACAGTGATCGCAACGTCCCCGAGGTAATGAGACCGATCGGCACCAGGAACATGACCAAAATGTGGGCGATCATGTGCTTGGGCAGGCTGATCATCCCCTCACTGGCGAAGGACGAGGCCGAGGCGTACCACAACAGCGCCCAACTCAACAGGGAGATCGCAAACTGCAGATTTACGCGCAGCGGCGTGGCCCTGCGGTGCGAGTAAGCGACGATGGAACACACGGCCCCCACGATGGCGATGACGCCCAGGGGGGCCACGGCTAGCTCACTCCCGATTGGTGCAACAGCGACAACAAAACGCTCTCACTCGACTCCTGAACGCCCTTGGTGATCGCCGAGCCGTAGGCCGGGTCATCGGGCAGTTCCCAGCGCAGCTGACGATGAGGATTGATGATGAACATGAAGTCGAGGTGGATGCTCATGATGTCCCCGGGCACGTTTTCGACGTCAATGCCGTAGGTATTCCACAGTTTGCGCATCACCTTTGTTTTACCAGTCAGGAAGTAGAAGTTCGGTACAGAGTTGAGATCGTGGATCTTCATGAAATGGCGCACGTCCGACAGTGTTTCGTGCAGCGGATTTGCGGCCACGACGACGATGTCGAGGGGAGCCGACGCGGGTAGTTGAGATCGCACCTGGCGCAGTTGTGCGGCGAGCAGCGGGCAGTCGGTCCAACACACGGGATCCAGGAAGGTGAGAAGCGTGTAGCGGCCCTTGTGCTCGCCGAGGCGGTAGGAGTGGTCGAACTGGTCGGTCAGAGTGAAGCTCGAGACCTTTGAGTGCAAGGAGACAGGATTCGTCTGATTGGCGGCAAAGAAGAAAGTCGGTTCCGCGGCCGACACCGAGGCGACGCCCATGGACACGACTGAGAAGATGATCATCCCCGCCGCGAATGCCGCAGCCACTGCTCCAGAACTGGACCGGAGCTCTTCGGGTAGTCGGCGCGGTAGTGAAGGGGCGCTCCGAAATGCGGGACGGGCACAGAAGGTCAGCAGCGCCATAGGAATCAAGGAGTTGATGTCCGTGGCTACCCCGCCAAAGATGGCGACGTCCTCGCCCACAATCCAAAAGATGATGGCACCAACAATGAGGGCGACAATCGGCCAGTTGATTTGGTGATTGCTCGCGTACCACAGGCCGACCGAGCATACGAGCAGCCACAAGATCACCGCCACGTTAAAGCCCCCACCCAGCGTGCCCGCCAAGTCGCCGGCGTGACGAACGATCCAGGACAGCGCGTGCGGCTGAGCAGTCGCGGTCATTGCCTTGGTCATGGTGGTCAAGGCGTTGGAGTTGCCGCCGTGCCAAAACTCGGCGGAGGGGAGACTCTGCAGAATCGCGGCGACAAAGAGAACGAGAGCCACGAAGCGCAACGTCCATTTCGAGAAGTGCTCGCGAAAGTATGCGGGCGGTAGAGCCAGCCACACAGCAGCGGCCACGTAAAACACGGTCGCACCGGGCCAACCAAAGAGGATGGACGCTCCTTTTGCGAACGCTCCCCCCGCGCCGTTTCCTACTAGCCATATCAACGTTCCCCAGCCCGCCGCGACGACGGCCGCAGCGCGCCCGACAGCCCCGTTCGACACGATCAGGGCAACGCCGATGCCCACCTGGATCCAGGCGGTACCCGTGGCGAGAGAAATTGGGTGAGCGTTCCACAGCGACACACTGTGCAGGATCAACGAGTGCAGAAAACTCGGCGCACCCGCCACGGTGGGTTTGACGACCGCGTCGGCGAGTCCCAGGGGCATCGACGGCTGAAACTGCAGGATGCCGTCGAAGAGCCAAATCAACCCAAAGCCAATTCGCAAGATGGTCCGGGCGCGGGGCTCCGAGAGTCCCGCGGGAGAGAGATTGAAGGTCGTGAGGCGACGCAGCAGCGTGGCACCCAGCAGCAAGGCGAGTCCAATGCCAATGATCCAGTAGATGCTCGTCACGTACAAGTGGTGGTGAAAGATCGACACGATCGTGGGGTTCGTCAACGAGATGTTCTCGTTACCCATACCCGGCATTGGTGCTCCTATGCTCCCTCGAGAAGTCTCTGGGAGACCGACGACAACACACCGTTCACGAACGATGATGAACCGTCGGTAGAAAAGACCTTGGCCAACTCGACGGCTTCGTCAAGGATAACCGCGACCGGCGGGGCATTTTCCATCAGCATCTCCCCGATGGCGAGGGTCATGACGAGCCGATCGACGAGCGCGATGCGTTCGAGCGGCCAGTCGATGGAAAACTCACTGATCAGTGCGTTGGCTTGATTTTGATGCTGAGACGCCGAGGTGACCAGGGCGACGGCGTAGGGGTCGGGACGAGTGTTCAACTCCCCCAAGACAATCTCAACCGGCCGATCTTTGATCGCGGACTCGTACATGATCTCAAGAGCGCGTTCGCGCGCGCGACGTCGACTCAGGCCGAGTTCGCTCACCCTACGCTCGGGTCATGTATTCACCCGTACGGGTGTCGACCTTGATGGTCTCACCCGGGCCGACGAACAGCGGCACCTGCACCACGTAGCCCGTCGTCAAGGTGGCGGACTTACGCGCACCCGAGACTCGATCGCCCTGCACGCCGGGTTCCGTGTCAGAGATCGTCAACTCCACCGAAGCTGGCAGCTCCACGCCAATGATCTCGTCCTGGTAGGAGATCAGCATGGCCTTACCGGTTTCGACCAGAAAGTTGGTGGCCTCGCCGAGGCTCTTGGACGACACCGGCACCTGGTCGTAGTTGCTCTGGTCCATGAAGATATAGTCGTCGCCGTCGCGATACAGATACTGCGTGTCGCGCTTGTCGATGATCGCCTGCTCGAGGCGCTCATCGGCCCGGTAGGTCCGTTCGATGACCGCCCCGGTGCGCGCATTGCGAAGCTTGGTGCGCACGAACGCCCCACCCTTACCCGGCTTTACGTGCTGAAACTCGATGACGGTGAAGAGACCTTCGTCGATCTTGAGGGTGATGCCGTTTCTGAGGTCTGAGGTCGATATAGCGGCCATGGGCCTGGTTGCCTTTCGCGAATTGTGCGTTATTGATTCTACTTAGCGCCCCACGACGCCCGAACTAGGACGAGGCCAGCAGACGCTCAACCGCGTCAAAGGCGAGGTCGTAGCCGAGTGCGCCGAAGCCCGCGATCGTCCCGTTCACAACCCCGGCAATGGTGCTGGTGTGGCGGAAGGGCTCGCGGGCCGCGGGATTCGAGAGGTGCACCTCGATCGCGATCCCGTCAAAGGTCGCCAGCGCGTCGGCCAGAGCCCAGGACGTATGCGTGAGTGCACCCGCGTTGATCACGATGGCCACGCACGTTCCGCGAGCCTCGTGCACCGCTTCGATCAGATCGCCTTCGAAGTTGGACTGCTCGTCACGTACCTCATAGCCCTTCGCTTCGGCGCGTGAGCGAAAGTGCGCGACGTGCTCGGCCAGCGTGGTCGTTCCATAGATCTCCGGACTGCGCGTCCCAAGCAGGTCGAGGTTTGGCCCTGACAACAACAAGATGGTTCCGCTCACGACTCTCCTTTGAACCGATCCAGTACGTTACCCACGAACACCCGATCGAGTCCGCTAACGAGCGAGAAACCCTCGGGACCGTCGAGCACGAAGCTGAGGTCGTGGCGGGCCTTCTTGTCGAAGGTCATTGCATCGAGAATTTCGCCGGTCTCATACAAATCCGAGAGGCGGCCATCGAGTTCCAGAGTGCCCAGCACGTCGTCGTGATAGTTCACAACGTCGTCACTCACGCGATCGAGCGCACGCGCCAGACGGGCGGCGAACGCGAGACCGATCGCCACCGCCTCGCCGTGGCGCAGTTCATCGGCACTTCGTGACAGCGCGATCTTCTCCAGCGCATGAGCGAGTGTGTGTCCGTAGTTCAGAAGGACTCGTCGTCCCCCTTCGCGCTCGTCGCCGCTCACGATCGCGACCTTGAGGCCCACTGACACTTCGATCAACTCAGTGAGCGACGCTCGGTGCAGCGACGCCACGTCGCGGCCTTCGAGAATCCAACACTTCGCCACTTCGCCGAGTCCGCTGCGCCGTTCTCTTTCGGGCAGACTCGAGAGCACTTCAGGGTCGCAGAGCACGCCGAGCGGCTGGTGAAAAGACCCCACGAGGTTCTTACCGGCTCGAAGGTTGATCCCCGTCTTACCGCCGATCGCGGCATCGACCTGGCCCACTAACGACGTGGGAATCTGCACGACCCCGATACCACGTAGGTACACCGCCGCAGCGAATCCGGCCAGGTCGGTGACAGCACCGCCGCCCACGGCCACCACGACGTCGTCGCGCGAGAGGCGAAGATCGGCGAATGCGTCAAGGAGTTCTTCGAGAGAAGGGACAGTCTTGGCCGACTCCCCATCGGGCACGAAGAGCGAGTGCTGGTCGAGACCCGTGTCAATCTCACCCCACGGTTGGGCGGCCAGGGCCGAGGTCGTGACGACCGCGGCAGACTGCGCTCGCGGTGCGCGCTCGGCAATCAACTCGGCCGCACGGAGCCGCGCGCCGTCCTCCACCACGACGTCATATCCCCGGTCCCCAAGATCGATGTGAAAGTTCACGATCGAACGTTCTCGGCGACGTCACTCACTCGTTCGAGTACGTCATCCAGGGAACCCGAGGCGTCAACGCGGGTACGCGAGCACGCCCGATACCACGCCTCGCGCTCCTCGCGAAGTCGTCGCAACGCCTCGGCGTGGTCGCTGCCGAGCAGGGGACGCTCGCCGACTGCCACGCGCTCGAGCAACGTGGCGTCATCGGCATCTAGCCAAATTGCGTTCGCGTTCGCGATCAACTCGCGTGCCGCGTCGCGCGTCACGATTCCCGCGCCGGTTGCGACCACGGCATTGGATTCGATCGCGCGACAGAGCGCGTCGAACTCTCGTTCGCGAAAGTGCATCTCGCCAAAGTTCGCCAAGTACTCGGGCGCGGTCATCGCAACCGACTCCGCGATCAGATCGTCGGTGTCGAGGACTTCGCACCCCCACCGTTCTGCTAGCGCGCGAGCCACCGTGGACTTGCCCACACCCGGAAGACCGATCAGTATGAGTCGCGCCATGGCTACTGCGCGCGCGGACCGGAGACGACGTCGCCCAACGTGTCGACGTACGAGCGCTCGTTGCGCACGAACTCCTCCACGGAGTCGCCGCCAAACTTGCGCAGCGCTTCGTTCGCCAGCACCAAAGCCATCATCGACTCGGCCACCACGCCCATTGCGGGCACGGCGGTGACGTCGGTGCGTTCCTTAAAGGAGACCGTGGACTCACCCGTAGCGACATCGACTGTCTCAAGGACCGGTCGATTGAGTGTGGCGAGGGGTTTCATGGCGACCTTGGCGATGATCGGCGCTCCGGAGGACACGCCACCTTCAAGACCGCCCGCGTGATCGCTGCGCCGGATGTAGCCACCACCCAAGGCGTAGCTCTCGTCGCGGGCGATTGCGTCGTGGGCGACGCTGCCGCGCTGGCTGGCCTGGATCACGCCGTCGCCGATCTCGACCGCCTTGACGGCGTGAATGCTCATGAGGGCCCCAGCCAGCAGTCCGTCGAGTTTGCGATCCCAGTGCACGTAGCTGCCCAAGCCGACCGGCACGCCGTAGGCGATGACCTCGGCGACTCCGCCCAACGAGTCCCCTACTTTGGCCGCTGCCTTGATCGCGGCGATCATCGCGGCCTCCGTTCCGGCATCGAAGCAACGAACTTCGCTCAGATCGACTCGCTCGAGGTCGCTCGTCTTGGGGCGAACACCCTCGGGAGACGCGGCCTCTCCGATCCGGATGATGTGACTCACGATGGCGATGTCGATCGTGGCGAGCAGCGCCTTGGCGAGCGAGCCCGCGGCCACCCGCGCGGCCGTCTCGCGGGCACTGGCGCGCTCCAATACGTCACGCGCATCATCGAAGCCGTACTTTTGCATCCCGGCCAAATCAGCGTGCCCCGGACGGGGAGCGGTCAGTTTCTTTGACGGCGTCCCGGGAGCAGCTGACATCTCCTGTTTCCACTTGGGCCACTCGGTGTTCAGGATCTCGATGGAGACCGGTGATCCCAGCGTCCGGCCGTGGCGAATGCCGCCGATCAGTCGGACCACGTCGCGCTCAAAACGCATGCGCGGACCTCGGCCGTAACCCAGGCGGCGACGCGCGAGTTCATTCGACACCGTCTCTTCGCTGATCGCAAGGCCCGCGGGGAGGCCTTCAACGATGACGCTCAGCGACGGGCCGTGGCTTTCGCCCGCGGTGAGGAAGCGCAACATCGTCCAATTCTATGTTGGTAGCCAATCTGGTCCCCTGGGCGTTCGAGACGAACGTCGAACTCACGCGACCAGAGAGGCGAGGACGATGGTGACGACCGCCAGCGGCACGCCCACTTTGAGGAAGTCTCGGCTTCGAGGCTCGGCACCGTTCGCCTTGGCGATACGGAACCACAACAGCGTTGACATCGCGCCGGTCATGAACAGATTCGGTCCGAGGTCGAGGCCGAGCAGGAGGGCGTAGGGATGGGCCACCCGGTGTCCCGCGAAGAGCGACGCGGCGGGCAGGTTGTTGATGACAACCGACGACAGGCCCGCGACGGCGGCGGTGGCGAGCGAACTGGCGTGGGCCACGAGATGACTCGGCCACGTCCACGTCCGCCCGAGCCAACCCACCAGCACCGCGAGGACAAACAGAGGCACCACCAGCGTGGGGTTCGCGGTTCGCACCGTCTCTCGAGGTCCGCGAGAGCGAACCGCGCGCCACGAATAGATCTCAACGACCACCCCGAGCGCGAAGACGGGCAAGCCCGGGTGACTGAGGGCGAGCATCAACACGAGCGCCACCACCACCGCGACGACCCCGGGTCCCCATCGAAAGTCTGGCGACTCACTCGACGCTTCATGTCGGTGGGTGCGAAGTGAGGAGCGTCGCCACAGACCGACCAGAAGGATTGTCGCAACGACCGCGATCAACCACGGAGCGATCATGTGACGCGCAAAGACAAAGCCTGGTACCGGGTGACGAGCGAAGACCAGCAGGTTGGTCAGATTCGACCCGATCAACACGAGCGACGCGGAGTTGGACATGAGGACCGTCCCATACAGGAAGGCCGGTTCGTCGGCCGATCTCGATCGCGCGGCGTGAAGCGCCACGGGGGTCATGAACACGACGGACGTATCGAGGTTCAACAACGCGGTCACCAGAGCCACTGCCAGCATCGTGGCGACAAAGAGCGCGGTGTCGCTACCGGGAAGTCGCGCGCAGCGCGAACCGAGGTATGCAAAGAGACCCTCGCCGGCTGCGACGTGGCCCACGAAGAGAAGACCGACGATGAGTACGAAGGGCTCCCACGTCGCCGAGAGCGACTCACCTAAGAGGTGCACGCGCTCATCTTCTCCCGGCCAGAATCACGTGCTCGCTAGGGAGCGCTGACGACCGGGCCAAGCCGGGCCGCCGCGACTCACCGAGACGTAGAGCTACTCGGCGCCGTAGAAGGGATTGACGCCTGAGGCGTGATCGGTGACGTCCAACACCTGAGTCAATTCGGGGATGGACTCCTTCAGCGACGTCTCGATGCCTTGAGAAAGAGTGAGGCGGCTCATCGAACAGCCCTGGCATCCTCCCGAAAGTTTGATGTAGGCAATGCCCTTGTCCTCGTCCATGGCGACCAGGTCCGCGCGGCCACCGTGCTGGGCGATGGAGGGGTTGATCTGCTCTTCGAGGACCACCATCGCGATTGATCCAAGGGTCCCCTCGACGCCCATCGCAATGATCTCGGGCGGCACACCGGGGTTGATCTCTTCGAGCGACGGATTGTTGGGGTTGACGAGCACCAGTCCCCCTCCGCCCTCGTTGGCGAACTCCAGTCGACTTCCCCGCAGGCGATCCACACTCGCGGCGGGCACCACGATGGTCACGTCGCCGTCGCGGCCGATCGCCGCGTCCTCGGGGGCCAGATTGAGTTCGGAGAAGTAGAGGTCGTAGGTGTAGCCCGCGCCCCGCGTGCCCGTCACCTCGATCCACAGCGCCAGGGTGTCACTCGGGGTTTCTGCGTTCATCGCGTCAATCACGACGTTGCGTGCTTCGTCGGTCAGGCTGAGTACATCAAAGGTGTCGATCGAGGTCATGCTCAAAGTGTAGAGGTGCCCTGCGATTTGCATGGCGCACAGTAAGTTTGGCTCGTGACATCAATCCCCCCCGACACGCACGAGTGGGTCAGTTTCGAAGACCTCACGCGTGAGCGCACCTGGATGTTCGACGTGACATTCCTCGAAAGTAACTGGACCTGCATCTTCGGCCACGGCTGCCAGGGCGTGCTCACCGGGCCCTCCCCCGAACTGGTCCAGGGGTGCTGTAGCTACGGGGCTCATTTCGTCGACGAAAAGGACCAGCGGCGCGTCGAACGCGCCGCCAAGCGCCTCAGCGCCGAGCAGTGGCAGTTCAAGTCCAAGGGCAAGAACGGCACCACGCGCGTCAAGCGAAACGGCGACATCGTCACTCGCCTCGTCCAGGATGCCTGCATCTTTTTGAACCGACCCGACTTTGAGCGAGGGCCGGGCTGTGCGCTGCACGTCATGGCGATCGACAACAACGAAAGCTACATCCCTCTCAAACCCGAGGTCTGTTGGCAACTCCCCCTACGACGAGACGAAGAGATCCAGGACGACGGTCACGTGATCACCCGCATCGGACAGTGGGGTCGACGCGACTGGGGCGAGGGTGGTTCGGAGTTCCACTGGTGGTGCACCGAGTCCGCCTCGGCCTTCGTCGGCAAAACTCGCGTGGTCGATTCGATGCGCGAAGAACTCATCGCCATGGTCAGTGAACCTGTGTACCTACGGCTCTACGCATACCTCGACCAGCGAGCGTCCCAACCCAAGGCCACGCGCCTCGCGCACCCGGTGGTTCGAAAGAAGGCCTAGCCCTCGGCGGCGAGGGGATCCTCTTCGTTAAACGTCGCGCGGGGCAGAGATCCGAGTATTTCGTCGTAACGGTCCTCTTCGGCCAGGCACCATTCGGCGTGTACGTCGTCGGGGGCAGCGCCGCATTCCGCGCACGTGGTGGCTCGCGGTCCGGTTGACCTCTTTAATTCGCGAGCTTCGACAAAACGACGGTGACGACCCTTTTTCACGTCAACTCCTCACTGGCCGCGGGCCAAGACCCAGGCGGCGGCCATAACCCAATTTTGTTTGGGTTGCGTACACATACTACCAAGACAGCCTCTCCACTCAGCCCCTAACATTTGCCTCGTGAGCACCGCCTTTGACCCCCAGGACATGATTCTTCGCTTTCGCGAGCGCGCCGAAGCCGTGAAGCGCCGCGGCCTCCCGCCGGTGGAAGGTCCGGAGCGTCAGATGTTCATGGACGCGGCCAAACTCGACTTCCAGGACTTCGCCATGCTGGGTGACGCCACGGCCACCCTTGACGACGGCATCCTGCGCCTCGAGATTGACCTTCGACCCCCCGCGAGCTAAGTCGTCAGATCGCTTTTTATCCGAGCTGACGCCTCGGCCAACTGAGCGACCCCCAGGGAGAGGTCACTGATCGCACGACGCCGCTTGGTGGAGCTCGTTCCCGCCTTGTAACAGACGTTGGCGCCCGCGCCCAGATTGCCGTACGCCTTGGCGAGCAGCGAGCTCGCGAGGTGATCGGGCGTGGGCAAGGCAGAGTTCGCCTCTTCGGACTCGACCAGCATGACCGCACACACCGTGTGCAGTTCGCTGGTCGGGGCCGACTTGGTTCGCAGCGCCGTCGCCGAATGTTTGGCGTCGTTAATCAGCGTCTTGTTGTTGGCGACGTATGCGCTCTCGGACACCCACGACTTCATCGCGGCCTTTTCCGACTGAGTCCCCCAGGCCCCAAGAACCGCGACGCACGCTGCGAGAATCGCGATGCTGCGCAGTACTTTTGCTCGACTCACGTGGCGACAACCAGGTGCAACTGGCGAGGACCACGGCGCACGACGAAGTAGCGGTCGTGCAACGCGTCGTCCATATTCACCCGCGCATCGGCATCGAGACGCACGTTGTTGAGATACACCCCGCCCTGTTCGAGGAACCGACGCGCTTCGCCCTTGGACTTGGCCAGTTGGCTTGCGACCAGCAGATCGACCGGATCGATGCCCGCCGCCAGGTCGGCGCGCGACCATGTCGACGAGGGTGCGTCACCCACGACTTCGAGCAACGTCGATTCGTCGAGTTCGGCAATAGCCTCGGAGAAGAGTGCGGTACTCGCCCGCTCGGACTTCGCCGCTGCCTCCTCGCCGTGAACCATGGCGACGACTTCGTGGGCCAGCACGCGCTGGGCGCGACGTTCTTGGGGCATAGCAACCGTGGCCTCATCCAATTCGCGAATGGCCTCGTGCGTGAGAAAGGTGAAGTAGCGCAGCAGCTGCGGGGTGACCACGTCGTCACTGTTGAGCAGGAACTGGTACATCTGGAAGGGCGACGTGCGCTCGGGGTCGAGCCACACTTGCTCGCCGCCTTCGGACTTACCGAACTTCGTGCCGTCGGCGCGCACCAGCAACGGCGAGGTCAGAGCATCCGCGCTGCCGCCCGCCGATTTGCGCACCAGTTCGGCGCCCACGGTGATGTTGCCCCACTGGTCCGAGCCGCCCAGTTGCAAGGTGCAACCCTCGTCCAGGTAGAGGCGCAGAAAGTCGTAGGCCTGGAGCAGCATGTAGGAGAACTCGGTAAAAGAGAGGCCCACGTCGTCGCGATCGAGCCGACTCTTGACGGACTCCTTGGCGATCATTTGATTGACGGTGAAGTGCTTGCCCACGTCGCGCAAGAAATCGGTCAAGCTCACGGTCGTGAGCCAGTCGGCGTTGTTGAGCAGGGCCGCCTGGGCCGTGCCCGCGCTCGGCTCAAAGTCCAGAAACTGAGCCATCTGAACTCGTATTCCCGCAAGATTCGCCTCGAGTACCTCGGGGGTGAGCAAAGGCCGTTCGGTGTCCTTGAAGCTCGGATCCCCCACCAGTCCCGTGCCGCCACCGGCCAGGGCAATGGGCCGGTTGCCAGCCATTTGCAGCCGGCGCATGTTGAGCAGCGGGATCAGACTTCCCAGGTGCAGCGAGGAGGCCGTGGGGTCAAAACCCACGTACAACGTGACCGACCCGGCGTCCAGGCGATCGAAAACGCCCTCGTCAGTGGTCTGATGGATCAGGCCACGAAACTCCCAGTCGTCACGTACTTTCACGAATTGAGTCTACGGGGCACACCGATTACAGCGATGGCGTGAAGGGCAGGTTCGTCTGGAGCCACAGCACGAACGTGTGCCACCATCCCGTGATCTCAGTCACGCCGATGGCGATGAGCAGCACTCCCCCAATGATGCCGATCAACTTGGCGTGACGCCGCAGCCAGGTCGAGGCGACCGCCATCCACTCGGTCGCGATCGCCGCGACGAAAAAGGGCAGGCCCAAGCCCAGGCAGTAGAAGAACGCGAGGATTGAACCCCGCAACGCGGTCGCCCCCGGTGAGGCCGAGGCCAGAGCCAGGATCGCCGAAAGCGTCGGACCGATGCAGGGCGTCCAGCCGAGGCCGAAGGTAAAGCCCAACATCGCCGCCCCCGCCACTGAAGCCCGTGGGAGATGGTGAATACGCCGCTCGCGGTTCAACCACGACGAAGGCCACCACCCCGCAAAGAACAGGCCGAGCCCAATCGTGATGATCCCGAAGACGATCTCGAGGATCCGCTGATGCTCGTCGAGCTTCTGGCCAAAGTCGCCAAAGAGGGCGCCGAAACTGACGAAGATGACGGTGAAGCCCAGGATGAAGGCGATCGCCCCGACCATCGCTCGGCCACGACTGTTGGTGCCTTCGAGTCGGCCGGCCGATCCGGTGAGGAACGCCAGGTAGCCCGGCACCAGGGGCAACACGCACGGGGAGGCGAACGACACGAAGCCCGCCGCGATCGCGAGCGGGATCGCCGCAAAGAGCGAAGCCGGCAGGGCTGCGATCACACCCGCTCCACCAGTGCAGCGACGTGTGCGTTCCAGCGATCGTGGACCTCGACGTTGTCATTGCGGGAGGGAACCTTGGCCACGACCACGCTGAGCCCCTCCGAGGTGAGTCCCTTGTCGATCGCTCGACGCAGTTCATCGAGTGTGGTGACGTTCATTGCTTGGTGGCCAAATGCCTGAGCCACCGCAACCAGGTCGTGAGGACGCGGCGTGCCAAAGAGTTCTTCGAAGCGCTCGGGTGCGACAACAGTCGCCTGGCTCAGGAACGAAAAGATGCCGCCGCCCTGGTTGTCGGCGACCACCAACACGCACGTACCACCGGCGGTTCCCACACCGTCGACGAGTCCCGAGACGTCGTGCAGCATCGTGAGATCCCCCACGTACCCAATGGCGCGCGATGTGGCCGCGACGCCGAGGGCCGTGGAGACTACGCCATCGATGCCGTTGACGCCGCGGTTGGCGTACGCGGCAACGGTTCGTGATGGCGCCCACCACTCCACGTCGCGTACCGGCATCGAGGACCCCACGACGAGGGCGACTCCCGACTCGTTGCTGGCCACCACCACGGCGCGCGCGAGGGCGGGTTCAACGAGCTCGCTCGTGCGATCTTGCTCCTCCAACCACCGACCGACTTCCCGCGACGCGTTGAGCCACGTCGTCACGTACGCCTCGTCACCCACGAGTTCTGCCCGATCGGTCACAGGCAGCCCGGCGCACGTCTCGCTCACCAGGCGATCGGGATCGGCCACAAATCCAGCGCCCTCGAGCGCGATCGTGCGCACGCTCCACTCGCGCAGCTGCTCTGCGAGGACCTTCGAGGCCGGGAGTCCGCCCAGTCGAACGACAACGTCGGGCCGGACACGATCAACGAAGTCCGCCGAGCGAAGGAGCGAGTCAAAGTACGGCAGCGTGCCATTCGCGGTCGCGTCGCCCAGCACTACCCAGTTGAGTTGGCGACAGACGTCGATCGTCTCGCGCGTCACACCGCGACCGACGACACAGAGGACCGTTTGGCCCTTCACCTCGATCTCGGGCACCACGGGTTCCACCTTGGCCACATAGCGCCCACTTCGCGAAGGAAGCTCGAGGATGTCGGCGACCAACGGCTCGAGGAAAGCAGCATTCAGGTGCACCGGTCCGGGTCGTATTCCCGTCGACGAGTACCACAGGTCGCCCGCGATTCCTCGCCAGTTTGGCGAGCCCTCAAAGTTCACGACGAACGAGTCAGTGAATCGACGCACCATGTCCCCGTAGAGATTGGCCTGTTCGATGGTCTGAGGGGCGCCGACGCCGTGCAGATCGGGCGGTCGATCGGCGGTCACAACGATGAGGGGCACGAAGGCGAGGTCGGCTTCGGCCACGCAGGCATGAAGTTCGGTGGCCGCCGTCCCGCTCGTCACCACCACGACGACTGGCCGACGTGTGGCGAGGGACCGACCGAGTGCGAAGAAGCCCGCACTTCGCTCGTCGAGTCGAACGTGCAGCGTGAGGCCCTCGGTGGCTGCGGCGGCGAGGACCAGTGGCGTCGAGCGGGACCCGGGCGAGATAACGACATCGGTGAGTCCAAGTTGAGCCCACTGGTCAAAGAGCGTCGCACAAAACGTGGCCTGCGCCTCACTGGCGCTCGGTACGCTACGTGACAATGTCGCTCCTCGGTCTAGAACGCGCTGGCTCCGGGCCAACATTGGTGTGGCTGCACGGTTTTACCCAAACGAAGCATTCGAGCCACCGGTTCCGCTCCATTCTGGCAGGATCGCACGACGTCCTCACCATCGACCTACCGGGGCACGGCGAAAACGCGAACCTGTTGGCCTCGCTTGACGAGACCGCGGACCTGCTCGCCGAGGTCCTGCCAACCGACCCATTTATTCTCGCGGGGTACTCCTTTGGTGGGCGCGTCGCGCTGCACTTTGCGCTGCGCCACCCACGTCGTCTCGCCCATCTCGTCCTCCTAAGTACCACCGCGGGCATCGCGAACGACGACGAACGCCGAGCTCGCCGCGAGCGCGACAACGAACTGGCCGATCGGATTGAAGTCATCGGCGCTGACGCTTTCCTCGATGAGTGGCTCGCCCAACCCATGTTCCGCTCTCTGCCGGCTGATCCTCTCGAGCGCGCAGCCCGTAGCCACGACGCCCGCGGTCTCGCCGAGTCGTTGCGTCACGCCGGCACCGGGACCCAACGAGATCTGACGGAACCGCTCCGACAGCTCACGACGCCAACGTTGATCCTGGCGGGAGCGAACGACGAGAAGTTCGCGAGCGAGGCGATCCGGCTCGGCGAAGCTATCGCTCGCTCGACGCGTCGCCTCGTGCCCGACGCCGGCCACGCGGCGCACCTGGAGCGACCCGAGAGCGCGGCCACACTGGTGGCGACGCTCTAACCCCAGTACGCGTTGGCCGCGAGTAGTACCCCGAGGAGCGCGCCGATTCCCAGTTGCGCTCGCGCGGAGTACTTGAGCATCGGCAGCAACTCTCGGCCGTGGGCCGTCGAAAAGGCCATCTGCAACGCGGGAATGTAGATCAACACCGCGACGAGACCGACGACCAGCTGATGGGCGATCAGAGTGCCTACGACAACACCGAGCACGCACACGAGATACAGCCAGGAGCCACGTGATCGACCCAAACGAGCGGCCAGCGTCTTTTTTCCCGCCGCGCGATCGCCATCGACGTCGCGAAGATTGTTGGCTTCCAGTAGCGCGCACGCCATAAAGCCGGTCGCGACGCCGAGCCACCATGCGCGCGAGGGAATCGTGAGGTGTTGGACGTAGGCCGTTCCCACGGTCGCCACGAGACCGAAGTAGACAAAGACGAACAGTTCGCCGAACCCGTAATACCCGTAGGGCTTCGGACCACCCGTGTAGAACCACCCCGCGAGTACCGCCGTCGCGCCAATGGCCACGAGCCACCACGTCGTGCGCGAGGCGAGCAGAAGACCCGCCGCACACGCGAGGGCGAACCCAAGATACGCCGCGCCGCGCACCCAGGCCGCGGGAACGAGCCGTGAGGCAGTGAGTCGAAACGGGCCGACCCGCACTTCATCGGTGCCGCGCACCCCGTCGGAGTAGTCATTGGCGTAGTTGGTCGCGATCTGCAAGGTGAGAGCGATGAAGAGACACAACACCGAGTTGAGCCAATTGATGCTGAGGGGACGAATGAGTAGTGTGCCGACCAGGACTGGTACGCCGGCCGCGGGCAGAGTGCGCGGACGCGCGGCGAGCACCCAGCGGCGATACGGCCCGGGAGCCTCGGTCATGGACGCTTGGGAAACTTCGAGAAGTCGGGCGGCCGTCCCTCGACGTACGCGTTGCGACCTTCCTGAGCCTCTTCGGACATGTAGAAGAGCATCGTCGCGTCACCGGCCAACTGCTGGATTCCCGCCAGGCCATCGTCGGCCGCGTTAAAGCCCGCCTTGAGCATGCGCAGAGCGATGGGCGAGAGCGTCAAGATCTGGCGACACCACGCGACCGTCTCGCGCTCAAGGTCGTCGAGGGGAACGACCGCATTTACGAGACCCCACTCCAGGGCTTGCGCCGCGTCGTACTGACGACAGAGGAACCAGATCTCCTTCGCTCGCTTGAGACCGATGGTGCGCGCCAGCAGCGAGGACCCATATCCGCCGTCAAAGGACCCCACGCGTGGCCCGGTCTGACCGAATCGACCGTTGTCCGCCGAGATCGAAAGATCGCATACCAGGTGCAAAATGTGCCCGCCGCCGATCGCGTAGCCCGCGATTTGGGCGATCACGGGCTTGGGCAGACGACGAATCTGGATCTGCAGGTCCAGCACGTTGAGCCGCCCTACGCCACTGTGGGCGACGTCGTCGTCACCCATGTATCCGTCGTCTCCCCGAATGCTCTGGTCCCCACCGGAGCAGAAGGCGTCGGGGCCCGCCCCGGTCAACACGATTACCCCCACGCTCAGGTCGTCGCGCGCCGATTCAAAAGCTCGTGACAGCTCAAAGAGCGTCTGGGGCCGAAACGCGTTGCGGACCTTAGGCCGGTTGATCGTGATGCGAGCGATCCCGTCGCCCACCTCATAGATGATGTCGTTGTACTCGCCACGACGCTCCCACGTCGGCAGGGCTTGGGTCCGAAAGGCGTCGAGGGGGTCGTGCGGCGGACCTTGAATCACGGTGTTTGCCATGGCGACCACGCTACCGGCTCATCGCCACGCCGCTTTAGAGACCTCGACTCGACGAAATCACTGTCGCTTAAAGATGTGGATAGGAACACCTCCCCCGCCGCCGCCGACGTATTGGTGGACATGACCGACGAGAAGTTGAGCCAGGACGAGCCCGGCGACGATGGAACACAGCACTAACCATTGACGACGGTCCGCGCCCGCGACCTGTCGACGCGTTCGCCAGTACAGATCGCGGGGAGCCAACGTGGCGGTCTCTCGAATGTGTCCGATCACGTGGACCGTCATCAAGATCAGCCACGCAATGAAACTGTCGCGATGCAGGGTGTCAAAGGTTTGGCGCTCGCTGCCGTTCACGAACAGCAGCGCGACGCCCGTCGCAAACAGGACGAGCGTCACGAGAACGACGAGGGGTCCCAGTAGCCGCAGCGTCATCGGTGGAGGACCTTTGCGCCGATACTCGGGCGAGCCCGCGTAGAAGCGCACGAAACGATAGATGGTGCTGCCCATCTTGAGCATCACGATGGGGATGAGCAGCAGTCCGACGTAGACGTGCAGTGTGAGATGCAGTCCGACACCAACACCAACGGTGTACCCCTCAAGCGCCAATAGCACGAACAGGATCGCACCCAGTGTGCTCGTCAGTCGGGCGTTGCCCGCTACTCCGGGCGCCTCTCTTGTTTCATCCGCGTCACGCGTGCGATCACGATCCGCATCGGAGGTCGCACGAGGCCAGGAGCGGGGTGGTGGCTCGGCACCCGTCGACGACATGAAGTCAGTTAAACCGGTGATCCTGACGACGGCGTGAACGCAAACTCGATACCCCTAAGGGAATACCCCGAATCGGCGGATCGCGAATCACCACGACCTAAGGTCACAGAGTGCGCTCGTTGCTCGCGATTGACCTACCCCTCGGCCCGACCCTCGAGGCCGCCCTGCGCGAGTGCGCCGACCGCGACCAGGCCTTTTGCATCCTCGATCAGAGGTTGTCGGCCCGCCGTCGGGCCGAAGAACTGGAGTGGCTCGGCGCCACCGAGATTCTCACCGACAGTGACCGGCACACCCGCCGCGACGGGCGCAGTGTGGATGACGACATCGGCTTGGTCATGCTGACATCTGGTTCCAGCGGTGAACCCAAGGCAGCGCAGCTCACCTGGGACGCGCTCGCGGCGAGCGCCGAGCTCACCCAAGCGACGTTGCGTGGAGACACTCCGCCCGTCTGGTATCCCTGTCTGCCGGCGAATCACATCGGCGGGCTCGCCGTGCTCTTGCGCGCGATCCTGTCTGATGCGTCACTGCTGTGGACGAACGAGGAGGACATCGAAGGCGCGCCGCATCTTGGCGCGACCCACGTCTCGCTGGTGCGTACCCAACTGGCTCGTTATGACGTGAGCGGCTATCGGTGCGTGCTCTTAGGCGGCGCTCGGCCCCCCGAGCAGCTGCCCGCGAATGTGTTCACCACGTGGGGCATGACCGAAACGGGCTCGGGTGTCGTCTACAGCGGTGTTCCCCTGCCGGGCGTTGAGTTCATGGCCGTCAACGGAGAACTGTGCGTGCGCACCCCCACCCTCTTTCGCTCGTACCGCAACGCGCCGCGGCCCCGCTACGTGGACTCGCACGGACGCGAGTGGTTTCCCACCGGCGACGCGGGCGAGGTCCTCGAGAATCGGATCCGTGTGTTCGGCCGCCTCGGGTTCGTGATCAACACGGGGGGCGAAAAGCTCTGGCCCGAGGACCTTGAGTCGGTCCTCGCCACCGTGACGGGAGTCCGCGACGTCGCGGTCCTCGGCATCGATGATCCCGAGTGGGGTCAACGAGTGGTAGCCCTTGTCGTGAGCGACGACGCGGCGATCGATGACACACTGCGTCAGGTCGCGAGTGAGCGTCTAGGACCCTGGGCCAAACCCAAGGAGATTCGTCACGTCGTGGCGATCCCGCGGACGTCGAACGGCAAGATCCGTCGCGCCGACCTCACGCACTTGCAGTGATCGCTATCGCGACGATGCGCTAGGAGTTTTCGTTCGTCTTGCCGCGGCGCGCCACGGAGTCGACCGTCACTGCAGCCAGCAACACGATCGCGACCACGATGTACTCGACGGCCGTGCTCACGCTGATGAGCGCCATGCCGTTGTAGATGGTGGCGATGACCAGACCGCCGATCACGGCGTGGATCATCTTGCCCCGACCGCCGTACAGACTGGTTCCTCCGATGACTGCTGCTGCGACGGCGTACAGAACGTACGTGCCCCCGGGCATGGCGTCGGACATTCCATCGAGGTTTGAGGAGTACAGCAGACCTGCGACGCCGGCGGTGAATCCTGCGAACACGAAGGCCAGCAGCCGGTACCGGTTCACACTGATACCCGCGCGCCGCGCGGCTTCCTTGTTGCCGCCGATGGCGTAGATGTACCGACCGGTCTTGGACTTGGTGAGAATGAACGAACCGGCCAGCAGCACCGCGAGGTCGATCGGGATCGCGAAGGGCATGCCCTTGATGACCGAAAAGTTCGAGCGATTCGCGTTGAAGATGAGCACGAGCACGAGGCTCGCGACCGCCAGGGCGGCGATCTTGGCCACGGTGAAGTAGAGGGGCTGCAAGGTTAGGCCACTGGCCCGTCGGCGCTGATAGGCCCGCAGCATCATTATCGAGGCGACGGCCACCAGAATGATGAAGAACAACCAGGTCCACAGCGGCGTGAAGTTGCCGAAGACCAAGTTGTAGAGAACGTGGTTCTGGACTGGGACCGTGCCACCCGAGTTCTCGCGGTCGATCATGTAGATGAGAACGCCCTCGAAGCCAATCTGTCCCGCCAGAGTCACGATGAAGGACGGCAGACGCAGATACACGACGAAGAGACCAGAGACGAAACTGAGCCCGCACGAGACGGCCAACGAGACGAGGAACGCCAGCGGCCACGGCCAGTGCCAGGCCACGCTCGTGGTAATCGTCGCGATTGCCCCGCCTATCCCAAGGACGTAGCCGAGCGAGAGGTCGATCTCTCCGAGCAACAGCAACCAGATCTCGGCCATACCCAACAGGATGAACACCGTTGACTGAATGAACAGGTTCGTCAGGTTGTCGGGGTGCAGGAAGACGTGATTGCGAAAGTAAAAGTAGAGAACCAGTGCCACCAGGCCAAGCACGACGGGCAGCAGCCCACTGTCACCGGAGTTCAGTCGCTTGAACAGCTTCTTGAGCTCACTGTCGTCAGCGAGCGTGTCGACGTGAAGCGTGGGGTCAGCGGGGGAAATCGCGGGCACGGGGAATGTTACCTTTCGGCTACTGGGCGGTGGCCAGAGTAGAAGGAGCTCGCGACGACGTGCCGGTCGTAATGAGGTCGACGGCACTCCCGGTGTCGTAGTTCTGGACCGGTCCACTGGACACGAGCGAACCCAGATACATAACGGCCACTCGATCGGCGACTTCAAAGACATCGGTCAAGTTGTGCGAAATGACAAGGACCGCAACGCCTCGTTGCGCGAGGGTCTTGATGAGGTTAATAACTTGCGCGGTCTGCGACACGCCCAGGGCGGCGGTGGGCTCGTCCAAGATCACGAGTTTGGAGTCGCGCATGACCGCGCGAGCCACCGCAACCGCTTGACGCTGTCCACCCGAGAGAGAGCCGACCTTCTGGCGCACCGACTTCACCGTCGACACGGACAGGTCCTTGAGCGTCTTGATGGTGGTGAGTTCCATGGTGATCTCGTCCAGCACGCCCACTCTGGTGGCTTCATGTCCGAGATAGAGATTCTCGACGATGTCGAGGTTGTCGCACAGCGCCAGGTCTTGGTAGACGGTAGCGATGCCGAGTTCAGTCGCCTCACGCGGGGTGTGCACGTGGACTTCCTTGCCGTGCCAGTAGATGTGTCCGCTCGAGGGCGTCCATATACCAGAAATGGTCTTGATCAGGGTCGACTTACCGGCTCCGTTGTCGCCGATCAAAGCAGTGACCTGGCCGGCCGGAACGTCGAGATCAACGTTCTGAATCGCCTGCACGGGACCGAATGACTTCGAGATCCCGCGCAGGCTCAACAGAGTTTCGGAAGGTGTGGCGTCCTCCCCCGAAGGGTCTTGGCTCACTCCTCCACTGATGGAGGAGTGCTCTTCTGACGCTTCAGAGGTGGACGCCACGATGTTTCCTAGGTTACTTGATGCCGTACTTCGTGCAGTCAGCCGCGTACGTCGGCTGAGGGAGACCCTGAACCGTCGGAGCGTTGCTGGTGCAAATTGACGACACCGACACAAACTTCTGAGCAATGACGGTGGACTCAATCGTCGACGCGGTCACCCACGACGAGGTCAAGAGAACCGACGGCACGTGCTCGTACGCGGCAATCTTCGTGCTGGAGTCTGTGGTCGTACCGTTCACGAGGCCCTTAGGCGGCTTGACGCCGGCGCGCAGGTAGAGCGCCAACGCGGCAGCAGCCTGAGCTTCCTCATAGATCGGCTTGTACACGGTGCCGCACTGGTAACCAGAGATGATGTTCTGGAAGCCGGTGGGCGTCGCGTCCTGGCCGGTGAAGGGAATCGTGTCTGGCGGAAGACCCTTTGACTGCAAGTACGCAATGATCGGCGCGGCGTTCTCGTCGTTCGGCGTCAACACGGCGTTGATCTTCGAGTTCGCGCTGTACGCACCCTCAAAGTCCGTCAAAGCCTGTGACGGCGTCCAAGTACCCACGCTCTCGTCGACCGTGTTCGAACTACCACTGCCACCTTCGGCCGGGGCGAAGCCCGCGGACGTCAGAACAGCGTTGTAGCCCTTACCGAACAGCGTCGCGTTGTTGTCGGTCGGCGCACCGTACATGACGTACACCACGGGGTTCTTGACGTTCCACGCGGTGATGCATGCCGTCAGGCCGGAGCCCAACTGCGTACCGACGGTCACGTTGTTGAAGCTCACGTAGTAGTTACGGAAGCCACCCAGCGTGAGGCGGTCGTAGTCGATGACCTTGACGTGGTGAGCGACGGCGTACGACTCAACGGCGTCACCGGTCGTGGAGTCTTCGGGGTCGATGACGAGCACCTTGGCACCATTCGCCACGTCAGCTTGCGCGTCGGTGAAGAAGGTGTTGTCGCTGCCGTCACCGTTTTGGACAATGAGGTCCTTCGCGGGTAGTCCGGCTGCCTTCATGGCACCCTTCATGAACGGCGCGTCAAAGTCGACGTAGCGGTCTGACGACGTGGTGTCGGGAAGGATCATTGCGACCTTGCCCTTACCCTTCTTCGTCAGGGACGTCAGGTACTTCATCGTCGCATAGTTCGTCTTGAACGTAGTCGCGCTCACCGTAGGTGATGCGGCCCCCGAAGAAGAACTGACCATGGGCAGCGCCAAAGCGGTGAACGACCCCGCCAAAGCAATCGCCGCAAGGGCCCGACTCTTTTTCAATTTCATATTTTCCCCAACCCTTCGTATGGCACCCCAACGATGCCATCTTTTTGTGATTACTACATGAACGTCCCGTGACAGCAACGTCCGCAGAGAAAGTAGCACGTGAGAATCCTTAAAAATGTGCGCTCTGGCGAAATCCACAGGGTCCAGGCGCTCACATTGGCGCTAGCCTCTCGCGCCCTCAGCCATCTAAGGTGGTGTTCCCTCGCGCCACGCGCACGTTACGTGGCGTTTGCATGGCCCTTGGCTCATTCATTAGGTGTGCAGCGTTACCTCGTGGGCTGTCGCACGTGAAGTTTCGAACGATGAGATTTCTCAGTAGGCGAGGACCTGATCCAAGGTCTCCATGATGGCGACCGACTCGTCGAGCGGCATGATGTCGCTCTCAGTGCGCCCGTCACGTAGGCACCGCGCCACCTCGCTGGCCTCGAAGTGCAGTCCACGACCTTGGCTGGAGAAACTGAACTCTTCGCGCTCACCGTCCCGGGTGATCAGGGTCATGGTCGTGGGCGCATAGAAGTCACCCGCGATCTCCACCCGGGCGAGTGTGCCCGACACGCACGCCCGGGTGGCCGTGCGAGCCAGCGACGTACAGGTGAGCGTCGACTGCGCCCCGCCCTCGTAGCCAAAGACCATCGAGACCTGGCCGTCGACTCCGGTAAAAGCCGGCTCCACCAGGGCGGTGATGCGTTCGGGCGTGCCGAGCAGCATCGAGGCGAACGACACCGGATATACGCCCAGGTCCAACAGCGCACCTCCCCCGAGTTCAGGCGCAAAGAGTCGAAAAGCCGGGTCCAATGTGAACCACTGGCCGTGGTCGGCCTCGAACGAGACGATGTCACCGAGGCGTCCTGCGCCAATGAGCTCACGAAGTGCAACCACGTGCGGCAAGAACCGCGTCCACATCGCTTCCATCAAAAAAACGTCCCTGAGGCGCGCCAATGCCACGAGGTCTCGGGCCTCTTGGCCGGTCATCGTGAAGGCCTTCTCGACGAGTACGGGCTTTCCGGCGTTGAGAGCGAGTGTGGCATTCTCGAAGTGCATGGGGTGGGGAGTGGCGACGTAGACCGCGTCGATCTGGTCGTCCTGCACCAGGTCCTCGTACGAACCGTAGCGCCGCGCCACGTCAAAGCGATCGCCGAAGGCGTCGGCCGAGCTCTTCGAACGAGAGCCAACGGCCCCCACGACACCGTCGTCGGTGTAGGCCAGATCGCCGACGAACGTCCGCGCGATGCCACCCGTACCGAGGATGCCCCATCGAATCGGATCACTCATTGCCCCACGGCTCCTCTCTCTGTCGACACAGAGTAGCGAGGACGCGTCACGGCGAGCCGCTAGAAAGTGACAATGGTCCAACTCGCCCAATCGATTGAAACTCCGCGGCTCGTCTTGCGTTCATTCGTGCCGAGGGACCTCGACGACTTGGCGTCGATCCTGGCCGACGAATCCGTCAATCGCTACCTCTACTCGGAACCATCAACGCGCGAAGAGACTGTCAAAACGTTGGACAAGCGTCTCAATGCCGCTGACTACCCCGAGGAGAGCACCATCCTTCGCATCGCCGTCGCTCTACCGGCGACCAATCGACTCATCGGGCACTTCATGCTCCACTGGAGTGACGATGTTCATCGCCAAGGCGAAATCGGTGGCTCGCTGCATCCCGACGTTCACGGTCAGGGGTATGCGAGCGAGGTGTACGGAGCACTGCTGGAACTCGCCTTTACGCAGTACGACCTGCATCGGGTCTGTGGGCGCTGCGACGGGCGCAACTCCGCCTCCGTGCGCTCTCTGCAAAAGGCCGGACTTCGCGAGGAGGCGCACTTCGTGGAGAACGAGTTCGTCAAGGGCGAGTGGACCGATGAGATCGTGCTGGCCATCTTGCAGAGCGAGTGGCGCGCCGCGCAGGGTCTAGACGAGCGGCGCTAACCCGCGAAAGACCTCGTAAGGTCGTTGGGCCATGGCTCTGTTACGCGACGTGAAGTCAGAACTGGGTTCGTCGTACTTGCTCGACCACGCCGACAATCCGGTGCTCTGGCGCACCTGGGACCCCGACGCACTGGAAGAGTCTCGTACGAGCGATCGGCCAATCTTTCTCTCCATCGGCTACGCCGCGTGTCACTGGTGCCACGTCATGGCGCACGAGTCCTTTGAGAACGAGACGGTCGCTGAGGTGTTGAACGAGTTCTTCATACCGGTCAAGGTCGATCGTGAAGAGCGGCCCGACGTCGATGCCCTCTACATGGCGGCGACCCAACTGGTGTCGGGCCACGGTGGATGGCCCATGTCCGTGTTTCTGCTCTCCGACGGTCGGCCGTTCATGGCCGGCACGTACTACCCACCGACCGATCGGGGCGGCCAGGTTGGTTTCTTGCGGCTGCTCGGCGCACTGCGCGACGCGTGGACCACTCAGCGCGAACTCATCGAGCGACAGGCCGACGAACTGGCCACCGCCATCACCCGCGAGGTTCACTTCATCGATCACGTCGCTCCGTACGTGGAGGCCATCGACCTCGCAGAGGTGCGCACTCGACTCTGTCGCGACTTGGTGGACCAAGCCGACGATGACGGTGGCTTTGGATCCGCCCCTAAGTTTCCTCGCCCGAGTTACGTGACGGCCCTGTTCGAGTGCGACGACGCGAGGGCCCGCGACATCGCGGCACTCACTCTCGACGTCATGAGCCGCCGTGGCCTGTACGACCACTTCGGGGGCGGCTTTGCGCGTTACAGCGTGGACGATATCTGGCACGTGCCGCACTTTGAAAAGATGCTGAGCGACCAGGCGCTCCTGGCGCACTGCTACCTGCGCGCCGCTCGCATCACCCACAACGAGATCTGGCGCGACGTCGCCCTCGACACGCTCGGCTTCGTCGAGCGTGATCTTCGCCTCAACGACGGGTACGCGTCCTCCCTCGACGCCGACGCGGGCGGTGTGGAAGGCTCGCACATCACGTGGACGTCGCAGGAGGTTCGCGACGTTCTCCGCGACTTTCCCGACACCACGGTGGACGCGGTGCTCGCGAGATGGCGCATCAGTGCCAATGACACTTTTGAGGGACGATCAATTCCTCGCCTGGCCGATGGTCAACCATTTCTCACGCCGCCGGACCTGCTAGGCGCGTACCACGCTTTACTCACCGCCCGACACCAACGAGTCCAACCGAGCCGAGACAACAAGATCGTCTTGGAGTGGAACGCCATGGTCGCCTCGGCCTTTCTCATGAGTGGCGTGGCGCAATATGAACAGCGCGCGCTCGAGCTCTTGGCGTCACTGCGCTCAACTCACTGTGCGCGCGACACCTGGTGGCGCACCGAGCACCAGAGAGCTCAAGCCACCGCGAGCGACCTCGCCTGGCTCATTGACGCCTCAATGGACGCCTATGAGTTCACCGCGCTCGACGTATGGCGAACCAACGCGCTCGATATCGCCACGTACCTCGTGGCGCACTATTGGGATGGGCCGGTCCCGAGCGACCTCACGCCCCACGTCGGAGGGGGTTTCTTCACCCAGAGCGACCTCGTCGGCGACCTCACCACTCGCCCCAAGGAGATCTTCGACGGCGCGACTCCGTCGGCTCACGCGATCGCCACGCGAGCCCTCGCACGCCTCGCGCTGAGTGACGGTTCCACCGTGTTTCTCGTCATCGCGCAGCGACTCGTGGAGATCGCGGGATCACTGATCGTCTCGCACCCGAGCGCGGTCGTCGACCTCGTCGAGGCGGCCGGCTTTGCGATCGAGGGCGTCGAAGTGGTGGTTCCGGGAGAACCGAACGAACTCTCGAACCACCTACGATCGAAGGCAATGTCGCGCGCTGTCCTTGTTACCGGTGTGGGCTCGTCGCCGCTGCTCGCCGGACGATTCCCGGGGCTTGCGTACGTCTGTCACGCGGGGGTGTGTGAGCTGCCCGTCGCCAGTGTCGATGCCCTCGACGCAGAGTTGCAAAAGAGTGGCGCGTGCCCCTCTTAAGCCGCGATCCGGCGGTGCGCGCCACGCGTCGGCTCATCTCACGAACGCCCCAGCGCGAGACGGTCAACCTCACGCCCGGTGCCACGGTGCACGGTCTCGTGCTCGGTTCCACCAACGAATCGACGACCGTCGTCGATCTCGCCAGCCAGGCCATTGTGCGCTGGCGCATCCCGTGGCCGCTCGACATCGAGACGGACCTCGCAGCGTTCGACGTGGTCGAGGGCCAGCTGGCCGACGACATCCAGCGCGACGACTTGGCGCAACCCGAGGCAGTGACCCTGGGGGATCTCCCCCGTCGCCTCGGCACCTACCGCGGTCGGCGCGTGCGCACCTGGCTCGAGCAACTGGCCAGTCCCGCGGACGGTCCGCTCTTTGGGTTTCGAGGTCCGAGTGCGCCCTACTGGGAGTTTCGCGGCGAACGCCCAAGTGTGGCCCTCATCGCCGCCGATCGCGGCCCCCAACTGTTGCGCCGTCCCGACGACGGATCGACCTGGGTTCGCTTTGGCTGGTTCGGCGATGACGTGTGGCTCTTGTGCGAAGACGCCCACGCCATTCGCACGATTGAAGCCACGCGGCGCACATCGCTTGCGGGCAAGGATCTGGCCACCGCGCTGGGCTTTCGACCGAACTACGTGCTCACCACGCTCTCGTCGCCCCTCGACGGACACTGCTACAAGAGCTGCACGGGTCTGTTGCCCCGCGGGTGAGTTACTTGGGGAGTTTGCCCGTCGCGAGTGACTCGGCCATCGCCCAGCCAAAGACCACCAGGCGCTGACCCTTCTCGGGCTTGAGGCCCTTGAAGAACGAGTGCGCGCCGTCGGGAATGACCCCCTTGGAGGCGACGTAGTCAAGCCCACCGACGGGGCCAGGGCTCACGGTCATCACGAAGGTCTTGTCGTCGATGGACTTCTCGGAGCCGAAGCGCTTGGCCAGGCGGCGCCCCCAGGCGCGGTCCTCGCCCGTGGGGCGATAGTCCAGGCGCGGCACGACGTCATCGAGTCCAATGAAGGCTCGGTACCCGTCGGGCGAGGTCAGGCGGGTCCCCAGCAGCACGTCCTCATCGGGAAAGGCCAGCAGGGCCCGACGGAACTGGTCGTGCAGGATCGTCTTTAGGGTCTGGTCGGACTTTGCGTTGCGGTCGACCAACAGCAGGCCGACGAGCAGCGACGGCGTGCCCCCGATGCGCTCCAGCGTGCAAAAGGAGTAGCCGCGCAGTTTGTTGCCCTCGCGCGCGTGGGTGACCAGCACCCACTCCTCACGCTGCTTGGAGAGAAAGCCAATGTCAAAGTTGGGCTCTCGGTCGACACAGAGATCGGCCATTTCGGCTAACTCTGCATCGCTGAGGGCAGTGGTGTCTTTGGTGGTGACCGTCATTGCCATAGGCATCCATTCTACGGCACGCCTGATGCATGTCCGCCAGTGTCAGGCCTTGATGACGTTTCTGCCGAATTCTGTGCGGAGATCCGCGACCACACTGGGAATGCTGACATTAAAGGCCGGACCGAGTCGAAAGACCTTGCCCGCAGCCCCGGTTTCCACGACAACCGGCGACGGACCGGGATATCGCGTCAAAATCTCGCGCAGCATCGAGATCGCACCCTGGGTGAGGTCCTCGGGTCGCAACGAGAGGCGAAGTTCTTCGTTGCCGCGCTCCATATGAAAGCGTTCGACGTCCACCGCGTTAAAGCGCATCTCTTCGTCGTTGTCGCTCACGCGCACTTTCATCACCACCACGCTGTCCTTGACGAGAAAGCCGCTGAAGCGCTCAAAGGCGGCGACCGAGAAGTTCACTTCCAGCGAGCCGCCGAGGTCTTCGAGGATGACGCGCGCGTAGGGCTTGTTGGCCTTGGTCTGGCGAATCTGCACCTCGGCGAGAATTCCGCCCACCACCACCGGTCGACTGGAGAGAGAGAACTCCTCGGCGCGCTCTCGCACCGACACGATTGAGCCCTCGGTCTTAGTGGAGAGGACGTCCATCACGCCATAGAGCGGATGATCCGAGACGTAGGTGCCGAGCATCTCGCGCTCGAAGTCGAGTTTGATCGACTGTTCGAACTCGATGTCCGACACGGGTAACTCGGTGCCCTCCCAGTCCCCCTTGCCCTCGGCGTCGAAGGCCGCGAACAGAGTCGAGATGCCCAGGGCCAGGTCCTTGCGGCGGGCCAGCGTTACGTCGACGATCTCGTCCACGCGCAGCAAAAAGCCCTGACGAGCGACGCCAAGGGAGTCAAACGCGCCGGCTTTGATCAGCGACTCCATGGTGCGGCGGTTGAGCACGACCGGGTCCACCCGTCGCACGAAGTCGTAGACGCTGTCAAACGATCCGCCCGCTTCGCGCTCGGCCACGATCTTGTCCACCACCGCTTCGCCGACATTGCGTACCGCCGCCATGCCAAAGGCGATGGTGTCGGGCGCTGACAGCGACGGCGTGTAGTCGGCGAAGGATTGATTCACGTCGGGTACGCCCACCGTGATGCCCATCTGGCGCGCCTCGCTGAGGTACACCGCGGCCTTGTCCTTGTCGTCGCGAAACGACGTCAGCAGCGCCGACATGTACTCCACCGGATAGTTCGCCTTCAGCCACGCGTTCTGGTAACCGATCAGCGCGTAGCCGTACGCGTGGCTCTTGGGAAAGGCGTAATCGGCGAAGGGCTCGATCTTGTCGAAGATCGCGTCTCCCAGTTCTCGACCGTACCCCTCGCGCTCGACGCCGTCGACGAACTTGGCGCGCTGGGCGCGAATCATCACGCGAATCTTCTTGGCGCACGCCTTGCGCAGGTCGTCGGCTTCGGGCAAGGTGTAGCCCGCGAGCGTGGTTGCTACCCGCATGATGTCCTCTTGGTACACCATGAGCCCGTAGGTTCCCGAGAGCACCGTCTCGAGGGCCACGTGGTCGTAGCTCACCGCTTGGCGCTTATTCTTGCGATCCGCGTAGTCGTTGTGCGTGTTTTCACCCATCGGGCCAGGCCGATAGAGCGCGTTCAACGCGGCGATGTCGTCAAAGGTCGTGGGCGCGAGGCGGCGCATGAGCTGGCGCATCTTTTCGCCCTCGAGTTGAAAGATGCCAATGGAGTTGCCTTGGCGCAGCATCTCGTAAACCTTCTCGTCGTCCATGGGCACGTGGTCGATGTCGACGCGCGAACCGGTGCGACGCTCGATGTGATCGAGGGTGCGTTCGATGATGGCGAGATTGCGCAGACCGAGAAAGTCCATCTTGAGCAGCCCGAGCTTCTCGATGGCGGTGGCCTCGTACTGGGTCACGATGGGCGCACCATCAGAGGACCCGTTAGGCCCGGACTTTCGCTGGATCGGGACGTAGTCAAGGACGGGACCCTTGGTGATCACCACGGCCGCGGCGTGAATGCCGTCCTGGCGACGTTTGCCAACAAAGCCCTTGGCGACGTCCACCACGTGCTTGACCTCGGCGTCGCTGGCGTAGAGCGCGCGCAGTTCGGTCGCTTCCCCGTAGCGATTCTCATATCCGGGGATGGGTGAGAAACACGCCTCTAAGGGCAGGTCCTGTCCCATGACGAGGGGCGGCATGGCTTTGGCGATCTTGTCACCAAGTTGGGGCGGATAGCCCAGCACGCGGGCCGAGTCGCGCACGGCGGCCCGCGCTTTGATGGTGGAAAAGGTGACGATCTGGGCGACGTGATCGGAGCCGTATCGTTCGGCGGCGTAACGGATCATGTCGCCGCGATAGCGCTCGTCAAAGTCCATGTCGATGTCGGGCATGGACCGACGTCCGGGGTTGAGGAAGCGCTCGAAGTAAAGGCCGTACTGCAGCGGGTCGAGATCCACGATGCGCAGGCAGTACGCCACACAGCACCCCGCCGAGGACCCCCGTCCCGGGCCTACGCGAATGCCCTGCTCGTGGGCGTGGCGAATCAGGTCCCACACGACCAAGAAGTAGTCCGAGAATCCCATGTCGGCGATGACGCCGAGCTCGTAGTCGATACGCGTGCGTACCTCGTCGCTGAGCGAGTCGCCGTAGCGATCTGCCGCACCGCGATACGTGAGGTCGCGCAAGTACCGGTTGGCGGCCTCCTTGTGGGCCGAGTCCAGGTAGCCCTCGGGCAGGGGAAACTCAGGCAGTCCGTCATTATCGAACTCGATTGTGACGTTGGCGCGTTCGGCGATAAGAAGCGTGTTGTCACAGGCAACGGGCACCTCGCGAAAGAGGTAGCGCATCTCGGCCGCCGTCTTGAGGTAGTGCTGATCGCTCTCGATGCGAAATCGATCTGGATCGGCCACCCGTGAGTTGGTCCCGATGCAGAGCAAGGCGTCGTGCATTTCGGCGTCGCTGTGCTTGACGTAGTGCAGGTCGTTGGTGGCAACGAGCGGCGCGTCGAGATCCTTAGCCAGGCGCATCAGTTGAGGATTCGTGCGCTGTTGGGCCGAGATGCCGTGGTCTTGGAGCTCGATGAAGAAGCTCTCCTTGCCAAAGATCGCCTGGAGGCGCCCAGCGAGTTCGAGGGCCTTTTTGTAGTCGTCCTGCAAGAGCGCCTGGAGCACCACGCCGCCCAGGCACCCTGAGGTCGCCACGAGACCTGGCGCGTACTGCTCCAAGAGTTCCCAGTCGAGTCGCGGCTTGTAGTAGTAGCCCTCGAGAAACGCGCGCGATGAGAGGATGCGAAGGTTCTTGTAGCCCTCGTTGGTCATCGCGAGCAGCGTCAAGTGGTGGTAGAGCTTCTGGCCGCCCTCGGAGTCGCCACCGGTGTCGTCGATCTTGCCGCGGCGCGGCGGACGATCGAAACGGGAGTTTGCCGCCATGTACGCCTCGAGACCGATGATCGGCGTGACGCCGTTCTTCTGGCACGACTCGTAGAAGTCGATGACGCCGTAGAGGTTGCCGTGGTCGGTGATGGCGATGGCGTTCTGGCTGTCCGCTTTGGCCGCGAGAACCATCTCGTCGACGCGCGCCGCGCCGTCGAGCATGGAGTACTCCGTGTGGTTGTGGAGATGGACGAAACCTTCAGCCATCAGTCGACTGTTCCTCCAGGCTCTCGACGTGAATTACACGGATGGGATTTGAAGGATACCCCCACACCCCGCGCTCGCGCCACCCTATAAATATGTGCCCGCGCGGGGCTCGCCGGCGCCGGGCGGAAGAGATCGATTGCGCATCTTTTCCAATTGAGCGGCAGCCGCCGCCTGCTGGGCAAATAAGGAAGCTTGGATGCCGTGAAAGAGCCCTTCGAGCCATCCCACCAGTTGGGCCTGGGCGATGCGCAGCTCGGACTCCGAGGGCACGTCGACGCTGAAGGGAATGGCCATGCGCGAGAGCTCCTGGGCGAGGTCCGGTGAGAGCGCGTCGGAGAGTTCGTGCACAGACGTCTCGTAGATCTCGCGCAGGCGCGTACGACCGGCTTCATCGAGCGGGGCACTGCGGGCTTCATCCAGCAGTTGCTTGACCATGGAGCCGATCCGCATGACTTTGGCGGGCTGGCTGACGTAGTCCGTGTTCTCGCTCTCGGCTTCGGGGCTCGGTTCGCTCTCGCCGGGTGAGAGGACTTGGTCGGGGTTGACGCTGACGTCGGATGAGGGAATTTCGGTCACGAATGCAGTGTGCCAGACATTAGGCTCGTGCCATTCACTTCGTGCACGACCACGGAAAATATGACCAACCGTCGATAGGATGGCGCCGTGAGAGTATCCACACGGGGGGATTACGCCAGCCGAGCCCTGCTCAGCCTGGCGCTGCGAGAGAATTACGTCGAACCGACGAGCGTTCGCGACCTAGCTGAACGTACCGGGCTCCCCCAGCCCTACCTCGAACAGATTCTGCTCAGTTTGAAGGGCGTGGGTCTCGTGCGCTCCAAGCGCGGTGTCGGGGGCGGCTACGTGCTGGCCCGACCAGCCGAATCGATCACCCTGGCCGAGATCGTGGCGGCGGTTGACGGGCCTATCGCGGCCGGGGACTTTGGCCTGCCACACCAGGATGGCGCCTGCGACCACGAGGGACAGTGCGTGCTCCTGGGCGTCTGGGCCGACGTGGGAAATCACATGCGAGAGCACCTCTCGAGCTTCACGTTGGCCGATATGGTCGACCAGGCCCGAGGCGGACGACCGGTCGCACGCACCCACACTGGCTAAAACCCCTATTTTCCTGGGTTCCTGGACTCTTGAAATGGGAATTACATCGTGGTAAATTAGTAAGGCGTCCGTAGGAGAAATACACGGCCCGCAGACGCGTCAGTTTGTGCCCCCCACAGACAAGGAGACGCCAGTGAGCACCACAACGACTACCCCTACCCCCCGCCGTTCCGCGGTCAATACCAATGACATGTTGGGACTGCTCATGCGCGACCTCGACCGGTACCCCATGCCCAACTACGACGAGCAGGTCGAACTCGCCAAGCGCGTCACCGCCGGTGACGAAGAGGCCAAGAAGCAGATGGTGGCGGCCAACTTGCGACTCGTCCTTCACTGGGCGCGTCGCTACCAGGACCGCGGCGTGGAGATGGTCGACCTCGTCCAAGAGGGGACCTTCGGTCTGCTGCGCGCCGTCGAGAAGTTCGACTGGGAGCGCGGCTTTAAGTTCTCGACCTACGCCACCTGGTGGATTCGCCAGGCCCTCCAGCGCGCCGTCCAACAGCACGGACGCACGATTCGCATTCCCCTCGAAGTCGGTGAGCAACTGCAGCGCCTCGAAGCCACCACGGCTGAACTCACGTCGATACTCGCGCGCAAGCCGACCGACGAAGAGCTCACCGAAGCCACGGGCATGTCCAAGGCGGAGCGCGAAAACCTGCGTGGCCTCGCGGGCGTGACCGCGAGCCTCGACCAGCCGGCGAGTTCGGACTCCGCCACGACGTTGGGCGACCTGGTTGCTCCCAGTCAGCACGACTGGGTCGGTGACATCGAACAGACGATGATGAACGACGAGTTGCATGACGCACTCTCGAAGTTGACCGATCTGCAGCGTGAGGTCCTGACGTTGCGCTTCGGGCTCAACGGGGCGACTCCTCTGTCGCTCCAGGCGACCGCCACCAAGATGGACATTGGTGTCCGTCGGGTACGTCGCGCCGAGGACGAAGCGTTGGCGATCCTGCGTGACGACTCGCGCGTACTCGCCGCACACGACGTCGCCTAAAGCGGAGTCCCGTCAGGTAACAGCCCGCGCAGGTCGTCCGGTAGTGGCGCGTCCACAACCACGATCTCGTCGGTGCGCGGATGGCGAAACGAGAGTGACGCCGCGTGCAGGAACAGACGGTGTTCGTCGAGGCGCTCGTCGCGATGGTGTCCGTACCGAAGGTCGTTGACCACCGGATGACCGATGCTCGCCAGGTGCACACGGATCTGATGGGTACGGCCGGTGTCTAGGCGAAGACCCAGCAGGGTCGAGTCGTAGGGTTCGCTCAGACGCGCGGTGACCTCGTAGTGGGTGCGAGCGACTCGACCATCACTGCGAATCGCCATCTGCGTGGGGTTACGCGTCGATCGCCCGATCGGGGCGTCGACGATCCCCCGCTCTTCGGCCACGTGCCCGCGCACGAGCGCAACGTACCGTCGCGTGACCTCGCGCTGGGCCATTTGGCTCGCGAGGGATTCGAGTCCTTCGGGCGTTCGGGCCACCACCAAAAGGCCCGACGTTCCCTTGTCGAGACGGTGCACGATGCCCGGACGATCGGCGTCGCTCAGACCCAACTCGGCGAGACGTCGGACCTCGGGATAGCGCGCCAGCAGTCCCGCGGCCAGCGTGCCCTCGCGCTGACCCGCACCCGGGTGCACCACCTGGTGGGGCGTCTTGTTCACCACGACGAAGTCCGCGTCCTCTACGACGACATCGATCTCAACACTCGCGTCGGCCAGTAGCGCGGCATCCGTGATCGCGCGCAGTTGAGCCACGAGGAGCTGGCCACTCGCGAGCTGCAGCGACGCCTTGGTCACGACTTTGTCGTTGATCCGGACGCGACCGTGTTCTATCGCCTCGAGCGCCTCGGCGCGGGAACGACCAGTGAGCATGGAGATGACCCGGTCGACGCGCATCCCATCAAGAGTCTCGGGTACCCCGAGTTCGAGGATCTCACCGTCGAAGAGGTCGGGGTCGTTCGAGTCGCTCATCGACCCAGTAGCCGATCGCCGCGCAGGGCGGCCACCACCAAGACGACGAAGCCGACGGTGATCGCGATGTCCGCCACATTGAAAATCGAAAACGTCGAGACCGAGATGAAGTCGGTCACTCGATGCGGCGTGGCGGCAAGTCGATCGATCACGTTGGCGACTCCCCCGCCGATCAACAGACCAAAACCCACTGCGGGCGCACCTGCGTTCGCGTTGAGACCAACCAGCACCACGACGACCGCGATAACCAACGTGACGATCGTCGTGACGAGCGGCCCGGAACTATTGATGGAAAATGAGATTCCTGAGTTATACGTCAAGCGCAGCCACAGTGGACCGAGTACGTGATCAGCGTGATGAGCGAGCGCGTGGCGCGCCCAGTATTTCGTGAGCGCATCGACGATGGTGACGCCGAGCGCCACCGCCACGACGGTGTAGTTCAGCCGGTACCTTAAACGCTGGCGCGGCACGACACGCACGTAAAGACCGGCAACTGTGCGGTCAATCGTGCTTTCGAGATTGGATCGAAACAGCTGTCGCAGCGCCCGTAGCTGCCGTCGTCAATGCGGGCGAGCGCGACGTCGATCTCTTCCACCTTGAGGCGCTGTTCGGCCGCGTATTCTTTCAAGCGGTCACGCTCGATGTCCGAGGCCACACCCGTGCCGTCCTCGTCGTCGTACTCCGTGCGCTCGCGGTCGACCAGCATCTCGTCGGCTTCGGACTCACTCACGGCAATCAGGGCCGTCGTGGCATCCCGCGCTTCTTTGAGCAACACGCGAAGTTCTTCGAGGAACTCACGGTCGTCGTCGTAGGGCTTGGAGTGCATCTTGCGCTCCAGCTCTTCGCGCTCGTGTTGGAGCTGAGCCTCGCGGCGCTCCTGACGTCGACGCTCTTCGGCGTCGCGGCGCTCGATCTCGCGCACCTTGCGCATCTTCTCGGCCTCAATGGCCTTGCGCTTCGCGTCAATCTCGCGTTGCTTCTTCGCTTCGATGGCGGCCTTTTCTCGCGCCTTGCGCGCGATCTCGCGTTCCTTGGCCGCCACTTTGGCCTTGGCCTCGCGTTCTTTCTTCGCCTTGGCCGCGGCGACGGCCTTGGCTTTGGCGATCGCGGCCTTGTCCTTGGCGAGCGCGCGCGCCTTGGCTTCGCGCTCCTTCTTGGCCTTGGCGGCGTCTTGGGCCTTCTGGCGCGCGAGTGCTTTTTGGGCGACGGCCTTGGCCTTGGCCTCGCGCTCCTTCTTCAGCTTCTCGGCGGCGAGCGCCTTCTGCTTCTTCAGTGCCGCGGCCTTCTGGGCCGCGCTGAGCACCGTGGTCTTCTTCGCGACGATCTTTTTGGCGGTCGCCTTCTTCGCGGACTTCGCGACCGTCTTTTTCACGGGGGCGGACTTAGCCGTCTTCTTCACGACCTTCTTCGCGGCGACACGCGTGACGGGTCCCTTGGCAACTGCCTTCTTCGCCGGGGCCTTTTTCGTGTTTTTCGCGTTCGACGTCATGCTTAACTCCTCGTCTTGCCGTGTTCAGTGTCCGCCGAGGCTAGCAGTTGTCGGTGAAAGTCCTACCGATCGTCGCGATCAAATTTGAGAACTTGACCGATGGTGGGCTGAGCCATGGTGGGCTCTCCCGCGCTGGAAGTGGGGGCTGGTGCTGGTGGTGGCACGTCGCTCGGACGCGCGGGTGGCGTGCTCGCACTCGGCGCCACAGCGGGAGAGGGAGCGGGCAACGGTGCGGGAGCGGGACGCGCCGCACTCGTGGGTCGAGGTGCGCTGACCGCAGTCGTGTCGGCTTGCAAAGATGTCTCCACCCACTCGGTGAACTCGGCGAGAACCTGGGCGATGCGTGCGCGCTCCGCGCTCAGCTGTTGGGCCAGCGTCTCGACATCTTCACTGAGACGCTGCTTCATGCCGTTGAGGCGATTGACTTCGTCTTCGGCGCGGCTACGCGCCTCGTTGACGATCTCGCGCGCGCGCTCTTGGGCGGCGGCGGTGAACTCGCGGGCCTTCTCTTCGGCTTCGCCCTGGGCCTCGTCGATGAAGCGCTGGGCCATGGCGATCATGGTCGTGACCTGTTCGGCACCCGCCGCGCCACCGGTGCGAATGGCGGGTGAGGGCTGCGGCGCACCGCTCGGCGCGGGTGCGGCAGCCGGAGCTGGGGCAGGAGCCGGCGCGGCAGCCGGCGCTATCTCGCGTGCGTCGAGTTGACTGATGCGCTCTGCCGCTTGGCGAAGTTGCTGACGCTGCTGGGCCGCGAGATCCTTGAGTTGACGTACCTCGACCGAGAGACGTTCGAGAAAATCGTCGACCTCGTCGACCTTGTAGCCGCGAAGACTGATCGTGAAGGCGACGGTGTCGATGGTGTCGAGGGCGGAGGTGGCGTTATCCGTGCTATCCATCCCGCCACCCTACCGCCGCCTTTCGTTCACGGCGGAACTTCGCGGGCTAGATCGCGGCGTTGACGATGAGCAAAATTATGACGGCGACGAACACCGACAAGTCGATGCCCACTCCCCCGGCGTGGATGCGTGGCATGATCGCGCGCAGAGGTCGCAGGACGGGTTCGGTGATGTCGGCGAGGATGCGCTTGATGGTGACCAGGGGACCTTGAGAGTTGCGCACCGGCACCCAGCTGAGGAACGCGGTGATGATCAAGATCCAGATGTAGATCGAGATCAGGGTATGGACGAGGCTCATGCCCTATCGAGGGCGCGATAGTTCGTTGCTCGTAGCCGCTCTTTCATCTCCGGTCCGACAAACATTCCCTGGGGGCTGATGAGGTACACCCCGCGAATCAGCATCTCGATACGCGCGGTGAGTGCGTACGCCGTGCCCGCGGTGAAGTCGACCAGCCGGCGCGTGAGGCCGGGATCAACGTCGAGGGTCACCAGGACCACGGCGCGATTCTGGCGCAGGAAGTCGGTGATCTGGCGCGAGTCGTCGTAGTTCTCGGGCACCACGATCGCCACGTCGCGCTCGGGCGCGAAGGCCGAAGCCCCCCGACCCGAGGCGGCCGGGCGCACCCGGCTCACGCCGTTGGAACCCTCAAGTACCGAGACCTGTCCGGTGCGCATGGGCGAGCGCACGGGGCTCGTGGGGCGAAGTCCCGAGGACCGGGCGGGCTGCGTGGGAAAGGTTCGAGCGACCGCGACGGGCGTGGGCGACCACTCGGGCTCGCTCTCCTCGGCCTGCTCAGAGAAGGGCCGGGGGGTGTTGGCGGGACCGTAGTCGCCGTAGTCGTCTTCGACGAGACCGAGAAAACCGAGGAGCCCTCGTAGCTTTTCTTTCATTCGTCTCTCCCTTGGATGAACTGCGCAAACTATGTTAGGCCAGGTGGCTCGCGTCGGTCCGTGGCCCGAAGAGGGCCCGGCCCACTCGCACTTCCGTTGTGCCCAGTTCACAGGCCATTTCCAGGTCCTCGCTCATGCCCATGGAGCGCTCGATCAGACCCAGTTCGTCAGCCAGTTCGACCGTTCGACGAAACGCCGCGCGCGCCAAGTCAGGCTCTGGCGGCGCCACCACCATCAAGCCGCGAACCTTCAAGTTCAACTCTCGAGCGCGAGTCACGAGTTCGGGCACCGACGACTCGGGCGCACCATTGCGCTCCGCACGCTTCGTGAAGTCCACCTGAATGTCCAGCCAGGCGGTGCTCGCGAGAGCGGCCAACTTCGTGAGTTCGCGCTCGCGCGACACGGCGCTCAGAACGTTCGCACACGTCGTCGCGCGGGCAATCTTGTTCGTCTGCAGTGCTCCGAGAAAGTGCCACACACCGTCGGGGACGACGTCGCGTTTCGCGCAGAGCTCGTCGACGTAGTTCTCTCCGAAGTCGCGTAGCCCGACCTCGAAGGCCGCACGCACCGCCTCGCGCGAGAACGTCTTGGTGACGGCCACCACGCGCACGCTGCTCGGGTCACGGCCGGTCGACGCGATGCGACTATGCACCACCTCGAGGTTGGCGCCGATGCGTTCGCGCAGTTCGCTAGCGGAGGAAGCTGGGGAGGTCGTCATCGCCACCGACGTCAAAGAAGTCGTCGCCCGTGGTCGTAAAGATGTCGCTCTTAGGCCCTTCGGTCATGGAGGGCTCGCTGGTCGTGGATGGCCGCATGCCGCTCGGGTCAAAGCCGGCGGCGATCACGGTCACGCGCACCGCGTCGCCGATGGAGTCGTCGATCACCGATCCGAAGATGATGTTGGCGTCGGGGTGCGCCACCGAGTGGATGATCTCGGCCGCCTGGGTCACCTCTTGGAGAGTCACACTGGATCCGCCGACGATATTCATCAAGATGCCGCGCGCGCCATCGATGGACGCCTCGAGCAGTGGCGAGGTGATGGCGGCCCGCGCGGCGTTCACGGCACGGCCCTCCCCGGTGGAGGATCCCACTCCCATGATCGCGGTCCCGGCGTTGCGCATCACCGTGTTGACGTCAGCGAAGTCGGTGTTGATGAGCCCGGGCACGGTGATGAGGTCGGTCACGCCGCGCACGGCCGACAGCAGCACGTCGTCGGCGATCTTGAACGCGTCGATCATCGACGTGTCGGGAGCGGTCACCGAGAGCAGTCGGTCGTTGGGAATCACGATCAAGGTATCGACCTTGTCGCGCAGACTCTGAATGCCCTGTTCGGCCTGGGTGGCGCGACGCTTGCCCTCGAAACCGAAGGGACGCGTGACCACGCCAATGGTAAGGATCCCTAGGGCCCGAGCGATCTCGGCCACGACCGGCGCCGCACCCGTACCCGTGCCGCCGCCCTCGCCCGCGGTGATAAAGACCATGTCGGTATCCTTCAATGCCTCTTCGATCTCGGCGCGGTGATCTTCGGCGGCCTGGCGGCCCACCTCGGGATCGCTGCCGGCACCCAGACCGCGCGTGAGCTGTCGTCCGATGTCGATTTTGAGATCCGCTTCGGAGAGCAACAATGCCTGAGCGTCCGTATTCGCCGCGATGAACTCGATGTTTTTCAAACCCGAGGTGATCATCCGGTTAACGGCGTTCGCCCCACCGCCACCGACGCCGATGACTTTGATGACGGCGTGGTAGTTGCTCTGAATGAGGCTCATGGACTCCCCTTGGGTATTTCTTCTATTGTTACCGCCCCGCGGGCGCGTGTCGCGAACAGTCATTGAAGGCTAGCCATCGCCCACATACCGGTCAAATACAAGGCTTTTCTCATCCACTCGGCGGTGTCACCGCGAGTTCATCGGGCACGGTCACGTCCACCACGTCACCGGGCACCAGGGTGCTATGTGCGATCACCGAGGCGATCGCGACGAACTTCGCGTGCAAGTTCGTCGCGGGACCGACGATGAACGTGACCGGCGTGGTCATCTGGAGCGTCACTGATCCCTGCGCGTCATCGGTGATGGTGCTCACCTGTGTGGCGAACGCCACTGGCAACTTGCTCGCCACGTAGGCGGCTGCCCGACCGGCATTCTCGTACGGCCAGGACGTCGAAGTCCCCCCGAGATAGTCGAGCGTGGGCAGGTTTTCGTGCAGGGGCGCCCGACCCAGATCTCGACCTAGGGCGTCCACGTACTCCAGCACGTGCGAGGAGTTGAAGGCCACCGCCACGGCCACGTTCTCGTGGATGGCGAGCTCCACCGTGTGGGGCCATTTTTTCGTGACGGTGACCGACCCGACCCAAGGCAGGGTTTCGAGGCGCTGCTTGAGCAGCGACTCATTCAGATTCACCATCGACGGGTGCGAGGACAGTCCCGAACGCCCGAGGACTGCCGCCACGCTCTCGTGATGGTTGCCCGTCACTACCACTTGCTCAACGCGAAAGTACGGTCGGTGCAGCATCCACTGCAGACCAAGGACGATCACCGTGACCGTCACGCCCAGTACGAGGAGCCACTTGGTGAGTCGACGCAGGCGACGGCGCGGGGCGATGGTGCGCTCGGCTACCACGTCGTTCTGGCTCGCGCGCTCGCGGGTAGCCGCGTGGCGGCTCACGAGCTCACCCCAAAGCCCACGAAGTGGTTCTCACGCACGAGTTCCACCCCAGTCGCTTCGAGCACTCGCGCCGTGACCATGTTTATAAGGGAGTACACGTCGATCGCCAGACCTCCGTCGTCGGCCTGGATGAAGTTGGCGTGCTTGTCGCTCACGACCGCGCTGCCCAGGCGCAGACCCTTGCACCCGGCGTCCTCGATGAGGCGAGCGGCGTGGTCACCCTCGGGATTGCGAAAGACACTTCCGGCGTTCTGGCCGCCGGGCTGGTGCTCTCGGCGCCAGCGCACGATCTCGCGAACCCGCTCCTCAGATGCCGTTGCGTCGCCTCGCGACAGCGCGAAGTGTGCCGCTAGAACCACGTCGCGCTCGCCGAGCGCGCTCGTGCGATAGCCCAACTCCAGTTGCTCCTTCGGCCAGACACGAATCTCGCCGTCGCGCCAGACCGTCGCGTCCACGAGCGATCCGGCGATGTCGTCGCCGTGCCCCCCGGCGTTCATCGCGACCGCGCCACCGACCGTGCCGGGAACACCCACGGCCCACTCGAAACCCACGATTCCCTGGTGCGCGAGGCGACGCGCCATGAGGGGTAGATCCAGACCCGCACTCGCCTCGACCATCACTTCGTCCTCACCGTCGTGGTGCAGCGTCGCGCGCGAGCGATCGAAGTGCAGAACCAGCACGTCGCGTTCGCCATCTTCGACGAGCAGATTCGATCCGTTGCCCAGCGCCACGAGGTCGAGCTCCGTCTCTCGTATCAGGGGCGTCAGGTCCTCGAGTTCACTGGGCGTGGCGACGCTCACAAAGGCCTTGGCGGTCCCGCCCACGCGATACGTGGTGCGCGATCCAAAGGGCGCGTGAATCTCCACGAGCCCCTCGCCTCGAGCCACGAGTTCGTCGAGCGCGCTCACGCGAGACCACCCGACAACGTCGCGATGATCGACCCCACGTCGCCGGCTCCCAGTACCAAGATGACGTCGCTGTCGTCCACCAGATGTTCGAGCAGTTCGCCCACCAGGCCTAAGTCGGCGCAGTAGAGCGTGTCGAGGGTCGGGTCGAAACTCAGGAGCGTGTTCGCGATGAGTTCGCCCGTCACCCCGCTCGGGTTCGCCTCACCCGCGTGGTAGACGTCGGTGACGATGACGTGGCGCGCGCCCGCAAAGGCGGGGGCGAACTGGTCGACGAGCGCCAGAGTGCGCGTCACGCGATGGGGCTGAAAGACGACGGTGATGCGCTCGTACCCGGCGGCCTGGGTGGCGGCGATGGTGGCGGCGATCTCCCCGGGCAGGTGCGCGTAGTCCTCGTAGACATCGGCACCGCGCCACACCCCTCGGTACTGATAGCGCCGCGGCGCGCCCATGAAGTTCGACAGACCGCGCACGATGGCCTCATCCGCGATGCCCACTTCGTGTGCCAGGACCGCGACGACCGATGCGTTAGCCACATTGAGGGCTCCGGTGACTCGCAAGTCGATCTCGAGCGCGCTCGGGCCACGAAGCGTAAAGGTGGCGCCCCGGCGAGCGAGGGCCACGTCGCCCACTCGCCACGCCGCTGCGTCATCGCTGCCCACCAGTACGACGTCCGAGCGCGCGGCCACGACGCGCCGGGCGCCGGGGTCGTCGGACCACGCCACGACCGGTCCACTCGTGCGGGCGACCAAGTCGGCGAAGGCGCGCTCGAGCGCGTCGAGCGACCCGTAGTAGTCCAGGTGATCGGGTTCCACGTTGGTGATACCGAGGGCGTACGGGTGCAACTCACCAAAGGTGCCGTAACTCTCGTCGACCTCCAAGAGCAGATCTCCCTCGCCCCAGTGACCCTGCGCGCCCACCCCGAGGACCGGGGCGCCCAGGAGCCACGCGTCGTCGCGCCCGGCGGCGAGTGAGACCTGGACCATCATGGACGTGGCGGTCGTTTTGCCGTGGGTGCCCGTAAAGCCGATGACGCGCTTGAGCGAGGAGAGCTCTTCGAAGGCACTCGCTCGCGGAACGAGTCGCGCGCCGTTCTCGCGCGCCGCCACGAGCTCAACGTTGTCGAAAGAGACCGCCGGCGACCACAACACGACCTCGGCCCCGTCGACGAAGCGCGCGTCGTGACCCTCAAACGTGGTCACGTGGCGGGCGCGCAGATCATCAAGGACCGTGGACGAAGCAGCGTCGCTGCCGCTCACGACGGCGCCGAACTCCGAGAGCAGCATCGCCATTCCGCTCATGCCCGCACCACCCACGCCCACAACGTGCACGCGCACCCCAGGTTGAAAGACGCTCACGAGCGCGCTCCGAGCACGACGTCAGCGATGGCGGCTGCGGCGTGAGGGTGAGCGAGTGCGTGCACAGCCCGAGCCATCTCGCCCCTCACCGGATCTTCGGCGATGATGTCAAGCGCATCGCCCAGGGTCTGGGCGCTACAGCGCTCGTCACGCACGACCAGCGCGCCGCCGGCATCGGCCAGGGCTCGCGCGTTCATGCTCTGGTGGTCGTGCGGCGCACCCGGCAGGGGCACGAGCACCGACGGCACGCCCAGGGTTTCGAGTTCCGCCACGGTGATCGCCCCGGCGCGACAGACCGCCACGTCGCACACCGACCACAGGCTTTCCATGTCGCCGAACTCGACAATCCGGTAGTCGAGGCCATCGACCTCGGGCCGGGAGGCGGAGATCTCGGCAAAGTCGCGCCGCCCGGTCACGTGGACGAGGGCCCGATCACGACGCGAGGACCACGACTGCGCCAAGTCGCGCACGGCGACGTTCACCCGGTGCGAGCCGAGCGATCCGGTCATCACGAGAACCACGGTGCGCTCGGCCTCGATGGGCGGTTGCGCGCGAGATTTCGCGGCCTGGCGAGCGGAGGGTGAACGATCGAGCGACTCGATCCCCTCGCGCAGCGGCGCCCCGGTGACCACGACGTTCTCGCCCGCCGCGCCAAAGGCGGTGCACCGCTTGACCGCCCAGCGCGCGAGGAGTCGATGAGCGGCCCCGGGCACCGCGTCAAAGTCGACCAGAACCAGCGGCACGCGCCAACACGCGGCCGCCAGCGCCACGGCGAACGACGCGTATCCACCCACCGATACCACCACCGAGGGACGCCAGCGTCGCACCAAGAACTGCGCGGCGACGAGCGCGACGATGAGTCCAAGGACAGCGCCCACGTTGGCCAGCAGATCGATCGGGCGCAGCGAACGGCGCAGGCCGCGTCCGGGCAGCAACGTGAGCGCAACGTCGCCGAGCAGAAGGGTGCGCTCTTGACCGCGCCGACTCCCGACGTAGCGCACGTCACTCGCCGCAACTCCTCGTGCCCGCAAGGCCTCCGCGATCGCCTGCATGGGATAGACGTGCCCCCCGGTGCCGCCCCCAGTGATGACGACGGGGCGGCCCATTAGAACCGCTCGGGACGGTTCGGATGGCGCCGCGGGTCGTATCTCCCCGCGGGCCGAGGTGCGCCGCGAGGACTCTCGTAGGTTCGCCGTGCGCTCGGGCGAGGTTGTGGTTTCCTCGCCCCACGTGCGCTGGGGCGCGGTGCGGGACGTGGGGCCGGTCGCGCCGTACGGGCGCGCTGAGGAATGGTGAGGTCGCTCGAGTGCGAGCGGTCGTGGGCGATGTTGTAGAGCACGCCGATGGCCGCCAACTCGGTGATGAGCGCCGTCCCGCCGTAGGAGAAGAAGGGTAGGGGCACGCCGGTGACCGCCCACCACCCCACCACCGAGGCGATGTTGAGGAGAGCTTCCACGATGATCCACGTGGCGATGCCCACCGCGATCAGTCGGTACACCTGATTCGAGCACTGGCGCGCAATGCGCACCGCGACGAAGAGGAACGCGATGAACAGCGCGATGACCGCAAAGGTCCCGATGACCCCGAGTTCTTCACCGATGATCGAAAAAATGAAGTCGGTCTGCGGGTTGGGCAGCAGTCCCCAGATCTCGCGGCTGTGTCCGAGGCCGAGCCCACTCACGCCACCCGCGCCGAGCCCGATGCGCGACTGAAGCAGTTGATACCCGCTCGTCGCCAGGTTCGAGTTTGGATGCAAGAACGAAAAGAAACGGCGCGCCGAGTAGGGGTCCGAGATCATATAGATACCCACCGCCGCGCCCAGAGCGATCAGCGAGCCCGCGAGCAGACGCCGGGAGAGCCCGGCGACCGCCAACATCACCACGGCGATCACCAAGATCACCGACGCGGTGCCGAGGTCGGGCTCCAGAACGATCAGACCACAGCCGAGCCAGATCGGTAGGGTCCTGATCGCCAGCTGCTTCCAGTCGTTCAACTCATCGTGGCACTGCAGGACGAGCCAACCAATGAAGACCACGGTGCACAGCTTGAAGATCTCGGAGGGCTGCAGGTCAATGAGGTGCAGGTTGAGCCAGCGCTTGCCGCCGTTGGCTTCCACGCCCACGGCCTTGACCGCGACCAACAGGACGAGTCCCACCGCCATGAGCAACGGCGCGCTGCGCACGAGTCGCTCCAAACGACAGCGCGCGGCGAGGTAGAAGGCAAAGACGCCCAAGATCAGGTAGGCAATGTCGTGAATCGTGATGGAAAACGCCGAACCCCCGTTGGCCGCGGACTGGCCCTCGCTCGCCGAGGCGACAAAGATCGTGCCGAAGATCACGAGCGCCGTGGTCACCAGTACCAGCGCGCGCGCGGTGTGGTCGCCGTGGGGTAGCGGCTGAAAGAGCCCGCGTTCGGGGTAGCGCGACGTCTCGCGCGACGCGGGGCGAGGCGCGGGTCGCGGCATCGAGCGCGGCGGACGGTCAGCGCGAATCGCCACTAGACCACCTTGGCGATCTTGAGGAAGTCCCCGTAGAAGATGCCGAGTCCGAGCATCGCGCTGAGCCCGGCCAGTATCCAAAAACGCACGATGACCGTGGTCTCGGGCCAGCCCAACGACTCGAAGTGATGTTGGAGGGGAGCGATGCGAAAGACCCGTCGGCCAAAGACTCGGTAGCTGATGACCTGGATGATCACCGACAACGTCACGGTCACGAACAGTCCCCCGATGATGGGCAACAACAGGTCCAAATTCATGAGGAGACACAAAGCGCCGAGTCCCGTGCCGATCGCGAGGGAACCAGTGTCGCCCATGAAGATGCGTGCCGGCGCGGCGTTCCACCACAGAAAACCGAGACACGCCCCGACGAGCGCGACCGCGACCAAACCAAGATCGAGTGACGCGTGAAGCCGGTAGATCTCGAAGTGGCGAAACTGCCAGTAACCCATCACGGCCAGAACGCCAAAGGAGAACGTGGCCGAACCGGCGGCCAGTCCGTCGAGCCCGTCAGTCAGGTTGACCGCGTTCGAGGTCGCGATGATGATGAAGCCCGCGAGGAAGAACCACCCGACCGAGGTCAGTTGCCACCCGGGGAGAGAAAACCGCGTGAAGGACAACTGGCTCGACGTGTGCACCCAGGTGAGCGCCAAGAGCGAAAAGACCGCGGCGATGACGACTTGACCGACCAGTTTCCCGCGCTTATTGAGACCCAAGTTGCGCATGTTGCGGATCCCGAGGTAGTCGTCGACGAAGCCGAGTACTCCCGCGGCCACGATGGCGAGCACCGTGAGAATTCCCGAACGGGTAAAGACGACCGACGTGCCGATGTGACCCATGCCGTAACCCAGTAACGCGGCGGTCACGATGATGGCGCCGCCCATGGTGGGAGTTCCCACTTTGTGCTGGTGCGTCGGGCCGTCCTCGCGGATGTGCTGGAACAGCGAGCGAGCCTTCAAAAACCGAATCCACAACGGCGTGACGAAAATGGCGAAGAGAAACGCCACGCCGCCGGACTCCATCAGACTCAGCACGATCCACTCACTCCTAGTAGTTCCCGAGCCACGGCCCGATCGTCAAACGCCAGCACGAGATCGCCCGTCGTCTGAGTCGCCTCGTGGCCCTTGCCCGCAATCACCACCACGTCGCCCGCTTGGGCAACCCCGAGGGCCTGGGCAATGGCCGTGCGCCGATCGCTCAGGCGAATCACTCGTGCGCCCGCGACGATCCCCGACACCACAGCATCAATGATGGCATCTGGCTCCTCGGATCGGGGGTTATCCGAGGTCACGATCGTTAGGTCCGATCCCAGGGTCGCGATGCGACCCATCTCGGGACGCTTCTCTCGATCACGGTCTCCCCCGGCACCGAAGACGGTGATGAGGCGACCCTCGGGCTGCAGTGCGCGCACGTCGCGCAAGAGGCGTTCGAGGCCATCGGGCGTGTGGGCGTAGTCGATCACGACCGTCACGCCTCGGCCGTAGATCATGTCAAAGCGGCCCGGCACAGCGCCGACGTCGCTCATGGCCGACGCGATGGCGCCGTCGTCCGAGCCCAAAGCGCTCATGATGGACATCGCCATCAGCGCGTTATCGACGTTGTAGTCGCCCACGAGGGGCGAGTTCACCAGATGACCACGCCAAAAGAAGGTGGAGCCTCGCAACGAGTTCACGACGTCGTGAGCGTCGCCGCGCCCGACGCGCACCACCGGCAGCGTCGTCATGTCGGCCAGACGAGCGCCGTAGGCGTCATCGGCCCAGATGACCGCGCGCTTGGCGTACTCGCTCGTAAAGAGCGAGGCCTTGGCCTCGAAGTATTTCTCCATCGTCTCGTGGTAGTCGAGGTGATCGTGACTGAGATTGGTAAACGCGGCCACGCAGAATCGCAGACCATCAACTCGATGCTGGTCGAGGGCGTGGCTGGACACCTCGAGAGCCACCAGCGAGTGCGGGCGCTCCGCATCGAAGCTCGCGACGGTACTCGCCAAAGTCCGGTAGAGCTCCGGGGGCGCGGGTGTGGTGCGCTCGTTGGTGAGCGTGCCAATGCTCGACGCGTTCCACTCCAGCGCGCGGGCAAGTGATGCGAGAATCGTGGTGACGCTCGTCTTGCCGTTCGTGCCGGTGACCCCCACCAGTGTCGTTTTGGTCTCGGGGTGTCCGGTGAGCGTGGCGCTCGCGTGCGAGAGCAGGGCCGGTAGCTGGGACGCCGGCACGACGACCACGGGCGCGTCCAGGGTCACCGCGACGTCGCCGACCACGCACTCCGCACCGAGAGCTACCGCTTCGCGGGCGTAGGCCACCCCGTGTTGCTGGGAGCCGGGCATCGCGAAGAAGAGGGCCCCCGGCCCACACACGCGTGAATCGATCTCGACGCGATCGATCTCCAGACTGCTCGTCACCACGTCCAGTGACACGTCCTCCAAAATGTCGCCGAGCTGCATCACGTCACGTCCGAGGAGATGGCGGCCGCGCCCGGCAGAGGCTTTTGGTCGGCCCCGGTTGAGGGAATGCCGTAGTGGTGCAGCGCGTAGGACATGACCTGCTGGAAGACCGGAGCGGAGACCGATCCGCCGTAGATGTCGTTGAGGGGACGCTGAATCACGACAATCATTGAGAGTATGGGGTTGTTCGCCGGCGCGAACCCCACGAAGGTGGCGTTGTAACTGTTGGTCAATTGGTCCTTGCCCGGGTACGGAATGGTCGCCGTCCCGGTTTTGCCGGCGACCTCATAACCGGGAATGATCGCCTCGGTGCCGGTACCGACGAGGACAACCTGCTCGAGCATCTTGACCATCGTGGCATCCACGCTCGGCGACAGGACCACGTGCGTCGCGCTCTTGGGCGTGGCGGTCATCGCGCCACCGGGCGTGACGTAGGCGCGCACGAGTTTGGGCTCCACGAACACTCCCCCGTTGGCGATGGTGTTGTAGGCGTCCAGCACCTGAATCGCCGGGACGGCGTCCACTTGGCCGATGGGCAGGGCTACCTGGTCACTCGCGTACCAGTCGGCCGCATTAATAAGGAGTCCGGGCGTCTCGTCGGGAAAGTTGATATCGGTCGTCTGTCCGAAGCCCAGCCGTTGGACCTGGGCCAGGAGGCCCGCCTCACCGACTCGCTCACCGATTTCGTAGGTGCCGATGTTGGAGGACTGGGCGAGGATCTCGGTCGCCGAGAGACTCTCCAGTCCATGGTTCTCGGCGTCGTGGAAGTAGCGACCCCCCACCACGACCGAGTTCGGCACGCTAAAGACCGTGCTCGGGGTGATGTCGTGGTCTTGGAGGGCGGCCGAGAAGGTGACTGCTTTGAAGACCGAACCCGGTTCGTAGGCCTGGGAGAAGGCGAGGTTGTTGATCGTCTGATCGATACCCGGGACCCCCACGTTCTTGCCCCACGAGGGGACCGGTCCAAGGGCGCCGGCGGTCGTCGCGGTGTTCACCAACGACGCGTCGGCAAGGATCTGGCCGGTCTTCACGTCCATCACGACCGCGAGGCCCGTGAGTCCATCTTCGGCCTTGAGCTGTTGGGCGAGGTCGCGCTCGGCAACGTACTGCAGGGACGAGTCGATAGTGAGCTCGAGTCCCACGCCCGGCTCGGCCTTGCGAATCACGGTGGCCGTGGAGGCGGGCAAACTCACGCCAGAACTGGACACGTACTCCTTGGTGACCCCCGTCTGGCCGGCGAGGAGCTTTTGGTACTCGTACTCGAGACCCGTCGTTCCCGCGCCCGAACCGTCGACGCCACCGATGAGCGACGTGGCGAGCGTGCCGTCGGGGTAGGTACGAACTGACGAGTTCTGCACCACGATGCCGGGCATGTCGAGGGCGGAGACCTTGCGACCGTCAGTGAGATCGAGCGCGTTATTCACCACGACGTAGCCGCTCTGGCGAGAAAACAACGCGCTGAGCGTCGTCACCGGCATGTGGACGAGTGACGTCAAAGCCTCGGCTTCACGCAGCGGGTGGGCGATTTGAAAATCGTCGGCGATCACCAATGACGTGGGTCGTGAGACGGCCATTGTCTGGCCGTAGCGGTCGTAGATCCCTCCGCGAAGCGCCGTCGTCGTTAATTTCTCACTGACCTGCTGAACCGACAGGCTGGCGTAGTGCTGGTGATCCACTACTTGGAGAAAGAACAGCCGCACGCCCAGCGCGCAGAAGGCGGCCGCGAGCACGGCGCGCACGAGAAGCAGCCGGCGCGGCCCCGGAGGACGACGAGGGGGCGTGCGAGATGGCTGCGTACGGTGGTGAGTCGAGGTTGCGTGGACGCTCACCGAATCGTCCTTGATGTCGCCGGTGCATAACTACTGAACTTCGGTAGGGGCAGAGGCGCATCAAGAGACGTCGAGGGAACTTGCGTCACCGAGGTGGGATCAACAAGATGCAACGCTCCGGCCTTCGTCGCGATCTGACTGGGGGCGGACAGATTAGACAGTGATCCGACTTGCTCGGCGTAGGTCGACTGATCCTGGAGAAGTTGACTCTGTAACTGGTGCATCTCGATCTGGCGGTTGGCTTCGAACATGGAACCGGCCAGTGAGATGGTGAGCGCGACCACGACGATGATCGACGCGCGGCGCGCGGAGGAAGACGTGCGCCAGCGACGTACCGCCTCGGCGCGCCGCGGCGTAGTGTCAGCCCGCAGCGACCGCGACGCGGGGCGACTGGGGGCCGGGCGTGTGTCGACACGCCGGGGAAAGCTGATCGTGCTCACGGCCCGACCTTGCGCGCGATACGCAGTCGGGCCGAGCGCGCGCGGGGATTGCGAGCGATCTCAACCACGCTGGCCAGTTGCGCGCTGTTCTTAAAGACTCGTACCCGCGGCACCGCGCCGCAGACACACGGGAGATCTGGTGGGCACGTGCAGCCCCCACTCTGTTGGTCAGCAAAGAATGCCTTCACCACTCGGTCTTCGCCCGAGTGGTACGAGATGACCACGAGGAGCCCACCGACACTGAGCGCGTCGAGCGCGGCGCGAAGTCCTAGGTCGAGTTGATCTTCCTCCGCGTTCACTTCGACGCGCAGCGCTTGGAACACGCGCGTGGCGACGTGGCCCCGTCGCCGCGCCGCCATCGGCACGGCGCGTTCGACCGCTTCGCTGAGTTCAAGGGTCGTGCGAGGCTGCCGTTCGACGATCGACTTGGCGATTCCTCCCGCGAATCGACCCTCCCCGTGATGACGAAGCAGTCGCGCCAGATCATGCACGTCGACCCGTGAGAGGAACTCGGCGGCCGACTCCCCCGTCGTGGGATTCATGCGCATATCGAGCGGCGCGTCGACCCGAAAGGAGAATCCTCGACGCGCATCATCGAGCTGGTGAGACGAGACGCCCAGATCCATGAGCACGCCCACCACGGGGTCGGCGCCTACAAACGCTGATTCGCGCTGCAGCACATCGTCAATCTCGCCGAACGTGGCGTCAACGACGAGGGCTCGATCGCCAAAATGGGCGAGTCGCGAGGTCGCTTCCGCGCGGGCATCGGGATCACGATCAATGCCCAACAGGCGCAACTGTGGCGCACTCTCGAGTATCGCGAGCGCCTGTCCTGCTCCGCCCAGGGTGGCGTCAACAACGACGCCGCCGGGTAGTCCGGAGAAGAGATCGACGATCTCGCTTGCGAGTACGGGTTCATGAAAACGGTCGGGGGCCATCCGCAGCCTTTCAATCGCGACAGGTGACGAGAGGGCGGAGGAGGTTTCCCGCTTCCCTGTCGCGATTGCCAGGCTGCGCGTGGTCCGCGGCCGGTACTGCATTGAAAGCGTGGCCATTAGTCACTGCCCTGCTTGAACAACTCTTCGGCGGCGTTGACCTTCTCCATGTAGGTCGCCGGGTTCCACAACTCAACGTGGTCGATGGCTCCCACGACGAGGACATCGCCGCTGAGCTGTCCGTAGTCGCGAATTGCGCTCGGCAGTGCAAAGCGCCCTTGCTTGTCGAACTCGACGTCCGAGGAGTTGGCCGACCAGTAGCGCATCTGTTGGCGATCGGCCGCTCCGCCCACCCGACTCTGGCTGAGCCGCTCTTCCATCTGTCGCGAGAACTCACCAGGCGTCCACAACGCGACGCACCCTTCGGTGTTGGGACTGAGATGACCGCCTCGTTCGAACTCACTACGGAACTTCGCGGGCAAGATGAGTCGACCTTTGGCGTCCAGCGAGTGCTGAAACTGGCCCACAAAGCCGAGCATTTTGGTCCTCCCGCTAGGTCCCCACTACTCCCCACTTCGTGACACATTACACCACCATCTACCACCCTTCGCCAAAAAAGAACCCTTTTGATCAAAAAGAGTGACGAGGTCGCCAGGGCCCGAGGCGAAGCGATCAGGTGTTCGTCGGCGAGTTAGTCGAGGCGGTGTGGTTGGACGTCCCAGGGCGAACTCATCGCCACAAGTTCATCGACCAACTCGTCGCGGTCTCCGATCGAGAGCGACGTCAAAGTGTGGTGATCGAGCGCGGCGCCAAGGCCGTCGGGGACCTCCTCGAGGTACCCCAGTACGTCGGCCGTCGCGCCCACGTGCAAGACGGTCGAGACAAAGACACCTTCGCGCACCCGCCACTGGGTCAGGCCCACGGCCTTGCGCTCACTGACGAAGACCTCGCCCGGCCCTCGGCCGGCGAAGCACACCATCTGGTGAGCCTGGCTCCCCTCGAGAGCGCCGTCGTGCACGCTCACCGACTGCGCGGTTCGTGCTCTCAGAGCAGACGCCCACCACGCTCCCACGAGCAGGGAACTCACGCGCACGTCGTGGCTCCAGCGCGCGTCGTCGTGCGGGATCCACCAGTCAATCCACAGGTCATCGGGCCGCAAGAGCACGAGACCTCCCCCGCCGCGACGCCGCCGCACGGGCGTCGCCAATACCTTCACCGGGTCCAGAACGAGCGACGACTGATGGCCGCCTAGTACCAGCGTGGGAGCATCGACGCGCGCGACGTACACGGTGGCGACAGCACCCCCGCGCACGGCGTCGTAGTCGTAGAGGTCCTCGACCCTCACGAAGCGCGAGGCAGATACGGCGCCCAGAGCGGATCAGGGTCCGGCACATGACGCCAACGCCACCAGGGTCCGTCTGGCACCCGGGGCTCAAAGTGCATGCGCCAGCCGATCTCCTCCAGGAGTCGATCACCCTTTTGCATGTTGTGATGCCGACAGGCGGCTACCACGTTTGTCCACTCGTGTCGACCCCCGCGCGAACGTGGTACCACGTGGTCAATCGTGTCCGCGTGGTCGAGGCAATACGCGCAGCGATAGCTGTCGCGCAGCAACAGCGACCGGCGAGTGAGAGGCGGGGTGCGAATTTTGCTCGGGAGCTTCACCATCTCGTGCAGGCGAACGATCGCGGGCACTTCAATCACCAGCGAGGCCGAACGACACACCGCGGGCTCCTCGGGTGTTGCGATCGCCTCGGCGCGACCCGCGAGCATGAGCACGACGGCGCGTCGTTCGGACACCAGCTGCAAGGGTTCAAATGTCGCGTTCAGTAGGAGTACGCGTGACACGAAGAAGACCTACCGTTCCGACTTTTGTCGCATCGACCATTTGGCGAACTCGATCACGTCGTGCGGACTGGTTCTACCCGTCGGCGAACCTGTGACGGTGACGAGTCGAAAACGCCAGTACGCGCGACCGGGCAGCGGGAGGAACGGCGCACGTCGCCACCATCCGCGCCGTCGCAGGCGCCACGCCGCCCGGGTTACGGGGAGAACGTCACGCGGACGGCGCGCCAGGCGCAGAGAGAGTTCGCGCACCGAGACGCCCGTCACGACGAACTCTCTAAAGGATGCGAAGGTTCAGCGTGGCGTGCACGAGCGCGCAACCGACATACTCGCGACTTAGTTCTGTCGCCCGGAGACGCGCAGCGCGCGCCTCCGACCACGTTCATTCGCTTTTATGACGATGACGCGACAACCAGTCGCGAAGTGAGCTGGTCCGAGGACCGTAGCTCGCTTGGGCGTCGTCGCCCTGGCTTCGAGTGATGTCTTGCCAGGACGCGCGACCCAAAAGACGCGCATTGCGCTCCACGACAACGGCCGACACGAACATCAGCGCGACGCCGACGAGGCCGAGGAGCACAGAACGAGAGAAGAAGAAGACGAGAATGGCAAGGCCGGCAACAAAACCAGCCACGCCCCAACGCACGCGGCGACCACTGTGAGAGTAGATATTGGTTTCGCGGACATTCTTGGCGAATCGAGGATCCTGTTTGGAGAGCGACTCTTCCAACTCGGCCAGGATTCGCTGCTCGTGCTCAGACAGAGGCATCGCGACTCCTTTCCGCCGTTCCTTAGCGTACTTTACCGTTTTCCCCGTAGTATTCGCACGTCGCGGCGCGCTATTTCGCTCGCGCCTACGTAAGAATTCCATAGGAGAAATGTGTCCCCGACCGACCTGCGTCTCGGCTGCGATCTGCACCGGAAACATCTGCCGCTCCCCCATGGCCGAGGTCGTCCTCCGACAGCTCGTCGCCGCCGATCCCGACTTGGCCGGTCACGTAACTGTCACCAGTGCCGGGACCGCCAACTGGCACGTAGGAGACGAGATGGACCCGAGGGCGCGCCGGGCACTCGAGCGCGCGGGCTTCACCGAGCCCGGCTCAACGGCGCTGTTCGCCTCTGAGGAATATCTCAACGACCAGGACGTTGTCGTGGTCATGACCCGCGAGCATCTCGAAACTGTGCGCGAGCGCCTCACCAACCCGGGCACCCAGGTTCTCCTCTGGCGCCAGTTGATCGATCCCACGAGCGCCCTCGATGTCGCCGACCCGTACTACGGCGATGACCGAGAGTTCGACGACTGCCTCGATGTGCTCGCCCGCGGCGCTCACGGCCTCATGGAGCAGCTGCGCTCGAGCGTTCTCATTCCCACCGACGAGCTTCGGTGAGTTGACTGGCGTGAAAACCCGACTGACCGAACTCCTTGGCGTCGAACACCCGGTGATGCTCGCCGGCATGGGTGGGGTCTCCTACAGCGCGCTCGCCGCAGCCGTGTCGAACGCGGGAGGCTACGGGTGCCTCGGCGCCTCCACGATGTCGAGCGAACAGCTCGCTCACGAGATCGCGGCCACCCGGGCGCTCACGAATAAGCCGTTCGGCGTGGACCTCCTCACTGCGTTCCCCGAAACGTTGAGAGCAAACGTCGAACTGCTCATCGAAGGTGGCGCGAACACGTTCGTCGCCGGCCTCGGCGTTCCCTCACACGTCATCGATCTCTGTCACGACCGCGGCGTCATGGTGGTGTCGATGTGCGGGAAAGTCGAGCACGCGCGCCGCGCCCTCGAAGCCGGTTGCGACATCGTGGTCGCTCAGGGCACCGAGGCGGGTGGACACACCGGCACCGTGGCGACCCTGCCTCTCGTGCCGATGATTGTCGACGCGGTCGCCGGTGCCATTCCGGTCGTGGCAGCCGGGGGTATCTTCGACGGCCGTGGACTCGCCGCGGCCCTCGCCCTGGGTGCCGACGGCGTGTGGGTCGGCACTCGTTTCATCGCCACTCGCGAGGCGCGGGCACTTCCGGGGTATCACCAGCGCATGCTCGACGCGCGCGAAGACGACACTGTGATCTCTCGCGCCTTTAGCGGCAAGACGATGCGGGTGATTCGCAACGAGACGACCGAGCGCTACGAGGCGGACCCCTCGCTCCTGCAACGATTCCCGGATCAACTGGTCACGGCACTACGAGACGGAACGTTTCACTTGGGTGGCGATGAGACCACGACCGGGATCGATCCGCATCGCGAGGGTTACCCCGCCGGTCAGGTTGTGGGCGCGATCGATGAGATCATTCCCGCGGGCGACATCGTCACCCAGATGGTCACTGAGGCCGAGGCGATTCTTGCCCGACTCGGGTCGGAATAGATTCTCTTAAGCCATGATCAAAGTCGAACACCTCACCAAGACCTATGACGACACGATCGCGGTGAACGATCTCGACTTCGAGGTTCACCCGGGTGTCGTGACCGGGTTCCTCGGACCAAACGGCTCGGGCAAGTCCACCACCATGCGCATCATCCTGGGACTCGACCATCCCACCAAGGGTCGCGCCACCATCAAGGGCCATCGCTACGGCGAGCTGAAGGACCCTCTGCACGAAGTGGGGGCGCTCCTTGACGCCAAGGCTGTGCACCCCGGACGCAGTGCCCGCAATCACCTGCGCGCCCTGGCCATGTCCAATCGAATCCCCTACTCGCGCGTCGACGATGTCCTGGAGTTCTCGGGCATCGCCTCGGTCGCCCATAAGAAGGTGGGCGACTTCTCACTGGGCATGAGCCAGCGACTCGGAATCGCCGCCGCCCTGTTGGGTGATCCCGAAGTGCTGCTCTTCGACGAACCCGTCAACGGACTTGACCCGGAGGGCATTCGCTGGATCCGCGAGTTCTTTCGGTCACTCGCTAATGAGGGCCGCACCGTCTTCGTCTCGTCTCACCTCATGAGTGAAATGGCACTCAGCGCCGACCAGATCATCGTGATCGGTCGTGGCAAGTTCATCACCCAGGGCACCGTCGACTCACTCACCGCAACATCCAAGGGCTCGGTGCTCGTGCGTGGGTCCAACCATCAGCAGCTAGTGACCGCCCTGGCGGCTCACGGCGCCCAGACGAGCGAGACCAACGACGAGGGGCTCAGCGTGGAGAACCTGAGCGCCGAGCAGATCGGTCAGATCGCCTTCGACGCCGGGGTGGTGCTCTTCGAGCTCACTCCCCAGCGAGCGTCACTCGAAGACGTCTTCATGGACCTCACGTCCGACGCGGTCGAGTACGGCTCAGGAGGAGTGCGTCATGAATCGTGACGTCACCTTTGGCTCCGTTGCCCGATCCGAGTGGCTCAAGTTTCGCAGCGTTCGCTCATCGATTGCGGGCATCATCGTGACGTTTGTGCTCACGCTGGGACTTGCGATACTCGTCACCGTTCTGATACGCACGCACTGGAGCACGACGAGCTACGAAAATAAACTGACCTTCGACCCGGTCTCTTCGAGCCTCGTGGGCGTCATCTTCGCTCAGTTCGCCGTGGGCGTCATCGGCGCGCTCTTTATCACCAGCGAATACTCATCGGGCTCGATGCGCACCACGCTCACCGCGGTGCCCAAGAGAGTTCAATTGACCCTCGGCAAGCTAGCGGTCTTGATGGTTTCGATCTTGGTGGTGGGCGAAGTGGCAAGCATCGGATCATTTCTGCTCGGCCAGTCGATCTACTCGGGCGTCGTTCCCACCGCCTCGCTCTCGAACGGTCCGACGTTGCGAGCCGTCATTTTCGCCGGCATCTATCTCACGTTGCTCGCCACGATCGCCTTTGGACTCGGACTCCTCATTCGCCATAGCGCGGCGTGCATCAGCGTCTTTGTCGGCATCCTTTTGGTCTTGCCACTGATCTTCGCGTTCCTGCCCCAGAGTTGGCGCAATGCAGGTTTGAAGTTCTTACCCGGGGAGATGGGTCACGCAATGGTCACGCCCCAACCCGTCGCCAATGACTTCTCGCCGTGGACGGCGCTCGTACTCCTGATCGTCTACGCCGTGGTGCTCGTGGCGGCGGGCACCACGCTCTTCAACCGGCGCGACGCATAGGACGTCAGGCGTCGATGAGCATCTCAGCCACTGCCTGGTGGCGGGCCGGTAGGTAGATCAGAACCAAGCTGGCCGCGATGAGCGCGCCCGCTGCCGCAACGAAGCACCCGCGGTGCAGACCAGCCATAAAGGCACTCGTGACCCGCTCGTCGAGCCCCGCGCGAAGCGCCACCGGAAAGTGCGAAACCGTCAGTTGCGCCGCGTGAGTCGAACTAGCGGCCACGTTCAGCTCTGATTTCGTAAGTCCGTGTCCGAGGTAGCGCATCAGAGCGGAACGAACACCGGGACCAAAGAGCGACGCGAAGACCGATCCGACCACCGCGACGCCCATCGTTCCGGCCAGTTCGCGCGTCGTTTCGTTCACCGCCGCCCCCGCGCCGACCTGATCGGGGCGCAGCGTGCTCATTAGCGCGGCCGTCGAGGGCGCGTTCACGAGCGAGAATCCCAGGGCCAAGATCATCATCATCGCGATCACCGGCCCGAAGTAGGCGGCGTGAGCAGCAATCGTTCCACCCCACACCAGGGCTGCGCCCATGATGAGCAGTCCGCCCGCGACGACGTTTCGGGCGCCCAGTCGTAGTGCGACCACCGCCCCGAGCGGAGTCGTCACCATCACGACCGCTGCGAAAGGCAGAGTATGCACGCCGGCCGACAGGGCGGAGTAGCCCCGAATGAGCTGGAAGTACTGAGTGATGAGGAAGATGAAGCCAAAGAGGGCGAAGTAGTTCGTCGCCACCGCGCCTGCCGCCGCCGAGAACATCCGATTGGCAAAGATCCTCACGTCGAGGAGCGGGCCGACGCGGCGCATCTCGTAGAGCACGAAGCCGATGAGAGTAGCGAGCGCGGCACCAAACATCGCGAGCGTCGTGGCGCTACGCCAGCCCCATGAGGGACCCTCGATTATGGAAAGGGTCAGGCAGGTGATGCCGACGGTGCCGAGGATCAGCCCACCGAAGTCGAGGCGACGTCGCACCGGACTCTTGGACTCAGGAACCACAAAGTTCGACGCAACCACCGCGATGAATACGAGTGGTGCGTTGATCAAGAAGATCGAGCCGAACCAGAAGTGGACGAGCAGGAGCCCGCCGACCACCGGGCCGATTGCAATCGCCACGCCACTGGCGGCTCCCCAGATACCAAAGGCCTTCGCCCGCTCGCTGAGGTCGTCAAAGGCCACGGTGAGAGTTGAGAGTGTCGCGGGAAAGATGAACGCGGCCGACGCCCCCATGAGCGCGCGCGCGATCAACAACGTGGACACGCTGTGCGAAAAGGCGGCCAAGAGCGAGAACACGCCAAAACTAGCCAGCGCAATCTGCATGACTAGCTTTCGCCCGAGGCGATCGGACATGCCACCTCCCGCCAGGAGGAGGCCGGCGAAGGGCAGCGAGTAGGCATCGACGATCCACTGAAGTGACGAGTTTGACGCATGGAGGTCTCGCGAGATCACCGGAAGCGCGACGTTCACGATTGTGTTATCAATGACCACGATCAGAACGACTAGGCAGAGCACCGCAAGAATCCACCACCGACGATCGTGAGTTGAAATCGGCATCTGCGAACTCCTATAGAACGATGTTCCATTACAGTAGTACAATGTTCTATACTTGTCAATGATGCCAAATACCCGAACCCCTTCCCTACTGATCGCGCCCGAAGTTCTGAGCGCGGCAGTCTCCATCCTCGATGACGAGGGACTTGACGGATTCACCGTGCGGGCAATCGCCAAGCGCGCCAACGTCGCGCCCATGGCGATCTACAACCACTTCGGCGGGGTGAACGGCGTCATCGAAGAACTTTGGAACCGAGGCTTTGACATGCTGCGCGTGGCGATCACCCGCCACAGCGGAGACGTCGAGGGTGATTTCCTGAGCGCGGGACTGGCGTATCGGCGCTTCGCCCTTGAGAATCGCGGCCTCTATCGCATCATGTTTCTCCAGACGTTTCGTAACTTTGAGCCCTCCCCCGCCAGCGCTCAACTTGCCGCAGGCGCCTTTCAGGCGCTGGTCGCGATCGTGGAACGTTGTCAGGAAGCGGGGCTATTCGTTCATTCGCGTCCGAGCGACGCCGCCCAGGTCATATGGGCATCGTGTCACGGCTACGTCGCACTGGACATGCATAGCGTCAATTTCGCATCGGATGCGGACGACGCCTATTTGATGCTGCTCGAGACGCTACGACGAGGACTGCGATAGTTCGAGACGCAGCTCATTCGGCCATCGACCCTTGCGATCGGGGCTGAGCAACATGTCGGTGAGATCGTGACGAAGGTGCTCCTGGCGCCAGAGCAACTGTTCGCGCATCGACTCGAAGACCCGTTCGAGGTCGTCGCACTCCGTACGCCAAGTCGGATCTGCCTTAAGGTCGAAGCACTTCATCGAGCCGTCTCCGAACTGCACGAAGGAAATGTCCTCCCCCACTGACACGGCGAGATTGCGCCGCGCCAGGGTGGCACGATCCCCTAGCGCTCCGGCACTGAGCAACATGAAGCGACTGTCCCACTCATAGTGCGCTGCTCGTCGCCAGGGCACGTGTTCACCACGAAGTAGCGGCGTCAGGGACACGCCATCACTCTGAACTGGTTGCTCCACGTCGAGGGCGTCGGACAGCGTCGCCAGTAAGTCCACGTTTTCGGTGAAGTCCGTCACCACTGACCCGCCGTCTTCGCGCGGGTCCCGCCAAATGCCCAGAATGTTGTAGCTCTGGGGAAAGAAGCCCATCTTTTCGAGTAACCCGTGATCGCCGAGTTGCTCTCCGTGGTCCGAGGTAACGATGACCAACGTGTCGCACCACTCGCCGCGCTCCTCAATGCCGGCCACGACGCGAGCGAGTTGACTATCCACTTCGCTGATCATGCCGAAGTACTGGGCCACGAGTCGGCGCATGTCGCCCTCGTCGCGAGGCGCCGCCACCTGAGGCCAGCCCAATGCCGCCTCGTGAAGCGGATGACGATGGGCCGAGTCGGTCGGTGCGATGGGCAACTCAACGTCGGCGGGGTCGTACATGTGCGCGAACTCCCCCGCTGCCGCGTAGGGCGGGTGAGGGCGCAGGTAACTCAGGTGCGCGAACCAGCCCGAATCTTGGTGCTCGAGCCACTCTAAAAAGCGAGTGGTGAGAAATCCGCTCAACGAGTCCTCGGCTGGACGCTGCGGCTCGCCCTCACACAGCCCGCGCCAGCCGTTGGACACGTCGTAGCCCTTCTGGCGCAGGTACTGGACCCAACCGGCCTGACTTTCGGGCAGGTAGAGGCCCACCGAGAACCCCGGCAGAATCCCGTCGTAGTAGCTCAGTCGCGGATCGTCGGCGCCGTTGGCAATCGCGGGATCGATACCCTGATCGGTGTAGCCAAACAGCGTGGGATCGTAGCCAGCGCGCCGGGCCACGTAGGCGAGATTGTCGAACCCTCGCGCGAGCGGCGTGCCGTTGGCCACGACGCGATTGTTCATTTGATACATGCCGGTGTAGAGAGCCGCACGACCGGGCGCACATGGTGCAGCTTGGGAGAAGTGGCGAGAGAGGCGCACGCCCTCACTCGCCATGCGGTCCAGCGTCGGAGTGCGCACCAGGGGATGACCCGCGGCGCCGTAGGTGTCAGCGCGAAACTGATCGAGCGTGATGAAAAGAACGTTCACGCGGTTGCGCCGACCGCACGCGTGAGGTGCGCGGCGATGTCGTCCACGATGGCGAGAGCTTCGGGGACGACGCCACCCATTTCGAGAAAACCGTGGATCATTCCCTCGGCTTCGAGGAGCTCGACGGAGACGTGGAAGTGCTCGAGGAGTCCGGCGTAGGCGACGCCCTCGTCACGCAATGGGTCACACTCGGCCACCACAATGATCGCCGGCGGCGCGCCCGTGAGATCGTTGGCCAGCAGCGGCGTGACGCGGGGATCGGTGTGGTCACCAAACTCACCCAGGTACTGGCGGTAGTCGTAGCGCAACGCGTCGAGATTCAAGAGATACCCCGCGCCGAACCGGTGTGCCGACTCGGTGACGAGGTCGGGTCCGAGCGTCGGGTAGATAAGGACCTGGGCCGCGAGATCGAACTCGTCGTCGCGCAGAAGTGTCGAGGCCACCGTCACGAGGTTGGCCCCGGCCGAGTCCCCCATCCCCACTAGCCGCGCGTCGTGCGTCGCGAAGTCGGCGCGATGCACAGCGACGTACCGCAACGTCTCCACGGCGTCATTGAGGCCAGCCGGAAAGGGATTCTCGGGCGCGAGGCGGTACTCAATGGCCAGGAATCTCGTATGAGTGTCGTGGGCCAGTCGACGGCACAACCAGTCGTGGGTATCGAGATCGCCCATCACAAAGTCGCCGCCGTGAAAATACACAACCAGGGCCGTTCCATCATCGATCTCGGGAACGTACAACCGAGCAGCGAGCGTGCGGCCCTCGAGCGGAATCGTCGTGTCGAGCGCCCCCACGTCAACCGGAATGTCTCCCCGGAAGCGAAGGGCTTCATCTCTGAAAGCTTGACGACGCTGGTCAGGTGAGACGGCGAGCGGTGACGGCTCTGGATTCTCGCGCGCAGCACGCAGATACGGTTCGAACTCCGAGTGGATCACGTCGCCTCCCGCCCACACATTAGGCAACATGACACGTTCATCGGCTCGGGCACTCTTGTGGGCACAACCAGCCCCGTCTATGTGCAGGGAGTCTCTGAACGGCGATTAGGTTCACCCGCAGGAGTTGGATATTCATGGGCGAGACCAGAGCGCCTGACGGGCAGTTGATTGCCAAAATCCTGTGCGGCGGCGAAACCGGAGCGGACCGCGCGGCCGTGGACTTCGCCATCGAGCAGGGTGTGACATACGGGGGCTGGGTCCCGCGCGACGGATGGGCCGAGGATCTGCGCGAAGCACCGGGGCTCCTCGCGCGTTACGCGAATTTCGTACCCACGCAGTCTGCTGACGTCGCGGTGCGCACATCACTCAACGTACGTGACGCCAATGCAACTGTCGTGTTCGCGCCGAGGTCGGCAACTTCGAGGGGCGTCAGCCAGACCCTGGACATCGCCAACGTCCTTAAGAGGCCGGTCGCCGTTCTTGATCCTCGCTCCCCTGACGCGCTCGAGCGCTTGGCGGAGTTTTTGTCGAGACAACGCACGGGCGCTGTCCTCAACGTGGCGGGGCCACGAGAAAGTGAGGCCCCCGGTCTCTACCAAGCGGTCCTGTCTGTGCTGAACGGGTCCCTTGAGTATTTCGTCACATCGTGACGCACACTCAAATAGACAGTTATTTGTTGGGCGCGACAACAGTCCAACGGCAGGCCTTCTTGGAGCGGACGACCGGGCTCGAACCGGCGACCTCGACCTTGGCAAGGTCGCGCTCTACCAACTGAGCTACGTCCGCGAGGTATATCGAGTGTAGCCGAGGACGCCGCAGCGTCCAAGCAAGGCTAAGAGGGTGTCGAGGCGAGGTAGGCGGCGGACTCTTCACCAATCAAGGTACTCAATCGCTCCATATCCGCGACGCGCTCCGCACATCCGAGCAAACCAAACTCCAGATTCTCCTCAAATCCCAACACCGTGATGTTGAGCGAGATCGGACCAAGGAGAGGTCCGTACGGCGCGGCCGACAGAACACGCCGACCACTCAACCACAGCGCGACCGGGGGACCGGGAACCGAGGAGATCATGACATTGGCCATCGGAAGACGATCGAAGAGACCGAACGCGGTGAGGAACTTGCCGCCCAACGACAACAAAGTCGGACCAAGCACGCGCGGCACGTCCTGAAATATTCGAGCTCGGCGAAGGCGCTGCTCGGCAACGGTCTTGGCCGCGTCGCCCGAGATCGCGCGCAGGCGCTCCTCTCGATCTTCTAGATCGACATGGAGGGCCACCAGCATTCCCGAGATCTGATTCCCCAGTTCCGCCGTGTCGCCAGACCGCACGTTGATGGGTACGAAAGCGATGAGGTCGTTCGAAAGCGTCTCGACCCGCTCGTCGAGGAGCCGTTTGAGCGCTCCCCCGACGCTCGCCAGCACGAAGTCGGTCACACTTGCTCCGCGAGCTTTCGCTGCTCGCTTGACGTCCGCCAAAGGTACGCGGGTCCGCAAGAACGTCTTCTCGATACCTGCGGCGCCGTTCAGCGACGTTCGTTGAGCCTCGAAAATCGATGGCTGGTCCGGCGTCGCGTGTCGGCGTCCGTGTACCGCCACCACGCTCGCCAGCGCCCGGACAATCTCATAGAACCGGCCGCCCCACGACGCGAGGCTCTCCAGGAGCCGCGACGGCTGATCGCGCAGTCGCGCCAGCCCCTGACGCAACAGACCGAGCGACGTCGTCACGGTGGGCTCGTCGTCGTCGATGTCGACGCGATCGCTCGGCGTACGAATCTCGGGCGAGATATCAAAGAAGTTCGCGATCGTCTCGGCGAAGGACACTCCGTCGGCCAGGGCGTGATGCATCTTGACGACGAGAACCGCGCGACCGTCGTCAGTTCCTTCGATGACCAAGAGCTGCCATGCGGGACGCTGCGGCGACAGACTGCGTGAGAGAAAATCCGACACAAGTTCATCAAGTTGTTGCGCATTACCCGGTTCGGGCAGAGCCACTCGTAGGACGTGGCGATCAAGGTCGAAGTGGTCGTCTTCGACGAGGATCGGCCAGGTCATGTCGAAGGGGGCACGTACCACTCGTTGGGTCAACACCGGTATTTCGTGCACGCGATCGGCGATGACGGACCTGATCTCGTCGAAGCGAGTCGCCGGGTCCTCCTCGCGGGGTTCGAGCTCGATCACGGCGCCGATGTTCATCGACGTGCCGGGGTTTTCGAGCAGGATGAACGCGCTGTCGAGCGGATCGAGAAATTTGGTCATCGACCGGAACTGCCGAATCCGCCCTCACCGCGCGTCGCTTCGGGCAGTTCATCGACCACCACGAAAGCGCTGCGACCCACGGCCATCACGACCAGTTGGGCAATCCGATCCCCCTTGGCGACCTCGTAATCGTGTTCGGGGTCGAGGTTCACGAGAGCCACCTTCACCTCGCCGCGGTATCCCGGATCGATCAGGCCCGGTGCGTTGGCGCAGGTCACGCCATGGCGTGACGCGAGTCCGCTGCGGGGTAGAACGAATCCACCGTGGCCCTCGGGGATCGCAACCGCGAGGCCGGTGGGCACCATGGCACGACCACCACCGGCGCGAAGCACGGCCGACTCCACCGCCACCAAATCGCAACCCGCGTCACCCTCGTTGGCAAATGACGGAATGACGGCGTCAGGGTGGAGTCGCTTGGTGAGAATTTCCATAGCGGGAAGGCTACACAGACCAGGTAGCACCTCATTAAGTAGTGTCGTCTCGTGCTCGCCTGGATGGATTTGGAAATGACCGGCCTCGAACCCGAGCGTCACGTCATCGTCGAGATCGCCACGCTGCTCACCGACGACCATCTCAACATCGTGGCTGAGGGTCCCGATCTCGTCATCCACGCCACGCCCGAGCAACTCGCCGAGATGGGCGATTACGTGACCGCGATGCACACCAAATCCGGGCTCTTGCCCGCGATCATCGCCTCCACCATCACGGTTGAGGACGCGCAACGCCAAACCCTGGAGTTCCTTAAGTCTCATATCGGCGAGGCGCGTTCGATTCCCCTGTGCGGCAACTCCATCGGTACCGATCGCCGGTTCCTTCAGGAGTACATGCCCGATCTCGAGGCGTTCTTCCACTATCGCAACGTGGACGTCTCGACCATCAAGGAGTTGGCGCGTCGGTGGTACCCGACTTCGCTGGGCAGCCAGCCCGAGAAGGACTCGGCGCACCGGGCCCTCGACGACATCAAAGAGTCCATCAACGAACTCGTGCACTACCGCGACACCCTCTTTCAACCGATCGAAACGACCGCTTAGCACGCGATGAGCGACCACGCCATGAGCCTCCGGGAAGCGGACGCAGTCTTGACCGCCCCGGGACAGATGTTCGAGACCGAGCGCGCAGTCGTCAAAGGCATCGAGATGACCGTCTGGAAGAACGCGCCCTCGAGCCTGCGCCAGATGCTGGACGCATCGCTCCAGCACGGCGACCAGGAGTTCTTGATCTACGAAGACCAGCGCTACACATTTCGCGAGCACTACGCAATTGCGGCCACCCTCGCTCACCGCCTTGCCGAACGCGTCGCCAAGGGAGATCGGGTGGCGATCGCCTCGCGCAACCTTCCTCAGTGGTCGATGGCGTTTTGGGCCGCCGCATCCATTGGCGCCATCGTCACGCCACTCAACGCGTGGTGGACGACCGCGGAGCTCGCGTACGGACTGCGCGACTCGGGATCGTCTGTCTTGTTCGTCGACGGCGAGCGATTGGATCGCATCTTTGGGTTGATCGACGACCTGGCGGATCTGACGACCGTTGTCGTTCTGGGGGATCCGGCCCGGCCCATCGAATTGCGCCGACACGATCGGGTCCCCATCGTCACCTTCGAGGAGTTCGTGGGCGGGATCGACCACGAGACGCCGCCCAGTGTGGATCTCGCCTCCGACGACGACGTCACGATGTTCTACACGTCGGGGACAACCGGTCATCCCAAGGGTGCGGTGGGCTCGCACCGCAACGTCATCACAAACTTCATGAATCTCTCATTTGGGGCGTATCGCGGCGCGTTGCGCGCGGGCGTCACGCCTGACCCCGCGGCGCCCAGCACCCAGGGCGTCGGCCTGCTGAACGTGCCCTTCTTTCACGCGACGGGCTGCTTCGCCGTCTTGGTGCCGAGTGCGTTCGCCGGCGCCAAGATCGTCCTCATGCACCGCTTCGACGCCGGCCAAGCATTAGAGGTCATCGAGCGCGAGCGGGTCACGATGATCGGCGGCGTGCCGACCGTAGCGATGCAGATCATCGATCATCCCGACTTTGCGCGCTACGACACGTCGAGCGTCACCAGCATCGCGTACGGCGGAGCGCCCGCGCCGCCCGAACTGGTCGCGCGTCTGCGTGCGTGTTTCCCCCTGGGACTGCCGAGCAACGGCTACGGACTCACCGAAACCTCCGCGGCCCTCGCCTCCAACCCGGGACTCGACTACGTCAGGAAACCGGCCAGTTGCGGACCGTGCTACCCCGTCAACGAGGTCGCGGTGGTGCCCGAGGATTACGTGGGCGAGGCCCCCGGTGACGATATTCCGAGTGGCCCCGACGTGCTCGGCGAACTGTGGGTGAAGGGCCCCAACGTCATTCGCGAGTATTGGAACAAACCCGAGGCGACCGCCAGCACTTTTACCAAGGAGGGGTGGCTGCGCACGGGCGACATCGCACGAATCGACGAGGAGGGGTTCATCTTCATCGTGGATCGCGCCAAAGACATGATCATTCGGGGTGGCGAAAACGTCTACTCGGTGATCGTCGAAGCCGCCATCTTCGAACATCCTGACGTTCAAGACTGTGCCGTAATTGGCGTGCCCCATCCCACGCTCGGAGAAGAAGTCGCGGCCGTCGTCGTGCTCCGCCCGGGGCGAGTGATGAACGCTGAAGAAGTCGGTCGCCACGTGGCGGCCCGCCTGGCCAAGTTCGAGGTGCCCACTACCGTGATCTTCCGCTCCGAGCCCCTGCCGCGCAATCCCCAGGGAAAGGTGCTCAAACGCGAATTGCGCGACTCACTCGCGTAGCGAGGGCTCGGTGACGGTGCCCCTCCCCTAGGCCTGTGAAACTGTGCCCGTGACGAACCCGCCCACGCTCACCGTCGCCGCCTTCGACCTTGACGGAACCTTGAGCGAGGGCGGCAGCGTCTTTAAGTGGTTGCGCTTCCTGCGCGGCGACCGCGCGACCTACCTCGCCAGTGCTTCTCTGGCCCTTCCCCTCCTCGTGGGCGCCATTCGTTCGGGCCGATGGGCCGATCGGGCCAAGGAGCGGCTCTTTCACAAGCTGATCGCGGGTCTGGATCTGTCCGACGTTCGCGATCGCTCACGCATCTTCGCCGTCGAACACTTCGAGCGTCACGGGCGCGAATGGATGCTCGCCCGCCTGCGCTGGCATCTCCAACAGGGCCACGGTGTGGTGCTCGTGTCCGCGTCCCCGCAGATCTACGTCGACATGGTGGCCGAGATGTTCGACACCTCGGGGGGACTCGGTACGCGCCTGGCGGTGGATGCCCGCGATCGGCTCACCGGTAGCTATCTCGGCAAGAACTGTCGGGGGAAGGAAAAGATGCGCCGACTGGCTGAGTGGATCGAGGAAAACCACCCGCAGGGCGAGCCGGTCGTCTACGCCTACGGCAACTCGCGGGGCGATCGGCGAATGTTGGGCGCGGCCACCTTCCCCTACGACGTCGGTCGGCTCGGTCCTTTGGGCGCGCTTCGTCGTTTTCCGCATGCACGTAACGGGCGATTCCCTGACGAATCGCCGAAAGTTTCGTCGCCTATTCCTGACGAATAGAGGCGCCCAACTCAACGATGCCGCCCTCGCGGCCGTCGTAGGTCACCTGCAGGGTGGCCGCACGCTCGCTCCAGGCCACCACGTTGTGCCCGAGCGGGTCAGTGACCCCGACGTTGAGGTCGTAAACACCATCGAGCAGCGGGACGTGCGATAAATCGACCACCACGTGATTGTGGCCGGGCGTGAGGTTGACCGGCGCGCCTTGGGCATCGCTTCGACTCACCAGCGTCCCGTTATGCGTGAAGAGCTCGATCACGAAGTTCCCGCTGTACGCATTTTGTGAGACGACGCTCACGTCGAGGTGCAGACCCGCGCCGCTCTTGACCTCGAAGGAACCCGAGGGAGTAGAGACCGACTCGATACGCACCGTACCGAGGAGGTGCGAGGGGTCGTGCTCGACGGCGTCGGCCATGAGATGTTCGCGGAAGATGCGCAACGAGTCGCGCGTCGCCCCGTCGGCGATCATGTCGCCGCCATCCAGCACGATCGCCCGGTCACAGAGCGCGCGCACCTGGTCAGCGTTGTGGGTCACGAGCAAGATCGTGCGACCCTCTTGTTGGAAGCGGCGAATTCGATCCACGCACTTGGCCTGGAAGCGCTCGTCGCCGACCGCGAGCACCTCGTCGACCACGAGGATGTCGGGATCGACGTTCACCGCCACAGCGAAGGCCAGGCGCACGTACATGCCACTCGAATAGAACTTCACCTGGGTGTCGATGAACTGCTCGATCTCGCTGAACGCGACCACGTCGTCGAAGATGCCGTCCACCATCTTTCGAGAAAAGCCCAACATCGCGCCGTAGAGGTAGACGTTGTCCCGACCGGAGAGCTCGGTCTGGAATCCCGCGCCGAGTTCGAGCAGCGCGGCCAGGCTGCCGCGCAAGCGAATCTCGCCCGCCGAGGGCTTCAACACGCCACAGATGCACTTCAGCAGGGTTGACTTGCCCGACCCGTTGTGACCAACGATGCCGAGTGTCTCTCCTTCGGAGACGGTGAAGTTGATGTTGTTGAGCGCATCAAACACTTCGGTCGTTCCCGACCTGGGGTGCAGGAGGCGCTCCTTGAGCGATTGATGACGCTCGTGGTGGATCTTGAAGTTCTTCGAGACGCCTTCAACGGCGATGACGTCGACCATCTAGAGCACCGACTCGAAGTCGCCCTCGAGGCGCCCAAAGATCGCCTCAGCGACGAAGAAGGCGACGATCGAGAAGCCGAGCAGCACCGCGTTTAAGATGAGAAATTTGTCGTATGACCAGGTCGGTAGCACGTCGATGAGCGGGTGGGGCGCGACGGTGGAGTGCACGATCGTGCTCACGTAGAAGACCCGCTGGAAGGTCACCACGATCAAGGTGATCGGGTTCAAGAAGTAGATCCACGTGAGTCCGTGCCGCTGCAGGTGCGGGGCGATGGCGTGAGAGTACGAGTACACGATCGGGGTCATCCAAAACCACAGTTGCAAGAGCACCTCCATGAGGTGCTTCATGTCGCGCAGGTAGACGTTGATCGCCGACATCACCACCGCCAGGGCCGCGGTAAAGAAATAGAGCGAGAGGAAGGAGATCGGAAGGATCGTGACGAACTTCCACGCCGGCGCGTGCTGGACGGCCGCGACGAAGATGATCAGAACCGACAGCTGAACGACGAAGTACACGACCGCAGCCCCCACGTTGGACAGCGCAAGGATCTCGCGGGGAAACGACACCTTCTTCACCAGCGCAGCCCGATCGACGATGACGCCCGTCGCGGTGTTCACCGAGTTCTGGAACATGTTCCACACCACAAGACCCGAGAACAGGTAGATCACGAAGTTCGGGTAGCCGTTCTTCAGGAAGATCGAAAAGACCAGGAAATACACGCCCAGGGTGAAGGCCGGCGAGACCATGGACCAGAACAGCCCGAGGGTCGAGTTCTTGTACTTGATGCGAATATCGGAGACGATCAGTCCGACGAGGAGTTCGCGACGAGCCCAAAGGTTCGCCAGTCTCGTCGTGAGCGAGACGCGCGCGCTGACGACGCGTACCGGTAACTCCCCCGATGAACGAGTTCGCAGGCCCTCCCCGGGGGCGTGACTCACTAGACCCCTTGGCGAAGGGCCGACTTTTCGATCACTGCGTCAATGAAGCCATATTCCAGCGCCTCTTGCGCCGTGAACCAGCGGTCGCGGTCCGAGTCGGCTTCGATGCGCTCGACGGGCTGGCCGGTGTGGAACGAGATGCGCTCGGCCAGGGTCTTTTTCATGTAGATGATCTGCTCGGCCTGGATCGCGATATCCGAGGCCTGGCCCTGCATGCCACCCATCGAGGGCTGGTGCATGAGGATGCGGCTATGCGGCAGGGAGAACCGCTTGCCCGGTGTGCCCGCGCACAGCAGGAACTGGCCCATGGAGGCCGCCATGCCGATGCAGATCGTGCGCACGTCACAGTTGACGTACTGCATCGTGTCGTAGATCGCCATGCCGTCGGTCACTGACCCGCCGGGCGAGTTGATGTAAATACTGATGTCCCGGTCGCGGTCCTCGGCTTCGAGCAGCAGAAGCTCTGCGCAGATGCGGTTCGCCATGTCCTGATTCACCTCAGAACCCAAGAACACAATGCGCTCTCGCAGAAGGCGCTGGTTGAGGTCGTTCGCGCCGTAGTCGGTCACCCGGGAGTTAATCATTGGACCAATCTACCGTGTGAGACCCAATTCTCCGGCCTTCGCGCCCTAGAGTGGAGTCGCTCGCGGGCGTGGCGGAATTGGCAGACGCGCTGGTTTTAGGTACCAGTTCTTCGGAGTGTGGGTTCGAGTCCCTCCGCCCGCACGACATGTGAATGCGCCAGGCGTTGTCGCCAACGTCGTCGCGTCAGCGTCGATCTGCTAACGTAGAACACGCTGGTTTATCGCATCTCGCGATAGAGACCGATTCGACACTTCTTTCGAGTTGGACTCACCTCAACTCGTAGGAGTTTCTATGTCTATGTCCTTTGCCGATCTCGGCGTGCCCGCACGCCTCGTGGAGCGATTGCGCGCCCGTGGTATCACCGAGGCGTTCCCCATCCAAGAAGCCGCTATTCCCGACGCCCTCGCGGGCCGTGACGTGGTCGGCAAGGCCGCCACAGGATCGGGCAAGACCTTGGCTTTCGCCCTTCCCCTGCTGGCCAATCTGAAAAAGGCCCAACCGCGCAAGCCCACGGCCCTGGTTCTGGTACCGACCCGTGAACTCGCGGGCCAAGTCCAAAAAGAGATTGCTCAACTCACCGACGACCGCGGTCGCCGCATCATCTGCATCTACGGCGGGACCTCGTACAACGTGACCCGCAAGGCCCTCAACTACGGCGTCGACGTCGTGGTGGCCTGTCCTGGTCGTCTGGAAGACATGCTCGAGCAGCGTGCCCTCGATCTCGCCTCGGTGACCACGGTCGTCGTCGACGAGGCCGACCGTATGGCCGACATGGGATTCTTGCCCGCGGTTCGCCGTATCGTCGGTAGCACGTCGAATCAGCGTCACGTGATGCTGTTCTCCGCGACGATGGGTCCCGACGTGTCATCTCTCGTTCGCGAGTTCACCCACGACGCGAACGTTCACGACGTCGTCGCCGACGAGGCCCCGAGTGATGTCGAACACTTCTTCTGGCGCGTGCCGCGCGAACAGCGCGTCGAGTTCACCGCTGACATCATCAAGGAGTACGAGCGGGCCATCATCTTCACGCGTACCAAGCACGGTGCGGACCGACTGGCTCGCCAACTCGGCGAACGCGGACTGTCCGCCGTGCCGCTGCACGGTGATCGCACCCAAGCTCAGCGCGAAAAGGCGCTGCGCAGCGTCAAGAGCGGTCAAATCCAGGTGCTCGTGGCGACCGACGTCGCCGCGCGTGGCATTCACATCGACCTCATGCCGGTCGTCGTGCACTACGACCCGCCGGCCGCAGCCACCGACTATCTGCACCGCTCCGGTCGCACCGGCCGTGCCGGCGCCACCGGCGTGGTGATCTCACTCGTCGGTGAGGACGTCGTCGGTCACACCAAGCGCCTTCAACGTGCCTTGGGTATTGACGAACCGCTGACCTCGCGCGAGGACGCCCGACCGATTCGCTTGGGTGTCATCGACGACGCGGTGGCCGCGCAATCACTCGACGAGCGTCCCGCCAAGCGCGGCCCCTCGCGCAACGATCGCACCATCGCGCGCGAGCCGCGTGAACGTCCGGCGCGCTCTCGTCGCGAGCACTCTCCGCGCGAAGCGGACGCGCGACACTCGCGAGGTTTCGAGCGCAGCTCTGCGCCTCGCCGTGACGCGGCCCCCCGGCGCGACACGCCACGTTCCGACGCGCCGCGCGTCGATCGCTCAGCCGGCCGCGGTCGCGAAGCGGTCGTGAGTTTCTTCAACGACTCGAAGGGCTTTGGCTTCGCGAGTGACGAAAAGGGCGACGATCTCTTCATCCACTTCTCGAATATTCAAGGTGACGGCTTTCGCACGTTGAGTCAGGGTCAGACCATTACGTTTGAAGAAGCGAGTGGTCCCAAGGGACGCGAAGCACGCAACGTGCGCGTGGTCGGTGGAAGTCGGCGCCGCTAAAGTTCACGGTCATGGCAGACAGACCTCTCGTTGAACCGCATCTCGGCGCACCGCCCGACGACCTCGTTATCGAGGACATCATCGTCGGTGACGGGGCAGAGGCGGTGGCCGGTAAGCACGTCGTCGTGCACTACGTGGGCGTCGGCGCGACAAGTGGCAATGAGTTCGACGCGTCGTGGAATCGCGACGATCCCTTCGACTTCGACCTGGGCGCGAGCCAAGTGATCCAAGGCTGGGATCGCGGCGTCCAGGGAATGCGTGTCGGCGGCCGTCGACGTCTCGTGATTCCCGCGCACCTCGCCTACGGCGAGCGCGGCGCGGGCGGGGTCATTGGACCCAACGAGACGTTGATTTTCGTCGTCGATCTGCTCGACGTTCGTTAAGACGTCGGCGCGCGCAACTCGTCGACGGCCAGCATGCGCTGGTAGTCGCCGTAGCGCTCCGCGCAGATCTCGGCCACGAGGCGCAGACGGTCATTGGGGTTGCTCAGACTGAGGACCTTGAACTGGTCCAAGATCGACATGGGCGTCAAGGCACACAACTGCCAACTTCGCACCCCGTCGTCGTCGTCCATAGCGACATTTCGTTGCAGGCACTCATCTGCGAACATCTCGCTCTGCAGGGCCCGCAATGCCCGCACGGACGACTCCGTCGACTTGAGCAAGGCTGGTTCAATCGGCACGCTGTCACAGCAGCGCTCCCCCACGATCGCGCGCGGATACGGGTCGTCACTCAGCCACTCGACTACTTCGAAGCACTCCACGCCCTCGGCCACCACCAGCGTCTGACCGTTCGAGAGCCGGTGTGTGCCCAGAATCTCGAGCATCGAACCGACGAACGTACGCTGCTCGGCGCCGCCGACGTCCGAACCGCGTTCGATGAGGCAGGTTCCGAATCGCCGGTCGTACTCGACGTCTTCCAAGAGGCGGTGATACCGGGGCTCAAAGACGCACAGCCCCACGGTCTGATGCGGATACACCACCATCCCCAACGGGAACATCGCGATCGTGCCGCTCATCACTCCCCCACCCTACGGGTGAAGATTACTCTCGCAACCTAGGACGCGGCGAGCTTTGCGGCGAAGGCGCGCAGGGCGCGACCGCGATGGCTGATGGCATTCTTCTCATCGGCCTCGAGCTGCGCCAACGATCGGTCACTACCTGTCGGCGCGAAGATGACGTCGTAGCCAAAGCCGCCGTCGCCAACGGGTGACAAGAGAATGCGACCGTCGAGATCACCGTCGACCCACCACGATGTGTCGTCGGGAAAGGTGATCGCGATGACCGAGCGAAAGTGAGCACCGCGCTGCGAGACGAGAATGCCGTCGAGTTCGCGCAGAACTTTTTGTACGTTGTCGTCGAAGCTCGCGTGATCGCCGGCGTAACGCGCGCTGTAGACCCCCGGTCGTCCCTCGAGAGCGTCGATGAACAGTCCCGTGTCGTCTGCGATCGCGGGTAGCCCCGTGGCCGCGGTGAGGGCGCGCGCCTTGAGCAGCGAGTTGCCCTCAAGAGTCGCCTCGGTCTCATCAACGTCATCGACGTCGCGGGGGCGAGAGAGAAGTTCAATGCCCAAAGGTTCGAGAACTTGACGTATCTCGCGGGCTTTGTGCTCGTTCGCCGTGGCCAGGACGAACGCGGCCATCAGCGCGGCGCAGGCGGAGTCGCGAGGAGTTCTCGTTGGGCGTCGTGAATTCGACCGATCCCGAGCGCGGCCAGGTCCAACAGAGCACCGAGTTCGTCCCGGTCGAAGGGTTCGTGCTCGGCGGTGCCCTGGACCTCGACGAACCGGCCCGAACCGGTCATCACCACGTTCATGTCGGTGTCGGCACGCACGTCTTCTTCGTAGGGCAGATCCAGCATCGCCACGCCCCCGACGATTCCCACCGACACCGCCGCCACCAAGTCGCTGAGCGCGTGCTCAGCGATGACTCCGGCCATGACCAGACGCGTGATGGCGTCGTGCAAAGCAACGTATCCGCCACAGATCGAGGCGGTTCTCGTTCCACCGTCAGCCTGAAGCACGTCGCAGTCCACCAGAATCTGCACGTCCGGCAGGAGCTCGAGTCGAGTGACCGCGCGCAGTGATCGACCGATCAAACGCTGAATCTCCTGGGTGCGACCCGACTGCTTGCCCTTCGCGGCTTCTCGGGTCGCACGCTCGGGCGAGGAACCAGGGAGCATCGAGTACTCCGCGCTGACCCACCCCTGTCCTCGGCCCTTGAGCCAGCGAGGTATGTCAGTGTCGACCGACGCCGTGCACAGAACGCGGGTGCGCCCGAAACTGACGAGCACCGAACCGGCCGCCATGTCGGTGAAGTCTCGTTCGAAGGTAAGGGGTCGGGCCTCGTCCAGTGCGCGGCCATCAGCACGTTGTGGGGGCATCATTCTCCTCGTCTCGCACCCGAGGTGCCGCTCCACGGTACTGGAAAACGCTCGCGCCTTAGAAGTAAATGGTCGACTTCGCTCGTTCGACCACGACGTCGAGATCGTCGCTCCACGCCCCCGTCGAGAGATACTTCCACCCGTCGTCGGCCATGATGACCACGATCGCGGCGTCCTGGTCGTCGGGAATGGTGGCCGCACACTTCACGGCCCCCGCCATGGCCGCACCCGAGGAGAGACCGACGAACAGTCCGAGCTCGCTCAGTCGCCGCGTCCACTCCACCGACTCGCGGGGTCGCACAATGACCTTGCGATCGAGCAACTCTTCGCCGTGATTGTCGGTGAAGATCGGCGGTATGTACCCGTCATCAAGGTTGCGCAGTCCGTCCACGATCTCGCCACTGGGCGGCTCCACGGCCCAAACCTGAATCTCGGGTCGCTGTTCCTTGAGGTAGCGACCCACACCCATGAGCGTGCCCGAGGTACCGAGTCCCGCGACGAAGTGCGTGATCTCGGTGACGTCGGTGAGGATCTCGGGGCCGGTCGAGTGATAGTGCGCGAGCGGATTGGCGGGGTTGGCGTACTGGTACAAGAAGACCCAGTCGGGATGGGCGCCCGCGAGAGCCTGGGCGAGTCGCACCGCACCGTTTGATCCTTCGTTGCCCGGCGAGTCGATGATCTCGGCGCCAAAGACCTCCAGTAATTGGCGGCGCTCCGGTGAGACATTGGTCGGCAGTACCACCTTGAGGTGATAGCCGCGCAGTCGACACACGAGGGCGAGCGCGATGCCCGTGTTGCCCGAGGAGGGTTCGATCAGTATCTGGCCCGCTCGACCCGGGACGAGGCGGCCATCACGTTCCGCCGCCTCCACCAATGACAGTGCGACTCGATCCTTGACCGATCCGGCCGGATTGCGGCCCTCCAATTTGGCCCAGATCGCGACACGCGGACTGGGAGAGAGAGCGCTGACGTCGAGGACAGGCGTTGAACCGATCAGATCGAGCACCGACGCGTAGCGCGTCACTACCAGGCGCCACCAGCGACCGCGGGCAGCAACGTGATCTCGTCGTTGTTCTCCACCGACGCTTGCACGCCCCCGATGTAGCGCACGTCATCGTCGTTGACGTAGACGTTGAGGAACCGGTGCAGAGACCCGTCCTCGTTCAGGATCTGGCCCTTGATCTCGGGGTAAAGATTGGTCAGTCGCAAGAACACCTCACCGACGGTGTCGCCCTCGACAGCGATCACGCTTTCGCCGCCCATGGCGGGACGAAGCACGGTAGGAATTCGCAGTACAGCCGACATAGCGCCCACTTTCGACTCTTCGAGGTATATATGACCTTCTAAGTCAACAATAGCGTGTGGCTGTCACGCCGTGTCCAAAAAGTTCGCATCGGAGCCCAGCGTCGTGAAGATTTCAGTGGTTCGTCACGTCCAGGACCTCGTGGGCGACCTCGCCGTCCACGATGCGATAACTCATGACCTCTGAGGGTGAGCGCGCCAGGGAGACCAGGACGTAGTGCCACGACGGGTCCGGGGCTTGGGCCACGTCGGTTGGACTCGGGTACGCCTCACTGTGGGTGTGGGAGTGAAAGACGCCGATTACCTCGAGACCTTCTGAGTCCGCGCGACGCGCCGCACCGAGCACAACCGCGGGGTCGATCTCATAGACCTTGGCCGAGTCGGCCATGTTGGGACTTGCAATCACATCGCGCACGAGCCCTTCCAAAGTTCCCACCAGCAAACCGCAACCTTCGTTGGGCAACGCACGAATGCAGGTGGCGAGCATGGCGTCGCGCTGCTTTACGCTCATCGTCAGCACCAGGCCACCCTAACCAGAACGGCTTGTTCACGGTCACGTCACTACGCTGTCCGGGTGGCTCGAGCCAAGCAAATGCAGCAGCGTCGCGCGAAAAACCGCGAAGACGTGGTGGGCGACCGCGTGGTCGCTTCGAACCGTCGCGCCCGCCACGACTACGAGATCCTCGACTCCATCGAGTGTGGCATCGTGCTCGTGGGCTCCGAGGTCAAGTCCCTGCGAGAAGGACGCGCTCAGATCGCCGAGGCCTACGCCCGCGTCGATGGCGACGAGCTCTGGCTGTTTCAGATGCACATTCCGCCCTGGGCGTACGCCGTGGGCTTTGGAAGTCACGACCCGGATCGCAAGCGCAAGCTCCTCGTGCACCGCTTCGAACTAGAACGCCTGCAAAAAGAAGCGGCCACCCAGTCGCTGACCATTGTGCCCTTGAAGTTGTACTTCAAGGACGGGCGGGCCAAGGTCGAACTGGCTCTGGCGCGAGGACGCCAGAAGCAGGACCGCCGCCAGGCCATCGCCAAACGAGACGCCGAACGGGATATGGCTCGTGCGGCGCGCCAGCGCGAGAAATACGCCGACGGCTAGGAGCATCCTTCGACCGGTAGACTTTCTGAGCGGTCTTCCGACCGTGAAGTGCCCACTGGGGGTGAATTGATTCGACGTGAGTCGTCTCAGTGAAAGAAGCGAGCCGTGGTCTCCGGAACCACGTTAAAGAGCCGGAAACACAAAATAAACGCCAAGCCTCAGCTTGCGTTTGCTGCTTAGGTAGCAACATCCGCCTAGACCCTGCCTTGCGGTTTAGATAACGGGTGTCATAAAAGTAAGGCTTACCCGCGAGGTTCGTTGGTGATCTCGCGGGGACACTTCAGCCATCTACGGAACGCCACCGGCGCTGACACTGGTGACGCTCCCGACAACCAACTGCCAGCTGCGCTCGGAGAAGGTTCACTCAGAAACTGACGGACGGGGGTTCGTTACCCCCCACCTCCACCAGGCTGAATCGCGCGCCGGTCCCCAGGACCGGCGCGCGTTTGGCGTTTTGGGATGGAGTTCACTCGTGATCTCCTTGAGAGCTACTGATGGCTCAGCGCGCTCACGAAATCTGCCGGATCGTCGACGGTCACAAAAAACTTACGGCCCCGCGTGAGGTGAAGTTCCAGGGCGTCGCCGCGCCGGGTCGACAAGGCGGCGCGGCGCAGCAGACGCAAGCTCCCGCGATATCCAAAGCCCCCCATCTGCGTAAACGAGAGCCGTCGCACCTCGGCGGACTCAATCTCCGACGGCTCGAAGACCTGACGTATGTGCCCTCCCGGACCGTAGGCGACCAGGAGCGAGCGACCGGACTCCACCTGGACGACTCGCACGACCACGCGAAGGAACAGGAAAATCGCGAACATCTGCACGAGAATGGCGCACAGCACGAGGACGAGCGCGGTCACCGGGATAGACGAGCTGCTCTCTAGAAAAATCGTGGCGACGACAACGAAGAGAAATGCGATAGCGCCGATGATCGCTGAGATCCACGACGAGCGAAGTTGCTGCTCCATGATGACCGAACCCTCATCCATTGCTCCAACTTAGGACGTGACTCCGATCTCGCGGGTGAGCGGAGCGCGCGCGAGCACGACGTCACCGCGCCGTTCGATGATCCAACCGAGTCGCTTCGGCACGTCAAAGGCCGCGAGCCCGTCGCTCAACACCGCACCGGCCAACTCTCCCTTGATGGCTTTGGCGTCGTGGCCGACAGCTTTCGACTCATCGGCTGTCACGAAGCGCACATTGAGCACCCGACGTTGCTCCTCCACGCTCACCCAGTCAATGCTTGCGGCGTGTTCGTGTGGCAACAAGTTGACAATGGCGGCACGCGTCGTCGCCCCGAGGAGCGCGGACGTGACGTGCGGCCTCCAGAAACGAGCGAGCCCTCCGAGACCGGGGAGACTGGTGCTCATCCTCAGGCGATAGTCCGCGATGGGGTCTTCACCCGCGACAAGCCCGTACAGCCCTGAGGGGACGAGAATGCGACGACGCGACGACGGCGTGAGCGTCTCGGGACTCAGATAATTCCATACGACCCCCTGGTACCGGCGCCACGCGGGAAGGAGCGGCGCGTCGCCCTCGACAAACACGCGCGCCGCTGCGACGGTCCGATCGAGCAAGGGTCCGCGGGCACCGAAGGTACCTGCCAGTTCGCCCGGCGTGGCGTCGTGGAGAAAGTCCTTGAGTACGTCAGTCACCCGTTCGCGCTCGGCAACGAGCGTGTCGTCAAATCGGCCACGACCGGAGCGTCGCCGACCGCCCTCGGCCTTGCCCTGTGACGGCGGAAGCAACACGAAGAGGCGCTCGGACATCGCGCCAGAGTAGTGCTTAGGCCGCGGTCAAAGCGTCTTTCGTAAGTCCGAAGGATCGAAGAAAGTTTCGAACTCTCACCACCTGGTCTTCGGTGAGTTCGCGCGTGCGAGTCGAACCGAATGAGACAGTTTCGCCTTCAACCGTGATCGCCCAGTTGCCGCGGTGAGTCTCGTGGACTTCCCCGAAGCGGGCCAGCAGAGAACAGACGTCGTGCCATTGAATGTTGTGGTTCAACGGGTGACAGAACAGTTTCTGTGCGGTGACGCGGTGGTGATGATCTAACTTGATCGACATACTCAGCCCCCTTAAGGGTCTAGGTGATTTGTCCCTCCACCAGCACTATCTACCTTTTAGGTCGGGCTGTCAAGGTTCGCCACGATCTCGACGTGTTCGGTCATCGGAAAGAGGTCAAATACTCGCAGGTCACTTAGGACAAACCCGTGACCTAAAAAGTTCTTAAGGTCGCGCGCGAACGTCGCCGCGTCGCACGATACGTAGACCACCTGTCGAGGTCGCCGTGCGGCGAGTGCGTCAGCGACGCCTCGGGTGAGGCCCTGTCGCGGCGGGTCAAGAACGACCACCGCATCTTCGCGCACGGTGTCGTTGACCGACCGGGGCGTTACCGACCATTCGCGCACCTTGACTTGGCGAAGTCCCGTCGCGTTCTCTCGCGCGTCGCGTACCGCGTAGGGCGAAGACTCCACGGCGGTAACTCGACCGCGTTCGCCCACGCGCCGAGCGAGCGGAACACTGAAGAGTCCCACTCCGCTGTAGAGGTCCACGGCGTCATCACCACTGTCGAGGCGTGCCAACTCCATGACCGCGTCGCTCAGTATCGTGGGCGCGTCACGGTGCGACTGCCAGAACGACCTGGGCCCCACGCGGTAGACGTGCGCGCCAACGTTCACGCGTGAGTGCGTGGAGGGATCAAGTGATGCACCGCCGAGCGAGCGCACTTCGACGGTGGCGAAGGCGTCGCGGCCACTGCGCGTGACGGCAAAGGGCGCTGCGTCACCGATGGCCCGTAGTTCAACCTCGTGCACACCTGGCCACGGATGTGCGAACGCCGCGTCAAACGCTGGTTGGGCTACCCAGCACGTATCGATTGGCACCAGGTCGTTGGATCGTGCCGTGCGTAAGGAGAGCCGACCATGCTCATCCACCGCGCAGCGAAGACGCGTCCGTGTGGCTTGGCCCAGCGATCCGGACACCATTTCGACGTTCCGCTCGACGCCGGCAATGCGCCGCAAGTGCTCGGCGACGAGCGCCGTTTTCCATTCGATCTGCGCGCGAGCGTCAGCGTGTTGAAGGTCACACCCCCCACAACCGAACGGATGCGCGTAGGGACATGGTGGTGACACGCGATCGGGGCTGGGCTCAAGAATCTCGACCGCCTCGCCACGGTAGAACTTCGACGTCGTCTCGGTTACCTGTACCCGCACGAGCTCTCCCACGAGTGAGTTGCGTACAAAGCTGACGCGACCATCGTGCGCGCGACCCACCCCTCCCCCCGTAGCGGGTCGCTCGATGCGAATCGTTAACAGCTCGTCGTCCAAAGACACCGTCTAGCCAGCGCGGCTCAGGAACAGATCGACCAGTTCCTGCGCGCGCACCCTCGCCGCGGGTGTCTCTGAAGCGGTGCGAGAGATGAGGGCGTCAACGTCGATGCCAAAGTCGCGCACCTCGTCTTCGTCGGCCGACAGCCAGTCCTTGAGCTGCACGTCGTCGACTTCCGGGTGAAACTGGACCGCCAGGTGGGGACCAATCACGAAGGCCTGGACCGCGCGAGGCGTCGTCGCCCAGACCTCGGCGACCTCGGGCAACACGCACTCGTCGAAGTGAAACTCCAACCACGGTCCGGCCGAAAGTTCGACACCGTCTCGCACATCAATCTCGAACCACCCGACTTCATCTTGGTCGGCGCGGCGAACCGTGCCGCCAAAGAAGTGGCATAGCGCTTGTGCCCCAAAGCAAATGCCCAGGATCGGTAGCCCGCGCGCGTCGGCCTCCGCAATGAGAGCGAGTTCGTGGCGGAACCAGGCTGACTCATTCTCCACGTCATAGACCGCGCTCTTCGAACCCAGGATGATGAGGGTGTCGTAGCCCTCGAGCGAAGGCGCACGTTGGGACTCATCGATCATCGCCACGTCCACGTCGTAGCCGCGCGCAGCGAACGCCTCACCCACCAGTCCTGGGTGATCTTCGAGGTGGTGACGGAGAGCCAGGGCGCGCTTCATAGTGACACCGACTCTAACGGCGCGAGGTTTGAACGACGTTCTACGCGCCCGGTAGCGACCAGCCCAGGCCGAGCGCAATCTCCTTGCACGTCGGACAGACCGGGTATTTCGCCGGGTCGCGACCGGGGACCCAGACCTTGCCGCACAGCGCCATCACGGGCGTCGCGTTGACCATGCCGTCGATGACGGAGTTGCCCAGTGCCACAAACTCACCGTCCTTGGGCGTGTAGCCCTCGAGCACCAAATGAGTGAAGCGCTCGTGGTCGCCGTCGTCGGTTTCGATCGTCGACTCGACGACAACGTCGGGTTGTGCCTGGATCGTCACGACCTCAATTTACTGAGAACCCGTTACCTTGGGTAACCATGAAGGCTCGACGCCGGCGCCCGCGCACTCCTACTCATTCCACCGGACGGGTCTCGTCGCACGTCACACGTGAAGGTTCGCCGAAGAAGGCCTATCGCACGGAACGCGAGGCAAAGAGCGCGGCCCAGTTGGCGTGGACCCTCAACGGCGCCGAACTCGGGGTCTATCGCTGCGAGTTTTGTCATCAGTGGCATATGGGCAACTCCCATCGCGTGGATTAGCGCCTCGTTCGAAAAACGGGCAATATGGGAGCAAGCGAAGAGAAAGGCTCCTCATGTCGGTACAGGCGTACATCCTGATTCAGTCGGAAATTGGTTCGAGCGAAAAGGTCGTACTCGCCACCCGCGCCGTACCGGGCGTGCTGGAGTCCTTTGAGGTAACCGGCCCCTACGACGTCATCGTTCGCTGCGAGGCGGGCAGCGTCGACGACCTGGGCAAATTCATCGTCGGGGCCATCCAAAAGGTCCCCGGGATCACTCGCACCTTGACCTGCCCCGTCGTCAACATCGAATAGTTGGCGCTCAGTCCCACCACAGGTCGTGATGCACCACGCCCTGACCGATCAGGTTGAGTTGCACCTGGCTCGTACCTTCCACAATCGTGAGTTGCTTCGCGTCCCGGTAGTACTGCTCAACGGGGTGGTCGTGCATATAACCGGCTGCTCCGAGTAGCTGCACGGCCAAGCCCGAAGCGCGTACAGCCACTTCGGTCGCGTAGTACTTGGCCATCGAAAGCATCGGAACGTGCTCCTTGGCGTACAGGCCGTGGTCGGCGAGCCACGCGGCGCGATACGTGAGGAGCCGAGCGGCTTCAATGTCGGTGGCGCACTTGGCGATCTCCCAGCGGATGCCCTGAAAGTCTGCGATCGTCTGGCCAAAGGCCTGACGCTCTCTCACGTAGTCGGTGGCGTACATCAGTGCGCCTTCGGCGAGGCCGAGTCCACGGGCGGCCACGATCGGGCGCATCGCGTTAAGCGACTGCATGGCCAACAAGAACCCGCCGCCAATGACCTCGCGGGGGCCGACTTTGACGTTCTCGAAAACGATCTCGGTGGTGTCGATACCCTTAACACCCATTTTCTCGTCCACTCGCGGGCGCGTCACGCCGGGCGAATCGGCCGCCACGATGAACCCGAAGATGTTGCGGTGCTGTCGTAGGGCGGGATCGCCGATCTTGGCAAAGACAACGAACCAGTCGGCCTGCATCCCCCCGGAGATCCAGCATTTCGTGCCATTGAGCACGAAGCCATCCTCCTCCTCGGGATCGGGTGTGGCGTGGGTGCGCATGCCGGCCACGTCAGATCCCGCGCCCGGCTCGCTCAAACAGAAGGCCGCGCGCTGTGAGCCGTTCGCGATGCCCGGCAGATACTTCTGCTTTTGCTCCTCGTTCCCGGCGATCATGATGGGGCCCGTTGGCAGTCGCGTGAGCAAGAGCATGAGTCCGATCACGTTGGAGTACTTGGTGACTTCCTCGATGGCGATCGCCAGACCCGTGATCCCCGCGCCCGATCCCCCGTACTCCTCAGGGATGCACAGCCCCAGCAGGTCGGCGCGCTGCAGCTCGTCGAAAATGTCCTGGGGGTACTCGCCCGTCGTGTCGATCTCTCGAGCGCGGGGCTTGATCTTCTCTTGGGCCAGGCGACGCACGCTACGGCGCAGTTCTTCCATCTCGGGCGATAGTTCAAAGTCCATACCCCGCAAGTTACTTCGGGTCCCTGTGCCAACATTGCGAGGTGAGCACATTCGAGCGCGCGGCTTCAGTGCGCGCGATGGCCAGTTCGACCTTTGACGTCGTCGTGATCGGCGCGGGCATGACGGGCGCCGGTGTCGCGCTGGACGCCGCGTCGCGCGGGCTGCGCGTCGCCCTGATCGATCGCGGCGATATTGCATCGGGCACCAGTTCCAAGTCGTCCAAGATGGTCCACGGCGGTCTGCGCTATCTCCAACAAAAAGAGTTCCGCCTGGTCTACGAGAACTTGCGTGAACGTCAACGACTACTGCGTAACGCCCCGTACCTGGTTGAGCCGTTGCCGTTTCTCATCCCGCTCTTTGGCTCCAACGGCGTAGCGTCCAAGGCACTCGTGAGGGGCTACGCCACAGCCCTACGCATCTACGACCTGAGCGGGGGATGGCGCATCGGGCACCGGTATCGGCGCGTCAGCGCCAGTGAAGCTCTCGAACACCTGCCCACCCTGCGCACCGATCGCCTCGTGGCCGGATTCCTCTACTACGACGCGCGCGGTGATGACGCGCGCGTGGCCCTCGTGTTAGCCAAAACCGCCGCGCTCTCCTATGGCGCTCAAGTCGCCACCCACGTGCGGGCCCTTGACGTCGTGATGAACGAGTCGGGGCGCGTTCAAGCTCTGCGGGTGCACGACGAGCTCTCGGGCGAGGAGTTCGATATCGCCACGCTCTCGGTCGTGAACGCGACGGGCGTGTGGGCCGACGAAGTGTTCACGATGGCCGAGCACCGCACCTCTCACCGCATCACTCCCGCGAAGGGCGTGCACGTCAGCGTCTCGTCATCTCGCTTGCCGGCCGACGTGGCGGCCGTGTTCAACGTGCCCGACGATCGACGCAGTGTCTTCGTCGTGCCCTTCGTGGACGCGCCCTACACCTACGTCGGCACGACAGACACCGCCTATGAGGGCTCGCTGGACGAACCGCTGTGCTCGCCCGGCGACGTGGACTACCTGCTCAGCGCGGTCAACGCATCCACCTCGTCCAATCTCAGCGCCGGCGACGTGACGGGCGTGTGGGCCGGGCTTCGTCCGCTCCTGGCTCCCGAATCGGGACAGAGTCTGAGCGAACGCACCGCCGACTTGTCGCGTCGCCACCGCGTAAGCGACTCGCGCGACGGTGTCGTGCACATCACGGGCGGTAAGTGGACGACGTACCGCCAGATGGCCCAGGACGCCGTGGACGCACTCGCGCCCTACGTCTCTCCCCTCGGGCGTGTTCGTACGAAGTCCCTGGCGCTCTTCGGCGTGGGCGAGTGGCGGCCCTCCAACGAAGTGGAGACCCACCTGTACCGGCGCTTCGGCGAGCAAGCACCAGAGATCTTGGCGTTGATTGACGACGATCCCTCGCTCGCGGGCGCGCCCCTGGCCGATCAGCCCTACCTCGCGGCCGAGTTCGTCTTCAGCGCGCGTCACGAAATGGTGTCATCGCTCATCGATCTGCTCACGCGACGAACTCGCGCCCACTTGCAGAACGCGAAGACCACCGCCCAGGGGGCCGAGTCGGTGGCGCGACTCGTCGCGCCGATGCTCGGTTGGAATGACGACGACATTCGCCGTGAAGTCGAGGCGTACCTCGCGCTCGCGAATATCGAGTTCGCCGCCGCTGGACTGCAGCTCGCGTGAGCGAGCCCACGATGCCCAACGCCTACCCCGTTGACCTCGACGCGCCCGCACCCCTCACCTCCGCCATCATTCACGAACTGTCGAAGGCCGGACTCACGGTCGACACCTCGACGATCGAACGGGCGAACCACGCCCGAGACTGGTGGCCCCGGCTGATCCCTGAGGTGGCGGCCGGTCACGTCGAAAACTGGCCGGGGGCGGTCGTCATGGCCACCAGCACCCCCGACGTCCAAGCGACACTGCGCATCGCCGCTACGCACCATCTCGCCGTCACGGCCCAGGGCGGCCGTTCGAGTGTGGTCGGCGGTGCCGTGCCCACGAGTGGAGGTATCGCCCTCGACGTCACCGGCATGAATCAGATACTCGACCTCGATGAGATCTCGGGCACGGTACGAGTCGAAGTGGGCCTCTTTGGACCCGACCTCGAGGAGTTTCTCAACTCACACGACTTGACGGTCGGCCACTTTCCACAGTCCTTCGACCTGGCCACCGTGGGTGGGTGGATCGCGAGCCGCGGGGCGGGCCAACTCTCCAATCGCTACGGCACAATCGACGAACTCGTGCGCGCCCTCACCGTGGTCCTCGCCAGTGGCGACGTCGTGCATCTGGGAGGGCGAGGGCCCCGTGAAGCGCTCGGACCAGAACTCGCGCGGCTCTTCATCGGATCGGAGGGTACCTTCGGGGTCATCACCGAGGCGACCCTCCTGGTGCGCCGTCGCGCCAACTACGACCAGCGTCGGGCGTACTCCTTTGCCACCTTCGCCGAGGGTCTCGAGGCGTGTCGGCGCATTCTTCAGCGCGGTGCGAGCCCCGCGGTCCTGCGCCTCTACGACGAGGCAGAGTCGGCGCGACACTTCGATCTGAGCGACTGCGCGCTGATCGTGCTCGACGAGGGCGACGCGCACCTGGTGGATGCGACACTGTCGGTGGTCGACGAGGAGTGCGCCTCGGCCGAACCTCGCGACTCGGCGCTCGTCGGTCGATGGCTGGAGCGACGCAACGACGTCGGTGCCCTCGCTCCGCTGTGGGAGCGCGGCGTCGTGGTCGACACGATCGAGGTCGCCGGACCCTGGTCGATTCTGTGCACGCTGCGCAAGAGGGTCACTAGTGCACTGCGCGCACTCGAAGGCATGTACGTCGCCACGGTCCATCAGTCCCACGCGTACGACGACGGCGCGTGCCTGTACTTCACCTTCGCCGGACAGTCCGGTGATCCTGACGCCTTCTACCGGCGGGCGTGGGATGTGGCAATGGCCGAAGTGCTGGAACTCGGAGGAGCCATCAGTCACCACCACGGCGTGGGTCGAAACCGAGCGCGCTTCGTCGAAAGCGCGCTCGGCGACTCCTATGGTCTCTTGGTCGACCTCAAGAACGTGCTCGATCCCACCGGCATCATGAATCCCGGTGTCCTCGGACTTGGCGGCGAGCCGTGGTGAGAGCCCTCGGCATCGACGTCGGTTCGTCATCGTTGCGCACCGCGTTGGTCGACGAGCGCGGCGAGGTCAGCCACGTCCACCAACGGCCCCTGCGCGTCTCAAACCCTCAGCCGGGTGAAGTCGAGTTGGATCCCAGCGAGATCGCGTCGACGGCTCTCGAGCTGGCGAAGATGACACTGGGGGACGGCGGGGGCTGCGATGTCGTGGGGATCACCAATCAGCGAGCGACGACCGTCGTCTTCGATCCTCGCACCAACACGCCGGTCGGACCGGCGCTCAGTTGGCAGGACCTGCGCACCGTCCTGGACTGCCTGATTCTCCAGGGCCAGGGGTTGGCGCTCGCACCCAACCAGTCCGCCACCAAGATCAAGTGGCTTCTGGATCAGTCGAGCCGGGACCCGCGCGACCTGCGATTCGCGACATTGGAGACGTGGCTCGCGTGGCACTTGAGCGAAGGCGAGGTCTACGTCTCCGATCGCTCGAACGCCTGCGTCAGCGGACTCGTCGACGCCACAGTCGCGAATTGGGATGACCGTACCCTCGACGTGCTGGGAATTGATGCCGTCGCACTACCCGAGCTCGTCGACACGATCGGCCCCGTGGGCAGAGCGCGTGCCTTGCCGGGTTCGCCGCCATTGACCGCCTTGGTGGGTGATCAGCCCTCGTCGCTCTTTGGCCAGTCGTGCGGGATCTCCCAAGCGAAGATCACGTTTGGCACGGGTGGCATCCTCGACATGATTCATCCCACGAGCGCGCCGCACTCACTCGGGCGAAACCCGTCGGGTTGCTACCCCATGGTGATGCGCAGCCACAACGGCGCGATTACGTGGGGTGTCGAGGGCATTATCTTTAGCGCCGGATCATGCGTGAAGTGGCTAGCCGATCTCGGGATCATTCCTAACATCGCCGCGAGCGACGAACTCGCCGCATCGGTCGAGTCCAGCGAGGGCGTCGACTTCGTACCCGCCTTCGCGGGCCTCGGCACCCCGTGGTGGGACTTTGGTGCACGCGGTGGTTTCTTTGGCCTCACCCGTGGATCCAGTAGCGCCCATCTGGCGCGCGCGGTGCTCGAGGGCGTGGCCCAGCGCGGGGCCGACCTGATCGACGCCGCCGAAGTCGACGTGGGATCACCGATCAGCGAAGTCCGCGTCGACGGCGGCATGAGTGCGAACCGCTTCTTCGTCCAACGCCTCGCGGATTTTTCTGGACGCGGGGTCACGGTCTCCTCGGAGCGCGAGGCAACCACGCGCGGTGCCGGACTCATGGCTCTCGTCGGCGGGGGTCACCTGACCATCGACGACGTGGAGGCTCTGTGGTCACCCGGTTTCGTCGCCACGCCCTCGCTCCACGAGACGACGCGCGAGTCGTTGCGATCCGACTGGCGAGAGGTCGTGGAGCGGGCGGCGCGAACGATTCCCGAACTCTCGGCGGTGTCGTTCTAACTGGCCCAGGGTGTGTGCGACAAGGCGTCATCGATCGTCGTGACCTCATCGAGAAGAACTTTGGAGGTCGCAAGACCTCGCGGGTTGCTCAGGGCGAGAATGCCGGTCACCAGGCCGTTTCGCGCGTACAGGGCCAACCACTTGAGTTCCTCGTCACTGCCCGACACCCGTATGACCTCGTCCTCGGGGTGCGGATGTCCGAGCATCTGAATCTTCTTGCCGTACTGGTCGGACCAGAAGTACGGCACGGCGGGCGTGACCGTTTCACCCATCCAGTGATGCGCAAGGTGCCACGCGTGATCGGCCGCGACCTGCCAGTGCTCGACGCGGATGTGCTCGCGCTCGTTGCCCACGCGGTACGCAAAGCGCGCCACGTCCCCGATTGCCGCCACGAAGGGGGCGGCTTGGAGGTTCTCATCGACGCGCACGCCCTGATCGAGGTGAAGTCCCGAGTCGTCGAGCCACGCGAGGTCGAGGGCTGAACCAACGGCCGCGAGCACCGCTCCCACCTCGAGGGCCGGACCTTCGTCGAACTCAACGAAGAAGCGTTTGTCGGTCGTGAGGACGTCGCCAATGTGCTGGTGCGTGCGCAGTTCGATGCCCGCCGCGGGCGCCAGTCGCGCGAGCCACGCCGACGCCTCGTCGCCGACCACCCCGACCAGTGGGCGCTCGGCGGCTTCGAGAACCACGGGTCGAAATCCCCGAGCCGCGAGCGAGGTCGCAACCTCGGCCCCCACGAATCCCCCACCAATGACGGCGACCGCCGCACCCGGATCGAGTCGAGAGATCCTCTCGTTGAGGCGCGTGACGTCATCAGCGGTGCGCAGCGTGGGCAACGCTCCGCTGCCCACAAAGCTGAGCGGTCGCGCGCGCGTCCCGGTCGCGACGACGACGTGGGTGCCCGAAATGAGCGTGCCATCGTCGAGTTCGACGTGTCGCGCGTCGGCATCGAGTCTCACGGCGCGCCGACCGAGGAGTAGTTCGACGTCGGCCGACTCGAGTTTGGCCGGCGTGGCGAGGGTCGCCTTGTCGAGATCCCACTTGCCCGACAGAATCTGCTTGGACAGCGGTGGTCGGTCGTAGGGCGCATGCGACTCGTCTCCGACGATGGTCACGGCTCCGCGGTAACCCAGTTGACGAAGGATCTCAGCGAAGCGCCAGCCGGCCAGGCCAGCACCCACGACGACGACGTGGTCGTCGGGGCTGAGTGGGCTCACGACGAGCCGAAGACCGTGAGCCACTGCTCGCGAGTGGCCGGCGCGAAGACACGGTTGCGTGCGCGCACCGCGCCGAGTGAGAGGGAGGCCTCGGGCGAGTACTTATGGCCGGGGAAGACCAGCGTCTCGTCCGCCATGGGCGCCAGTCGTTCGGTCAACGTGCGATACATCTCCTCGGGATCGCCGCCCGGAAAGTCCACCCGCCCGCAGCCGTCCACAAAGAGCGTGTCGCCACTCAGCAGTCGACCGTCCACCAGCACGCACTGACTACCGGGGGTATGTCCGGGAGTATGGACCAGTGTGAGGTCGATCTCACCGACGCGTACCTGGTCACCGTTCTCGTGAGCCACGAGCGCGCTGGGTTTGATGTCGGTCCGCTCGGTGATCCACCAGACCTCCTCGGCTTGAACATGCACGGGAACGTCGCAGAGTTCGATCAACTCGGCCACGCCCGCGACGCGCTGGTTCCCGATGAAGGTGCCCCCGATGTGATCGGGGTGGTAGTGCGTGGCGATAATGCCCACCAGGCTCATGCCGTCCTGCGCGAGGGCATCCAGCAGTTCTTGCGGGCGGTAGGCGGGGTCGACCAGGACCGCCTCGCCGCTACGTCGATCGCCGATCGCGTAGGTGAAGTTGCGCATCGACAGCGCAACGGCGTCACCCACAGCAAAGTCGCTGCCCGAGAGGAACTGGCGGAAGTACAGATGCTCGTTCATTCGTCCTCAACGATGCGACTAATACGGGGCGTCAACTCGTCCACCTTGGCTTTGGTGAGGGCCAGTCGCTCCTCGAGGGCTTCGATGATCGTGGTGGCTCGCTCGAGTTTGGCGAACAGTTCGTCGACCGATACTTCACCCTCATCGAACGAAGCGACAATCGCGTTGAGCTCATCGGCTGCTTCGTTCCACTCGATAACGCTCATGTCTCCTCCTTCTTGGTCACGTGCGCACCGAAGGTTCCGTCACTCACTCGAACCCGGACATCGTCGCCGACCCCGATGTCCCCCAGTGACCTTACGACCGCGCCCTGGTCGTTCGTGACCACTGACCACCCCTGGGCGAGACGACGTGAGGGGTCGTAGGCAACGAGGAGCTGGCGATTCGCTTGGAGCATGAGTTCGGCCGAGCGCACGACGGCGCGGCTCTGGACAATCAGGCGATCTCGGGTCGTGGCCAAATGCCGCTCCTCGGCGCGTAAGCGGTCACGAACGGCGAACATCATGGTGCGTCGTCGCTCGGACAGGTAGGTCGAGGCTTCGTCCAGCACGTCACGCGAGTAGTCGAGCAGTCGACGGGAGGGTTCCTGGACGTTCGACTCGTACCAGCGCGCCACGATCGCGACCACCTCTTCGCCCAATTTGGTGGGAGTGATCGCACGGGTGTGTGCCACGAGGTCGGCGACCGACTCGTCTCCCGTGTGGCCGATCCCGGTGAATACCGGCGTCGTGCAGTTCGCGATCGCCCGGGCCACTCGTTCGTCGTCAAAGGATGCGAGGTCACCCTTGGAGCCGCCGCCGCGCACGACACAGATGATGTCGACGCCGTGTTGGTCGAGTACACCGAGCGCGCCAGCAATCTGTAGCGGGGCCCCTTCGCCCTGGACCAAGGTCTTGACCAGGGTGACGTCAAAGCTAAAGGGCGAGTTCAACAACTGACCGGTGAAGTCGTTGTACCCCTCGGTACCAGGGCTCGCCACGAGTCCCACGCGTAGGGGCACTGCGGAGAGCACGGTGCGCTTGTTCTTGTCGACGAGACCCTCACTCAGCAGCCGGGCGATGAGCTCTTGACGCCTGCGCGCCACGTCGCCCAAGAGGCCCTCGACGTCGACGTCGGTGATGGTGAAGCCGATTCGCCCCTGGGGGGCGTAGAGGTCGACGTAGCCATAGACGTTCACCACCATCCCGGCTTGAAGCACGACACCCTCGGCGGCGAGACGCTTCTTCAGCGGGCCCCAGGGGGTCGCCCAGCAGTGGGCGTTGAGGACCGGTCGCTTGGTGTCGCTGTGGGTTCCCGCATCCACCATGTCGAGGTAGACGTGACCTTTTTCGTAGACCTTGGCGATCTCCCCGCGCACCCAGCGCGGACGGCGGCGCCCGAAACCCTCTTCGAGGTGGGCGGTCAAGAGTTGGTAGAACTGTGCGACTTCGAGGACTTCGCCATCCCTCTCGACGTCCATCGCCATTGTGCGAGGTTACCGTGGTGAGGGTTTTGACGATCGCGCCGCAGTGCTCCACTGTTACAGCAACTTCCTACTGTTGCTTTCGTGGCACAAGATACCGCCCGTCGCTGTCGGACCTTTCGCTACCGGCTGCACCCAACGGTGCGCCAAGTCCAGGTTCTCTCGCGCCAACTGGAGCTCCAGCGCGAGCTTTACAACGCGGCTCTCGAAGAGCGAGTTGGAGCGTGGACGTGGGAGCGACGCTCGGTGAGCTACATCGACCAGTGTCGAACTCTCACTGGTCTGAAGGAGGTTCGACCCGAGGTGCTGTACTCGGGAGTGAAACTTTGCCGAGGGATACTGAAGCGACTGGATCGGGCCTTTAGCGACTTCTATCGGCGAGCCGGGAGCGGCCAGCCTCCCGGATTCCCGAGATTTCGCTCGGCTCAGCGCTGGGACTCTTTGGAGTGGGGGGATCGATCGGGCTGGAAACTCACAGAAGCCCACCGCCTGAGGCTCTTGGGCATTGGTGAAATCAAGATGAACTACCACCGGCCTCACCAAGGGACGCCCAAGGCCCTGACGGTGAAGCGTGAGGGCAAGAAGTGGTGGGTCAACGTGCGCTGCGTGGACGTGCCAGCATCGCCTTTACCCGCTACCGGCCGTGAGGTTGGGATCGACTTAGGAGTTGTCAATATCGTGGCGTTGAGCGAGGGAGAGCCGCTTCTGGGTGAACAGTTTGGTTCACGGTCAAAGGCGAAGTTGGCCGAGGCCCAGCGTTCTCTCGCTTCTAAGCAACGTGGCAGTGCTCATCGTGCTCGTCAGGTCGAGGTCGTGGCTCGGTGTCATCGCAAGATCGCCAATCAGCGCCTTAACGCGGCTCACCAGCTCAGTCGGCGACTCGTGAACGACTACGACTTCATTGCCTTAGAGGACTTGAAGATCACCAACATGACGCGGTCGCCCAAGCCGAAGCCTGATCCGGCCAGTCCCGGTTCCTATTTACCCAACGGGGCCACGAGAAAGGCCGGTCTCAATCGTTCCAATTTGGATGCGGGGTCGGGACAACTTGTCTTCATGATCCTCTTCAAGGCAGAATGCGCCGGGAGAGAGGTCGTGACGGTGAGACCCCACTACGCGAGTCAACGCTGTGCCGAGTGTGGGCACACCGATCCCTCGAACCGCATCAGCCAGGCGGAGTTTCGATGTTGCGCGTGCGCTCACGAGGACCACGCCGATCGAAACGCCGCTCGTAACATCCTTGGGGCCGGTAGAGCCCAGCGGGCTTCGGCCCGCGCGGGGTCGAAGTGACCCACTACCCTACCCTGCTGTCGTAACACGATTGTCGCTTGTCGTCGGTGGGCCAATGTGCCAAAATTGCTGCGGATGGTGAGTCGACTGGGTGGTCGCACCGGGCTAACGCCCGGTGAGGAAAGTCGGGGCTCCACAGGGCAGGGTGCTCACGAAATGTGAGTCGCGGCGACGTGCAGGAAAGTGCCACAGAAAACAGACCGCCGATGGCTTGGGTAACCAGGTACAGGTAAGGGTGAAACGGTGCGGTAAAAGCGCACCAGCGTCGTGGGTGACCACAGCGGCTTGGCAAACCCCACCCGGAGCAAGATCAAACATGGGAGGCGGCCCGCGCGCCTCGTAACAGAGGCACTCCCGAGGTAGATCGCTGAGATGGATGGCCGCCCAGCCTTCGCAAGAAGGTGGACAGAACCCCGCTTACAGGTCGACTCACCATCCTTTGTCGACGTATCACACGAATCAGAAAGGACATGACGTGCCGCATCTGCCCTACCGCGAACTGCCGGTAGCGGACCCCGGCACGCCCAATACCGATTCTCCCGCGAGTTTCTTGCGCTGGTTGGCCGGTCACCAGCGCTGGCTACTCGGTCTGAACGCGCTCTTTGGCATCGGCTGGATGGTGGCCCAGGCCCTCGTCTGGTTCGCCGTGGGTGCCGCCATCGACCAGGGCGTCGAGCACCACAACACCGGCCAACTGTGGAAGTGGGTCGGGGTCGTCGTGGTCCTGGGCGCTTTTCAGGCGGTCTGTGGATCCCTGCGTCACCAGCTGGCGGTCACCAACTGGATGCAGGCGACGTATCGCACGATCCAGGTCGTGGGACGGCATATCACCACGACCGGCACGGCTCTCACGGACGAGATTCCCTCGGGCGACGTCGTCAACACCGTCGCCGCCGACGCCGTGCGCGTCGGGAGCACCTTTGACAGTTTCGCCCGGTTCGCGGGAGCGATCGTGGCGTGGATCGTCGTGTCCTTCATCCTGCTCTCGACCTCGGTCGAGCTTGGCCTCGTGGTGCTCCTCGGCGTGCCCGTCCTCGGCTCGCTCACCGTGCCACTCATGCGACCGCTGCACCGCACTCAGGCCGCCCAACGCGAGGCCGCGGGCCGACTGGCGGCCCTCGGGGCCGACACCGTGGCGGGACTGCGCATCCTGCGCGGCGTGGGCGGCGAAGACGTCTTCTTCGAGAACTACCGCCGCCAGAGTCAACTCGTTCGGGCCGCGGGTGTTCGCGTGTCATCTCCCCAGGCGGGTCTCGAGTCGGGACAGGTGCTGCTGCCCGCGATTTTGACGGGCATCGTGACCTTCATCGGCGCGCGCGACGTGATGAACGGCACCCTGCAGTCCGGCCAACTCGTCGCCTTCTTCGGGTACTCGATGTTCCTCACCACCCCCTTGCGCACGGCCATCGATTACGTCATTCAGGCCACTCGGGCCTACGTGGGCGCGGGCAAGGTACTGCGCGTGCTCGCCATCACACCCACCGTCACGAGTCCCGAGAACCCCCTCGCCTGGCCCGCACGCATCACCAAACTCGAGGATCGACGCAGCGGCCTGGTCCTAGAGCGGGGCCAGCTCTGCGCCATGGTGACCGATCTACCCGAGGACGCGGTTTACCAGGCTGATCGTCTGGGACGCTTTAACTCTGACGACCATGACGTCTTCGTCAACGGCCTGCCGATCGCCACCTACGCCCTCGATGACGTGCGCAGTCACGTCGTCGTCAGCGAGATCGAACCCCGACTGTTCTCGGGCGAGTTGCGCTACGAACTGATGCCGCATGAGGCCATGGACGACGAGCGCATCTACGCGGTCCTGCACGCCACGAGTTCACTGGACGTGCTGGACGCCCTCGACGACGGCCTGTCCACCACGGTCGAAGAACGGGGACGAGGATTTTCGGGTGGCCAGCGCCAGCGCTTGAGTTTGGCTCGCGCCATCCTCACCAACGCCGAGGTCCTCGTGCTGGTCGAGCCCACGTCGGCCGTTGACACCCACACCGAGGGACGTATCGCCGCACGACTGCGCGAGATTCGTGGCGCCCACACGACTCTGCTCGCCACCACGAGTCCCCTGCTGCTCGAGCGGATGGATCTGGTCTACCTCCTCGAAGACGGTCGCGTGGTCGATCAGGGAACCCACGACGAACTCGTGACGCGCTCGGCGCGTTACCGACAGATCGTTCTGCGCGAGGACAGCTAGTGAGTGACTCCACCCGCGCGCGAACCAATCAACTGCCCACCGCGACCTCGGCCGTCGTGAGGGCCTACGCGCGCGTGCTGATGCGCCAGCACCGTCGGCCCCTCGCGCGCATGCTCTCGCTGTACTCGCTGGCCGCCGTCATGGGCTTGATCCCGGCCTGGGTGATCGGTGAGATCACGGACTTCGCCTCCGATCACCAGCTCACCGGCCACAAAATCTCGCTCTACGTCGGCGTGCTCGTCGTGTCCTCCCTCGCCTACGCGGTGCTGACCTACTTCGCGCGCCGGCGCAGTTACGTCCTGGGCGAGATTGTCTTCGCCCAACTGCGCGAGGAGTTCCTCGCGAGCGTGCTGAGTCTGCCCCTCATGGAGGTCGAGCGGGCCGGTACCGGCGATCTGCTGAGTCGCACCACGAACGACATGGAGGCCCTCTCTCGCACCGTGCGTTTCGCCGTGCCCGAGTGGCTGGTCGCGATCCTCCAGGCGATCCTGACTCTGGGCGCGATGCTGCTCGTGAGTCCTCTGGCCAGTGTGGCGAGCCTGGTGTCCCTACCGGTGCTCTTTTTCTCCACCCGCTGGTACCTGCGCTACGCCACGCCCGGGTATCGTCGCGAGCGCATCAGTTACGCCACCTTGTCGGGCACGGTCGCCGAGACCGCCGAGGGTGCTCGCACCATCGACGCCCACCGCTTAGCAGGGCGTCAGTCCACGCGCATCGAAGACAACGTGCGTGAGTCCTTCTACTCCGAGATGTACACCCTGCTCATGCGCATGGTCTGGTTTCCCACCATTGAAGGTGCCTTCGCCGTCGCGGTCGCCGTGACCCTCGCGTGGAGCGGTTGGCTCGCCATTCATCACATCGTGGCCATTGGCGCGGCCACCACGGTCACGCTCTACGTCGTACAGATCAACGACCCGCTCGATCGAATCGTGTCCTGGCTGGACGAACTCCAGATCGGCCAGACCTCGCTCGCGCGCCTGGTGGGCGTCTCGGTCGTCCGTGACGATCGTCCCCTCGAAGGACCCGAACCCCAGGACGAAACGATCGTGCTCGACGACGTGTTCTACTCGTACCGCCCGGGCCACGACGTTCTGCGCGGCATCTCACTCACGGTGCGCCCGGGCGAACGTCTGGCCATCGTGGGACCCTCGGGCGCGGGTAAGTCGACGATCGGGCGACTGATCGCGGGTATTGACGCGCCCCGCCAGGGATCCATTCGGGTCGGCGGGGTCGAGGTCGCCCAGATGCCACTCGCCAACCTGCGCCGTCACATCTCGCTCGTGACCCAAGAGCACCACATCTTTATTGGCTCGGTGCGCGACAACCTTGCTCTCGCGCGGCCCGAGTCCAACGACGACGAAATCAAGGCGGCCCTCGAGTCGGTCGACGCCCTCGAGTGGGTGGAGCACCTCCCCGCGGGGATGGCGACTGAACTCGGTACGACCGGCTATCTCATCTCACCGGCCCAGGCCCAGCAGCTGGCTCTGGCACGTCTCGTCCTGAGTGACCCTCACACCCTCATCCTCGACGAGGCGACGGCACTGCTCGACCCTCGCGCGGCGCGTCACCTGGAGCGCTCGCTCAGCGCGGTCCTGCGGGGTCGCACCGTCATCGCCATCGCGCATCGCCTGCACACCGCGCACGACGCCGATCGCGTGTGCGTCGTCGTGGACGGCCAGATCGCCGAGTTGGGGACCCACGATGAGCTCGTGGCGTTGGGCGGTGAGTACGCGGCTCTGTGGAGTAGCTGGCGGAACGAGAAGCCGACCGCCTCGTAGGCTTTGCCGGTGGCCGAGTACCTGCGGAGCGATGAGGTATCCGCCTGTGTGCATCGCGTCGCCCTCTCGCGCGGTGCGCCGTTTGACATCGAAGTTCTTCCTCCTACGCCGGAGATGGAGCGACGCCGTCGCGCTGCGGCCCAGCACCGCCGCGACGTGATCGACGCCCTGGCCGCTCTGCATCCCGACGCGCGACGACCCCACGGCGAGAACGAGACGATGTCAATGCTCGAGCAAGGTGTCCCCCTCCTCCTGCAACCGCGCCTCTCCCCGGACGAGCGTGGTCGGCGCTCGGCGTCGATTCACGCGCTCATTCGGGTGGGTCGCGTGGCCGAACGCTTCGCGTACGCGCCCTTGCTGGTGAAGAACCACGAAGTGGTCGAAGCGGCCAGTACGCGGCGCACCCTGCTAGGCACGCTCGAACTCCCCCGGCCCACCGAGGCCACCTTTATCGACGGGGTCGGGACACGACCGGGGCCACCCATGACGCGTAGCGGACTCTCCCTCACCCACGCCACGCGCGTGCTCGAGGCTCTCGGGCACGCCGATCCCAATTCGCGTGGCGCGATTGTTGATCGCCAGAGCCGATTGTGGTGGTTTGAACTGTCGGGACACAGCTATCCGCGCTTCAATCTGTCGACCTACGACCATCTCTACGAGGAGCGACTGGGCGTGCTGCGTGCCCACGACGAGTGGGCGGAGTCGAACGGACCGTTTCCCACCTCTCCCTACTGGCACCGCGACTGCCCCGACTGTCCCTACGCGGCCTACTGCGAGGACCAGCTCGAGAAAACCGACGACGTGTCCCTCGTGCGCTTTACCTCCTTCGATCAGCAGCTCCTCCTGCGTGAACACGGCGTCGACACCCGAGCCCAGCTGGCCCGCCTCGATCCCGAGATCGCTCGGCGCGCTCGTCACACCACCATCAATCCTCTCGAGCCGCACCGCGCCGAAGAGGTCCTGGGGCGCAGCATCGACAAACTGGATGACCTTATTTATCGGGCCCGGGCTCGCGAACACACCAGCTCGCTGCGCATCCTCGGACCACGCGACATCGGATGCCCCACCGCCGACGTTGAAGTTGACGTCGACATGGAGAGTTATGACGACACCACCTACCTGTGGGGTGCGTTCGTGACTCTCAACGTTCCCACCGACGGCGTCAGCGCGGGCTATCGCTCCTTCGTTGAGTGGTCCGACTTGACACCGGACGCCGAGACGCGGATCTTCGCCGAGTTCTGGTCGTGGTTGAGCGAGATTCGAGAGCACTGTCGAGCCCAGGGACGTAGTTTCGCCGCTTACTGCTTCTGGGCGGCGGCCGAGGACGGGGCCATGAACCGCGCCGTGGCGAACCCCACTGCCGACGTTCCACCCATCGACGAACTTCTCGCGTTTCGCCGGGCCGATCCGCCGGTGTGGATCGATCTCCATGAACTCGCAAAGCGACAGATTCAGACCGAAGGTCCGCTCGGTCTCAAGCAGTTAGCCATGGGCGCGGGCTTTCATTGGCGCGACGCCAATCCCAGCGGCGAAGCATCGATGGTCTGGTACGAAGTGGCCTCTCGCGACCACTCGCCCACCGCGCTCGCCTCGCGCGAGCGCATCGTGACCTACAACGAGGACGACTGTCGGGCGACGAAAGCCCTGCGGGACTGGCTCAACGGTCCCGCGCGCTCACTGCCCCACCGCGACGACGTCCTTTAGCTTTTCGACGAGATCATTAGCATTGCACGGTGGCTTCCGCTGGCTCTGACTCGACTCCGGAGCTCTCACCGGTCGTTGCTCGTCTCCTGGGATTCCTCTCGAGCGTTCTGTCGCTCGTCCTCGCGGCCGCGGCCGCGATCTACCTCAGCGACCTCGCCCAGCACCACGTCACCGAGGGAGTGGTGGGCCTCATGGGAGTGGTCATCGTTCGTTGGCTAAGCGCGAGTTCGCTCGATGGATGGTCCGAACGCGCGGCGGCACGAGTACGGCGCCGATGGCGTTCTGGCATCGTCGCTCAACTCGAGGTTCCGCGCCGCGAAGGTGAACGAGCTCGCGGTGACCTCACCGTGGCGATCGATCACGCGGCGCAGGCTCCCGAACTTGAGCGACTCCGCACGAGTGCGGCCACGTCGCTGCTCGGGGTCGTCGTGGTCTTCTGGGCGGCCGGTTGGCTGGGCCTGCTCATCACGCTGGGTCTGCTCGCCCTCGCCGCACCGTTGTACCAACGCGCGGGCGCGCGCAGTGACGCCATGGCCCAGCAGTATCGGGCCCGTCGCGCGACACTGGAGGCTCGCCAACTCGAGATCCTCCAGCACGCTCCGGAGTTGCGTGCGCTCGGCGCGGTGACGTACGGCGCCGATGAGATAGCGGCGATCTCGGACAGCGAGCACTCCCTCGCCCTGCGGGCGATTCGTGTCGCGCTGGGCTCGTCGCTCGTCACCGAGTTTTTGAGCGGCGTGAGCGTCGGTCTAGTCGCCATGGTGGTGGGATTCGGACTGCTTAACGGACACCTCAGCCTGGTGCGCGCCCTGGTCGCGGTTCTCGTGACGGCCGAACTATTTACCCAAGTGCGGCGATACGGTGTGGAGTTTCACCGTCGCGAAGACGCCCAGCGCGCGCTCGACGCCCTTCTGATACCCACGGAGCGCGTCGCGCCGACGTCCCGTGAACTACTCGTCGCCGAGGGCATCGTGACCGACGCGAACCCTGAGGTCATCTCGCTCGTGGTACGAGCGGGCGACCACGTCAGTGTCACCGGGCCGTCGGGCGCGGGCAAGACGAGTCTGCTGTACACGCTCGTCGGGTGGCGCAGCGCCCGCGCCGGCGTGTCTCACCTGGGCGACGCCGCGGTGGGTTTCGTGAGTCCCGAGAGCCCGCTGCTGTCGGGCTCGCTGCGCGACAATCTCTCCTTGGGCGACCCTTTGAGCGACGACGAACTTCGTGAGGTTCTCCAGACTCTGGCTCTTCGAGGTCCGCGTTTCGCCGACCTCGAGACCGAGCTGCTCGCCGACGGTCGCGGTTTGAGCTCCGGGGAGCGCGTGCGCCTGGTGCTCGCGCGCGCGCTGCTTCATCACGTCGCGCTCGTGGTGCTCGACGACGTGTCGGGCGTGCTCGACGAGGACGCACGCCGAGCTGTACGCGCCACGCTCGAGGCACTGCCCGACCTTGCGATCATCGAAGCGTCCGTCGACGTAGCGCTGCTGAGCGACGCGAGTCGACGCATCGAGTTGAGCGCATGAGCGACGACCTCATCCGACTGCGGCGCTGGCTGGTACGCGCACAACCGCCGCGCCGCGATCTGGTACGTGCGCTGCTGGCGGGCTTCATCGCGACGGCAACGAACCTCGCCCTGCTCGCCGGCGCCGTGGGCCTGCTCGTCGACAGCGCGTCGCGACCGGGACTGCGCGCCGTGGCGCTCGCGCTCGTCGTGATCGAGCTCTTCGCGTTTCTGCGCTCGCCTCTTCGCTACGCCGAGCGGCTCGCCGCCCACGAACTCGGCTTCCGGGCCGTGTCGCGCTGGCGGCGTTGGTTGGTGCTCGTCGTGGGACAGCTGGACTACTCCCAGTGGCGCCGCTACGCCAGCGGCGATCTGCTCGAACGCGCCCTCGGCGACACGGATGAACTGCAAGACCTCTGGCTGCGCTTCGTCATTCCGTTCGTCGACGTGGTGGCCGTTATGACGCTCGGCGACGTCGTAGTTGCCCTGCTGCCCGCGAGCGGTACGTGGTGGCCCTTCGCGCTCAATCTGGCCGCCGCTCAACTCATTGGCGTGGTGGCCCTCTGTGCTCTCGCACGCTCCGAGTTGCAGGGGGACCGGGCCCTGCGTCAGGCGAGGGGCGACTACCGCGCCCAGCTCGTTGAACTCAGTACTGCGGCGCCCGAGCTTGCACTCCTGGGGCGTCGCGATGTCGCCGAGGATCGTCTCCACGTCGCTCAACTCGCGCTCAGCGCAGCGGAGCTCAACATGGTGCGACGCCGCCAGCGCTCGAGTCTCGTCGTGGCACTGTTCTCGGTGCTGGCTCTGGCAGCCCTGGCCAGCCATCCCTCAACGTCGCCCGTCTGGCTTTGCGTCGCAGCGGTGATCGCCTGGTCGACCTACGAGGCGCTCAGTAGCGTGCGGGCGGCCCTTCTGGCCGCGGTCGACGTCAGTGGCGGTGGCGAACGACTCGAAGCCCTCGCCGTTCCACCACACGCGCGCGTGGCACCTTGGGCGGGTGCCACAGTGCGCCTCGAGCACGTGCGCATCAACGAAGACGACCGGACTCTGGTGCGCGATGCCACGCTCGGCGTCGAGCCGGGGCGCCGTGTCGCACTCGTCGGCGAGTCCGGTGTGGGCAAGTCGACCCTGCTGCGCTCGCTGGCCAACCTGGACGGTGTCGTCGACGGAACGATCACACTGGGCAACGTCGATCTGCGCGAGTTGCGCGAGGACGAGTTGCGCGAGCGCGTCGCCTATGTCGCGAGCGAGCCCGGACTCACTAGGGGTTTCGCACTCGACGTCGTCGCCCTCGGGCGCTCTACTACTCGTGACCTCACCAGCGATCTCGCGTCGCTCGGGGTCATCGCCGATCGCTCGACCCGCTTTGAAGAACTCTCACGCGGCGAGCGCGCTCGTATCGCGATCGTGCGCTCACTGGTCACGAGTCCCGATCTGATCCTGCTCGATGAACCCACCGCCGGGCTCGGCCGCGACGAGACACGCGACGTCCTCGCACTGCTGTCCGACCAGGGCGCGACCGTCATTGTCGCCACGCACGACGAGGACGTGATGGCCTGGTGCGACGAGGTAATCGAACTTCGCGGCGGCGAACTGCTTACCCGTTGAGCCTCGACATGGTCGCCGCGCTATAGCGATCACCCTCGACCGACTCGCGGGGCACCGCGGCCTCGAGGGCGGCCACGTCCTCGTCACTGAGGGTGATTTCGAGGGCCGCCACGTTTTCGCGCAGCCACTTGCGACGCTTCGTCCCCGGGATCGGCACCACGTCAGCGCCGCGCGAGAGCACCCAGGCGAGAGACAGCTGGGCGGCCGTCACTCCCTTGTCACGGGCGATCGCCATGACGTGACGCGCGAGGGTGAGATTGTTCTCGCGCGCTGAGCCCGAGAACCGCGGATTGTGCGAACGAAAATCGTTGGTCTCCAGCGCCGCGCTCTCAATTTCGTCGGTGAGAAACCCGCGCCCGAGTGGGCTGTACGCGACGAAACCGATGCCCAGGCGCCGACAGGTCTCCAGTACCCCGTCTTCGGGGTCCCTCGTCCACAGTGAGTACTCGCTCTGCAGCGCGGTGATGGGATGCACCGCGTGGGCGCGCTCAATCGTGGACGCCGCCGCCTCGGAGAGCCCGAGGTGGCGAACCTTTCCGGCCTCCACCAACGACTTCATCGCACCCACGGTCTCTTCGATGGGCACACTCGGGTCCACCCGGTGCTGGTAGTAGAGGTCGATGTACTCCACGCCGAGGCGCGCGAGGGACGCGTCACAGGCCACGAGCACGTACTCGGGCGTGCCGTTGACGCGGATGTAGGAACCGTCCTCACCACGCTCGTTACCGAACTTGGTGGCGAGCACCACCTCGTCGCGGCGACCCTTGATGGCCGAACCCACGAGGCGTTCGTTGGTGAAGGGCCCGTACATGTCGGCCGTGTCCAAGAAGTTCACGCCGAGCTCCAACGCCTCGTGAATCGTGGCGATCGATTCGGCGTCGTCGGTCGTTCCGTAGAACTCACTCATGCCCATGCACCCGAGGCCTTCGGCCGATACCTGCAACCCGTGACCGAGAGTCCTGTGCTCCATCGCGTATTCCTCCTTGTGAAATTGCTCACGACACGTCTATTTACGGCGTTTGTGAGCATGGTACCCCTCTGGGGACGAACTAATTTTTCGGTATTGGCTGGGGGGGCCAAACATCGAGCGCCCGCCTGTTCCGCGAGGAGCAGGCGGGCTCCGTTGTCTTTAGTGCGATCTCAGGTCACTTGAAGGTTTGGCCCAGCGTTGTGCGCAACGTGGCCAATGGTTGGCGATCCGCGCGGCCCCTACGACAATGTCGGGACCGCGTTGTAGCGAATTAGCGAAGGCGCCCCATGTCTCGCACCCACCAGGGTGAGCGATCCGTTCTCCAGGCGCATGCGCCACGCGATCGATCCGGGCACGCCCAACGCCCAAGCCACCGCCGACTTAATCGGAGAGACGTGACTCACGATGGCGAGGTGCTCGTTGGGTGAATGCAGCAGATTCGTCGTATCACCCAGCAGAGCGTCAAGTTCGTGGTGGACCCGTTCGTCGAGCTCGGCCAACGACTCGCCTCCCCCAAAGGCCTGGTCATGACGGTGTTCGAGGGCTCGCCAGCCTTGGCCAGCACCGGGCGTGGTCGAGGAACCCTCGAAGGTTCCGTAGTCCAGCTCAACGAAGGAGTCCTTTACGACTGCGACCAGTCCGGGCACAGCCAGCGCGGCGGTTTCTCGCGCCCGGTTCAGGGGTGAGGTCCAGACTTCTCTCACGTTCTCGAGCCACGGCGCCAGAGCTCTGGCTTGGCGCTCCCCCAACTCCGTCAGGTGCGGGTCACCGCGCCCGACGACAAGACCTTGGGCGTTGGAGGTCGATTGACCGTGTCGAACGAATGCGATCACGGCAAGAGAATGCGCCCGCACTCGGGGCAGTCCATGAACGTGTCAGCCGCGAGCGCTTTGAAGTGGTCGTAGTCGAGTGGCGAGAGGCGCAGACGGCATCCGTCACAGCGTCCCTCAATCACTTGGGATGCGCCCGACGTGCCCACGCGAGCGAGCGCCGCGTCGTAGCGCGCGAGCAACGCCGGAGCCACCTGACGCGCCCGATCGACGCGGTCACCGGTCAATGAGACAACTTCGTCCTCCAGCGACGCACGCAGCTCCTTGATCGTCTCGATGAGCTCCGCGCGACGTCGCACGCCGGGTTGCGCGAGCCCTTTGATCTCCTCAACGCGCGCCTGAGCCGGTTCCATCTCCTCGAGCACTGCGAGTTCTCGGTCTTCGCTGTCGCTGAGACGCTCTCGCACGTGGGTCAGTTCGCCCTGAATGGCGGTCAGCTCGCGCGCACTGGCGGTGGATGCGCTGAGCGCGTGATCGAGGTCGCGCGCGCGCAGGCGAAGTCGCTCGGACTCCTTGGACGTCTGATCCGACAGCAGGCTGAGGGGTGCCAGAACAGCCTCCGCAACCTTGAGTTCCGCGAGGAGCTCGCGCAGTTGTCGTTCGAGCTCGGTGAGCTCCACACCTTCGGGAAGGTGATCGCGCTGGGAGCGCACGCGCTCGATCCAGCGGTCGGCCTCCATGAGGGCGCGCAATGTCTCGGTGTCGCTCACGCGCTCAGTTTCTCACGCCGAACGTCTCGTTCAACTCGGCGAGCTTGCGCAATGCGGACTCCAGCGCGGGTTCACAGCGCGCCAGCGCGCCCGGGTAGTCGAACCAGTACACCTCGGGACTCTCGCCTTCGGGCGGCGAGGGATCGATCGGATCGCTGAGCAGTACGTAGCGCACGTCGTAGTGGGTGTGTCCGTTGGGACCGGGGTGTACGTCGACGTGAAAGACCGACGCCGGCTCTCGGTGTCGTGCCACGAGGCCCGTCTCTTCTCGCGTCTCGCGCACGCAGGCCTCTTCGGGCGTCTCGCCCGCATCGATGTGGCCTCCGGGCTGGACCCAGATGCCCAGGAGCTTGTGCTCGTGCAGGATCACCCCGCGCGACGAGACCACGAAGGCCGAGGAGGTGACGTGATGGTCGTTCGCGTGCTCGCCCAAGGGATCCCCGGGCCAGGTCAGTCGCTCAAGTGTCTGGGCGATCGAGAGTCGCTCTCGCTCATCGACCGGCGTGAGGGCGCTGATCTGAGCCCTCAGCACGTCGCTGATCACTGGCTCTCCAACAGCCGGCGTACCGACGCGGGAACCTCGATGTCCTCGATCGCCATCGCGCCGTAGGGATCGGGCACCGGGTCGCCAAAGACGAGCCGCGCGGGCACCGTGCCCGCCCAAATGGGCAGCGCCTGATCCTCTGGTTCATCATCGGTCGGGCCGGCCGAGAGCTTGGCCGAGGCCTCGTCGATCGAGACCGCCACCACCAAGGTGAGGCGCTGCTCGCGCTCACTCATCGCTCGCACCTCACCGGCGCGACCCGCCACCACGCGGTCGACGAAGCGATCGAGCACCCTGGACTTCTCCGCCGCGTCGGTGACCTCACGCGCGGCACCCACGACCGCGACCGAGCGGTACGCGATGGAGGACTCAAAGCCGCTGCGCGCGAGTCGCAGGCCGTCAAAGACGGTCACCGTCACAAAGGCTTCGGCGTCACGAACGATGGCCTTCATCACCTCATTCGAAGGACTGCCGTGCAGATAGATCGTGTCGCCCTCGCGCAGGTGCAACGTGGGCAGGGCCATGGCGATACCACCCACGCTGGCCGCCATATGACAGACCCACGCCTCGTCGAGGATCTCGTAGATGACGTCCTTGTCGTACGAGGCTTTCTTGGGTAGGCGGCGCACCCGCGTGCGTTCGCCCGGCCCGAGCACGTCACTCACGGATAGATCTCCCCGGAAAAGAACGTGCGAGCCATGCCGGCAACTTCGACGTTGCTCTCAAAGAGTCGGGCGTACATCATGCCGCCGCGCGAACTGGCCTGTCGCACGGTCACGGTCGGTGAGCCCGACTTCTCCACCCACCATGGTGCGACCGCACACATCGCACTGCCGGTGACAGGATCTTCGGCCAAACCCAATCGCGGGGCAAAGACGCGAATCGTGGCGTCCGCCTCTGGACCGCCCACGCAGGCCACGATGATCAGCGAACTGGGGACGAGAAACAGGCTGAGTTGATCGATGCTCAGGTCACAGAGGGTCTCGTAGTCCTTCACGATCGCGAGCACGCTGGCCGGACCGGCCTGGTACGCCTCGAGGACGTCGCCGAGCGCTCCGTTGAGGTACGAGGGATGAATGGGCTCGAGGTACAGCCGCGGCAGGTCGACGCCGATGAGTCCGTCGGGTAACCGACAGCCCGAGAGAACCCCGGCGCGCGTGTCGAAGAAGAATCGCCCGCCCGGAAAGCCGAGTTCGTTGAGCAACACGTGCACGGCCGCCACGGTCGCGTGACCACACAGGTCCACCTCGACCGTTGGCGTGAACCAGCGCAGCGACCAGTGGTCACCGACCTGTCGCACGAACGCGGTCTCTGAGACCCCGAACTCGAAGGCGATGAGTTGCATCTCGTCGTCGGGCAGAGGGTGTTCGAGCAGCACCACCACCGCCGGGTTACCCCGCTCGCCATCCCCGATGAAGCAGTCGACCCACCAGAGACGGTGCCCGAAGGTGACGTCTACGGAATCCACCACTAGAGACTGCCACACCCGCTACATACCCCCCGTTAGTGTTGAGCGGTGCGTGTGGCGACCTTTAACCTTCACGCGGGCGTCGACGGCTGGGGTCGACCGACTCAGGTTCTCGACCTCGTGAAGAGTCTTGACGCCGACATCATGATCCTGCCCGAGATCTGGCGGGGCGATGACGGACCCGACTTCTTTGACGATCTGCGCGAGTCCCTTCACGTCGAGGGTGGCTTCGTGGCGCTCGCGCGCGGCGAGCGCGTCACCACGGGTGTGGGGACCCGCGCGTGGCAGCCCAAACGCGCCCACTTCACCGGGGAGCGCGGTGTCTACCTCTTCGAGCATCGCGAGATGACTAAGGACCAACTGACCACGCGCAAACAGGTCACCCACTTCGAGCCGGGGACTTGGGGGCTCGGACTCCTCACGCGATTTACGGTCGAGAGTTTTGAGACGATCGCACTCGGGCGTTTGCCCCGCGAGCGCGTGCAGCGCGCGGTGCACGTGGCGCGACTCAACGACGGGACCCGGTCGTTCTACGTGCTCGCGGTGCACGGTGCGCACATCAGCCACGGTTCCTATCAGCAGTACCGGCGGATCAATCAGATCGCGAGCCACCTCGAAGCCGGGGTCCCGATTCTCATCGGCGGCGACTTCAACTGTTGGCGCCCACTACTGCGGGTGTTTCTTCCGGGCTGGAAGACCTTGGCGCGCGGACGAACGTGGCCCACACCCCATCCCCACTCCCAGATCGACCACATCTTGGGCCGTGGCCCCTGGGTGTCACTGGATAGCTTCACCCGCGAGGGCGGAAGCGATCATCGCGCGCTGATCGCCGACATCAAACTGCGTTAGGTCAGTTCCATCTTCGAGCTCTCGGGAAGTTTGTAGAGCAGGGCGAGGAGCGGCAGCAGAGGCAAGAACGTGATGAGCGCAGCCGGCCGCAGCGATCCGGCACCGGTGACGTGCACGCTGTCACCCACTAATCCAAAGACGAGCAGGCCGACGATCGCGCCCACCACGCCCGCCACGACAATCCACCCGGCGGCCGTCGCACGCGTCGAGTGCGGAAAGAGCTCCGTGCTGATCGCCGCCAAGGCCGGTGCGAGCAGACCTCCCGCGGCCACTCCTCCCATGTAGCCCACGACGAAGGCGACTTTGCCGCCACCGTAGGCGATCGCGGCCATGACAGCCGTCGCGATCGTGCCAATGATGATGGTGCCGCGACGACCGAGCGCGATCGCGCAGTAGCGACTGAGCACTAATCCCGCGAGACCTGTGAGGGCGCTGAGCGCCACGACGAGAGAGACCACGATCGGCGAGATCTTGAGCACGCTTTCGCCGTAGACGAACGTGAACCCGCCCGCCGGACCTGAGATCACTCCGACCAGGAAAATGATGACCCCGACGATCGCCACTCGCGCGCGCAAGCCCCGTGGCACCACGCCCAGACGCGCCATGGTTCCGCTGGCGCCTCGATACTCGGGTTCGGGAATCGGTCGCAGCAAGGGACGAAGAAACAACATCGGGATGAGCGCGATCGCAAAGAGGTAGCGAAACGAGTCGGGTCCCTTGATCAGTCCCGAGATGATGGCGGCGAGTCCGGCTCCAACTCCCGCCCCGGCCGACACGATGACGAGGCGATCGATGCGCGAGCGCGTGCTTGAGAGTTCCACCGTGATCACTGAGACGAGCGTCGAGGTCGACGTGAGGAGCGGGCGCGCCAGCGCGAAGCACGCCACGAAGAACCAGTACGACGGGCTGAGCGCGGCGCACGCGGTAATGAACAGACCCACCAGCAAGGTGCGCCGCACCATGCTCACACGTCCCCAGCGGTCGGCCAGCGAGGCGAGCGGCAACGCGCCGAGTGAAGCGAAGCGCAGGATCGCCAGGCCAATACCCAGTTGCGAACCCGACAGCCCCACCACGCTCTGGAGCGTCTTGGTCGAACTGTGGTGCCCGAAGTAGCCGGCGACCTTGTCGAGCGAGGCGACCGCCCCGAAGGGCGCGAACCCCGCGACTAGGGCCACCAAAAAGAGAGAGATCGTCACGGGCTGCCAATTTCGACGCACCATGGCGACGAGCGAGTCAGCCAAGTCGCAACGTCTCGTCCACGGCCACCAACGTCTTACCGTGGTTGCCGCCGCTAAAGAGCAGGCCGAGCGCCTCGGGAGCCCGCTCGAGTCCGTCGACGACGTGTTCGTGGTGACGCAGTTCGCCCGAGAGCACCATCGTGGCGAGGGCCCCCTGGGCCTCGGCGAAGCGCTTCTCGTAGTCGAGGACCAAAAAGCCCTCCATGCGTGCGCGCCGCACGATGAGCATGGACGTGTTTTCGATGCCGCGGCGAGGACCCTCGACGTTGTACTGAGAGATCGCGCCACAGAGTGCGATGCGCGCGTGCATCGCGAGATTGGTGAGCACCGCGTCGAGGATCTCGCCCCCCACGTTGTCGAAGTACAGGTCCACGCCCTTGGGACAGGCGTCACGCAGTCGCGTGCGAAGGTGATCCTCGCGATAGTCGAGACACTCATCGAAGCCGTAGGCGTCCACGACCTCCGCGCACTTCTCGGGTCCCCCGGCGATCCCGATCACTCGAGCCCCCTTGGACTTGGCGATCTGTCCCGCCACCGAACCGGTGGCCCCGGCCGCGCCCGAAACGACCACGACGTCGCCGTCTTTTACCTGGCCGACGTCGGTCATGCCGAAGTACGCGGTGATACCCGTCACGCCGAGCACATTCATGACCGTCGCCAGGTCCAAGCCCAGACCCGAGGGAATGACCGAGAAACGGCGATCGTTGTCAGCAAGCACCCACTCCTGCCAGCCGGTCATGCCAAAGACGAAGTCGCCCACCCGGTAGTGATCGTTCTTCGATTCGACGACGATGCCCGCGCCGCTGCCGCGAACGACGTCGCCCAGCTGAATCGGTGGAAGGTACCCCGGGGCGTCGTCCATCCACGTGCGAATCGTCGGGTCGATGCTCAACATCGCCACCTTGATGAGGGCTTCTCCCTCGCCGCACTCTGGACGAGGGGTCGTGACGAGCTTCGTGACCGACTCGCTTAAGCCACCGTGGGGACGTTCGGCGAGCAAAATCTGGCGGTTGTCCATGAGGACTCCTTTAGGGCGAGGTGTCCCCACACTAAGTCGCGCGGTTGCGAACGGGGGGTGACTTAACCGACGCGAGCCGCGCGCACGCGGCGGATGACTTCGTCCACGACGTCGCTGGTGGAGGCGTCGCCGCCGAGGTCGAAGGTGCGGATACCGTCTCTCGCGGTGGAGAGCGTCGCCTCGCGGATCGCCACCGCGCCGGCCGCACAGTCCGGGTAACCGCGATATCCCGCGTGCTCAAGCACCGCAGCGCACGCGAGCAGCATCGCCATGGGGTTGGCCACGTTCTTTCCCTCGAGCGAGGGCGCGGTACCGTGAGGCGCCTCGGCCATGGCGACCGTCGGCTCCAGGTTCTCGTCGAGCGACAAAAGTACGGACTCGGCCCCGGCGATCGAACCGAACATGGCGAGCACCAGGTCGCTCAGGCAGTCGCCGTCTCGATTAAGAGCGGGAATCACCACTGGACTGTGCCAGCCCTCGGTCATGAGACCGGCGTACGCCGCGTCGATCAGCATGGGCCGATAGGGCACGTCGGGGTGACGCGCCGCGGCCGCGTCCATCTCCTCTTTGAGCATGCCTTCGTAGGTGGGCGAGACCGTCCACTTCGGGCCGCCGTAGACAAGACCGTCCAGGGAGCGAGCCGATCGAAAGGAGAACTCGGCGACCGACTGACACACCGAGCGCTCGATGCGTTCGGTGCGCCACGCCTCTTCCGCGCGGGATCCCGGTTCACCGTCACGACCCTCGAGCGCGCCGTACGCATCTCCCACCGCCATGCGGACCACAACGACCGGATAGCTCAGGGCGACAATGGGCGTCACGCCGGGGATCCGGCGACCGGTGCGCACGATGACCTTGCCGTCGATGCCGCGGCGCAGAATCTGATTGGGTGACCCCACCCCGCCGCGCTCGGGCGGGGTCACGGTCGCCGCCTTGAGGCCGAGGCCGGTTTCGCGCATTGCGGTGGCGGCTTCGCGAACGATGCCGTTGTCTGTTGCTTCACGGACCCCGAGTGAGAGATCGAATCGCACCAGCTCGACCTCCGCGCCGAGTACGGAGGGATCGAAGACCCGCAACGACTCTTCTAAGAGCTCCTGACCGGTCTGATCACCCTCACAGACAACAATCGTGGGCCGAGACATTGACAACTCCTTCGTGTTCACCGAACACACTAGAGAGTGTCAACGAGACGGCCGGCTAACTGAGGCGTGTCACTTCCACCGTGACGCCGAGCGAACTGGCGGGATCACCGTGGTAGATGCCCTTGAGCGGCGGCACGTCACCGTACTCGCGACCCCGAGCGACCGTCACGTGACCCAGTCCGACGTCGCCCGCGTTCGTGGGATCAACGCCGCGCCAGTCGCCGGCAAAATACTCGAGCCACGCGTGGCTCTCCCCCACGAGCGTCTCGCCGACCCCTGCACTCGGGTCGGGATGCAAGTAGCCCGAGACGTAGCGAGCAGGCACTCCGGCGCTGCGCACCAGGGCGAGCATGACGTGCGTGAGATCCTGGCACACGCCCATGCCCTCATCCCACGCATCCTGGGCGGTCGAGGTCACTTGGGTGGCGCCGCGCACGTACTCGAGGCGCTCCATCACCACGCCGAGGGCGACCTCGACGATGGACCTCACATCATTCGACGACCGTGTCAATTCGCGAAACTCCTCGAGCACGCTCGGGCGACAACAGAGTGTGCGACGTCGGCGCGAGGTACTCGACGTACTGATCGCTCCACGCCGGGTCGAGGACGATCGACCCGTCCCTCTCGTCGACCTCGTCGCGCAACGTCTCGACGGTCGCGTCGGCGACCACTTCTAATCGTTCGTGACTCTCGTGGAGGTCAAAGGTCGTCACAATCGTGTCGAAGTAGTCGCGATACGTCGACTGCAACGCGTAGGGCGTAATGATTAGCGAAGAGAACTCGACTCGTTGGCGGGGCAGCGACAGAGGCGTCATGCGCACCTCGTTGTAGGACGAGTCCGCTGCACCGTCGTAGGAGAAGCCGGTCACGTGTCGAACACGAAGGCGCATCGAGTCGCTCACGTGCCCTGCCCGCTCGCCCAGTTGATCGCCACGACGTTGCGAAAGTAGCGCTCGGTGATCTGATCGTTCGCGGTGGCGCTCGTCTGTTCGAGCAGATCAAGGATCTCGGCGAGTTCGCGCAGCGCCGCACTCGGATCCATGTACTCCAGGCGAGTCTGGGTCAGTCGAATGGTCAAACGAGCCTGGTTCACGTCGCGATCCGAGGGTCCGACCTTGGAGAGTTCATCGAGGCACCGATCGGCCACCGCAAGTGAGTAGTACGCCGAGCGGGGAAAGTCCCGATCAAGCAGGAGGAAGGACGCGATCTCCTCGGGGCTCGCGACCTGGACCGAGGCGCGCAAGAACGACTCCATCGCCCCCGCGGCGCGCAACAGCGTCAGCCAATCGGGTGTGTCGTCGCCCGCGAGCAGACGACCCTCGAGCAGGCGCGCCGACATATCGATGCGCTCGAGGCTCCGACCCAGCAGTAAGTACCACCAGGTCTCGTCGTGACTGATGGTGGCGTCGGCCAGTCCGGCAAAGAGCGCGGTGCGCTCGCGCACGTAGGCCAAGTAGTTGGCCGCTCCGACGCGGCGCGCGCGCCGACGTACGGCGGGCAACTCGTTGCGCGTGGCGTTGAGACAGACCCACATCTCCGAAGAGATCACTTCGCGCGCTCGCCGGGCGTTCTCGTAGGCCGCGAGCAAGCTGCCCGTGATGGCCGAGGGATTGACGGGGTCGTAGACGAGGTGCTCGAGCACCATTGACTCGCTCACCACCGGTTCGTCGATCTCCATGCCCAAGATGGCGAACAGCGATCGACAGGCGAGATCGGGGTCGCCGAAGGGGTCCTCAGCGATGCGATGGATGTAGGCGTCGACGATGCGCGACGTGTCGTCGGCGCGCTCGACGTAGCGCCCCGTCCAGTAGATGAGTTCGGCTAGGCGAGAGAGCATGGGTCGGGTCACTGGTTCGCCCCCGCGCCCGGCGGACCGGCTTGCCGCTCGGTTCCGTCGAGGTGGGCCAGCGGCGCGGCGACGTTCACCGCGACTGATCGTGGGGGACGTTCCACGTCCGCCAGCACCCAGGTGTCCTTCGATCCGCCGCCCTGACTCGAGTTCACGACGAGCGCTCCCTCGCCCAGGGCCACTCTCGTGAGTCCGCCCGGTAGCACCCACACGTCGTCACCGTCGTGGATGGCGAAGGGACGCAGGTCCACGTGACGCGGTGACATCTGGTCGTCAACGAAGGTCGTCACGGTGGAGAGGGCCACGGGACGTTGGGCGACGAAACCTCGTGGGTTGGCGAGAATCGCTTTGCGCAGGGTACGAAGGGTCGCGGGGTCGCTCTGGGGGCCGATGACGATGCCCTTGCCACCCGATCCGTCGACCGGCTTGATGACGTAGCGCTCGAGGTGACTCGTGACTTCACCGAGGCACTCCGGGTCTTCGAGGCGATACGACTCCACGTTGTCGAGCAGGGGCTCGGCCCCGAGGTAGTAGCGAATGAGCTCGGGGACGTAGGTGTAGATCAACTTGTCGTCCGCCACGCCGTTGCCGATACCGTTGGCTAGCGTCACCGTCTTTGCCCGCGCGGCATTCACCAGTCCGGCGACCCCGACGACCGACTCCGGACGAAAGTGAAGCGGATCGATCCACTCATCGTCCACTCGCCGGTAGATCACGTGTACGGGACGCTCACCTTGGGTGGTGCGTACGAAGACGTTGTTGCCCACGACCACCAGGTCACTGCCCTCGACGAGTTGCACCCCCATCAGACGCGCCAACAACACGTGCTCGAAGTACGCCGCGTTGTGCACCCCCGGCGTGAGCACGACCACGGTCGGGTCGCGCACCTCATCGGGTGCAGCCCGGCGCAGCGCGCTCAGTAGCCGGCTCGGGTACTCATCGACGGGATGCACGCGATAGCGCGCGAACAACGAGCGAAAGCTCTGGGTCATCGCGCGACGGTTCTCGATCACGTACGACACGCCCGACGGGATACGCACGTTGTCCTCGAGGACGCACAGGTTCCCGCTCTCGTCACGCACGACGTCGATACCCGACACCGTGATCCGAGCGCCGCGCTCTTTGACAATGCCCACGGCTTCGCGGCGAAAGTGTTGGCTCGTGAGAATGAGGCGCCTCGGCATCACGCCGTCGCGAAAGCAGTTCCCTTCGCCGTAGACGTCATCCAAGAACGCCTCCAAGGCCAGCACGCGCTGACGCACGCCGGCGGCCAGGTGCTCCCACTCGGCCGCCGCGATGACCCGCGGTATGAGGTCGAGGGGAAAGGGTCGTTCTTCGCCGCCAAAGGCGAAGGTGACCCCGCGGTCGGTGAAGGTGGCCGCCAACTGCTCGAAACTCGAGCGCAGATCCGCCGCACCCAAGTCGTCGAGGACGTCGATGATTTTGCGATACGCGGCTCGCGGCACGCCCGGCGCGGAATAGACCTCATCCCACGCCGAAGCGGGTTCAATGTCGATGAATGCGCGAGCGATGTCACGTTCCTATCACGTCAATGTTTCTGCTTGTCGACTCGCACCGCTCGCGAACGGTCCGTGACCCGCTCGCACTAGAACGGGAGGCGCAGGTCATTTCGAGATAGGAGAAGATCCATGGAGTACGTCACGCTGGGCGACACGGGACTTCAGGTCTCACGAATCTGCTTGGGCTGCATGAGTTACGGCGAGCCCGAGCGCGGCAACCAGCCCTGGTCGCTCGATCGCGGCGCGGCCGAGCCTTTCTTCCGTCAAGCACTCGACGCCGGCATCAACTTCTTTGACACCGCCAACGTTTACTCGGCCGGCAGCAGTGAAGAGATCACGGGGTCAACCCTTCTCTCGCTGACCTCGCGCGACGAGGTTGTCATCGCCACCAAAGTGAACGGCCGCATGCGACCCGGACCAAACGGTCAAGGTCTCTCTCGTAAAGCGATCTTGAGCGAAATCGATCACAGTCTGCGGCGACTGGGAACCGACTACGTCGACTTGTACCAGATCCACCGGTGGGACTATCACACACCGATCGCCGAGACGATGGAGGCGCTGCACGACGTCGTCAAGGCTGGCAAGGCTCGCTACATCGGCGCGTCATCGATGTACGCCTGGCAGTTCGCCCAAGCTCTCTACACCGCCGACCTGAACGGGTGGACGCGTTTTGTTTCCATGCAGGACTACTACAACCTGCTCTATCGCGAAGAGGAGCGAGAGATGTTCCCACTGCTGCTCGACCAAGGAGTCGGCGCCATTCCCTGGAGCCCCCTCGCCCGCGGGCGTCTCACGCGTGCCTGGGACGCACAGACCAACCGATCGGAGAAGGACGAGTTCGGTCGTTCCTTGGTGAGTGACACCGATAAGCCCATCGTGGACGCCGTGCTCGCCCTGTCCGCCGAGCGCGGTGTCTCGCCCGCTCAGATCGCTCTTGCGTGGGTCCTCAGGAATCCCGCGGTAGCCAGTCCCATCGTGGGTGCGACGAAGCCCGAACATCTCAGCGACGCGGTCGCCGCGGTCGATTTGGTTCTGAGTGACGACGAGATCGACTCGTTGGAAGAAAAGTACCTACCCCACGGAGTCGTGGGGTTTCAATAGAGCCGCGGGCCTGACGCCTAACCGATAAACGCCTTCACATTGGTGATGAGCTTGTCTTCGACTTCGATGCTCCACAACGAGTCGGCCACGTCCACGACCAAGAAGATGTCACTCAGCAATAGGGTTTCGACGGCGGCAACGCCCAGGTGTTCGAGCCATTTGCCGATACCGAACTTCACCGTGTAGTCCGCCGAGTTCCCCAGGATGGTGATCGTGAGCGCGCGATCGGCCGCCACGGCGGTTCGCCAAAAACCCCCCTTGTGCGCCTGGATCACGCTGCCGGCGTCACTCGGCGGAGCGGACTGCACCGTGTAACCGTTGGTCTTGAGGTACTCCTCGATGTGAGTCGCCAGGGCCGACAGGTCAGTCCCCTTGCCGACGAAGTGTTCTTCCTTGTCACCCAGCACAATGCGCTCCTTGATATTTGAAGGTTTCACCGCACCTTATCGGACGCTTCTGCAGCGAAGGATTGCGCGTTGACAGCGACCATCACGGTTGTCAGAATCAGGGTCCCGATCAACCAAAGGACAATCACCGATGAGTGACCTCTCTCTGTACGAGCCCTATGGGCCGTTCGTCGCGCTGCTGCGCGACGGCCAGTTCTCCACGCCTACGAAGGGCTGGAGCGCCGAACTCATCGGGGCGCACATCGCTCGGGCGACCGACCACATGGCTGACCTGGTCGACCAGGTCTTGGCGGGCGGGACGCCCGCCTTCGATAATCGAGACGACGTCGAAGAGGTAGAACTTCGCGAGTACATCGAGTCACGTGGCGGCGTTGGCGCTCTGCCCGACGCGCTGGACGCATCGGCGCGTCAGTTAGCGGCGGTCGCCGCGACGCTCGACGACGGCCAACGCGACGTCCTCATTCCGGTCAAGCTCATCGACAACGGAGCCGTCGTCGTCGATCGGCCGGTCCCTCTAGGCGCGTTACTTCAAACCCACGTAAACCTGCACCTCTCCGGTCACTTCGAACAGCTTCAAGCACTCGCCGATGACTAAGGGAGATGAGCCCCGCACCGCCGAACCACCGAACGAATTCGACGTGTACGAGCTGATCGTCCTGCGTCGCGCGCTCGATGCACCGCATCTCGACGAAGCGACGGAGAACCTGATCCAGAGCCATCACCTCGGTCACTTCGCCGCGATGAAGGACGCGGGCTATCTGAGGGTCGCCGGACCTCTCGCTGAGCAGCCCGATGACAGCTGGCGGGGCGTCTGCTTGTACCAAGTGGGATCATTGAGTGAGGCGCGTCGCCTCGCCGAATCTGATCCAGCCGTGCGCGCAGGTCGATTCACGATTGACGCAATGAACTGGTACACCGCCAAAGGCGCACTGGCCTTTCCCAATTAGACACCGTCGCGTTGTACTGTCCAAGCATTCTTTGATCTGGGGGTTGTGATGGCGAAGTCGGACAACCACCTCTGGGAAATGGTGCACGCAGAACGGGCTTTACTCGCGGAAGACCTGTCGGGCCTTACCGACGAGCAGTGGCGACACCCCACTCTGTGCGGCCAGTGGGACGTTGAAGAAGTGGTCGCCCACACCACCGCCGCGGCAAGCATCAATCAGTGGCGCTGGATGCGCAGCATGCTTGGCGCGCGATTTCGCCCCGACGTGCACAACCAGCGCCGCCTGAACGAACATCGCGGCCGCACGCCGGCCGAGACATTGGACCTGTTTCGCGCCATCATCAACAGCACCACCGCTCCCTCAGGACACACGCCGGCCTACCTCGGTGAAGTCGTCGTGCACGCCCAGGACATCCGTCAGCCCCTGGGACTCCCTCGCACACCCGACGTCGACGCGCTGACGCCCGTGGCCGACTTCTTTGCGCGACGCAACTTCGCGGTGCCCAGCCGAAACAGGGTGGCAGGTCTCCAGCTGCGTGCAGACGATGGACCGTTCACTGCTGGATCCGGACCACTGGTCACCGGATCGACTCTCGCGCTGGTGATGAGCATGGCCGGCCGCGTCGCGTACATCGACCAACTCGACGGCCCGGGTGTCGCCACCGTGCGCTCGCGCGTTAACAAAACGGCGTCCTGATTATCGTCGCGGGGTCACCGAGCGTCACCAGCTAGCACGAGAACGTCGTTCATCTCCGCGATGTCCGTTTCATAGATGTGCGCAGATTTGACGATGAAGGTAAGGAACCCCATATCCGTCGCGAGTTCCGTCGCCACGTGTTCCTGTAGGTACGCGAGCTCCACGAGATTCGCGAATCCCTTCGTTCCAAAATCGATGCTGTGTGCGTAGACCACAAGATTGAGACTCTCGTTCTGAATGAAAAAGTCGAGCAAACTGATGCACGGTATGTACGTCGTGTCAGTGAGCGGTTGAAACGTCGTGATCGCGGCGCTGCGTGACGAAACATCCCGCTTCAATCGTTCGATGATCCATTCAATCTGATCGACGCCTCGATGGTCGTAGTTATAGAGCCGCGTTGCGTAACTGTCCGCGCCACCCAACTCGAAGACTCGAGCTGGATCCGTGAAATTCGCGTGCATCCACCGCAAACGAACGGGATCGGCGAGTCGATCAATCAGTGGATCACGACTGTGCGGATCACTGACGTGAAGGATCGTCAGGATGAGCTCACGCGTCACTAATCCGTCGTACTCCGAGACGTGTCCGTCAGTGAGTATCGTCTCGGCCACCTCAAGCCAGGCATCGCCGATCGAGCGCGTCGAGATATCAACTGTCGCGTCGACGTGGCGCAGCGACTGATTCGAAGGAGGTTCGTTCACGGTCCGAGTGTAAATGGAGACGTCGACCACGACAGTCCCTGTGAAGTCTCACCACCCGTGTCACGTTATGGCTTCGGGACCTATGCGACATCTTTCCTCCTTTTTCTTCCGTTTGGTTGAGCCAGCGCACTGAACTCTTTGGACTTGTCGTGGCGCGATTGGTGCGTGCGAATGAGGACGCCGTCGACAGTGATCTGCACGGTGTCGCCCACGATTCGCACTCCGGCTAAGCGACCGCGATAGCCGTTGCCCACGCGATAGTTGGAGCCGGCGAAACTCACTGCGCCGGTGGGATCGACCTTGCGGATCACCTCGTCACCTTTGGTGGGAGCCTTGGCTTGCGGTTGGGCCAAGAAGGCAACGTCGTCGTCCACGAGGTGGCGTCGAGCGTGGGTGGCGATCAACACGTCGCGGTGGTGCACGTAGAGCAGCCCGTCGTCGCTCGAGACCTGGACCCGTTCGCCGCTGTAGACGCGCCCGACGTGATAACGGAAGTTCAGCACGGTCACCCGGCCCTTGTCGTCGACGACACGGTGCAGACTCTTGCGCGTGGGGATGACGGGTTCGGTCTCGACATCGCCGTCGACGATCTCGACGTCGTCGCGACGCGCGAGCTCGAAGCGACGTAGCGGCACGGTGTCGCCCAGGGACTGATGCTCGCGCTCGGTGTTGTAGGTCACCACCCACGCGTCGAGGGCCGCCTGGGTCTCTTCGATGGTGTCAAAGCGATGCTCTGAGAAGAACTCGTCGCGCATCGTGCGGTGCAGTCGTTCAACCTTGCCGGTCGTGGTCGGATGGTAGGGGGCGGTGAGACGGTGCTTGATGCCGTTGTTGAGACAGATCCGGTCAAAGAGCACCGTGGCGGGCGTGGTCTGGTGTTTGCCAGTGAAGACACGACCGTTGAGTTCTTAAGCGATGTCAAGTCCGAATTTGGGCTGTTCTAACCTTGGCTGGGGACGAGCCGATCGACGGAGCGCCTAGCGACTCCTTTATTCGACGGCTCGTTCCTTTGTTCAAGGTCCGTCGTTGAGCGCGGATGGTTTCGTGCACGCTGTAATGCTCGGCAACGATCTCACGCCCTCGTTCCTTCGTGATGGGCGTGCCATCGAGATCACGTATGACGTAAGGGGTGCCCGAGCGCCAACACGCGATGATGCGCGTCAGCAACACCGCACTCACGTGACAGAGCGCCGAGTTGTGGTGCTTGCCCTCGTGAACCATGAGGCGGTAGTAGCGCTGGGCGAGCGTGGGGTCAGTTTGACGTGCCCAGTTCGCCGCGCTAAAGAGCGCTTCTCGCAGTGGCGCGTCACCCGATTTCGTTGGTCCGCCGTGACGACCGTGCAGACCCGAGGCACTCAGTGAGGGGACGAGTCCGCTAAAGGACTTGGCCCCCGCCAGCGAGCGAAAGCGAGTGGGATCGCCGAGTCGTGCCAGGATCTGGGCACCGTTCACCACCGCCACCCCTGGCACCGAGGTCATGATGCCCCAGGGGTCGGCCGCCTTGAGGGACACCGCGATGCGTTCGTCGAGCTCGTGGATCTCGTGAGAGAGAGCGAGAGCGAGTCGCGCCTCAACGGCTATGTCATCAGCCAGCTCGGCAAAATCGAGTTGGTCTTCCCAGAGTTCGAGGGAGGCCGCGGCAGCGTCCAGAATCATCTGGGCCTCGCTCTCTCCGCACTTGCCGTGTGAGTAGCGCCAGATCAGTTTGGTGAGTCGAGCCCGCCCCAGCCGTCGTAGCGCCTGGGGATCGCTGTAGCCGGCGGCGAGGAGACGCAGGCAGCGGTTGCTCGACCAAATCGCCCGCGAAGGCCGCGTGCCAGCTCGGTCCAAGCAACTCGAGGTAGGCGTCGAGGCGAGCCGCGATGACACTGCGCCGTTTCACCAGCGAGGAGCGCAGCTTGGTGATTCGCCGTAAGTGCTCAGCCGGACCGAGCCCCTCCAAGGAGTGCAGTCCTTCGGGGTGCAGCAGGGGCACCCGGGCCAGTATGCGCGAGTCCAGCCGGTCGGACTTCGTGTGCTTGGAGTAATAGTCGCGTAGGTCCGCCGACTGCTCGGGCGGCACCATCACAACCGCGGCACCTCGACGCTGGAACCAGCTCGCGAGCGGCACCCAGGCGTTGCGCGTGGGTTCCATCACGACCGTCAGCTCCGCGTCCTCGGGTAACGACGACCACAGCGACGTGAGGTCGCTCGGGGTCGTGCGAAACTTTCTGGCACTCCAGAGGAACTCGCCGCGTTCGTTGGTCAGCGTTCCCTGGTGGGCGGCGCGACAGGCGACGTCGATCCCCAGTATGTATTTCGTCATTGCAGTCCTTTCGTTGTCGTTGAACCTGACGGATAGCAGCGACGAGGAAGAACCGCACCGGACATTCACTAACAGGGATCCGAACACAAATGCCGGTCGCCGAGTTCTCAATAGGGCGTGCCTTCCCCGGCGTTGCTCCTATCCGCCCCGAGAACAACAGGCAAGAAGTCGTGCACAGCACACGCTTCGATCGGTCAGCATCGGTAACGGACAGGCGCCGGGCACCCACAATCCTCACGCAGCCGGCCGGACCGCGCGAGGCGTTGTGGGTCACTACTTATCTTGAATGTCAGTCAAGATCTCCTGGGGCGCTCCGTAACGCTGGAGGGCGAGCAGCAGCGCGTCACAGACCGGCCGGGCCGTGGCGCGCTCGACCAGTTGGGCACTCACGCAGTAGCGACTGTGGTCATCGATGCCGGTCACGCAGCTGATCGACGTGCCGTTCGTGAGATAGATCCGTCCGACCACGTCCATCTGCCACATCTCCATCGAGCGGGTGCGCTCGAAGCGCCGGTAGTCCTCGGCGCGACGACGGCGCGGGGCGGGCACGATGAGTTGATGACGCACGAGTGCCCGGTAGACCGCCGAGCGACTCGGCGCGCGGTCGCCAAACTCGTTCACCAACTTCGTGCGCAGCGTGCGCGGTCCCCAGCCCGAGTGTTGACGTCGCATCATCACCAGGCGCGCCTCGATCCTCGGATCCATCTGGGTCGGGCTCGTGTCGGGACGCGACGAGCGATCGGCCAGCGCCTCGAGTCCGCCGTTGGCGTAGCGGGTGAGCCAACGGTGCAACGTCCGTCGATCGACACCGTATTGCGAGGCGACCTGGACGATCGTCGCGCCAGAATCGAGTGCTTCGCGCACCGCCAGATAGCGCTGCTCAACCACGGACAGCTCGCTCAACATTGCCGCCTCCTCGAACACCGGACGCACGTCCAGAACTCGAGTGACAGCGTGTCAAAAAGGTGGAAGCAGTGAGACAGAGGTCCCGGAGCCACCGGGACAGGGGAAACGAAGCCGGGCCGGAAAGTGCGACACACGTCCCGGAGTCAAAGTGAGACACACGTCCCGAACTTTCACAGACCACGACAGTCCCGGTCGGTGGGCGCTGAGGGACTCGAACCCCCGACCTGCTGAGTGTAAATCAGCTGCTCTAGCCAACTGAGCTAAGCGCCCGGAGCAGACAAGCCTACTGGCCCGCCGCGTCGCCCCTTAGAAGGGCTGCGCACCGATCAGTTGGGTCAGCAGTTCTGAGGTGGCGGCGAAGCACGGACGTCGCCGTACGCGCTCTGAGGTGACGAGTGGTTCGTTGTCGTACTCTCCCACCGCCGCGCCAGACTCTTGCGCGATCAGTAAGCCGCCGAGATAGTCCCACGGATGAAGTCGCGAGTGCGCCGCCACACTGAACGCGTCGAGTGACCCGTCGGCCACCAGGCAGATCTCCAGACTGGCGGCGCCGAGGGACCGGTACTGCGCCCAGCCCAGGTGACGCGAGGGAAGCCCCGAAAAACTCACGATGGATGCGCCCAACTCGCGCTCACCACTCGCCGATATTTTCTCGCCGTTGCGCCGGGCTCCCCCGCCCACCTCGGCTTCATAGAAGGCGCCCGTCACTTGATTCGCCACGAGGGCGGCGACCAACTCGTTCTCTCGTAGAACCGCGAGACTGGTCGCGAAGAACGGCACCCCGTGATCGCAGTTCGTCGAGCCGTCGATGGGGTCAAGGACGACCGTGTACTCACCCTCGCCGGTCACTCCCGACTCTTCGCTGACGACGCGAAATCCCGCACCGTGCAGCACGCGAAGCGCGATCGCGTCGGCCTCGACGTCAAGGTGATATTGAGTCGGTCGCAGGCCGGAATACCCGTCATGATCTCCCGCCGTCACGACCATCCCAATCTCTTGTGCGCACTGGCGAAGAGGCTCGAAAAGTGAACTTGACACGCAGCAACGCTAGTGGCGTACGCGACTAGCCTGAAGGGTAATGGCCGCTATCGATGTCGCAGGCTTCGTCGCCGACCTCAAAGACCACGCAGTCACTCACGGCTTTCACGTCCACGATGAGCGCCATTTCGTCGAGACGTACTCCCTGCGCCAAGCGTGGGAGGTCGATCTGCACCCCGAGGACGGGTGCGGCGGTCCGGTCGATCTCCACATCGAACTGGACGTCGATCCGCGCACGTTGCTCGCCTTCGAAGACGCCGTGCTGGGGCTGCCCGACGAGGTCGATCCGCCCGACGAGTTCCACTTTCCCCTGGTGCTCACCTGGAGCCTGCCGCCCATGCCCCAGGGACCGGACCTCTTGCGTCTGGCCATCGATCTGGCTCCCATCGGAGGCCTCGAGATGCCTCTTGAAGTGACGGCCACGGACACGTTCGACTCGCCCACCGAGAGCAGTGAGCGCCGCATCTCGATCGTGGCGCGCCGGGCCATCTCACTCAGTCAGGTCGCCAAGGGTGAAGACCCGCTGTGCGACATCTTCGAGCGTGGACGTAGCGTGAGCGACTTTTTGTTGCAGTCCGCGGATTCGTGGCTCGGCTAACTCGAGTCGGCAGCATCCTCGCACTACTCGCGGTTTCGAGCGTGGTGCTTGCCTCGTGTGGATCGGGTGGCGCCATCGCCGACGCCCGGCACAGCTGCGTCTACGTCACACGCGCGCTGTCGATTGAGCGCCAGAGCCAACAGCCCGGTCTCACGACCTCGCGTCGAAACACGCTCGAGGCCCGCGCAGTGAGTGAATTACTCAAGGGCACCCCCTACGCGGCGGCGGCTACCTCGGCCGACGGAAGTTGGAACCCACTCATGACGGCGATCAACGAAGCCGAGCGTGTGCCGATCCCCGATCTCAAGGACACCCTCAGCCGGCTGTGTCGAATCGCCGACTCTCAAACGCCGTACGTCTAGGTGTCCTGGGTGAGGCGCTGGTGTAACCACGTGAGGGAGTTGTCGTCCAACATCGCGTCCTCCCAGCCCGCAAGCTGGTCCTCGAGCGCTGCCTGGGAGTCGATCTTGGCGATCACGACCACGGTGAGGTCGCTCACCACTTCGCCCGCGACGTAAAAATCGCCAAAGAGGTCCTCGGTCACGGGAGCATCGGGCTCGACCATGAGGTAGAGCTCGCCCGTCGCCTCCACCCAGGACAGCTCATACTCGTTGTTCTGCGCGTCGGTCCACTCGTTGCCGAACTCGATCTCGGCACTCTCGCGACGCGCTTCGTTTTGCTCGTAAAAGGATTCGATGTCCATTGGCCCACCTTAGAACTCGGGTATGTGCGCTGCCATGTGTGTGGTGCTGTTCACGATGAGGTCATGAGAAATGTCATCGACCCGGTAGGAAATAGTGGCGTCGCTCAGTGCGTGGAGCTCTCTCTACTGGGATCTATGAACAGCCACTTTGACATCCTGACCAATATGCGCACCGAGTGGCGCTGGATCGGTCGCCGCCCGAGCGCCGCAAGCCGCTCTGCGGCGCCTCGACGAGCGCCACCCCGATCTTCGACTAGCCGAGGAGCACGATCTGTGCGATCTCCTCGGTCTGCTCGAGTCCCGGGGAGGACGCAGCGTTCTTGAGCGCGCCCAGATCGTTCGGGCATTGCTCGAAGAAGCGACCGACCCGGACATCCATCGCGCCCTGCTCCAGACTTTGCTGCCGGGTGTGGTGAGTGTCAGTCGACAGTTGCGATTCGGCGAAGGCGTCGTCGACGAGCCGAGCGAGATGGTGTCCGTCGCCATCTCTCTGCTCAGCGAACTCTTGGTGGACTGGGCCGGACAGTCGCGCACCTACGCGGCACCCGACCTGCTGTCGGCGTTGCGGGGACGCCTTAGGCGCTGGATGCTTAAGGAAAAAGAAGCGCGCCACGCGGTCTCGGCCTATGAGCCGGTCGATCGGGCGGCGAGCGAGGCGTCACCGCTGCTCGCTCGCCTGCACAGTCTCGGCGGCGAACACGAACGTCTGGTTCGACTGACCTACGCCCGTGTGTTCGAGGGTCGCTCGCTTCGCGAACTCGCCGCCGTCGACCACAGCACACCGGCCGCGCTGCAGTCAGAGCTTCAATATTTCGCTATCCGTTTTTTGCTCTAGCGGTTATCAAAGGTTGTGAATGAGCCCCGAGTTTCGATACCACGAGCCGTTACCCTCGAAGGACGATCATGAGACTGCCGCCGTCACTCAAGAGCGCTCACTGGGTGATGTGGTCCAGCCCCGTTCTTCTCTTGGTCCTCGTTTTCACCTTGACCGCCTCGTCGAGTTCGACGCCACCGCGCCACCTGGCTACCCACGCCACCTCGAGCACGACGACGTTGCCGACCGCTACTTCCACCTCGACGACTCTGGCGCCCGTCGTGGCGAAACCACGGCACACCACGACGACGACGGTACCGACGACGCGAGCGACCGCGCCCCACAGTCACTCGGCGCTCACGGTGACCAACCTCGCGACAAGCCCGCCCGCGACGAACGCCGGTCGCGCCTCGAACTCGTCCAGCGGGACCGATTCGAACGTCAAGTCGAACGCGAACGCCTCCGCCGAGAACGCCTCGAACGACGTCGTCAGCGGTCAGCTCAGCCCGGACCTCGCGGTCGCCGACGTGCCCCTGCGGGGTCCCGGTACCTGGACGGTCGCGACGAGCGCTCCCGTCTCGGTGACCCTGACCTGCGCCGGAACGACGATCACCGTCCAGACCCAGTTCGAGATCGCCGCTCACACGTCATGTCAGATAACGATCACGGCTCCGTCGTCAACCCAGAACGTCACGTGGGAACTGGTACCGAACAACTAGATCGTCCGTTGAGCACGCGCCTGCACGGGGCCGCACTCGCGCTCTACTTCGCCCTGCTGCCCTACGTCGTGCTCACCAAGTGGCAGCGCACGTCCAGCGAGTCAAGCGGCACCTTCATTCGCCTCCTCCTGGTGGTGCTCGTCGCGTTCTGGTTCGGCTTTCTCTGGCAAGTTGTGCTCAACGTGTGGCGCCTACGCCGCGGACGACAGGTGAAGACCGGTGGCAGCGCCTGGCTCGCCGGTCTGGTGGTGGCTCTGCTGGCCCTCGCGGCTCCCGTTCACCTCAGCGCACATGAACCGACCGCGATCGCCATCGCGTATCAACCCACGTCCCAGCCCGTTCGTCATCGCCTGCCCACTCCCCTGGTCGGCCTCGCGCCCATGCCCCTCGCCCTCGTCGCCAAACGACGAAGCGACGCACTGCGACGAGAGGGCGACAACTCGTTCGATGTCGACGAGTCCATCGAGCTGCTGCGGGGTCTCAACCCGGAACTCATCGCCCACCTCGCCACCCTCGCGGGAGACGAACACGATGGCGTCCTGGACGTGCCTGACGAGCCGGCCACTGTGACGGGTGAACCGATCCGCGGGGTCATCTTGGCGTGCACGCTGGGGCCGAGCGCGACGGGCACGCTGATTGGATTCGCCCGCGAGGGCGGGCGGCTCCCCATCCGTGCGGCGTGGAACAGCGACGACGTTCAGCGCGAAGTTGTCGCTTTGCACCAGGGTCCAGTTGCGTTTGCCCGCGACGAGGCCGAACTCTTGCGCGCACTCGCCACGCGAGCCTTACGACAGAGTGTGGTGGTCTACTTGGGATCGCCGAGCGACCTGGACGATGAGCTGAGCGCCTGCGCGGTGACGCTCACTCCTTACCTGGAGCACGGACCTCGCGTACCGAGTCCCAGCCCCCACGACGCGCCGCGAACCGGCGATCTGCGCGTCGAGATGCTGCGCGCCGACCCCACTGTCATCGGAATCGTGGAGCCGTTTACTCCGACCCTGCGACGCCGGTGCATTGAGATGGTCGCCTACCTGGCGTTACACCGACACGAACCAGTGACCGGCGAGCGCCTGCGTACACGGGTTCTCCTGCACGCGGACGTCGAAGCCTCCTCACGTACCCTCGCGAACACCGCGAGTTCGGTGCGTCGCTCGCTGGGCGTCGATGTTCAGGGGCCTCGCCTCCATCCGGTCTCGTCGTCCGGGCTCTACGCCACCCACGGCGTCACGAGCGACGTGGAGATGTTCTCTACGCTCGTGGCGCGCGCACGACAACTTCCCGTTACCGATGCGGCGTCCCTCGTGCACGAAGCGCTGCTGCTCATCAAGGGCGAACCTCTGGCGAGCACGTTGCGCGGATTCGAGTGGTTTCTCGCCGAGGGCTTCGCCGCTCGCCTCGCGCGCGACGGCGAGTGGGCGGCTCTGGCGCTGCACCACAGTGCGATGCGTCGGCGCAACTACGAACTGGCCTTTTGGTCACTGCAGCAAGGACTGCTGATCGACCCCTACAGCGACGCGCTCAGCGACGCACTCGCCAGGGTGCCCCGGCTACGCGAGTTTGGCGGCGATGGAGCCCGCTCGGCGCAACACCAGCCCGTCGGCGCCCGCGGCGCTGTAGCGATGAGCTGGTCGCTCACGGGCCTCAGCCAACAGGTCTTTCAGTAGCGTCGCGAACGCGAGCGGCGGATCGACGAAGAGGTACTTGGCTAGTGAACCCGGAATCGTATTGATCTCGTTGACGTAGATCTCGTGGTCGTTGGCGAGAAAGTCCAGTCGCGCAACCCCGCGCACCTGAGCCACGCCGGCAATCGCGCGAGCCATCTCGAGAATCTCCTCGCGCTGTCCCTCTGCCAGTAGGGCTGGCAACTCGCGCGGCGCGGCCACCATGCCTTCTCCACCGACGTACTTGTCGCGGTAGTTGAGAATCTCGGTGTCCGGCGTGCGTCGAATGGGTCGCTCAATCTCGGAGAGTTCTAACGAGGGATACGTGCGCAGCGCGATCTGTATGTCGCTGAGGTCTTCGCGATAGGGCTCGACCACACACCCATTGGCAAAGTGCGGGTTGGTCGTGAGGCGCGCCTGGGCGGTGGCGAAGTCGGCCACCACGTCAATGCCAATCGACGAGCCCCCGAAGCGCGGCTTCAAGATATAGGGCCCCGCGAACGGTAGTGAAGTGCTCGACGCGCTTAGAAGATCGCGTGGCAGCGACGGTAATCCCGCGTTCGCGATGACGGCCGAGAACGCCCACTTGTCCATACCCAGTGCCGCCCCCGCAACGGTGGGACCGGTGTAGGCCAGGCCCGCGAGGTCCAGTGCGCCCTGCAGGGTACCGTCCTCGCCCGGGCCACCGTGTGTGGCGAGAACCAGGGTGTCGACGTCGAGCCTCTTGCCCCCCGAGAGCCGCGAGCCACTCGTCCAGAAGCCACCGTCCTCACCCAGGCGAAGGGTGACCTCACTCGCGCCCTTGGGCACGCCGTCTAGGAATGCCTCGGCCTCGACGTCACTGCCCACGGCGTAGTACGCGCCGGTCTTGGTCCAGTAGATTCCCTGCGCGTCGCGCTCGAAGGACGACAGTTCACGCAGCGCCTGCAGCCCGGTCAGAATCGAGATGTCGTGCTCGGGCGTCGGACCCCCAAAGAGAACTCCGCTAGCCACCGCTCACCTCGCCCGACTCATAAGACCTCAAGGGTAGTGGTCGGGTAGATCGTTCAAAAACAAGATCCCGTCGCCGGGGACGAGCGTGTTGCGAATCCACTTGACCGCGTCATCGCGCGTGTCGAAGCGACGCGGCGGCGTGGTGGAACCCGCGCTCAGCGCCACGATGTTCGTGCGGCCGATCACGACGAGTTCGGCGGGCACGGCCTCCACGAGCTGCGCCAGACGCACGTTCTCTCCGTACTGCTCTCGACCAAGTTCGACCAGACCCGGGGTCACCACGACTCGCCGACCCGCGATGTCGAGCGATTTGAGGGTGTCGAGCGCGACGCTCGCGCTCGCCGGATTGGCGTTGAACGTGTCGTCGACGACCACGATGCCCGCCGGGGACGTGGCGACGTTGAGCCGATTGGCGACCGGCTGCACGTCGGACAGGCGCGCGGCGAGGGTCGCCGCGTCGACACCGAGTTCGTGGGCCGCGGCGAGGGCGCACGCTAGGTTCGTCGGCTGCACGCCCACGATCTCGTCGCGTTCGGCGATGACCTCTCCACCGATGCTCACGCTCCAGTGATGGCGAGTGGCCGCGACCCGTACGTCGGCGTCCACCATCCGCGATCCTGCGGTGACCACTCGCTTACCCTGGGCACGCAGGTCGCTCACCCAACTCGACAGACGAGCGTCGTCCAGATTGAGCACGACCGTCGACGCGCGCTCGGTGATCTCGCGCTTGGCGGCTTCGATGACCTCCACACTCCCCATGCGCTCGAGATGCACGGGTCCGATGGCGGTGACCACGGCAATCTCCGGCGCACACCACGACGTCAGCTCGCGTATCTCACCCGGCCCGTACGTGCCCATCTCCGCGATAAAGATCTGCGTGCCCTCGGCCAGGTTCTCGTTGATGGCCCGCGACAGACCCGCGCGATTATTGAAACTGCGTGGCGAAGCGACCACGCCGACGCTCGTGCCGAGGAGCGTCGCGAGGTAGTTCTTGGTGGACGTCTTGCCGTACGAGCCGGTGATCGCCACGACGCGTGGGGTGATCGTCGACAGCCGACGAACCGCCTGGTCAACGAAGCGCTGCGCGCGGCGATCTTCCAGGGGCTTGAGCGCTCTCGTCACCAGATCGAGCATCGGATTCACCGCCAGCACCATGACGACCGCTCCGAGGAAAGGGTGCGGCGCGAGGGCCGCGACCCCGGCGATGATGAGCGAGATGACCGTGGCGACAATGGCCGTCGTGCGAAGGCGCCGCGTCCACTCGAGGCGACTGGTGCGCCCACGCAGCGGCAACCCCCACGGACAGAACAGCCCGTACAGCGACGCCGCCACGACGAGTGAGTCCCAGGCCCGAAGCACGATCGTCACGAAAATCGCCACGATCAAGACGTGACTGAGCGTGAAGGGTCGCCTCGGCTTGGCCCCCAGGTTCGCCTTCGCGCTCGGGCGCTGGGGCGAAGACCAGCGCGCGAGAAAGCGCATCAGCGACGAGGCGTCGTAGTGCTCTCGCTGCAGGACCCTCAGCCAACGAGCCATCTGGGCGCAGTACGCCGCGACGAGCAACGCGCTCAAGATGATGGTGCGAGCGAGCGTCACGAACGAATCGCCCTCGTGGTCACATCGACCAGCGCATCGGCGTCTTCGAGTGGCACGAAGTGACCCACGCCCGCCAGGACCCTCACGTTCGACGGGGACGTCACCAAATCCGCTGCGCGCTCGGCCACCTCAGGCGGGGCTTCACGGTCTCCCTCGCCCCAGAGAAATGTCACCGGCGTTCGCAGCGACGACAACGCGGACTCATAGTTCTCCTGCATCGTCGCCACCAGTACGTCGCGAATCACTCCGCTCGCGTTGCGGTAGTCACTCGACCCATATTTCTGGCGGGCCGCTTCGAGTCGCGCCGCACTGATGAGGTGGTGTCCCGCGAGGAAGCGTACGACTCGGTACGCCAGTGGTGAACGTCTCGTCGGGCCGAGTCGAAGAAGCGGAACACCAGTGAGCACAAGTTCCTTGACGAGTTCGGGGTGCTCGCTCGCGAGAAGCAGCGCCACCCGCCCGCCAAAGGAGTGACCGACCACCACCAGGGGTGACTCGGAGATCTCGCGCAGGGTGGGCAGGATCAAGTCGGCGTAGAGTTGAGCCCCGCCCGCAGAGCTCGGAGGCGGCGACGAGCCAAAACCGGGTAGGTCGAGGGCCACGGACGCAAAGCCCCGATCGGCCAGTAACTGGCCCGCCGTGGCGAAGTCACTTGCCTGTCGAGCCCAGCCGTGGAGCCAGACAACGCGAATGGGTCCCGTACCGTAGGTCTCCCCAAACACCTGCGAGTTGCCGTAGCTACGAAGCACGTATAGAGGTTAGTGAGGGCCTGAACCACGTCACGACCTCCCATTAGCGTGCAAGAAGCAATGGACGAGGCGAACTTCTCACACGACTTACTGATCGGCCTCACGCCCGAGCAACGTGAGGCCGTGATGTCGCCCGCGCGGCGCCTCTTGGTGCGCGCGACCGCGGGATCGGGCAAGACCCACGTACTGACCCTGCGGATCCAGCGACGCGTGGCCGATCACGAGACCGAGCCCGACCAGATCCTGGCGATGACCTTCACGCGCAAGGCCGGCGATGAATTGCGCAAGCGCCTCTTTCGCGCGGGAGTGCGCGACGTGCGTGCCGGCACCTTTCACCGCGCGGCGCTCAACATCGTCACCCAGTACCGCAACGACCACCACCTGCGACCCCTCACACTCGAACCAAATCGACGAAAACTGGTGAGCGCGCTCGCCCTCCAGTTGCGCGAGAGCGGCGAACTCAAGTTGGAAGACTGGCAGCTGCCCCGCCTCGAGCAAGAGATCGGTTGGGCGCTCAGCCAGGGTTTCAACGGCGCAACCTACGCGAAGAACGCGCGTCGCCAGCGTCGCGAGGCGCCACTGCCACCGGCCCAGTTGGCCGAGATCCTGGACCGCTACGTGGGCCTCACGCGCAGCCGCGGACAGGTGGACTTCGACCTGCTCCTAAGCGAAGCGATCACCTTGCTGCGCGATGAGCCCGACGTGCTCGCGTCGTTTCGCTACCGCAACCGCGCGCTCTACGTGGACGAGACCCAGGACATGAATCCTCTCCAGTTCATGCTGTTGCGCCAGATGGCCGGCGACGACCCCGACCTGTTCTGCGTGGGCGACCCCAACCAGTCGATTTACGGATTCAACGGCGCTGCGCCGTCGCTCATGACCGACATTCTGGCGACGTGGCCGGACACCGTCGTGCTCGATCTCACGCGCAACCATCGTTCGACGGCCAACATCATCGCAGTCGCCAACACGCTGCTCGAACCAGGCGCGCGCGGAATTGAACCCGCCAAAGACCAAGGCGATGTTCCCCTTGTGCGCGTCTACGACACCGACGAACAGGAGGCTGAGCACGTCGCCACGTGGCTCGCGGCCAAGCACCAACCCGGCAGCCCGTGGCACTCACTCGCGGTCCTGGCGCGCACCAACGCGCAACTCGAACTCATCGCCAGTTACCTCGACGCCGCCAGTATTCCCTCCGAGCGTCGTGGCCCCGAACACTCACCCGCGTCCGATTTGCTGGCCGTGGACATCTCGACCCGTCGGTTCGACGAGCCCGATCGCGACGCCGTCGCCCTATCCACCATTCACCGCTCGAAGGGACTCGAGTTCCAACACGTGGCCGCTATCGGGTGGGCGGAGGGCCAGCTCCCGCACTACAACGCCACCACCGCTGAGCAGCTCGCCGAAGAACAGCGGCTGGCCTACGTGGCCCTCAGTCGCGCCGAGCAGTCACTCCTCATCACGTGGAGTCGTGGACGAAACGACCCGCGCTACCCCGACCGGCACCCCTCGCGTTTCCTCGCCCCGATCGACGCGGTCATCGCCGACATCGAGCGACGCAACGCCCCTCTCACGGGAGATGCACGCAAGGCGCGTCTCGACGCGATCAAAGCGTCACTGACCGAGAGCCTCGCGCAGATCGAAGAGAGTGCCAAGACCAAGACAAGGTAAGTCAGTGGTCCTTGTATAGTTCGCACCCGTGAGACTCTTCCCCCCGCGAGTCGAGCCGTGAACGGCGCCCGCGCTCTGCTCTCGACGCTGGGCGCCAACGGAGTCACCGTCTGCTTCGCCAATCCCGGCACGTCCGAGATGCACTTCGTCGCCGCACTCGACGAGACACCCGACATGAACGCGGTGTTGTGCCTGTTCGAGGGAGTCGCCACCGGAGCGGCCGATGGGTACGCGCGCGTGAGCGGCACGCCGGCCGCCACGTTGTTGCACCTGGGTCCGGGACTGGCGAACGGCTGGGCCAATCTGCACAACGCGCGGCGCGCTCACACGCCGATCGTGAACATCGTCGGCGATCACGCCACCTATCACGCGATCCACGACGCACCCCTGCAGAGCAACATCGAGTCCCTAGCCGAGCCCCTCGAAGGTTGGTACCGACGCAGCGTTGACGCGAACGCACTCGCCACGGATGTGGCCGACGCGGTCGCCGCGAGTTACGGACCGCCCGGTCGGGTCGCCACCCTCGTCTTGCCCGCCGACGTGAGCTGGAACGAAGTCGACGTGCCTTCCGCCTGGCCGATGGCGGCAAAACCATCTCAAGTGGACGTCGGCGACGAGGAACTGTCCCTGGCCGAGCACGTGTTGCGCACGCGGCGCACCGTGCTGTTGCTCGGTGGATCTCTCACTCGCCGGCACCTCGACCTCGCGCACCGCGTCGGGGCTGCCACGTCGGCGCGGGTGATGACCGAGACGTTTCCCACCATCGTTGAGGGCGGCGGCACTGAGCGACTCAATTATCTGAGCGAGTTTGCTCTCGAACAACTCAAGGACGCCGAGACCGTGATCTTGGTGGGCGCTCGCGAACCGGTGGGCTTTTTCGCCTACCCGAACGTACCGAGCCGCTTGGTGCCCGACGGAACCGAGATCATCGACTTGGTGGCTCCCGGGGGCGACGTCGGGCCCGCCCTGGAGGCCCTCGCGGACGCACTTCACGCCCCGGTCTTGGCTCACGCACTGATGGGGCCACCGCCTGCGCCGAGTGGAGAACTCACGACGCACTCCCTGGCCCAGGCGATAGTGGCGACGTTGCCCGAGGGCGTCATCATCGCGGACGAGTCGAACACCAGCGGCGTGCACTTGCCGGGCATGCTGGGTGTGGCCCCGCCGCACCACTGGATGACCCTCACGGGTGGATCCATCGGGTTTGGCCTGCCCCTGGCCCTGGGCGCGGCCGTTGCGTCGAAGCGCCGCGTGCTGGCCCTCGAGTCAGATGGATCGATGATGTACACCCCTCAAGCGCTCTGGAGCATGGCCCGCGAGGGCCTGGACGTGACGGTCGTGGGACTGTCGAATCGCAGCTACGCCATCTTGAACTTCGAGCTCTCGCGGGTGGGCGCTCACGCCGACGGCGACGCCAGCGCTCGCCTGCTCAACATCGACGACCCCACGTTGGATCTCGCCGGCCTGGCCACCTCACTCGGGGTGCCGGGCGAACGCGCGACGACCGCCGACGAACTCGTGACCGCCCTGCAGCGCTCCTACGCCACGCCGGGTCCCACCTTCATTGAGGCGGTTCTGCCGAAGCGCTTCGGCTGAGTTAGACGTCGGCGAGAACGAAGAAGATCTCGCCCGACGCGGCGAGATCGCCGTTGACGGTCGCTCGACCCGCGCCCTTTCCGCCTCGCGCGGACAGCTTGGTCATCTCGCACTCCAGGATCACCGTGTCCCCGGGCAAAACTTGACGGCGAAAGCGAGCGCGCTCGACTCCACCAAAGAGCGGCAGGCGACCGGTGTAGCGCTCGTCGGATAAGACGACGACGGCGCCGCACTGGGCGATGGCCTCGAGCAGCAAGACCCCGGGCGTCGTCGGCCGACCGGGAAAGTGCCCGGGGAAAAACCACTCGTCACCGCGCAGTGCCCACTCACCGCTCGCGCGCACGCCCGGCTCGAGCGTCAGGAGCCGATCGATCAACAAGAAGGGTGGACGGTGCGGCAGCCAGTCAGCCGGGTCGAGGGACAGCTCGCTCATACGAGCGCCAATTCCGCGATGCGGCGGTCGCTGTCGACGGTTACGAGACGAAAGACCCGCTGGTCGCCCCGCTTGAGCACATCGCGCGCTCGAGCGGGCGCGGGATCACCCAGCAGCGTGGTGGGCGCGTAACACTCCACCTGCTTGCCGCCCTTGAGTTCGACCTTGATAACCGCGCCGTGCGAAGTAAAGGCCGTCACTTCTCCCGGGACGCGCGAGCCGACGCGATAGGTGCTCTTAAACGCGGCGAACTCGGCCTCGGGGTTGACGGGCTGACGGCCGCGCTTAAGGGCGACCGCCGGAGCGGCCTCAAGCGGCACCTCCACCTTGGCCACCTTCTTCGTTGGCTTCTCGGTGATCTTCGCTACTTGCTTCTTTGTGACCCGCTTCTTTTCCGGTGCGGTTACCTTGGCTGCCTTCTTCGTGGTCCTCGCGGGCGCCTTAGCGATCTTGTCAATCTTTTCGAGTGTCTTCTCGGCCTTGGGCGGCGTCTTCTTCGTCGCCGGGGCCTTCTTCGCCTTGATCGGGGTGATCGTGGTGCCGATGGTGGGCTTCGCTCCTCCGGCGAGAGTCACCGCGAGCTTCTTCACGCTCTGGGGGACCTTGGAGTTGCGAACCGGCACGCGGTCGGTAAAGACCCATCCCACCCCGCGCACCGGCTTGCCGCCGATGAGACGACCCACGTCAAAGAGCCACGGGTATTCGTCGTGGAACTCCTGGAACGAGTCGTTGCTCAAGACCACTCCGCCAATGCGGTCGGCGATCTTCAAGATGAAGGCGTCACCGCGTCCCACGGCTCCCGCGGGCGGAGTGACAATGTCACCGGCCATCGTGGCGTCGAGGAAACGACTGCGCTCGTTGGCCGCCGCGCGGTGTTCAAACGTGGCGTCCGCCACGACGATGATCTCAGCCCCCGGGTGCTCGTCCGCGAAGGCGCTCACCGCTTCGTCTAGTTGCTTCAGGCTGGGCGCCACGCGGCCCTCGGTCGCAAGGTTGGACCCGTCCACCACCACGCGCAGGCGTGGCGTCCTGGCCGGACTCACCCGACCGACCGCGTGAGGAGGTCGGCCTGCTCGGCGGCGTGCACGAGACCGCTACCGGTCGCCGGGCTCGCCGACTCGGCGCGCGCCACGTGCGAGACCGCGAGTCCGCGTAGCTGGTGGTGCATCTGGAGATGAACGAAGGGCCACGCCCCCATGTTCTCGGGCTCTTCTTGGAGCCACACCACCTCGGTGACGTTCGGATATCCCTGGAGGACCCGATCGATCTCGTCGGCCGGCCACGGATAGAGCTGCTCGACGCGTGCGATCGCCACGTGATCGATGGAGCCCGCGTCGCGACGCCCGATGGCTTCGTGGGCCACCTTGCCCGAAGCGAGCACGAGTCGAGTGACCCGACTGCGATCGCCCATGGTGTCGTCGAGCACCGTCTGGAACGAGCCGTGCTCGAACTCACTGAGGGGTGAGCGAGTCTGAACCGCTCGCAACATCGACTTGGGTGTGAAGACGATGAGCGGCACCGGCCGATCGCGGCGCACCTGGCTGCGCAGGAGGTGAAAGTACTGTGCCGACGTGGTCGGCTGAGCGACACGAATGTTGTTGCGAGCACTGAGCGACAAGTAGCGCTCGATGCGACCGCTCGAATGCTCCGGGCCTTGACCTTCGTAGCCGTGGGGCAGCAGCATGACGACGGTGGCCAACTGACCCCACTTGTCTTCGGCCGCGACCAGGAAGTTGTCCACGATGATCTCGGCCCCGTTGGCGAAGTCGCCGAACTGCGCTTCCCAGGCCACCAGGGTGTTCTTGGACTCCACCGAGTAGCCGTACTCAAAGCCGAGGGCGGCGTACTCACTGAGCGCCGAGTCGCGCACGGTAAAGAATCCCGGTGCGCCCATGCTCGCGAGCGGCACGTATTGCTCACCGTTCTCGTAGTCGATGAGGGCCGAGTGACGATGCGAGAACGTGCCGCGGCGCGTGTCCTGGCCCGTGAGACGCACGTTCGAACCCTCGAGCACCAACGAACCGAGCGCGAGCGCCTCGCCGAACGCCCAGTCGACGTCGCCCGATTCAAGCACCGCTAAGCGTTGGGCGAACTGACGCTCCAACTTCGGGTGAATGGTAAAGCCGTCGGGGGCGGTGATCGTGGCCTTGGCGATCTTGAGCAGCGTCTCGCGCTGCACCCCGGTTTCAGGGGCCGGCGCGTCCACGGGCACCTCAAAGGGACGCACGCTGTCGAGCACGGGTATCGGAACGGTGCGCACTTCGTCGAGCACGCTCTGGAGTCGCGTGTTGAACTCATTGAGCGCGGACTCCGCCTCCTCGATGGAGATGTCACCGCGACGCACGAGGGTCTCGGTGTAGATCTTGCGCACCGAGCGCAACTGGTCGATGACCTTATACATCTCGGGCTGGGTGTAGCTCGGGTCGTCACCTTCGTTGTGGCCGCGTCGGCGGTAGCAGACGATGTCGAGGACTACGTCGCGCTGGAAGGTTTCGCGATACTCGAAGGCGAGGCGCGCGGCGCGCGCACACGCCTCGGGGTCATCGCCGTTGACGTGAAAGATCGGCGCCTGGACGATCTTGGCCACGTCGGTTGAGTAAAAACTGGACCTAGCTGCTTCGGGGGCGGTCGTAAATCCCACCTGGTTGTTGATGACAATGTGCACCGTGCCACCGATGCGATAGCCCGAGAGCTGCGAGAGGTTCAGGGTTTCACTCACCACGCCTTGACCCGCGAAGGCGGCGTCGCCGTGTATGAGCAGGGCCAGGTACGGGTGCTCGACCATGGGCAGGACCTGTTCGGTGCCGTCACTCGGGCGAAGCACCAGGTCCTGCTTGGCGCGCACGATGCCTTCAGCGACGGGCGAGACCGCTTCAAGGTGCGAGGGGTTCGAGGCCATCGACACGTCGATCGTGGCGCCGTTGGGATTCTTGAACACGCCGCGTGCACCCTTGTGATACTTGACGTCGCCACTGCCCTGGACGCTGTCGGGATCGAGGTTGCCTTCGAACTCGCTGAAGATGTCGCTGTAGGACTTGCCCACGATGTTGGCGAGCACGTTGAGGCGCCCGCGGTGCGCCATGCCGATCACTGCTTCCTTCACGCCGCGGTCGGCCGCTTCGTCGAGAATCGTCTGCAGGGCCACGATGGTTGACTCCGCGCCCTCGAGTCCGAAGCGCTTCTGTCCCACGTAGCGCGCGTGCAGGAACGTCTCGAAGACCTCCGCCTCGCTGAGCGAGTTGAGGATGCGACGCTGCTCGTCGTTGCCGAGCGAGGAGTTCACCCCTTCGACGCGCTCTTGAATCCAGCGCTTCTGGGCGGGATCCATGATGTGGCCGTACTCGATGCCGGTCGTGCGACAGTACGCGTCACGCAAGATCGACAGGATCTTTTCGAGGGTGGCCTCGTGCAGGCCGGCGAGCCCGTCCACCACGAAAGACCGCTGCAGGTCCCAGATCGTGAGACCGTACGTGGAGAGTTCGAGTTCGGCGTGCGTCGGCGGGGGCTCGTTGCTCAAGGGGTTGAGGTGGGCGTTGAGGTGCCCGCGAACGCGATACATATTGATGAGCGACTGGACGCGAATCTGCTTCAAGATCCGTTCGGCCTCGTCGTCATCGACCGCGTTGAGGTCCTTCGCCCAGCGGGCCGGCTCATAGGGCACGCCCAGCGACGCGAACACCTCGTCGTAGAAGTCGTGAGCGCCGGTGAGGCACTCGGCAACGTACTTGAGAAAGAGACCCGACTCCGCGCCTTGGATGATGCGGTGGTCGTACGTGGACGTCAGGGTCATGACCTTGCCGACACCGAGCTCGGCCAGAGCTCGCGGGTCCGCCGCTTCGAAGCCGGCGGGCCACGCGAGTGCGCCCACGCCAAAGATCGCGCCTTGGCCCGGCATCAAGCGCGGCACCGACTGCACCGTGCCCAGCGTGCCGGGATTCGTAATCGACACCGTCGCACCAACAAAATCGTCTGCGCCGAACGTGCCTCCGTGGACCTTGCGCACGAGCTCTTCGTACGCGAGCAGAAACGTGCGAAAGTCCATCGTGTCGGCGTTGCGAATCACCGGAACGAGCAAGTTGCGCGAGCCGTCCTTCTTCTGGACGTCGACCGCGAGTCCGAGGCCCACGTGCTCGTTGTGGCGAACGCCAGGCGTTCCCTTTTCATCAACGGCCTCAACGAACGTATTGTTCATCACGGGCATCTCGCGTAGTCCCCTCACCAGCGCGAACGCGATGAGGTGGGTGAAGGAGACTTTGGCGCCGCTCGTGCGCGCCAGCGACTCATTCAGCGCGGTGCGATTGATTTCGAGAAGACGGGCGGCCACCGTGCGTACGCTCGTCGCGGTGGGCACCGCAAGACTGGCCTTCATGTTCGACACGATGCGCGCGGCAGCTCCCCGGAGTGGCGTGGCTTCGGCGTCGATGGCCAGAGGCGAACGTGTGGCCACCGGCACAGCGGGCGAGCTCGTCGTGGTCGCGACGGGTGGCAACGTCGAGCGCTGATAGTCAGCGAAGAACTCGCGCCAACTCTCGGCCACGGAGGTGGGATCGTTGAGGAAGCGGTCATACATGTCGTCGACCAGCCATGCGTTGGGGCCAAAGGAGCCCTGGGCGGGGCGTGATGACGAGTCGGGAGGGGTAGTCACCCCTCCAGCCTAGGGCTCAGATACGCGCATTTGATAGGTAACGAACGGCTCGGACGTAAGGTCGACGCGTGTCATTGCCGGCGAACACCTCGCGTCAGATCCATTTCGTCGAGGACTCCCCCGTCAAGGGACTCGCACTCGCCGAACTCCGCGTCGCCTCCCCCGAAGCAACGTTGATCTGCGTCCACGGCGCCCTCGACCGAGCGGGCTCTTTTGCTCGACTGTCGCGTCGGATCACTCGCTTTGACGTGCTGGCGTACGACCGACGGGGCTACCAGGGCTCGCGCGACCTCGCACCGGTGGACCTCGAGCACCACGTCAGCGACCTGCTCGCCCTGGTGGACCGTGAAGCGGCACGCCAGCCCGTCATTCTCTTCGGCCACAGTTTTGGCGGGGTCGTGACATTTAAGGCGGCCATTGACTCGCCGGAGAAGATCAACCTCGTGGTGAACTACGAGTCTCCCCTGCCGTGGGTCCTGAAACGAAGCACTAGTCACCCCGTTCCGGACGAGGATCCCGGGATGGCGGCCGAGCGATTCTTTCGACGCATCATGTCCGATCGGGCGTGGGAGCGTCTGGGCGAAAACCAACGCGAGTCGCGCCGACTCGACGGAGCGACACTGTTGAGCGATCTGCGAACGGTGCGCAACGAGAACCCGCCCTTTGATCTCTCGACGCTGCGGGTACCGACGACCTACGTGCACGGAGACAGTTACAGTACCGAGTACTTTCGTGAGTTGAGCGACATCCTCGTTGAACTCAATCCCTACATCACGGTCGTGGAACTGGAGCACGCCGATCATGACGCTCACCTCAAAAACGCCGCACAACTAGCGGCCGTGATCCAAGAGAGTTGGGACGCCACGTGCGCGTAGGTGTCACGGGCGCGTCGGGATTTATCGCACAGGCGCTCACTCAGTCGCTACACGAACGCGGCGACACCGTGGTGCGTTTCGTTCGCCCCACCACGCCGACTTCGACGGGACCGACGATTCGCTGGGATCCCTCGCGCGAACTCGTTGACGAGAGCGACCTTCGTGACGTCGGTCGGCTCGACGCGATCGTAAACCTGGCGGGAGCGGGGATTGGCGATCGTCGCTGGAGCACGAAACGAAAAGAGGTCATCCTCTCGTCGCGCGTGCAGTCGACCACCCTGCTTGTTCATGTCGCGCAAACTCTGCCCGAGGGCGTCGGGGCTCTGGTGAGTGCCTCGGCGGTGGGCTGGTACGGCGATCGCGGTGACGAGTCACTCGATGAGAGTTCGAGCGGTGGTGCGGGATTCCTCGCCGACGTCTGTCGCGCGTGGGAGGACGCCACGGTGCCGCTAGAGAACGCGGGAGTCCCCGTGGCGCACCTTCGCACGGGCATCGTGCTCTCGTCACGCGGCGGCGCGCTGCCGCGTCAACTGCCGATGTTTCGCCTCGGACTCGGCGCGACGATGGGCGCGGGCCACCAGTGGATGAGTCCCGTCGCCCTGAGCGATGAGGTTCGCGCCATCGAGTGGGCGCTCGATCACCAACTGACAGGACCACTCAACCTGGTCGGTCCGTCACCCGTGACCAACTTCACCCTCACGCGCCTGCTCGCTGCAGCCCTTCGACGACCGTCGTTCCTCCGCGTGCCCAAAGTTGCCTTGCGCATCGCCCTCGGCCGAGAGATGGCCGATGAACTTGTGCTTACCAGTCAGCGCGTCGTGCCGCGACGCCTCCTTGAATCGGGATTTGAGTTCGTTAGCCCTGACGTCGCAACGGCGCTGGCACGTGAAGTCTCCTCGCGGTGAGTCTCGATGTGCGCTGACGACACGTGACGTGACCGGCCTTTTCGAGTCGGCTCCGGTACAGTTGGCGTCAAGACTTTTAAGGCGGCTCGACGCAGCCCTCTTCAACCACTTTGGCGGTCACTGGCGGGCAATTGAGTATGAAGTTTCAACGTTCATGGAGGTCCGCCGCCGTGGTGCTGGCCACCGTGGGCGCGCTCGCCCTCGGCCTGAGCTCGACCACCGGCGCCTCCGCCAGTTCCTCGAGCACCATCACCTACGCCGAAGCGCCGGGCGCTGCCCCCAATTGGATCCTGCCCTACACCGGGTACCTCAACTTTTCGGCCTCCAACATCAATGAGTTCCAACAGCTCATGTTCCGCCCGCTGTACTTCTTTGGTCAGGGTGCCACCACCGTCTATGACCCCGCGCTCTCTCTGGCCGCGAACCCGGTGCTCAGCCCCAACGACAAAACGATCACCATTCACCTGAAGGGCTGGCACTTCGCGGATGGTCAGCTCGTGAATGCCACCTCGGTGATGTTCTTCTTGAACCTGTATCACGCCGACCCCACCAGCTATGGCGGGTACACGCCGGGCGTGGGCATCCCCGACGACCTCGCGAGTGCGAGCGGCTCCGGGCTCACGGTGGTACTGCGCATGAAGACCGCGGTCAACGCGAACTGGTTCCTCTACAACTACCTATCGGAGATCACGCCCATGCCGGATCGCTGGGACGTGATCTCGGCTCACCAATCCGGGCGGTGTGCGACCGGGACGTACGGTGCCGCGTCGACGGACGCCTCGTGCAAGGCGGTCGAGGCGTACCTGGATAAGTTGGCGGCCACCACGAGTTCCTTTCCCTCGGCCTTTTGGCAAGGTGGCGACGACGGTCCGTGGCGTCTGACCGCCTTCGACAGCGCCGGCGACGCCACGTTTGAGTCCAATCCCCACTACTCGGGTCCCGAGCCGGCCCAGGTTCACTCGGTCAAGGAGGTCGCCTACACCTCAGAGTCGACTGAAGTGAGCGACCTCGAGTCCGGCAAGCTCGACATCGGGTACGTCGAGCCATCCGATCTCACCTCGCCCGCCCCGAAATCGGGCAGCGCCGGGCCGAACCTGCCCGCACTCAACTCCAAGTACCGACTCTCGGTTTCCACGCCCTACGCGTTCAACTTCGCCGAGATGAACTACTCCACCACGAACCCGCTGCAGGCGGAGTTCGAAGAGCTATATATACGTCAGGCGCTGCAAGAGTCACTCGACGAGGCGGGCATCGTGCGCAACGTCGACGACAACTACGCGGTGGCCAACTACAGCCCGCTGCCGCCCTACGGCTTCGCCGGCGCTCGCGAAGGCACCCAAAAGTGCCTACACGTACAATCTCTCCTCCGCCAAGGCTCTTCTCACCAGCCACGGCTGGAGCGAAGTGGGCGACGTCATGACGTGCACCAGTCCCGGGGCAACGGCCGGCCACTGCGGCACCAATATCGCTGAAGGCGCCACGCTCGCCTTCACCTTGTTATACGTCACGGGAAATCCGACCATCGACGCCACGGTCAACGCAATGGTCTCGGACTGGCAGAGCATCGGCATTTCGGTCACCGCGACCGCCACTACGTTCAATCTGCTCGCCACCACCTGCACCACGGGCAGCGGCACGCCGTGGTCGATGTGCTGGTCGGGGCAGAGTTGGACCTACGAACCGAACCTCTACCCCTCGGGCGAACAGACATTCCTCATCGGGGCCGACTCCAACTGGGGCGGCTACGACGACGCCGAAATGAATTCGTTGATCGGTGCGGATATGACGAGTAAGGCCACCCTCAGTACTTACGAGCAGTACGCCGCCAACCAACTGCCGGTGCTGTATCTGCCGACTCAGGAGGTTCTCACCGAAACGGCCAGGAGCCTCAAGACCTCGGCTGGCTGGGCCACGAACGGACTCTCGGACTTCCTGCCGGAATACTTGCACTACTAAGCAACACCGCCCCGTGAACTGAGAACGATTCAGAATTCATGCGCCGTTAACTGAACCGTCGAGCGTGGAGGGGCGCCATTTATTAGCGGTAACCGAACTCGTTTAGGTCCGAAAGAGCCTAAAAACCCCAAATCGCTCATGATCGTCAGGTGAGCGCCATCGCCCTTCGAGGCTGAACCCCAGTTATTTCACGGCCCGGCTAACTTGTTTCGCTGCCTACCCCCCGGTACAGTTGCCTTCAGTCATCGTTGACGGAAGTACAAATTGGACGTGACCATTTCGGTGGTACGGGGAGGCAATATCAACATGCAATTCAAAACAAAGCTTCGGCTCTTGGTGTCCGTCGGCACGGTTGCCGGCGCGATGACCATAGGGTTCGTGGCGCCGACAGTGGGTGGGGCAGCCTCCGCAAAGGTGAGCACGCCGTCGAACACCATTACGTTTGCCGAGGGAGCGGGTGCCGCGCCAAACTACATCTTCCCGTATTTGGGCTGCCAATACTTCTCGGTGGCGACGCTCAGCCAGTTCGCAAGAGATGACCTATCGTCCGGTTTACTGGTTCGGTACTCCCGGCTCCAGTGCGGTGGACTACAGCCTCTCGCCGGCCAAAGCGCCCGTTTTCTCGAACGGCAACAAGACCATCACCATTGACATGAAGGGCTGGAAGTTCGCTGACGGACAGACCGTGAACGCGGAGTCCGTCATGTTCTTCCTCAACATGTACAAGGCCGACCCGACGTCGTACTGCGGCTACAACAAGGGATACGGCATTCCCGACCAAGTGGCCAGCGCCGTCCGGCACCGGCAACACGGTCACCATCAAGTTCACCACCTCGGTTAACCCGGGCTGGATCTTGTACAACTACCTGGCGGAACTGACCCCGATGCCCAACACCTGGGACATCACCGCTGCCGGCAAGACCTCGACGTGCGCTTCGGGTGCGTATGACGCCAAGTCCACCAACACGGCTTGCGCGGCGGTGTACAAGTATCTGAACAAGCAGTCCTCGGACACGTCAACTTTCACCGACGCCATGTGGCAGAGCGGCGACAGCGGACCGTGGAAGCTGACCGCGTTCGACAACCTTGGGAACCTGACCCTCGTGCCCAACACCAAGTACTCCGGGCCCCAGAAGGCCCAGGTTGCAGAGGTGAAGGAAGAAGCGTTCGCGTCGGCCACCGCCGAGGAGAACGCCCTGCGCGCAGGCACGGTCGACATCGGCTACGTGGACAACACGGTGCTGACCGCGAACGGAACGCCATCCAAGCCCGGCGCGAACTGGGGACCCATCGCGAACACGTACACCATCAAGGTGGCGTCGCCGTGGTCGGTTGACTACTCCGCCTACAACTTCAACAAGTTGAACCCCCAGGCGCCGTTGCTCGATCAGCTCTATATCCGTCAGGCGCTTCAAGACACGATCAACCAACCCGGCATCATCAACAAGGTGTTTAAGGGCTATGGCTTCGTGCAGATCAACCCGCTGCCGCCAATCACCCCGTCCTCAATCGACTCCGGCGTCTCGACCGTCAACCCGTATCCGTACAACCCGACCAAAGCCTCGAGCCTGCTGAAGAGCCACGGTTGGAAGAGGTCGGGCACGACCCTTGAGTGCGCGAGTCCCGGTACCGGAGCCACGGACTGTGGCGCGGGGATTACGAGCGGTGAGAAATTGGACCTGAGCTTCATCTACGACTCGGGCGCACCGGTCACGGCGCTTCAGGTTGACGCTGAGGTCTCGGAGTGGGCTTCCATTGGTATTTCGATGAAAGTCTCCTCGGCACCCTTCGACACCGTCATCTCGGAGTGCTCGGCTAACTCGGGCAAATGGAGTATCTGCTACTGGGGTGCGGGATGGATCTACTCCCCTGAGTACTACCCCTCGGGCGAGACGTTGTTCACGCCCGGTGCGAGTTTCAACATCGGTAACTTCAACAACGCGCAGATCAATGCGGAGACGAACGCCACCGACTTTGGTACGGCCAGCCTCGGCGCCTTCGCGAACACAGCGGCCCAGGTGCTCCCCGACATGTACCAGCCCAACGTCACCAACGACTTCGTCGCGGGCGGCATTGGCGAGGTCAAGAACGGCCTGAAGAGCAAGATCGGCTTCTCGCCGAACCCTCTGCAGACGTTCACGCCGGAGTACTACTACTGGTAATCACGCTTCATAATGAGGGCCTCGGCCCGACGACAAACCGCCCCCTCCTTCGAGGGGGCGGTTTGTCGTCGCCACGGACGCGGAAGGGCGCGGTGCGCGAGTGACACGTGATGCGCGAACCTACGCGAGGGAATTCCCGGAGTTAAACTCTTCCGATGTTTAGTTACATTCTGCGGAGGCTCGGTCAGTCCTTCATCGTGCTGCTACTGGTGATGCTGATCACGTTCACGCTTCCGTACTTCGAAGTCGGCGGCATCTTGGCTCCCGCCTATGCGGTGCTCGGCACGCACGCCAATCCCCACACCATCCACCTGTGGGGCGTCCAACACGGAATGTTCCGCCCCTACATCGTTCGATTCTGGGAGTACATCGACCAGGTCTTCATCCACTTCAACCTGGGGCACTCGTACAAGCAGAACCTCTCGGTGTGGGCGATCATTTCGATCTACGTGCCTCGCACGCTCTGGTTGGCGCTCACCTCACTGGTCTTGACCGTCCTCATCGCACTCCCCCTGGGCATCTACCAAGCCTCCAAGCGCAACACCACCGTCGACTACCTGGCGACCGGTACGGCCTTTGTCCTCTACGGTATTCCCGCGTTTCTGCTGGGGATCTTGATGCTGCAGTTCTTCAGCTTTGGTTGGCCTCACTTGCCCACCTCTCCCCCGAACGGTGTAGCACCCTGGGCCATGTTCACCAGTCCCGTCGGCTTCGTGCTGCCCGTGCTGACCCTTACTCTCTTAAGCATCGCCTTCCTCAGTCGCTTTATGCGTAGTGCGGTGCTCGAGGTTCTGGTGCAGGACTACGTACGTACCGCTATCGCCAAAGGCTGCGGGAAACGCCGAATGTTGATCCATCACGCCTTTCGCAACGCCCTCGGTCCGATCGTGATCATTCTCGGTCTCTATTTCCCGGGGCTCTTGGGCGGCGCCGTCGTCATCGAAGCCGTCTTCAACTACAGCGGGCTGGGGATTCAGGTCGTGAACGCCGCCACCATCTCCGACGTCCCGACCGTCCTCGGCATCACGCTGCTCGTGGCCATTTTGACCCTGCTCGGCAACCTGATGGCTGACGTCGCACTCGGCCTGGTGAACCCTCGAATTCGAATCCAGGGCACGCGATGATCAAGGACGAGCCAGCCCTCGAGCTCCCCGGCCTGCTGAACGAAAATCTGGCCGACACCGAAGCCAGCGTCGAAGTCGTGCCGATGTGGCGACAACGAACTCGCATCTTCATTCACAACAAACTGGCGGTGATCTCAGTACTCTTTCTCATCGCGGTCGTGTTGTTCTGCTTCGTCGGTCCGATCTTGTACCACACGAATCAAACCAACCAGGCTTCGGCCCTGAACGTGGCCTTCAACGGCGCCCCATCCCTCAAGCACTGGCTCGGCACGGACAGCTCGGGTTACGACGAACTGGGTCGAATCATGTTCGGCGGCGAGTACTCCCTGAGCCTGGGAATGATCGCCGGACTCATCACCATCGTGGTGGGGACCATCTACGGCATGGTCTCGGGCTTCCTCGGTGGAATAGTCGACACGTTGATGATGCGACTGCTCGACGCCTTCTTGTCGATCCCGCTGCTCTTCTTGCTGATCACTCTGATTTCGGTCTTCCAGCGCTCGACGGTCTTTCTCATCGTGATCATCGGCGTCACGGGATGGTTCGCGAACGGGCGCATCATTCGAGGCGACGCCCTGCTGATCAAGAAGTTGGAGTACTCTCAGGCGGCCACCGCCATGGGCGGGAGCAAGTGGCACATTATCTGGCGCCACGTCTTTCCCAATTCCATGAGCAATATCGTCACCGTGGCGACCTTCTCGGTAGCCGACGCGATCTTGTTCCTCTCCACGCTCGGTTTCCTCGGTCTGGGTATCCAGGCTCCCCAGACCGATTGGGGAACCATGATGCAGGCGGGTTCCGTTCAACAGTCCAACGGTTTCTGGTGGGAGATCTACCCGACCGCGTTACTGTTCGTGCTGGTGATTGTGGCCATCACCTACGTGGGAGAAGCGTTGCGCGACGCGTTCGAGGTACGTCTCCTCGAACGCTGAGTCGACACCGGTGTTTCTTACCGGGCGAACTACGTTCGTGACTCCAGCGTGACGGGGGTCTTCAGGGGAAAGTGGCAGGCCGCCTCTTGGGTCGCACCGAAACTGCGCAACAGCGGCTCCTCGACCGAGCACAGTTCCTGCGCCCGGGGGCAGCGCGTGCGAAAGCGGCACCCGGAGGGCGGATGGACCGCCGACGGTAGCTCCCCGCGCACCTGAATGCCGCGGCGTTCACGAGCACGAGCGGGGTCCGGCACGGGCACGGCGTCCAGCAGTCCCTGGGTATACGGGTGCGCCGGCGAGCGAAAGACCGACTCCGCATCGCCCAACTCCACGATCTTGCCGAGGTACATCACGGCGATGGTGTCGGCCATGTAGTAAATCACGGCCAGGTCGTGGCTCACCATCACGTACGAGAGGCGATGCTCGCGTTGGAGCTCTTTCATGAGGTTCAAGATCTGGGCCTGTACCGAGACGTCGAGAGCCGAGACCGGTTCGTCGGCCACGATCAGTCGAGGATTGAGGGCCAGCGCTCGGGCGAAGCCAATTCGCTGGCGCTGTCCGCCCGAAAACTCGTGGGGGTAGCGATCAGCCGCCGATTGGTCCAATCCCACCGACGCCAGTAGGTCGTACACCCTCTTCCTTTGTTGGGTCTTGTTACCGTCGCCCTGCACGGCGAGGGGTTCCCCGATGATCTGGGCAACTTTCATTCGTGGATCGAGCGACGAGTAGGGATCCTGAAACATCATCTGGCGATCGCGACGATCGACTCTCGAGGGCTTATGGCCGCGGGCCGACACCAACTTGTCGTCAAAGAATATCTCGCCGCCCGTCAAGGGCTCCAGGCCCACCAGCATGCGGCCGATCGTGGTTTTGCCGCAGCCCGACTCTCCCACCAATCCGAAGGTCTCACCTTCGGTGAGCGTGAAGCTCACGTTGGAGACCGCGTGAATGGCACCGACCTTGTGGCGAATAACTCCGCCCTTGACTTCGAACTCCTTGACCAGATTGACGGCGCGCAAGAGTTCGGTCTTGGCTCCCGCGGTGACCTCTGGTGGTGGCGGGATCGCCACAACTGGCAGGGGTCCGTTGGTGGGATGAAAACAAGCGAAAGCGTGCTCGCCCTCCAGGGTTATCGGGGGGTCTTCCGCTCGACACTGGTCGGTCGCGTAGGCACAGCGCGGCGCGAAACGGCACCCGACTATCTCTCGCGTGAGGGCGGGTGGCATGCCAGCGATCGACGCGAGTTTGTGCTTTGAGGCGTTCTCCAAATTGGGCATGGAGGCCAGCAGCGCTTGCGTATAGGGATGACGCATGGAGTGGAAGAGATCCGACGTCGAGGCCTCCTCGGCCTTCTTGCCCGCGTACATGACGACCACGCGATCAGCGCGACCGGCGATGACTCCCATGTCGTGAGTGATCAGGAGGACCGCCATTTTCAGTTCTTTGCGCAAGTTGTCCAGGATGTCAAGGATCTGGGCCTGGATGGTCACGTCGAGGGCCGTCGTGGGCTCGTCGGCGATCAAGAGTTTTGGCGAGCAGACGAGTCCCATGGCGATGATCACGCGCTGGCGCAGGCCGCCGGAGAGTTCGAAGGGGTACTGGTTCATGCGCTCCGCCGGCCGGGGCATTTCAACCATCTCGAGGACCTCGATCGATCGTTTGCGGGCCTCTTCTTCACTGGCCCCGCGATGGATGCGCAGTCCCTCGCCGATCTGACGGCCGATCTTGGTAGTCGGGTTGAGCGAGCTCATCGGATCCTGGGGAATTAGCGCGACGTCGTCCCCGCGGATGTGCTGCATCTGCTTTTCACTTAAAGAGACCAGATCGACCCCGTCGAGGACCACGTTGCCCGCTGAGATGTGCCCATTTCCGGGGAGTAGTCGCATGATGGCGAGGCCCGTGGTCGTCTTGCCGCACCCCGATTCGCCCACGAGACCCACGCACTCGCCCTGATCAATCTCGAGGGAAAAGCCGTCGACGGCGGTGGCGAAAGTGCTGCGAGTGACGAACTGAACCCCTAGATCATTGACGCTCAGCAACGGACACATAAAGGCAAATCATACTCTTTCTCCAACAATCTGCCGGGTCCCGCGTGGCCGCAACCTCTCCACGAGAGCAAGGCATTTACGTCGAGGACCTATGCCGTCCCACTCGAGTCCGCTCCCCATCACGTTTCAGCGCGGCGGTGCGTTGGAGTCGGCTCTGCGAGGTCATGCCCGCAAAACCGGCGTCGAGATTTCAACTGGGACCGGCTCACGCAGGGGAAAATGGCAGGCGGCCAAATGGCCGCCCGGTCCAAAGGGTCGCAGCGGTGGCTCTTCGACGCTACAAATCTCTCCGACGGCCGGACAGCGTGTTCGGAACCGGCAACCCGAGGGAGGAGTCACGGCGCTGGGCAGTTCACCTTTGATCGGCACGGCTGATTTTGATCGCTCCCGATCGGGATCGGGCTCTGGAATGGTGGCGATCAGGCCGGCGGTGTAATGGTGCGCCGCTCGCTGGTAAATGTCGTCAGCCGATCCGGTCTCCACCAGCTTGCCCAGGTACATCACGCCGATCCGGTTCGACAGGTACTTGACCACGGCCAAGTCGTGAGAGATCACCAGATACGTCATCCCGTGGGTGTCTTGTAGCCGCTTCATCAAGTTGAGGACCTGACTGCGGATGGACACGTCGAGAGCCGAGACGGGCTCGTCAGCGACAATCAGTTTGGGACTAAGCGTGAGAACGCGAGCCAACCCGATGCGCTGACGCTGGCCTCCCGAGAACTCGTGCGGGAACCGCTCGACGGCGCTGGGCGGAAGGCCAACCTCACTGAGAAGTTCACGAACCACGGCGTCCTGGCTGCGACGATTACCGATGCCTTGGATCTCCATCGGCTCGCGCAAGACGGCGCCCACGCGCATGCGCGGGTCCAACGACCCGATGGGGTCTTGAAACATCATCTGCATGTCGCGTCGGAATCGGCGCAGAGTTCGCGAGTTCAGCGTGGCGATATCGGTATTGTCGAACACCACGTGACCACTGTCAGGAACCTCTAGACCCACGACCAGTTTGCCCAACGTCGTTTTGCCACACCCCGACTCGCCCACCAGACCAAATGTCTCGCTCCGCCCGACGGAGAACGACACGTCGCTCACCGCCTTCACCGAGGCGGTCTCGCGACGCAGAATCATCCCCGAGGTGATCGGATACTCGCGCACCAGTTTCTCCAACACGAGGACCGGTCCTTGCTCGTCAGTGAGGGCCACGGGTGAGCGGCGAACCCCGACCACGACGTCCGCCGGGCCGTCGACCGGATGCCAACAGGCGAAGGCGTGATCACCTCCTTCGGACGAAAGAGACGGCTCGTCGATCAAGCATTTATCGGTAGCGTGACGACAACGGGGCGCGAAACGGCATCCGGACGGCGGCGCGGTGAGATCAGGCGGGATGCCGGGAATCGAGAACAACTCAATGTCGGGGTCTTGAGTGAGCTTGGGTATCGAGCCGAGCAGCGCCTGGGTGTAGGGGTGGTGCATGTGCTTGAACAGCGGCGACGTGGGAGCCGTCTCGACGATGCGACCCGCGTACATGACATTCACGCGATCGGCGCGGCCCGCCACCACGCCCATGTCATGAGTGATCAGCAGAATGGCCATGCCCAGTCGGGCCTTCAGATCATCGAGCAGAGCCAGTATCTGCGCCTGAATGGTGACGTCGAGGGCCGTCGTCGGTTCGTCGGCGATGAGAACCTTCGGATCACAGGCCAGCGCGATGGCGATCATCACTCTCTGTCGTTGACCGCCCGAGAGTTGGTGCGGATAGGTATCCAGATGACTTTTTGACTGAGGGAAGCCCACCAACCCGAGCATCTCCGCGGCCCGATCCAAGGCCTCCGCCTTCGTCACCTCACGGTGCAGCCGAAAGGGCTCAGCGATCTGATCACCGATGTTCATGGTGGGGTTGAGTGAGGTTAGGGAGTCCTGAAAGATCATGCCGATGTCATTGCCCCGGACCTTGCGGATCTCGCGATCGCTCATCGTCACCAGCTCCTGGCCGTCGAGTTTGATCGACCCCCCGACCACGTGCCCGCCGCCGGGCAGCAGACGCATGATGGAAAGTCCTGTCATCGACTTGCCGCAGCCCGACTCCCCCACCAAGCCGAGAGTCTCCCCCGCTTCGATCGCAAAACTCACGTTGCCCACTGGATGCACCACCGAGCGCGAGAGATTGATGTCAACCGAGAGGCCGTCTACCTGAAGAATGGGCATGGCCACGATGTCCTTAGCGTCGCCGCATGCGCACGTCGACGGTGTCGCGTAGCGCATCGCCGATGAAGTTGAAGGCCATCACCACTAGCACGAGGCAGATCCCTACTGGGTACACCAGCCACCAGTATCCATCCTGCAGGTAGGTCAGGCCGCCTGAGAGCATGTCGCCCCAATCGACCTGGGGATAGTTGAGCCCGAAGCCGAGGAAGCCGAGGATGGCCAGGAAGTTGATCGAGTCGGCGACCTGGAAGGTGATATTGACGATGACGACGCCGAGCGCGTTGGGGATGAGGTGTTTGTAGATCAGACGGCGCTGCGAAGCGCCCATCGTTCGCGAGGCCAGTACGAAGTCGCGCACTCGCAACGTGAGCACCTCCCCGCGCACGAGACGAGCCGAGACCAACCACGAGAAGGCGCCGATGATGAGCGAGAGTTTGACAACCGAGGCGCCATAGTGGGCCGAGATGATGAGGATGACGAAGAGAACGGGCAACGACAAAAGAACGTCGACGATGCGCATAAGGAGCCCGTCGAGGAAGCCCCCGACCAGCCCGGCCACCGCGCCGACCAGCGTCCCGATTACGGTGGCGATGAGAGAGGCGAACAGGCCAATCTCCAAGGCGGCCTGTCCCCCGACCATTATTCGTCCGAGCTCGTCGAAGCCGTTGCTGTCGGTACCGAGCGGCGCGCCTTTGCCGGGCGAGTCAAACGCGTTGAGCACGTTCGTGTTGATCTGGTTGGTGTGGTAGAAATACGGCCCGACGAAGCAGAACAGCAGGAAGAACACGATAATGCCGGCTCCCACGACGGCGAGTTTGTTCTCCAAAAAGGTCGACAGGGCGAGGCGCCATCCGGACCGAGGACCTTGGATCTCGCCACCTTCTGGTGGGGGCGAAACGAGCAGCCCCTCGGAAGCGTCACCGATGATCATGATTAGGCGATCCTGATTCGCGGGTCGGCCACGCTGAGCGCAATGTCCGCCACAAAGTTTCCGACAACGGTCAACACGCCACCGATGAGGACCAGCGCGATCACCGTGGGGTAATCCTCGTTGTTGAGCTCGTTGATGAAGAGCAGCCCAAGACCGTGGGAGTTGAAGAGGTTCTCGACAATGAGGTTGCCGCCGAGCAGCGCGGGGATCGAGAGCCCGATCAAAGTGATCATGGAGAGACTCGAGTTACGCACCAGGTGACGGCGCAGCACTCGGCGCTCGGGAAGCCCCTTCGCTCGGGCCAGTCGGATGTAGTCCTGGGCGTAGGCGTCCAAAGCCGAGGAGCGCATGTAACGCGAGTACCCGGCGACCGAACTCAGCGTCAGCACCAATATGGGCAGGAACATGGCGTGGATGTCCGTGATATAGGTCACCATAGATTCGGACTGGGGCGCTTCGGCGGGGAACCAACCCAGATTGACGGCGAGGATGCCAATAACGATGAGCCCGAGAAAGTTCTGCGGCATCGAGTAGGTCGTGAAGGCTCCCGCGGTGAGAGCCTGGTCCGCTATCGAGTTGCGCTTGACGGCCTGAAAGATCCCAAGGGGGAAAGCGATGAAGATGCTGAGAAATAGCGACACGCCCGAGAGCCACAGACTGCGCAACACGTTCTCGGACAGTAGCGAGTCGACGGTCTGGTTCAACTTGTAGGAGTAGCCGAGGTTGCCGTGCAGGAGTTGATTGACGTAGCTAAAGAACTGGAGGAGGACGGGTCGATCAAAACCATGAGCCCGGTTGAAGGCGTTGACCGCAGTCGGAGAGGCCCGGTCACCGAGCAGGGCCCGACCCGGCGTCGGCGACAAGGCGTGGAGCATCACAAAAGTCAGGAGGGCGATGCCGAAAATTACGACCAGCGACGCCAGCCCGCGCCGGACCAGGTACGCGGTCACTGCTGACGCATGTGCCGGTACCCAGTCCTACTACTGCGGGGTGATGCCATAGTTCTTAGTACGTGTTCTTAACTCTTCTTGAAGTACCAGTACTGCGGAACCGGCTGGTATTCCGACAGCGACTCGAAGCTGGATTGCGGGCCGGACAGGGTGTTCTTGAAGGCGAAGACCATGTCCGGTTCGATCTGGAACAGGCCGGGCATCTCCTTCGCGACTTCTTGAAGTTCCGTTTTCACCGCACTGGTGTTGAGGGAGTTCGCGGAGTTCAAAATGTCCTGATTGACTGCGGCGTTGTTGAATCCACCCAAGTTGAAGGACCCGGTGGTGTTAAACAGCTCGTTCGTGCTCGGGTAGAGGTCATCGCTGAATCCACCGAAGTCGTCCATGGCCCAAGTGGCGTCGTTGTTGGGGTTCGAGACGTCCGACAGGTTCGAGATTAGGTAGTCGAAGGTCTTTCCGGACAAGCTGATGGTGATACCAATCTGCTTGGCGGCCGACGCCAACTGCTCGTCCTGGGACGCGATGACCGCGGGCGAAGTGGAGTAGAGAAGATTCCAGCTGAGTGGCGTGCCCTTCGGTATGCCCGCCCCGCACTCGTTCGAGCCCGTTCCCGGTTTGGCGCAGGTCGTGGTTCCACCGGGCTTCACGTCCCAACCATGAGACTTGAGCAGCGTAGAGGCGTCCTTGATGCTGTAGGGATACGGATTGCTCGAAGCATTCGAGGGTGTAAAGGGCGACGTTGGTACAGCGGGTACGGAGGCAAAGGCCTCCCCACCGGCGTTGTCAAAAACACCCTTGGACTTAAGGAGAGCCGGTTCATCCTGCAGATGAGCCAGAGCCTGGCGGATGTACAACTGGCTGATGATCTTGTCGAAGTCGCCCGTCTTGTCTTTGAAGTTATAGACGATGTACTCGAACCCGAACTCCGGGTATCCCCAGACGTTGTAGCCGTCCTTTTCCAGCGTCGAGACCTGAGCGAGGTCGCTGAAGTCCACGTAGCCCACATCGAGCTTGCCGGTCAGGAGTTGGTTGAACTCAGAGGACGTGGAGGTGAACGCGAGCTCATCGATGCCCGCGATGTGGGCCTTCTGGTTCCCTGTGTACTTCGGGTTAGCGACCAGGTCGGTGGCGTCGGTTGAAGGATCGAACGACTGGATCTTGAAGGGACCGTCGACCACTTGCCACAGCGGGTTGGTGCCGTACGTGGACAGGGAGCTTGACTGGGTGTTCAGGAACTTGTAAATCGCCTTGGCGGTGGTCGGGTCCTTGAAGTTGACGATGGGACCGTTGGCGCTGGTCTTGGACCACGCCTGCGCGGGCAAGGCCTCAAGAGCGCCGAGTTGGTCCAGTTGGATGAAGGGCTGGTTGTAGGTTTTTGACAGATGCAAGACCAGTGTCGTGGCGTTGGGGGTCGTCATGGACACCAGATTGTCCGGGAAGAGTCCGGGCGTATAGTCACCGTCGTTCGCCGGGCTGATAGCCACGGCCGCCTTCAGGAGATCGACGTAGAACTCAACGTCCGTTGATGTCACCGGCTTGCCGTCGGACCACTTCCAACCCGACTTGAGGGTGATGGTGATGGTCTTGTCGCTATCGCTGTACTTAGGAGCCAGGCCCATGCTCAGTTTGTAGTCGACCTCAGGAGTGGGACCCTTGGGAGACCACCACAGAGCGGGCCAGAACATCTGCTGGAACTGGTCGACATCAAAGACACTGAGGTCTGAGGCGGGAGTGACCGGAAAAATGTAGGTGGGTCCAGCGCCCGGCTGCTCGGCAAAGGTGACGATGCCGCCCTTGGCTGGCTTGCCGGACTCCTTGGGAAGGCTGCCGTACTGACCAGGTAGTCCGCCGGCCGAGGCTGGTGACGTCCCCAAACTGGCGACAAGACCCAGCGTCAACATGCTCGCCGCAGCGCCAACAGACCCCCACTTCCTAACTGCGCCCATCACTCCCATGGCATCTCCCTTGATCCCGCCGCCTCGCTGCGGCAACTTGGCCCAATATATCCCGGGTCGGCCCTGCCGAACCTGTCAATTCTTCACCCATTGACCGTACAACGTTCGCTCGGGTGTCACTCGCTGGGAATCTACCCAGCCAGGGAGCCGTGATGCGGTCACACACCGGAATGTCGAGTAAACCCCTCAGTCGCAGGATGACGCGGCTGGGGTGACTGGGCGGCTTGGCACTAGCATCGTCCGGTGCTCGCGGCCTCTCACTCCGCATCGGCGCCCGACATCGTGGTGGGACTGATAGTCATTGGCCTCTTGTTTGTCTGGTCGAGGAGCCGGCGGCGCTAGGGCTGGGTACGATTCCCCCCTGTGCGAGTTCTCTAGCGAGTCACGAGGTCCTCGAGGCGCCCCACGGCCTGACCTATGTCGGGCAGCGCATTGAATTCGTCGCGCACACGCTCGGCCCTCAGACGGTGGCCGACGCTATTCAATAGGCGTTCGGCCGCGCCGCGCACCTCACGTGGACTAGCGCTCACGGCGTCCAGGATCTCTCCGACGCCAAGTTCCGCGCACCGTTCTGCGTTGTACGGCTGATCGGCGCCCATGGGGAGTAGCAGCGAGGGCAGACCATGGGCGAGCGCGCCCGTCAGGGTTCCGGATCCGGCGTGCGAGACCACCAGGTCGCTACGGGCCAGGACCTCTTCTTGTGGAATGTACCGCTCTATTTGGACGTTTGACGGCTGGGGGCCAAATGCCGCCGGATCGTTGCGCTCGCCGATCGTCATGACAATGTTGATCTGAAGTTCGCGGAGTCCTTCGAGGACCCGCGCCTGCAGATCGTGGACGGTATCGAACGTTCCCAGGCTGAAGTACACACCGCGATCGTGCGGTGGGTTAACGGGCGTCGGCGCCGTTGGGCGATAGGAGAACGCGGTGGGTGGCAGCGATGTGGTGCGAAAGCTCGGCGGAAACGGCGAAAGAACAAGATCGCGCTCGAGCATCGTGAGAGCGGGGTCGGCGATGAGTCCGACCTCGGAGCGCAACTCGTTCAGCGGCTCAACGATGACGCTCTTCGCGGGAAATGATCCGGCGGCCAGAACGAGGACACTGGCACAGGGAATGTCGAGAAGTTCCGCGACGATTGCGGTGCCGAAGTCAACCTCGTCGCGCACGAGGACGTGGGGCTCAAACTCACGGATGATGCGGGGCATCATCTCGACGTGTCGTCGTGCTCCTCTCCCCGCAAATCTGACCCGCATCGTCTCATTCTCGCGTTCGAGGTCGATGGGTTCCACCTTTTCCCCCGTTGAAGATCGAGGCCTCGCACCGGGCTCGCTAGTGGGAAACCATGTGAACCCGTGGGCTTCGATCAAGGAGGCCATGCTGCCCGAGCCCGCCACTGCCACGTCGTGACCGCGCGTCTGCGCGGCCCGCGCGACCGCGACCAGTGGCAGCAAGTGTCCGCTACCCCCGGTAAAGGTAAAGAGGATTCTCATTGAGAAAGCTGGCTCCTAGGTTTCTTGCCCAGCTCCTGATTCACAGGGAACGTCCAAGTTCCACGTCACGCGGTGATAACAACACGGTCCCAGCTCGAAGAGCGCTCGACGGTGCTGGGGCACACCGTAGCCCTTGTTCGCGTCCCAGCCGTAGATCGGAAACTCGTCCGACAGTCCCACCATGGTGCGATCACGATGGACCTTGGCGAGCACCGAGGCCGCAGCGATCGTGCGCACTCAGCTCGTCGCCTTTGATGAGGGTCGTGTGAGACAATGGTGGCGTAGCGCAACTCGGGCACGTCGTTGCACTGATCCTCCAGGCGAAGCGGCGCGTCGAGCAGATTGAACGGACCATCTATGAGAGCGTGGGTCGGTGAGACGGCAGAGTCCATCAATGGCCCGGGTGGCGGCCACGGCGAGGGCCAGACGAAGACCCCAGCGATCGATCTCGATGGAGCTCGCCGATCCGAGCGACCAGTCGGACGCCCACGACTCCAGCGGTCCGACCAGCGCCTCGCGCTCGGCCGGGGTGAGGAGCTTGGAGTCCGTGAGTCCCTTCGGCGCCCGGGTGGCGTGCGTAAGGACGACCGCGCCCGACCGTGAGCGGGCCCGCCAGTGCGCCGCGACCCACTTCGTCGATCCCGACGACGACTTCTCCGCGCTTGACGAGGGCTCGCTCGTAGGCGAGTAGGTCAGGTCCCCTGCGAGTCACCCCCAAATCGTACCGAGATCGCCGCCTCATAGCATTCATCCTCATGACCAACGACGTCTTCGTCGTTCCCCTCAAGCGCTTCGACCTCGCCAAGGAACGGCTTCGACGCGGCCAGGTGCGCCGAGGTCACGGTCCTGGCCCAGGAAGCTCGCGCCGGAGTACTGAGTGGCAGCGTCGCCGCGTCACGTCATCGTCCTGAGTGAGTCGAGCGATGTCATCAGCTTCGCTCATGGACTCGGCGTGGAGGTCCTGGAGTCCCGGACGCTTCGATCTGAACGCAGCGGTCCAGAACGCCTACGAGCGCTCTTCGGGATCGCTTTGATCGCCTCATCGTGGTGCACGGTGATCTTCAGACACCCGATCGGACTCGGCGAGTTCGAGCCCGACGCCGGCGTCACGATCGTCACCGATCATCACGCGCGCGGCACCAACGTGTTGGTCGGTCCCAACGGGCCTTTACTTTCACTTCTCGCTACGGTCGGCTCCCTCGCGCAGGCACAGCGCGAGAAGCCCGAGCGCCTGAAGCGTTGCCAGTACCGCGGCGATTCTCGACAGTCCGTGGCGCTTTGACGTCGACGAGGCGAGTGATCTGACGAACCCCTAGACAGCATTCGAGGGGGTCTTTCGACCCCCTCAAATGACGACTCTTTAGTTACAGAGACGTTCTAGTTACTTCTTCACCGCGCGCTTGACAGCCTTCTTGGCGGCGGGGCGCTTCTTGGCGGGAGCCTTCCTGGCTACGGCCTTCTTCTTCGCCGGAGCCTTCTTGGCGGCCGGGCGCTTCTTGGCGGGAGCCTTCTTCGCGGCCGGACGCTTCTTGGCCGGAGCCTTCTTCGCTACGGCCTTCTTGCGGGCCGGAGCCTTCTTGGCGGCTGCCTTCCTCTTAGCTGGGGCCTTCTTGGCCGGAGCCTTCTTCTTCGCGGCTGGTGCCACTTTCCCTCCTTGGGACTCAACGTTGATTCAAATTGGGACTTGGAATCTCTGTTCCAAAAAGTCAGTCACCGTTTTGATCTGTCATGTACTCGCTCATGTGCCGCCCAGTCTCTCGACTGTGCAACGACTGATCGCAGTGCACGGCCCTCACGCGGATGATGACTACGCCTTGCGTTGCACGCAACGCAAGCGACAACATAGACCTCCTCCGCAGAAGGACATCTAAAAGTTCAGTCGTTCTTCACACCAATGTCAAGCATTTGCGAAAGTTTTACGACCGATGGTCTTCGTGAGTTCGACGCGTGGCATCTACTTAGGTCGAGGTGCGAACGGTGATGCAACGAGTGGACACGAACGTTCGACACTCGTATTAGGTCCCACGCGCAGCGGCAAGACCACGTCAATCATCGTGCCGAATCTCCTGATGACAAATGATTCCTGCGTCATCACATCAACGAAGAATGATGTCGTGACGTTGATGTCGCGCGCACGTCGCAACGGCACCACACTTCTCTTTGATCCGTCCGGAACTGTCGAAACACCACCCGGTGTGTATCGAGTCGGATATTCACCTCTAAGACAATCTTCAAGTTGGGATGGCGCGGTTCTGGCGGCTCGGAGCCTTCTTGACGTTGCGCGACGAGGTCGAGGTGAGAGAAGTGACGACCACTGGAGCGAGCGCGCGGGTGCATTAGTTGCTCCGATGATGCACGGGTGCGCGTTGCGAAACGAGTCACTCGGTGAACTCGCGAGTCGCGTCGACGAGCGACGATGCGATGATCTCGTTCGCGAACTAAGCGAACATCACGGTGATCACCACCCCGCCGTCACCCTGCTGCGCGGAGTACTCGCGACCGAAGAGCGCGAACGATCGAGCATCTGGTCAACTACCGCGGGACTGTTTGCCGGCATCCGAACCGAAGCCGCGCGAGCGTCGGCCCGAGAGGCGCCGCTGGACGTGGAGGAGTTTCTACGAGGACCCCACCAACTCCATATCGTCTCGCCCAGTCGCCACCAGGCGGTCTCAATCCCCCTGGTCGTCGGGCTCGTCGAGGAGCTGGTCCACGCCACGTACGACCACCACCACGAGGGAGCGCGGCTGTTGCTCGCCTTGGACGAACTCGCCAACGTCGCTCCCCTGCCGCGGCTGCCCGGAATCGTCTCGGAGGGCGGCGGCCAAGGTGTGCTCACCCTCGCCTGCTTACAGGACCTCTCCCAGGCCCGGGCGCGCTGGGGCACGACGGCCGAGGGATTCCTCTCGCTCTTTCCCACCACGTTGGTCCTCGGCGGCATTGCGGATCGGCCCACCCTCGAGACGCTGCGTCACCTGGCCGGGCGAGACCTGGTGGCATCACCCAGCGTGCAGCGCGACACGAAGGGCCGTTCGACGGGGCACACGATGACGTGGGTCGAGCGTGATCGACTCTCGATGAGCGACATCGCCCAAGGCCGACCGGGCCACGCCCTCGGGCTGAACGCGCAGAACCAGCTGCAGTGGGTTGAACTCACGCCCGCGCACCGCGATCCGCGCTTTCTGCGTCATCTCGAGCGTCCTTCACGCACGCGCGAGGTCTCGAGCGAGCGCTCGCGCCAGAGTTGGAACTGAGCATTATCGAGCGGGCGCGGCCCAAATTCGCGCACCACGGTAAGCGAGCGAGCGTCGCGCACCGACATCGTGGGCTCGTAGACCCCTGCGCGCTCGCGAGCTCGCGGGTACAGCTGGTCGATCTGATGAGTGAGATCTCGCGGGTCCTGTCCAAACGTGGCCGCATCGGCCCACGCCGCCACCACGTGCCGTCGTGCGACGTCGTGGCGACCCTCGAACGCGCCGGCGAAACGATGTTCATCGAGAACCGGCCGACCTCGCGAGGGTGCCTCGACGACCCCCAGCGATTCAAAGCGCGCGAGGTCGCTCGTCCAGGAGCGGATCGTGTTGTCCCTTGACCATGACAGTTTCTCACCTCGCTCGGCGTGATGTCCGGGCCACAGTGCCCGGTACCCTTCGTCGAGATCAACGACTCGCTCCACGCCCTCGAACGATCGCCACGCGCTCCACGGAGTGCGCGCCGCAAGTTCGTGTCGCAGCGACGCACGATACAGCGCGTCGGCGGCCTGGGCGTGCGCGTAGAGAGCCCTCGCGTCCAGGACGTTGCGCTCCCCCGCCGGCCGGGCGCCCACTAAGACGTGGTCGTGCAAGTGAGGCTCGCCGTGACGGTTGACGCCGTGGGTGAAGGCGACGATGCGCTCCCACTGAGCCGAGTGGTCACGAACCTCTCCCCCACGCTGCTCGCGCACTACGACCGCTCGGTCCTCGAGATAGTCGACGACGGCGCGCACCGAGGCGCGGTGGGCGTCCACGACGCCGCGCGCGTGAAACGGATCAACCGCCAGAAGGGTCGAGAGCGGACGGGGAGCCGCCACGATGAGGTCATAGCCACAGATCTGCGAGCGCTCACTTGTCGTGAGGGCCCGCGCGACGCTCGAGGGGTCACGCGTGTCACCCTCGCCGCGCAGCCACCACCCAGGACCACCCCGACGCAGGCCGTCCAGCTCGTGCGCGGCGTCATTGGTGAAGTATGTAACGTCGTTGGTTCGACGCGCCATGAGACGAAGCACCGATCACCCCCTTCGGGGCCCAACGGTCGCCTACAGCTGCGAAGCGATTTTGCGCGCCAGATCGTGTCCGGCGAGGGCGTACTTTTCCGTCGCCACCACCGATCCCGGACCGGCGCGCAGCATCAGATAGTCAAGGAAGCGCGGCTCACTGACGCGAAACTTGATCGCGTGACGTCCGTCCTTGAGCGTGCGCCACACCGCGCCCGGCAGCGGCTCGAACAGCCAACGATTCTCCGCGTCGACGATGACGATCACCTCGTCACCTTCTTCGCCGACCTGAGTGAGCCAGTTCGGGACCGGATCGTTCGGTCGAGCCGGCGCGGGCGACGTCGCCACCACGTCCTTGATCCGATCGACCCGGAAGGTTCGCCACGCGTCGCGAGAGTTGCAGTAGGCGCGCACGTAGGTGTGACCGTTGAGAACCTTTACCTCGCGCGGCTCAATGGCGCGGGTGGTGGCCTCGTCGCTCTCACTGGAGGTGTAGACAATCTTGATCTGTGACTGGGACTCAATCGCCGCTTCCACCTGCTTGAGGAGAGTTTCGTTGGACGTCGTCTCGACCTGCACCGGGGCGCTCGTGGTTCGCTCGATCTTTTCGATCGCCGAGAAGATCGCCGGGTCGGTGTAGAGCCTCGACGCCTCGCGCAGCGCGATGTTGAGCTCGAAAAGGTCGCGCCACATGAAGGCCGACGGGTCGTCGCTCCCTTCGGGCAGGTCCGAGAAGTCCGCGCGGTACAACGAGTCGTCGTTCGCCTCGTCGTCCCAGTCGTCGCAGTCCTTGAGCACGTGGGCGGGAAAGCGGTTCGTCCCGTCGACCGAGTCGGCCATGGGCTCGAGCGAGACCAGTCGGTCCATGATGAGTCGCACGTGATCGGGCGAGAGAGAAAAGCGTCGCGACAGCTCACTGATACGCAGGCCGTCGTCGCTCGCGTAGACCGCGTGCAGCAACTGAAGCGTCTGGCCCAGCACGTCATTGGCGGGCGCTGGCTCAAAGACCAGTTGTGACGCCGGCGGCACGTCACCCCGATTCACCTCGCCCAACCAGTCCTCGAGTTCGCTCTTGAGCGACTTGGGCGACTGCAGGCGCACGCGATCGGCCCCGTCCAGCACGAAGCGCAGCGCCGCCCGCGGGTTCTCGAAGGTCATGCCCACCTCGACCGAGCCGTTCTTCTTTGACGCGGCGACAGCCTGAGGGTACTGGCGAACCAAGAGATCCGCGTAGTCCGCGTTGGTCGCGACCACGACGTCAAAGGGCTGCAGTGACTTGGCGTACTCGGGACGCCACGCGCGAGCTACTTCTACGTCGGTCTCGGTCGCCTCAAACGTCTCGCCGAGGACCTCGGGCATCGAGGTCATTCGCGTAAAGCGGTATCCCTTGATCTCGCGAGTCTCACGGACCCGGGCCACCAGATAACTCGCACCGTTAAAGACGTCGATGACCAGCGGCTCGACCTCGCGAGTCTTGTCCACTGCCGAGAGGTAGCCAAACGACAGAACTCGACGCAGATTCAGCGCTCGCAGCACGGGCGTGTAGTAGTTCGAGACCTCGAGCCCTCCGTCACTCGCCGCCACGTCGTTAAAGACGCTGAAGGCCCCGGACTTGCCGAACCCGCAGAAACGCAGGGCCAGGCGAACGACCCGCTCCTCGTCCCGCGTGAAGTAGATGGGCGGTGCGTAGCCACTCGTTGGGTCGATCTTGTAGCCCACGAGACCGTCCTCGTTGACGACCGTCTCAATGGCGAAGCCCAACTCACGGATTCGCGCCTTGTCGCGCTCGAACTTCTGGCGCACGGTGGAGTCCGTACCCTCGTAGGCGCGAATCTTCCGCGGTCCTTTGGCGGCGACCGGAAATTCGTCGATCGTGAGCTCACGCAGGATCTCTTCTTGGGTCAGCGCCCCGTACTGCCACGCGCGTTGCAATAGCAGCACGAGGGCCACCAGGCGCTCACGACTCTGCTCCACACCCCCGCGAATGGTACTCATCGCAACGAGAGTAGTGGCGAACGAGCTAGGTCCCCACGAGGCCGTCGCCGCCCGAGTCATCACGACGCCACGTTCCCGAGCGACCTCCCGATTTCTCCCACAGTGCGATCTGATCGATGGTCATGGTGCGGTCACTGGACTTGCACATGTCGTAAATGGTGAGGGCCGCAACGGTGACCGCGGTGAGAGCTTCCATCTCGACGCCGGTGCGATCAATGGTGTCGACCCCCGCTTCGATCTCCACATACGTGTCGCCGATGGTGAAGTTCAGGTAGACGTTGCCCACGAGCACCGGATGCGCCATCGGCAACAGGGACACCGCGCGCTTGGCCGCCTGTATTCCCGCGACGCGCGCGGTCGCCAGCACGTCTCCCTTGTTCAAGGTATTGGCCGCGACCGCCTCGGTGGTGGAGGCGAGCATGCTCACCCGGCCCCGCGCAAGGGCCCGGCGCTGGCTGACTTCACCCGGTCCGACGTCGCGGGGGAAGGGCGTTCCCGCTGGTCCGCCGCGCCTGAGTTGGTGGAAGTCGTCCACCGCGTCATGCTAGGCGACCGCCCAGCGATTGACCGGCGACCGGTAGACTCACTGTCCAATCTGTCCTACGCGGAGTTCTGTCATGCCCACTTACGAATATCAGTGCCAGCAGTGTCACGAGCGCGTAGAGGCCGTCCAGAAGTTCACAGATGCTCCCTTGAGCGTGTGCCCGCATTGCGGCGGCGAGCTGCGCAAGGTCTTCTCGACCATCGGCATCGCATTTAAGGGCAGCGGGTTCTATAAGAACGACAGCCGAAAGTCCTCCTCGGACTCTTCGGTCAAGTCCGAGTCACCCGCGAAGTCGGAGACCGCTTCGGTCCCAACCTCATCGACGAGCAGTGCGACGCCCGCGTCAACCTCGAGCGGAACGCCAGCGAGCACGTCGAGTTCCGCCACGTCCTCGTCGGACTAGGACCCGAGATCGCCTAGACGATTCCTGCGTCTTCGGCCGACGTTCCCAGCACGCAGAACTCATTACCCTCCGGGTCCGCCAAGACGACCCATCCCCCATCGACCAGCCCTCGTCGATCGTCCACGATGGTGGCTCCCAAACCGACGATCCGTTCAACCTCGGCGTCACACGTCGTTTTCACGGGTCGCAGGCACATATGCATGCGGTTCTTGACGATTTTGGGATCGGGGACCTTGATGAACTCGAGAGACCTTCCACCGGGCCCACGCAGTTCGGCGTCGCCGGCGTTCATGTCCCCCTCCGGAACGAGGTGGAAGTCATCAACGACCTGAGCCCACCAGTGCGCTTGGGCGATCGGATCTCGCGCATCGAAAGTGATGTTCGCGACACGTGACGTCATTGCTAGAGCGTAGGCCGCGATAAGTACACCGAACTCGCTGCAGCGCTCGGGGGCTGAGAACAGCGCAGATTTTTAGTTATTCGCGACAGTAGGCTTTGTGCCGTGATATTGCCGTCGATCGAAACGCCCGCCGACCTTCGACCGCTCTCTTACCATCAACTCGACAAACTCAGCGACGAGATCCGCGAGTTCATCATTTCGAGCGTCACCAAAACCGGCGGACACCTCGGGTCGAACCTGGGCGTCGTCGAACTCACGATCGCCCTGCATCGTGTCTTCGACTCGCCCCACGACATCCTGCTGTGGGACACCGGGCACCAGGCGTACGTTCACAAGCTCCTTACCGGTCGTCGTTACGGCTTTAAGAACCTTCGCCAACGCGGAGGCATGTCGGGCTACCCGAATCGCTCGGAGAGCCAGCACGACTGGATCGAGTCGAGTCACGCCTCGACCGCTCTCTCCTACGCCCACGGTCTGGCCATCGCCCTCGAACAACGGGGCGAACTCGCGGGGCACGGCGGTACTCGCCACGTGGTGGCGGTCGTGGGTGACGGCTCGCTCACCGGCGGCATGGCCTACGAAGCGCTCAACAACCTCGGCCACTCGAACGAACGCGTGGTCATCGTGCTCAACGACAACGGACGCAGCTATGCACCTACCGTCTCCAAACTCTCGGAGTCGCTGACCTCGCTGCGGATGAACCGTCGCTACCTCACGTTTCGAGATCGACTCCGTCGTCTCGTGCCGCACTTGCCACGCGTGGGCAAGGCGGCGTACTACGGCATTGACGGATTCACCACGGTGGTGCGCGAAATGGTGACGCCGCACACGTTCTTCGAAAACCTCGGCGTGCGCTACGTAGGGCCCTTTGACGGCCACAACATTCCAGCCCTCGAGACCGCGCTCCAGAGTGCCAAAGAGTGGGACGGACCCATCGTCGTGCATACCATCACGCAAAAGGGCCGCGGCTATCAGCCCGCGGTCAGCGACGATCTCAAGATGCACGACTACAAACTGCCGGCCGCCCAGATCGCGGGCGCCAAGGCGACCTCGTTCACGGAGGTCTTTTCGGAGTCGCTGGTCAAAGAGGCGGCGGCCGATGATCGCATCGTGGCCATCACAGCGGCGATGGCCGGTCCCACCGGTCTGCTCGATTTCGAACGTCGCTATCCCGACCGGTTCTTTGACGTCGGCATCGCCGAGCAGCACGCCGTCACCGCCGCCGCCGGCATGGCGATGGGCGGGCTCAAGCCGATCGTGGCGATGTACGCCACGTTCTTCTCACGGGCCTTCGACCAGGCGCACCTCGACGTGGGTCTCTTGAACCTGCCCGTCGTATTCGTCTTCAAGAGCGCGGGCATCACGGGCGACGACGGACCGAGTCACCACGGACTCCTCGACATCGTGCTCTGCCTCGCGATTCCCAACATGACAATCTTCGCGCCGTCGACGGCCGACGAGCTCCCGGTCATGCTTGAGACCGCACTGTCGCTCCCGGGCCCGACCGCCATTCGCTACCCCAAGACCGACTCCCAGCCCTTCGACGGCCGGGTGGGCGAAGGCCTCGAGGCGCGCCGCGTCGCTCAGGGTGACGGATCTCTTTGCGTGTTGGCCGTAGGCAAGATGGCGCCCAACTCGTATGCGGCATTAGAGCGCATGGGAGCTGACGCGTCCAAGGTCACCCTGTACGACGTGCGCGTGTTACCTGCCGATCCGCGAATGATTGACGACGCGCTCAACCACGAACGAATCATCACCGTGGAGGACGCCACGCGCCACGGTGGTGCGGGCACCGCCATGGTCTCGGCCATTCGCCTGCGCGCCCAGGAACTCGGTCTCGCGCACCCCACGACGCGCATCCTGGGTGTCCCGCGTGCCTACCTCGAGCACCACAAGCCCGACTTGTTGCTGGCCGAGCTTGGTCTCGACCCGGAGGGTCTGTCCGGTGCGTTCACGCGCCTGCTCAATGGCGAACCGGAGTTCCCGCCCGCCTACAAAGAGGCGCCGCGACCGAACTACTCCTCGGGGTGACTTCTACACTTTCTACGTGAACTTTGACGTGGAGAAGAGTGAGAACGAGTGGCGCGATCAGCTCACGCCCGATCGTTATGCCGTTCTGCGCAAGGCCTCGACCGAGGCGCCCTACAGCGGTTCACTGCTCCACGTGGACGCCCAGGGTGTGTTTCGTTGTGGTGGATGCGAGCAGGTGCTCTTCTCGAGCGCACAGAAGTTCGACTCAGGATGCGGGTGGCCGAGTTTTGACTCGTGTGAGCCAGGCACCATCGTCGAGCGGACCGATCGATCGCTCTTTCGCGAGCGCACGGAGATCCTCTGTTCAAAGTGCGGCGGCCACCTCGGACACGTCTTCAACGATGGACCGACGACCACAGGTCTGCGCTACTGCGTGAACTCTCTCGCCCTCGACTTCGAAAAGGAGAAGGACTAGACGTCGAGGAAGCGGCGGATCGCGATGCCCGATCCTACCGAGCCGATCAGCACGCCCACAATCAAGACAACGAGGTTCGTGCCCAGCAGCGCCGATGAGTTCAACGCGAACTCGTTGTGCAGCGGATAGAACACCTTGGCCAAACTCACCAAGCCAATCGCGACTGCCGAGCCCAACAGGCCCTGAATGAAGCCCTCGGTGATGTAGGGCACCCGAATGAACCAGTTGGTTGCTCCGACCAACTTCATCACGGAGACTTCGCGTCGACGCGAGAAGATCGCCATGCGAATCGTGTTGAGGATGAGCACCAGCGCACTCAGCAGTAGGACCGCCGCCAAGGCTAAGAACACGATCTGCAAGACGCGAATCACGTGGTTCATCGACTTGATCTCTTGATTCGGACCGGTGACCGCATAGATGTGGGCCTGGTTCGTAAAGGTCTGCTCGACGGTGTAGGTATCCGAGGGAACGACCGGCGTGCACTGGTACGAGGACGGCACCGACTTCACGGTGAGAACCTGCGACATCGCGCGATCCAGTATTTGCTTCGCTTGGCGGTAGTCCGCGGCTTGGGAGTAGAACTTGCAGTTCTTCACAATGTCCATGGACTTGAGCTGAGTACCGATAGCCGTGACCTCACTGGGTGTGGCACTGGCCTCCACCCACACCGTGACGCGCGTGCCCTGCTGCCAGTCCACCGACGCCTGGGCGGCACTCTGCTTGAGCAGGAGTGCGCCTCCCACCAGGGAGAGCGAGACCGCCACGGTCAGGACGGCGGCGATCGTCATCATGCGATTACGCCACAGATTGCCGAGGGTCTCTCGGATGGCGTAGACGAAATAGACGCCCATTAAATGGCCACGCTCTCGTCGATGCCGTACACACCGCGGACCTGGTCGCGAATCATCTCACCACGGTCAAGTTCGATCACGCGTCGGCGCATGCGGTCCACGAGCGCTTTGTCGTGCGTGGCCATGACGACGGTGGTGCCGGTGCGGTTAATGCGCTCCAGCAACGCCATGATGGACTCTGAGTTCGACGGGTCGAGGTTACCGGTGGGCTCGTCGGCCAACAGGATGAGTGGTCGATTGACGAAGGCCCGAGCCACAGCCACGCGCTGCTGTTCACCACCCGAGAGTTCGTGGGGACGGTTCTTGGCCTTGTCCGTGAGACCGACGAGTTCGAGGATCTGGGGAACCTGCGACTCCACCGTCGAGCGAGGACGACCGATCACCTCGAGGGCGAAGGCCACGTTCTCAAAGACGGTCTTGTTCGGCAGCAGTCGAAAGTCCTGGAAGATGCATCCGATGTTGCGACGCAGATAGGGCACCCGCCACTTCGGCAAGTCGCCAATATCGCGACCGGCTTCGAGGATTCGTCCCCGGTCGGGGTGCTCCTCACGCAGCAGCAAACGCAAAAACGTCGTCTTGCCGGATCCCGATGCGCCCACCAGGAAGACGAACTCACCCTTTTCGATATCGAGGGAGATGTCCTTGAGCGCCGGGGTGCCGTTCTTGTAAGTCTTAGAGACGTTTTCGAATCGAATCACGCTTCACACCCTTGGTTTCATCGGCGAATTTGTGCAATTGTTCGGGCACAGTGACACGTTCATTCTACCGAGGCGACTTGCGCTACTTGATCCATCACTCACCAGTAATTGAACGGTTCAGTGATTTTTAGGACGCGGATCGCTGTCGACGCAGTTCAGCCTCCATAAATGCGTCAAGGTCGCCGTCGAGCACCGCATCAACGTTTCCCGTCTCGTGATCGCTGCGGTGGTCCTTCACCAGTTGGTAGGGCGCTTGAACGTAACTGCGGATCTGGGAGCCCCAGGCGTTATCGGAGCGCACACCGCTCAGCGCGTCCATCTCGGCCTGACGCTGCTGCGCGAGCGCGCTCGGAGAGCTTGGCTTCAAGAATCTGCAGAGCGCGTGCCTTGTTTTGGTGTTGAGATCGCTCGTTCTGACAGGAGACGACGATGCCCGTGGGCAGGTGCGTGATGCGAATGGCCGAGTCCGTTTTGTTGATGTGCTGTCCGCCCGCGCCCGACGAGCGAAACGTGTCGATGCGCAGGTCCTTCTCGTCGATGTCTACTTCGCCCGCGCTGTCGTCGAGCAGGGGCGTCACGTCCAGGCTCGCGAAGCTCGTCTGACGGCGCGCCTGGGAGTCGAAGGGACTAATACGCACCAGTCGGTGCACACCGCGCTCGGCGGAGAGCCACCCGTAGGCAAAACGTCCCATGACGATGAACGTCGCCGAGAGGAGTCCCGCCTCCGTGCCTTCAGTCGCTTCGTCGATCTCGACGCTAAATCCTCGCCGCTCGGCCCAACGCGAGTACATGCGCAACAGCATCTCGGTCCAGTCCTGGGCGTCGGTGCCCCCCGCTCCCGCGTGCAGATCGACGATCGCGGCGTTCTCGTCGTAGGGGCCGCTGAAGAGACTCTGCACCTCGAGGGCCGCGATGTCACGTTGCAGGTCGTCCACCGCTTCGCTCAACTCATCGAAGGTGGCGCGATCCGGTTCACCGCTGTCGAGTGACTCGCGCGCGAACTCCGCGAGCACCACCGCGTCATCGAGTTCGCGACGCAGGGCGTCAAAGGAGTCGAGGTCGTTGGCGAGGCGGCCGAGCTCGGTGGTGACTTCGCGCGCGTGGTCCTGGTCGTCCCAGAGATTGGGATCGGCCGCGAGTTCGCCTAAGAGCGCGTGGCGCGCGCGATTCGCATCCATCTTGAGGTAGTCGCGCGCCGCCTCCCACCGAGACTCGAGTTCTTCGATCGAGACCAGGGCGAGGCGAAGGGCGTTCTCTGCCTTAGGGTCGGCCATGGCACTGCTTGAACTTGCGCTTCGAGCCGCACCAGCAGGGGTCGTTCCGACCGAGCTTCTCGTGTTGGGTCGACGATGGTTTGGCGGGTGCCGCAGTCGTGTGGGCGGGTAGTTCGGTCGCGCCCGGGGCGACTTCGTTGGCGTTGGTGAGCGCACCGCTGAGACCTTCGTCCTCGACGCTCTCCTCGACGGCCGCGGTCGCCTCGACGTGGGTGATGTAGCGCACGTAGTCGGAGTCGACCGCCTCGAGTAGGTGCTCGAACATCAGGTACCCCTCTTTCTGCCACGCGTTGAGGGGGTCCTGCTGAGCGGTCTGGCGCAGGTGGATACCGTCGCGCAAGTAGTCCATCTCCGAGAGGTGATCGCGCCAGCGCTGATCGAGGATCTGCAGCATGACGTCGCGTTCGATCTCCTTGGCCGTGTCGAGGCCGCCGGGAAACTCCTCGGCCTTCTTCTCGTACTTGCCCACCGCTTCGTCGACGACGAACGCGCCGATCTCTTCGGCGTCGCTGTACTCACGCAGCGTGTCCAGCGCGAGTTCCGTGGGGTAGTTGGACTGCAGGTCGAGCAGGAGCGCGTTGTAGTCCCACTCCTCGGCGTACCCCAAGCCCACGTGTGAGGCGACCACGTCGGCCATTCGCTCCTCGATTAGTTCGATGGTCGCGTCGTGGATGTCCTCGCCGTCGATGACCTGTTGGCGGCGCTTGTAGATGACCTTGCGCTGCTCGTTCATGACTTCGTCGTACTTGAGCACGTCCTTGCGGATCTCCGCGTTACGGGCCTCGACTGTGTTCTGAGCGCGTTCAATGGCCCGCGACACCATCTTGGCCTCGATGGCCTCGTCTTCGGGCATGGCGCGGTCCATCACCCACGAGACCGCCCCGGTGGCAAAGAGACGCAGCAGTTCGTCCTCGAGCGAGAGGTAGAACCGGCTCTCACCGGGGTCACCTTGACGACCCGAACGACCGCGGAGCTGATTGTCGATGCGCCGCGAGTCGTGTCGCTCGGTACCGAGCACGTAGAGGCCCCCGGCTGCGCGAACTTCGTTGCCCTCGGCCTCGGTGATCGGCTTCCACTTGGCCAGAGCCTTTTCGTATGCTTCGTCGTACTCGGGGGTCCCCGCGATCAGACCCTGGGCGATGACGTCGCGCGCCGCCAGTCCCTCGAAGTTGCCCCCGAGGATGACGTCGACGCCTCGACCGGCCATGTTCGTCGCGACGGTGACCGCACCCTTGCGCCCGGCCTGGGCCACGATCTCGGCTTCGCGGAAGTGCTGCTTGGCGTTCAGGACCTCGTGGGGAACGCCGGCCTTGGAGAGTTCACGGGACAGCAACTCGGACTTCTCGACCGACGCGGTACCGAGCAGGACTGGCTGACCGCTGTCCAGGCGCTCGCGTACGTCCTCGACGATGGCGGCGAACTTGGCTTCCTCGGTCTTGTAGATCATGTCGGGCTTGTCGTCGCGGATGGCCGGCTGATTGGTGGGGATCGGCACGACCGAGAGCCCGTAGGTGTTGCCGAACTCCGCCGCTTCGGTTTCAGCCGTACCGGTCATGCCCGCCAGCTTCTCGTAGAGGCGGAAGTAGTTCTGCAGCGTCACCGTCGCCCAGGTGTGGTTCTCCTCTTGGATGCGCACGCGCTCTTTGGCCTCGACGGCCTGGTGCAGACCGTCGCTCCAGCGACGCCCTTCGAGCGTGCGACCGGTGAACTCATCGACGATCTTCACCTCGCCCGAGTCCACCAGGTAGTCCTTGTCGCGGTGGAAGAGCTCCTTGGCGCGCAGCGCCTGGCCCAACTGGTGCACATAGTTGGTCGCGACCGCGTCGTAGAGGTTGGTGACGCCCAGTTGCTTTTCGACCTTCTCGATGCCCGCCTCGGTCGGAACGACGGTCTTCTTTTCCTCGTCCACCTCGTAGTCCACGTCGCGGGTGAGCGAACGCGCGATCGAGGCGAACTGGTAGTAGAGCTTGGTCACGTCCGAGGCGGGACCGGAGATGATGAGCGGCGTACGCGCCTCGTCGATCAAAATCGAGTCGACCTCGTCGACGATGGCGTAGTGGTGTCCGCGCTGGACCATGTGCTCGCTGCGTCGGGCCATGTTGTCGCGCAGGTAGTCAAAGCCGAACTCGGTGTTCGTGCCGTACGTGATGTCCGCCTGGTAGGCCGCGCGCTTGTCCTCGAAGTCGGGCAGGTCGGGACCTACGCGGCCGACCTTGAGGCCGAGCCACCGGTGCAGCTCGCCCATCCACCGCGCGTCACGGGTGGCCAGGTAGTCGTTCACCGTCACCACGTGCACGCCCTCACCGGCGAGCGCGTTGAGGTAGACGGGCAGGGTCGACACCAGGGTCTTGCCTTCACCGGTCTTCATTTCCGCGATCCACCCAAAGTGCAGGGCCATGGCCCCCATGAGCTGCACGTCGTAGGGGCGCTGGCCGAGCACGCGCGTCGAGGCCTCGCGCACCACGGCGAAGGCTTCGATGAGCAGGTCGTCGAGGGTCTCACCGGCCGCAAGTCGATCGCGAAACTCGGGGGTCTTGGCCTTGAGGTCGTCGTCGCTGAGCAGGGCCATCTCTTCGGCCAGGTCGTTGATCGGCCCGACGAGGCCCGCCAGTTCGCGCACGCGCTTGCCCTCGCCCGCCCGCAACATCTTCTGAAATACGCTCATATCGTGCTTTACCCTACCGGTCCCGGGTTCTAATTAAGAGGGCTGCGCGCGCTGACCTGGTCTTTGACCCCACACTCGCCTGCGCCCCGTTCCCTGGTCACCGTGACCAGCGAGACGCAGGACTTACTTCTAAACCGCGCCATGCTCAGCGTCCCGAAGAACGCCTTACGTGGGTCGTTTCGCCCGCGACTGGCATCGACTTTCAACCACAGACCACCCGCAGCCCTGGAGAGCAAGTCTAGGTCCAATTATTAGGTTTTCGGTCTCGTCACCAACACCAGGGCGAGGCGCAGGCTCAGCACCACCGCGGCCAGAGGAATCAGAAGACGGCGCCACCCTCGGGCGGTTTGCATCTCGAAACGCAGAGCGCTCTTGTGGTGCGCGATCACCATCTCGCGCGGCACCCGAGCGCGCGACACCCCTTCGACGTGCGTGATGACGGCCTTGCCTTCGGCCGCGATCTGGTATCCGTGCTCACGCAGCGCCCAACACAGGGCCATCTCCTCGGCGAACATGAAGTAGCGCTCATCAAAACCGCCCACCTCCTCAAAGGCGGCGCGGCGCACCAAGAAGAACGCGCCGGACACCCAGTCCACGCGCCCGTCGGTGTGGGCCGATCGGTAGCGCCGGGTGGCGGGGTTGTTCGGCCACAGTGGCGCGAGCAACGCATGGACCCCGGCGAGAACGGGATTGGGAAAGACCCGCATGGAGGGATAGACCGTCCCGTCGGGTCGAAGGATGGTGGGTCCCACCAAGGCGACGTCACGGTGATGGTCGAGGTACGAGAGGAGCGCGGCGACCGCTCCGTCGTGGACGACCACGTCGGGATTGGAGACGAGAACGAAGGGTGTCGCCCGAGCGACCGCCACGCCGCGATTGACGCCGCGTCCGTATCCCAGGTTGACCCCGGGCGAGACCAACACCACGTCGTGATCCAACAGAGCGGCCGGCACCGAGCCCGACCTCGCCGTTTTCTACGACCACGACCTGGGAGACGCCGTTGTCGAAGAGTGAGTCCACGCACTCGATCAAGAACTGATCGGCGTGATAGTCGACCACGACCGCGACCACGTCACTTTCCACTTCGCTCACGCGATCTCCCGTCTACTTCGATCGGCGATCAAGCGCGACACACCCTCGCGCCACGCGGGCAGGGCCGACCACGACGACGCGAACTTGTGCGTGTTGAGATCGCTTCGTTCCGGGCGCGTCGCGATCTGGGATCCAGCGAGCTCACTCGAAAAGATGGGCGTGGCAAAGTCTTCGCCGCGACTCAGGATCTCACCCACGTAGGCCGCGATATCGAACCACGTCGTCGCACCCGAATTCGCCACGTGCCACACCCCACCTGGCCGCTCGCGCACCAGTGTCACCAGAGATCGCGCCAGGTCACTCGCCAGCGTGACGGTCCCGGTCTGATCGTCGACGAATCGCACGGTGTCACCGCTCAACGCTCGCTCGGCGATCACGTGAACGACGCTCTGGCCGCGAACTCCCATGACCCAGGAGGTGCGCACGATGGTGTCGTCGCTCGCACATCGCAGCTCTCCTTCGAACTTCGAAGCCCCGTACACGTTGAGCGGGTGGGCCTCGTCGTACTCGACGTAGGCCTCCCCCTTCTTTCCGTCAAAGACGTAGTCAGTCGAGATCGTGATCAGGTGCGCGCCCACCTCGTGCGCGCCGACGGACACATTGAGGGTTCCCTGCTCGTTAACGGCAAAGCACGTATCCGAGTCTCCCTCGGCGCGATCGACGGCGGTGTAGGCGGCGAGGTGCACGATCGCGTCGGGTCGCACCTCGCGCAGCGTACGAATTACCGCGTCACGGTCAGTCACATCCAAGGCGTCACGCGAAACACCCAGTGGCTCAAACTCCCCCCGCGCCACGTCTTTCCCATCGGGTTGAAAAGACGGGTCGCCGCCCAAGGGAGTGTCGCCTCGCAGCACGTCCATCAAGTCGAGCCCGACCTGTCCGGCCGCTCCGGTCACCAGCACCCTCGTTGGTGAGCTCATCGTGAGGACTCACTGGCGCGCACATGGACGACATCACCCACGGCAAAGACCACGACGTTGCCATCTACCTCGACCTGCAGCCGCCCCTGGGCGTCCACGCCCACCGCGCGACCGTAGATCTCGCCGTCGGATTGCTCCACGCGCACCCACTGGCCGATCGTGGCGAGCGCGCCGACGTACTCCTCACGAATCACAGCGCGCCCGCTCTCGGTCTCGAGCAGCTCGCGGCGCGCGTCGATCTCCTCGAGCAGAATGTCGAGCAGGGCGCGAGGAGCGATGGTGAGGCCCGTCTGCGCGCGCACCGACGTCGCGGGCACGCCGGGCGGGCCGTCGTAGGTGAGGTTCACACCGATCCCCACGACGACTCCGAGATCGTCGCCGTCGCTCACCACTTCGGCCAGTAGCCCGGCCAACTTGTTCTCGCCCACGACGAGGTCATTGGGCCACTTCAGCCCCGCGCGCAGTCCACTCAGTCGTTCGAGAGCGCTGCGTGCGCTCAAGGCCACCAACGCCACCACCAACTGGAGTTGCGTGGGATCCAGGGCCGGGCGAAAGAGGAGTGAACACAAAAGCGACGAACGAGGTTGAGACTCCCACGAGCGATCCAGTCGGCCTCGACCGGCAGTTTGGAAGTCGGCGAGGGCGACCAGCCCTTCGGCTTGGTGAGCTTGGCCCTTGACGTAGGTGTTCGTCGAATCGATCTCTTCGAAGTGCTCAACGCGCCAGATCGTGGGTGCCACGGTCAAACATTAGGGTTTTGGGGAAGGATGCTAGAAAATAGCGGGCTCAGGTCGGAGGATTCGTGTTGCGCAAAGTCCTAATCGCCAATCGGGGCGAGATCGCGGTGCGCGTGATCCGGACCTGTCGCGAGATGGGCATCGCCACCGTGGCCGTGTACTCCGAACTCGACCGCAACGCACCCCACGTTCGCCTGGCCGACGAGGCGTACTCCCTCGGTGGCCAGAGTGCCGCCGAGAGCTACCTCAATACCGCAGCCATCCTGGAGATCATCGAGCGCTCGGGGGCGGACGCGGTGCACCCGGGATACGGCTTCTACTCCGAGAACACCGAGTTCGCCCGCGCAATCACCTCTCGCGGCGTCACCTTCATCGGTCCCCCGCCCGAAGCGATTGAGGTGATGGGCGACAAGATCTCCTCGCGCCTCGCCGCCGAAGCGGCCGGGGTGGCGGGCGTTCCGGGTCACAGCCAAGCGCTCACCAGCGCCGACGAGGTAATCGCCTTCGGCAACGAAGTCGGATGGCCCGTCGCCATCAAGGCCGCCTACGGCGGCGGCGGACGCGGCATGAAGGTCGTAAATGCGCCCGAGGACGCGGCCGCCGCCCTCGAGAGCGCCGAACGCGAAGCGTTGAGCTACTTCGGGCGCGCCGAGTGCTACGTCGAGCGCTACTTGACCTGGCCGCGACACATCGAGATGCAGGTGCTCGCCGACTCCTTTGGCACCACGCTGTGGCTCGGCGAGCGAGACTGCTCAGCCCAGCGCCGTCACCAGAAGCTCATCGAAGAGAGTCCCGCTCCCAACTTCGCCAATGAGGTACGTCTCGCCATGGGTGCGGCCGCCGTCAAGGTCTCTGAAGCCTGCGGGTACGTCAACGCCGGCACCGTTGAGTTCCTCTACCAGGACGGCGAGTTCTTCTTCCTCGAGATGAACACACGACTGCAGGTTGAGCACCCCGTTACCGAACTCGTGACCGGTCTGGACCTGGTCGAGTGGCAGTTACGTATTGCGGCAGGCGAGCCCCTCACGTTTTCTCAAGATGAGGTTGTGCGCAACGGGCACGCTATCGAAGTGCGCATCAACGCCGAGGACCCCTCCGAAGGCAAGTTTCTACCGTCGCCCGGCGTGATCACGCGCTTCGACCAGCCTTCGGGTCCGGGCGTGCGACTCGACGCGGGCTACGTCTCGGGCGATACCGTCTCGCAGTACTACGACAATCTCATTGCCAAGTTGGTGGTGTGGGCCCCCGATCGAGACCGGGCTCGACGGCGCATGTTGCGAGCCATCGAAGAAACCACGATCGAAGGAGTCGCCACAACGTTGCCCGCCGATGTGCTGATCCTCACCCACGAGGACTTCGTGAAGGGAGTGCACTCGACCCGGTGGGTCGAGACGTCCGTCGACTTCTCCTCTCTTCCCGCCGCGTCGGCACCGGCCGTCTCCATCGGCGAAGGTCATGTCCGCAAGGACGTCACCGCCGAGGTCAACGGGCGTCGGGTGACCGTCGCCTTGTGGGTCAGCGACGGTGAAGACGAACTGCCCGCTCGCCCGCAGAGCACCGCAATCAAACCTCGTCGCCAGCACCACAGCGGCGTGGTCGGAAGCGGATCGGGAACCGTCACCGTCCCCATGCAAGGAACCATCGTCAAGATCAATGTCGCCGAAGGACAGAAGGTCGAGGCGGGCGAGACCGTGGTGATTCTGGAGGCGATGAAGATGGAAAACGCCGTGAACGCCGAGAGATCGGGCGTGGTGAAGAAGATTCACGTCGTCACGGGTGAGTCCGTCGGGGCCGGCGACGCGGTGGTGGAGATCGAATGACGTCCGAAGAACGCTCGACGAGCGCCATCGAGGGTGCTCGCGGCGAGTTGATCGCGCTCAGCCAGTTCATTCACGAGCATCCCGAACTCGGGTACGAAGAGTTCGCGTCCAGCGCCGCGATAATCGACCAACTCACGATATGGGGCTTCGACGTCGAGCGCGACAGTGCCGGACTGCCCACCGCGTTTCGAGCGACCGCGGGCAACGGCGACCTGCACGTTGCGTTCTGTGCCGAGTACGACGCGCTACCCGACGTCGGTCACGCGTGTGGGCACAACATCATCGCCGCGTCGTCGCTCGGTGCCTTTCTCGGTGTCAGCGCTGTCGCCGACGATCTCAATGTGCGCGTCACCTTGCTCGGCACGCCCTCCGAGGAGGGCGGGGGCGGGAAAATCGATCTGATCAACGCCGGATACTTCAGCGACGAGCACATGGCCCTGATGGTGCACCCCTTTCCCAGCGAACGACTCGACGCGATCTGCCTCGCGGTCGATCACTTCGACGCGATCTTCACCGGAAAAGAGGCGCACGCCTCGGCCGCGCCCTGGCTCGGGATCAACGCGCTCGACGCCCTGACCATCTCTCAGACTGCGCTCGGTCTGCTGCGCCAACAGTTGCGTCCGGGTGATCAGTTTCACGGCGTCGTGCTCGAAGGCGGCTCGGCCGCCAACATCATTCCGAGCCGGACGGTGGGGCGCTTTATGGCCCGCGCCACGACCGCCGGTCGCCTGAAGGAGCTGCGCGAGCGAGTGAACAACTGCTTCGCGGCGGGTGCCCTCGCCACTGGTGCGTCCTTGGAGATCGTCGAACTCGGACACCAGTTCTCTCACATGGAGTCGGACCCCGACATCCTTCTTCACTATCGTCACGCCGCGGAGGCGCTCGGTCGCGACTTTCACCTCGACGATGAAGAGGCCCCGCGGCCCACACTGTCGACCGACATGGCCAACGTCTCGCTGGTCGTTCCCTCGATCCATCCTCTCCTGATGATCCCGACCGACGGCGCGATCAACCACCAGCCCGAGTTCACTGCGGCCTGCGCGACGCCGGAGGCCGACCAGGCCGCGATCGACGGAGCCGTGGCGCTGGCGAACACGGTGATCAGCGTCGCCCGAGACGACGCTCTGCGCCAGCGACTGGTGAGCCACTCATGATCCTCGAGCACGCCGTCCTACAAGTCTGCGCCGGTGACGAATCCACCTTCGAAGGCGCCACACGAGAGGCCCTGCCCATCATCGAGTCGGCTCCCGGATGTCACGGCGCGGAGTTTCGTCGTCAGCTTGAAGATCCGTCGATCTACCTGCTCCTCGTGCGCTGGACGTCGCTGGAGGCCCATATGGCCTTTCGCGAGACCGAGCTGTACGCGCGCTGGCGCGAACTCACGCACCCGTTTTACGTCGGCGCGCTCAACGTGACGCACTTTCACGAGCCCGTCGAGCGCTAGCCCGACTGCACATCTTTCAGCTACACCCGCACAGGGTGGGGCATGCAGAGATCGTCGTACTCGGCAATCGTGATCTCGCCGGCGTGTTCACCACACACCGGACAGGCCGGGTCCCGGCGCACCTTGAAGGTGCGAAATGACTGTTCGAGAGCATCGAAGGTGAGGAGCCGACCAACCAGCGGATCGCCGAGATTCAACAGCAGCTTGATCGCCTCGAGCGCCTGAAGTGAACCAACGATGCCCGGGAGAACTCCGAGCACGCCGGCTTCGGCGCAGCTGGGAGCGAGTTCCGGCGGTGGCGGTTCGGGAATCATGCAGCGATAGCAGGGGCCCACGTAGGGATTGAAGACAGTGATCTGACCGTCGAAACGAAAGATCGAGCCGTGCACGACGGGAATGCGTTTAATGAGCGAGGCGTCGTTGAGCAGGTAGCGGGTGGGGAAATTATCTGTACCGTCCACGATGACGTCGTAACCGTCGATGATGTCGAGAATGTTGTCCGCACCCAGGCGGGTGTCGTAAGTGATCACCGTGACGTCGGGGTTCATCGCGGTGAGTGCAGCCTTGGCGCTGTCAACCTTGCGCATACCTACGCGATCCATCGTGTGCAGAATCTGACGCTGGAGGTTGGACTCATCCACCACGTCCATGTCGATGATCCCAATGGTGCCCACTCCTGCGGCTGCGAGATACAGTGCAGCCGGTGAGCCCAGTCCGCCCGCACCGAGCAGGAGGACCTTGGAGTCGAGCAACTTCATCTGTCCCTTCTCGCCTACTTCGGGCAGGAGGAGGTGGCGCTGGTAGCGCAGACGCTGATTCGCGCTCATCGTCTGAGGCGTGGACCAGGCTCGACCTTCGTCCTTCCACTTATTGAATCCACCGGCCATCGAGACCACGTCGGAGTAGCCCAACTCCTGAAGAGTCTTGGCGGCGAATGCGCTGCGAGTTCCCCCGGCGCAGTACACGACAACCGGGGCCGTCTTGTCGGTGATCCGACCTTCTATGGAGAACTCCAATTGGCCGCGAGGCACGTGAATGGCGCCCGCGAGCGCGCCCTGCTCGTACTCATCAGGCTCTCGCACATCAAGGAGGGTGACATTGCCGAGCCGCGCGGCGACGTCCTCGGCAGTGACTTCGCGGATTTCGGACTTCGCGGCGTTCAGCAGGTCCCGGGGTGACGGCATCAGCGCTCCTTAACTGGTGGAGAAATCTTACCGGTCAGGTCAACAATGACGACATCCTGCTGCTAGACCTCGTCCGTGGAACTTTCTCACCTGCTCGCCGCTCGGCGTATGAGTCGTTCCTTTGACGGCACGCCTGTTGATCCGGAGTGGCTGGAGGATCTGTGCGCCGACGCGTTGTGGGCGCCGACGGCCGGCAATGCCGCCGGCGTACGATTTCACGTCATCGACGCATCGCACGTACGGGAGTTTCTCGATGTCGCGACGGACGCCGAGTGGCGAGAGGCCTCTCGACGCTACGAAGGACTCTCGAGAGCTGGTGGCGCGGTGCTCGTTACGTCCCGGCCCGAGGACTATCTCGCGCGCTACGCCGAGTCGGACAAGTCGTCATCGGGACTGTCGGAGCGTGACGCCTGGCCTCTGCCGTACTGGCACACCGACGCCGCGATGGCGACGATGGCGCTGCTGCTCTTGCTCGAAGAAAGCGACTGGCAGGCCGCGATCTGGGGCAACTTTCGCCACGATGAAGCCGTGCGGGACTGGGCGAGTCTGGGAGATGAAGAACTATTCGCGAGCGTGCTGATCGGGCGCGGCGACGCGAACGACGTGCGCTCGGCGTCACTGGAGCGAGAGGTGCCGTCTCGACGCGAGCGCGTGCGGCGAGTCTTCTAGTTCGATCGAGCGCTCAAGTACTCAACCAGGGTGCGCAAACTAAACGCCGTCGCGCCCTTATTGATGTACCCGCGAGGTCCGTCGGCGCGCGCCGGGCCGGCGATGTCCAGGTGCGCCCAGGGTCGTCCTGCTGTGAAGCGCCGCAACAGCAACGCGGCCACGATGGAGCCTCCGACCAGCGGCTTGCCGATGTTCTTCATGTCGGCGACGTCGGACTCGATATGGACCTCGTACGCGTCCACGAGTGGCATACGCCACAGTGTCTCGCCGGAGGTACCCGAGGCTGCGATGAGTTGCTCCGCCAACTTGTCGTCCGTGGCGAAGATCGCGCCAACCTCGTCACCGAGTGCGGTCTTCTGGGCGCCCGTCAGTGTCGCAACATCGATGATGGCGTCCGCGTCAGTCTCGGCGGCGAGGCTGATGGCGTCAGCCAGGATGAGTCGACCCTCGGCGTCGGTGTTGAGCACCTCGATGGTCATGCCGTTTCGAATAGTCAGCACATCGCCGGGCTTGGTGGCGTTGTCACCCACCAAGTTCTCGGTAAGTGGAGCGATGGCTGTCACGCGAACCCGCAGACCGAGTTGGCTGGCGATCGACGTTGCCCCCATCACGATGGCCGCTCCCGTCATGTCAGTCTTCATGGTCATCATGCTCTCGGGCGACTTCATCGAAAGTCCGCCGGAGTCAAAAGTCACGCCCTTGCCCACGAGCGCCACGTGAGGCATCGAAGCTCCGGGTTCGGGATCGTAGGTGACGTAGACGAGCCGAGTTGGTTGGGCCGAACCGAGCCCCACACCCAGCAACCCTCCCAGTCGCTCGTCGCGGATCTTCGACTCGGTCCACACGGAAACGTCGACGTAGGGGTCGACGCTCAGTCGAGACTCAATCTCGCCCGCGAGAACTCTCGGCGGGAGTGAACTGGCGGGAGTGTCGACCAGACGCCTCGCCCAATTGACGCCCTCTGCAATGCGCGCGCCGCGCTCGACGCCGCGCGTGACTTCGTCGTGCACCGACACCGGCGGCAGCGGCGTGCCCACGGGAACAATCTCGACGCTCGAGGTCACCTCGCGCGCCTTGTAGGTGTACGAGACGAGAAGGGCACCTTCGACCAATGCTTGTGCGATGGCGCCAGGGTTCTCGAGTCCTTCGGTGGGAAGAAAAAACGCGAACGAACCGTCACCCGCCGCTCGGGCCGCGCTCGCCCCGGCCAACCGGTAGCCCGCGACGGACTGCGTGTCGCCTCCAATTGAGACGAGCGCCACGTTCGCGCCGTCGAGCGATCGCAACACGGTGAACGATCCGGCATCATCCTTCAGTCCCTGAGCCATGCACCACTGCGCGCTGAGCGCCGTGGGAGCATCCACACCGGCCTGAGCGATGGTCGAGCTAATCGAACCGACACCATCTCGCACCATCACCGGCACCGCGATGGTGAGCGTTCCCAGCGCCTCTTTGATGGACGAGACGCGAGCGCTGCGAGCCATGTCAACCTTTCATCTGCCCGAGCGAAGTCAAGAAATTCCCGTGTCGAGCGATCACCCAGTCGGGTGCACGTTCCATTTTGTCAAAACTCTTGACAAACTCCCGAAAACTGGTCTATCTGTAAGTTGACACTTACGTAAGGACTTGCTAACGTAAAGACGTGGACACGTTACTCAAGACCCTGAGCGAGACCAAGCGCTGCGAGATCGTTCGACTCGTATGGAACGAAGAAAAGACCGCGAGCGAGATCGCATCGTTCTTTCCTTCCGTCACCCGCTCGGCAATCTCTCAGCACCTGGGCGTGCTTCGCCGCAGTGGTCTCGTCAGTGAACGACGTGACGGGACGCGACGGATGTACTGCGTGAATCACACCGAGGTGGCTCGACTTCGTGACTTCTTGGACTCCTTTTGGACCAACAGTCTCGAGAAGTTGCGCGACCTCGCCGAGTCGAGTGAAACATTGAAAGGACAGTCATGAGTGAAGCAGTTAGAGAGATCGTGGTGAAGGCCTCCCCCGCGACGGTGTTCCCCTACTTGGTCGACCCGGACCTGATGGTCCAGTGGCTGGGCCGATCCGTGAAGCTTGATCCGCGCCTCGGCGGGCTGGTCGAGTTGAACTGTGGTGGGAACGACGGTGCCGGAGAGTTCATTGACATTGTGGCCGACGAGCGCGTCGTCTTCACCTTTGGGTGGAGCGAGCCGGGTCATCCGATTCCTCCTGGATCGACCGAAGTCGAGATCAGTCTCACGCCCCAGGGCGACGACACCTTGGTTCGCCTCACGCACCGCGGTCTCCCCGAGGACGCCGTCAGCGATCACGAAGATGGTTGGGGCTTCTACCTCGCTCGACTGGGTCTGCTCATGCGCGGCGAGACGCCCGAAGCCGATCCTCGGGCTTAGCGCCGCAACATCGGTGCGGCCACCGGCGTCGCTTCGCTGAGCGCCTCGCGGGCGTGGTAGCTCGAGCGCGTGAGGGGCGAGGACTGCATGTGGCGTAGACCGAGGCGTCGACCACGTTCAGCGAGATCGTCGAACTCCCGGGGCTCCCAGTAGCGCGCGACGGGCAGGTGGCGCTGCGTGGGGCGAAGGTACTGGCCAATCGTGACGATCTGCACGCCCACCGACGCCAGGTCGGCCAACGTCTCTTCTACTTCGTCAGCGCTCTCGCCCAGCCCGACCATGAGTCCGGACTTGGTGACGAGTCCCGCCTCGGCTCCTCGCGCGAGCACGGTGAGCGAACGCAGGTAGCCCGCGCTCGGGCGAACGGCGCGCTGAAGGCGCGCGACCGTCTCGACGTTGTGGTTGAGCACGTCGGGCCGCTCGTCGATGATGATGCGCAATGAGTCGGAATCTCCACGAAGATCACTAATCAGCACCTCGACGTCCGTCTGCGGTGAGCGCTCGCGAATCGCGCGCACGCTGGCCGCGATGGCACCCGCTCCCCCGTCAGCCAGGTCGTCACGCGCCACACAGGTAATTACAGCGTGCGCCAACTTCAAACGCACGACGGCTTCGGCCACGCGATCGGGCTCCGTCGGGTCGAGTGCGAGAGGTTTACGTGTATCGACGAGACAGAATCCGCACGCCCTGGTGCAACGCTCTCCGTTCACCATGAACGTGGCGGTTCCTGAGGCCCAACACTCGAAGATGTTCGGGCACCCGGCCTCTTCACAGACCGTCACCAGTCGCAGGTCCTCGGTCAACTTCTTCAGTGATTGGTACTCGCTACCCATATGGGCTTCGATTCGCAACCACTCGGGCTTGCGCGTCGAGATCGCCAGGCCGGCGTCGGGATCAACGCCCGCCTTGCGCAGACGGCGAATAAGCGGCCGCTCGTCAGACATCGTGGCGGGGCTGCGGTCCACCGCCGCAACGTGCGCGACGCTGGCGAGTTCAAGGTCGAGCGCTTCACCGAGTGCCGCCTCCACCTCGACAGAATTCACGTTGAGGCCGAGTGACGTCATCGACGCCACGGGCTTGTCGGGGATGCCACAGGGCACTATGGCGGCGAATCCTGACAGGTCGATGTCGACATTGAGCGCGACGCCGTGCAACGTGCGCCGCGCTCCATTTTCATTGCGCTCCGTGCGCACGCCGACGGCCGCGATCTTGGCGGGAATCGTGTCGAGGCGAGCCCAGACTCCGGGGTATCCCTCCAGCCGACCGACCTCGCCCAGCAGTCCCTCGGGATCGAAAGAGCGAACGGTGGCGATGACGGCGTCTTCCAAGTGGCGAACGTGTGTCTTGCCAGCGGCCGGGTCGTCGGCCACGGTCACGATCGCCCAGGCGACAACCTGACCGGGCGCGTGGTAGGTGACATCCCCGCCCCGGTCGGCGTCAATGACGACCGCGTTCAGCTGAGAGGGCGGAATGAGGAAGTTCTCCTCGTGAGTGCGCACGCCACGGGTGTACGTCGGCGGATGCTCGAACAACAAGAGGTAGTCATCACTCGCCTGCAGGAGCGCACGCTGAAGGTCGTTCGCCTCGGCGAACGAGACCCGACCCAGGTGACGTCGACGCAGCATCTACCGATCGCTCTCGAGGTCCAGCCCAGCGAGCAGTTCACCGACTCGCTCAAGGTACGTCGCCGCCGCAGTCGCCTCACACACGCGGTGATCGAAGGAGAGGCCCAGCACCACACGACGCCCAATTTCGATCCTCGAGTCGTTGGGGGACACCACGGGCACCACGCGCACCGCGCCCATCGAGAGAATCGCCACTTCGGGTTGAATGATGATCGGCTTGGACCACAGAGTATGGTCCGTCGGCGCGCCCGCCACCGTGAATGTTCCGCCCATCAAGTCATCCGCCGTGAGTTGTCGCGTGAGCACACGAGCGTCCAGTTCATTCACGCGCCGTGCCAGAGCGCGCAGCGTCAATCCGGCCGCCGCGTGCACGACGGGCACCAGCATGCCGTCGTCCGCAATGGATCGAACGAGACCGAGGTTGACCGTGCGATGCAGGGTCAGCTCGTCTCCCGCATACGTCGCGTTCAAGAACTCGAATTCACCCAACGCCCGTACCGCCGCGAGGGCGACGACCATCTCGTCACTGATTGGCTCACCGTCGCGCGTGACACGACCGAGCGACTCAAGTTCCGCGAAGATCCCCCCGTCCACCTCGACCGCGACGAACCCGTGCGGGGTGCTCTGACTCGAGACGGACATGTGCTGACCCATGCGGCGCTGGCCGCTGCTCAGGGGTTGGACGACTTCCTCACTCGGACCCTGGGCCACGGCGCGCTCGGCGTCGCGGCGAGTGATCGCCCCTCCGGGGCCGGTCCCATGCAAGGACGAGGCGTCCACGCCGCCGTCGCTCAATATTCGGCGCACGACGGGCGAGACCACGACGCCCGACGACGATTCAGGCGGAGCAGCAGAGGGGATCGGCGAAGAAGTCGGAGTCTGTTCGGGCGTCGAGCTAGGAACCGCGGCCTCGGCGGCCGGCGCGGGCGTCGGCGTGGGAGCTGGCGCGGGTGCTGGCGTGCTCGCTGGTGCGTCGCTCGACTCCTGGATGACGGCGACGCGCGCCCCGGTCTCTACCGTGTCGCCCTCGCCAGCGAGGATCTCGACCAGTACACCAGCTGCGGGCGACGGCATCTCGGAGTCGACTTTGTCGGTCGATACCTCAAAGAGCGGCTCATCGCGCGCGACGACGTCGCCCACTTTCTTAAACCACTGCGTGATGATTCCTTCGGTGACCGACTCACCCAATGAAGGAAGTGTGACGTCAGCCAAGGTGCAAACCTCGCCCGGCCAAAGCGAGGAGTGTCTCGCCGAACGTCTCGGACAGCGACGGGTGCGGCTGAATCAGTGCGGCGGCCTCTTCGGCCGTCGCCTCCCAGTTGACGGCGTAGTAGCCCGCGCCCAACTGCTCGGTGACCCAGGGGCCCGCCATGTGCACGCCCAAAATCTGGCCGCCGGATCCATCGGCGCGCTTCTCGGCGATGATCTTGACGACCCCGTCGGTGTCGCCGATGATCTGTGCGCGCGAGTTTCCTCCGAAGGGATCCTTCTTCACGACAACCTCGTAACCCTTCTCCTTGGCCGCCGCTTCGGTCAAACCCACAAAGGCAACTTCGGGGTTCGAGTAAATGGCCCAGGGAACTCGCTCGTAGTCAACCGGGACCGCGGGCTCACCCAAGATCGTCTTGATCGCCACGATCGCTTCGGCGAATCCCACGTGAGCGAGCTGCGGCGTGCCGGCGACCACATCGCCGACGGCGAAGACGTTGGGAGCGGCCGTGCGCATCAAGCCGTCCGCCTCAACGAATCCGCGTTCGTTGATGACGACACCCGTGCCCTCGCCGAGTAGTCCCTCGGTACGGGGACGACGTCCCACCGACATCACGACCATGTCGGTCTCGACGCCCTCGGCGCCTTCGATCTCAATCGTGGTGGAGCTCTTCTTGGGCGAATGCCCGGTGATGTTGACCCCGGTGCGCGTTTCGATCCCGCGCTTCTTGAACGAGCGACTCACGACGTTGGCGACCTCGGTGTCGCATCCCACGAGAATGGCGGGCAACGCTTCGAGGATGGTCACCTGAGTGCCCATGTCGGAGAGAAGCGAGGCGAACTCACAGCCAATGGCTCCCCCGCCGATGACAACCGCGCGCTTGGGCAGGGCGGTGAGGTCAAGGAACTCGTCCGAGGTGACCACGATCTTGCCGTCGATCTCGAAACCGGGCAGCGTGCGCGGTACTGAACCGGCTGCGAGAATCACGTTCTTACCCTGGGCCACCGCGCCGGCGTCGGCACCATCAACCACGTTCACCGTGAGATTCGCGTCGAGGCGGCCCGTGCCATCGAAGATCGTGACTTTGCGCCCCTTCAACAGGCCCGAAAGACCTTTAAAGAGCCGGTCGACGATCTCGTTCTTGCGGGCCTGACTCACCGAGAAGTCCACCGTGACGCCTGTGGTCGCGATGCCGAAGTCGCCCGAGTGCTCCACCGTGCGCCGCACGTGGGCGGTCTCGAGGAACTCCTTGGCGGGCACGCAACCACGATGTAGGCAGGTCCCACCGACCTTGTCGCGCTCAACGATGGCGATGTTGAGACCGGCCGCCGCGCCGTAGAGGGCGGCGGCGTATCCACCAGGTCCTCCGCCAATGACGACAACGTCGAACTGCTGGACCTCGTTCACCACAATCATTCCCTTCGGTTGGACAGCGATATCCCCCGACGCAAAATCCTAATGTTTTTGGCCCTATCCCCTGACGGGCTCTAGGAGTGCTGGGAGCTCTGCGAGTCGGCGGCGGCCGTGGCGAGAGCGTCGACGAACTCGTTCATCGGATCCCCAGAATGACCCTTCACCCAGGAGAAGGTGACTCGTCGTCCGCTCTCGAGGACGAGTGGAATCAGTATCTCCCAGAGGTCGCGATTGGCGACCGGTTTTCCGGCCGTGTTCTTCCAGTTTCGACGCTGCCATCCCACATACCAGCGATCCTGAAAGCACTTCACCACGTAGGTGGAGTCGCTGACGATTTCGATCGGACCATCTGGGTGCTCGCGTAACGCCTCGATGACCGCCATAACTTCCATGCGCTGGTTGGTGGTGTGGGCTTCGGGTCCGCTGCCGTAGTCGTCGGGGCCACTCGCCCAGCCCCAACCGCCCGGTCCCGGGTTACCGCGGCAGGCGCCGTCGGTGTAGACGCGGATCATATGACGCGGGTAATCCAGGCGTCCGGGTCCTCCGTGAAGCGAGTTACGGCTGGCGGCAGGTCGCCGCGTAGCACTTGTCCAAGGGTGACGTGTTCGAGCACCTCACGGAGAGCACCACGAACGGCCACCCAGACGTCGCGCAGATGCTTCGCTTCTCCTTCGTACATGAGAGTTTCGGGTCGCATCCCGCGCACGCCGGCCATCGGACCACTGACTACCCGAAGAACATCGGCGATGTAGATCGAATCGGGGTCCCGGGCGAGTTTGAAGCCGCCCTCGGGTCCGCGCTGACTGGTGACGAGCCCCCCACGGCGCAGGTCGCTCAGGATCGCCCCGAGAAACTTGGCGGGCAGGTCCTGTTCGTGGGCGAGATGCTCGGCACTCACCGAGACGTCACTCGCCGCCAGGGTGAGCAGCGCGCGAATCGCGTATTCGGCCTTGGCGGGAACCTGCATGGCTCCATTCTGCCGTACTGGTTGCGTGCACGAGGCGCCTCAGGCCCAAACTTCTAGGGTGAGAGGCGTGTTTGACCTCTCAGCGCGCCGCCTGTACCTGTGCGTGGGCGTGCGAGACGACATGGTCGACTTCCTGGGGGCGGCTCTGCGCGGGGGCGTCGACGTCGTCCAGCTGCGTGAAAAGGACCTCGATCTCGACGCGCAGCACCGCTGCGCTCACGACATGATGCCGATCTGTCGAGAGTTCAACGTGCCTTTCGTCGTCAATGACTCCCCCGAACTCGCCCTCGAACTCGCGGCCGATGGCGTGCACGTGGGCCAAGACGACGTGAGCGTGGAGCGATGTCGCGAACTACTCGGAACCGAGGCGATCGTGGGCCTGTCCACCCACTCGAATGAGGAGTTTGACGACGCGTTGGTCCGACCAGCCAGTTACTTCAGCGCCGGTCCGATCGTGCCTACCCCCACCAAGCCTGGTCGTGAGGGAACCGGACTTGACTACGCGCTTGCGAGCCAGCGACGCAGCGACCGCCCGGTCTTCATCACCGGCGGCGTGAACGAACACAATGTCGCGAACCTCGTCGCGGCGGGACTTCGTCACTTCGTCGTGGTACGAGCGCTCACCGAGTCACCGGACCCTGAAGCAACAGCGCGCAACATCCGACGCGCGCTCGACGGCGCGCTAGCGGTGGCGGTCGAGCCAACCTAAAAGGGTTGCCACCATACGCGGGTCCGCTCGCAGCTGATGACCCGCGCCTTGAATCAGCCGCAGTTCGGCTCGCCCTTCCGCCGCGGCGACGAGATCGCGCGCGTCTGACGCGGGCACTTCGATGTCGTCGGTGCCGTGGCCGATCAAGAGACGCCGCGGAGGCAACTTGGCGATCGCACCCATTGGATCGATCGCCAGGATGTCGCGATAGAGGTCGTGGGGTGACAGCAGATCGTTGCCATTTCCGACGACCCCGGAGATCTGCACCGCGCGATGTATCTCCTCGGGCGACCGGCACCACGGAGCCAGATGGGCGGGCGCGGCAAACGTCGCCACCCCCCGTACGCGGTCGTCGGTGGCCGCAACCGCCAAGGCGAGGGCGCCACCGAAGCCGAAGCCCGCGAGAGACACGCGAGGTTCGCCCTCGGCCACTCGGTCCATGATCGTGGCCAGGTCCTCTCGCCACTTGGTGGGTGAAAAGGTGCCCGTACTTCCCCCGACCCCCGACAGCGTGCCCGTCGCTACCAGCCAACCGGACTCGTTGGACACATGCTCAGCGAGTTCCGGCAAGAGCCCCGCCGCCTGGCGACCCATGCCCATCAGTCGAGGCAGACCATGAACCAGGACGAGGACGTGACCGGGGACTGGTCGCGCACTGGAGTTCGAGATCCGCAGATCGAGAGTCGATGTGCCGCTTGTGAGTTGCTCGTGTTCGAGCACGAACGTTAAATGCCTAGGCGTTGGGCCAGTAGCTCGCGGTGGTAGGTCGGGTCGCCCAGGAAGAGTTCTGAGCTCTTGGCGCGCTTGAAGTACAGGTGCGCGGGGTGTTCCCAGGTGAAACCGATGCCACCGTGAATCTGGATGTTTTCCGCCGCACAGTGGAAGTACGCCTCGGAGCAGAACGACTTGGCGAGACTGGCCGCGATAGGCAGTTCATCGTTGCGCTCCTGGGCAGCCCAGGCCGCGTAGTACGCGGCTGACTTGGCCGACTCCACGTCGAGCAGCATGTCGGCGCACTTGTGTTTGATGGCCTGAAACGATCCGATCGGACGTCCGAACTGCACGCGATTCTTGGCGTAATCGACCGACGCGTCGAGTACTCGTTGGGCCCCGCCGACCTGTTCGGCCGCGAGTGCGGATTCGGCGATCTGCACGGCTGCTTCGAGGCCCGCGAGCGCGCCGCCCTCTTCGCCCACGAGCGTGGCCGGCGACTTGGTAAAGACCAGGCGACTCTGCTTGCGTGTCTGGTCCATCGTCGCGAGCGACTCCTTCTCGACGCCCGACGCACTGCCCTCGACCGCAAAGAGCGACAGACCCTTGTCAGTCTTCGCCGGAACCAACAGCAGACTCGCGATAGATCCGTCGGTGACGAAACTGCGCACGCCCGAGATCACCCAGCCGTCGCCGTCGCGCTCGGCCGTCGTCGAGGTCGTGGACAGGTCCCATCCGCCGACGTCATCGGTCAGGGCCACCGTGGCGATGGTCTCGCCTGAGGCGATGCCCGGCAGGTACGCGGACTTGGCCGCCTCGTCGCCCACGAGCAGCAGCGCGTTCGCCGCGAGGGCCACCGTGGAGAAATACGGCGAACACAGCAGAGCCGCACCCATCTCCTCAAAGACCACGTACAACTCGACCGGGCCGAAGCCCTGCCCGCCGTACTCTTCGGGAATACCGAGTCCCTGGAGCGCCAGCTCGTTGGCCATCTGGGCCCACACGGCGGGGTCGTAACCCTCATCGGTGGCCATGAGGCGCCGCACTTCTAGTTCAGGCGACTTTTCTTCCAAGAACCGTCGCACCATCTTGCGAAGTTCTTCTTGTTCTTCGCTGAAACCAAAGTTCATGACGGCCCCTCTTCGTATCGGCGCAAGCACCAGGAACGAGATTACTCACTCCCCACCTCGCATTTATCCGTGGCAGGCTGGGTGCATGGACACCGTCGAACTGGTCTGGTCGGACGCCCTCAGCGAGGTGCATCGCTTCGTCGTGGGACCAATTGCGAACAACGTCTACGTCGTGCGTTGTCGGCGTACGGGCGAGGCGGCACTGCTGGACGCGGCCAACGAACACGATCGTCTCTTGGAGGTGGCCCGCCAGCTCGGCGTCACGTCGGTCCTCGAAACCCACGGGCACTGGGACCACATCGGCGCCGTGGAGGCGGTGCGCGCGGCGGGCATCGACGTGTGGGTGCGCCAAGAAGACGCTCATCTGCTGCCCAGCTACGACCACCTGCTCGACGACGACGTCGTCCACCAGGTCGGACAGTTGCGACTGCGCACGATCCACACGCCCGGTCATACTCCGGGCAGCATCTGCTTCGCACTCGAGAACACCCCGGTGCTCTTTACCGGCGACACCCTGTTTCCGGGCGGTCCCGGCAACGCGACATTTGAGGGCGGGAGCTTTTCGAGCATCATTGCCTCAATCGACGAGCGACTCTTTGGGGTCTACGCCGACAACGTGACGTTCTGGCCCGGACACGGTGCGCCCTCTACCATCGGCGCCGAACGCGGCCATCTCGACGAGTGGGTCGAGCGAGGTTGGTAGGTACCGTCGGCCTTTCCTAGGGGACCGGTAGGCTTTACCTCGTGCCAAAACCGTTACTGGAACTTCGCAATCTGCACGTTGAGGCCGAAGGATCCCAGATCTTGCGCGGTGTCGACCTGGTCGTGAACGAGGGCGAAGTACACGCCCTCATGGGACCCAACGGCGCGGGCAAGTCAACACTCGCCAGCGTCATCATGGGGCATCCGGGATATCACGTCACGGCGGGCCAAATTCTCCTACGCGGAGAGGACATATCCGCCTGGACCCCTGACGCGAGAGCCCGGGCCGGAATTTTCCTTGCCTTTCAGTACCCCGAAGCAATCGGCGGCGTCTCGGTCATTCAGTTCCTGCGCCAGGCCATCGCGGCGCGCAAGGGCCTCGATGAGTTGAGCGTTCTCGAGGTCCGCCTGGACTTGGCCGAGTGGATGGACCGGCTCGGCATCGACAGTGCCTTCGCCGAGCGACACCTCAACGAGGGTTTTTCGGGCGGCGAGCGTAAGCGCAACGAAGTTCTTCAGATGGCCCTGCTCGAACCTGTCGTCGCGCTCCTGGACGAAACCGACTCGGGACTCGACATCGACGCACTTCGCGTCGTGGCGCGCGGCGTGCGCACCGTGCGCGAGCAGCACCCGAACATGGGTGCAGTCGTCGTGACTCACTACGTGAAGTTGCTCGACGAGATCCGCCCCGACGTCGTGCACGTGCTGGTGGATGGGCGCATCGTGCACAGCGGCGACGTGGACCTTGCCCAACTCATCGACCACGACGGCTACGACGCGTGGCGAGCGGTGAGCGCGTGAGCAGCTTCAACGCCCGTCGCGTTCGCAACGACATCCCTCAGTTGACGCGCCAGGTGCACGGCCGCACGATTACCTACCTCGACTCGGGAGCTAGTTCTCTCCAGCCGCGGGCCGTGATCGACGCCATGAGTACCTACTACCGACTGCGCCACGCCAACGTGCACCGCGGCGTCTACCAGACGGCCAACGAGGCAACCGAGGCCTACGAAGACTCTCGTGCGGCGGTCGGACGATTTATCGGCGCGCCCGCACCGGCCGACGAGATCGTCTTTACCAAGAACACGACGGAGTCCATCAACCTCATCGCCAAGGTGTGGGGAGCGGCCAACCTCGGCCCCAACGACGCGGTACTCGTGACTGAGATGGAGCACCACGCCAACATCGTGCCGTGGTTCCAGCTGCGCGAGGCGACCGGGGTTGAGGTTCGGTTCATCCCGGTAGGCGATGACTACCGTCTCGATCTCACCAATCTCGATGAACTGCTACGTGGTGTCAAACTCCTCTCGGTGACGGGAATGTCGAACGTGCTCGGCACCAAGAACGATGTTCGCGAACTCGCCAGCGCGGCCCACGCCGTCGGCGCGCTCATTGCCGTTGACGGTGCCCAGTCCGTCTCGCACGGTCCCGTCGATGTGAGCGCGCTGGACATTGACTTTCTCGCCTTTTCGGGGCACAAGATGCTCGGCCCCACTGGCATCGGCGTGCTGTGGACGCGCCAAAGCGTGCTCGACCTGATGGGACCGTTCCTCGGCGGGGGCGGCATGATCGCCGACGTTCGCCTGGATGGATTCACCCCAGCGAAGGGCGTCTCTCGCTTCGAGGCCGGCACTCCCCCGATCGCCGAAGCCGTTGGCCTACACGCCGCGGTCCGCTACCTCGAGGGACTCGGTATGGACAACGTCGCCGCCCACGAGCGCTCACTCACCGAGGACGCGCTCACGCGTCTCGATGAGGCCTTTGACGAGCGCATCCGCGTCATCGGCCCACCAACCGTGATTGACCGGGGTGGCGTTATCAGCCTTGACGTTGAGGGCGTGCATCCGCACGACGTCGCCCAGGTACTCGACGAGTTCGGGGTGTGCGTACGTCCCGGACACCACTGCGCCAAGCCGCTCATGCGAAGGTTCAATTTGGCGGCGACGGCCCGGGCCTCCTTTGGCCCCTACTCACTGAGCGACGACACGACGGTACTGATCGAGGCCCTCGAGCACGCGCTCAAGATGTTTGGCTGAGCGTGTCCAATCTCGAAGACCTCTACCGCGAAATCATCCTCGACCACTACCGTTCACCGCGCAACCGCGGCGAGCTCGCCACCCCGCCCGCCCACAAGACCGAAGGATTCAATCCGCTCTGCGGCGATGAGGTCACCCTCTATCTGGACGTCGAAGATGGCGTGCTCAAGGAGATCAAGATGACCGGGCACGGCTGCTCGATCTCGCAGTCCTCGTCCTCGCTGATGAGCGCAGCCGTCAAGGGCAAGAGTCTCGACGACGTGCAGGCCACCATCAAGAAGTTCAAGGAACTCATGACCTCGTCGGACACGTCGACCTCTGAGGAGGCGGGAGCGAACAACCTGCGCTCACTCGGTGAGCTGGCCGCTCTGGCCGGCGTGGTGAAGTTCCCCGTGCGCATCAAGTGCGCCACCCTCGCCTGGAACACCCTGCAGCAGGGACTCTCGGAGATGTCCGCCTAAGTCGCAGTCCGACTAAGTCGCAGTCCGACTACGGGTTGCAGGGCACCGGGTCGTAATTGGGTACCTCGGTCACCGTCGGATTCGTCGTCGTGGTCGTGGCAGCGGTGTGGTGCTTGCCTGACTTCGTTGTCGTCGTCGTGGCCAAGGGCGAGGTCGTTGTCGTCGTCGTGACGACCGGCGGTTCGGGGGTCTGTCCGGCCGTATTGGGCGGTGGATCAGCGGGAGTCGCGAGTGTGTTGCCAAAGATGTTGACCAGCATCTGCTGCGCGGCGGGCTGATCGACGTAGAGAACGTCGCCCAGGTCAGCGTTGTCGGCGGAGATCGTGGGCAGGGTCCAGGTCTGCACCGCGTTGGGGTCGATGCCGTGGAAGCGCTCGGCCAGGCCGATGAGCTCGTTCAGGGAAAAGTTTTGGTCCAGCGCAATGCCCTGGGGCAACTTGGAGAGGAATGAGTTCAAGGTGATCGGGTTGTAGAGCTTCTTCGCGCGGTAGAGCAGCGCGCGCATGAACGCGTCTTGTCGATCGATGCGTCCGAAGTCACTCGTTGGGTCGTACATCCAACCCGCGTTGTAGAGATCGTTCGCTCCGGAGTCCGTGGAGCCCCAGATGACCGGTGGGAAGACCTTGGCGTTATCGACGTTGTAATAGAAGTGCCGACTGCGTGAGAGGGCGAGCGCCTGAAAGCCCGTGACGATCTGGCAACCCGGGTGCAGGATGCGCAGCCCCGAGTAGGGGTCCCAGGACGGGTAGCGAAAGTCCAAGTAGACGCCACCCACGGCGTCGGCGGCGTTGATGAGCCCGGCGAAACTCACCACGACGGTCTGGTTGATCTTGATGCCAAAGTTCGCGGTGATGGTCTGGGCGACGAGCGAGGGCCCGTTGCCGAAGTTGACGTTGATGCGGTTGAACTTGCCGTAGAGCGCCTGGTTGGCGAGCAGAGTGACCACCGTGTCGCGGGGAATCGAGATCATATTGATCGTGCCGGCGCCCGGATCGACGTGGACGATCTTTACGCTGTCGCTGCGCTGACCATCAATGGTGTCGCTCGTCGCACCTGTCTGGCGCGCGAGCAGTCCCGTCAGGCCGGCTCTCGAGTCAGAGCCGATCAACAGGATGTTGAAGGGCTGGCCGGAGATCGGCTTTACTTCGCCCGCGACGTTGATCTTGGTGATCTTGTCGAAGCGCCAGTTCGCGTAGAGATAACTTCCGCCCACGACTGCGGCGATGAGCACGATGAGCGACACGAAGCCGATGGCGACGCGTCGACCGACGCGGCGCTTTCCTTTGGGGCGGCGTGTGACGCCCTCTCGCCCTTCGACGGCGTCGCCGAGAGCGAGCAGTCGGTCCTGATTGGCGAGGTCTCGTCGGGAGTGGTGGCGACCTGAGCCGGGCGAGTCGTCACGTCCATTGGCCATCGTGCGAGTTTACCTGTGAAGCCTTGCGAATTGATTACAGTGTCGCGCCGCGAAAGTGCTCGTAACCGTCGCGTTCGAGGGTTTCGGCAAGTTCCGGACCCCCGGTTTCAACGACCCGGCCGTCGCTCATGACGTGAATCTTGGTCGGTGGCAGTTCCATGAGCAGTCGACGAAAGTGTGTGATCGCGAGCACGCCGCAGTTCCACTCGGTCGTTGCGGCCACCAATCGACGCGCCACCGCGTCCAGCGCGTCCACGTCCAGTCCCGAGTCAACCTCATCGAGGACGGCGAACTTGGGCTGTAAGACACCGAGCTGAACCATCTCGGCGCGTTTGCGCTCGCCACCCGAGAGGTCCACGTTGACGAAGCGATCGAGTAATTCGGGGCGAAGTTCGATTCGCTGTGCCTCGTCGGAGAGGCGGCGACGCAGCGTGGTGCGATCGGCGCCCGCCGCCTCGAGTAGGTCAAAGACGCGAACCCCGGGTATCTCGAAAGGATGTTGAAGTACCAGCAGCAGACCGGCGCGCGCACGATCGGTCGGCGACAGATTCAAGAGTTCGACACCGTCGAGAGTCACCGAGCCTTCGAGCACGCGATACCCGGGATGTCCGGCGAGCGCGTGGGCGAGCGTCGACTTGCCCGAGCCGTTGGGACCCATGATGGCGTGCACCTCGCCGGAGTGCATGACCAACGAGAAGCCCTTGAGGACTTCCTTGTCGCCCACCGCGACGTGCAGGTTGTCGATCTTCAGGGTCGAACTCACGGCAGCACCACTTCCAGTCGACCGTCTCGTTGCACGACGTCATAATGAGCCACCGGCTTGGTCGCGGGCAGGGTCACGGCGGCTCCGTCGCTGAGACGAAACATCGAGCCGTGGCGCTCACACTCGATCTCCTTGGTCTCGACGTCCACTTCGCCGTCGGACAGGTAGAACTCTTCGTGACTGCATCGGTCATCGAGCACGAAGACCTCTTCGTCGATCCGCACGGCAACCAGGATGCGGCCCTCAATCTTCAACTGACGAGGTACGCCTTCTTCGAAATCCGAGAGCGTCCCGATGTCGACCGCACTCATGTCGCCACCACCGCCACGCCCGAAAGAACCGAGGTCACGTCGCGCTCGACGAGCTCGGCGAGTTCCTGGGGCAACGCGGCGAGCATCTCGGTGAAGAAGCCTTGGATCATGAGACGTTGCGCGTCCTCGCGACTCACCCCACGTGACTCGAGGTACCAGCGCTGCAGCTCATCGAGCGGCCCCACGCTCGAAGCGTGAGCGCACATGACGTCGTTCTCTCGGATGTCGAGATTCGGCACGCTATCGGCGTGCGCCGATTTTGACAACAGCAGATTGTGATTGGTTTGGCGAGCGTCGGTGCGCTTCGCACCCTTTTCGATCTCGATTAGCCCGGTATAGATTGACCTGGACTCGTCGGCCACCGCCCCCTTGGACAGCAGCGTCGAGGTCGTGCGCGCACCGACGTGAAACTGTCGCGTGCGAAAGTCGTGGACCTGGTCTCCGGTGCCGAGAAAAGTCGTGCGTAGCTCGTTGGACGCTCCCGCGCCGAGTAGCTCGGCGTCGTTGCGCGAGCGGTCGTAGTGTCCGCCGAGGCCGATGACCGCTTGCTGCAGTCGAGCGTCGCGGCCCAGTCGACCGGTCGTGCGAGCCACGTGCCAGGCACTCACGTCCAGTCGCTGATAGGTCACCAGTCGCAGCGACGCGTCATCGTCGACGCGATACTCGCTCACCGGCACCACCAGAGCGTCACGACCGCCCTCGAAGTACTCGACGACCGTCACGCTCGCCCCTCGTTCGACCACGATCTGAGTCCGAGAAAACGACGCGGTCGTCGAGGACTCGTTCAGCACCACGATCGGATCGCGGACTTCGGTACGGGCCGCGACGCGTATGACCGTCGTCGAAGGGGCCAGAGCGATATTCAAAAGTGCGAAACTGTCGCCGGCATAGCGCTCGATCAGGCTCTCGTCGTGTAGCGACGGCGCTGCCTCGACGAACTCGACGCTCACGCCATCGGGAAGATCGCTCATGCTGAGCCCGAATCCGTCGGTGACGCGCACCACCAGTCCCGCTCGCTCACACAACTGAGCGGCGAAGGGTGAATCCGCGTCATGTCGCGGCGAACGCGCGACCGAAAACTCATCAATGTTGAGATCCCGCAACGGCGCGTATCGCCACACTTCGTCGGTGGTCGTCGGCAGGCCGAGGACCTCGAAACGGTCCCAGGCCACGCGACGTTCGTTGACGTCGGGGCGCTCAGAGATGAATGAAGTTGCGGAGTCGGCGAAGGATGTCATAAGGAAAGAGGCCTTTGGCAGTGTACTGGGGGGGTCCTGGGGTCTCTGCGTGGCGACGTAGGCTCAGCATCGACCGAAAGGACTCTGTGGCGTTCTCCTCTCCCGTGATCACCCTTAAGTCCGACGCTCACGTCGCCACCCTCTGGCTCGATCGACCCGAGGCACGCAACGCGCTCGGCAGCGCCTTTTGGCGTGACCTACCCTTGGCGGCCGCAGAGATCGCCGCTGATAATGACATTCGCGTGCTCGTCGTGGCCGCCATGGGTCCCCACTTCACGGTGGGACTCGACCTCAAGGAGTTCGGCCGCCAGCTGGGTGAAAACGGCGGTTCAACCTCGCGCGCAGCGTCGAACGCGCGCACCTACGCCAACGTTCGCGCCATGCAGGAGTCCGTCACAACCCTCGCTGCGCTCCCGATTCCCGTCATCGCCGCCGTACACGGCTATTGCATCGGCGGCGGCGTCGACCTCATCAGCGCGTGCGACATTCGCGTGGCCTCAGCGGACGCCGTCTTTTCGGTACGCGAGACCAAGGTCGCCATCGTGGCGGACCTCGGGACGCTTCAGCGTCTGCCGCGCATCATCGGTTCGGGTCACGTGGCCGAGCTGGCCTTGACCGGCAAGGACATCGGCGCAACACGAGCGTTGGCCATCGGTCTGGTGAACTCGGTGCACGCCGAGGGAGCCGACGCGGTGTACGGCGCCGCACTGGAACTCGCCGCCGAGATCGCCGCAAACTCGCCCCTCGCCGTGCAGGGAACCAAGGCGGTCTTGGCGGCGAATGACGGGCGCAGCGTCGAAGAGGGCCTCGACTTCGTGGCGCGCTGGAACACCATGTATCTAGCAAGCAACGATCTGCGCGAAGCGATGTCGGCCTTTGTGGAGCACCGCGCGCCCAACTTCACCGGCGACTAGCGGCGCTTGAACCAGCGACCCTTGCGCTTCTTCTCGAGTTCGGCCATTTCGCGTCGGCGCTGTTCGATGAGTTCGGGCGCGACCGCGTTCACGATCTCACTGGCCTGAGCGAGGAGATCGCGTCGATCCTCTACCGGCACGTCCGGCGGCGGGGGCTCCACGGGCCGGTCCACGAGCGTGCCGTGGCTCCAGCCCACGTCCACGAATCGCCGCTCGTAGGTCAAGCAGTTCTCCGGGCAGGACCATGGCTGATCCGGCGCGTTTCCGAGCACGCAGAAGCGTGCCACCTCGCCGGACTTGTAGGTCCGGCTCTGAAAGTGCTTGCACTCTTCGCGCATCGGCATCTGAACATTGTTTCACGTGCCCGTCGACCGTAGGCTTAGCGCTCGTGGCGCCCGATTTTCACCTGGATACGAGCCCGCTGTCGGCGAGCGACGCGAGGGCGGCGGCCCAGGTGTCGGCGCGCGCGTTCTTCGACGACGTCTACTTCTCGTACCTTTTGCCTGACGAGCGCAGCCGATCACGGGCGTTGGAGATCCTCTTCTCCGGTCAGATCCAACACGGAGGAGAACACGCAGTCCCCGTCACGGTACGCGACGAGCGCCAACAGATCGTGGGAGTGGCCGTGTGGTTCAGTCCTGGACACTGGCCACCGTCGATCGGCACGCAACTATCTCAGCTGCCCCTCACGTTGCGCGCGCTCTATCGCCACCCTCGCGCCCTTCGACTCGGCGCCACCTACATCAACGCAGTACTCAAAGTGCACCCCAAGGAGCACCACTGGTATCTCGCCCTGATCGCGACCGACCCGTCGGTGCAGCGACAGGGTGCGGGCACGTTACTCATGAACCAGGGAATCGAAAAGATGAAAAGCGACGGTGTCGGCGGGTATCTCGAAACCCAGAAGGAAGAGAACCTCGCCTACTACAACCGCTTTGGCTATGACCTGCGCGAGACCCTTCATCCCGTAACCGGGGGGCCGCCCTACTTCACGATGTGGAAGCCGGCTAGCTAGCCGATTGAGCCTTCCATCTGAAGTTCGATGAGGCGGGACCACTCGACGGCGTACTCCATCGGCAACGTGCGCGTCACGGGCTCAATGAAGCCGTTCACGATCATGCCCATCGCCTGGCTTTCGGTCAGTCCCCGGCTCATGAGGTAGAACAGCTGGTCGTCGCCGATCTTGGAGACCGTCGCCTCGTGTCCGATGGAGGCGTCCTGCTCGTCGACTTCCATGTAGGGCCGCGTCTCGGAGGTTGAGATCTCATCCAGGATCAAGGCGTCACAGCGCACGAAGCTCTTGGCGCCCGTGGCCCCTTCTTCGACCTTCACCAAGCCGCGGTAGGCGGTGAGCCCGCCGTCCTTCGAGATCGACTTTGACACGATCGTCGAGGTCGTCTCGGGCGCACAGTGCACCATTTTGGCGCCGGCGTCTTGGACCTGGCCCGCTCCGGCGTAGGCGACCGAGAGCACTTCACCCGAGGCCTTGGGTCCCATGAGGTACACCGACGGGTACTTCATGGTGAGGCGCGAACCGATGTTGCCGTCGATCCACTCGACGTGGGCCTCGGACTCGGCGCGAGCGCGCTTGGTCACGAGGTTGTAGACGTTATTCGACCAGTTCTGAATCGTCGTATAGGTGATACGAGCACCCTTGAGAGCAACGAGTTCCACGACAGCCGAGTGCAGGGAGTCCGTGGAGTACACCGGAGCCGAGCAGCCCTCGACGTAGTGAACCTGGGATCCCTCGTCGGCGATGATCAAGGTGCGCTCGAACTGGCCCATGTTCTCGGTGTTGATGCGGAAGTAGGCCTGCAGGGGCTGGTCGACCTTGACCCCGGGCGGAACGTAGATAAACGATCCCCCACTCCACACCGCGGAGTTCAGCGCGGCGAACTTGTTGTCATTGGGCGGGATGATGGTGCCGAAGTACTTGCGCACGAGGTCGGGGTACTCGCGCACGGCGGTGTCCATGTCACAGAACAGAACGCCTAAGCGCTCGAGGTCCTCGCGATTGCGGTGAAAGACCACTTCGGACTCGTACTGCGCGGTGACCCCGGCCAGGTACTTGCGCTCGGCCTCGGGGATGCCCAGGCGCTCGTAGGTCGTCTTGATCGCGTCGGGCAAGTCCTCCCAGGAGTTGACCTGATGGTCGGTGGGCTTGACGTAGTAGTAGATGTCGTTGAAGTCCAGGTCCGGCATGCGGGTCGCGAACCACGGCAGCATGGGCTTCTTTTCGAATCGCTTCAGGGCGTCCAGGCGAAACTTGAGCATCCAGGGCTCTTCGCTCTTCATGGACGACATCTCGCGAACGATCTCTTCGTTCAGGCCCTTCTTGGGCTTAAAGACTGACAGGTGCTCATCAGACCAGCCCAACTGGTAACGGCTGAAGTCCAAGTTGTCAATCGCCATTGCGCTCCTCTGGGATAATCCCTATCCACATAGTACTAACTGGCCGCATGGTTCTGACCCAAGTACTGACAGAGTAGAGGGATGTCCGAAGCCCCCCTCGCGCCCCAGCGCCCCGTTGAGATCACCCGTCACGGCGATACGCGCGTGGACCCGTACTACTGGCTGATGGACCGCGAGAATGAGGAGGTCCTCGCGCACCTGCGCGCCGAAAACGACTTTCTCGCCCACGAACTCGCTCCGCTCAAGTCCCTCGAGGACGAACTCTTCCTCGAAATTAAGAATCGTGTCGAAGAAACCGATATCTCGGTTCCGGTGCGCAAGGGTCAGTGGTGGTACTTCGAACGCACCCGCGAAGGCTTGAACTACCCCATCAGCGTGCGCGTGCCCGCGACCGGCGATGATCTCACGCCACCCGACGTCGATCCACTCACCACGTTCGAGGGCGAGCAGATCATTCTGGACGAGAACGTCGAAGCCGGTGAGAGTGACTTCCTCTCGGTGGGTGTGTTGGCGGTGAGCCCCGACGAGTCGTGGGTCGCGGTGGGCACCGACTTCGAGGGCAACGAGCGCCACCACGTGACGGTGCGCCCGCTCGCGAACCAGGATCCTCTCACCGACGAACTCGACGACGTGTACTACGGCTTCGCCTGGGCCAGTGACTCGCGCCACTTCTTCTACACCCGCGTGGATGACGCCATGCGGCCCTGGCAGCTGTGGCGACACGAACTCACCACTCCCGCGAGTGCGGACGTCCTCGTCTACGAGGAGCCCGACGCGGAGTACACCGTGTCGGTCGGTCGCAGTCGTGACGATCGGATGATTGTCGTCGATGCTGAACTCCTCGATGACGAGTGAAGTGCGCTACGTGCCGGCCGATGATCCCACGGGCGAGCTTCGAGTCCTCGAGGCCCGACGCCACGGCATCGAATACGGGGTCGAGCACTTCGTGGACGCGACGGGCGCGGCCTGGTGGCTCAAGATCACGAACGAAAACGCCACGGACTTTCGCCTCCTCACTCGTCCGATCGACGGTGATGAGTGGCGAGAGATCGTCGCCGAACGTCCCGGCCGTCGCCTCGACGGTGTCGACGCCTTCTCGCGCTTTCTCGCCCTCAGCGTGCGCGAAGACGGATGCGCCGCACTGCGACTCGTGTCGTTGCTTCCCGGTGGCGACCCCTTCGGCGACGACCTTCTCGCGCGTTCCACTCGGGTCGAAGGTGGTGCCTTCCCCAGCACCGTGGCCCTGTCGGCCAATCCGAACGTTGACACCACCCAGGTGCGCGTACTCATCACGTCGCTCACCACGCCGCGGTTCATCGCCGACGTCGTGGTCGACACGGGCGAGGTCATCGTGCGCAAACAGCAAATCGTGCGCGGCGGCTACGAGGAGTCGGACTACGTGACCGGACGCCTGTGGGTCGAGTCGAGCGACAACCTGCAGATCCCGGTCTCACTGGTCGCGAAACGCGAGTTCGTGCGCGTCGCCAGTGACGGCACTCTCGAACCGCTTGCTCCCTCGCCCTTTCTGCTCTACGGATACGGCAGTTACGAGATCTCGATTGACCCGGCCTTCTCCTCGCTGCGCCTGTCGCTGCTCGATCGCGGTGTCATCTTTGCGATCGCCCACATCCGAGGAGGGGGCGAGATGGGCCGCTCCTGGTACGAGATGGGGCGTCTCGCCCAGAAGCCCACGACGTTCAGCGACTTCATTGCGGTGACCCGTGCGCTGATCGAGCGCGGATGGACGACGCCCGACCAGCTCGCCGCTCGGGGGGGCTCGGCGGGTGGGTTGTTGATGGGGGCCGTGATGAATCAAGCACCCGAGCTCTTTCACGCCATCGTGGCCGAGGTCCCCTTCGTCGACGTGGTCACCACCATGCTCGACGACTCACTCCCCCTCACCGTGGGTGAGTGGGAGGAGTGGGGCAACCCCGAGGCGAGCGCTACGAGCTATCGAACGATGAAGGGCTACTCGCCCTACGACAACGTGAAGTCAACTCGCGAAGACGGCTCACCAGTCCTCTACCCGCATTTGTACGCAACGGGCGGGCTCAACGACTCGCGGGTCGGTTTCTGGGAACCGGCCAAGTGGGTGCTCAAACTCCGTGACGCCAACGCCGAGAACCGCGCCATCCTCAAGACCGAGATGGGTGCCGGACACGGCGGCCCGTCGGGGCGTTACGACGCGTGGCGCGACGAGGCCCAGGTCCTCTCGTGGGTACTGAGCGAGATCACTGAGTTATGAACTCTTCGCGTTAAACACCAGCACCAGCGTGGGCGGCAGCGGTAAGGGAAAGATGACGGGGCGACCATCGAGCGTGGCCGACGCGCTTGAGGGCGATCCCAGGGTGATGCGTGAGTCGCCGATCATCACCAGTGACTCATGCGAGCCCTGGGCGACCGCACCCTGCCACTCGAGGGTGTTGGTTGGCCCCATGTTGTAGACCGTCCAGGTCTCGCCGCGCGCGCCATAGACCGTCACGCGATAGCGCGACGCGTCCACGTTGTAGACGGCGTCGTCACCGCTCGTCGACGCCGGATCAAGGTTCGCTGCGGTCGTGGTGGTCGTGGGTGGCGGCTTGGTCGTCGTGGTGGTCGTCTCGAGCGAGTGCTTCTTGGGGGCGGGATCGTGATGGATGTAGTAGGTGACCACGACTGCGATCACCAGAGCGATTGCGACGACGATGGCGACGGCCCGGCCCGCGAGAGATGCCGGCGAGCGGTGAGCGGATCGGGACAGAAACCAGTCCTCGTTGTGTCGAGCGCGAATGACCGGTGGTTCGTCGGGGTCGCTGAAGACGTACTTGCGCGCGGGGTCGATGCGGGGTCGTTCCAAGGCGGGCCGATCGAGCGTCTCATCCGAGCCGTCCAGGACGCGAAAGCCCTTGGAGGGGGCGTAGGGCGACGGCGGGGGCACGACGAGCCGTCGATCAAGGGGACGTGAGAGTTCGCGCTTCTCGTCGCGGCGGACCTTGCGCACGCGCAGCACCGTGCCCGCAATGAGCAAGATCACGACGATACCCGCGACGATCTCGATCGCCAGTTTCACCCTCGCTCCAGTAAGTGGCCGCCCACCGCGCCCGACCGGGTCACGTCACGAAGCGTAGTGAATCGATCTACGGCGCGAGGACCCGATAGCCGCCGCGATAGTAGGCCAGCGGGCCGCCCGGCTCAGTCGAGGCAAAGTCCAGTTCCGCGACGGCGATGTCGTGGTCGCCGTGGTTCGTGACCTCACGAATCGTTCCTTCGAGGTACGCCAGACAGCCATCGAGAAAGGGCGATCCGTTGGGCGCGGGCGTCCACGCGACCCCCTCGAACTTGTCGACCCCGCTGACGGCAAATCCACGGGCCAGAACCTCTTGGTCTTCGCGAAGAATATTCACGCCGACCACACCGCTCTCGCGAACCCGCTGCCAGGACGGCGAGGTCGTGGTGGCGGCAAAGAAGACCAGTGCCGAGTCGATGGAGAGCGAACCGAAGGTTTGGCAGGTGAAGCCGGCCGGACCGTCAGGAGTCATGGCGGTGATGATCACGATGCCCGTGACATAGTGACCCAAGACTTCCTTGCAGTGCGCGTTGTCGAACGTGGCCACCGCGCCACCTTATCGGCGGCCCTCATCACGTCCGGGTGTGGTCGCCGCCCTCGCTGAGCGAGTATGACCGGCCCGACTTGGCGACTAGTCCGTCGCGCACGAGGCCGTCCAAGATCTCATTCGCGCGTTCGGTCTCGATGGCGAGATGACCCACGAGATGTTGTTTCGATCGCGGAGCGTCGCGCAGCAGACGCAGCACGCGACCTCGTTGTTCGCGATTCGATCCCACGTACGGCGCCTGAGGTCGCGAGACGCCCGCACTCAACGGCGCCGGATCACTCCCCCCACTTCGCTGCCACGCGCAGTGGTGCCGCACGGGGCAGGAGCCACACTTTGGCGCTGCGCGACAGTACTGCGCGCCGAGATCGAGCATGGCCTGGTTAAAGGAGGCCGAATCTCCCGCGGGCAACAGCTCATCGGCGAGACGCTGCGCGTCGACTCGACGGAGGGGCGCGTTGGCCAGTGCCCGAGCGAGCACGCGACCGACGTTGGTATCGAGCACCGCGACCGGCTCGGCGAAGGCGAAGCTGGCCACCGCGTGGGCGGTGTACCGACCCACGCCGGGAAGCCGCAGAAGATCGTCGACGCGTTCGGGCACGTCACCCGCGAAGTCGTCGCGGATGACGCGGGCTGCGTCGTGCAGGGCCTTGGCACGGCGCGGGTAGCCCAGCCCACTCCACGCGACAAGCACGACTGAGAGTGCTGAATCTGCGCACGTCGTGGGAGTCGGAAAAAGCTCGAGAAACCTCGCCCATGGCTCCTTCACCCGCGACGTCGATGTCTGCTGGAGCATGATCTCGCTGACCAGAATCGCCCACGGGCGGGGATCATTCAGCCAGGGCAGGTCCCGACGCAGCCCCGGCGCGGCGTGGCGCAGAGCTCGACGAAACGCGACGACGTCGCTACGACCAGATGTCGTCACCGTAGGGGCGCCGACGTAGCGGCGCGGCGTCGCGGGTCCACACCATGACCTTGCGACGGAAATAACACACCTCGACGCCGTCCTGGTTGAGTCCCTTGGTCTCGACGGTGACCACACCCCGGTCGGTCTTCGACTGCGACGGGCTCACCTCGAAAACCCGCGACTCAGCGTAGATCGTGTCACCGTGAAAGGTGGGATGGCGGTGAATCAGTGACTCCACCTCGAGGTTGGCGATCGCCGAACCCGAGACGTCGGGCACGCTCATGCCGAGCACCACGGAGTACACGAGATTGCCCACCACCACGTTGCGACCCTGCACCGCGTCGTGTTCGGCGTACCACGCATCGAGGTGTAGCGGATGATGATTCATCGTGATCAAACAGAACAGGTGGTCGTCCGCCTCGGTGATGGTCTTGCCGGGCCAGTGCCGATAGACGTCGCCCACGACGAAGTCCTCCAGGTATCGCCCGAAGGGTCGCTCGTAGGCCGTCACTGCGCCTGATCGGTCGTCTCGTCAACTTCCGCGCGCGCGGGGCGCGTGGTGAAGGAGACCAGTGCACCGGGCAGCGTTTCGCCGTCGATCACCACGCGCCACGTGTAGCGCGCGTTGCCAGCAAGTGGAATCGGACCGAAGTTGACCGCGATGGGAACCTCAACCGGAGTCCCCGCGGGGACGTCGGGCGGCATCGACGTCGAGAAGTCGCCACGCACCTCAATGAAGTGGGGCCCCTCGGGAGTCTCGAAGGAGATCTGCTGACCGTCGGCGTCTTCTAGGAACAACTCCCAATGGTGGGGCGTATTGAATTCGTGCGTGTCGACGCTCACTTTGAGGGCGACCGCCATGGGCATCGGGTCGGGTCCGACGATTGACCAACCGCCGCCGAGAATATAGAGCTTGCCGTCGGCGACCTGGGCTGAGTCAGCGAGGAGCATGGTCACGTTCACGCGCACAGCCTAGGCGGACGACGTTTCACCTCGAAGTCCCGCGACGCTCGCCGCGGGCCAACCGATACATTCTCTCTGGTGCCCACCTCTCCGCTTGATCGCAACGCCGCGCGGCGGGCTGTGGGTCACGCAGACACTGTGATTGACGCTGCGGCACGCACGTTGCGCGAGCGAGGAGGCGTCGATCTCAACCAGACCCTCGCCTACGAACTCGCCCACGCGGCGAGCGCACTGGCCGTCGCCCGTTCCGCGCTCGACTACGGCGAGCGAGGAGCCAACGAAGCGAACCTCGCGGCGGCTTTCGTATCGTCCGCGTTGAGCGGACTCGGCGCGCGCGTCCTGGGACGCGAACCCCTGTGGGGCGCAGGACCTGACTGGTTCGAGCCGCTTCGTCCCTATGTCGAGACCTACGGCGCTCCGTCGTTTCTCGCTCCGCTGGCTGAAGTGACGGGTGAGAGCTATTTCGACAGCGACCTCGCGATGCTCTCATCAACCTTCCGTCGCTTCGCGGAACGCGAGATCCGCCCGCACGCCGAACACGTCCATCGCACGAACGCGGACGTTCCTGAAACAGTGATCGACGGCCTTCGAGAACTCGGCGCATTCGGACTGTCGATACCCGAAGAGTACGGCGGTGCGGCCTCGACGGAGCGGCCTTCAGAAGTCGCCATGGTGGTCGCCACCGAAGAGCTCTCCTGGGGATCACTCGCCATCGGCGGATCTCTCATCACCCGGCCCGAGATCCTGACTCGCGCACTCCTGCGCGGTGGTACCGAGGCGCAGCGGGTCTCGTGGCTTCCGCGCATCGCGAGTGGAGAAATTCTGTGCGCGATCGCCGTGACCGAGCCCGATACTGGATCGGACGTGGCCGCACTGACGACGAGCGCGACGCGTACCGAGGGTGGGTGGCTCATCAACGGCGCGAAGACCTGGTGCACGTTCGCCGCGCGCGCCAACGTGCTGGCAGTACTCGCACGAACCGACCCCGACCGGTCACGAGCCCACCGAGGGCTTTCCCTCTTTCTGGTCGAAAAACAACCCACGGACGCCCGAGGTTTCGCGACCCGTAAGTACGGCGGTGAGTCCGGGAGGATGACCGGGCGGCCCATCGACACAATCGGCTATCGGGGTCTGCACTCCTATGAGTTGAACTTCGATCAGTGGTTCGTGGGCGACGACTGCCTCGTGGGCGGAGAGCCGGGACTCGGGCGCGGCTTCTACCTCCAAATGGCCGGCTTCGAGAACGGGCGTCTCCAGACGGCGGCGCGCGCCCTCGGACTCATGCAGGCCGCCTACGACGCGGCCGTTACCTACGCGCGCCAGCGTGAGGTGTTCGGACGTGCGCTCATCGACTACGAACTCACCCGCGTGAAGCTCGCGTTGATGGCCTGCACGATTCAGTGCGCTCGTCAGTTCACCCTCGACGTCGCACGCCAGAGCGAGGGTCACGAATCGTCGCTCCGAGCGGCCATGGCCAAGGCGTTCACGTCGCGCGCCGCCGAGTGGGTGACTCGTGAAGCGATGCAGATCCACGGCGGCATGGGCTACGCCGAAGAGTTCGCCGTGAGTCGTTACTTCCTCGACGCGCGCGTGCTCTCGATCTTCGAGGGCGCTGACGAAACGTTGTGTCTCAAGGTCATTGCGCCTCGACTGCTCGAAAGCCTCGAGGACGGCTAAGCCGAGCGCGTCATGCCCGCGCGAAGGCCACGGGCCACAAAGGACTGGGCGATCTTGGCCGAGGCCTCATCGATCATCTCGTCACCGAACATCACTGCGCCACTGGATGACTCATTCGTGGCAACTCGGTAGGCGTCGAGGATGTCGTAGGACTTGTCGAAGAGCTCCTGGCTGGGTGAGTAGACGTCGTTGAGGATGATGGCTTGATCGGGAGTGAGCGCCCACTTGCCGTCAAAGCCGTACGAGGCACTGATCGAAGCGGCGCGCTTGAGACCCTCTAGGTCTCGAACCTTGAGATACGGCCCATCGATCACGTGCAATCCGTTCGCTCGTCCGGCCACGAGGATCTTGGCGAAGGCGTAACTGAACGGATTGGACGGACCGTCGTGGATGGTGTCGTCAATCGTGGTGATCGGCATACCGATGGACGCGGCAAAGTCGGCTGGACCAAAGACAATGGACTCCAGGCGAGGTGACGCTCCACAGATCTCTTCGACGTTGATCAGCCCCTCCGCGGTTTCGATCTGCGCTTCGATACCGACGTGACCGGTTGGCAGCCCCACGTTGACTTCCACCTGAGAGAGCAACAGGTCGAGCGCCACCACGTCCGACGCGCGGCGCACTTTGGGCAGCATTACTTCATCGAGACGCTCGCCCGCGTGGCCCACCACCTCGAGCACGTCACCGTAGGTCCAGGGCGACTCCCAGCCATTCACGCGCACGCACAGAACTCGGTCGTCCCAGTGAAGGTCGCGAATGGCGCGCACGACTTTGTCGCGGGCGTCCACTTTCTCGCTGGGCGCGACCGAGTCCTCGAGGTCGAGAAACGAGAAGTCGGCCACCGACACGGGGGCCTTGGCGAGAAATCGATCCGACGATCCCGGAGTGGACAAACACGAACGACGAGGCAGATTTCGAGATCGCTGCGACATGGCGCGAGCCTAGGTCGTGCGCGAATCACACTTCGTATCGTGATTCACAAGAGGTTGTCTCACCGCGTCTGCGTGATCAGGCGCGTGTGCGCGCATGATGAGTTCTTTTCGAACGATCACGGGACGTTCTACTAGCCTGGTCCGGTGACTGACGTCGGGCACGAGGTGCCTTTGACCCGGCCCGCAAGGGAATCGAAGAGATTTCACTTCACGGTCGCTTGCTTTGCGCTCAGCGCGCTGACCCTGGGTCTCGTCGTCACCTCACCTCATCCCGCGGGAGCATCGGGACTGTCGAACGATCGCCAGAAGGCCAAGGTGCTGCTGAGTCAGATCAATCGACTGAACAGTGAAGTGAGCCTGCTCGGACAGAAGTACGACGAAGCCCTCATCAAGCTGCACGCGCTGAACGCCCAGATCGCCAACACCAAGAACATCATCGCCAACATCGAGTCGAACGAGAAGAAGGGGCATCGCCAACTTCAAGCCGACGTCGTCTTCGCCTACGTCACTAACGGTGGCAACGCGTCGAACAATCCCCTCTTCGCCAAGAACGCGTCGCGAGCGAGCGCGACCAACGTGTACTCCCAGCTAGCCGCGGGCAACATCAACACGACGATCGCCAATCTCAAGACGGACAAGATTCGCCTGCTCCAAGACCGTGGTCTGCTGCGCGCCGAAGACGCGAACGCGCGCGTCTACACGCGTTCGGCCGCGCACTCGCTGAACAAGGCCAACGTCATCCAGGCCCAACTCAAGAACAGCCTCTCTCAGGTCAAGGGCCAGATCGCTTCGGACGTCGCCGCGGCCCAGGCCGCGGCCGAAGCCGCGTCCGAGAGTTCGATCAACAGTGTGGATACCAACATTCCTGCACCGCCGCCCGGCTCGTCGGCGGTGGCGGCGGCTGCGATCCGCGCTGCAGAGAGTTACCTGGGCGTGCCCTACGTGTGGGGCGGGGCCAGCAGGTCGGGCGTGGACTGTTCGGGGCTCATCATGCTCGCCTACGAGGCCGCGGGAATTGACTTTCCCCACTACTCGGGGGCGATGTACGAAGACACCGAACGCGTACCGCTCTACGACATCGAGCCGGGCGACCTTCTCTTCTACGGACCTGGCGGCGACGAGCACGTGGCGATGTACGTCGGTGGCGGTGACATGATCGAGGCGCCCGAGACTGGCCAGGTGGTGCACATCACCCCCATTCGGCTCTACGGCGGATTCGTGGGGCTGGGCCGCCCCCGCTAGGTGACGGGCTTTCCCACTTCGTTCCACCTCGGCCCGCTGGTCTTTCACATCTACGGCTTTGGCCTGGCGATCGCCGCGTACGTTGCCTACCTCTATGCGCGTCGGCGCCTCGAGAAACGGGGCATCTCGGTCGCACCCTTTGCCCGATTCACGTTTTGGCTTCTCGTTAGTGCGCTCATCGGGGCGCGGGCGGCCAATATCGCCACCAACTGGAGTTACTACGACGGTCACCCAGGCCGATGGATCGCGGTCTGGCAAGGGGGACTCGCCAGTTTCGGCGGCATCGGTTTCGCACTCGTCGTGGGCCTCATACTCTGGCGGCGCTACTGGCCAGGAACCAGGCTCATCGCGTTCACCGACGCGTTGGTCCCCGCCCTCATCGCCGGTTGGGCCCTGGGGCGCTTCCTCGGACCGCAGTTCATGGTCGATGGCGGAGGGCATCTGACCCACCAGTGGTTCGGCCTGCACTATCACGGTCAGGTCGGCAAGCGCGTCCCGGTCCCCCTCATCCAAGGATGCGAAGACGGCCTGCTGTGGCTGATTCTCATCGCCGTAGAGCGCACGAGAACCAAGATACATCCCCGGCGTCATCACGTCGATCGGCATGATCGTCTGGGGAATCGTCCGGTCCACCGACGAACGCTTATTACTCGGCCAAGAGTCGCACAGCGGTTCACTCGGCGTGCAGATCGCCGGCCTCGTGCTCGCAGCGGGCGGCGTCGCCACACTGATCGTGCACTGGCCCCGGCGAGGATCGCCTGACGTCGTGGCTAATCAGACGATCGACCTCGGCGACTCCGCTCAGTTAGAACAGTGAGTTCCATTCGGCCACGGTGAGTTGCGCCAGGGGACGGACGGACTCACTGGCCTGGACCACGATCACCCGCGCGTCGTCAACGTAGGACACGTGATCCAAGCCAACTCGACGCCACGGCGAGAAGACCGAACGGGTCACCGCATCCTGGGAGTACAGCGGACGAACCAAGAGCTCCTCGGGCGACGCGGCCACCACGACGGCCGGACGTTCCTTGGACGTGACTTCGGGTTGGGCGGGATCGACCGCGTCAAAAGGCACTTCGACTAGTACGAGCGATCCAGCGAGCGGGTGATCGGGATCGAATCGCGACTCCTCCAGGGGAGTGAGAATCGCGCGACGGCGCACCTCGGTCACGCTGGGTGGTGTGGGTGTGACGGGAGCACCGGGGCGCACCGGTGTGGTGTTCTTGGGATGCGCGCGACTCGGAGCGCGGTTCGCGCTGAACGCCTTCTTCTTACGTTTCTCCTCTTCGCGGCGCTGCTTGCGCTGTTCGCGAATCTCGGGTCGCACCTCGCGCGGCGGCGCCAGAACCGAGGCCGTCTGGACCTCAGGGATCTCCGGCAGCGCAAACTCTTCACGTTCCGCCAGCAGTTGTCGACAGTGAGTCGCCGCAGGAAAGTTGTCGCCGACGGCGAAGGCGAGCACGCTCAGCGCATCGTCAATCGAGCCGCCATCGCGAAGAAACTCGTCGATTGCGGCCGACGAGGCGCTCGTAACTCGGGTTCTCGGCGTGCTCGCCGAGGAGTTCGATGACCTTTTCGAGCGGCGAGAGAGCAATCACCTCGAGCAGGCCGCGAACCGCGGCCACCGGCGCACCCACCGCGAACGCCTCGACGTCGCGGCGCTGTTGTAGTTGGCGCAGCGGCACGCCGACCACCGCGCTCACCTTGGCGTTGGCGCGCAGGTCCAAGGTGTCGACCACGCTCAACACATGCTCGGCGTCCATCTTCAACAGCGCCGCTCGCATGACGGTGTTGGCGCTGCTGGTCGAGTCAGTCACGGAACTACGAGTGAGCGGCGAGGTCGAGAAACGACGTGCTCATTGAATCACGATAGAGAGCAGTCACGCCTCCAGTATTGCAGGGGAGCCCTGCGTTCTTATCTGAGTGGCCGTCTAGCGCGGACCCTTCCAATTAGCATCTTTTCAGTGGAACAGTCGACGCCGTACCGGAGTGCACTGCCCACATCTCGCAAAGGGGCCCCCTAGTGTCGCGTCGCATCTGGCGACTCGCCATCGTCGTCATGATCCTGTTCGCCGCGGTCATCGGACAGGCGGCGTACGTGCAGTTCTTTCACGCCAAGGCCCTCGACGACTCGACACTGAACCCCCGCAACGACGTGTCGAGCCAGTTGTACCCGCGCGGCGAGATCCTGGCCGCGAACGGCGAGGTGCTCGCCCAATCGATTCCCACGCCGAGCGTCACCAATCCGTGGCGACGCATCTATCCCCAGGGATCGCTCTTTTCCGCTGAGGTCGGCTTCACCTCCACCGTGTACGGACCGTGGGCGTTGGAGGCGAAGTACAACAGTTACCTTCAGTCCCACCCGCTGCCACCCCAGAGCTTCGAGCAGCTGCTTGAGCCCACACAGGGCGATGACTCGATCACCTTAACCCTGCAACCCGAGCTCCAAAAGGTGGCCCAAGCCGCACTCGGCGGCAGAGACGGGTCCGTCGTCGCCATCGTGCCAAACACGGGAGCGATTCTCGCGATGTACTCGAACCCGACATACAATCCTCTCCCCTTCACGGCCGTTTCGACCGCCATCCAAGAGGCGGCGTGGACGAGGGATAACAAAAAAGACTCCGAGGGCTACCCACCCCTCGGACTCGTCGCCACGCAGCAGACGATCTTTCCCGGATCCACGTTCAAGGTGATTACGACGGCCGGCATCGTCAAGTACAAGCCGTCTCTGCTCACCCTGGACATCCCCGTCAAGGTCTGCACCGCGTTACCGGACTCCAACAAAACGCTGTGCAACGACGGTGGCGTGCCCTGTGGGGGCACCGTCGAAGAGATGCTCCCTCAGTCGTGTGACCCCGGGTACGGCCTGCTCGGTATTGACCTCGGTGCTCAAGATCTCACCGCTACGGCCGACGCCTTCGGGTACAACCAAGTTCCGCCCATCGACCTGCCCGGCGCAGTGGCATCGTTCTTTCCGACTGAGTCGAACCTGGCCGCCAACCCACCGTTCCTGGCGTACTCGGCGATTGGCCAAGAGGACGTTCAGGCGACCGCGCTTCAGAACGCGCTGGTCGCGGCGGGCATCGCCAATGGCGGCACGATCATGACGCCACACCTCCTCGCGTCGATCCAGGGTCCCGACGGCGCGACCATTCTGCGTTATAAGAAGTCGGTGTGGAAGACGCCCCTCACCGAGGCGCAGGCCTCCCAGGTCACACCTCTCATGGAAAAGGTCGTCACCGAAGGTACGGCAGCCCAGGTGGAGTTCTTGCCCCAAGACGACGTCGCGGCCAAGACCGGCACCGCGCAAGTCGGAAACAACCTAACTAACGACACCGACGACTGGATGATCGCCTTCGCTCCCGCGACCGATCCGGTTATCGCCGTCGCAGTCAGCGTGCCGTTCCAGGCGTACAACAGGACAGGCGCCATCGTGGCCGGCCCCATCATGAAGTGCGTCATTGAGGCAGCGATCGCCATGAGCCAAGGAAAGCCCGCATCCGGGACGTCCACGACCTGCAACTTGCCGTCCCTCGACAGCACGACAACCACCACAACACCGACCACTACAACGACTTCGCCCTCGCACTAGTGCCGACGCGGGCACAACCCTAGAATCACCCTTGTGCACCCACGCGTACGTCATCGTCTCGCTGGCTGGCTGAGCGTCCTGCTGGTCAGTGCCGGAGCCGCGTGGTATCTCCCGAGCGTCTCGGGGGCGACCAGTCTCACATCGGGGCATGAGTTCGACTATCCGGTGGGCCTCGCCTTCAGTGGCGGGAAACTGTGGGTCGCCAATGAGAAGGGCAATTCGGTGTCCGAGATCAACCCGACAGACGGGTCGTGGGTCGCCTCGCTGACCTCGGGACCCTTCGGCATCGAACAACCCACCAGCATCACCAGCTATGGATCAGACGTCTTCGTGGCGAACTCGGTCGGCTCGGTGAGCGAGATCTCGGCCACCACCCGCAAGCTCGTTCGCATCGTCTTTGGCAAGCAGTATCGCTTCAAGAATCCGGTGGCGATTACCGAGACGGGTGGGCGCGTGCTCGTGCTCAACGCCGGTACCGGGACCGGTTCGATCACCGAGTTCAACGCCCATAACGGGGCCCTCATCAGGGTGATTTCTGGATCGCAGTATGACTTTCTCGGCGCTTCCGCCCTTGCCACCTACGGCCCCGACGTCTACGTGGCCGACAAAACCACTGACGCGGTCACCGAGGTCAACATGATCAGTGGGCGTCGGGTTCGACTGGTCTCCGGAGAGGGACTGAGTGGGCCCGACGGTATTGCGATCAACGCCGGGCGAGTATGGGTCTCGGACAGCACGACCAGCTCGGCCACCGAGATCAACGCCGCGAGCGGCGCCGTCTTAGCCACCTTCACCGACTCCGAGGCTCAGTACGGATTTTGGGACCCGGCCACCGTGATCGCCGCGGGCAGCGACGTCTACATCGCGACGCCCTATGGCACGAGTCCCATGGTCACCCGGGTGGACGCAACCACCGGAACCCCGTACTGGTACATGTGCAACACCAACGGGCCCTACTACTTCAGCGAACTTTCGGCCTTCGCGGTGTCCGGTGACAATCTCTGGGTCGCGAGCCGAAGTGGCGCGAACAGTCCCACGCCGGGCTCTTCCACCGGGTCGCTCACGGAGATGAACCTGGTGAGCGGCGCTTTAATGGGAACCTTTCCCGCACCCTCGCCCTCGAGCACCACGACGACGACATCGACCACCAGCACCACGACAACCACGACAACCACGACGACGACTCCATAGTCGCTCAGTGGCCGAGGTGCCACTTTCCACAGCTGTCACACTTGTAGGGAGTTAGTCCATCTCGCGCGTGACTGAGTGCCTGGTCTCGCGTGTCGTACCCCTTCTTCGCCTGACCTCGAGCGGTGGTGTGTGTGCGGGGTCCCCGTCGAAGCGACGTGCCCGAGTTGCGATCACGGTCACCAAACTTGCCGGACCATTGAAAAACCGCGACCGCGATCACGACTGCGATGACGAGGACAACCGTGGTCATCGGCCGGACTCTCTAGGACGGCGAAGCAGCCTGTTCAAGCTTGTTCTTGAGATTGTTGAGAGTCTCGCGCATCGATCCGGCCGTGAAGTCAGCGCGATCGTGGCGCCCACTGGCCTTGCCACCGGCCCAACGCGAGAGCGCGTTACGCCGATCGATCCATGACTCTGTCACTCGACACCCGCTGGCGGCGGGCTCAATCGAGTACGACCAACGCGCGACCTTGGACGGTCCCACCGTCACCTCGAAAGCGAAGGCGTTGGGCGGGGTGAACTCCACCACGGTCGAGGTCGTGCTCCAGGACTTAGTCCCGTTGGCGTTGGTTCCCTTGAACTTGGCTCCGACCGCGGGGCCTTGAACTCCACCGAGCCACTCGCCGCCCGTATTTTCGGGCGAGTACTGACCCATTGACGGCAAGTCGGACACCGCGCGAAAGACGCTTTCCGCCGAGGCATTGATGTCTACGGATTCAGACAGTTCATTCATCGAAGCCTCCTTGGGCAGTGTCGCCATCGTAGAGCGCTGGACTCATGAGGCGCGGTCGTCGCGGCGAGTCGCTTCGATGGATTGAGTGTGGCGCGAGAAGTCGCCTAGCGGCCGCGGCCGTTTCCGTTGAAGAAGAACAGGTTTGTTCGTGACCCGTCGGCTCGACGCGGCGCAATGGACGAGTAGTCGCTCGGCTCCTTCTCGTACAGGAAATGGCGGAGCCACGCTCGAAATTTTCTGCGGGAAGCCAACTGGGGCACCTCGGGTACTTCGTGATCACCGACTCCCTGTTCGGGCGGTTGGGAGAGGAAGCGGCTAATCGGGTCGTCTTGTTCGCTCATACAACCTCCCTCATCGGGCAACCACTCCCTACTTAAGCAGATGTTTCGCCGCCGCGCTGCACTGCACTTGATTCGTGCTTCGTGTCTACTGACAGAACCGTCCACGCAGCCCATTGTGCACTCGTCGCTCAAAACCCTCGAACTCGTTGGCCGGCCTCGGAGTTGCGAAATGTCGCGTGTCGCGAAGAGCTCAACAATCGATACGCCTCTCGGCATTCGATTGACGAATGGGCGAAAGTGGGCCAGAATCGGTCGGTGCCTGCGCCGCTTGTTGTGCTCAACGGAGCCAGCAGTAGCGGGAAGACCTCACTGGCCAGGGCGCTGCAAAGTCTCTGGCCGCGCCCCCTCGTCCTCAGCGGCATTGATGTGCTCATTGCTGGGTGGCCTGACCGCTTTGCGACCCTGCCTGGCGCTGACGGCTCGCCCGCCGCGCCCAGCTCGGGCATTCGCATTGTTCCCGGACTCGGCCCGCCGCCATCGTGGATTCCAGAGTTTGGCGACGACTTCTACACGATGACGCGACTCGCACATGAGTCGTGGGCTCTGATTAGTCGAGGGGGCGTCGACCAAGTGATCGACCACGTCATCATCGACGCCACGTTACGCACGCAAGCCAGGGAAATTCTCCTGCATGCGTTTTGGGTCGGAGTGATGTGCGACGTTGACGAATTAGTTCGACGGGAGACCGTTCGAGGCGATCGTTACGCCGGCTTCGCTTCAGGAACGTCCGCGGTCGTCCACCAAGAGATGACCTACAACCTCGTCATCGACACGACGACAACCCCAACCGAGATACTCGCGCGCCAGATCTACGACGTCATCGTGTCGAAGTAGGGAGGCTCTTCGTTCGCCTGCGACAGGGCTACGTTGCGCATCGGTCGCTCGATCACCAAGGTGAGAAGATCCCCGGTGTTGATTAGCGTGATGCCTACTTAAGGAGGTGTTTCGCCACCACGACGCGCTGCACTTGGTTGGTGCCCTCATAGATCTGAGTGATTTTGGCATCCCTCATGAAGCGCTCCACCGGAAACTCCTTGGTAAAGCCGTATCCGCCCAGCAGTTGCACCGCGTCGGTCGTCACGCTCATCGCGGTATCCGAGGCGAATGACTTGGCTGAGGCGCCGAGGTAGCTGAGATTGCCGTCCGGATCTTCCTGGTCAATGGTGGAACATGCGCGGTACACCAGTGTGCGCGCCGCCTCGGTGCGGATCGCCATGTCCGCCAGCATGAAGCGCAAACCTTGAAGGTCACTGATGGGAGCGCCAAAGGCCCGACGACCCATCATGTACTGCGCGGCGTAGTCGATGGCCCCCTGGGCGATGCCGACGGCCTGGGCGCCGATGGTGGGGCGCGAGCGATCGAGCGTGTGCATCGCAATGAAAAAGCCCTGGCCTTCGTCGCCGATCCGATGAGTCGCCGGTACGCGAACGTCGCGCAACACCACCTCTCCGGTCGGAGAGGCGCGAAGGCCCATCTTGTCCTCGTGGCTGGGGAACTCCAGTCCCCAGCCCTTTTCGACGAGGAAGCACGTGATGCCGCGCCCGCGAGCCGACGAGTCCGTTTTGGCGAAGACCGTGTAGACATCCGAAACGCCGGAGTTGGTGATCCAGTACTTCGAGCCGTTGAGGATGTAGTCGTCGCCGTCGCGCTCGGCCCGACAGCTCATCGCGGCCACGTCCGAGCCCGCGTCGGTCTCCGAGAGGCAGTAACTCGCTTGGATCTCACCGGAAGCTATGCGCGGTAGATACGTCTGCTTGAGCTCCTCGGAGCCAAAGTTCATGATCGGCAACATGCCGAGCTTGGAGATGAGAATCGTCACCGCGGTTGACGCACATCCGCGGGCAATCTCTTCGATCGCGATCGCCTGAGTGACCATGTCGGCGCCGGCACCCCCGTACGCTTCCGGAACCCCGAGAGAGGGTAGCTCCATCTCCACGCAGGCGTCGAAGCTGTCCTGGGGAAAGACCTGCTCGCGGTCGTAGCGAGCGGCGTTCGGCGCAACGCGGGCGTCGACGAAGTCGCGCAGCACGTCACGAAAACTACGTTGCTCCTCGGTGAGTCCAAAACTCATCGTGTCCCCTCTTCGTTGAAGGCTTTAGTGCACAGTGGCGGCGTTATTGGCGCCCTCCACCAAATGCTCGGCGGGCACGGCGTCGACAAAGCGCCGCTGAGCCACGTAACTGTGAGCCAAACCCCGAAAGGGCTTGGTGACCTTGGCACTCACGGGCGAGGTCTCGCGCAGTGAGAAGTAGTCCAGGGCGACATGCACGTCACCCAGCGTGGGGCCACGACCGACGGTGCTGGCACGCTTGGCCGCCACGAGGCCCACGCCGATCTCAACGTCGTGGGCGTCCTCGGGGCGAGCAAAGGTGAGCTTGGTGCACTCGCGGTGCGCGATGGTAAGGGCATACCCCTCACCGGGCGCGGGCGTGCCGAAACCTCGTCCCACCGGCGGGTCGACGGAGCGCTGCAGTCCCGCCTTCTTCTGACGGCCGATCTCAGGAATCTGGGTCGCCATCACGGGACGAACTTCGCCGGCGAGCGGAACGGGAGAAAAAGTTGGTTGGGCCACGTGTTGAGGTTACCCGTGGCCGAACTACACCCGGGCGAGCCAGTCCTCGTACTGGGGTCGCTCGCCGCGCACCGCTTGGTGGTAGGTCGTGCGAACCACCGTGGTGATGGGACCGGGCTTGGCGTCGCCGATCACGCGGTCGTCGATGGAGGCGATCGGCACCACTTCGGCGGCGGTTCCGGTGAGGAACGCCTCGTCGGCCAGGTAGAGATCATCGCGGCGCAGCGACTCGAAGCTGACCTCGTACCCCAGGTCGGTGGCGATGCGCACAATTGACGACAGTGTGATGCCGCTCAGCGCCCCGGCTTCGGAGGGCGGCGGCGTGATGATCCGTCCGTCGCGAACGATGAAGAGGTTCTCGCCGGTGCATTCACTCACCCGTCCGTCGGTGCCCAGCATGATCGCCTCGTCGTAGCCGGCCTTGATGGCTTCGACTTTGGCCAGGCTGGAGTTCACGTATCCACCGATGGTCTTGGACGCCGTGGGCATCGAGTTCGGGTAGTGACGGGCCCACGAGGAGATCTTCATGCGCGCTCCCGAATCCGTGTGATCGCCCAGGTACGCGCCCCACTGCCAGGCGGCAATCGCGGTCTGGACCGGCGAGCCGATGGGGTTGACGCCAATCTCGCCATATCCCAAATACACGATGGGCCGGATGTAGCAGCCCTCGTTGAGCTCATTGACCCGCACGAGTTCCTTGGTCGCCTCGCAGAGGTCCTTCAGACTGTAGGGAATCGCGAGGTCCAGGATCTTGCAGCTGTTGAGCAGGCGCTGCATGTGCTCCTTCAGGCGAAAGACCGCCACCCCGTTGGGTGTCTTGTATGCGCGAATGCCCTCGAAGGCGCCCAGTCCGTAGTGCAAGGTGTGGCTGAGTACGTGCACGTTGGCGTCGTTCCAGTCGACCAGCGTGCCGTCCATCCAGATCTTGGCGGTGGGGGTAATGGGCATCTACAAACTCTCCTGTAACTGTTGGCTCACGCCGTCGGTGCCTAGCACCGCGACGTCGCCCTCAAAGTCTGCCACCGCGCGGGCGATACGCGAGGCGGCCTCCGTTTCACCCAGGTGTTCGAGCATCAACGCGGCCGAAGAGACCGCGGCCAAGGGGTTGGCTCGATTGAGGCCCGCGATGTCGTGGGCGGCGCCGTGGACGGGCTCGAACAGCGAAGCACCGGTGCGATCGGGATTCAAGTTCGCACTGGCGGCAAAGCCGATTCCGCCCGTGACCGCTCCCGCCAGGTCCGAGAGGATGTCGCCAAAGAGGTTGTCGGTCACGATGATGCTGTAGCGCTGAGGGTCTTCCACCAGGTAGATGCACGCGGCGTCCACGTGCTGGTAGTCGACACTCACCTCGGGAAAATCGCTGGCCACGTCGGCCACGACCCGCCGCCACAGGTCGCCGGCGAAAGTGAGGACGTTGGTCTTGTGGACGAGCGTCACCTTCTTCACGTCGCGCAGGTTCGCGCGCGCAAAGGCGAAGCGCACGCATCGCTCGACCCCGAAGCGGGTATTGACCGAACCCTGCGTGGCGACCTCGTGCTGCGTGCCGTAGCGAAGAACACCACCCTCGCCGGCGTAGGGGCCTTCGGTATTTTCGCGCACGATCGCAAAGTCACAGCCCTCGGCCAAGGAGCCCTCGACGCCGAAAAAGGGTCGGTAGTTGATGTAGAGGTCAAGGCCAAAGCGCATGCGCAGCAGCAGCCCGCGCTCGAGAACGCCACTGGGCACGCGAGCGTCCCCGATGGCGGGACCAACCGCGCCGAGCAGGATCGCGTCGAATCCGCGAAGCTCCTCCAGCGTGGCGTCATCCAGCACGAACCCGTCGCGCAGGTAGCGCGCCGCGCCCAGCTCGAAGTCAGTGGTGTCGAGGTGAACGCTCGCAGCGGCCACGACGTCGAGCGCCACTGCGGTCACTTCGGGGCCGATGCCGTCTCCCCCAATGACGGCCACCCGATACGTCGGCTGGTTGCTCACTTGCCCTCCTCTTTTACCTATTTTGCTTGGCTGAAGCACCTACGGGCAACTCGAAGGGAGAAGGTCGACCAGTAGAATTGGGCTTCTCTACAACCTGAGGTTGCGGCATGGCCGACGAAATTCACCGAATCACTCAAGCGACACTCGACAAGCTCGAGGCAGAGTACGCCTACCTGACCACCGTCGGGCGGACCGAAATCGCCCGGGTCATCGAGTCAGCTCGCTTGCTCGGTGACCTCTCGGAAAACGGCGACTACCACGCCGCCAAGGACGAGCAGGGCAAGATGGAGTCGCGAATTCGCCAGATCGACCAGGTCATCCGCAACCACGAAATCGTCGCCCACGACGAGCACGCCGACACCGTCCAACACGCGTCGATCGTGAAGGTCGTCTACGAGGGTGATGACGAGAGCGATTTTCAGGAGTTCTTCATCGGTTCCATCGAAGAGCGACCCGAGGGCGCCCTGGTGGCCTCGCCCACCTCGCCACTCGGTGAGGCGCTACTGGGCAAGAAGGTCGGCGACACCGTCCAATACGAGGCGCCATCTGGTGTGCTGACGGTCAAAATCGTCGGCCTGCACTAGGTCATGGGTACGACGCTCTACGAAAAGATCTGGGACACTCACGTCATCGAGGGTCCCGCGGGTGAGTCGTCGTTGCTCTACATCGATCTGCACCTGGTCCACGAGGTCACGAGTCCTCAGGCGTTTGACGGACTGCGACTGAATTCGCGCTCGGTGCGCCGGCCCGACCTGACGCTCGCGACGGCTGATCACAACGTGCCCACCGACCCGCTCAGCACACCCATCGCCGATCCGATCTCCAAGCGCCAGCTCGAAGTACTAGATGAAAACTGTCGCGAGTTCGGCATCACCGTCTTTCCGCGCGGACACGAGAACCAGGGCATCGTCCACGTGATCGGCCCGGAGTTGGGGGTGACCCAGCCGGGCATGACGATTGTCTGCGGAGACTCGCACACTTCCACGCACGGGGCGTTGGGTTCGCTCGCGTTCGGTATCGGCACCAGCGAGGTTGAGCACGTTCTCGCCACTCAGACCCTGCCCCAGCAGAAGGCCAAGACCATGGCCGTGATCGTCGATGGAACGCCGTCACCCGACATCACCGCCAAGGACATCGTGCTCACCATCGTCGGGCGGCTGGGCACGGGAGGTGGCGCAGGGTACGTCATCGAGTACCGCGGCGAAGCGATTCGCAACCTGTCGATCGAGGGTCGCATGACCGTCTGCAATATGAGCATCGAGGCTGGCGCCCGCGCTGGGCTGGTCGCGGTTGACGAGACCACTATTGAGTACCTGCGAGGACGACCGGGGGTACCCGCCGGCGACGAGTTTGACGTCGCGGCCGAGAGATGGCGAACCTTCGTCTCGGACGACGATGCCATCTTTGACGCAACCGTGGTGATTGACGCGAAGGACCTCGTGCCCTTCATTACCTGGGGCACCAACCCGGCCCAGGTCGTTGCTCTCAGCGGAGTCGTCCCCTCCCCCGAGGACGCTCCCGTGCCCGATGAGCGCGAAACCTTCGCCCGCGCCTTGGAGTACATGGACCTCACTCCCGGCACCCCACTGCGAGAGGTGAGCGTCGACGTGGTGTTCATCGGATCGTGTACCAACTCACGCATCGAAGACTTGCGCGCGGCGGCGGCCGTCGCCAAAGGTTCTCACGTGCACGAGGGCGTGCGAGCGCTGGTGGTGCCCGGATCGCGGCGCGTCAAGGAGCAAGCCGAACGCGAAGGTCTTGATGAGATCTTCACGGCGGCGGGCTTTGAGTGGCGCGAACCGGGTTGTTCGATGTGCCTGGGCATGAACCCCGACATTCTGTCTCCCGGTCAACGCTGCGCGTCGACGTCGAATCGCAACTTTGAGGGACGTCAGGGTCGCGGGGGGCGTACCCACCTGGTCTCACCCGTCGTCGCTGCGGCCACCGCCATCAAGGGCCACTTCGCCTCGCCCGACGAGGTACGGACGTGAAGCCCGTTCGCGTCTTGGAGGGGCGAGCCGTTCCGCTCGAGCGCTCGGACGTCGACACCGACCAGATCATTCCCTCGGACTGGCTCAAGCGAGTCGAGCGCACCGGTTTCGGTCGCGGTCTGTTCAGCGAGTGGCGCGACGACGCGACCTTCGTCCTGAATCAACCCGAGTACGCCGGCGCCACCATCTTGGTCGGGGCGGCGCGCTTCGGCACCGGATCGTCGCGCGAGCATGCCGTGTGGGCCCTGATGGACTACGGGTTCGGTGCGGTCGTTGCATCATCCTTCGGCGACATTTTTCGCAACAACTCCTCCAAGCAGGGCTTGGTTACCGTGCAGCTTGACCCCCTCGAGGTCGATGAGCTCACGCAACTCGATCAAGGACGATCCCACGCGGTTGGTCCTCGTGGACATTGAATCGCTCACGATCGAAGTGCCCGAAGCGGGGTGGCGAAAGAGTTTCTTCCTCGACCCCATGACCCAAGAACGACTTGTCGAGGGATGGGACGATATCGGTCTCAGCCTGCGACGTGCGGATGAGATCACCGACTACGAGGCCACCAGCACGGCGCCCAGCCTCGACGGAGTCTTTGACGCCAACGGCCACGCCGTTCGCTCCTAAGACTCACCCTCACTCAACCACTTCTGAAACACGGCGACGTCGCTCGGTTCGTACCCGATTTTCGTGTAGAAGTCACGAGCGCCCACGTTGTTGATTCGCACCATGAGCTGGGACTTGCGCGCACCTCGATCTTTCAGCCACGATTCGGCCGCGCATACAAGGTCCGTCCCAACGTCCTGTCCTCGAAAGGAGGCCGCGACGGCCACGTAGTAGAGCCATCCGCGGTGTCCGTCAAATCCCACCATGATCGTGCCCACGAGTGAACCGTCGTGGTCCGCTCCCAGGACCGCGGAGCTGGGCGTCGTAATTGCTTGGAGGAAGTCCCGCTCGGGATCGTTCCAGGGACGTACGAGCTCGGCGTCTCGCCAGAGGGCGACAACCTGAGCGACGTCGGTCGCACCGAGTTCTCGAACGTGCACGCGGCGGGCGCCGTTCTATCGACGACGGTTGGCGGCCGAGATCACGGCCTCGAGTGAGGCATCAAGGATGGACGAACTCGTACCCATTCCCCACCAGGTGCTGCCGTCGGTCCCCTGGGCCTCCACGTACGCGGCGGCCGAGGCGGCCGAGCCCTCGGTCAGTGCGTGCTCGTGATAGTCGTGCACCTTAAAAGTGATGCCGAGGTCAGTGCTCAGCGCGGCGATCATCGCGTCGATCGGACCATTCCCTTCGCCCTTGATCGTGACGTGCTGTTCGTCGACGAGGAGCTGGGCGAAAATGCGCGTCTGTTGTCGGTCCGCCACCACCTCTGCGGACAGCAGGGTGATGGATGGATTCTCGGGCTGGTAGGTGTCGGTAAAGGTCTCCCAGATTTCGCCGGGCGTCACCTCGGTGCCGGACTCCTCGCTCAACTCTTGAACCTGCTTGGAGAACTCCACCTGCATGGCCCGAGGTAGATCGAGTCCGTGGTCCGCCTGGAGTAGGTAGGCCACTCCCCCCTTGCCCGACTGGGAGTTCACGCGAATGATCGCTTCGTACGTACGCCCGGTGTGCTTGGGGTCGATGGGCAGATAGGGCACCTCCCACACCTCGTACTTTTCCCCGATGGCCGCCATGCCCTTTTTGATCGCGTCCTGGTGCGAGCCGGAGAACGCGGTGTAGACGAGTTCACCGACGTAGGGGTGGCGCATGTGAATGGGCAGGCGATTGGCGTACTCGGCCACGTGGCGCGCCTTGTCAATGTCGCGGATGTCGAGTTCGGGGTCGACCCCCTGGGAGAAAAGGTTGAGAGCGAGGGTAACGACGTCCACATTGCCCGTGCGCTCGCCGTTGCCGAACAAGGTCCCTTCGACACGATCAGCTCCCGCGAGTACGCCCAGTTCGGCCGCCGCCACCGCGGTGCCGCGGTCGTTGTGAGGGTGTAGGGACAACACCACCGAGTCGCGCCGGTCCACGTGACGCAGGAACCACTCGATGGCGTCGGCGTAGAGATTCGGCGTGTACATCTCCACGGTGGCCGGAAGATTCAAGATGAGTGGACGTTCGGGCGTGGGCTCGATGGCGGCGATCACCGCGTTGCAGACCTCCACGGCGTAGTCGAGCTCGGTGCCCGTGAAGCTTTCGGGCGAGTACTCGTAGAAGAACTCAGTCTCGGGAGAGGTGTCCTCGAGGGACTTGCACAACGTCGCGGCGTCAGTGGCGATCTTCTTCACGCCGTCCATGTCGAGTCCGAAGACGACGCGGCGCTGCAGGGTGGACGTGGAGTTATAGAAGTGCACGATCGCTCGCTTGGCTCCGTGCAGCGACTCGTAGGTGCGACGAATGAGCTCCTCGCGACACTGGGTGAGTACCTGAATCGTGACGTCCTCTGGTACGACGTCGCGCTCGATGATGTCGCGCACGAAGTCGAAGTCGGGCTGGGACGCCGAGGGGAAACCCACCTCGATCTCCTTAAAGCCCATCTCCACGAGATGAGCGAACATCACGCTCTTGCGCTCTAAGTCCATCGGGTCGATGAGAGCCTGGTTCCCGTCACGCAGGTCGACGCTGCACCAGCGCGGGGCCTTGGTCAGCCGGTGGTCGGGCCAGGTGCGATCTGGCAGCTCGACGGGCACCGTCGCGCGGTACTTGTTAAAGGCCATGGGGCTCGACTGTTGGGGACCTGAGCTCATCTCATTCCTTTCCTTACCACCAGAGAAATAAAAAAACCCCCGCAAGCGGGGGCAGGGCGAGCAGCAACTCGCCCCGTTACAGCAGCAGTTCGCTCTGGAGTGCTCTCACGTTTTCATTGTACCGCCGCAGTCAGCGTTGTCCAGAGCCGTCTCGTACTAGCCTCGCTCGACATGTCCCTCATGAAAAGTCTCCTCAAACTGGCGGTGGTACTCGGCGTTCTGGCCGGAATTGGTGTGGCCACCGGTGTCATCAAGGTGAAGTTCAAGCCTCTGGGTTAAGCCTCCGTCCGGCTGGTCGCTGGCGATTGCGCACTATCGTGAATTGCCGTGAGCCTCTTCAAGACCCTGCTCAAATTGTTGGTGTTGCTCGCGGTCGGTGCCATCGTCGCCGGCGTCATCGTTGCAGTGAAGCGCCAAAAGGACACCGGGCCGCTCTCGTTTGACGAGTGGCCGAGCGTGCCCCGTAACCCCGACGCCTAGGCGTCACTGTCCAAAGGAATAGCCATGGCCCAAATGGAATACCGACGTCTCGGACGCTCAGGACTGAAGGTGAGCGTGCTCTCCTTTGGGAGCTGGGTCACTTTTGGCAACGCCAACCAGATCGAGACGGCCCAGCAGGCCGCCGAGTGTCTCCAGGCGGCCTACGAGGCGGGCGTCAACTTCTTTGACAACGCCGAGGCCTACAGCGCCGGTGAGTCCGAGCGGGTCATGGGAGCCGCGATTCGTGAACTCGGCTGGGCGCGCCACGACTACGTGATCTCCACCAAGTTGTTCTGGGGTCTGTACCCCGGACCCAACATGCGCAACACCCTGAACCGCAAGTACCTGAGCCAGGCCATCGAAGGCTCGCTCGAACGCCTCGACCTGGACTTCGTCGACCTGGTGTTCTGTCACCGCGCCGACCCCAACACCCCGATCGAAGAGACCGTGTGGGCAATGAGCGACATGATCGAGCGCGGCGAGGCACTCTACTGGGGCACCTCAGAGTGGACCGCGGACGAGATTCGCGCGGCCTGGGACATCGCCGATCGCCACCACCTGCACAAGCCGGTGATGGAACAGCCCCAGTACAACATCCTCACGCGCGATCGCGTGGAAAAGGAGTACGCGCGACTGTACGAGGACATCGGTCTCGGAACCACGATCTGGTCACCCTTGGCGTCGGGGCTGTTGACGGGTAAGTACCTCGACGGCGTCCCCGAGGGATCTCGAGCCACGCTGCCGGGCTATGAGTGGCTGCGAAACATGCTCACCGACAAGGCGTCCAACGCGAAGGTCGCTGAAGTGAAGAAGATCGCCGACGAACTCGGAGTGCCGCTGGCTCAGTTCTCACTGGCCTGGTGCGCCAAGAACCCCCACGTCTCGACCGTCATCACGGGTGCCTCATCGGCCGACCAGGTGCGAGAGAACATGGGGGCACTCGACGTCATCCCGTTACTCACCGATGAGATCATGGAGCGCGTCGACCTCATCTCCTTGATGTAGCTACGACGCGGCAGTCGTGGTGCGAAAGCGCTGCAGGGCCAGGGGCACGCACACGGCGATGATGAGCACGCACCACCCGACCATCGAGATGACCGGGTGGGTGAGTTGCCACGAGCCCGTGGCGTTGGTGCCCTGGGTGACGTGACGCACGGACGCCACGAATGGAGGACAGCGGATCCCACTCGGCGATCACGCGAATCCACGGCTTGAGTCCTGCGATGGGCACAAACGTGCCCGCGAGAAACGACAGGGGCAGCATGATGGCAAAGCCGATGCCCTGCACTGCGTCCGAGGTCTTCAGCACCATGCCGAGCCAGACGCCGAACCAGGTGAAGGCGAAGAGCCCCAGCAAGAACGAGCCCGATGAGCGCCAGGATCGTGGTCAGACTGTGCTCAGGCCGCCAACCGAGTGCGAGACCAATGCCCGCCACAATCGAGATGCCCAGGATCTGCTCGAGTACTTGACCGATGACTTGGGAGCTGATGACCGACAGCCGGGTGACCGGCAGGGACCGGAACCGATCCACAACCCCACTCGCAAAGTCGGTCGCGGTCGCGACCCCCGCGCCAATCACGCCAAAGGCCAGACTCTGACCGATGAGTCCGGGCAACAAGAAGTTCTGGTACGTCATACCGGGGATGTGAATGGCCGAGCCGAAGATGTAGAGAAACAACAGCGTGAACATGATCGGCTGGATGGTCACGTCGCTCAGCCGAGTGGGCACGCGGGGAATGGTCCGCAGACCTCGCGCGACCAGCAGTGAGGTCTCGCGAACGAAGCGCGTGAAACTCGCCGGACGTGCCGGCAGTGCTTCGTAGTCGGCGGGGGCTCGCTCGATTGTGTGGAGTGTTAGGACGCTCATGAGTGGGACTCCTCCAGTTGCGGGGTCCACAAGAGACCCTCGTCGTCGTCGGTGTGAGATTGACTGGCCGGCTGGCCGGTAAGAGCGAGGAACGCGTCGTCGAGGGTCGGACGGCGCAGGGCGATCTCGTCGATTTCGACGTCGATGTCCTTGAGCGCGGCCGCCACGCGAGCGAGATCCTCCACGTCGTGGGGGGCCGGTATTGAGATCATGCGCTGCTCCGGCGACGCGGTGACCTCAAAACGCGACGAGAGAGCAAAGACGAGTGCCTCCATCCCCGCCTGGTCGGCCGCAATGACGTCGACGCGCTGATCGCCGATGCGCGCCTTGAGCTCATTGGCGGTGCCCGCGGCGGTGGTACGACCGTGGTCCAGCAGAACGATGTAGTCGGCCAGGGCGTCGGCCTCTTCGAGGTACTGCGTCGTGAGGAACAAGGTGACCCCGGCGCCCACCAGTTCGCGAATCGTGTTCCACACCACTTGGCGGCTACGAGGGTCAAGACCCGTGGTGGGCTCATCGAGGATCAGGACCTTGGGCTGGACGACGAGGCTGGCGGCTAGGTCCACGCGGCGTCGCTGTCCACCCGAGACCGACTTCACGAGCTTGTCGCGAAACTCTTCCATGTCGAAACGCTCGATCAGGCTGTCGGTGACGCGAACCGCGGCGGCGCGGCCGTACCCGCGCAAGCGAGCCATAAGGAGAAGATTCTCGCGCGCGGTGAGGTTGTCCTCGAGCGCGGCGAACTGCCCCGTGAGAGAGAGCAAGCTGCGCACGGTATCCGATTCCTTCACGACGTCGTGCCCGCACACCATCGCCGTGCCACTCGTGGGCTTGATCAGCGTGGCGAGCATGCGAACGATCGTGGTCTTGCCGGCCCCGTTCGGGCCCAAGAGCGACACCACGGTGCCGCTGAAGACCTCGAGATCGAAGCTGTTAACGGCGGTGAAGTCGCCAAAGCGTTTCGTGAGGCCGTTGGTGACAACGACCAGGTCATTTGATGATCGAGATGACATAGGATCTCCCTTCGCGCAGAAACACTACAGTAACTAAAAAGATTTAGCAACTAGAAATTCAAGAATTTTTCCGGTACAATGGTTGACGTGATGGACTCAGAACACGACATGCTCTCAGGCGAGAGTGACAAGCAACCGTCCGTCCCCGGGCTTCGTGGCGATACGAGCGCCCTTCATCAGGGACTTCGCGAGCGCAAGAAGGCCATCATGCGCGAACTCATCTCCAATACCGCCACCCTCATGTTCCTCGAGCGCGGCTTTGACGAGGTCAAGGTCAGTGAAGTTGCCGCGGCCTGCGACGTGTCCGAGAAGACCATTTACAACTACTTCCCCACCAAGGAGTCCTTGGTCCTCGACCGCGAGGAAGAGTCCGCGGTTGAACTGCGCAAGGCTCTCGGGCCCGACGGCGAGTTCGCCTCGCCGGTCGATGCGATGGTGGGGGTCTTGCGAACCGAGCTCGAGAACTTCGTCAACTACCTGAGCACGACCGACATGTCCTCGTTCCCCCAGATTGCTGACTTCAACGATCTCATCGACAGCACCCCATCGCTCAAGGCCGCCCGGGCCGACATGATCGAACGCCTCGCCCAGATCGCCGCCGAGTCGATGGCCGAGCGCGCGGGTGTCGACCCGAGCGACCCCGAGCCGCAGATCGCGGCTGACGCGCTCACCAGCCTGTGGCGAATCTTCTATCGCGCCATCGTCAAGTACTCACTGGAGGACATGTCGATGGACGCCCTGCGCGAGTCGGTCATGGGCGACGTCGCGCGCGCGGCGCGACTTCTCGACACCGGACTCTGGTCGTTCGGCACCGTCGTCCAAGGCGCGAGCGGGCGAGATGAGTTCGACGCCGCGGCCGACGCGTCGAGTTGAGGCGCGTCAGGAAGTGCTCGCGGCGCTGAAGCAAGCGCGCGCCGCGTGGGTCGCCATCAAAACCGAGATGGACAAGCACGCGCACGAGGATCACGATTCTCGCCACAGCACCTTTCGCGAGATGCACGACTCCCAGCGCGCGTTGCACGACGCTCACCGCGAAGCCTTTGAGTTCCGCCGTGAGGCCCGTCAACGGGCCCAAGAGATACGCGAAGAGGCGAGGAAACACCGCGAGGACGCGCACAAACGCGGGCAGGAACTACGCGACGACGCTCGAAAGCGCCGCGACGACGCCCGCAAGTTGGGCGACATCTTGAAAGAAGAGATCAAGAAGGAACTCAAGGAAGAAGCACGCCAGCGCGGCCAGGAACTGAAGGACGCGATCAAGCGAAGCCGCGGGCCTAAGCGCCCCTAGCTCTCTATCGCAGGGCGATGAGGTGGATGTCCTGGATGCCGTCGGTGCTGCGAAGTTCGTCGACGACCTCGCTGGGCGTCGGGGCTTCGGTCGATAGCACCATGAGAGCCGTCTTGGTCTCGGGGTCCGGCCCCACCGCCATGGAGGAGATCGAGATGTCAGCGCGGCCGAGGGCGGTTCCCACGAGCCCGATCATGCCCGGGCGGTCGTCGTTGTGCACAACGAGCATCGACGAAGCGGGAGCGATCTCCACGGCGTGGTCATCCACGCTCACGACTCGAGTCTCGAGTCGTGTGCCGATCGTCGTCAACGTGCCCGCCACACTGTGCGCACCCGAGCTGACGGTAATGAGACTCACGTACTCCGAGGACGCGACCGACGACACTTCGCGATACGTGACGTTGTTGGCTTCGGCGAGTTGGGGCGCATTCACGAACGAGACGCCGTCCAGGCCGGTCGCACTGAGTAGGCCCTTGAGCGCGCAAAGGGTCAAGATTTTGGTGCCCGCACCAGCGAGTTCGCCCTGGTAGGTGACGGTCAGGTTCGCGGGTTCGCCATCCAGGAGTCCCCCGATGAAGCGACCCAGGATCTCGGCCAGTCCCATGAAGGGACTGACGGAGTTGGAGACCTCACCGGCCGACACGTTGACGGCGTAGGGCACGAAGTCGCCCGCGAGAGCGAGCTCGACTTGCTCGGCGATCGTGACGCCGGCTTTGTCTTGGGCTTCGAACGTCGAGGCGCCGAGGTGAGGAACAACCACGACCGAGGAAAGTTCGAAGAGTGGCGACTCGGTGGTGGGCTCCTTTTCGAAGACGTCCAAAGCGGCACCTTGCACCTTGCCCTCACGAATCGCCTCGGCGAGGTCCGCCTCGTTGACGATTCCGCCGCGGGCGACGTTGATGATGCGCACGCTCGGCTTCACCTTGGCGAAGGATTCCTTGTTCAACAGACCCGTCGTCTCTTTGTTCTTGGGGAGGTGGATCGTGATGAAGTCGCTCTGCGCGAGCAGCGTGTCGAGATCAACGAGCTCCACGCCCATGTGACGCGCGCGCTCGTCGCTAATAAACGGGTCGTAGGCGATCAGGCGCATGCCAAAGGCGTTGGCGCGCTGGGCGACCAGGGCGCCAATCTTGCCCAGTCCCACCACGCCGAGCGTCTTGCCGTGTAGTTCGACGCCCTCCCACTTGCTGCGCTCCCACTTGCCGTTCTTCAGCGCCCCGTGCGCTTGGGGAATATTGCGCGCTTGCGCGAGCAGCAAGGCCATCGTTTGCTCGGCCGCCGACAGGATGTTCGACACCGGGGCATTGACCACCATCACGCCCAGCTCCGTGGCGCGTGCGACGTCGACGTTGTCGAGGCCGATGCCCGCGCGTCCCACAACCACCAGATCGCTCGCGGCCTCCAAGGTCGCCGCGTCAACCTGCGTGGCCGAACGAATGATCAGCGCGTGGGCCCCGGGAACCGCTTCGAGCAACTGCGCGGGAGAAAGGCCGAGTTGGATGTCGACCTCGTGGCCCGCGTTGCGCAGCTTTTGGAGACCCGAATCAGCAATCTCCTCGGTAACTAGAACTCGGGCCACGGCGCACCTTTCACGTGAAAGAAAACAGATTACGGGTCGATCGAGTGAACTCAGCCCGCGGCGACGAAGTCTCGCCAGCGATCCAGGCCTTCTACGAGGTCGTCGTCACCGAGCGCGTAGCTCAGTCGCGCGTAGCCCGGTGCGCCAAAGGCCTCACCGGGCACCACCGCGATCTGGATCTCGTCGAGCAGGAGCGCCGCCAACTCGGCGGAGGTGTTCGCGACGCGACCGGCGAGCGGGCGGCCCAGGAGCCCGGTCACGTTAGGAAAGCCGTAGAACGCGCCGTTGGGTTGTGTGCACGACACACCGTCGATCGAGTTCAGCATCGCCACCATCGTCTTGCGACGACGGTCGAAGACCTCGCGCATCTCCGCGACGGCCATGAGGTCTCCCGTGAGCGCCGCGACCGCCGCGCGCTGGGAGATGTTCGAGATGTTCGACGTGGTTTGGCTCTGGTAGTTGAACGCGGCTTCCATCACGTCCGGCGCGCTAATCATCCACCCAATGCGCCACCCGGTCATCGCGTAGGACTTGGCGACCCCGTTCACCACGATCCAGCGATCTCCGAGTTCGGGCGAGACGACCGGCAGCGAGACGGTCCGAGCGTCGCCGTAGGTCAAGTGCTCGTAGATCTCGTCACTCAGTACCCAGATATCGTTCTCCGCCGCCCAGCGTCCGATGGCGACGACATCGTCGTGGCCGAGAACCGCACCCGTCGGGTTCGTCGGGGAGTTGAAGATGATCATCTTGGTCTTGGGCGTTCGGGCACGCTCCAGCTCCTCGACGGTGATGCGAAAGCCGTTGGCCTCGCTGCTCAGTACGGGTACGGGCGTCGCGCCCGTGAGGTACACCGACTCGGGGTACGTCGTCCAAAAGGGCGCGGGAATCAACACTTCGTCACCTGGGTTGAGCAAGGTAATACAGGCCGTCGCCACGGCGTGCTTGCCACCGTTGGTGACCAGAACCTGAGTTGAGGCGACGTTCAGGCCGCTGTCGCGCATGGATTTAAGCGCAATGGCCTCGCGCAATTCGGGTAGTCCGGGCGTCGGGGTGTACTTGTAGTTGACCGGGTCGTAACACGCTTTGGCCGCCGCTTCGACGATGTGCACGGGCGTGGGAAAGTCCGGTTCGCCCGCGCCGAACCCGATTACGGGTTCGCCCTTGGCCTTCATGGCCTTGGCCTTCGCGTCCACCGCCAGGGTGGCGCTGGGGGCCAGTCCGTTCAAGAGGTCACTTACTCTGGCGCTCACTGAATGGCTCCGATCGATTTTCCGTAAGAATAAGTCTATGAGTTCCCCCAACTTCCCCCCGATCCCTGCTGACCTTCTACCCCGCGACGGCCGATTCGGATCTGGTCCCTCAAAGATCCGACCCGAACAGATCGCCTCTCTCGCCGCCGACGCGTCGACGTTCTTGGGCACGTCGCATCGACAAGCCACGGTGAGGAACAAGGTCGCCGACATTCGCGAGGGGCTCCGGGCGCTGTTCTCTCTGCCCGACGGATACGAAGTGTTGCTCGGCAACGGTGGCACCACGTGCTTTTGGGACGCGGCGACGTTTCATCTCATCGACGAGAAGTCCCAGCACCTGAGCTTCGGGGAGTTCTCCTCCAAGTTCGCCAGCGCCGCGAAGGAGGCACCGCACGTCAAGGAGCCCTCGATCATCACGAGCGACGTCGGCACGCATCCCGCGGCGGTCGCCGATGAGAGTGTGGACCTCTACGCGCTCACGCACAACGAGACGTCGACCGGCGTGATGATGCCCATCACTCGACCCGACGGAGCGCGTGGCCTCGTCGCGGTGGACGCGACGTCCGGTGCGGGGGCGCTGCCCGTGGATCCGTCCCAGTTCGACTGCTACTACTTCGCCCCACAGAAGTCCTTTGCGTCCGACGGCGGGCTATGGATCGCGTTGTGCTCGCCCGCGGCCATCGAGCGCATCGAGACCTTGGCGGCGTCGGGACGCTGGACGCCGGCCTTCTTCGACCTGAAGATCGCCCTCGATAACTCGCGCCTGAATCAGACCTACAACACGCCCGCCCTCGCCACGTTGCATCTCTTGGCGTCGCAGATCGCCTGGTTCAACGACAACGGCGGTTTGGCATTTTCGACGGGTCGCTCGCGAACGTCCGCCGAGATCCTTTACACCTGGGCCGAGGCGTCAGACTTCGCCACACCGTTTGTCACCAAGCCCGAAGACCGGAGCATGGTCGTGGGCACCATTGACTTTCGCGACGACATCGATGCTATGCAGATCGCGTCGATCTTGCGTGCGAATGGCGTGGTCGACACCGACCCCTACCGCAAGCTCGGTCGCAACCAGCTGCGCGTCGCGATGTTCCCGAGCATCGACTCCGAGGACGTCGCCTCGTTGTGCGCGTGCATCAACTGGATCGTCGGCAACCTCTAGTCGACGGTCTTAGACGGTGCTGCGGGCGATGACCTCGAGGTCGCCGCTCGTCACGCGCACGACGTTGTAGGTGGAGCCTTTCTGACTCGCGGCTCCCCCGTGACGTCCGTCGGGAGTAAGGCACAGCGTGCGCAGCTCCGAGTGGAACCGGTCGGGTAGCGTCGCCGCCTGGGCGAGCATCGCCCGACAGGCCTGATCAGGGCTGTCACCACGAGCGAGGTTGTCGACCACCTCTCGAGCCCCCGTGACGCGCATGCTCAGTTCACCCCGGCCCGTACAGGCAGCCGCACCGTAGCGAACGTCGCTGTAGTTGCCAGCTCCGGGCAGGGATGAGTCGCCCACGCGCCCCGGGTACTTCCAGGGATAGCCGCTGGTGGAGACGCCGCACACGAGTTCACCGACGTCATCAAGCGCGAGGACGTTGATCGTGCCCCACGGCCCGTCGTGGGGTTGAAACCGATTGACGAGCTCGATCGCGACTTCACGATAGGCCTCGTCGCCCGACGTCGCTCGCGTGTTCTCCCCCTCGACCGATTCGTCTGAGTGCATGAGAGCGTTGCGAAAAAGTTGCCGCGCCTCATCGGTCAGCAAGTCGCTGCGTTCGAATCCACACTCCTCGGCAAAGAGTTCCGCGCCCTCGCCCACTAACAGGCAGTGCTGGGGCAGACGCTCCAACATCGCCCGCGCGATCGAGATGGGATGGGCGAAGCCCTTGACGGCCCCGACCCCGGCGAACGCGCGGGTCGATCCGATCATGAGTGACGCGTCGAGTTCCACTTCGCCGCGGGCGTTCGGTAATCCGCCGGTGCCGACGTAGTGATCCTCGCGATTGTCCTCGCACAGACGCAGCGCCGCTTCGACGGCGTCGAGCGCACTGGCACCCTCTTTCAGTAGTCGCGCCCCCTCGATGAGCCCGACTTCGCTGCGCTCACTGCCGATGATGATGGGCGTCACCTTCACCCGATCTCCTTTGATCGATGGCCCTCGCCCGTCGTTCGACGGACGCCGCTACTCGTCGGTGTCGCCGCCCGAGATCTCCGAGACCTTCTGCTTACCGGCCGAGACGAAGGGCATCATCTCGCGCAACGTGGCACCGATCTTCTCGATCGGGTGATTCTTTCCGGCTTCACGAAGCTCACGGTATCGAGGACGTCCGATCTCGTTCTCTTGAATCCACTCGGCCGCAAAGGTGCCGTCTTGGATCTCGGTGAGGATCTTTTTCATCTCGCCCTTGACGGTGTCGGTGATGACGCGTTCGCCCCGCGTGAGGTCGCCATACTCGGCGGTGTCTGAGACGCTGAAGCGCATGCCGGTGATGCCTTCTTCGTACATCAGATCGACGATCAACTTGAGCTCGTGCAGGCACTCGAAGTAGGCACTCTCGGGCTGATAGCCCGCCTCCACGAGAGTTTCGTAGCCCGCGCGCACGAGAGCGGTCACTCCCCCGCACAGCACCACCTGCTCACCGAAGAGGTCGGTCTCGGTCTCCTCCGAGAAGGTCGTCTCGAGCACGCCCGCGCGGGTGGCGCCGATGGCGTCGGCGTAGGCGAGCGCGATGTCCAGGGCGTGTCCGGTGGCGTCCTGGTGCACCGCGATGAGCGACGGCACGCCGCCACCCTCTAAGTACGTGCGCCGTACGAGGTGCCCGGGACCCTTGGGAGCGACCATTGCCACGTCGACGTCGGCCGGCGGGGTGATGAGGTTGAAGCGAATGTTAAAACCGTGGGCGAAGAGCAGGCACTTGCCGGCACTCAGGTGCGGGGCGATCTCGGCGTCGTAGATCCTCTTTTGTTCGGTATCGGGCAGCAGGATCATGATGACGTCGGCCTCCGCGGAGGCGTCGGCGATGGACAGGACGCGCAGTCCCGCCTCTTCGGCTTTGTGGACTGACGAGGACTCCAAGCGCAGACCCACTCGTACGTCGTATCCGCTGTCGTGCAGGTTCAGCGCATGGGCGTGACCCTGCGATCCGTAGCCCAAGACGGCAATCTTCTTGGACTGGAGTAACTCGGGTTTGGCGTCTTTTTGGTAATACAACGTCGTCATGGGGGGAGCTTTCTCTTTCGCTTTAGGCGTTCGCCGTCTGTCCGAGTCTAGGGAGTGCCACGCGACCGGTTCGTTGGAGTGCGACGTCGCCGAAGGACTCCAGCGCCTTTTCTAAGGCGTCGCACGCGCCCGGGGTACCCGCCAACATCACGGTGACCGAGTCCGGACTCACGTCCACGATGGACGCGCCGTGCTCCGTGGTGACCTCGAGAACCTCCGCGCGACTGGCCTCGTTGATCGGCAGCGTCGCGAGCAGCAACTCGCGTTCGACGGCGTCCTGGGGGGCCAGGTCCGTGATCGCCACGACGTTGATGAGCTTGTCCAGTTGGCCCATGATCTGCTCCAAGGGCGCGCTCTGGGCGTCGACCACGATGGTCACGCGCGAAAAACGCGCGTGACCCTCGGCCGGAGCCACGGCTAGGGAGTAGATGTTGAATCCGCGTCGAGCGAACAGGCCCGCGATACGGGCCAACACACCGGCCTTGTTCTCCACCAGCACCGACAGGATGTGATGACGCACGGGTGCGGAGTCGACCTCGCCGAGAAAGGGCTCAGGGGTCACTGGTCGTCTCCGCGCAGGAGGGGGTGAACCATGATGTCGTCGTTGCTCGCGCCGGCCGCCACCATCGGAAAGACCTTCTCGGTGACGTCGGTGCGAAAGTCGATCACCACGGGCACGTCGTTGATCGCGTTCGCCTGAGCAATCACCTCGTGCATCTCGCTGAGCGTGCGCGCGCGCAGTCCCACGCAGCCCATCGCCTCGGCCCACTTCACGTAGTCCGGGAGTTCAGCACTGAGGTACACCTCGGAGTAGCGCTCCTCGTAGAACATCTCCTGCCACTGGCGCACCATGCCGAGGTAGGCGTTGTTCAAAATCGCCACCTTGATCGGTATGCCTTCGCTACGCGCGGTGACCAGCTCCTGGGCGGTCATCTGGAAGCACCCGTCGCCGTCGATGCACCACACCGTGCGGTCAGGCCGGCCCACCTTGGCCCCGATGGCGGCTGGTACGCCGAACCCCATCGTGCCCGCCCCACCCGAGTTGACCCACGTGCCGGGTTCTTCGAACTGCCAGAACTGCGAAGCCCACATCTGATGCTGTCCGACGCCGGCGGTGACGATGGTGCCGGGAGCAGCCGCTTTGGCGATGGACGCGATCACGTGCTGGGGGCGCAGGGGACCCTCGGGACTGGGCTCGTCGTAGACGAGCGGATACGTCTCGCGCCACGTGTCGATCTCTTTCCACCACACGTCCAGATTCTGGGGCGTGGCTCCCGCCGCATCGAGCGCGCGCAACGCGATGGCCACGTTGGTGAGCAGCGCGACGTCCGCGGTGCGCACCTTGTTGAACTCGGCGCGGTCGATGTCGACGTGGATGATCTTGGCGTTCGCGGCAAAAGTCGAGATCTTTCCGGTGACTCGGTCGTCGAAACGCGCCCCCAGTGAGATCAACAGGTCGGCCTTCTGGATCGCGGTCACCGCGCTGTACATCCCGTGCATGCCCGGCATGCCAAGGTGCTGGTCGTGCGAGTCGGGAAAGGCGCCGCGCGCCATGAGCGTGGTGACCACGGGCATCTTGGTTCGCTCGGCGAAGGCCAACAGTTCCTTGCTGGCGCGCGACTTGAGCGTGCCGCCGCCCACGTAGAGCACGGGCCGCTCGCTGGCCGCGATGAGCTCCGCCGCTCGCGCCACGTCAACTTCATCCACGGCCACCTCGGGCCGGTATCCCGGCAGGTCCAGTTCGTCGATCGACTCGGGGTACCACCACTCCATGGTCGACTGAGCGATGTCCTTGGGAAAGTCCACGAGCACCGGGCCGGGCCGGCCCGTGGTGGCGAGATAGAACGCGGACGCCACGACGCGAGGAATCTCGTGCGCCGACTTGATCAGGAAGTTGTGTTTCGTGATACCCATCGTGATGCCCGTGATGTCGCACTCTTGAAAGGCGTCGGTGCCGATCGAGGCGGTCGCGACCTGACCGGTGATGACGACCAAGGGAGTCGAGTCCATGTGGGCGTTGCCAATCGGGGTAACGATGTTCGTGGCCCCCGGGCCGCTGGTAACCATGGCGACACCAGGCTTGCCCGTGGCGAGGGCATATCCCTCGGCCATGTGGCCCGCGCCCTGCTCGTGGCGCACGAGGATGTGGCGAATGGGCGAGTCGAGAATCGGGTCGTAGACCGGCAGGATGGCGCCGCCGGGCAGGCCGAAGATGGTGTCGACCCCTTCGCGTTCCAGGCTCTTGATTAGTGCTTGTGCTCCGGTGAGTTGCACGCCGCTCCTTTGTCTCTGATATGCAAAAAGGCCTCCCTTTTTTGGGAGGCCTCCGGTATGTACGTGGGTACGTGTGACTACCGGCGCCAGGCGCCTACTACTACCAGAATCTCGACTCGGGTTGTCACGCATCCATTCTACGCAGAATTAAACGCCTCCCACAAGCGGCCTCTTTTCAGCGGCGCGCGACGAGTTCGGCGATGACCGCTTTACCGTTGGCCTGACCCTTGGTCACCTTCATCACTTGACCAATGAAGAACTGCGCCAACTTGTCATCACCGTCGCGATACCGGGACCACTCGTCGGGATTGGCCTCGATCAACTCCGCCACGATGTCGCCAAGTGAGTCGGCGGATAACTGTTCAAAACCCTTTTGCGACGCAATCGCGCGCGGATCTCCCCCACTGGCCAACAACTCTGACAGGACTGTCTTTGCCTGAGTCGCCGAGAGTTCGCCACCTTGCTCCATCGACAGCGTGGTGACAAAGGCCTCCTTCGTCAGATTGTCGATGTGTTCGGTGTCCGCGGCGAGCTCGTTCGCGGCGCGTGAGAGCGCCAAGCCGGCGTCGACGTGGGCTGCTAGAGCCGCAAGTACATAGTCGTCAAAGCCGAGATCCACCACGACGTCCAGCGAGTCGAGTTGGGCGCTTGTGACGGTGCCGACCATGCCACGCAAGGCCAGACGCCGCTCCGCGGGCATTGGACCAAGCGACGCGCGAACACGCTCCTGCCAGTCGGCGTCGGGCGCGAGATCAACGAGGTCGGGTTCGCGAAAGTACCGATAGTCCTCGGCTTCTTCCTTGACCCGCATTGTCGAGGTCTCGCCCTTGGTCTCGTCCCAGTGTCGTGTCTCTTGACGCACGACCCCGCCACCTTCAATCAGATCCACCTGGCGCTGGGCCTCGTAGTCAATGGCGTGCCCCAGGCTGCGCAACGAGTTGAGGTTCTTGATCTCACATCGTGTCCCGAATGGTTCACCCTCATGGTGCACCGAGACGTTGGCGTCGATGCGCATCGAGCCTTCCTCCATGCGACCGTCCGACGCACCCGTCGCGATCAAGATGCCACGCAGCTCGGATGCGTAGAGACGCGCCTGCGTCGACGAACGGATGTCGGGACCCGAGACGATCTCGACGAGTGGCACGCCCGAGCGGTTGTAGTCCACCAGCGATCGCTCAGCCCCGTGAATGCGACCACTCGATCCCAAGTGCGTCGACTTTCCCGTGTCTTCTTCGAGGTGCGCGCGTTCGATCCGTACACGTGAACCATCAGGCAGGTCGACGTACCCGCCCACGTTGATGGGTAGGTCGTACTGGCTGATCTGAAAGTCCTTGGGCATGTCGGGATAGAAGTAGTTCTTGCGGTGGAACGTCGAGGGGCTGATCGTCGAGTGCAAGGCCGCGCCGATCGCCATGGCGAGTTCCACGGCCCGCACGTTGAGCACCGGCAGTGACCCGGGAAGACCCAGGCACACCGGGCACACCTTGGTGTTGGGCTCGGCCCCAAAGACGTTCTCGCACCCACAGAACATCTTGGTGAGCGTTTTGAGTTCGGTGTGGACCTCCAGGCCCACCACCATCTCCCATCCCTCGAGCGTCATGACGCCACCTCTAAGACCCGGGCAGCCGCGATGAGCTGCGCCTCGCTGCGTCCGGGGCCCAAGAGCTGCACACCGATGGGCAGGTCACCCTCACCGCGCCCGAAGGGCACCGAGATTGCCGCGTCCCCCGCGAGGTTGGTGGGAATCGTAAAGACGTCGGAGAGATACATGGCCAGTGGATTGCTCGTCTTCTCCCCGAAGCGAAAGGCCACCGAGGGCGCGGTCGCCCCGAGCAGGAGGTCGGCCTGTTCGTACGCACGTCGAAACGCGTGAATCATCTGGGTGCGAACCTTGAGCGCCTGGCCGTAGTACGCGTCGTAGTAGCCCGCCGAGAGCGCGTAGGTACCCAGCATGATGCGTCGCTTGACCTCGGCGCCAAAGCCGAGCGTGCGCGTGGCCTCGTTCATGGCCGTCACGTCCTCGGCGTCCACGCGCAGTCCGTAACGCACGCCGTCGAAGCGAGCGAGGTTGCTCGACGCCTCGGCCGGGGCGATGAGGTAGTAGGCCGATAGACCCAAGTCGGCACTCGGGAATCGAGAGCTCCACGATCGTCGCACCCGCGGCCTCGAGGACGTCGCGAGCGCGAGTCACCGCGGCCACCACGTCGTCGTCGGCTCCCTCGATCAGTTCCTGGACGACGCCGATTCGCTTCCCGGCCACGCCGTCGTCGAGTGCGCTCAGCAGCGACGGTGCGCTGACCGGTAGCGACGTCGAGTCCCTCGCGTCGTGACCCGCGATCACCTCGAGCAGCAGCGCGGCATCGGCCACGCTGTTCGCGAACGGTCCAATCTGGTCGAGCGAACTGGAAAAAGCGATGAGTCCGTAGCGCGACACCAGACCGTACGTCGGCTTCACCCCCACCACGCCACACAACGCGGCGGGCTGACGAATCGAGCCGCCGGTGTCCGATCCCAGCGCCAGCGGCGTCATGTCGGCGGCGACCGCGGCGGCTGACCCGCCTGACGAGCCGCCCGGCACCCGCGACGGGTCCAGGGGGTTGCGGGTCGGTCCGTAGTACGACGTCTCGGTCGACGAGCCCATCGCGAACTCATCCATGTTGGTCTTGCCCATCACGACCGCCCCGGCGGCGAGAACGCGTTCGACCACGGTCGCGGTGTAGGGCGGTCGCCAACCCTCGAGGATTCGCGAGCCCGCCGTCGTGAGTTCGCCTCTGCGACACAGATTGTCTTTGAGGGCCAGGGGCACTCCCGCGAGTGGGCCAGGGTCCTCACCTCGCGCGACGCGCTCGTCGACGTCGCTCGCGCGCGCCAGGGCGCCCTCCTCGTCCAGGTGCACGAAGACGTTGAGTTCCTCGTTGCGCGCACGAATCGCCGCCAAGGACACCTCGGCCACGTCGTGCGCAGTGACGTCGCCGCTGCGCACCTCCCGAGCGATATCGAGGGCACTGCTCACGGTGCTTCTCCCATGATGCGCGGCACCGCGAAGCGTCCGTCTTCAGCGTCGGGCGCCATCGCAAGCACCTCGTCGCGTGGCAGGCACGGCTGGATGACGTCCTCGCGCACCACGTTGATCAGGTCAAAGGGATGGGCGGTGGGCAGAACGTCCTCGAGCGAGAGGGCGGCGATGTCGTTGGCGTGTTCGAGAATCTGCGCGAGCTGGGAGGTGAACATGTCGAGTTCCTCGTCACTCAGCCGAAGTCGGGCGAGCGCGGCTACCTTGGCGACGTCCTCGCGACGCAGCGGATCAACCACGACTAGAGGACCCGAACGAGAAAGTCCAGCGTGAGGGACTCCACCAGCGCCTGGTCATTGTCGAGCGTCGCGACGTGGTACGAGTTCTCGAGCCACACTCGTTCGATGGGACCGCGCACCTTCTCGGCCAGCTCGTCACCGTTGTCACTCGTCACCACGTGGTCTTCGCGACTCGACAGCAACAAGACCGGGCACGTGATGCGGCCTAGTTCGTCGTTGACCGCGGCGACGCCCGCAAAGAGGGACTTGGCCGCCGCCAGCGGCGTCGCGTCGTAGGAGGACTCCAGTCCACCTTCCTTTTTGATGTCCGAGCCGATCGAGTCCAGGGTCTCTAAGCCCGCGTCGAGGAGAGCATCGAGACCGTCGACGATTTCGGTTGCTGGCGATTTCACGAACGGGTTGATGAACACACACCCGGCGAGGCCATCGTGGCGCTCCGCCAAGTAGGCGGTAAGAGAGCCCCCCATTGAGAGTCCGACGATCGCCACTCGCTCGCAGCGCGACGCTAGTTCGCGATAGGCCGCCTCGGCACTCTGAGTCCAGTCGGCCCAGGTGGTGGTCATCATGTCCTCGACGCTCGTACCGTGTCCCGGTAGGCGAGGCAACTCCACGCTGAAGCCCTTGTCGGCCGCCAGTTCGGCGAGCGGACCTGAGAGACGAAGGATTGCCCGTGAAGCCGTGGAGCACGAGGACCCCCGACGATCCTCCCTGATGCGAGTAGGGCTCGGCGCCAATCAGAATGTCCTGGGTCATAGGCCTCCAGATTAATGGGCGCGCTCTAGGCGGACCGATGTCGGGTACGTGGCAGCGATCGGATGAAGAAGGCGGCGATCAGTCCGCCGCCGGCCACCAGCGCACCGATCACAAAGGACGTGTGAAACGTCGAGAGCAGTGCTGCTCCCGGATGTGCGTGACTGAGTCCGCGTCGCCGCGCAATCGCCTGTTGCACCGTCTCGAGGACCTGAATCCCCGCGACTTCGCCAACCTGGACGGCGAGCAACTGGGCCGCCGACATGACGCCAAACTCACTGACCTTGACCTCGTTAGCCATCACCGAGCTCGTCGACGGCAGGGCCACGCCTTGTCCCAGACCCGACAGAGCAAGGGCGATGATCACGATCCACGCACCGGAACTCGGGTTCAGCAGGGCAAACAACGCCAGAGAACCAGTGAGGAATGCGGCTCCCGCCACCGCGCTCACGCGCTCGCCCACGCGCACGGCCACGTAACCAGCGATGGGTGACGAGATCGCAAACACCAAGGGACGTGCGATAGCGATCGCGCCGACTCGCGAGATCGAATATCCATAGCCCTGCTCCATGAGCAACGGAAAGAGGAAGAACGCTCCGAAGTACGCGAAATTGGCACAAGCTCGCAACACCATCGGAAAGACGAAGTTGCGCCGGCCGAAGTAGGCGGCCGGAATCAGCGGGTGCGCGGCGTGTCGCAGTCGGTACACGAAGACACTCATCAAAAGCGCGCCGAGGAGGAACCCGCCCAGGGTCCACGCGCTGGTCCAGCCCACGCTCGGGCCGATCGACAGCGCCAGCATCACCAGAGTCACCGCAATCGACAGCGAGGCGCTGCCCAGCCAGTCGATCTGCTTGAACTCAGCGCGCGCGCGGGCCTTCGCCTCATCGGTCTCTACGTCGAGTCCGCGTCGTCGCGGCAGCACGATCGACACCAACGAAAAGGAGATCACGATGACCACGAGCTGTACCCAGAACAGAGCCCGCCATCCGAAGGCCGCGATGATCGGTGAGCCGAGTGACACGCCCACGACCGGACCGCCCGCACCCACCAGGCTCCACCACCCCATCGCCTTCACGCGGTCTTCGCGCGAAAAGACCATGTTGATGAGAGCCCCCGAGGCGGTGCCGGTGGCGGCCCCTTCAATCCCGTCGAGCACGCGCGCGAAGATCAACATCTCGACGTTGTGGCTGAGGGCGGTCAGCAGCGCCGCGACCATCGCGCCCACTAGGCCCACTAGATACAGGCGACGGTGTCCGAAGATGTCGCCGGTCTTGCCCAGCAGGGGTGCGGCGAGTCCGTAAGCCAAGAGTGGACCGACCATCGTCCAGGTCAAGACCGTGACCGACGTGTGAAACTGACTCGCCACGGTCGGCAGGGCCACGATGAAGACCGTGAAGGTGAAGTTCAGTGAGAAGAGACCGGCGAGCAACGTCCACAGAACCCACCACTCGTAGCGAGACGACGACGCCGCGCGGTCCTGGACCCGCTCGCGCAGGAGAGAGAACCAGTTGAGGTCGCTGCCCGCTTCGCTGCCCAGCGTGCCAAACGCCGCACTGGCGGGGTCGGATCGGGCGTTGAGAAGCCCATCGGGATCTTCTCGATCCACGTGCGCCGTCGGGCGCTCGTCGCTCACGAAAGCAGAGTTGGCAGTTGTGCGGCGAGCTCGCTCACGGTCCAGCGGTCATTCTTTTCGAGCGTCTCGGTCATCGTCCAGTTCTGAAACTTGCGCACCGTGCCACCTTGAACAAAGAAGACCTGTCCTGTGGCCGCGCAGTGCTCCATCGCCAGGGTCGCGACGAGCGGGGAGATGTTGGCCGGATCCCACACATCGAACACCGCGGCGTCGGCGGGCTTGACGACGTAGTCCGAGAGTCCTGGCGTGGACTCGGTCATCCGCGTGCGCGCGGCGGGGGCAATGGCATTCACGCGCACGCCGTAGCGTCCGAGTTCTTCGGCGATGATGACCGTGAAGGCGGCGATGCCGGCCTTGGCCGCACCGTAGTTCGACTGGCCCACGTTGCCGAGCAGTCCCGAGGTGGACGACGTGTTGATCACCGAGGCGCGAACCGTTTTCCCTTGTTTGGCCTGCTCGCGCCAGTAGGCCGCGGCGTGGCGGGTGGGGGCAAAATGTCCCTTGAGGTGGACGCGAATGACGTCGTCCCAGTCATCTTCCGAGAGGTTGACGAGTACGCGATCGCGCAGAATGCCCGCGTTGTTCACGAGCACGTGCAGGTCACCGAAGGCTTCGAGCGCGCTGTTCACCAGATTGGCCGCGCCGTCCCAGGTCGCCACGTTGTCGTGGTTCGCGATCGCCTCCGCGCCCATCGCAGTCAGTTCCGCGACGACTTCTTCAGCGGGACTCGCCTCCAGCGGCGTGCCGTCGAGACCCCCGCCGAGATCGTTCACGACCACCTTGGCGCCTTCGGCGGCGAAGAGCAGGGCGTGTTCGCGGCCGATGCCGCGACCCGCTCCCGTGATAATGGCGACGCGACCCTCAAGTGCACCCATGGGATCCTCCGAAATGTGGGGTTAGTGCCCTAAGTGTAACGACGCACCGTGCATCGACTTAGTGTCGACGCCAGAAATAGGGCGGTCGGGCGTGCGCGTGGTAGTGCTCGGGGATGTTGCGCATGTGGTCGTCGATGCTCCAGGCGGTGTCGACGAACTCCTCGTTGGCCACCTCGGCCAGGACCTGGTGAAGGTGGCGCTTTACGTCGTCGGAGGGCAGCGCGTCATGGATCTTCCACACGACCATCGGCACGAGGCAGATCTCACAGTCCGCGATCCAACAGACCTCATCTTCGAAGTAGCGCTTGGTGAGGACGGCCGCCTCGCAGAGTTCGCAGAACCCGTTCACTGAACGGTGAGAGTGACCAGCGACTTGTAGGGGACCATGGTGCCGGCGGCGGGTGACTCGGAGATGACCTTGGTCCACTTGGTGGTGCCGGCGTCGTGACCAACCGTGGTGAAGTAGAGCACTGCCTTTTGCATCGCCGCCACCGTTTCGGCGTAGTCATCGCCGACCACGTTGGGCACCGCACGCGGCGCGGTCTGAGCGGTCGTCGTGGTGGTCGTTGACGTCGTGGTGGTCCCTGGCTGCGTGGTCGTCGTCGTCGTGGTAGCAGCAACCGTTCCCTTCGAGCGTTCGAGAACCACCGTCGCGCCGCGCGGCACCGCGAGCGGATCCGCCGTGTGACCGTAGAGAATCCGGGCCACTCGATTCGACGGGATCGTGTTGGAGAAGATGCGCTCGGTGGCCGGGCACGTCGCGTTCACGCCCTGCTTTTTCAGTTGAGCGGTAGCCGCGTTGCAGGTCTCACCCACCAACTTCCGTGACAAGGTGACCACACCCGGCCCGGACGAGACGTTCACGTTGATCACGGTGCCCGTCTTGGCCGATGTTCCGGCCTTGGGCGACTGGCTCACGATGTCATTGGCGGGAGAGGTGGAGTTCACGTCGTGGATACTGAGTGTGTACCCACCGCTCGTGATCGCACTCGCGGCTTCAGTGGTGGTCTGTCCGACCAAGTTGGGCACCGTGTGGCTCGACTTGAAGACACCGAGTTTCCACACCACGCCCCCCGCGATGGCGAGGACCACAATGACGACCGCGGCCACGAGAAATCCTCCCCGACGGCTCGCTGTGCGCGGCAGGTCGTACTGGGTGCCACCGAATCGTGGCGTGCGACCGAGCGGCATGCGCGGCGCCGGCGAGACGCCCGTACTCTGCACGCGCGTCGCGCGAGGAAAGGCGGCGACGGCCGGCTGCGATCCGGTGATCTGCTCGGCCGAGGGTGCGCTAAAGCCGATGGAGCGGCGCGGCTCTGGCGCGGGTTCGAACTGCGCGAGCAGCGGGGTCTCCTCCGAACCGGGCCGCACGACCAGGGGACTCGCGTCACCCACTACGGCTCCGAGGCGCTGAGAAAACTGCTCGGCGTCCAGGCGCAACCGAGGATCGGGCACCGCCGCTTGGGCCAAGACCATGTCGAGCGTGCCGAGCTCAAGTCGCACGGGCAGGGGCGTATCGAGGCGGGCGCGCAGCACCGCTTCGGCGGTTGATCCTTCGTAGGCGGCCGAGCCAGTCACCGCCTCAAAGAGAATGAGGGCGAGGGCGTACACATCGCTCTCCCCCGTCGTCGGCTCACCTAAAGCCTGTTCCGGTGAGAGATAGCGCGCGTCGTTGATCGAGGCACGCGCCCGATAGGAGCCCGCGAGTCCCGCGAGGGCCACGTCGGTGACACGAACACGACCGTCGTCGTCGAAGAGCAACTTGGACGGCGATAAGTTGCCGAGTACGAATCCGCGATCGTGCAGATACGCGAGAGCGCTCGCCACGTCGCGCCCGAGACGCGCACCGTCATCCACGCTGAAACGACGCCCCGACGCCAGGACGTCTTCGAGAGAGCCGCCACCAAGGTATTCGGTGATCATGAAGATCGCCCCGGCTTCTTGGCCACCGTCGTAGACGCGCGCTAAGTGCGGGTGGCTGAGGGCGGCGGCGCGAATGATCCGATCGCGGATAGCCCGGCGAATCTCCTCGTGCGCGGCCAAGTCTGCGAGCAGAACCTTGACGACCACGCGTCGCTGGAGTGACAAATCCTCGGCCTCGTAGACCTCGACGGTCTGTCCTACTCCCAACAAATGGACAATGCGATATCGCCCGGCGAGCAGATGGTCCGGAGAGTATGTAGGCGCCATCGGCCAAACACTAGTGAAATGTGCGACCCGGGCGACGGGCTAGGACGAAACGCTGCCCGTCGCCAGAAGCCGCTCGAAGTTCTCAGCGGTGACGATCGGAACGCCCAGTTCCTCGGCTTTGGTCAGTTTGGACGCCCCGGGCGCTTCTCCCACTACGACGCAGAAGGTCTTCTTCGAGACCGATCCGGGTGAGGTGCCTCCCCGAGCGAGAATGGCCGCTTCGGCCTCTTCGCGGGTGTAACCCGGAACGGCTCCCGTGACGACCACTGCTTTACCGGCCAGGGTCGCCTCGATCGTGACGGCTGCGCCGGGTTCGTTCAAGGTAAATCCCGACTCCGCCAGTCGGGCCATGCGTTCGCGGTTCTCGGCTTCGCGGCAGTACTGGTAGATGGCCTGGGCAATGATCGGGCCCACACCGTCGAGCCCCTCCAACTCTTCAAGCGGGGCGCTCTCGAGGGCGACGTAGGTGTGAAAGTGCCGAGCGAGGACCCGCGCGGCGACCGGACCCACGTGTCGAATGCCGAGTGCCACCAGAACACGACTCAGCGGTGCTTGCTTGGCTTCAGCGATTGCTCGTACCAACGACGTAGCCGAGAGCTCGCCAAATCCCTCGAGATTGCTCAAGTCCTCCACCCGTAGTGCAAAGAGGTCCGCCACGTCACTGATGAGTCCGGCCTGAAGCAGCTGGAAGACACGCTGCTCACCGAGTCCTTCGATGTCGAGCGCACCGCGGGACGCGAAGTGCACGATCTGTTCGAGCACCTGGGCGGGGCACGTCGGATTGACGCAGTACGTATCGCTCTCGGCGCCACGCCGCACGAGAGGTTGACCGCACTCGGGACAATTGAGAGGAAACGTCCACACCTTCGCGCGCCGCTTGCCCTTTTCGGGTACGGCGGAGACGACCTCTGGAATCACGTCGCCCGCCTTGCGCACGATCACGAGGTCACCGGGCCGAACGTCCTTGAGTTTGACCTGGTCCTCGTTGTGCAGGGTGGCCATCGATACGGTTGATCCCGCCACGACGACCGGTTCGAGAACCGCGAAGGGCGTGGCGCGACCGGTGCGACCGATCGACACTTCGATGGCTTTCAGGCGGGTGGTGCGCTCTTCGGGAGGAAATTTACGAGCGATGGCCCACCGCGGTGCGCGGCTCGTGAATCCCAAGCGCCCGCGCAGCGCGAGGTCATCGACTTTGACGACCGCCCCGTCGATGTCGAAGGAGAGATCGTGGCGGTGCTCCTCGAACCAGTTGCTCTTCTCGACCATGGGCAGCGCGCCGTGCTCGAGACTCGACTGGGTGGCGGTGAGAAAGCCCCACATCGCCAACTGCTTGATCGTGTCGGTGTAGGAGGTGAAGTGACGGCTGGCGTCGAGATCAACGAGTTGGTAGGCGAGAAACGAGAGCGGTCGTCTGGCCGTCGCCGCGGGATCCTTCTGTCGCAAACTGCCGGCCGCAGCGTTACGCGGGTTCGCAAACTCTTTGAGGCCCGCAGCAGCCTGCTGCTCGTTCATTACGTTGAAGTCAGCGCGGGCGAGGAAGACCTCACCTCGAACTTCGACGCGACCTCGCCCCTCTCCCCTAAGGGCACCGGGCACATTCTTGATGGTGAGGACGTTTTGGGTGACGTCCTCGCCCACCCGACCGTCGCCGCGCGTCGCCGCGCGCACGAGTGCGCCATTCACGTAGAGAATCGACAGCGCGAGCCCGTCGATCTTGGGCTCAACGGCAAAGTCAATGGAGCTCGCGTCCACACCGAGTGACTTGGCCACGCGTTCTGCCCACGTCGTCAGTTCATCGGCGCCAAATACATTGTCCAGACTCAGCATCGGTTCGTCATGAACGACCGGCGAGAAGGTGGTGGGCACGGGTGCCCCCACCCGACCCGACACGGACTCCTCGTCGGCCAACTCGGGGTGAGCGGCCTCGAGTTCTCGTAGTTCGCGAACGAGCGCGTCGTAGTCACCGTCCGGCAGGGTCGGTTCGTCCTGGACGAAGTAGGCCTTGTTGTGTCGCGCGATCTCCTCGCGCAACTGCGCGACACGAGACTTGGCGTTCACGGGATCGAAACGATCGCCGCGCCCTCGACCACGGTCGGATCGTCAACTCGGTACATCACCACCGACTGGCCCGCCGCCACCGGACGCGCGGGCGCGGCTAGCTCCAGCCACGAGCGTTCGCCACGACGCAGCGTGGCGAGCTGCGCTCGGCCGTGCGCGCTGCACTGCACGAGCACCGAGGTGCCGTCGACCAACGCGTCGCCGGTGAAGCTGAGCGTCTCTCCGTCCAGAGTGAGCGACGTCACGAGGATGTCTTCGAGGCGACCAACCTCGACTCGCCGGGCGCGCAGGTCAACGCGCGCCACATAGCGCTTCTCCCCGTCACGGCCGGGCAGCACGCCCCGGCGCTGTCCCACGGTGACGAGCTCCGCGGCCGAGGACTCGCCCAGGGTCTCGCCGGTTGCCACGTCGACGATGGTGGCGCTCGTCAACTCAGCTCGCGAGCGCAAAAACGCCTCTCGACCTTTGGACGCTTCGATGAAACACACATCCTGGCTATCGGGCTTGTCCCAGGTTCGTAGTCCGAGTCGTTCGGCCTCGGCGCGCACCACGCTCTTGTTCAGATGTCCGATTGGTAGAAGCAGCATGTTGAGCTCGTGCTCGCCCAGGTATCCCAGGACATAGCTCTGGTCCTTCTCGTCGTCCGCGCCGCGCACGAGGCGTCGTCGCCCGGCGCGCTCGATCACCTGCGCGTGATGCCCCGTCGCCACCGCGTCAAAGCCCAGCCGCTCGGCGCGATCGAAGAGTAGGTCGAACTTGATGTGACGGTTGCACTCAATGCAGGGATTGGGCGACTGCCCGTTGAGATGACCCTCGACGAAGGGCGCGACCACGTAGCGCTCGAACTCTTCGGTGTAGTTGAAGACGTGGTGGTCAATCCCGAGGACTTGGGCGACCCGACGGGCGTCGTCGACATCGGCAACCGAACAGCAGCCCGAGTCCGACGCACCACCCCACAGTTTCAGCGTGGCGCCCGTCACGTCGTGACCTGCTTCCAGCAACAGGGCGGCCGCGACCGACGAGTCGACTCCCCCACTCATCGCTACGAGGACTTTCATGGCACCCAGTCTGCCAGGCGGCGCCGACATCCCCACCGAGCACGAATCCCGCTGTTGACGCTCGCGAGCTAACTACCTCTCGTCGTGCAGGCGGTACACGACGGAGGACACGATGCCAATCAGTGCGTCGACGTCGTCGTCGGTCGTCTCGGCACCCATCGAAAAGCGCACCGAGCCGCGTGCTCGTTCGGACGCGACGCCCATGGCGGCGAGCACGTGGCTGCTGACCGAGGCCCCGCTTGAGCAACTGGCGGCCGCGGCCGCGCAGACACCCTCTTGGTCCAAGAGAAACAGCAGTTCGTCACTCGCGAGTCCCTCGAACGTGACGTGCACCGTTCCGGGAACCCGGGCCGCGTTCTCCGCCGTGACGCGGCATCCCGGCAGGAAACTGAGGGCCGATCCAATCTTCTGCTGATACTCGAGCACGCGATCGTTGGCTTCTTCGAGTTCGCGCACCGTCTCGCGCAGGGCGGTAGCGAGTCCGACGGCCGCAGCCACGTCGACGGTGCCGCCGCGGTGTCCGCGCTCTTGCCCGCCACCGGGAACGACTCCCTCGTAGCTGACGTCACTGCGAACGATGAGCGCCCCGGAATTGACCGGCCCGCCCAGCTTGTGCGCGCAGATCGAGACCATGTCCATCGAGCACGTCACCACTGAGAGATCAAGCCACGGCGCGGCCGCGACGGCGTCGGTGTGCGTGACGGTGGTCCCGGGGACTGACTGCACGACCGACGCGACCCCGTCGAGGGGTTGGCGCACACCGGTCTCGTTGTTGACCGCCATCACGCTCACGATCGCTGTGTTCTCGTTCAGGAGTGTGCGCAACGCGTCGAGATCAACCACGCCCTCCTCATCGACATCGAGGAAGTGCGCGTTCACCGATTCGTAGTCGGCGGCCAGTGCCGCCGCCGTGTCAAGCACCGCGTGGTGCTCGATCTTCGAGACAATCAACTCGGTACGAGCGTGACTTCGGCGGTGGTGATGGGTCACCCCGGCCAACGCTAGGAAACACGACTCGCTGCCCCCGCCGGTAAAGACCACCCCACCGGGTTTGGCGCCGACGAGTCCCGCCACTTCGTCGCGCGCGTCTTCGACGGCCCGTCGCGCCTCGCGCGCCGCACGGTGGCTACCCGAGGGGTTGCCCACGATCCCGTGCTGCCAACGCGCCATCGCGTCGCTGACCGCGTCGCGTCGCGGTGCGGACGCAGCGTGATCGAAGTAGTACTGCGGACTCATGCGACGAAGTATGACTTCACGTTGGTGAACTCGCGCGCGCCGAGCGCGGAGAGCTCGCGACCGAAGCCCGAGAGCTTGGTGCCGCCGAAGGGCAACTCATTCATCGACGCCACCATGGCATTCGCGAACACCGTACCGACGTCCAGTCCGGCAATCGCCTCGTCGATCTCGTCATCGTCCTGCGCCCAGACTGATCCGCCGAGTCCCCAGGGGGTGTCGTTGGCGATGCGGATCGCGTCAGCAAGATCGCGGGCTTGGATGACGACCGAGACCGGGCCGAAGAGCTCTTCGCAGCTCGCGCGCGAATCGGCGGGTACGTCGGTCAAGACCGTGGCGGGGTAGTAGAAGCCTCGGCGCTCGGGCGCCTGACCGCCCGTCAGCACCGTGGCGCCCGCCTCAATCGACGAACTGACCTGGGCGGCCAGTTCGTCTCGCTGCTCGACCGAGACGAGGGGGCCGAGTTCGGTGGCGGGGTCCATTGGGTCACCCAGACGCACCGCACCCATGGCCGCGGCGTAGCGATCGAGGAACTCATCAGCCCGCTCTTGCACGACGATGAAGCGCTTGGCGGCGATGCAGGCCTGACCGTTGTTTTGGATGCGGGCCGCAACCGCGGTGGAGACGGCGAGACCCATATCGGCCGAGGAGGCAACCACGAAGGGATCCGATCCCCCTAGTTCCAGGACGCACTTTTTTAAGTTCTTGCCCGCCTCAGCGGCGATCGAACGGCCCGCGCGATCCGATCCCGTCAAGGTCACGCCCACAATGCGCGGATCGGCGATGATCGAGGGTACCTGGTTAATCTCGACGAACACCGTGCTCAGCACGCCCGCGGGAAACCCGGCGCGAACAAAGAGGTCTTCGAGGTACCGTGCGCACCCCGGCACGTTGTGCGCATGCTTAAAGACCACGACGTTGCCCGCCATGATGGTGGGCACCGCCATGCGCACGACCTGCCACAGCGGGAAGTTCCAGGGCATGACCGCAAAGATCGCTCCGGTCGGCTCGTAGCGCAGGCCGCTGCGCGAGCCTTTGGTCGCGATGTTCTCGGGTTCGAGCATCGCTTCGGCGTGCTCGGCGAAATAGCGCATCGTGGCCGCACACTTCATCGCCTCGCCCTTGGCCGCGGCGAAGGTCTTGCCCATTTCGCTCGTCATCAACTCGGCGACGACGGGTATCTCTCCCTCGAGGAGTTCCGCCGCACGGGTCATGTAGGTGGCGCGCTCGGCGAAGCTCGCGCTGCGCCACTTGAGATAGGTGCCGTGGGCGCCTTCGAGTGCGCGCTCGACGCCGGTCGCATCGAGAACGGGATACTCAGCGATGATCTCTTCGGTAGCGGGATTGATGGCAACAAAGGGCATGGCCCCAGTCTGCCAGCAAAAAGAGGCAATCAATCAGGTTGAGGCGAGTCCGACTCGCCCGTTTCTTCTTGGGAGTCGCCTTGGTTGCGTCGGGGTCGCAAGGCGAACCACCACACCGAGATGATCGTCGCGAGCGCCCCCAACACGCCGATGCTCGATTTCACTTTCGACATCCGCCCATCGTACTAACGACGAAGCCGGAGGCCACAAGGCCTCCGGCTTCGTCGCGCTGAGGGGGTGAAACTAGTCCTGCTTGAGCGCCTCGATGGTGAGTTCGATGACGACCTTGTTGCTCACGACGAGTCCACCGTTGTCCAACGTCGCGTTGAAGTTGACGTTGAAGTCACGACGGTCGATGTCGGTCTTGGCCTCGAAGGCAATGGCCGTGACACCGGGCTGCATGCCGGGGCTCGTGCCCAGGTACTCCAGGTCAAAAGTCACTGACTTCGTGACGTCCTTAATGGTGAGGTCGGCGACCATCTCGTAGTCGTCGCCCCCCTTGGGGGTGATCTTGGTCGACTTCAGGGTGAGCGTCGGGTAGGTCTCGAGTTCGAGGAAGTCCGAGCTCTTCAGGTGACCGTCACGCATCTCATTATGGGTGGTGATACTGCCGGCTTGAACCGTCGCGTCAACACTGGAGTTTTCAATCGTGTCGCCGAGGGTAATTACGCCCGTAAAGTCCGTGAAATTACCGCGCACCTTCGATGCGACGAGGTGTCGGGCGATAAAGTCAATGTTGGTGTGGACGGGGTCAACCGTGTAAACACCGGGAGCGGGAAGGGTGCTCATGGGGGTTTCTCCTTGTTCTAAATGCACTTTGTGTGCTTCACTCACTATACTTGCTTGTGCAACTACTTGTCAAGAAGTTACTTGATGAGCAATATCTTCCCCTATAATGAAGTGATGGTGTTGTCGACCTCGTGCCCCTCCGGAGACGAAAAAGTAGTCCTGTTTGGGCTGCTCTCGGAGACCAACGCCCGGCTCTCGCGGGATTTTGCGGCCGAGCTCGAAAAGAGCTGCGACCTCCCTCTCGCCTGGTTCGACGTTCTCCTCCAGCTGCACCAGAGTGACGACGGGCGACTCAAGATGAGCCAGATCGCCAATGCCATCGTGCACTCGAGTGGCGGAACCACCCGGCTCATCGACCGACTCGAAGAGGCCCACCTCGTGCGACGTGAGCACTGCGCGGCCGATCGGCGTGCCATTTGGGTGGCCATCACCAACGAGGGAACCGCGAAACTCGAAGAGGCGCTCGCGGTGCACGTGCGCTACCTCGATGAGAACCTCGCCACGCGCTTGGACGGCACGGAGCGCCAGACACTCCGCGAACTTCTCGGCAAACTCAACGCGCCGCGCTAGGCCTTCACGACCCAGGCGACAGCCCCGCGCTCATCGTCGAGATCTAGTGCAGTGCCTTCGCCCGCGCCCGGGGTGGTTTCCACGCGAGTCGCGAGAACTTCACTCGCGAGTGCGGGGAACTCATCACTTAAGTCATCGAGCCCCACCACGTGCAAGACAATGCGATCAGCCACGTCAAGGCCCGAGTTCTTTCGCAGGTCCTGCACCTGGCGAACGACGTCACGCAGGTACCCGCGCTGGCGCAGTTCGTCGGTGAGAGTGAGATCGAGGGCCACCACCTCAGCCCCGTCGCGCGACACCGCGAATCCCGCCTGACCCTTGACGCGAAGCTCCACGTCGTCCCCGGATAGATCGAACTCACCACTCGACAAACTGACGCGCACGCTGCCCCCCGACTCCAGCGCACTCGCGGCACTCTGGGCGTCCAGAGCACCCAACGCGCCGCGCAGCTCCTTGACCGCCTCGCCCAGCCGCGGTCCCACCGCGCGAAAGTTCGGCACGAGTTCAAAGGAGAGCACCTCGGCCAGTTCCGAGCCGTACTCCAGATGATCAACGTTCAGCTCGTCTTCCACCACGCCCTCGGGTGGCGGGGTCGAGTTGGCTGGTACGAACACCAACGCACGCGCCAGGGGCTGGCGAACCTTCACACCAGCCTCGGCACGAGCTGCTCGACCGAGTGACGTCAGGCGTCGGGCCAACGCCATCGAGGCCTCGAGGTCCTCGTCGCGCCGCTCGGGCAACGACGTAGGCCAATCGACCAGGTGCACCGAGTCGTAGTCGCTCACGCCAAAGAGCTCTTGGTAGAGCCGTTCAGTCAGCAACGGGCAGAAGGGCGCTAATAATAAGGTCACGCGCTGGAGCACTTCGAGCAGCGTGGCTTGGGCGGCCAGGGCCTCCGAGCGCGGTGAGTTCGGGTCGGTGCGCCAAAAGCGGCGGCGACTGCGTCGCACGTACCAGTTCGATAAGTCGTCGATGAGCTCGGCGAGCGCGTCGGTGCCGCCGAGTGGTTCGTACCCGTCTAGGGCTGACGTCATCAATTCGGTGACGTGTTCGGTTCGCGAGAGAATCCATCGGTCGATCGCGCTGCGTTCGGAGACAGCCGGAATCTCGGGATCGTGCGGGTCGAACTTATTGAGCGACGCGTACGTCGTAAAGAAACTGACCGTGTTCCACAGCGTCGCAAGAGTCTCGCGCATCGAGGCGTCGATCGCGCCCAGGCTCGCGCGCGTCGAGGTCCAGGGAGATCCCTGGGAAAACATCCACCAGCGAAGGGCGTCGGACCCCCGGGTATCGAGCACCTCCCAGGGGTCAATGACGTTACCCACCGACTTGCTCATCTTCTTGCCGGTCTCGTCCACGATGTGCCCGAGACAGAGCACGTGCTCGTAGGGCGTCTCACCGAAGACCAACGTGTTGACCGCGAGCAGCGAGTAGAACCAACCACGCGTCTGGTCGATCGCCTCGCAGATGAACTGGGCCGGGAATCTCATGGCCTCGGCACTGCCGGGCACGTGGGGATAGCCCACCTGGGCCGAGGGCATCGAACCCGAGTCGAACCAGGCGTCAATCACCGGCTCAACGCGACGGGCTTCTTTCTGGCACGTTGGACACGCAAAGACCACTTCATCGATCTCGGGGCGGTGCGGCTCAAGGTCGCTCAGATCGCGACCGGTCAGTGCCGAGAGATCATCGCGTGAGGCGATGCACGTGACGTGACCGTCCTCGCAGCGCCAGATCGGCAGCGGCGTACCCCAGTATCGGTCGCGCGAGAGCGCCCAGTCGACGTTGTTGGCCAGCCACTCGCCCATCCGTCCGTCGCGGATGTACTCGGGGTGCCAGTCGATGCGCTGGTTCTCTGAGATGAGCTTGTCCTTGAGTTGACTGGTGGCGACGTACCAACTCGGCTTGGCCCAATAGATCAGAGCCGTACCGCAGCGCCAGCAGTGCGGTAGGGAGTGGACGTAGTCTGAGCGCCGGATCAACAGTCCGCGCCGCTCAAGTTCGTCGTTGATCTCGTGGTTGGCTTCGCGCACGTGCCGGCCGACGAGCCAGGGCACCGTCGCGTTGAACGTGCCGTCGGCGAGCACCGGGTTGAGGATGGGCAGGTCGTTCTCGCGCGCGATCTGACGGTCAACCTCACCGAAGGCCGGCGACTGGTGCACCAGCCCGGTGCCGTCATCGGTCGTCACGTAGTCCGCTCCCACGACGTAGTGGGCGTCGACCCCCTCGGGCAGGGGCACGTCGTTGAAGGGACGCTGATAGTGCAGGCCCAACAGTGAGGTACCCAGGAACGTGGCGGTCGCACGCGCACCTTCGCCAAAGACACTCTCGACGAGGTCTTTGGCCACGACCACGCCATCCACAACGGCGTACGTCACCTCGGGATTAACGGCGACCGCGACGTTGGAGATCAACGTCCAAGGAGTCGTCGTCCACACCGCCAGGTGCGTGGCCCCGCCGAGGTCGGACCGATCGCCGGCGTCGGTGAGAAGAAGTCGCACGTAGGCGCTCTCGTCGCTCTCGTCGTAGTAGACGCCGGGCTGTCCCAGTTCGTGGGACGACAGACCAGTCTCGCAGCGCGGACAGTAAGGAATGACCTTGAAGTCTTCGTAGAGAAGTCCGCGCTCGAAGAGTTGCTTTAGGTTCCACCACACTGACTCCACGTAACTCGGGTGGTACGTGAAGTACGCATGCTCAGTGTCGAGCCAAAAGCCAATGCGCTCGGTAAGCCGCTCAAACTCATCGACGTGCTCCAGCACTGACTCGCGGCACAGTCGGGTGAACTCGGCGATGCCGACCTTGTCCTCGATCTCCTTCTTGCCCGAGATCCCCAACTGCTTTTCCACCTGGACCTCAACGGGTAGGCCGTGGGTGTCCCAGCCCGCTTTGCGGGGCACGAATTGGCCCTTCATCGTGTGGTAGCGACAGAACAGATCCTTGTAAACGCGAGCCCAAACGTGATGGAGTCCGGGCAGACCATTCGCGGTGGGCGGTCCCTCGTAAAAGATCCAGGGTTCGGCGTCCTGGCGCAGCTTTATCGAGCGCTCGAAGACGTAGTTGGCCTTCCAGCGGGCGAGCTCGGCCTCCTCGATGGCCACGAACTCAAGATCGGCGCTGACCGGGCGAAACATGGGTCTCCTTTAAAGAATCCCTCCATCGTAGTGAAGGAGTTCGCGGCCAAAGTCCGCCCTCTACTGTGTCTGAGTGTCCGAACTCACCATCGACGATGAACTCATCACGACCCACGGCGCACTCAGCGTGTACCACGCCTCGATCGATGAGTTGAACCGGCGCTACGGCGGAAGCGATGAAGATCGACACCTGCACGTCGAGGAACTGATGGCACCCACGGGAACGTTCCTCGTCGCACGTCTCGACGCGCATCCGGTGGGTGGCGTGGGACTGCGACCGATCAGCGACCCCGCCCTCAACGTCGGCGAGATCAAACGACTGTGGGTTCGACCGGATCAACGCCGCAACGGCGTGGGCTCCGCACTCATGCGACGCGTCGAAGAGCGCGCGAAGGAGATGGGGTACGCGCAGCTCTATCTCGAGACGGGTTACGCGCAGCCCGAAGCGCTCGAGCTTTATCGCACATCGGGGTGGATGGCGGTTCCGGAGTATCCGCCCGGCGCACACTCCTACCCCCTCGCCACTCGATTCATGAAGGATCTTTAGGCGAAGCGCTCGTCGAGCCACGCGGGACTGAGTTCCTCCAGCGACGTGAGCACGAGGTCCGCCAGAGAAAACTCGGGTCGATAGAGGTCGTCAGGTGTGGGAACGGCGACCACCGTCATCGTCCCGGACTTGGCCGCCAGCACGCCGGCCGCGGAGTCCTCGAAGACCAGGCACTCTTCGGGCGCCACGTCGAGCGACGCAGCCGCACTCAGAAACACGCCGGGATGCGGCTTGCCGAAGGGCTCGTGCTCGGCCGAATGGATCGCCGCGAAGCGATCGAGCAGCCCGAAGTGCTTGAGGCAGCGGATGATGAGGTCCATCGGCGTGGAACTCGCCAGTCCCAGCGGACCGCGCTCACCCGTCAGACCCAACGCGCGCATCGCACCGGGCATGAGCTCCCCTTCGCTCTCCACGAGTTCGCCGACGCGCTCGAGGAGCATGTCGACCACGGCGTCCTCACCGGGCTCACCCCACGAATATTGAGTGTTCCAGTAGGTGACGACCTGATTGACGTACATTCCCTTGGTCGAGCGACCCATGGCGTCGGTCAGCGGTACGCCCAGATCACCAAAGATCTCCACTTCGGCCTTGTGCCAGAGGATCTCTGAGTCCAGCAACAGCCCGTCCATGTCGAACAGGGTCGCGCGTAGGGTCACCGCACCACACTTGCATACGCGACGGTACGGTGAAATCATGATCGTGCGTCGCGTCGAGTCGGGCGACATTGATCGCATCGTGCGACGCGCCCGCGAGCGCCTGGCGCGTGACGCCGCGCGCAACGATCTCGTGAACCCCACGTTTGACGAGGGCCACTTCGCCGATGCACTCGCTCGCGCGGCCCACCAGACCTGGGTCGCCGAGGAGAACGGCACCATCGCCGGTCACCTCTACGGCGCGCTCCTCGAAAGTCCCGAGTACGGCAAGGGCGCATGGGTGGGACCCGATGGCGTGTCCTTCGACTCGCCCGCCGTACTCGATGCGCTCTACGCCGACGCCGGGTCGTCGTGGATCGCTGACGACGCCGTCGAGCACTACGCCTGGGTATTCGACGACCCCGACGACACGTCGCCGTGGTACGAACTCGGATTTGCGCGCATGCACGCGCGCGGGGTAATCGCGCTCGATGCACCGCGTGCCGTCAACTGGCCACTCGGCTATACGGTGCGTCGCGGCGAACCCGATGATCTCGTCACCGCGCTCGAGCTCGATCACATCTTGGACGCCGCCCAACAACGCGGTCCGAGTTTTTCGCTCTTCGTCGAGCACGCGTCGCGGCCCGAAGAGATGCTCGACACTTTGGACGACCCCGAGGTGCATCACTACCTCGTCGACTACGACGGAGAGTCGATCGCCCAGTGCATCACCTTTCCACTCGACTCACGTCGAGGTTCCTTCGGTGAGTCCCTGCACGTCAGTGCCCTCGCGGTACGACCGGATCACGAGCACAAGGGCATCGCCCAAGCATTGATCCGCCGCGCGCTTAATGATGCCCTCGAGGCCGGCTTTCGCTACGCCGAGGCCAACTGGCGCGTGACCAACCACCGTGCCGCGTACTTCTGGCGTCACTTCGGCTTTCGCGTCACTTACGTGCGACTGCATCGCACGATCGGCGCGGGTTAGCTCAGGTCGGTCTCGATCGCGATCAGCAACTTGGGATCGTCGGGCGTGACCTGGGGCGCGAAGCGCATCACCGATCCGTCGCGACCCACGAGAAACTTCTCGAAGTTCCACCGCACGTCGCCGGTGTAGCCATCGTCTTGGTCGGGCACTTTTTCCAGTTGGGCGTAGATCGGACTCTGGTCCTCGCCGTTGACGTCAATCTTCTCGAACATCGGAAAGGTGACGCCGTAGGTCGTCGAGCAGAACGTCTGGATCTCTTCGGCCGTACCGGGCTCTTGCCCCGCGAACTGGTTGCAGGGAAAACCGAGCACCGAGAAGCCTCGTGCGCCGTAGGTCTCTTGGAGTTTTTCGAGTCCCTCGTACTGGGGGGTGAGCCCGCACTTGGATGCCACGTTGACGATCAACACGGTCTCGTCCTTGAACTTTTCCAGCGACGTCGGCTCGCCGGTGAGGGTGTGAATGGGGGTGTCGTAGATAGTCATGTCCCTGACCTTAAACGTCGTCGCGCACTATCCGCCACGTAGGCTCGCGTCGTGCGCGCGCTTGCGATCTACGACAAATCACTCGTATTCAGCGACCGACCCGCTCCCGATCCCGCTCCGTACGACGTGGTCGTGCGCGTCAGAGCCGCGGGTCTCAACGCGGCCGATCTCCTGCAACGAGCGGGTTTCTATCCCGCGCCGCCCGGCTGGCCCGCGGACATCCCGGGTATGGAACTGGCCGGCGTCGTCGTCGCCGTGGGAGATCGGGTCATCGAACCACTGATGAATCGTCGCGTATGCGCACTAGTCGGCGGCGGTGCGCAAGCCGAACTCTGTGCGGTACCGGCCGAGCATCTTTTGTTCGTGCCCGATCACGTCAGCTTCGACGAAGCCGGCGGATTCGCCGAAGCCTTCGCGACGGCGCACGACGCCCTCGTGACCCAAGGCCACGTTCGCGACGGCGAGCGCGTTCTCGTCTCGGGAGCGGCGGGCGGGGTCGGCGTGGCGACCGTGCAAATCGCGCACGCCCTCGGGGCCGTTGTCGTGGCCGTCACGAGAGACGAGCAGTTTCACGACCAGCTCCGTGAACTAGGAGCCGACGAAACCGTCACCCTCGAAGAGGTGGCGTCGATCGACGGCGTCGACGTCGTGATCGAACTGATCGGCGGCGCTCACCTCACCCGAGCACTCGACGTTGTCAATCCGTACGCGCGAATCGTCACGATCGGCGTGGGATCGGGTAGCCGTCTCGAGATCAACTTGCTCCAAGTCATGCAACAACGCCTCACGCTCACGGGTTCGACGATGCGGTCACGCACGCGCGAACAGAAAGCCGACGTCATTCGGCGAGTCGCCGACACACTGGTGCCGCGTTGGCGCGACAGTGAGATTGGCGTGCCGCTCGCCAAGGTGTTTCCGATCGAGGAGGCGAGCGCAGCCTACGAGTACTTCGCTCAGCCCGGAAAGTTCGGCAAAGTCGTCCTGCACCTCGGCGATGAAACGGACTAGAGCAGTTCCTTGAGTGGCGTGTAGTTGAGGTCCAGTGCCTCGGCCACCGGACCGTAGGTCACCTTGCCGTTGACGACGTTGACGCCTTCGGCCAGGGCCGCATCGGCGAGAACCGCCTCGCGCCAGCCGTGGCGGGCCAGTTCCATCACGTAGGGCAGGGTCGCGTTCGACAGCGCTCTGGTCGAGGTCGCGGGTACCGCACCGGGCATGTTCGCCACGCAGTAGAAGATCGAACCGTTGACGACGAAGGTCGGATTCGAGTGGGTCGTGGGTCGCGTCGCTTCGAAGCACCCGCCCTGGTCGACCGAGATGTCCACGAGAACCGATCCCTCACGCATCCGTGACACCAGCTCGTTGCTCACGAGCTTGGGCGCCTTCGCGCCAACCACGAGCACGGCACCGATCACGATGTCGGCCCAGATACACGACTCCTCGATGGCGAGAGTTGACGACGCGATCGTCTCGACGCGCCCGTCGAAGTGAATATCAACTTGGCGCAGGCGCTCGAGATTGCGATCCAGGATCTTCACGTTGGCGTGCAGTCCCGCGGCCATGGTCGCTGCGGCCAATCCGGACACGCCCGCGCCGATCACCGTGACGTTGGCCGGGGCCACGCCGGGCACACCCGAGATCAGTGTGCCGTGGCCTCCGCCGGGACGCATGAGGTGGTGCGCACCCATGAGGGTCGCCATACGACCCGCGACCTCGCTCATCGGGGTGAGCAGTGGAAGAGAGTTGTCGGCCAGTCGCACGGTCTCGTAGGCGATCGCCACATTGCCCGCACGCACCAGAGCGTCGGTGCAGTCGCGTGACGCCGCTAGGTGCAGGTAGGTAAAGAGAACCTGGTCCTTCTTGGCGGCAAGACGCTCGTACTCCGCTTCGATCGGCTCTTTGACCTTGAGGAGCAGCTCACTCTCGGCCCAGACATCGTCGGCGCTCTCGATGATGGTCGCGCCGTTGGCCTCGTAGTCGGCGTCGCTGATGAAAGACCCCACGCCCGCGCCGCGCTGGACCAACACGCGATGTCCCATTCCGCTGAGCTCCCGCGCGCCCGCGGGAGTGAGGGCGACACGGTTCTCGTCGGTCTTGATTTCGGTAACTACGCCAATGATCATCGTTGATCTCCTTATGCGGCCGGCACCACGCTAACAAGTCAGGGCTTGTTTGTCGCTCGGCCTAAAACTCGATGTTGTGCATCACGTGCTTGATGCGCGTGTAGTCCTCAAAGCCGTACACCGAGAGGTCCTTGCCGTAGCCCGAGCGCTTGAAGCCACCGTGTGGCATCTCGGCGACGAGGGGGATGTGGGTGTTGATCCACACGCAGCCAAAGTCGAGGTCCCGCGCGAAGCGCATGGCCCGACCGTGGTCGCGCGTCCACACCGAGGACGCGAGGCCGTAGTCCACGCCGTTGGCCCACTCGAGGGCCTGGGCCTCGTCGCTGAACTTCTGGACAGTGATGACCGGCCCGAAGATCTCGTTCTGAATCATCTCGTCGTCCTGGTGCAGGTCCGCGACCACCGTGGGCTGGATGAAGAAGCCGTCGCGGTCCAGTGCCGAGCCACCCGCGGCCACGCGCGCGTGGCCCGGGGTGCGCGAGAGAAATCCCTGGACTCGCTCGTACTGCGAGCGATTGTTCACCGGGCCGAACAGCGCATCGTCGTTGTCGGGCGTGCCCACCACCGTGTTATTGGCCTGCTCAACCAACGCGTCGACAAAGTCGCCGTACACCCCGGCTCCGGCGAGTACGCGCGTGGCGGCCGTGCAGTCCTGGCCCGCGTTGAAGTAGCCGGCGATGGCGATCGCCTCGGCGGCAGCTCGCTATGTCCACGTCGTCAAAGACCACGATGGGGGCCTTGCCGCCGAGCTCGAGGTGCACGCGCTTGACGTCCTTGGCGGCCGAGCCGGCGACCTCGATGCCCGCGCGCACCGAGCCGGTGATCGAGACCATGGCGGGCGTGGGGTGCTCCACAAGTGCCCGACCGGTGTCGCGGTCTCCGCACACCACGTTAAAGACGCCCTCGGGCAGGACTTGGGCCATCAGTTCGGCCATGAAGACTGTCGAGGCGGGCGTGGAGTCACCGGGCTTTAAGACCATCGTGTTGCCCGCGGCGATCGCCGGCGCCCACTTCCACACCGCCATCATCATCGGGTAGTTCCACGGCGTCACCGCGCCACACACACCCACCGGCTCACGGCGCACGTAACTGGTCATTCCCTCCATGTACTCGCTCGCCCCGCGACCCTCCAAGAGACGCGCGGCCCCGGCGAAGAAGCGAATCTGGTCGATCATGGGCGGGATCTCTTCGGACATCGTGACCGAGAGGATCTTGCCCGTGTTCTCGGACTCGATCGCGACGAGCTTCTCGGCGTTCGCTTCGAAGAGGTCGGCGATCTTGAGGAGTGCGAGCGAACGCTGCGAGGGCGTGGTGCGCTTCCACGACGCGAAGGCCTTCTTGGCCGCTCCGTAGGCGGCGTCGATGTCGGCGGCGTTCGACACGGGCATCTCGAGGTACGCCTGACCCGTCGAGGGGTTGATCAGGTCCACGTACTGACCGCTCTGAGGAGCGACGGACTCTCCCCCAATGAAGTTGGCTAGACGCGCCATTTTTCCCCTCCTCGACGAAACTGCTTCGTTGCAGTTCACTCGTTCACTCTGCCAGAAAAGACAAGGGCTTTGCAACCGAAGGAAGAAGGATTGAGTCACTTCTTAGAAAGAACTCGCCTCATTTCGTCGCCAGATCTGCTTATACTGTCAAAAACCGCAGCATGGAGCCTAACAGCCACCAGCTAAGGAACAACCAATGTCAGCAACCAAAGCGCAACGAGAGAGTGACGAGCGGGTCAACGACGCACTCGTCAACTCCGCGCCGGGGGTTCTCGACTCGCTCGATCGCAAGATCATCACGCGACTCGCAGCGAGACGGTCGACGCGCCTACGGCGCGATCGCCGAAGAGATCGGACTCTCCGAAGCGGCCGTGCGGCGACGTGTGCAGCGCCTGAAGGACTCGGGCGTCATGCAGATCGTGGCGATCACCGATCCCCTGCAACTCGGCTACGGCCGCGAAGCGCTGATCGGTATTCGCGTCCACGGCGACGTGCGTCTGGTGGCCGACAAGGTGGCGGCCATCGACGAGGCCAACTACGTCGTGATGACCGCCGGCAGCTTCGACATCATCGCCGAGGTGATTGCCGAAGATGACAACGACCTGGTGCACCTGTTGAACGACTCGATTCGTTCGATCCCGGGTGTCACCGAGGTCGAGACGTTTTTGTATTTGAAGTTGGCCAAGCAGACCTACGCCTGGGGGGAAAAGTGACACTCAACGAGACGATCACGGACGGCATTACCGTGACGAACGAGAAACAACCGAGCCATCAGTACTCGGAGCGCGCGCGACGCAACCTGTGGTTGCAGATGTCGCGCATGGGCGCCTACGACCACGACAAGGAGATTCCAATCTTTGTGCGCGGCGAAGGGACCCGCGTGTACGACGCGAACGGCACCGAGTACTTCGATGGTCTCTCGGGGCTCTTCACGAACGCACTCGGGTACGGCCGCAAGGAACTCGGTCAGGCCGCGGCCGCCCAGATGGAGGAGCTCGGCTTCTTTCCCTTGTGGACCTACGCGCACCCCCGGGCCATCGAGCTCGCCGAGAAGCTGGCTTCGCTCGCCCCGGGCGACCTCAATCGCGTCTTTTTCACCTCGGGCGGCGCCGAGGCGAATGAGAGCGCCTGGAAGCTCGCTCGCAACTATCACAAGATGCGCGGCGATATCGACCGCTACAAGGTCATCAGCCGCGAGATCGCGTACCACGGCACGACATTGGGCGCGTTGACGATCACCTCACTCGAGCCGTATCGGACCCCTTTTGAACCTCTCGTGCCGGGGGCAATCAAGGTGCCCGCCACCAACTTCTATCGCGCCGAGCGTCACGGCGACGATCCCATCGCCTTTGGTCTGTGGCAGGCGCGACAGATCGAAGAGGCGATCCTGCGCGAGGGCCCCGAGACGGTGGCGGCGGTCTTCTTAGAGCCCGTCCAAAACGCGGGCGGCTGCTTCACGCCGCCTCCCGGGTACTGGCAGGAGGTACGTGAGATCTGCGATCGCTACGGCGTGCTGCTCGTCTCGGACGACGTCATCTGTGGCTTTGGCCGCTTGGGTAGCTGGTTCGGGGGGATCAAGTACGACTACATCCCCGACATCATCACGTGCGCCAAGGGCATCACCGCGGGTTACGCGCCACTGGGCGCGATGATCGTCTCGGACCGCATCGCCGAGCCCTTCATGGAGGGCGACGCAGCGTTCCTGCACGGATTCACCTGGTCGGGACACCCGGTGTCGTGTGCCGTATCCCTCAAGGTCCTCGAGATCATCGAAGAAGAAGGGGTCATGGAGAACGTCGCCAAGAACGAGGCGTACTTCCACGACGGCCTGGACACGTTGCGCGACATTCCGATCGTGGGCGACGTGCGCGGCGCGGGGTACTTCTGGGGCATCGAACTCGTCAAGGACCAAGACACCAAGGAGACCTGGGCCGGCGATGACGCCGAGCGGTTACTGCGCGGCTTCGTCTCACCCGAGATGTTCCGGCGCGGTCTCATCTGTCGCTCGGACGACCGAGGCGACCCGGTGGTGCAACTCGCCCCGCCGCTGATCTCGACGCGCGACGACATCGACTTCATGGTGGGGGTCCTCCACGACGTCTTCAGCGAGGCGGCCAGGCGCGGCATCTAGTGCAACCACCGCATTCCTTGTGGTGGGACGGACTGTCTCATCCCCTCACCCCGCGGGCTCCACTCACCACGCACCTCGACGTGGACGTCGCCATTATCGGGCGGCGGTTTCACCGGTCTGTGGACCGCGCGAGAACTGAAACGGCGCGACAGCGCGCTACGCATCGCGGTGCTGGAACAGTCGGTGTGCGGCTTTGGCGCCTCGGGCCGCAACGGCGGCTGGGCGTCGTCCTTCTATCCCGCTCGCCGATGAGGCGATCGTGGCGCGCCACGGCATCGATGAGTTTCGACACCTGCGCAGCGTCCTCCAACGTGGGGTCAGTGATTTCGGCGACGCCCTCCGCGAGGACGAAATCGACGCCGACTTTGTCCAAGGTGGCACCCTGGACTTCGCGCGCAGCGAGGTGCAGGTCCAGCGCCTGCAACAGCACGTCGAGAATGCGCGCGAGCTGGGGTACGCGATTGAGGACCTTCGCTGGCTCGACCAGAGCGAAGCCAACGAGCGCGCGCGGGTGACCGGCTCCCTGGGTGCCACGTACTCGCCGCACTGCGCGCGCGTGCAACCGGCACGACTCGTGCGCGGTCTGGCCGACGTGAACGAACGACTCGGTGTGCGCATCTTCGAGAACTCCAAGGTGACCAAGATTCTGGCGGGCACCAATCACTCCGAGCCCCAGGTCGTCACGGCTGAAGGTAGCGTGCACGCACGCTTCGTGGTGCGAGCCACTGAAGGCTTCACGCCCGAGCTGCCACGTGAACGACGCAGCGTGGCGCCGCTCTATTCGCTCATGATCGCCACCGAGCCCCAGAGCGATGACTTCTGGGCTGAGGCGGGACTCTCGCGGTACGAGACATTCGCCGACGCCCGGCACCTCATCATCTACGGACAACGCACGAGCGACAATCGCCTCGCCTTCGGCGGTCGGGGCGCGTCGTATCACTTCGGCTCGACCGTGGAGCCGCGATTCGATCAGAATCCCAAGGTCTTCTCCTTCCTGGAAGGCGACGCTGCGCGAGCTCTTTCCCGACCCTGGAAGGGTCGATCACCCATCGCTGGGGCGGACCGCTCGCGATGGCCCGCGACCAGTCACCCTCGGTGATCGTGGACTACGAGAGTGGCCTCGCGAGTGCGGGGGGCTACACGGGAGATGGCGTGGTGATGACCCACATCGCCGCGAACGCGCTCGCCGACCTCATGGTCGCTCCCGACGTAGCGACGGAGTTCACGACTCTGCCCTTCGTCCAGCACCGCAGTCCGAACTGGGAGTTCGAACCACTGCGCTGGCTCGGCATCAACGCCGCCCTCGCGGCCGCTATCGCAGCCGACCGCGCAGAGAACAAGGGCAACACCAACAGTCGTGGCGCCCGGATTCTCGGGCGACTGATGAACTAATTCAGTGCAGGATGTTGATGGCTTCGCCCGCCACGATGGCGATCGTGACAAATGAGATCAGGGCTTCGCCCGCAAAGATCCCCTTCATGGAGACGCTCATCGGCATCGCGTCGGCGGGAGCGAAACTCGTGCCGTTGGCAAAGGACGTGTAGAGGTAGTCGTAGAAGCGCGGGTGCCAGGGCGGATCCGTCTGGCGCACCGTCATTTGGGGGAACAGCAGATCGGGCGGACCGGCGTCGGGCCCGACGCGCAGGTGCGGACCCCCGCGGTCGAGTTCCCAGAACCAGACACCAAAGACGATCACGTTCGTAGTCCAGATGGACGCGGCCGAGTACAGCAGTCCGAGCGCATCAATGTCGTGGGACGTGTAAAACACGTGGCGGATGAGCAGGATGACCGAGGTGACGTTGGCCAGAGTGATGATCGCCGTCAGCGAGATCGCCAACCGACGGATCCACTTGAAGTCGTTGGGGTGACGCTTGCGGCGATACGTGAGAGGAATGAACAGCAGCACGATCATGCCGGGCAACAGCCACTTCGGCCCTATCACCAAACGATTCGTGAGCAGCACATAGAGACCCGCGCAGACGAGAACCGCAACGTCTACCGGCCAGCGAGGTTCGATCGTGGTGGTCGCCATGAACTAGCTGATCGAGGTCTGACCGAGCGAGCGAAGAGCGCTCGGAATGAGCAATGAGTTGAAGTTCACTTCATGAAGAATGCTCGACAACCCGCCGGTCGAGAGGGACTGGGAGTTGGACGACGTAGGGATGCTGATGTGGGCGGGCTGGTTGTACGAAAGGACCGTCGCGGTGATAATCGTCGACAAGTGGCGTGCATGCTCGACGAGCGTGCTCGCCGTGACTTCACCCTCGCTGCCCACCGTGATCGACCAACGAACTGACCCCAGGACGGAAAAGGCGCTCGCCGGAGCGAAGACACTCGAGAGGGGAACGTTGTTGCGTGTGAATACGTAGGTCGTGGAGTACCCGCTCGAGGTCGTCGTTCTGTGAAAACCCGTGATGAGATCGATATCGGGCTTGGTGAACTCGAGCGAGAAACCAAAGAGCGGGGGCGTCGTGACCGACGCTTTGAACCACGGGCCGTTCTCGACGTCGGCCGAACGCGCGTAGAGCTCATTGTTGGCAAAGACCAAGTTGACTGCGGCGGTGGTGATGACGAGGGGAACGCGCGCGACGGCCGCGATCCGATTGGTCCTGAAGTTCACGTTCACCGTGGCGTTCACCGTGACATCGGAACCCGTGGAGACGGTCACGGCGAGTTGGGCCGTTTTCGGCGGATAGCCGTTAAGGACCAGAGAGTCCTTCGCCAAATCACCCGGATTGGAGTCCGTCGCGGCGATCACGACGCCCGTAACGGTCAACGCCAGAGCGATCACCGCCAGCGCGATAGCCATCACGCGCGTCTTGAGCATCCGTTCTACCCTACTGTTCCGGTTTTCCGCGGAGGCTAGTCCAGCGGCTCGTTCAAGAGATCGACGAACAGCTCGTGGGCGATGTTGCGTCCGCTCGCCACGAAGCCGATGCGTGATGTCGCATCTCCCACCAGGTCTGCGGCGATCGCGGCGTAGGGTGCGGCGGCGGAGCCTTCGACCACCAGTCCCGAGGTCTCGGCGACTTCGCGAACGCTCTGGCGAATCTTTTTCTCCGACACCAGCACGAGCTCGACGCCCGACTTAGCGATGAGTTCGTTCGTCACCGCCCCATCGTCACCACCGCCCGCGAGACCGTCGGCGATCGTGGGTCCATGCACCACGTCGGCCATCGTGGCGCCACGCAGCACGTGGTAGAGGGCCGCACTGACTTCGGGCTGCACGCCCGTGACGCGAATGTCGCTGCGACCGGCCGCGTCGCGCGAGAGAAGCGTTCCCGATATGAGTCCGCCACCGCCGACGGGGATCACGATGTGCTCAAGTTCCGGCGCCTGGGCGAGCACTTCATCAAAGACGGTGGACTGACCAGCGATGACGTCACTGTCGTTGAACGGCGAGATGAAGCGAATCGAGCGCTCGTCGGCCAACTCCAACGCGTGAGCTTGCGCGTCGTCGTAGGACGAGCCAAACTGAATGAGTTCAATGTCGAAGGTTGAGAGCTTCTTCACCTTGGCCGCCGACGCGTTCGCGGGCACCACGACCGTCGCGGGAACCTTAAGCAACGTCGCCGCGTAGGCGACACCCAAGCCGTGATTCCCGGCCGACGCCGTAATCACCGCGCCGTGGGGATCGTCGCGATGCGCGGCGTCTACTGCCGCGAGGCCGCCACGAACTTTGAAGCTGCCCGTGACCTGCAGGCTCTCCAGTTTGGCGTACACGGGACGCCCACGAAGCGAGATCGTGACCGTCGGAGTGGGCGAGAGATAGCGACCGACGATCTCGCGCGCGTGGGCGAGTTGCTCGTTCGTGGGGGGCAATACATGACGAACCATCACGCAAAGACTAGTTCCGCTCCCCTTCTGCGATTCCTACCAGCAGGTAAGGTCAGCGAGTGCATAGCATCGCCGGCGCGGTCGCGGTCGCGGTCATTGCGTTCGTTTTGACCACGTGTGACGGGCTCTTTAGTTTCGCGGGACAGCTCGCTCTCACCAAGGAATCACGGGTGCGCCGCGTGTGCGTCGCCCACGCTACGGCGATGGTCGTCTTGCTCGGCGTGAGTGCGGCGATCGCGGCGTCCCTCGCTCCGGTGTCCGTACGGTGGGTCGGCATCGTGGCGCTCGCCCTCTTTGGACTCGCCGTTCACGCGATGCAACAACGTGGCGTCCCGCGAGAGCAGTTCGCCCGGGGAGTTCTCACGACGTTCACCATGACACTGGTACACGGAGCCGCCATCCTGGTCACGTGGGCGGCGCTGCTGCGCGCGAACGGTGTCGCCCACGGCGCACTCATGGCGATCACGTTCGGTGTCCTGGAGGCAGCGTTCATTGTGCTCGCGTACTCCCTGCGAGGTCGCACGCACCTCATCGCGTGGGGGCGCGCTCACGCGAACGTGCTCATTTCGATCGCGGATCTGGTTCTCGGTGTCCTCGTGCTCTGGGAGTGTCACACGTTCTAGATCGCGAGACGTTAGTAGCGTGGATGTCGTGGCCCGAAGCACTCCTCAGTCGACTTTGCGCCGCCTTACGGTCATCGTGGCCATCCAATGGATGGGCGCCACGCTCGGTCTACCGCTTCTCCCCCTGTTCTTGGAGAGGCGCCACGGCACCCCGAGCGAGGTTGGCCTGGTCATGGCTGCGTTCTTTATCGCGGGCATCGCCACCCAGTTCGGATTCGGCCATCTCGCCGACAAGTTCGGACGTCGACTCCTCCTCGTCGCGAGCCTGGTGGTCTACGGAGTGGCCAGCGCCACGTTTCTCCTTCACGTCGGCGCACCGTGGTTCGCCCTCACCCGCGCGGTCCAAGGTGCAGCGGCCGGCGCCATCGAGGTCACATCACTGTCGGCCGTGGCCTCACTCTTTCCCCAAGAGCGACGCGGTCGCGCGATCTCCCAGATCCTCGCGGCCCAGCTGCTCGGCTTAGCCCTCGGACCACTCGCCGGTGCCGTCGCCACGGTGAGCGATCTCGGGTGGGCGTTCTTCGCGGCCGGCGTCGCGAGTCTTCTCGCCGCGGTCGTGGCCCTGCGTACCGACCTCGGTGATCGAGAGTACGACCCCACTCCCCTGCCCAAACTCCAGTGGAACTCGCAACTGACGGGCGCTCTCTTTGCCGCGAGCGCCTCGGGACTGGCGGTGGGTGTCTACGAAGCCTGCTGGAGTTTGCTGATGCACGCCCACCACGCCAGCACACTGCAGATTCGCCTGAGTTGGACGTTCTTCGCTCTGCCCTGGGTTCTCCTCTCGCGTCTGGGCGGATGGTTGGCCGACCACACCAATCGTCGGATCGCGGCTCTCCTGGGACTCATCAATGGCGCGTTCTTCCTCGCGCTCTATCCGCACATCCACAACAACGACGTCATCTTGGGCCTCGGGTCGCTCGAGTCGATTGGCACGTCCCTCTCACTGCCCTCGATCTCTTCGTTGATGAGCCAGGGCGCGGCCGACCGCGAACTCTCCCGGCGCCAAGGACTCTTCACCATGTCGAACACGGCCGCCCTCGCTCTGGCGGCGGGGGTCTCGGGCTTTCTCTTCGCGGTCAATCCGGCGTTGCCCTTTACGGTGATGGCCGTCATCTCGGCCAGCATGGCCCTGACCACGTTGTACTGGTGGCGCCACGTGCGAGGCCAAGTCACCAGTATTCCAACTCCGCAATCGGGCGGGGCGACCCCCGCCCGATCACCCAAGACCTAGGCCCGGGTTACTTCGAGAGCCAGATCTGGTCCCAGCGCGCCGAACCGCCATCCGGGCTGAGACAGCGCGTCGTGCCGTCGGCCGCCGTACCGTAGGCCCAGTTCTGCACGTAGCTCTTGGCAGCCCAGGCGTTGATCAACTGGTCCAGCCACAGGTACGGGATGTCCTTGGCGAACTGGTCGTTGACCGTGCGCCACCCGCGAATCTCGGCCGCCGATCCCGGCGCCGAGCCGAGGGCGGAGAGCATCGCGTCCTCGACGACGGGGTCGCCTTGGTGAGCGAAGTTGACCGCGCCGGCGATGTTGGTGCCCGCCGGCAGCGCCGTGAGTCCGAGTCCCCCGTCGGCCGGTGACGCCGTCGCCGACAGCGAGACAGAACCACACATAGTTGAGGGACGGGTCGACGCCACCGAACTGGTTCCAGGTCGCGCAGTCGTACTCGCCGTAGATCACGTTGTTGATCAGCGTGCTCTGGACGAGAGGTCGCGGCGTCGTGGTGATGCCGATGGCGCTCAACTGCGACTCGAAGAACGAGTACGCCTGCTGCGGCGGAGGCGTCGTCCTGCAAGATGTCGATCACGAAGCTCACGCTGGTGAGGTTGTTCGCCGTCTTGTACGCGTCCACCAGGGCCTTGGCCTTGGTGGGGTTGTAGGCCGGGTAGTTCGGGCTGGTGTAGAACGGCGAGGACTTGCGATACAGGCCGTCGGCCACCGAACCGACGCCGCCGTCGATGACCTTGAAGTAGGTCGCGCGGTTGATCGCCATCGCGCACGCCTGGCGGATCGAGATGTCGTTCAGGACCGGCTTGAGGGTCGTGTCCCACTGCAAGCGTTGACGGGTTGACCGCACCGAGCGTGCCCAGCCAGTCGGCGTCTTGCACCGCGGTTGGTACGGCCTCGCCCTTCTCGATGTACGGCAGAGGCCCCGGGCACGCCGATGGAGGCGAACTCGCCCGCCCAGCAGAAGTACTGGTTCAAGCGTGCCGGTCGTGTTCACGATCAGGCAGTTGATCGGCGGGTCGAGCGGCTCGGTCTCGCTCGTGATGACCGAGACGCCCGACATCTTCTTCAGCTGCTTGATCTGGACGCCCGTTCTCCTGGAGGATCATGTCGACCGATCCCGACTGCAGGGCCTCGTTGCGTGAGTGCGGAGTCCACGATGGTCTTGAAGTTGATGCCGTCCAGGTACGGCAGGCGTCGTCCGGCGCCGTCCTTGCGCCAGTACTTCTCGATTCTTCGTGAACTGGGACTCCACCCCGACGCTCCAGGACTTGAACTTGAAGGGACCGGTGCCAATCGGGTTGACCGGTGTAGGTGTTGCCCAAGCGCCGAGGGGGCGGCCATGTAGGCAATCTGCTGTTCGGACAGCGTGATGGGAAACGCGGCAAACGGCACGACCATCGTGTACTCGACGGTGTAGGAGTTGATCTCCTTCACCGAGGCAATGATTGGCTGAATCGCGAGTCCCGACCGTCGCGTTGGCGGCAGCGGCGTTGTAGTTCGCCACGACGACCGAGGCGTCAAAGTTCGTGCCGTCGTGAAACTGCACGCCGTGACGCAGCGCGATCGTCCAGACCGTGAAGTTCGAGCTCGACTTGGCCGAGAGCGCCAGCATGGGCAGCCACGTCTTGCCATCGTGCGGACATCACGAAGAGCGGGTCGTAGAGGGCGTTGGCGACACAGAAGCCCGAGTCGTCCAATTTGCCCGATGAACCGTTGAATATGTGGTAGTTCGGCACGTCGGACAGCAGTGCCCACGGTAAGGATGCCGCCCAACTTCGGCTTGCCCTTGGCGACCCCGGTCGCGGCCCCCGCGACGCCGGCGAGCATCCCGTCGACGACCGAACCGGCCATCGCGATGCCACCGACGGTGGCCGCAGAGTGAGTGAGAAACGAACGACGATCGATCGTTGACGACATCTTTCCTGCTTTCCCCCGAAGAACCCCCCGTTGGGTTTCTCCACTGGGCGAAAACTTAGCAAGAGTTTGATTACTTGCCAGTACAGTTGGCGAACTTTGTGAGAGTGAGTTCAGCAAGCCGACGAGGTGTTTTCTAGGACCCAGGCGGAAGGGAGGAGCCGCCTGGGTCCTAGAAAATTCAGTCGGGACGAGTAACCGTCTCCCCCGAGGGAGGGTCCCCGTCCCGGATCGGGGTGTTGTGACTTTGAAAGTGCGTACCAGGCAGAGCTTGCGCTGTCTTTCTCATCGAGCAACGTTGTCAATTCTGGCGGGTCAGTCTGAGGCCGCGATTGAAACTAGGTAAGGATCGCCTAAATCGTGGATTGTTTCGTGGGTGAGAAATCGTTAAGGAAAAGTCGTCACGAAGATTTCACATCGGGCATACTGGCTGCGACAACGAGCGGGTGTCGGGCGTTCACGAGCCAACCAACGAGGGGATCACCAGAGTGGCTACAACATTGGACGCGCCCGGCGAGTCGGACGCCGCCGACGCCTTCCGCATCGAAGCGCACGGCATTGACTACGTACCGCTCAACGAACGCTGGGCAACACCCCGCCACGTGGGGGGCATGTGGGCCGGCGCCAGCGTGCAGGTCGAATACTTCATTTACGGGGCCATTCTCATGTCGTTTGGCTTCAACTTCGCCCAGGCCCTCTTCCTGATCATCGTCGGTAACGTCTCGTACTTCCTGCTCGGGTTGGCCAGTTTGCAGGCCCCCCAGGCGGGAACGACCGTCTTTGCTATAAATCGCGCGAGTTACGGCACCAACGGCAGTCGAATCATTTCCTTCTTTAACTGGGTCACTCAGATTGGCTTTGAGGTAGAGGGACTCATCCTCATTGTGGGGGCGGGCCTCGTACTCACTTTGAAGTCGGGCTTCGCCCCGGGCGACGCCTCCAAGGTGATCTTCGTGATCGTGGCCATCGTGATCCAGGCGATCATGCCCGTCCTCGGCCATGCCTCGATCGTGAAGACCCTGCGCATGCTCGCCCTGCCCTTTGTGGTCATCTTTGGCGTTCTGCTCATCTACTCGATCACCCACGCCACCACTCACGGCGTGGCCCACGGTGCGGACTGGCAGACCATGATGGAGGGGCTTGCGTTCGTCATCACGCTCTCGGGCCTCGGTTGGACCGAGTGCGGCAACGACTACACGCGCTACTGCGCACCGGACTCCTCGAAGAAGGCGATCGTTGGATGGGTCTTCCTCGGTACCGCGGTTCCTGAGATCCTGGTCATGACCCTGGGCGCGGTGGTGGGAACGTTTCTGCCCGGCATCGGCGGCTCGAACCACGGATACGGTTCGTTGTACCCCTTCGCGCACACGAGCGACCTGCCCTCGTGGCTCGTCACCGTCTTCTTGATCTTTGCGATCGTTCAGCTCTTCTGCATCAACTCCCTCGACATGTACTCCTCGGGCGTCACTCTCCAGGCGATGGGCCTTAAGGTCAAGCGCTACCAGGCCGTCCTGGTCGACTGTGCGGTGGCGTTCCTCGTGACTCTGTACGCGGTGTTTAACTCGTCGTTCACCACCTACCTGTCGGACTTCGTGGACGTCGTGATCGTCTGGATCGCGCCGTGGTTCGCCATCTTCATGGTGGACTGGATACTGCGTCGCTTCCGCTACGTGCCCGCCGAACTCCAGCGCACCGATAAGGGCAGTCTCTACTACCGCAACGGCGGCTACTTCTGGCCGGCGATTATCGCGCAGATCGTGGGCATGTACGCCGCGTTCTCGGCTCTGTCGCCGACGTTCTCAGTGCCCCACTGGCTGAACCCGATCACGTGGGCCACGCGTGACAGCTACGGCTATGGTGCGGATTTCTCCATCTTCATGGGCGTCGCTGTCGGCGGACTGCTGTACTGGATTCTCGCCGCACGCGCCGTTCGCGCCCAGGCCGATCGCCAGGACGAGATCCTGGCGGGATCGATGAACGAGTAACTATCCGTTCCAGTCCTCGACGAGTCCGCCGGACCCGTCGGGACGAAAGACGGGAATGGATCCCAGCGCGCGCACCATCTGGGCGTCCTCGCCCAGCGCGTCGCGCCACAGCCCGGCTTCGGTAACGAGCGTGCCGATCACGACGACGTCGGCCCCGACGCCGCGCAGCAGGCGAAGTGTGGCGCCGGTGGATGCGCCAGTCGAGATGACGTCGTCGACGATCGCCACTCGCTTACCCTGCACGTCACCGATGCGGGCGCGGTCGAAGAGGAGGCGCTGCTCGGCGTCGGTGGTAATCGAGCGCACCGGCTCGCTGATCGCGTCGGCCAGGTGGATCTTGGGCGTCTTGTGCAGCACGACGTATCGGTCCAGGCCCAAGTGGCGCGTGACCTCGACGGCGAGCGGAATACCCATCGTCGCGACGGTGGCGACGATGTCGACCTCGTAGGGTGCCAGCACCTCGGCGAGTTCCTTACCGGCCCGCGCCAGAAACGTCACTCCCACGTCGACGGTGATGAGAAGAGCGAGAGCGAGATTGTCGTTGAGAGAGACGATCGGCAACTCGAGTTGCTGGGAGCCGATGTCGACGACGTACGTGCCTCTATTCACCGCAGGGAGCATACTTATCTTCATGACCGAGTCCCGCATCCCACTCGATCGCGACCTGGCGCGCGAGATGCTCCAGACCGCCATCGCCGAAGCCCGCGTCGGTCTCGGCGAAGGTGGCATTCCGATCGGCGCTGCACTCTTTCACCGTGACGGCGAACTCTTAGGCGCGGGACACAATCGCCGCGTGCAGCAAGATGACGCCTCGGTACACGGGGAAACCGACGCTTTTCGTCGGGCCGGCCGCAGGCGAGACTACCGCGAGTGCGTCATGGTCACGACACTGTCGCCGTGCTGGTATTGCTCGGGTCTGGTGCGCCAGTTCAACATCGGCGCCGTGGTCATCGGTGAAGATCAGAACTTCCACGGCGGACACGACTGGCTCCAAGACCTCGGCGTCGAGATCATTGTTCTCGACGACCCGGAGTGCATCACGTTGCTCGGCGCGTTCATCGGTGACCATCCAGATCTCTGGAATGAAGACATCGGCCTCTGATCAAGCGTCCCCGCAGCCTTTCAACCTCAACTAGGGAGAAGATCGGGACTGGTGTCGTGCTCGTTGCTCTCGCGTGGGCCGCTCTCGTTCTCGTCGTAATGGCTCGTTATCACATCGATGAGCCAGTGGGCGCAACGAGCATCACCACCAACGGCCACACCTACTACGGGGATCCACCGGCTCTCACGCTGCTGCAGCGAGATCCGGTGTCCTTTTCGATCATCACCATCGCACTTGGACTCGGTCTTCTCGTCGCTTTAATCGATCTCGAAGTTCGACGAATCAGAGACCTAGGTGGCTACGGCCTCGGCGCCGTTTTCGCCGGGATCGGCATGATTGTGTTTTCACTGCTCGGGCTGCTGTGGGGTCTCGCCTCCGTTGGCGTCGATGGCGCACTAGTGGTGCTGGCCGGACTGATCCTTCGGCGCGACGATCAGCGAGCGGGTGGTCCAAACAGTCGGTCCCCGGCGTCGCCAAGTCCCGGCGTAATGTAACCGACGTCGTTGAGTTCGGCGTCCAGGGCGGCGGCCACAATACGCACGTCGGGGTGACGAGCGACCACGAAGTCCACCCCCGGCTGGGCCGCGATGAGACAAAGCACGGTCGTGGCGTCGGCGCCGCGCTCGCCCAACATTTCGAGCACGCGGTCGAGCGATCCGCCGGTAGCGAGCATGGGATCACAGATCACCACGTGCACGCCGATCAAACTGTCGGGCAGGCCGTCGAGGTAGACGTCAGGTTGCAAAGTGTGCTCGTTGCGTCGCAAGCCCACGAGACATACTCGATGGAGCGGTAATACCTCTTGGACAGTGGGGCTCATACCTAATCCCGCCCGCAAGATGGGCACGATCAGGTATTCAGTGTCGATGCGCTGGGCGGGAGCCCCCTTCATCACCGGCGTGTCGACCGTGGTGTCCGAGAGCGACGTGTCGCGAAACGCCTCGTAGGCGACGAAGCGCGAGATCTCGCCGGCGAGCCGGAGAAAGTCGGCGTTCGAGGTCCGCACGTCTCGCAACTGGCGAATCTTGTCCGCAACGATGGGATGATCAACGACAAAAAGAGAGTCCACGCGCTCAGACTAGATCGCGCGAGGTTACAGCGCTCTGGACGATCCCCCCAATGAGCTGGCAAGAATCTCTCCCACTCTGATCGCGTCGGCGTCACGTATCTCGCGCGGCACGGGAGCCAGAAGATCGTCCCAAATCGCGAGACACGTGCCGCGCAACTGTACGAAACCCTCGGGACGAGCGAGAAACAGGACGTGTAAGTGCGATCCCCCGTCACCCCAACGAGAAACGTGCGCGCGCGCAATGTGCTCGAGCGACTCGATCGCTCGCGCCGTTTGAATCACGATGAGTCCGAGTTGAGCCGCTAACTCGGCGGGCAGGTCACCGACGTCGAAGTGCTGCTTAGGCGTCAGCATCAATATCAACGGCGCACCCGAGGGTTCGGGGGCAACCGTTAGGCGCCACGTGTCGTCCTGCCAGATGACCAGGTCGTCGCCCTCGTGACAGTTCCGACAGGTCGCGAGGTCTTCGCCGTGTCGCGCGGGCTCGGGCAGGACGGGTGCGCGCAGAGGTACGACGCGAAGGCCGTCCTGCTCAAAAGGAAAGATGTCCCAACGGGTTATCCCGGACAGGCCGACTCGCCCGTCCTCATCCGCCGTTGACAGTGCGTTGTCGAAGAATTCTTCGGGCGATAGTGGCATCGAGGCATGGTATCGCCGACGCCGTTTCGCCTTCTCGGGCGGCGATTTGATCACCGCACGCCGTTGGTAGAATTGATGGGTGTCGTCTTCACTTTCCGATCGTTTTGCACGGGTCGGAGAAGATGAAAAAGACAGCCTGGGCGGTCCCGCGAATCCTCTAGGCGGGGTCACGTCGAAATACCCCGGGCCGAGATTCGAGATCTCGCGCGATCAAAATCTCTCCTGGTGGCGCCGCGTTCTGCCCGTCATCCAGTCGCACCGCGCGACCTTCATCACCGCCATCGTTCTCTCGTTTGTGAGCCTGGTGTTTCAGGTCCTGGTACCGAACATGCTGAGCGACGACATCGACAACACTTTTGTCAAGCACATCTCGTCGCTGCACACCGACGTAATTGCCGTAGTCATCGTGGGCGTGCTCGCCGGCGTCGCGGGCATCATCTCTCGACAGTTCCTTTACAACACGGCCTACAACGTCGAGGCCGACTTGCGATCGCTGATCTACCAGCACCTCACCTGGCTCTCGTTCAGCTTCTACGATCGCGTTCAGTCGGGCCAGCTCATCAGCCGGGCCAACAGCGATATCCGCAGCGTGCAGATGTACTCGATCTTCGCGCCGCTCATTATCGTCCAGTGCTGCATTGGCCTCGTGGCCTTTTGCTTCATGCTCTCGATCAACTGGGTCCTGGCGCTGATCGCGATGATCGTCATGCCCATCCTCTACGTGGTGGGCATCAAGATGCGCAAGGTCATGTTCCCCATCTCGTGGGTCACCCAGGCGCGTCTGGCCGAGGTGGCGACCGTCGTGGACGAGAACGTGAACGGCGTTCGCGTCGTCAAGTCATTCGCTCAGGAAGAGGCCGAGATCGACCGGTTGGCCGACGCCGCCGAAGGCGTCGCCTGGGCCTACATCAAAGACGCCAACCTTCGCGCGATCTGGTCACCCTGGGTACAGAACCTGCCGCAGTTGGGCCTCGCCCTGGTCCTGCTGGTGGGGGGCTGGATGGTTCTGCACGGCGACCTCATCTACCCCCAGATTCTCGCTTTCAGCCTGTACCTGTTGATGATGCAGGCCCCCTTCATGATGCTCGGCCAGTTGGTCATGATGGGTCAACGCGCCAAGGCCAGTGCGGCACGGATCTTCGAAATACTCGACGAGAGCCCTGAGATCACAGAGCGGCCCGGCGCCTACGACCTCATCGACGTCAAGGGCCAGATCGACTTCAATCACGTGGACTTCTCCTACGACAACGGAGCCGAGATTCTCAAGGACTTCGATCTGCACATCGCGCCCGGCGACACCGTGGCGCTGGTGGGCCGGACCGGTTCGGGCAAGTCCACCGTGGCCCGACTGCTGGACCGTTTCTACGACGTGAGCGGTGGTGCGATCACGATCGACGGTCACGATATTCGCGACGTGACCCTCTTCAGTCTGCGCGAGAACGTCGGCGTGGTGCTCGACGAGCCCTTCCTCTTTTCGATCTCCATCCGCGACAACATTGCCTACGGGTGGCCCGACGCACCCCTCGACGCGATCGAAGCCGCAGCTCGCGCGGCCAACGCCCACGAGTTCATCGAACACCTACCCGAGGGGTACGACACGGTGGTGGGTGAGCGCGGCTACACGCTCTCGGGCGGCCAGCGCCAGCGCATCGCGATCGCGCGCACGCTCTTGCTCAACCCACCGATCCTCATCTTGGACGACGCGACCAGTGCCATCGACGTCCACGTCGAAGCCGGCATCTACGCCGCGCTACGCGATCTCATGAGCAGTCGCACCACGATCATCATTGCGCACCGCATCTCGACCATCGCGCTCGCGCATCGGGTCATCGTGCTCGACGACGGCAAGGTGATTGCCTCGGGCACACACGAGGAACTTCTGCGCAACGAGCCGCTCTACTCGGAGATCCTCGCCCAGACCACGACGGCGGAGGACCTGTAATGGGCTGGGGCGGCGGCGGCGGATTCGGCGGAGGTGGCGGCATGATGGGACCGGGCGCCCACGCGGCGGCCGGCCGGGCGGGCCTACCCTTCGGCGGTATTCCCGAAGAGCTGATGGAAGGCGCGACGAAGCTCCTCGCGAGCGAACCGGTGCACCCCAAGTCGAACGTGCACTTCACCCAGTTGCCGAACGCGAAGGAACGCGAACGCCTCACGCTGCCCAAGATGCTCTTCGCCTACCCCAAGTGGGTAGTCAGCGGGTCCCTGCTCGTCATCGTGATCAGCCTGACCTTGCAGGCCGGACCCCTGCTCACCGAGTACGCCATCCGACACGGCATGGAGAACCACAAGAGCTTCACCGTGATTGTGGTGTGCGCGCTGCTCTATCTCCTGCTCGCCCTGGTGAGTGTCTACTTCCAGCGCGAGCAGGTCGATGTCACCGGCAAGCTCTCCTCGCGCATCATGCACGACCTGCGCATTCGAGTCTTCACGCAGTTCCAACGACTCAGTCTCGACTTCTTCACCGAAGAAAAAGCGGGTGTCCTCATGAGCCGCATGACGAGCGACATCGAGAATCTCCAGCAGCTCATCCAGGACGGCATCAGCCAGTTCGCCCTCCAGGGCCTCACCATGATCGTGATCACGGTCGTGCTCTTCCTCACGAACGTCGAGCTCGCCGCGTGGACGGTCCTCATGATCGTGCCCCTCCTCGTGGTCTTTTCCATCTGGTACCACCACGCGTCGGAAAAGGGCTACTTGCTGGCGCGAGATCGCATCGCCCTCGTCCTGGCCGATCTCTCTGAGTCGCTCTACGGGATCCGGGTCGTCACCGCCAACAATCGTCAGCGCCGCAACATCCGTAACCACCGCCACGTGGTGGGTGCGTACCGCGACGCCAACGCATACACCGGACGCGTGAACGCCATCTATGGTCCCGCGACCCTGATGATCGGCATCCTCGGCCAGGCGATGCTGCTGGGCATCGGCGGCCACATGATCCTCGAGCACCAACTCAACGTCGCCGAACTCATCCTCTTCTTCCTCTACCTGAATCGCTTCTTCGCCCCGATCCAGCTGCTGGTCCAGCAGTACACGACGCTCCAGCAGGGGCGCTCCTCGGTCATTCGCCTGCGCGAACTCCTCGAGACGACACCCAGCGTCAACGAACCGCCCGACGCCACCGTGCTGCCCACCATCGAGGGGCGCATCACTTTTGAGCACGTGGATTTTGGCTACCTCGAGGGCGACCTGGTCTTGCACGACGTCAACCTCGAGATCGCGCCGGGGGAATCGGTCGCCTTCGTCGGTCCGACCGGCGCGGGAAAGTCAACCATGGCCAAGCTGGCCAATCGCTTCTACGACCCCACCGCCGGTCGCGTCCTGGTCGACGGCATCGACCTCAAAACCGTGACGCTGCGCTCGCTGCGCTCCCAGTTGGGTGTCGTTCCCCAAGAGCCCTTTCTCTTCGCCGGATCGATTCGCACGAACCTGGCCTTTGGCCGACCCGGCGCGACGGACGAGGAGATCAACACTGCGATTGACATCGTCGGCCTGCGCGAGCTCGTCGATCGTCTCCCCGAAGGCATCGAGACCGAGGTGCACGAGCGCGGTCAGACTCTCTCGGCCGGTGAGCGCCAGCAACTCGCTCTGGCGCGCGCGTTCCTCGCGCGCCCGCGCGTGCTCATCCTGGATGAGGCGACGTCCTCGCTCGACCTACAGAGCGAGACGGTGATCGAACGCGCGCTCGATCGAATCTTGGAAGGTCGTTCGGCGATCCTCATCGCCCACCGGCTCACCACCGCCCAGCGCGCGGACCGTATCGTGGTCATCGATAACGGCGGCGTTGTGGAGATGGGCACACCGGAAGAACTACTCGCTCAGCGTGGCGCCTACGCCGTCATGTACGACGCGTGGTTGGCTTCGGGTGGCCGCGACGCTTCTCGTACCGCCTAGGAGGCCATCACCTTCACTGCCTCGATGAGTGAGGTCGCGCTCTGGTCGCCCGTCGGAATCGGTTGGACTTGGAGATGCGTGACGCCGGCGGCGCGGAAGGCTTCGACGCGTTCTTTCACGTAGCTTTCGGGACCGCACAGCGTTGTGAGCTCCAGAAACTCTTCGGGCACCGACGCTTCGGCCTCCTTCTTCTGACCGCCCAGATACAGGTCCTGGATGAGCTCGGCCTCCTTTTCGAAGCCGTAGCGAGTGGCGAGCTCGTTGTAGAAGTTCTTGCCCTTCGCCCCCATGCCGCCCACGTAGAGCGCAACCATCGGACGCATGCGCTGGCGCTGGGCGATGACGTCATCACCCTCACCGATGGCGAGCAGTCCCCCCGCTGAGATCATGAGTTCGCCCAACTCGCTACTGCGCTTGCTCTGCCCTTCGGCCAGGGCCGTACCCCAGACGTCCTGTGCGCGCTCGGGGATGAAAAAGATGGGCAGCCAACCATCAGCGACTTCGGCCGTCAACGCCACGTTCTTCTCGCCCAACGACGCCACCCAAATGGGAATCTGGCTGCGCAGAGGATGAACAATGATCTTGAGCGGTTTACCCAGACCCGTGCCCATCTCTGGCGGTAGCGGCAGGGTGTAGTTCTTGCCCTGGTGAACAACGGGGGCTTCGCGCTTCCACACGTCGCGACAGATCTCAATTATTTCGCGCGTTCTGCCCAACTGGTTGTTGTAGGCCACACCGTGAAAGCCCTCAATAACCTGGGGTCCTGAGGCGCCTAGGCCCAGCGAGAACCGCCCATCGGAGAGCAAGTCGAGGCCCGCGGCGGTCATGGCGATCAGCGTGGGGGTGCGGGTATAAATCGGCAGTATGGCGGAGCCAATCTCCACCGTCTCGGTCTTGGCGGCTAGATACCCCATCAGGGAGGGACCGTCGAAGCCGTAGGCCTCGGCGACCCACACAAGGTCGAGACCGGCCTTTTCCATTTCGGCGACCTGAGCCACGGCCGCCTTGAAGCTGCCGTCGTAACCCAGATTGGTCGTGATCTTCACAAGGTCCCCCTTCGCGTCACCGTCACAGTACCGGAACGAAGGCTCTGCACTTCGTGGTCGCGTGCACCCTCGCGCCGCGCCTAACCTGGGAGGCGAAAGCAACGGCGCTTTCGAAAATCACAAAGGTTGGTGACACGTGGTCACGCGTCCTAACGAAGCCCACTCTGATGAGTTCAATCCCTGGCTTCGCATCAGTTCCCTGATTGAGCAAGCGGGACACATTCTCGGGCTCGACGAGGGCATGATCGCTCGCATCGTCATCCCCGAGCGGATCCTGGAAGTCGCAATTCCTGTGCGCATGGACACGGGTGACATTCACGTCTATACCGGCTGGCGCATTCAGCACAACTCCTCGCGCGGGCCGGGCAAGGGCGGCATCCGCTTTCACCCGAGCGTGAACGTCGATGAGATCGCGGCCCTGTCGGCCGACATGTCGATCAAGTGTGCGGTCGTGAACATCCCCTACGGGGGTGCGAAGGGCGGGGTGAAGGTCGACCCGACCGCGCTCAGTCGCGGCGAACTCGAACGACTCACGCGTCGCTACGCGTACTCCATCGCGCCCATGATCGGACCGGACCGCGACATCCCCGCCCCCGACATCAACACCGACACCCAGGTGATGAGTTGGATCATGGACACCGTGTCGATGCTCGCCGGGCACAGTCTGCCCGGCGTCGTTACCGGCAAGCCCACCGCGATTGGCGGCACGCTCGGTCACGCGGGAGCCACGTCACTCGGCGTGACGATCTGCACCATGGCGCTGTTGCAGAAGCTCGAGCGAAGCCCCTACGAACAGCGCGTCGTCATCCAGGGATACGGCAAGGTCGGCGCGCCGCTCATCAAACTGCTCGGCGAACGGGGCATGAAGGTCGTCGGTCTCGCGGACATTCACGGGGCGATTCACGTACCTGAAGGTATCGACGCCGAGAAGATGGCCCATCACTACGAGGAGTCGGCTTCGATCATGGGGTACCCCGGATCCGACGAGGTCAACCCCGACGAACTCTTCGCGATACCCAGCGACATCGCCATTCCCGCGGCGTTGGGGGGCGTCATCACCGAAAAGGTCGCCACGACCATGTCAGCCACGATGATGGTCGAAGCGGCCAACGGTCCCACCACGGGCGAAGGGGCGGGGGTGCTTACCTCACGCAACATTCCCGTTGTGCCCGACGTGCTGGCGAACGCCGGTGGCGTCGTCGCCTCATACTTCGAGTGGGCCCAGGACCTCCAGGGCTTCATGTGGGAACCCGAGCTCTTCCACCAGCGTCTCGAAAAGACGATGCACGCGGCCTTCGACTCCGTCTGGGAGCGTCACCAGCAGCTTGATCTCGCCCTACGCGATACCGCGCTCGTCGTCGGGGTGGAGCGCATCGCCGAAGCGACGCGGCTGCGCGGTCTCTTTCCCTAGACCCGGGTTTCACGCACGACGACGGTACCCGCCGCCTTGTCGTGCAGGGTCTGATGACGCCTATCCCAGGCTGCCCACAGCAGTTCGAAGTAGTGGGGCACCTGTAGCAACAAGAAGATGTATATCCCTTGGGTCGGAATCGTCACGTGATGCGTGGTCGAGTCGATGTAGAACCGCAGCGGATGCAGGAACGGCAACAGGATCCACACGCAATAGAACAGCGTGCGGGTGAAGATCTGTTTGGACGTGACCTGCGATCCGTCGACACTGCGACACCGCATGTGGCACATCGCCATGCCCGGCGACCAACCCTTGTAGCGAATCCAGAGCCCAAAGTAGGCGGCGTTGACGCCGACCGCTTCCAGGGCGAGTGCCCACGTGGGGACGTTGGTGGCGCCGCTTTGAAGGAGACCAATGGCGGCGTTGACGATGAACGAGTCGATGATGAAACTGAGCACCCGCCACCAGAACCCAGCGATGTGCTCGCCCGTCACCACCGTGCTGCGAGTCACGGTCGCAGGCATGGCTCCCGAGCCGCTCACGTTGGAGCGTGGACTGAGCGCGCCGCACGAGCCGCAGAACGTCTGACCCGGCGTGGTCGTTGCGCCGCACGTCTCACACATTGGCGCGTCGGCGCGACGAGTCCCGCACGAAGAACAAAAGTTGGCGCCCTCCGATTGCTCGGCCCCACAGACCTGGCAATACGCCACGGCAACCTTTCTCTCAGCGAATGGTCACCACACTACAAATGAGGGCGATTCGCCAGGAGTTGATTGCGAGGTGCACCGATGTTCGGCCGAGCGCCCAAAGGGCTCGGCCGAACATCAGACGATACGACTAGCTCACATGTGGCCCGTCGGTCGCTGTCGCCTCGGCGGTCTCGGCGATCCCTTGGGACTGATCGACCGACTTCTTATCGGGGCGCGCCAGCGCCTCGTAGATCGCACCGACCACCACGATGACGAACATCACGAGCAAGGTGATCCAGCCGTAGTTAAAGAGGACGCCGCGTCCACTAGAGAGCGAACTGGGCCACACGATGTCGAGCAGCATGACGAAGAGGTAGGCCCCTCCGATCACGGTCACGGGTGTGCTCCACTTGCCCAGCGTGAACTGCCCGTTCGGCTTCCAACCACGACGCTCGGCGATGAATGAACCAAGCACCGTCAAGAAGAACGACAGATAGATACCTGAGGTCGCAAAGGACACCAGCGCAAACAGCGCGTTCACGTTGGCCGGGTAGTAGAACCACAGCACGTGCACCGGCTTGGACGGGTTGACGAGCACGAGGAGCAGGAAGAGGAACGGTATGACCGTCGCCACGACGATGGCGTTCCTCGGTGTGCGACGGTGAGGCGTGACCCGACGCAGGACCTTCGAACCGGGGATTGCGCCGTCTCGCGCCAGTGCGAAGGTCACGCGAGATCCCGCTCCCATCACGGCCGTGCCGCAACTGAAGAAGGCGATGATCACCATGACCAGGAAGAAGTCCTGGAGCCAACTTGGCAGCTGGGCCAGGATGACCGGAATGCCTCCGGTCACCACCGAGTCGAAGCCGGTCTTGGGAATCGCGAGCAGCAGTCCGAGCACGAGCACGAAGGATGCGACGCCCCCGTACAGAATGGCGTTGCGCATCGCGCGCGGGACCTGTCGGCCGGGATCCCTGGTCTCTTCGGCGATGTCGCCGGCCGACTCAAACCCGTAGAAGATGTAGACGTTGGCGAGAATCGCCACCAAAGCCGCACCGGTGAGCCAGTGGCCGCCGAAGTTCACGCCAAAGGGATTGGTCTTGGCGTACTGCACGCCCTGGGTCGTCGTGAGAAAGCCCAGGCCGTGGTGAAAGCCCTTGATGGCAAGAGCAATGAACACGCCAAAGGTGCCGATGGTCTCCACGTAGACGCCGTACCGGGCCACGCGCCCCAGAATTTTGGCGCCGACCGAGTTCATGATCGCCGAGAGAAGAATGACAATCGCCACGACGCAGAAGATCGTCACGTGGTTGGCGGGATTCAGATGGGTCTTGAACCAGATGTTCATGAGGTCGGTGACGTAGCTGACGATGCCCGAGTCGACTGAGGCCACGGTCGCGAGCAGGGCGAAGCCGTAGATCCAGCCGACGAACCAGCCGTAGCGCGCCCCGATATTGAACTTGCCGTACTGGTAGAGGGCTCCCGAGAGCGGGTACTCACTGGCCAGCTGACCAAACACCAAGGCGACGAGCGTCATAAAGAGCACGACGACCGGAATCGTCCAGATGTAGGCCGGGCCGCCCGCGCCCGCTCCGATCACGAAGATCGAGTAGATGCCGACCACCGGGCTGAGGTACGCAAAGGCGACCGAGAAGTTGTCGAAGAGCCCGAGTACTCGATTTAGTTCTTGGCGATACCCGAGCGCATGAAGGCGCTCGTGGTCCTTCACCACATGTTCATCTACTGGCATGTTCCATCCCCCCAATTGCCGCGCGTCACTGCGCGGCTGGCCCCTAACGATAACCATCGACAAGGTAGGACGCAGTGTTCTGCGATCGCACGGCTGTGCAAGTCTTAAGTAATGAATGAAGGAGACCGCGTCGAAGAACTCGAGGCGTTGGTTCGATCACTCACCGAAGAAGTCGAGCGACTAAAGGCCGAACTGTCGCGACTACGCCGTGACCAGCACGAACGTCCGCCGCACTATTCCTGAACTTCTTGGTGAGTTATCACGACGCGCAGGCCGAGTTCGGCTAGTACGAACAAACGACTCGGAGCAGCTCGGCGTGCTTCGCGAAGGCGCGCCATTGAGTCAGCGTGCGGCGGTACGTGAGTAATGAGCGTGGTGACCGCATCGATCTCCTCGGCGAGATCGGCAGCGTCGTTGCTCGATAGGTGATACGGCCACATGACCTCGTCTTCGTTGGAGTACGTGCACTCGAGAATCGCGAGATCCGATTGTCGCCAGGACGTGGGAACGGGCCACCCTGGCCCGGTGTCCGCGCTATAGACAACGTGAGTGTCACCCACCGATACGCGTACGCCGAGAGTCGGAATCTGATGCGTCGTCGTTGAGAACTCGAGCGCGAAGGGCTCCAACCACTCGCGGCTGCTCTCACCCACTGCCACTCGGACTACGGCGTCGGGACCGAGGACGTCGGAAAGCGTGTCGAACGTGTCCGCCGAGGCGAGCACGATGGGCGATTGATCCGCTGCCGATGCGTACGCAAGAAAGTCAGCGAGGTCGGCGCAGTGATCGCGGTGGGCGTGACTCACCACGATGGCGCGAACCTCGGTGTCGATGGCGAGATCTCGAAACGAGGCGAACGTGCCGAATCCGCAGTCGAGGATCACCGACGTGGCGTTCGACTCGAGGAGATAACCCGAACACGGCTGTCGCAGCTCGGGGTCGAAGGACGATCCCGCACATCCCAGAACCGTGAGTGCAATCGGCCCCCGATCAGTGGGGCGGCTTTTCTCAGTGTTGCTCGTAGGTCCCCACGAGGACGGCGCGGCCCAGAGCGTGAGCGAACAGGTTGAAACCCACGTAGGCCGGGGTCGCGTTCTCTGGCAGGTCCACCGTGTCTACGTCGAGCGCGTGGACGACGACGTAGTAGTGGTGCACGCCATGTCCAGGAGGCGGAGCAGCGCCGATGTAGCGCTTCAAGCTGGCGTCGTTGAGATGCTGGACCGCGCCCGCTGGAAGGCCACTCCCCGCATCGTCGCCGGCGCCCGCGGGCAGCGACGTCGTCGTCACAGGAATATTGACGACCGACCAATGCCAGAATCCCGACGCCGTGGGAGCATCAGGGTCATAGATCGTCACGGCGAAGCTCTTGGTGTCGTCGGGAAAGCCGGTCCACGCGAGCTGCGGCGAGACGTCCTTACCGCCGGCGCCCATGATCCCGCTGACCTGGGCCATCGCCAAGGGTTCTCCGTCACGGATGTCGTCCGACGTCACGCTAAATGACGACACTGTGGGTAGTTCGGCGTAGGGATCTCTGGACACGTGGTCTCCTCTCGAGTAGCGACCGATCATCTGCAAATTGAGTCGCTCGGCCACCATAGCGACGGTCACTCCTATCCGCAACGCTCCCTTGCCAGCGGAGTTGCGCTCGTAGGCTGTTGCGCGTGAACTCCGAGTCTTCACCGCGTTGCATCATCGTGATGGGCGTGTCGGGTTCAGGCAAGACGACTGTCGCGCGCCGCATGGCCGAGGAGTGGGGCGACCACTACATCGAGTCGGACGACCTGCACTCGACGAGCGACATCGAAAAGATGTCCAACGGAATTCCCCTGGATGACGAAGACCGCCTGCCATGGCTGCACCGCATCGGCGAAGTTCTTCGTCGCGACGCCGATCAGGGACTGTCGAGCGTCACCGCGTGCTCGGCTCTCAAGCGCTCGTACCGGGACATCCTGCGCGGCTACGTGCCATCGGCTTTCTTCGTCGAACTCGATGGACCCATCGATCTCATTCGCTCGCGGATCATGAGCCGACACCATGAGTTCATGTCGCCGATGCTCCTCGAATCTCAGTTCGCCACTCTCGAGCCCCTCGAAGCAGACGAGCGAGGCATCCGGGTCGACGTCGAACTGCCACTCGAAACGATCATGATGCGAATTGAGAGCGCCCTGTCCGACACCCCGCGGCACGTGAGCGAGTAGCTCGTTCGCGAGCGACGAGACTCCAAAATCTCACCGCTACCATGATGGTCTTATGTCAACCTTGATGCCGGCCGCGTTCATCGGACACGGCAGCCCCATGAACGCGATCGACACGAATCGCTATACCGACTCATGGTCCACGTTCGCCGCCTCCATGCCGACACCCCGGGCCATACTCGTCGTCTCGGCCCACTGGTACGTCAACATCACGGCGGTCACCGCCATGCAACTGCCTCGTACCATCCACGACTTCTACGGCTTTCCCCAGCCGCTCTTCGACGTCCAGTACCCGGCCCCCGGCGATCCTGAGTTGGCTCAGCGCATCATCGACGTCGTGGAGCCAACTTACGTGGGACTCGACACGGACAGTTGGGGTATCGACCACGGCACGTGGTCGGTGCTCAACCACATGTACCCCCGCGCCGACGTGCCCGTCGTCCAACTCTCGATTAACGCCGAATTGCCGTTCGACTATCACTTCAACCTCGGGGCAAAACTCCACGAGCTGCGCGCCGAGGGTGTGCTCATCATCGGCAGCGGCAACGTCGTGCACAATCTGCGACTCATCGACTGGCACTCGCCGGGCGAAGGTACGGACTGGGCCCACCGATTCGACGACGACGTGCGCGAGATCATGACCCATGACGCCAACGATCTCGGCACCGCGAGTTCGCACGGCGACTACACGATGGCCGTACCGACCCCCGACCACTTTCTGCCCCTCGCCTACCTCGCGGGTCTGTCCGCCGCGGCGAACACGCCAACCTCTACCATCATCGATGGCTACGAGATGGGATCGCTCTCGATGACGGCGTACGAACTACCAGCGGCCTAGGCGCGCCGCTTCAGCTCGTCCTCAACGGCGGCCGGATCCAGACCGCGACTGCGCAGGAGCAAGAGCGTGTGAAACCAGAGGTCGGCGGCTTCACTCACAACTCGCTCGTCGTCTTCGCTGAGCGCGGCGACGGCTAGTTCCACGGCCTCTTCACCCACCTTGCGCGCATTGAGTGCGACTCCCCCGGAGAGTTGAGAGTGAACGTAGGAGTCGGGTGCCGCCTCGGCCTCACGCTTGAGAATCTTGCGCCACAGCCACGGGGTGAAGCACGAGGTCGATCCGTCGTGACACGCGGGACCCTCGGCGTGCACACTCACCAGAACAGCATCCTCGTCACAGTCGAGCTCGACGTTCGTGACGTGAAACACATTGCCCGAGGATTCGCCCTTCTTCCAAAGGCGTCGCCGCGATCGCGAGAAGAAGTGCACCAAACCGGTCGACTTCGTGAGGGAAAAGGCCTCCTCATCCATCCAACCGAGCATCAACACTCGCCCGCTTGCGTCGTCTTGGACAATGGCCGCACGTAGTTCTTCGCTCATCGGCGCTCCCTCATCGGTCGTAGTGCGACGCCGAGCTCTTCGATCTCACGACGCAGTCCCGCGATCCCTTCGGGATTCTCGTGGACGATCGAGGCGACCAGAGCCGCATCGGTCAGGCGCAAGGCGTCCGCCACGTGCCGCGCACAGCCCGCGCCGCCCGAGGCGATCACTGGCACGTTCACCGCGTCGCGCACCGCGGCCGTGAGCTCTAAGTTGAAGCCATTTCGGTGTCCGTCGTGGGCGATCGACGTGAGCAGGATTTCACCCGCGCCGCGCTTACACGCCTCAACGGCCCACGGGATCGTTTCGATCTCCGTGGCGATTCGAGCACCGTGGGTGTAGACCACGCGATCGCCGGCGTCGATGGCGACCACCACGGCCTGGGATCCAAATCGCTCCGCGATGTCGCTAATGAGTGCAGGGTTCGCCAGAGCGGCCGAGTTCAGTGAGACGCGGTCCGCACCCGACTGGATGAGTCGCGACGCGTCGTCGACGGAGCGCACGCCTCCGCCCACGGTGAAGGGGATCTCCACCACATCGGCAACGCGCTCTACGACACTGGTCATGGTTGCTGTGTCGTCGGGCGTCGCGGCGATATCAAGCAGGACCAGTTCATCCGCTCCACCGCGGCTGTAGTAGTTGGCCAGTTCGACCGGATCGCCGACGTCACGCAGGTCAACGAAACTCACGCCCTTGACGACGCGTCCGTGCGCGACGTCCAGGCAGGGGATTAAACGAGGGAGAGGCATTGGTCAAGGAACTCCAGGCCCGCCGGCCCACTCTTCTCGGGGTGAAACTGCACACCGAAGAACGAGTTTCGGCGCACCGCTACCGTGACGTCGCCCACGCGGGCTACTTCGCGGGGCGAGCGCACCGCGTAGGAGTGAGCGAAGTAAAAGGCGTCACCCCATGGCTTGACGACCGACCAACCCAGACGCGGCACACGTCCTTCGCGCAGCCGCACCACGTCGCCCTCCAAGAGGCCGAGCCCTTCAACCCCGCCGCCCTCTTCGCTACGCTCGACCGCGAGTTGCATACCCAGACAGATGCCCAGAATCGGCAACTGATCGTCGAATCGTTGGCGTAATGCGTCGGCCGCTCCGGTGTCGTTCAGGTGAGCCATGGCGCTCGCTGCCGATCCCACTCCCGGCAAGATGACGTTCTCCGCGTTGCGAATGGCTTCGGGGTCACTCGTGACGACACTCTCGCGTTCGACGTGAGATAGCGCCGCACAGACCGACCGCGTGTTGCCCGCGCCGTAGTCGACGACCACGACCCGGCTCATAGCGAACCCTTGGTCGATCGCACCAGCGAACCGTTCGTGGTCAGTGCCTGAGCCAGAGCCCGACCGACCGCCTTAAAGGCGCCTTCGGCGACGTGGTGGGCGTTCTGTCCCTCGGAGCTGACGTGAAGTGTGATACGCGCGGTCTGGACGAGGGACTCAAACGCGTGGGTCACCATACCTTCGTCGGGGCTGATCGAGATCTTCGCCGTCGCACGGCCCGAGAGGTCAACCACGGCGTGCGCGAGCGCCTCATCCATGGGGACGCGGGCTTCGCCGTAGCGCGTGAGACCCTTGCGATCCCCCAGCGCCTGGTCCAACGCTTCACCGAAGGCGCGCATCATGTCTTCGACGGTGTGGTGATCGCCGGTCTCCAGGTCACCCACACCCTCGAGTCGCAAGTCGAGACCCGCGTGAAAGGCGAGTTGTTGGAGCATGTGGTCGTAGAAGCCCGAACCGGTGTTGACGTACACGCGACCCTCGCCCGGTACCCGCAAGCGAATGCTCAAGAGTGTCTCGGCGGTGTTGCGCTCGTACCGGAGGTACTGCGCGGGCATCGGCGTGTCGTGAATTACGGCGCGCAACGCGTCGAGCAAGAAGTCGTTGTCGATCTGATCGCGCACGCTCACCCGCAGTCCGCCCGGATAGGCGCGCACGATCGCTCCGTAGTTCAGCAACTGATCAACAAGCTTCTCGGGATCCTCCATGGGAATGAACAAGAAGTTGGTGTACGAGCGCAGGGGTGCGAGGCCTAACGCCTCGAGTTCGCCCGACAGTCGCTCACGTTCGTCGAGTGCACTTGTGATGTCGAGTGGCGACGAGAGTGCGGCCAGCGCGAGCGCAGCCGAGAGCGAGGACACCGACAGCGGCGCCTGGCGCGAACCGATCGCCTCGATGAGATCAGGACTGGCGAGGGCGTACCCGACTCGGGCCCCCGCGAGACCAAAGGCCTTGGAGAAGGTACGCAGGATGATGATGCCCTCATCAAGTCGATCGATCGCGTCGACGCCGGCGTACTGGGCGTACGCCTCATCCACGACGATCTGACCCGGCACGTCGGGGATATCGCACAGTTCACCGGTCGGATTGTTCGGTCGACAGACGTAGACGAGGTCCGCCGCTGCCGGATCATCTACCACCGACGCTCCGGCCATGATCGCCGCGTAGCGATACATCGAATAGGAGTACGCGGGCACGGTCGCGATGGTGCCACCGGATGCGAACATGTGCGCGAGCAGGACGATGAACTCGTCACTGCCCGCACCGAGCGCCACGTTCTCGACCCCGAGGCCGTGGTACCTGGCGATCGCTTCGCGCAAGGGCAGATAGCGTCCGCGCTCGTATTCGTTTATCTCGGCCAGAGCGCGTGCGAGGGCGGCCGGTCGCGCGCTCGGGGGTGGTGCCGCCGCGACGTTGCCGTCGAAGCGCACGATCGCACGTGGATCGAGGCCCACACGGCGAGCGATGGCGTCAGTCGAGGGCGGCCACTGATAGGCCTCGAGCGCGACGGGCCTCATCGCCGGGCCGTGGCCTTGTGCGCACTCATGCCCTCGAGTTCGGCCAGCGCTTCGATCGTGGGCGCGAGTCGCTCCAGGCCTTCCTTGCTCACGCGCTGGACGGTCACCGTCTTCATGAATGCTTCGAGACCGAGCCCCCCGGTCGACTTCGCCCAGCCACCGGTGGGAAGGACGTGATTCCCACCGGTGGCGTAGTCGCCCGCAGGCACCGGCGAATAAGGACCGACGAACACGGCACCGGCGTTGCGGATTCGTGGCGCCAGCGACTCGGCGCGCTCGCCTAGTAGAAAGACGTGCTCCGCGGCGTAGCGCTCAACCTCTGCGAGAGCGGCCTCGAGATCGTCGCCCACCCGCACCACAAATCCCCGCGAGTCGGGTCCGTGCTCCATCTGAGCGGCAATCTCCTGGGCGATGATCGCCTCGTCGACACCCTCGTCCGCGACCACCACGATCTCGCTCGGGCCGGCGGGCAGGTCGATCGCCACATCGCGACTCACGATGAGCTTGGCCGCGTTCACCGCGGCGTTGCCCGGTCCGAAGATCTTGTCGACGGGGGCGATCGACTCGGTGCCGTAGGCCATTGCGGCGATCGCTTGGGCGCCGCCTACGGCCCATACCTCTTCGATGCCGAGCAGCGCGGCCGTGGCCGCCACAGCGGCTGAGCCGTTGGGCGGCGTGCACACCACGATTCGCTCGACTCCCGCCACTTGTGCGGGCACGGCACTCATGATGAGAGAGGAGACCAGTCCTTTTGGCACGTAGATTCCCACCGAGCGCAACGGCGTCCACCGCCGCTCGAGCGTGACGCCGGGTGAGACTTCCATCATGAGGTCCGCGGGACGCTGGGCCGCGTGCCAGGTGCGCACGCTCTGCGCGGCGGCCAGAACCGCCGCGGTGGGAATGTCCCCGTACGCGACAGCCCGTTCGGGCGCGTCCGACGTGGTCGCGTCGAGCAGCTTCGACCACTCGACGAGCGCGTCGTCACCGCGCTCGCGAACGGAGTTCACGATGTCGTCGATCGTGAAGGTCGCTTCGGTCTTGACCGGAGTACTCACGGGACCATCCGCTCTACCGGCAGAGTCAGGATCGAACTCGCTCCCGCCATTTCGAGCCGGGGCAACAGGGACCAGATGTCAGCGGCCGGGACGAGAGCGTGGACGGCGACCACACCCGGTGTCGCCAGGTCCATCACGGTCGGCGAGCCGGAGGTGGGCAGGAGGGCGGTCACCTCCTCGAGTCGGGACTTGGGCACATTGCACAAGAGGTACCGGTTGGCCCGCGCGTTGATCACGGACCCGAGGACCGTCGTGAGAGTCCGGCGCGCTTCCGAGTCCTTTGCGTTCACCTGACCCACGAGCACTGCCTCGGACTCGAAGAGCACGCCAATCGAGCGCAGACCATTGGTGCGCAGGGTGCTCCCCGTCGAGACGAGGTCGATGATCGCATCGGCCAGTCCCAGTCGCGGTGAGATCTCGACAGAACCCGCCACCGTGACGATCTCGGCGCTGACGCCGCGCTCGGCCAGCGCCTTGGCGGCGATGCGCGGGTGCGAGGTGGCAATGCGTCGACCCTCCAAGTCCTCGATCTCGCGCGCGTCGTCTTCGTTCGACACGGCCGCCTGCAGCGAACACGCGCCGAAGCCGAGGCGGAGGAGCACGTCGACATTGCACTCGCGTTCGTTAATCAGATCGAGACCGGTGATGCCACAGTCCACGACGCCATCCTGGACGTACTCGGGCACGTCGTCAGCCCGCACGAAGAGCAGGTCAATGTCGGCGTTGCGACAGTGGGCCTGGAGCATTCGCTCGCCCGCTTCCTGAGGGGCGACACCGCTCGCCTCGAGCAGAACCCAGGAGGGTTCGCGCAGTCGACCCTTCGACGGAAGGGCCATGGTTAGTCGACGGGTCATCGTCGTCCTCTCTTGAGCACGGCGCGGTAGCCACCCTCGCCGTGGTGTAGCCACTGGGCCACGCGCGTGATGGTGGCCGTCGACGCGCCGGTGCGTCGTGAGATCTCTTGGTAGGACACGCCCTCGTCGACCAGTCGAGCAACCTGGAGTCGCTGTCCCATGGCGTCGAGCTCGGTCGTTGTGCACAGGTCGCGCAGGAACGCGCGCACGACCTCGGGGTCACGTAGGTGCGCGATGGCGTCGATGAGTTCATCGAAACGCGACGCAGTCTCGGGGCTCGCGTCGGCGGGGACTACCTTTCCGCTGGTCATGCTTGCATGCTAATATGCTACCTCGCTACTATGCAAATTATCCCCGCCCTCGACGTCCTCGGCGACGACGCTGTTCGCCTGGAGCAGGGCGATTACGACCGCGTTCTCTTCCGCGAACCGCTCGAGGACTTCATGGAGCGAATCGCGGCCACGCATCCTGACCTCATCCACGTGGTCGATCTTCAAGGGGCACGCGACGGAGCACTACGGCCCGAGGTGATCGAGCGATGTCGACGCGCGGCCCACGGCACTCCCCTACAAGTCTCGGGAGGCATTCGAAGTCTGGACAGTGCGCACGCAGCACTCGAGGCGGGAGCGCAACGCGTCATCGTGGGCACGGCGCTCTGGGCCGATGACGGCGCGCTGGGTCTGTTTGTCGGTGCGCTGGGCGACCAACTCGTCGCGGCCCTCGACGTGCGAGACGGGCAGATCGCGGTTCGAGGTTGGCGCGCGAGTTCGGGCCTCAGTTTCGCCGAGGCGCTGGAGCGCTGCGTAGGCGCGGGCGTGGCGCGGATTCATGTGACCGCCATCGATCGCGACGGCACGATGCGCGGGCCAGACCTTGAACTCTACGAAGAGGCCTGTCGTAGCAATATTCTCGTGGTCGCCGCCGGTGGCGTGCGCAATGACGACGACGTCGAAGCCCTCAGTCGGGTGGGCTGCGAAGCTGCCGTCATGGGAGTGGGCTACCTCTCGCGGATCGCCGATTCAACAACGAGGATGGCGACTCGTGGCGAGGATGGATCAGTCAGTTCGTAATCGGCTGTAGATGACTCGGTCGTGCCAGGCACCTTGGCGCCACTGAGCCGCGCGGGCGATGCCCTCGCGCGTGAATCCAGCTCTCTCAAGGGAACGTTGCTCAGCGATGTTTCCGGTGTCGGTGTCGGCCATGACACGATTGGCGTCAGAGCCGGCGAAGAGCTCGTCAGCGATCGCCCGCTGCGCCGACGCGCCAATGCGCCTTCCTCGGTGTGCTGGCAAAATCGTGATGCCAATGTTCCACGCGAGACTTCGACGGTTTGGTCCGTACGGGATCTGAATCCAGGTCACGATGCCGACGGGCGCGCCCTCAGTGTCTTCGACGATCCGCGCACCTCCCCCATAGTTCGCCCCATTCAGTCGATCCGACGGAGGGTCGTCAAATGTGTTCCATTCGCCTTCGACGTCAGGCGTACTCAATGTCAACAAGAAGTCTTGATCCGCGTCGCCGATCTCTCGTAGACGAATCGGTGGGAGATCGCCAGCCTCGCGGTCCTCATCCTGTCCCTCGCCGTGAACTGCTCGTTGCGCCATCGCACAAGTATGCAGCGCGATGCCTTACGGGTGGTTCTCTCCACATTTCTCAATGACGGAGTGAACGGAGTCCGCGCGTCTAGGAGAGCGAGTCATGCTCGTAGATCTGCAGGTAGCTGCCGTTGTAGAGCAGGTGGTAGTTGTGTTGAAACCAGGACTGCAAATACTTGTCGGTCGGGATCGCCGAGAACTCCGGACTATTGGTGACCACGTACTGGGCCGTCTCAAAATAACCCTTCCACTGGCGAATGAGCCTTGGGCTGGGAGTCGTGGTCTCATTGCCGCCCAGCAGTCGCGTGCCGACGGGATCAATCACCTTGGGGCACGACGCGTCGTCAGAGAAGAACCGATTCTCCAAGATGCCGTACCCGACGTTGTCGTACACGACGCAGGCGCCAGGAGGAATGAGTTGAGGAATCTTGTTGAGCGAGGCGTAACCGTACTCAGCAACCGACGAGTAGAAAATTGTCGACCACATGACGATGCCCACCAGCAGGCCCACGAACCCAACGGCGACGGCCCACGACACAAACTTGCGGGTCGAGCGCGAAACCGTAAAACGGCCAGTGAGCGGACCCAGCGATTCCCTCAATCGCCCGATCGATACCGCCGCGAGCGCCACCAGGAAGGGAACGACGAACGCCGCGTAGTGCGGGTAGAACACGGGCCCCGCGAGTATTCCCCATACGACGAACACCGACGCCAGGAGGATGAAGAGATCCGAGTCGTTCCGCGAGACGCGTCGCGAATACGCAAGCGCCACGACGCACAGAAGTACGCCAAAGATGACTGCCACCCCCAAGGTACTGGGGGCGAATTGAGTCAGAGCGAGTCCCGTCATGCCGACCAGTCGTTCGACGACGCCCGCCGCGTCCCCCGAAAACGGCTTCCTCGTGAGCTGAGCGACCAGGACCTGATGCAGAAAATTGTCAGGCGCGGCGAGGATGAACGGCAGCGCGAACACGCAGAACGTCGCGACCGCCGCGCCCACGAACACGACTACGCGCTTTCGCTGCGTCACCGCAAGGCAAATGATCATCGCAATAAGGGGAAAGATCGCCCATACTTTGACCAATCCCGCAAAGCCAAAGAGCGCTCCGCCCAGCACCAGCGACATATTTATTGTCCGTGCGCGACTCGCCAGAGGCGAGAAGATCACGACTGCACCAAGCAGCACGAAGAACACGACGTACTGCTCTAAGAACAGCGCCGAACTGATGTCCGATGCGATGGGCATGAACGCGAGGCCCAAGCCGGCGATCAGCATGGCCGCGCGGCCGCGATGCCGAACCAACAGGCACACCAAACTCACGTTGAGGGCCGAGACACACGAGGTCATTACTCGGGCGACGATCAGCCCGTCGTGAGTCCCAAAGACTCTGCTGAACACCGCCGCCGGACTCAGGAGAATCAATATCCCCGGAGGTTGAACGAAGACGAAATCCTTGTAGGGCAGGCTGCCGGATATAAGACGAATGGAACCGGCGAGGTAGACCCCGGAGTCATAGACACCCACCAATTCCGGCCGCGTGATCTGCCAGATCGACACGCCGAGGCTGAGGAGACCGGTCCCCACGACGATCATGAACATCTGCGATCGCCGGTCCGATACGCGCGGCAGACGGGGTGACCGTGGGCGCCGATACGTGCGCTCTGGCAAGGGCGCGCGAGGAGCGTTCGGACGCGACAGCGGCCTGCTTAGCGGCGGCGAGATCGTTTCGGCGATATCGAAGTCAGTGCGAATGGCGATGGCTCAGTACCTGCCCTTTAGTTCCGACACCATCGATTCACGATCTCCTGTATAGATTTTGAGGCAGAACCAAGTATCACACGTGCCCTTGAAAATCTGTGGCATTTGCGCGGTTTGTGTGATTGTCGTTGAAGCTCGCGTCGATCATGGCATTGCGACAATTCATTGACGGCGTGGATCGGGCGTTCAGCAAGAGATTGTGACCTTCGAGTTACCTATTTGAGGGCACCGTAGAGTCGAGACGTGGCGTCGAAGAACCTCGAAACGGCGATTCGGGAAACGTGCCTCTCGTTTCCCGAAGCAACGGAGAAACTCAGTCATGGCTCCCCCGCGTTTTTCGTCGGCCGCCAGTTTGCGATGCTCTGGATCGAGGGGCACCACGACCACGACTTCCCTCATCTGTGGTGTGCCGCGCCCGAAGGAGTGCAGAGCGCTCTCATCACGAGTGATCCTGCGCGGTACTTCTATCCTCCTTACGTCGGTTCGCGCGGCTGGCTCGGCGTTCGTCTCGACGGCACCGTTGATCTCGAGGTACTCGAGGAGATCCTGGAGGACGCGTATCGCTGCGTCGCGTCCAAACGGCTGATCGCCGAACTGGACCAGGGTCGCTAAGTCAGAGGCTTCACCGCCGCGCAGACCGCGCAGCGACCGAGTACGGCGAAGTGGCGCGGGTCGACTACGAATCCGTACTGCTGCTGGGCCGCCGTCGTCAGGTCGCGAAAGAACTCTTCGGGCGCTTCCATCTGCCCGTCGCAGACTTCACACACCAAGTGTCCGTGCGTCTCGGTGGCCAGATGGTAGGTGGCGGGACCGTGACCGAGGTGTGAGTGAATAATGACGCCGAGACGCTCGAGCTCATCAAGGTTGCGGTAGATGGTCGATAGGTGCACGTCGGGGGCTATGCGTTGCACTTCTTGGGCGAGTTCCTCGGCGGTGTGATGAGGGCCGGATTCGAAAAGACAACTAAGCAGGACCCGCCGGGACGTGGTCACGCGACCGCCCTTTTCCCGCAACAACTCAAGCACCCCTTCCACGGGGTCGCCGTCGACTGTCACGTCGCCTGCGTCTGACGCTGATCGCACCACGGCCCCACCTTAGCCACCAAATACGTCCAATTCGTTCTTGCGTCCAGTTCTTGTTTATGGCAAGATTTCGGAAACGATCGGGGGCGACCGTGGCACCACAGTTTCGACGATGTCCACATGTCGCGGGTCGGGGCGGTTAGATGACCGCGCTCGAGACCCTCCCCACCCGACGCCAGCGACTACGCAGTTCGCTCTCTCCTGCGGAGTGGCGACGCGCGCAGTGGATGTTTGGCTCGATCATTCTGCTGCACGCACTGGGATTTGGCATCTTCATCGCCTTCGTCGTGCCCGGTCACTACAAGGGGCTCGGGATTCGGGGTCAGCATTCTCGCCTACACACTGGGTGCGCGCCACGCCTTTGACGCCGACCACATTTCGGCCATCGACAACACGACGCGAAAGCTCATGTCCGATCGACAGGACGTTCCCGGCGCTCGGCGTCCGCTCAGCGTGGGGTACTTCTTCTCGCTCGGTCACTCCACGATCGTGGTCGCCATCGGACTCGGTCTCGTCATTGCCGAAAAGGCGGTGTACGGAGCGGTCTCCAACAACGGCTCGGGACTCGAGCAGTTTGGCGGAGTCTTTGGCACGATCATCTCGGCCTGCTTTCTGTACCTCATCGCCCTGCTCAACATCGTCATTCTGGCGGGCATCATGAAGGTCTTTCGCTCGATGAAGGACGGCTCCTACGACGAAGAGGAGCTCGAGCGCCAGCTCAACAATCGCGGACTGATGTTTCGGTTCTTTGGCAAGTGGATGCGCTCGATCACCAAGGAGTGGCAGATGTACCCAGTCGGGGTGGTCTTCGGTCTGGGCTTTGACACGGCCACCGAGGTCGCGCTGCTCGCCACGACCGCGCTCCTCGCCTCCAAGGCCCTGCCCTGGTACTCCATCATGTGCCTGCCGATTCTCTTTACCGCGGGCATGTCGCTGCTCGACACGCTGGATGGCTGCTTCATGAACATGGCCTACGGCTGGGCGTTCCTCAACCCGGTGCGTCGGATCTACTACAACCTCACCATCACGGGCCTCTCTGTTGCCATCTGCTTTTTCATCGGCACCATCGAGATCCTGGGCCTACTCCCCCACGAGCTGCACTGGCAGGGTGGCTTCTGGCACTTCATGGAGAACTTCAACATCAACGCCGCCGGCTTCATCATCGTGGGGATGTTCATCCTCACCTGGGGCGGGGCAATGGTGATCTGGAAGTACGGACGGGTCGAAGAAAAGTGGTCATCGAAACTTCGACCCATGGGTGAGCTCGCCGACTGACCAGTCTCAGTCGGCCCCGCTCGTCTCGCCCAGCGGAAACTGCAGTATCGCCGAGAGGCCGCCGCCCGGCGTGTCCTCCAATCGCAGGTGCCCACCGACTAGCTCCATGAATCCCATGGCCACACTGATCCCCAGGGCCGCGGGACGCTCGCCGTTGAGTCGCGCCAACGGATCGAGGAGCGCGGCGTGCTCGCTGGGCGTCAGCCCGGGACCCTGATCGATCACCAGAATCTCCATGGCGTCACCCGCAAGCCCGGCGGTGATGCGCACGGGTGAGGCGACCGGCGAGAACCGACACGCGTTGCCAACCACGATCTCGAGCACGCGTTCGGCCAAGAGGGGATCAGTGGTCACGGGCGCCAAGTCGCCCGCCACGTCGATATCGAGGGGATGACCAGTCGTGCCCACGACCGCGAGGGCGTGGGTCACCAGCGAGCCGACGGTCACTGTCGTCTCGTGCACGCTCACGCTCTTGGTCTCCAAGCGACCGAGGTCGACCAAGTTGTTCACCACCCGGGTCAGGCGATGCACCTCGGAGTCCACCGCGAGCAGGCGCTCTCGTTGCACGCGCACCGGGGCGGTCGCGTCGCCATCCAACAGTGACGTCACCTTGAACTGAATGCTTTCGAGCGAGCCGCTCAGCTCCGTCGAGACGGCGCGCATGAGACCGGAGCGCGTGACCTCCACGTCCGCGAGGTCACGCAGCTGGTCGGCTTCGCGCACGCTACGCACGACGCGCAGGCCGTAGGCGACGCGCACGGCGAAAGCGCTCACCAGTTGTCGGTCCTCCCCATCGAGGTCGACGCCTTGGATGGCGAGCGCGTAGTGATCCTCGATCGGAAACTGGGTCGCGCTCGCGATGTCGACGAGCGGAGCACCGCTCACGACATCGTCGCGCCACTCGCCGTCACGATCGGTGACGATGGCCACGCTCGTGGCGTCGAGCACCGCGCGCAGCGTGTCGAGCAACGGCAACAGATCGACGTGCGACGTGCCGGTCGTGGCGACCGCACTGGCAAGGATCTGCGCTTCGGCACGTGCGCGTTCCGCCTCGCTCGACCGGTGAGCAAATCGGCTGACCAGGATGCTCGCCGCGATGGCGAAGACCAGGAAGGCCACCAGGGACACCACGTCGTCGGGCCGACTGATCGCAAAGGAGTGGATGGGCGCGGTGAAGTAGTAGTTCTCGAGGGTAAAGGCGGCCAGGCCGGCCACGACGCCCACCACGACACCGCCCAGTGTGGCCAGTCCCAACACGATGACGAGATAGACCAGTATGTCAGTGGATAACGACAGACTCGACCGGGCAGCGGTGAGGATCCACGTAAACAACGGAAGTAGTACGACGCCGCACCCGAAGCCGAGGAGCATTCGCGTCCAGGACACGGTGGCCTTTCGACGTCGCCGATGTTCGTGGGTCAGCGGCGTGGCGTCATCCACCGAAATCACGTGAACGTCCAGGTCGGGCGTGTGGCGCAGCAAGTTCTGAATCACGCCGCCGAAGGGCTGATACCACTTTCGTGAGTGGCTCGAGCCGACGATGATCTGCGTACCGCGCTCGGAGCGAGCGAAGGAGACGAGAGCGGTGGCCACGTCGTCGTCCACGATCTCGTGGTAGGTGCCCTCGAACTCGTTGATCAACTCCTTTGCGAGAGTGGGATCAACGTTCGCTCGCCGCTCGGAGTCAGCTGGGATGATGTGCACCCCGATGATCTCGGCGCCCGTGCGCGAGGCGATGCGTGCCGCGCGACGAAGGAGAACCTCATCAGAGGCGAGACCCTGCACGCCCACAATGAGACGCTCGCGCGTCTCCCAGGTCTCGGGGATCTCGTGCTCATCTTGATATCGCTGGAGCGCGTCCTCAACCCGATCGGCCAGCCACAGCAGCGCGAGTTCGCGAAGCGCGCTGAGGTTGCCGACGCGAAAGTAGTTCGACAGCGACGCGTCAATCTTGTCGGCGGTGTAGATGTTGCCGTGCGCCATGCGACGACGCAGAGCCTCGGGCGTGACGTCAACCAGTTCGATCTGCTCGGCGCGTCGCACGACCGCGTCCGGCACCGTCTCTTGCTGGGTAATGCCGGTGATCTTGGCCACCACGTCGTTGACTGATTCCAGGTGCTGGATGTTCACCGTTGTAATGACGTCGATGCCGGCATCCAGCAACGCCTCGACGTCCTGCCAGCGCTTCTCGTTCACGCTGCCCGGCGCGTTGGTGTGCGCCAACTCATCCACCAAGGCAACGTCGGGATGGCGCTCCAGCACCGCCGTTACGTCCATCTCTTCGAACGTCGCGTCACGATACGTGTGGACCGTGCGCGGAACGACCTCGAGGTCGCGCAGTTGAGCCACGGTCTTGGGCCGATTGTGCGTCTCGACGTAGCCGACCACCACGTCGGTTCCGCGGTCGCGCCGACGCCATCCCTCGTCGAGCATGCGATAGGTCTTACCCACCCCGGGCGCCGAGCCCAGATAGACGCGCAGTTGGCCGCGCATCAGGACCTCTGACGATCGCTCGCCAGGGCCGCGGCGACCACGCTGGCGAGTACCGCCGCCACGCTGCGACGTTCTTGGCTCACCGGTACCCCGGGTGTGGGCGTGATGACGAAACGTCCGAACGAGCGTCCCTGCCACAGGGCGACGATCTGGGCTTCGGGCCCGGGTATGCCGATCGCCTCGGAGGGCCAGGACATGCCCACGTGAGCGACCTCGCCGTCAGCCAGGATGCTCGCCATCGGGAGTTCGGCGACGTGATGATCGAAACGACAGGCCCGCAGGAAAAGCAGATCAACGAGCATGGGCTCGGTTCGCCCGATGAGCGTCGAGCCCGGCGAGGTCTGAGCGAGGTCCGTGAGTTCACGCACCATCGCAACGTACCCGGACTCTTCGCTTGAGACGCGCTGATGATGACGGGCGCGCGCGGCCAGTTCCGTGACGGCGAATCCCACCACTAACAGACAGATCGTGATCTCAAGGGGCGTGCGCCCGTGAATATCGAAGCTGTTGTAGGGACGAGTAAAGAAGAAGTCGAACCACACCGTCGCCGAGAGACTCGAGACATATCCTCCGGGCCGCCCGCTGGCCGTGGCGATCGCCACGATGACGACGACCAGTATGAGGGCGGTCGCGGCGTTGGTCACGCTGGCGCGCGCGGGAACAAGCACTGCCGCCACGGCGAGGGGAGCCGTGACGGCGAGTGCGACCATAACGCCCTGACGGTGGTGCGTAAACCACTCCATACGGTCCCCTCTTCTTCGCACCTACTTCTTCAACAAGGCGAGTCCCTCGTTGAGTTGCAACACGTCGATGTACTGGGCGCCGAGGAAGCCAAACTCCGCGGGGTGCGTGTAGCTCACGATGAGCGTGCGTAGCCGCGACGACGAGATGCCCGTCGCCTTGGCGACCATCGGGATCTGAACGATCGCGTCCTGCTCAGAGATGTCCGGGTCGTAACCCGATCCGGACGTCGTGACGAGATCGGGCGTGGGGTCGACGCCCCGCGCGCGCCAGTATTTCACCAGCTCTTTGGTGTCGGTGAGCAGTTCCTGGGAGCGCGGTCCGAGGTTCGTCGCCCCCGAGCTACCCGCGACGCCGTTGAGTTCGTAGGGGTCGTCGCCCGGGTGACCGGCCGGACTCGGGCTCTTCGCGTTGGTGTCGGCGTAGGGACCCAGGTCATCGGGACGACCCTGGAACACGCAACTCCCGAGGGGATGTCCCGGGCACTTGGTCAGGTTCCAGGGCTGGCCGATCAACGTCGAGCCATCGGTGGTGATGGATCCGTCGGCCTGATGCTTGAAGAGTAACTGCGCAACGCCGGTGCCGGCGAAGGCGTAGACGAAGCCGAAGAAGACCATGCAGATCACTGCCATGATCAACGAACGGCGAAGGTGTACCAACATGTCAGTTCCTTTTAATAAGCGTGAAGAGCGACGAGGATGAGGTCAATGAGCTTGATGAAGATGAACGGCACGATGATGCCGCCCACCCCATAGATCAAGACGTTGCGACGCAGGATTACCGAGGATTTGGACGCGCGGAACTTCACGCCGCGAAGAGCGAGCGGGATCAGCGCGACGATGACCAACGCGTTAAAGATGACCGCCGAGAGCACCGCGCTCTCCGGGCTGTGGAGTTTCATCACGTTCAGCGCCCCGAGCGGCTTATTGCTCAGCCCGTAGGCGAACACGAACAGCGCGGGGATGATGGCGAAGTACTTCGCCACGTCGTTCGCGATCGAAAAGGTCGTGAGAGAGCCGCGGGTGATGAGCAGTTGCTTGCCGATCTCCACGATGTCGATCAGCTTGGTCGGGTTTGAGTCGAGATCGACCATGTTGCCCGCCTCTTTGGCGGCCGTCGTGCCGGTGTTCATCGCCACGCCCACGTCGGCTTGAGCCAAAGCGGGCGCGTCGTTCGTGCCGTCGCCGGTCATCGCGACGAGCTTGCCGCCCTCTTGTTGCTGCTTGATGAGGGCCATCTTCGCCTCCGGGGTCGCTTCGGCGAGGAAGTCATCGACCCCCGCCTCCTGGGCGATCGCCGCCGCGGTGAGGGGGTTGTCGCCGGTGATCATCACCGTGCGAATACCCATCTGGCGCATCTCTTCAAACTTCTCGCGGATGCCCTGCTTGACGACGTCCTTGAGCTCAATGACACCAAGGATGTCGGGGCCATCGGTCACCACGAGTGGCGTCGAGCCTTCGCGGGACACACGTTCGACGATGGCGTCAAGGTCCCCAGGTACGCTGCCCCCCTGCTCTTGGACCCAGCGCTTCACCGAGTCACCCGCCCCCTTGCGAATCTGGCGCGAGCCGACGTCCAGGCCCGACATGCGTGTCGTGGCGGTGAAGGGAACAAACTCGTGTTCCCCCTCCATCGGACGCTCACGAATGCCGTAGAGGTCCTTGGCGAGAACCACAATGGAACGGCCCTCGGGCGTCTCGTCGGCGAGCGAGGCCAGTTGGGCGACGTCGGCCACTTCCTGCTCGGTGTGAGTACCCACCGGAAAGAAGCTCGAGGCCATGCGGTTGCCCAGGGTGATGGTGCCGGTCTTGTCGAGCAGCAAGGTCTGGACGTCGCCGGCGGCTTCCACCGCGCGACCACTCATGGCCAGCACGTTGCGCTGGACGAGCCGGTCCATGCCCGCAATGCCGATCGCCGACAGTAGTGCGCCGATCGTCGTGGGGATGAGGCAGACCAACAACGCGACGAGCACCACGACCGAGACCGAGGCACCGCCGAAGTACGCGAAGGGAACGAGCGTAACGACCACCGGGATGAAGATGATGGTGAGCACCGCCAACAAAATGGTGAGGGCAATCTCGTTGGGGGTCTTTTGACGATTGGCCCCCTCGACCAAGGTGATCATCCGGTCGATAAAGGTCTGGCCTCGTTCGGCCGTGATGCGCACCACGATCCGGTCGCTCAGCACCTTGGTGCCACCCGTGACCGCCGAACGGTCACCACCGGACTCGCGGATCACCGGAGCCGACTCGCCCGTGATCGCCGACTCGTCGACCGAGGCGATGCCCTCAATGATCTCACCGTCCGAGGGAATGACGTCCCCCGCCTCACAGACGACAACGTCGCCCTTGTTGAGGGCGGCGGCCGGCACCAAGTCTTCGGTGCCGTCATTCTTGAGACGACGCGCTTCGGTGTCCGAGCGCATCTTGCGCAGGGTGTCGGCCTGGGCCTTGCCCCGGCCCTCGGCCATGGCCTCGGCGAAGTTGGCGAAGATCACCGTCAACACCAGCCAGACGGTGATCGACCACGTGAAAGTGCTCGGGTGCGCGCACGCTTCGATAAAGGTGATCACCGAACCGACCAACACCACGAACATGACCGGGTTCTTCACCTGAATGCGAGGGTCGAGCTTGCGAATCGAGTCCTTGAGGGCCTGGCGCAGGATGGGACCATCGAAGAGGCCACGGGACTGGGCGACCCCGTGGGGCTGGGATGGCTGACTGGTGGGCTGATTGAGAACGGTCGTCATTAGAAGAACCTCGAGTGGACTAGTTGCTCGACCACGGGGCCGAGGGAGAGCGCGGGGAAGAAGGTGAGGCCACCGATGATCAAGATGACACCGATGGTGAGTCCGACGAACATGCCGTTGTCGGTGCGGAACGTCCCGAGGGACTCGGGGACCACGTCCTTTTCGGCCAGAATGCCGCCGAGGGCGAGCGACGGGATGATGATGCCGAAGCGACCGATCAACATGGCGACGGCCCCCAGGATGTTGTAGAAGGGCGTGTTACCGGTCAGCCCACCGAAGGCCGAACCGTTGTTGTTCGACTGGGACGTGAAGGCGTAGAGGATCTCACTGAAGCCGTGCGGTCCGGAGTTGAGCGGACCCGCTCGCCCGGCCACCGTGGACACGGCGATGCCCGTGAGGATGATGACCGTGAGCGGCATCACCAACGAGGCGAAACCGGCGAGTTTGACCTCTTTGGCTTGGATCTTTTTACCTAAGTACTCCGGAGTTCGACCGATCATCAGTCCGCCGATGAACACCGCAAGAATGGCGTAGATGAGCAGCGTGTATAGCCCACTGCCCGTGCCGCCGGGAGTGACTTCGCCCAGCATCATGCCCGTTAAGAGCCCGAAGCCGCCAATGGGCGTGAACGAGTCGTACGAGGCATCGGCCGAACCCGTGGAGGTCTGGGTTGAAGACGTGCCAAAGAGAGCGGTCGAGGTGTCGCCGAAGCGCACCTCCTTGCCTTCGGTGTTACCCACCGTGGAGTGAATGCCGGCCGCCTGGACGGCGGGGTTGTTCGCGTGCTCGGCGCTGATGGTGATGGCCGCCACCGAAGCGAAGATGATGACCATCGCTGCGAGCAGGGCGGCGCCGTGCTTGATGCTGCCCACCATCTTGCCGAACGTGTAGGTCAGGGCGAAGGGAATACTGAGCAACAGGTACATCGAGAGGAAGTTGGTCAAGCCGGTCGGGTTCTCGAAGGGCGTGGCCGAGTTCTGGTCGAGGAATCCTCCGCCGTTGGTGCCCAGTTGCTTGATCGACTCCATGAAGCCGATGGGACCGCGGGCGAGTGTCTGGGTGACCCCGTTGAGCACGTCGTGGAAGCTCGCCGTACCCGCCAGCGTCTCCACCGCACCCTGACCGACGAAGATGATGCCGAAGATAAAGGCGACGGGCAGCAGAATGTAGAGCATGCAACGGGTGATGTCGACCCAGAAGTTACCGATCGTGGGGGACTTGCGACGCGCGAATCCCCGCACCATGGCGATCGCGACAGCGATGCCCACGGCCGGTGAGACGAACTGCTGTACCGTGAGGGCGCCAATCTGAGAGAAGTACGACATCGTCGTCTCTCCCCCGTAGTTCTGCCAGTTGGTGTTCGTGATGAAGGACGCGGACGTGTTGAAACTGAGAGCGGACCCCACGCCGGGCTCGTTTTGAGGGTTCAAGGGCAAGTGACCCTGAATGCGCAAGATCACGTACGTGAAGACGAGAGAAACGAAAGTGAAGATCACGAGTGCCCCGGCGTAGCGCTTCCAGGTCTGCTCTTGTTCGGGACTGGTACCGAGGGCCCGGTAGACCGGCCGCTCGAGCCAGCTGAGCCAGTGGACGCGTCCGTTAAAGACGGCCTCCATGTACGAACCGAGGTACCGCCAGGTGAACCCGAGGGTCACCACGAGGGCCACGAGTGTGAAGAACAGGCCCATTAGAACTTCTCGGGCTTAAACATGGCGTAGCCGATGTAGAGGAACATCACGACCGAGACGATGAGAAGAAGGATCTGGGAGTAACTCATACTTTGTCCAGAACCTTGATGAGGCCGAGCATCGCGAGCGCGGCCCCGATGAATCCGAGTATCGAGAAGAAATCTGCCATGACTCCATCGTCGTAGGCCGCCTCTGAACAGATTCTCTATAAGTTCTTAGGCTTCTTCATTTTTTCTTCTTTCGGTACACACACGAGCCGTGAATCGTTTGGGACGATACTGAAAGGATGCAGAAGCGAGTTCTCGGATCGCTGATCGGCGTCGCCAGCGCGGCCGCTCTCGGGGGGGCCATGTATCCCCTACGCGATCACATGAGTGTGTCGACCAGCGCCCTCGTGCTCGTGATCCCCGTGGTCGTGGGCGCGGTGCTGGGTGGCTTCGGCGCCGGGGCGGTGAGCGTGCTTGCCGGCTTCGTGGTTTTCGACATCTTCTTCATCCCGCCCTACAACACGCTCAGCGTCGGGTCGGCCCAGAACTGGACGGCGCTCATCGTCTACGTGGTGGTGATGTTGCTGGTGGCCCGCGTGGTCGATCGCCTGGATGCCACCCGCGTCGAGGCCGAGCACGTGCGTGACACCGTGCGTCGGGTCGCTGACGTCTCGGAACTGCTGGTGGGCGATCGGCCGGTCGATGAGCTTCTGCGGATCATTGTCAACACCGCTCGGAGCGTCTTTAACGTGCCCGGGGTGTCGCTGTTGGAAGAAGATCAGGGCGTTCTCGTCGTCAAGGCGAGCGCCGGCGAGCCGCTCAGCGCCCAAGAACTGTCCCAGCTCGACCCTCACTCCGGGCGCCCGGTGCGCGTGGGAACCATCGCCGGTGACTCGAGCGAGTTGCGCACGATTGCGCTCTCGGGGTCCGGGCGCGCTCTGGCGATCCTCGCCATGCGCGGCGTCCCGATCGCCGAGACCGACCGGGACTTGGTCAACACCTTCGCCAACGACGCCGCCCTCGCCCTCGAACGGGCCGAACTGCGCGAACAGGCCCTTCGCTCCAAACTCCTCGAAGAAGCGGATCGCTTTCGGCGCGGACTGCTCGGCGCGGTGTCCCACGACCTGCGTACGCCGCTGGCCACGATCAAGGTCGCGTCCTCCACGCTCTCGACTCGGGCCGAGCTCCTCACGGTCGAGGACCGCACGCTCCTCTACCGGCTGGTGGAGATCGAGTCGGACCGCTTGACGAGACTGGTGACGAACCTCTTGGACATGACGCGCATCGAAGCGGGCGTCTTGACCCTGCAGCGCGACCCGGTGTCGGTCGAGGAACTCGTGGGCGAGTCACTGGCCGCCCTCAGTGCGACGCTGAGCGATCACTCGGTGGAACAGGCGGGCCTCGACACCCTCCCCCTCGTCGACGTCGATCGCGTCCTCATGGGTCAGGTGCTGGTCAACCTGCTCGACAACGCGGCCCGTCACGCTCCCGCCCGTAGTGTGATACTCGTGAAAGGCGAGCGCCGCGGGACCAACGTCGTTCTGAGCGTCGCCGATCAGGGTCCGGGAGTGCCGCTCGAGGACCGAGAGACGATTTTTGACCGCTTCACGCAGTTGGGTACGGGCGGGCGGGCCGGCCTTGGGCTCACCATCGCCAAGACCTTCGTCGAAGCGCACGGCGAGCGCCTCTGGTACGAAGAGGCCCCGGGCGGCGGAGCACGATTCGTGTTCACGCTGCCAATTGCCGCCCCAGCGCGACGCGCCTAGACGATGGCCCACGTCCTCGTGATCGACGACGACACCTCTTTGTTGCGCGCGCTGCGCCTCGGTCTGGAGTCCGAGGGACACCAGGTGTCATTCGCCTCGGACGGCGAGCACGGCCTATCCCAGACGGCGTTGCTGTCGCCCGACGTGGTGGTGCTGGACATCGGGCTGCCCGACATGGACGGACTGATCGTGACCCGGCGCCTGCGCGAGTGGACCGACGTACCGATCATCATTCTCTCGGCCACGGGTGACGCCGCGCGCAAGATCGACGCGCTCAACGATGGCGCCGACGACTACGTCACCAAGCCGTTTTCGATGGGCGAGCTCGAAGCGCGAATCCGAGCAGTACTGCGAACTCGTGGCACCGACGCACCCGACACCACGGCCGATCTCGATCTCGGGTCGCTGCAGGTTGACTTCGTGCACCACGACGTCCATCAGAACGGAGCCAAAGTCGACCTCACCGCCAAGGAGTTCGGTGTCCTCGCCTACCTCGCCAAGAATGCCGGACGCACCTGCACCTATCAAATGATCCTGCGCGCGGTGTGGGGGGTGGGTTATGGCGGCGAGGCGGCCTACGTGCACGCCTACGTGCATCGCCTCCGCCAGAAACTGGGCGACGAAAACGGCACGCTCATTCAAACGTCGCCGGGAGTCGGCTACAGCCTCCAGCCCATGGCCGAGACTTAGCGCGCCGTCGGCTCCAGGAGGGCGGCGCTCACAAAGTCCTTGAACTCGGCGGCGTCGATCATCACGTCGAGTTCGTTGAAGCTGGGTTGTGGGCTCAGCACAATGAGCCGAGAACCCTGGGACTCGGCGACCTGGTTCTCGAAGCCCTGCGCATCGAGGGCCAGTGCCGCGGGGTCCTCGTCGCTCGTGAGTTCCGCCACCAGAGCGGTCAGCGATGACCCGGCGACATCCTCGGCCACGAAACTGAGGCAACCCGTGGTCGCCACGTATGAGCCCGGGGTGGTCTGAGAAAAGAGCATCGCAGCCAGCTGGTCCTGACCGATCGGTCCCACCGTCACCTTCTTCGAAGCCTCCAGTGCGTCGGCGAGACTCACACAAAGTTGGGCCAAGTTGGTGCTGGGTGCGTAACTCACGTAGTTGTCGGCCTGGCGTGGCGCTCCCCAGACCCCGAACGTCGGTCGTCCGAGAAACGCCAGCGTCTCCAGAAGTCCCACGCCGTAGGTTGTCGAGACTTCGATGAGGCGGCATTGGGCGAGCTCGTGGACTCGATCCATTGATTCGAGCACCACGAAAATGCGTGCGGCGCGTTCGGGGTGCAGATCCGCGAATCGGCGCACCATCGAGTCCAGGTCACCCCCGATGCCTCGCGCAATGAACAGCGCACCCTTGACCCAGGTGTCCCACGGGACGTCGCGATCGCGCGGCAACAGGGCACAAGCGTCGAGCGCCTCGTAGATCGGACCCAACGAGGAAAGACGTCGGGCGAGCAGGACGTGGCGCATGGCAAGGAGGAGCAGGGTGTTGGTGGCGTCTTCACTCAGCGCGTGACGAAATAGATCTGCGCCGTCGTCGCCGTCGGCGACCACCGATCGCACCACCCCGGCTACCAGGTCGTCGTTGTCGTCGGGACGAAACCGGATCAGGTCCGCCGCGATCGACTGGTACGGCTTCTGCTCCAGCTGATCCACGAGCGCAGTCATCCGATCGCTCACGCTCATGCCGGAACCTTGGGGGCGCGCTTCGACATTCCACTACGGTACCCACCCACGACCAGCCGTAGAGTGCCGATATGGATGACGTCACCCCCCAGATTGCCCAGATCACCATCGACACGACCCACGCCCGGGCCAGCGCTGAATTTTGGCGAGCCCTCTTGGGCCTGGTCTACCGCGAGGGTCACGAGCCGCGCGCCGACGGTGAGGCCGATCCCGCCGGTCACGACTGGCTAAACCTGTACTCGCCCCTTAACCGGCGCTCTCTCGCCTTTCAGCAGGTCGAGGAACTTCCGCGCTCGACGTGGCCCGACGACACGATTCCTCAGCAGATGCACCTGGACCTCACGGTGCCAACACGCGAGGAGTTGGACGCGGTGCACGCCAAGGTTCTCAACCTCGGCGGCGAGCTGCTGCTTGATCGCACACAGTCGAACGATGAGCCACTTCGCGTGTACGCCGATCTGGACGGACATCCGTTTTGCATCTTCGTCCTCGACGAGAGTTGAGCGACCACTTGAGTCTCAAAGAGCGCGCGAGAGAATCGAAGGCCGATGCCGCTGAGGAATTTCGGTTGGTCGGGCCACACCATGGCGACGTCGCCGACTCCGTAGAGCGGAGCGTCACAGTTGAATCGATTTTTCCGGGGGCGGTTTGACACCATCCAGGTGGGGTGATATACATCTAAACATCGGATGTCTCGGGGGAAATAATAGGCTTTTGTATAATATTTGACGCGATTCACTGGTAATTGTTTCGAATACATCGGACCAATAGAGATGAGGGGGCATTAAATGAGGGTTGAAAGTACTGATTTTGGGTCGATGCGAAATCGCCGGAAAGGGCGACGCACGGCTCGAACGAACCTGACACTGGGGATCGCGGGCGCGATGCTCATGTCGATGGTGGCATTTGTGGTGCCGGCCACATCAGGCATCAGCGCGGCCGCGACGTCAAAGCAGGTCAAGATCGGCGTGTCATTGACATACAACAACACGGACTTCTGGTCTGCCTATATCACGTACGAGAAGCAGTACGCGAAGTCAATGAACATCAAGTTGATCGGACCGCTGCTGTCGGCCGCGAGCGCCAGTCTGCAGAACCAGCAGATTGAAGAGCTCGTGAACGAGGGCGCGAAAGCGGTCATCGTGAATCCCGAGACCGCGACCAGTCTCGCGCCGGCGATCTCCTACGCGGCCAAGCACCACGTTCAACTGATCTCGGTCGACACGATCGTGGGGGTGGGCCACGTCTACATGGTGGTTCGAGCGTCCAATCTCCTCTACGGACAAGACGCCTGTGCCTACATCGTGTCCCAGGGAGTGAAGTCGGGTTACGTGCTGAATCTCGAGGGCGACCTGACCTCATCGAACGGTGCGGATCGCTCCAACGCCTTCGCCGCGTGCATGCAGGCGAACGCTCCGAATGTCACCGTGTTGAACGACCCCACCGTGTGGAATGACTCCACCGCCGTGTCGGACGCCCAGACTGCGATTACCGCCTACGGCAGTCAGCTCAAGGCGATCTATTCTCAGTGGTCCTCACCTGACACCGGCATCATCCCGCTACTCCAGAAGGCCAGCCTTACTCCCCTTCTGATCAGTGACGACGGGGTGCCGTTTGAGATGTGCGACATTGCCGCCGGAACCGTGTCGGCCTCGCAGTCCCAGCCCGCGAACCTGTACGCGGAGTACGCGCTCAAGTACGCGCTGGACGCGGCCAAGGGTGTGAAGTTGAAGGCCGGTGAGAAGGGTGGCGGAGCTCCGACGTTGCAAGAAGTGAGCTACGACAACGACACGAACCTGGCGGACCCGATCGTCGCCCCCTTCGTGACGAAGACGGCGGTCTCACTGAAGGTCACCCCGGTTGATGGGCTGCCCGCCAACGCAACGTCCACCGCCGTTTCAAACAGCACCCTGTGGGGCAACGTCTTTGGCGCGGCCCACGGTGGAGTGTGCAACGCTTCGTAAGACAGACGAGAGTTTGTTGGAGGAAACCTACGTGACTCAGCTCTTTGCGGTTGAAGCAAAAGGGATTGAGAAGAGTTTTGGCAGCACCCGTGCACTGCGCGGCGTCGATATTCAAATCGGCGTCGCGCAGTGCTTGGGACTCGTCGGACGTAACGGAGCGGGCAAGTCGACCCTGGTCTCGATTCTCAGCGGACTCGCCAAACCGGACGCCGGGGAGATCTTCTTCCGCGGCGAGCCGGCGCCCTCGATCAAGAACTTCGAAGGCTGGCGCGAGAGGATCGCTACGGTCTTTCAGCACTCGAAGGTGGTGCCGCAGTTGAGCGTCACCGAAAACGTGTTCTTAGGAAATTTCATCACGCGCAACGGACTAGTCGATTGGAAAATGATGCGGGAGAAGACGCGCGCGATCATCGGCGAGTGGAACTTCGATATCTCCGTCACCGCGCGCTGCGAGACGCTCACGGTTGAACAGTTGCAAGTCGTCGAGATCGTACGCGCCCTCGCCACCGGTGCGCAGTGCATCCTGCTCGACGAACCGACCGCCGCGCTCGAGCGAAGGGCCGTCGAGCGGCTCTTCGAGAGAATTAACCAATTGGTCGCCAACGGGTTCTCGGTGCTCTATATCTCCCATCACCTCGAAGAGGTCTTCGAGGTCTGCAACGACGTCACGGTGTTGCGTGATGGCGAAGTGGTACTCAACAGCCCGATCGCGGACATCAACAAGGATCAAATGGTGGCCGCGATGGTGGGCGAACTGTCGAGCGCGAGTCACGTCTCCGGAGAACTCGGACAGCTCATTCGAGAGTCAGGCTCGGGCCGCGTCGACGACGAACGCGCGGGTCTGGTTGTCGAGGACCTTCATGTGTCCTCGGCGCGTGGGGACCTGCGTGGCGTGTCGCTCACGGTACGACCGGGTGAGCGGGTGGGCGTGACCGGCCTCTTGGGCGCGGGCGTGGCCACGTTGGGTCGCGCGGTCGCGGGTTCGGCAAAGTTCAATCGAGGCCGCATCGTCCTGGACGGCCACGCCCTCGTGCCGGGACGCAGAGACCTCGCGCTGAAGGCGGGCATCGGGTACGTCCCGGAGAACCGTCAGATCGAGGGCTTCGTGGGTCATTTGGGAGTGGGCGAGAACGCCACCATGACGATCACCGACCGTCTCGCCTCGGCCATCGGATTCTTGAACCCGCGGCGACGTGACCACGCGGCGGTGCCGCTGGCGAACGCCCTGTCACTCGTCACCTCGGGGATGAAACAGCCGACCGAAGAGCTCTCCGGCGGCAACCAACAAAAGGTGACGATCATCCGTTCATTAATCAGCAATCCGAGCCTCATCGTCGCGATCACGCCGACGCGAGGTGTCGATGTCGCCTCGAAGAGCCTGGTGTTGAGTTCACTTTTCGAGGCGTCCGACAGTACCGGGGCCGGACTGTTGATCTGCAGCGACGAACTTGATGACCTCACTAACTGCGATCGCGTGATCGTGTTCTTCCGTGGTCAGGTGTTCGCTGAGTTCACTGACTCCCCCTTCAGCCGCGAAACCCTGATCGCCGCCATCGAGGGAATCACCGCGAGCGAGCGACAAGCGTCATGAGCAAGACCGACGAGTTAAAGCCAAGCGAAGCCGAAGTCAATCTGCTGGCCCAGGCGTCCCTCTTCAACAGCGCCGTTCGGCGCAACTTCGGCAAAGCAAGCCTGATTCGCGAGGCGGCGCTCGTCCCCGTGCTCGTCATCGTGCTGGTCGTGGGCGCCATCGCGAGCCCGTTCTTTCTGACCGTGGCCAACATCGCCGGCGTGGGTCAACAGGTCTCGGCCCTCGCCCTCACCGTGGTCGGCGAGAGCCTGATCCTCTTGATCGGGGGAATGGACCTCTCCCTGGAGTCCACCTACGGCCTGGCGCCCATGGTGGCCGCATGGATGATCTTGCCCATCGCGGACTACGGCAACGGGCTGCTGCTGAGCCCCTTCCTCGGGATCGCGATCTTGGTGGCGGTGGGAGCCGTGATCGGACTGGTCAACGGTCTTCTCATCGTCAAGGCCCGGTTGAACGGCTTCATCGTGACCCTCGGCATGACCATCGTGCTGGCGGGCATGCAAAACGGAATCGTCAAGGCCCAGACACTCTTTAATCTTCCGCCGGCCTTCGTCTGGCTCGGCTCGGCGTACTGGGGACAGATCCCGGTCTCCGCGGTCGCCGCCGCCGTCGTCTTCATCGTTGTCGGACTGTTCCTTCGCTATCACCGGACCGGTCGCGCGATCTACGCCATCGGTGGCAACGCCGACGCCGCGCGCGCCGCGGGAATTGCCGTCGACCGGATCAAAATTGGCGTCTACGTCGCGGGCAGTGTGCTCGCCGCCCTGGGCGGGTTGATGGAGGCCGGCCGCGTCTCGGCTGTGACCGGGACGCAGGGCTACGGCGAGGGGATCATCTTCACCGTCTTTGCCGCGGCGGTGATCGGCGGGGTGAGCCTGAAGGGGGGCCGCGGCAACATGGTGGGCGCCGCGTCGGGCGTCATTCTGCTCGGACTAGTACAGAACATCCTGGACCTGGCCAACGTGTCCAACTACTGGATCGAGGCGATTGACGGTCTCGTCATCCTCCTCGCGCTGGTGATCGCCCGAGTCATCGGGGGCAAGGCGAGCGCGGAATGACGACGGGACCAGAGATCTTCACGCACTTTGAAGTGCTCGACGTGCGCTTTCCAACCTCGCGCGATCGCGACGGCAGTGACGCGATGAATCAAGACCCGGACTATTCGACGGCGTACGTGATCGTGCACACCTCCGAGGGCCACACCGGTCACGGATTCGTCTTTACGATCGGACGCGGCAACGAGGTTGCAGTGGCCGCGATTCGCGCGGTTGAACCGCTGGTCATCGGACTCAACGTCGCCGATGTGCTCTCGGACATGGGTTCGTTCTGGCGTCGCCTCACACACGACAGTCAGTTGCGATGGCTCGGCCCGGAAAAAGGTGTGATGCACATGGGCATCGGTGCCGTCGTGAACGCGGTCTGGGATCTGTACGCCAAGCGTGAAGGACTCCCCCTCTGGCAACTGCTCGCGCAATTCTCGCCGCAACAAATCGTCGATCTCGTGGACTTTCGCTACCTCACAGACCAGCTAACGCCCGACGAGGCGCTGGCAATCCTGGAGCGTGCCGCGCCCGGTCGAGAGCAACGGGTGCAAGAGATCTTGGACCACGGCTATCCGGCGTACACGACATCAGCCGGATGGCTGGGCTACTCGGACGACAAGGTTGGTCAACTGGTGCACCAGGCTCTTGAGAGTGGCTTCACGCACCTCAAGATCAAAGTCGGTAACGACATCAATGACGACCTGCGCCGCGTCGCCATGGTGCGCGAGATGATCGGGCCCGAGCGGAAACTCTCCATCGACGCTAACCAGGTGTGGGACGTACGAGAGGCGATTACCAACGTGAATCGTCTGGCTGTTCACGATCTCTACTGGGTGGAAGAGCCCACCAGCGCGGACGACGTCCTGGGATTTCGAGAGATCACCCAGGCCGTGCACCCGGTCAAATTGGCGACTGGCGAGCACGTCGCCAATCGAGTCATGTTTAAACAGTTCTTGTCGAGTGGCGCCATCGACATCTGCCAGATCGACGCGTGTCGCGTCGCCGGCGTCAACGAAAACGTGGCGGTCTTGCTCATGGCAGCGAAGTTCGGCATCGCGGTGTGTCCTCACGCCGGCGGCGTCGGCCTCTGTGAGGTCGTCCAGCATCTCTCCATGTTCGATTTCGTGGCAGTCAGCGGCGATATCGACAACCGGTGGATCGAGTACGTCGATCACCTGCACGAACATTTCGTCGATCCGGTGCAGATCGAAAACGGCCGGTATCGGGCACCGCGGTATGCGGGCAACGGCGCGTCGATGCTCCCGGACTCGATCGTGGACTACGGATATCCAAACGGTCGGATTTGGAAAGAACTGGAAAGTGCCGTCTAGTCGGACACCTAGTGGGATGGCGGGGATGTGCGACTAGCCCGCCACGGACCGTCTGGTCACGAGAGGCCGATCGGTTCCGGCAACGACGGAGCGTGGCGCGATCTCTCGTCGCTCACGGGCGACATCGACCCAGCGTTTCTTTCGTCGGGGCTTGGCGAGGCGAGGATGGCCCTGGCGAGGGGCGAACTTCCCTACCTCGAGCGACCAGTCGAGCGATTCGGACCGCCGCTCGCGAGCATCGGCAAGATCATCTGCATCGGTCTGAACTACCGTGATCACGCGCGCGAAACGGGCGCCGGCGTGCCAACGGAGCCAGTGATGTTCCTCAAGACGCCGGACACCGTTGTGGGAGCCGACGATGAGGTGTTGATTCCACGCGCGTCGGTGAAGACGGACTGGGAGGTTGAGTTGGCGGTGGTGATCGGCAGCGAAGCCCGTTATCTCAGCTCTCCGGAGGACGCGCGGGCCTGCATCGCTGGCTACGCCATTAGTAACGACGTCTCGGAGCGCGAATTCCAGATGGAGCGAGGTGGCCAGTGGGACAAGGGCAAGAACTGCGAGACCTTCAATCCCCTCGGTCCGTGGCTCGTCGACGAAGAGGAACTCGGCGATCCCCAGAATCTCGCGATGCAACTCTGGGTGAACGGGAATCTCCGTCAGGCGAGCAACACCAACAACATGATCTTTGGCGTCGCACACCTGGTCTGGTATCTCAGCCAGTTCCTGGTGCTGCGCCCCGGTGACGTCATCAATACCGGGACCCCGGCCGGCGTGGCGCTCGGCATGCCCGATCACCCATACCTGCGCGCGGGTGACGTGGTGGAGCTATCCATCGAGAGACTGGGTCGCCAACGTCAACGTTTCGGGGCGGCGTGACGCACGATTTCACCGACCTTCGCGCCCTCGTGACTGGCGGCGCGTCAGGAATCGGACTCGCGACGGCATCCGCCCTGGCCGCGAAGGGCGCCGCGGTTGCGGTGCTCGACCGCGTTGATGACGGACCACGGGGGTTCGTGTACGTCAAGGCCGACGTCAGACTCGACGACGAGGTTCGAGCGGCGGTTCATGACGCGACCGTCCGACTCGGCGGTCTGGACATCCTGGTGAACTGCGCGGGCATGGGCGCGCAGGGCGCGGTCGAGACCAACTCGGACGAGGAATGGCACTCGGTATTCGACGTCAACGTGGTCGGCATGGTTCGCGTGACTCGAGCGGCGTTGCCGTCGCTCTTGCGTTCGTCGTGCGGGGCCGTGGTCAACGTCAGTTCCATCGCCGCCACAGTGGGCCTACCCGACCGGGCCCTCTATTCGGCGACCAAGGGCGCGGTGCTGTCACTGACGTTGGCCATGGCAGCGGATCTCTTGTCCGCCCGGATTCGGGTGAACGCCGTCAATCCAGGCACCACCGACACGCCGTGGATCGGTCAACTCTTGGCAAGCGCGGCCGATCAGCAAGCGGAACGAGCCGCGCTCGAGGCTCGCCAACCTCACGGCCGACTGGTCACCGCCGAGGAAGTTGCCGACGCCATTGTCTATCTCGCATCGCCTGCGTCGGGTTCGACGACCGGTACGTACCTGGCCGTCGACGGCGGAATGCAGCGCGTGCGGCCTCGCCCTCGCCCATGAGCGTCACCCGAGTGGCATCGGTGATTCGCCTTCGCCCAGAAAAGGAGGCTGAGTACCGGGCATTGCACGAGAACGTATGGCCGGGCGTGCTGGCAACGTTGCGCGAGAACGGGGTCTCGAACTATTCGATCTTCCTGCGCGACGGAACACTGTTTAGTTATCTCGAATTTCGAGGTGACGACCTTGACGCTGCCATGGCGAGGATCGCCGAAGACGACACGACCAGGGAGTGGTGGCTGCTCACCGATCCTTGTCAGCAACGCCTCGACTCGGCGTCTGACTCTGAGTGGTGGGCCGGCGCCGAAGAACTCTTTCACGTCGACTGATGACGATGACAGCAATCATCGACGCGCATCATCACCTCTGGAATCTCTCGAGTCGAGATCAGCCCTGGACCGAGTCGATGCCCGCGCTTCATCGATCGTTCCTCGAAGAAGACCTGGCGCCGCAGTTGGTCAAGAGTGGCGTGGACGCCACCGTGCTGGTCCAGACCGTCAATGAATCGCTCGAGACGAGTGAGCTCTTGGCCTTAGCGGAGACGAGCGACTTCATACGGGGCGTCGTGGGCTGGGTCGACCTGACATCGGGCGAGGTGGGTGACGAGATCGAGACATTGCTCGGTCTTCCCGGTGGCCGCCGTCTGGTGGGAGTGCGCCACCTCGTTCAAGACGAGGTCGATCCCCGATGGCTGTGCCGACCTGACGTCCACGAAGGACTGAGGCGGCTCGGGACGGCTGGTTTGAGCTTCGACCTCTTGGTGCGACCTCACCAACTGGACGCGGCGATCGATGCGGTGAGGTCACTTCCCGAGGTCAGGTTCGTCCTTGATCACTGCGGCAAGCCGCCGATCGCATCCGGCGAGATCGAGAGTTGGCGAACTCAAATGATCGAACTGGCCAGGTTCGACAACGTCGCGGTCAAACTGTCGGGGCTCGTGACGGAAGCCACCGTTACGAGGTGGCGAGTCGACGACATACGACCATACGCGGAGGTTGTCCTCTCGTGCTTTGGCGCTCGACGCGTGATGTTTGGATCGGATTGGCCGGTGTGCCTGCTCGCCGCGACGTACCCAGAAGTCATTGACCTCGCGCGGACGCTGAGCGTTGGGCTTAGCCCGGGTGAGATCGACTGGGTCTTCGGCGGTACCGCACGCACCTGGTACGGGCTGGCGATGACGTGAGGAGCACTCGAATCGCGCAGACCGAGGTCCGCGTCACGACGCTCGGCTTTGGGGGGGCGCCCGTGGGGAATCTCTTTCACTCCACCACGGACGCCGAAGCGGAGGGAGCAGTTTCGGCGGCGTGGGACGGCGGGGTGCGCTACTTCGACACCGCACCGCATTATGGACTCGGCCTTTCGGAACTTCGACTGGGTGCATCACTGGCCAAACGTGCCCGCAGCGACTTCGTCGTTTCGACCAAGGTGGGTCGGCTCCTCGCACCGAACCCGTCGCCCACGGGGTCGGACCTGGCCGCCGGCGGATTCGACGTCCCCGACGACCTCGTGCGCTCCCTTGACTATTCGAGTGACGGGGTACGTCGCAGCATCGAGGGCAGTCTCGAACGACTGGGACTGGACTTCATCGACGTCGTCTACGTGCACGACCCCGAAGATTACGTCGATGAGGTCATTCGCGTGACGTTTCCCACGCTCATCAAACTGCGCGAGGAGGGACTTATCAGGGCCATCGGTGCGGGAATGAACTACTGGCAACCCTTACGCGAGTTCGTGCGCACGAGTGACATCGACGTGGTGATGCTCGCCGGTCGTTGGACCCTGTTAGACCGATCGGGCCAGCCGTTGCTGGAGGAGTGTCTTCGCCGCGGTGTCGCCGTCATCTCGGCCGCGCCGTTCAATTCCGGGATATTGTCACGAGCTCGACCGAGCGGTGAAGGTCACTTCGACTACGGCGCCGTGTCCCCCGAACTGCTCGCGCGAGCACGAGGTATCGCTGATCGTTGTGCGAACTACGGCGTAACGTTGCCCGAGGTGGCCATCAACTTCCCCCTTCGTCACCCCGCCGTGGTCTCGGTGGTGGCCGGCCTTCGCACCGAAGAGCAAGCTCGATCCGGCGCGGCGTGGATCGGCGCGACGATTCCCGACGAGCTGTGGGACGAGCTCGACGCGTGAAAGTAGGTACGGCGTGAACCGGAGATTCCCGAGACCGAGAGAACTGGCACCGCTCGTGCGACTGAAGACCCCTCAACTCAACGCCACGAAGCGCCGACTGAGCGCCGCGCTGACGATCTGGGACTTACGCGAGATCGCCAGACGCCGCACACCCAAAGGACCCTTTGACTACACCGACGGCGCGGCCGAAGAAGAGATCTCGCTGGCTCGCGCTCGTCAGGCGTTTGAGGATATTGAGTTCCACCCGAGGATCTTGCGCGACGTTTCGACGGTTGACACCTGGTCGAACGTGCTGGGTGGACCGGTCGCCCTGCCGTTCGGTATCGCGCCGACGGGATTCACCCGAATGATGCACGCCGAGGGCGAGATTGCGGGGGCGACAGCGGCCGCGGCCGCGGGCATTCCATTTTCGTTGTCCACGCTCGGCACCACCACGATTGAAGATGTGAAAGCGGCGAACCCGAACGGTCGCAACTGGTTTCAGCTCTACTTGTCCAAGGACCGCGAGATTTCGATGGCGCTCATGGACCGGGCGGCGGCCGAGGACTTTGACACGTTGCTCGTCACCGTTGACGTGCCGGTGGGCGGCGCGCGCCTGCGAGACCACCGCAATGGACTCACCATTCCGCCGCAGTTAACCCTCGGCACGGTCGTCAATACGCTCGCCAAGCCAGCGTGGTGGATCAACTTCCTGACCACCGAGCCTCTCACTTTCGCGTCCCTCACCCGCTGGCCCGGCACAGTAAGTGAACTACTCGACGCCATGTTCGATCCGACCGTGAACTTCGATGACTTGGTGTGGATCAAGCAACAGTGGCCCGGCAAACTCGTCGTCAAGGGCGTTCAGAGTCTCGAAGACGCCCAGAAGCTCGCGACGCTCGAAGTTGACGGCATCGTGCTCTCCAATCACGGTGGGCGCCAGCTCGATCGAGCGCCCATTCCCTTTCGTCTGCTGCCGGACGTGGTACGAGAAGTTGGCCGAGATCTCGAGGTACTGCTCGACACTGGCATTATGAGCGGCGCGGACATCGTCGCGTCAATTGCGCTCGGCGCGACGTTCACTCTCGTCGGTCGGGCGTATCTGTACGGCCTCATGGCCGGCGGGCGCGAAGGAGTCGACCGCGCGATCGAAATCCTCTCCGGCCAGATCGTTCGCACCATGCGACTGCTCGGTGTGAAGAGTCTCGAAGAACTGACGCCGGCCCACGTCACGCAACTCCAGCGCTTGGGGCCGATCGGCCCAGGGGTCGGGCTCAGGGAGGTGGTGGAAGATGATTGACAGCTCGGTAGTCGGAGAATATACGCACCGTAAACTCAACTCGTGATCAAAGACGAGCCGCCACGCAGCCTGTCGCAGACCGATCTCGTTCTCTACGGCATCAAGAAGATGATCACGGACGGTCTCCTCAAAGCAGGCTCTCGCCTGCCCAACGAAAAGGGCCTGGCCGAAGAGTTAGGGACGTCGCGGGGATCGCTGCGTGAAGGCGTTCGCGCTCTATGCATCATGGGGGTGCTGGAGACACGTCAGGGTGACGGGACCTACGTGACGGCGCTCGACCCTTCGACGCTGCTGGCTCCCATGGAGTTCCTCGTGGACCTCCACTCCCCCGCCAATACGGGGCATCTCCAATCCGTGCGGCGGATTCTCGAGTCAGAGTCCGCGGCGAGCGCAGCCCTGCGCATGGGACCGGACGATCTCGAAATGGCCGGGAAGGTGCTGGACTCGATCGAGTGCTATCTGACCGGCGAAACACCGATGGATTACGACGTGGTCATGGACGCCGACATTCAGTTTCACAAAATCATCGCGAGTTGCTCCGGCAACCCCGCGCTGGAAGCGCTCGTCGAAGCGCTCGGCAGTCGAACGATTCGAAGTCGAACGTGGCGAGCCATCAGCGACAAGGGGGCGCTGCTCGATACGCAACGCGATCACCGCGGTATTCTCGCAGCCCTCTGTGAGCACGAACCCGAGCACGCGCGACTTCGGATGGCCATTCACCTACTCAACGTCGAAGAGTTCATCTACGCTCACCCCACCGACGTCATGGGCGATCTCCAAGGATCCGACTAAGGAAGGTATCGACACGGAGATCCATGAGACTCCGTTCGGGTCAGGTCGGGAACTACTTCATCGCATTCAGGCCCGGCGCGCGAGAAAAACGGGAATCGTCCGCGAGGTGCGTTCTTGGTAGTCGGCGTACGGCGGATAGGCCTTGACTGCTCGCTCCCACCACTTCGCGTACTCCTCGCCCTCGATCTGGCGCACCGTCACCGCAAAGGGCTCGGGTCCGTCTTGCAGCACGACGTCCTCGGGAAAGGCCACGAGGTTGTAGTACCACAGAGGGTTGTCCGGGGCCCCACCCTTGGAAGCCACGAGCGCGTACTCCCCCTCGTGTTCGACGCGCATCACGGGGGTCTTTCGGATCTTGCCACTGCGGTGACCGCGCGTAGTGAAGATCACGATGGGCATATCCGAGCCGCCCAACGTGTTCGCGCGCGCGCCGCCCGAACTCTCGTACTCCTCGACCTGGTTGCGCACCCACTCCGAGGGACTGGGCTCGTACTCACCACTTAGGGCCATGGCGACATCCTCTCAACGACCGACGACGCCGACGCTATCGGGTCGTCACACGTGGACGGCGGTCGCCTGTCTCGGAGCGCCCTGGGCCACGAAGTCCTTGGGACGAATGAAGACGAAGGCGCACAGCGCACCGGCGAGCGCGAGGATGCCGCTCACGACGAACAAGTCATTGAGGGAATTGGCAAAGCTCGAACGAAGTCCCCCAAAGACGATGCCGTGGGCCGAGGGGGGAACCGCCCGCAGAACCCGCGAGACGTAACCCTCCTTCACGTTGAGCACGAGCAGGTTCATGTCCGCAGTCGACAGGTGCAGGGGTGCAAGCGAGGAGTGCAGTCCGCTGGTGAGCGTCGAGGTGAAGATCGTGCCATACACCGCGATACCCACGGCGATGCCGATCTGGCGGAACGTCGTGTTCACGCCTGAGGCCATGCCCGAACGTTCCGGTCGCACCACTCCCACGGCGGTCGAGGCGAGCGGCGGGTTGACCATGCCCGAACCAAAGCCCGCGATGACGAAACCGAGGATGAGATGAGTCCACGTTGTTGTCCCGGTAAGCCCTCCCATAAGCAGCAGACCAATGCCAACGAGGGCGAGTCCCGGACCGATGAGCCAACGAACGGGCATGTGGCTACTGAGTCGCCCCGCAATGGTGGCGGACACCAACGTGCCCCCACTCAGGAAGAGCAGTCGCGCGCCCGTGCCCAAGGCCGAATACCCGAGCGCGTACTGCAGGTACAGCACGAGATACACCAACATCGCAAACAGCGAACCGTTCATCGCGAAGGCGACGGCCAGACCTCCCGAGAACGTCGGTATGCGAAAGAGCGACAGGTCGAACATGGGATGCGCCACGCGGTGCTCGGTCATGATGAAGGCGACGAGCAGCACGACAGCAATCCCGAGACACACCCACACGCCGATGTCGCCCCAGCCTTGCTCGCTCGCGCGAATCAGGCCGTAGACGAGCGACACCAGGCCGAACGTGAGGAGTATGAAACCCGCCCAGTCCGGGCGTGAGGCGTCAGGGGTCTTAGACTCTTCGACCTGCCAGAGAGTGATGGCAATTGCAATGATGCCGATGGGAATGTTGACCAAGAAGATGGCGCGCCAGTTAATTCCGCTCGTGATCACGCCACCCAGAATTGGGCCGAGCGCAACGGCCACGCCGGTGATCGCACCCCATACACCGAAGGCGACACCGCGATCCTTGCCCCGAAAGCTGTGCGCCAGCAAGGCCAAGGATGTTGAGAACAGGATCGCTCCGCCCACCCCTTGGGCCATGCGCGACAGAGTCAGCATCAGCGGCGATTGGGCGAATCCGCACAACAGCGAGCCGAGAGTGAAGATCACCAATCCGATGGTGAAGAGCAGACGTCGTCCGTAGCGGTCAGCGAGAGCCCCGGCAGTCAGGAGCAGGGACGCCAGGGTCAGTGCGTAGGCGTCCACAACCCACTGGACGTCGGAGAAGCTCGCGTGAAGTCCTCGTTGGATCTCGGGCAGGGCCACCGTCACGATCGTGACGTCGAGCAGCAACATGAATGTCGCGGCACCGACCACCACCAATGTCCACCACTTGCGCTCCATGGGCCCTCCTCGTTCGGACGTCAGCTCATCGTAAGGTCAGTCTGTGACATGAGTCACGTTGTCGGCCACCTTATGCGGTGCGTTTCGGAATTCGCCTCCTGGGTAGTGTCGGAGTCGAAACGTGCGACGACCCAGGAGGATCAGTCATGGCCAAGACCGCAGAACCGACACCGTCACAGTTGATCGATGGGCGCATCAAGGAGCTCGGCGACTGGCGCGGAGAGATGCTGGGGCGCCTACGCGGACTCATCAAGGACGCTGTTCCGGACGTCGTCGAGGAGTGGAAGTGGCGCGGCGTGCCCACCTGGTACGACAACGGCATCATCTGCACCGGAGAGACGTATAAAGAGGTCGTCAAGCTGACCTTCGCGAAGGGCGCGAAGCTGGACGACCCCGCGGGCCTCTTCAACTCGAGCCTCGATGGCAATATCCGACGCGCCATCGACTTTCGCCAGGGCGACAAGGTGAACGTCCGCGCACTCAAATCACTGTTCAAAGCAGCCGCTACCCTCAACCGCGCCAAGTAACGACCGAGCGGCGTCGCCGCCGGCGACTTAGACCGACGGGATGGCGAGGTGGTACGTGGGCGAGCGGTACAAGCGCCCGGACCAACCGGTATAGGTCGAGTAGACGGGTACGACCCCCGAGGGCGCAGGGGTAGCGCGAATCAAACACTCGCCAAAGGGGTTGGGGGCACAGGTCCTCAGCATCGGGCCGATGTAGACCTTCACCTTCGTCACGGGATAAAAGCCGCTCGCGTTCGCGGCGATGCCCGTCAGTTGCAGCTCGCTCGGCACGGCGGCGGCCCGGTCGGGGTGAGCCGTAATGGCCAAACTCGAGTCGGCGACCGGAATGGCGAACTCGGGGTCGGAGGGGGCCGAGTACCCGTACGCGTTGTAGGCCTGGGCGGTCACCCAGTACACCTCGTGGTTGGTCAGTCCCTTCACGACGCACTCAGGCTGGTAGGTCGCGGCCGCGCGACAGTACGTCGTGCCCGCTGCGTCCGTGACGGCCACGCGATACCCCTGCACCGCAGCGCCGCCCGCGTGGGCGGAGGGGTGCATATACGTCGCCACTTCGCCACTGCGCACATTGCCCGAGACTTGCTGGGGAGGAGATGGAACGCTGTCGGCGCAGCTGGCCGAGGGTCTCGCGACAGCGATGTCACCGCTGTCATCCACGGCGACGTATTGACCCGCGCCGTACGCGACTGACGTCCACGTGGACGCGGCAGGCGTCGCGACGGTTGCTGTCGTCCACGTCGATCCCGTCACCGACGAGATAATCGAGTCACTCGATCCACCTGGGTCACCCGCCGCGACGAAGGCGTCGCAACCATAGATGGCCGCGTCGACCTCCTGGGCCGGCGAGTATTGGTGCAACGTCCAGGCGTATCCGAAGACGGACGTCGCGACGTATCCCGCGCCCGATGCGGAGTCGCCGAAGGCCACAAAGTTCCCATTGCCGTAGGCGACCGCGCCCAGGTGCAACCCACCTGCAGGCACCGGAGTCCCACCCGTGAGCGGCTGGAAGATGTCGCTCCAGTGCACGCCGTTGAGCGACATCAAGACATTGCCCTGATGAGCGTCGACCGCGATGAACTTGCCGTCGCCATAGGTAATCGACGTGAAGTCATCGAGCGGGCGCCAAAAGCGCTCGGTCCAAGAGAGGCCGTTGGGAGAGGTGGCGATGGTGCCAACGGAGCTGACCGCGACGAACAGACCATCGCCGTAGGCGATGCTCGACCACTGGCCACTCTGTTCGGCGCGACCGGCCTGCTTCGGTGTGCCGGGGGGTCCCGGCTCACTCGTCCATTGCGTGGCGTTCGACGAGAACATCTCGTTGGGGACTACGTTCGCCGAGGACAGTGCGACGTAGTGACCATCGCCGTAGGCGACGGTCTGCCACGATCCCGACGGCGAACTCTGCTCGGTCCACGTTGACGCGTTCGGTGAGGTAGCGACCTGGCCGCCCTGACCAAGGGCGATCCACTGCCCGTTCAGGTAGTTGACCGATGACCAGGACACCGAAGGACTCACGGCTGGCACGACGGTCCAGGTCGAAGGAGACACCGCAGAAGAAGTCGATAGGGGAATTGACAGGGACGCGCCGACCAGAACGGCCAGCGCCGCTCCTCGGATACACCACCCTCGCAGAGGGAGTCGCGTCATGTGCCCTCACTTCCCTTGTGCCCTAATTCTCACGAGGTGAACGCACACGTCCCGCTACGAGTAATCAAGATTTCCTCAATTCTAATTGAGACGGAGTACTCCGTAATAGTGCTGTGACAAGGTGAAACACACGTCTACTCACAGCGAGGTTTCGAGTTCCAAGTGAGTTTTCTCGCAGACGGCTGAATAATCGCACGAGAGAAAGTACGTGTCGACCTCGGCCGGTAGCGTCGTGGTTCGACCTCTTAACGAGAAAGAGAACACATGGCCGGGCTGTTGATCGTTGTCATTCTCGTCGTGGTGCTCGGCATTCAAGCGGTCGTGGCCAGCCACTCCAACTGGCGCTGTGACAGTTGCGGCGCCACCTTCTCGCTGTTCCCGCTGAAGGCAGCCTTACTTCCCCACCGCTGGGGTGGGCAGAAGTTAGCCAAGTGCCCCGAGTGCGGTGTTCGCTCGTGGGTGCACCGAGTGCCCAAGGAGTCCTGAGTCCGCGCTGGCTCTCAGTAACTTGAGGCCATGGGGAACTACGGCGACTGGCAGTACGAGATATACCTCAACGGACTCTCGGGCGAGCGTCCCGACCTGCCGATGACCTACGGGGAACTTGAACGTCAAGCCGAAGCGATCATGTCGAAAGAGATGTGGTCGTACGTGTCGGGCGGGGCGGGAAACGAACGAACTCAACGCGCCAACGTCGAAGCCTTTGGTCGGTGGGGGTTCATGCCGCGAATCCTGGCGGGAGCACAGTCGCGCGACCTGTCGATCGAAGTCTTCGGTACCCCGCTGTCGACACCGCTGCTGCTCGCGCCGGTGGGAGTGATTGGCATATGTGATCCCGACGGACACGGCGACGTACTCACCGCTCGGGCCGCGGCCGCGAGCGGCGTACCGATGATCGCTTCCACGCTGACCCAAGATCCGATGGAGGTCGTCGCCAAGGAGCTCGGCGAGACGCCGGGCTGGTTCCAGCTCTATCCGCCCAATGATGGCGAGCTCACCGAGAGCTTCGTGGGACGCGCGGAGGCCTCGGGGTTCTCCGCCATTGTGGTGACCCTCGACACCCTGACGCTCGGATGGCGACCGCGTGACCTGTCGATCGCGAGCTTTCCCCAACTCAGGGGATTCTGCCTCGCCAACTACTTCTCCGATCCGGTCTTTCGAGCGAAGCTCGCCGGTCCTCCCGAAGAGGACCTCATAGCGGCGGTGGGAGTATGGTCATCGATCTTCGGCAACCCGGGTCTCGACTGGGATGACCTCGCGCGTCTGCGCTCGCTGACTCGCCTGCCCCTTGTCCTCAAAGGTGTCTGCCACCCTGAGGACGCTCGCCGTGCGGTGGACGCGGGGGTCGACGGCATCTACTGCTCGACGCACGGCGGACGTCAGGCCAACGGAGGCCTCGCGGCGCTCGACTGTCTGCCTGACGTCGTTGATGCCGTCAGCGAGCGGGTCCCGGTGATCTTCGATTCGGGGGTGCGTAGCGGCCCGGACGTTCTCACTGCTCTCGCGCTCGGCGCGTCAGCAGTGGGAATCGGACGGCCCTACGCCTACGGACTCGCCGTGGGCGGCCAGCGAGGCATCGAACACGTCGTGAAGTGCTTCCTCGCCGAGATGGACTTGATGATGGCGGTCGACGGCTATCCCAACATTGCGGCTCTCACGCCCGACACGCTTCGCCGAAAGGGCGCCTAGATCCCCCTTGTCTCACCTCCCGCAATAATCGACTCATGAAGAAAATCGGCGTGCTTGGTGGCATGAGTTGGGAGTCAACCCTCCAGTACTACCGGCTGCTCAACGAAGGCACGCGGGATCGACTCGGCGGACTCCACTCGGCGCGAGTCGTCATCTCGTCGGTCGACTTTGCGCCGCTCGAGAAAATGCAGGCCGCCGGAGAGTGGCACCGCGCCGGCGAACTTCTGGCGACAGAAGCCGTGGCACTCGAAAGGGCCGGATCGGAACTGATTCTCATCGCCACGAACACCATGCACAAGGTCTACGAACAGATTGTGGACGCGGTGACGTGCGATGTGCTGCACGTCGCGGACGTGGCGGCACGAGCGGTGCGTGAGACGGGACTTGAGCGGATCGGTTTAATGGGCACTCGCTACACCATGGAGGACGACTTTTATCGCGATCGTTTGTCGGTGAGCCGGGTCGCGTCACTCATTCCCGAGCCCGACGATCGCACCGAGTTGCAGCGCATCATCTACGACGAACTCTGCCTCGGCGTCATCAGTCCCGCGTCGCACGACACGTTGATCGACATCGCGCGACGGTTGGTCGATCGAGGCGCCCAAGGAATCGTCCTTGGATGCACCGAGCTCGAACTCAGCGTCACTGACGACGACCTGCTGGTGAGCGTCTTTGCCACGACGTCGCTCCACTGCCGCGCAGCGCTCGACGCGGCTCTGTCTGGTTCCTAACTTCGGTACCAGCGCCAGCCTCGGCCGCGCTGCACGCGAAGAGGACGCGGTTGTCAGAGTGCAAGGTGAAGACGAAGCGCCTCGTCGAGTTGAGCCATCAATTCTTGAGGGACTTCTCCAATCGAGTATCCAAGTCGCTTCACGGAAATTGACCGAATTTGCTCTGCCTGAGCCTTTGAGTCGTGCTCTAGTCCAGTCACGTTTGCAGGAAGCAGCACTTGAAATGGGTAGACGCGCGAGATGTTCGAAGTCACCGGCACGACTGTGATGACCCCCTGGCCAGTTCGTTCGGCAGCAACGTTCGCTCCGTCGTTGCTGACAATCACGGCGGGTCGTCGCTTGTTTGCCTCTGCGCTCTTTGCAGGGTCTAGGTTGACGACGTGAATCTCGCCTCGGCGCACTAGCGCAATCCATCTGAGACGGTCGGATCCCAAAGTTGCTCGTCCTCGTTTGACCACTCGGCCCACGCACTTTCGTAGGCGACACCGAGGCCCGTCGCCCTCAGTAGTCGAACAGCCTTATGTAGTGCAGCCGAGCGAGAAGGGAGCCCCTTCTCGCTGGCATATGCGTCGAGAAAGGTGACGTCTTCTTCAGGCAGACTCATACTAACTTTCATACTTCGATACTACCAGGAGTATGCCGTCTGGAGGTATCACAACATGCCGATGACTAATCGCCGGAGGAATTCGCCCCAGACAGATCGAATGCCCAGGCCGTGGCCTGGGCATTCGATCTTCGTGGCGGGGGCGAGATTTGAACTCGCGACCTTCGGGTTATGAGCCCGACGAGCTACCAGACTGCTCCACCCCGCGTTGCGAAGTACACCCTAGCCGATTGGTCGACACCTTCTCCAGGGCAAGCGGAGTCCGTCGTCAGAACTGTTCCGACTCCGTCGAACCCACGAGTGCCAGCGTCGATGAGACGCCGTTCGTCAACGTCGTCATCACGTCATCGAAGTATCCCGCCCCCACCTCGCGTTGGTGGCGGGTGGCTGTGTAGCCCTCGCTCTCCGCGGCGAACTCGCGCTCCTGCAACTTGACGTAGGCGCTCATGCCGCTCTGGGCGTAGCCGTGGGCGAGCTGGAACATGGATTCGTTGAGTGCGTGCCATCCGGCTAGCGTCACAAACTGGAAGGCGTAGCCCATCGCGCCGAGTTCGCGCTGAAAGCGTGCGATGGTGTCGTCGTCCAGGTGCTTGCGCCAGTTAAAGGAGGGCGAGCAGTTGTAAGCCAGAAGCTTGCCTGGGTACTCCTCGTGAATCCGCTCCGCGAAAATGCGGGCTTCGTCGAGATCGGGCGTCGAGGTTTCGCACCAAATGAGATCTGCGTACGGCGCGTAGGCCAGAGCGCGCGCGACGGCTTGTTCGATACCTGGTCGCACGTAGTAGAAGCCCTCGGGCGAACGCTCGTCGGTCAAGAACTCTTGGTCACGAGGATCGACGTCACTGGTGAGCAGATTCGCGCCCAGGGAGTCCGTGCGAGCCACGATCGCTGTCGGCACTCCGGCGATATCCGCCGCGAGTCGAGCGGCGATCAATGTGCGAATGTGCTGGCCCGTAGGAATCAGCACCTTGCCGCCCATGTGACCACACTTCTTCTCCGACGACAGTTGGTCTTCGAAGTGCACGCCAGCCGCACCCGCTTCGATCATTGACTTCATTAACTCAAACACGTTGAGCGGCCCGCCAAAACCAGCCTCCGCGTCGGCCACAATCGGCACCAACCACTCGCGTGGCTCATCGGTACTGCCGGCCGCAATGGCCTCGCCCCACTCAATTTGGTCCGCACGACGTAGCGCATTGTTGATGCGTCGAACGACGGCCGGCACACTGTTGGCGGCATACAAACTCTGGTCGGGGTACACCTGCTCGGAGAGATTCGCGTCGGCCGCCACCTGCCAGCCCGAGAGATAGATGGCCTTGAGCCCAGCCTTCACCATCTCCACGGCCTGGCCGCCGGTCATGGCACCGAGCGCGTTCACGTAGGGCTCACTGTGGATCAGATCCCACAGTTGCTCCGCACCGCGTCGCGCGAGGCTGTGCTCGATGCTCACTGATCCGCGCAGGCGGATGACATCGGCGGCATCGTATCCACGCTCGATGCCGGCCCAGCGAGGGTCGGTTGCCCACTCGTGCTCCAGGGCGGCGATTTCGATGTCGTAGAAAGTCGTCACTTAGTGTTCTCCTTGTTGATGGTTGTGTCGGTGTTCAGTCGAGAAAGGCGTAGGCGGGCAGGGTCAGGAAGGTAGCGAACTCTTCGCCGAGGGCGACTTCTTCGAAGATGGCCCGGGCGGTGCGCACGACGCGCGGGCTCGCGCCCTCGGCGATGACTTGCGCCTCGGTGACGTCGAGGAGATCGCGCACGAGCGCCTCGGTGATCGTCTTGTCGCCGACGCTCAAGGTGATGCCGTGCCGCACCCACTGCCAAACCTGGGCGCGACTGATCTCGGCTGTGGCCGCATCCTCCATCAGGTCGTGAATCGCCGCCGCACCCACTCCGGACAGCCACGACACGATGTAGCGCACGCCCACGTCGATGTTGGTGCGAAGGCCCAAGGGTGTCACCCCATGCTCGGGGTACTCGATGCTGAGGAGATCTGCCGCCTCCACCTGCACCTCCGGGCGTTGACGGCTCAGTTGGTTCGCGTTACTGCCCAAGACCTCGTCGAACTCGGCGCGCGCGACGCTGACCAGGTCGGGATGGGCCACCCACGTGCCGTCAAAACCATCTCCGGCCTCGCGTTGCTTGTCGTCGCGAACCTTGGCGAGAGCTTCCTCGGTCACCGCGGGCTTGTGACGATTGGGGATGAAGGCGGACATCCCCCCGATCGCGTAGGCGCCCCGTCGGTGACAAGTCTTCACCAGCAGTTCGGAGTACGCGCGCATAAAGGGCGTCGTCATGGTCACCGCACTTCGTTCGCGCATCACGAAGGCCTTGTCGTCGTGGAACCGCTTGGAGATGCTGAAGATGTAGTCCCAGCGCCCCGCGTTCAGCCCCGTGATGTGATCGCGCAGTTCATACAAGATCTCGTCCATCTCAAAGGCGGCGGTGATCGTCTCGATGAGGACCGTCGCGCGAATCGCCCCGTGCTCGAGTCCCAAGGACTCTTCGCTAAAGCTCATCACCTCGTCCCACAGCCGCGCCTCGAGGTGACTTTCAAGTTTGGGCAGGTAGTAATACGGACCAAAGCCGCGCTCGAGAGACGCCTTCGCGTTGTGGAACGCGTAGAGACCGAAGTCGAAGAGACTGGCCGAGATCGGCTGGTCGTCAATCAAGAAGTGCTTTTCGGGTAGGTGCCAACCACGGGGACGCACCACGAGCGTGGCGAGTTCAGCGGCGGGTCGAAGTCGGTACGTCTTTTCGGTCGTCGCGAACTCAATCTTGCCGCGCACCGCATCGATGAGGTTCAGTTGACCCTCGATGACGTTGTGCCACGTCGGGGAGTTGGAGTCCTCAAAGTCCGCCATGAAGACCTTGGCCCCCGAGTTGAGCGCGTTGATCATCATCTTGCGCTCGACGGGTCCGGTGATCTCGACTCGTCGATCGTCCAACCCCGCGGGGGCGGGCCTCACGCGCCACTCACTCTCGCGAATCTCGAGGGTCTCCGGAAGAAAATCTGGTCGCTCACCCGCGTCAAAGCGGGACTGGCGAACGCTTCGTTCGGCCAAAAGTTCGGCGCGCATGCCCTCGAATCTGTCGTGCAGGGCCACGATGAAGTCGACCGCCCACGGCGTCAAGACCGTATCGACACCATGATGCGGAGCAATCGAGAGATTCCTAGTAACGAACATAACGACGATTATTTCCGACAATCTGGCGCCAAAACAAATGAAGAAACGTATTACTTGTCACTTAGCACGAAATATGGAAAAATATTCGACATGAGTGATGTCGCCGAACCATTGGACACTTTTGTCTTTGGCCAGCGCTTGCGCCACCTACGCAAGCGAGCTGGCCTGACCCTCGGGCAGCTGGCCGACGCAGTGGGCTCATCGCCCTCGTACCTCTCGCAACTCGAGAACGGTCATCGCGAACCGCGACTCTCCACGGTCAATCAGCTGGCCGCCGCGCTGGGCTGTCGGCCCGCGGAGCTCTTGAGCGCCGCGGCACCAAATCGCCGCGCCGAACTCGAAGTGGCGCTCGCGCATATTCAAGACGACCCGGCCTACCGTGAGCTCGGACTGCCCTACCTCAAGGCCTCCCCGCGACTGGACGCGGCTGCCCTCGAGCACGTCGTCGCGCTCTATCACCGCGTGCGAGAACTCTCCGCGGGCGTGCCGCTCAGCGACGCGCCACCGGTCGCGCGACTCAACACGAGCGGGGCGCGCGCCGCCAACGCCGCGTTGCGCGACGAGATGCGACGTCGCGACAATTACTTCGAAGAGATCGAACGCGTAGCGACATCCGCGCTTGACGCCGTGGGCTACTCGGGTCCGGGCGCGGTCTCCGAACGCCAACTCACTGACGCGGCCGCGCACTTCGGCTACACCATCTCGCGCGTGCAGGGCATGCCGCGCTCGGCTCGCTCCATCACCGACACCCAGCACAAGATCATTTACGTGCCCCAGCGCAACGCGACCGGCGGCACTCGCTCGTCCCGGTCGGTGATCGCCCAGACCCTCGGGCACTTCGCCCTCGGTCATGATGCGCCGGGTGACTTTGAGACCTACGTGCGCCAGCGCGTCGAAGCCAACTACTTCGCCGGGGCCTTGCTCGCCCCCGAGCACGCCGTCGTCGCGGTGCTGGGCGAGGCGAAGCGCAACGAGGACATCGCCGTAGAAGACCTTGGAGAACTGTTCTACGTCTCCTACGAGATGGCCGCTCACCGTCTGACCAACCTCATCACGCGGCACTTTGGCATTCCGGTGCACTTCCAGCGCTCGGACCCCGAGGGTCTGTTGTGGAAGGCCTACGAGAACGACGGCGTGCTGCTGCCGGCCGCGGTGGACGGAACGATCGAGGGCCAACGGCTGTGTCGCTGGTGGAGCTCGCGTCAGGCCTTCGCCTCCGAGGACTCGTACGAGCACCATTACCAGCGCACCGACACAGCGGCCGGCACGTTCTGGTGCACCACACACATCGACCTCGATCGCGACCGGGGCGACGCCATCACCATCGGCACCATCGACGCCATGTCCCACTGGTTTCGGGGTTCGGCCACGATGCGCCGGGCGGTCTCGACCTGTCCCGACCCCGATTGCTGTCACCGCCCGCACGTCGAGGCCCGCGATCGCTGGGAGCGATCAACGTGGCCCTCGGCGCGCGATCACAGCAGCTTCGTGTCGGGTCTGCCCACCGACACCGTGGTCTTCAACCCCTACCCCGGGGTGGATCTCATCGACGTCTACGCGTTCCTCGACCGTCAGGTCGAACGAACCAACTGAGCAACCTCGGGTCGCACTACCGCAGGCGGTAGCGTACGACCGTTCGTTGACCGTGGGCGAAGACGATCGTGAATCGGTAGAGGCCCGGGTGACTGCCGCGCGAAACGATCACGTGCAGCGTGAGCGCACGACCGTTGTCGTGGATGACGACCGCACTGGTGCCGACCAAGCTGCTCACCACGAGGGGACGCCCGTAGAAGCCCGAGCCAACCACCACCGCGTTCATCGTTCGGCCGGCCCAGAGGGACCGATCGAGTCGGGTCGCCTTGGGCGCGGGTGCGAGCACCGTGATCGTGGTGGCGAGCGAGGTGGCCTGGGCGTACGTGCCATCAGCCGCCTTGGTCGCAACTACCACGCACGTGCCCGCCTTCGCACTGGTGAGAACGTTTCCTTGCACTTGGCAGTCCGCAGTGCCCGAGGAGGTCACGGCGTAACTAATCGCACCGGTTCCTGATCCACCCGACGTCGCGAGCGAGAGCGCGTGACGGTAGGTCGTCGAGGTCGTCACGATGGTGATCGCCCCCTGACTCTTAGGATTGCCGGTGCCGATCGTGATCGACTGTCTCACCTCGGACGCTGCCGCAAAGGCTCCGTTGCCCGCGTCATTGAAGTCGATGACGCACACGCCGTTGTCATTGAAGGTGACCACGCCACTGGCGAGTGAACATCCCGTCGACTGGCTGTTGAGCGTGATGGAGACCTTGTCGCCGGAGGTCGCGGACGCGCTGGGCGTGTACGTCTCGTGAATCGTGCCCGCCGCGGGCGGCGTCGAGGCGGAAATCGTGTTGGACGAATACACCTTGATCGATCGCCCGACCTCGGTGGCCGCGGCGAAGGCGCCGTTGCCCGGATCGTTGAGATAGACGTTGCACTGCCCCGAACCCTTGAACTCAATCCATCCGTAGTTCAGATAGCAGCCGCTCGAGTACTTGCCCAGCGACATGACCACCTTGTCCCCGGAAGTCGCACTCAGACCCGGCGCGTAAGCGCCGCCGTTGCTAGCCGCCTTGGGAAAGGTGCTGGTGGTGATCGTGTTGCTCGCGTACACCTTGATGCTCTGTTGCACCTGGGCGGCCGCGGCGTACGTGGCGTTACCGGGGTCGTTGAAGTCGACCAGGCACGTACCAGCTCCGGTAAAAGTGACCTTGGCGTCGCTGAGCGAACATCCCGTGGAGTTCTTGTCGAGCGTGATGGCCACGGTGTCTCCCGAGGTCGCCGATGCGCTCGGGCTGTAAGTGCCATGCGTACTACCCGCGTGGGGCGCGGCACCGGCGCTGATGGTGTTGGAGGTTGTCCCGACGGCGAATGCGGGCGCGGCGATCAAACCGGAGGCACCCAGGATGATCGCGGCGCCAGCCAGCGCGTGGGAAAGAGTGACGCGAGACGAAGAAGCCGTCTTGCGCTTCGAAGATATGGGTATGTGTCTCATAGAGCCCATCTTCTTTCGCGGCCATCGCGCGACAACCGTCAGACACCGAGATCACAGGGGACCCACAAACTCGATGATTTGTTAAGAAAACACTGACGTTCCGTCGACTTTGGAGGTTTTTCGCAAGGAAGTTCCCAGGCGGCTCTCAGGCACACGCGACGTGGATCGAGCGGTGCGACCTGGCCGTTGACGGTCGAAAGCGAGTTAGGTTAGCCTAAACTAAATGCCAATGGAAGTCCCACGACCAGACGTCTATCGGTCGGGACAGGCCCACGTATCTGACGAACTTTGCTCGTCCACCCTCTCTAATCAGGGATCACTTAGGTGACGACGATTGAGAGGCCCCTGACCAGTTCTCTCGCCCCCCCCCGGCGGCGGCGTCCGCGTCCGAAGACCCTGGTTTCGCTGAGCACGATCGTGATCGGGGCGCTGTCACTTCCTCTGATCTTCCTGCTCCTGGAGGCGTCGGACGCGGGCGCGAGCAAGGTCTGGCACCTCATCTGGCGAAGTCTGACCGCCGCCCTGCTCTGGAACACGGTGCGACTCACCGTGGTCGTCACAGTTCTCTGCGCGATCATCGGCACTCTGTGCGCGTACTGCGTCGAGCGAACCGATCTGCCGGGACGTCACGTCTGGGCCGTCCTCGTGGTGATCCCCTTCGCCATGCCCGACTTCGTCGTCTCGTTTGGCTGGTCGTCGCTGTTCTCGTGGATATCGGGCTTTCGCGGCGCGGTCATCGTGATGACCTTGGCGGTCTATCCGCTGGTGTACCTACCTGTCGCGGCGAGTTTTCGCGGCGCGGACACTGGTCAAGAGGAGATCGCGCGCAGCCTCGGCGCGTCACGTCTGGCGGTCTTTTTTCGCATCACCCTCGCGCAAGCTCGTCGCTCGATTCTCGGCGGGTGCCTACTTGTATCGCTCGTGATCCTGGCCGAGTACGGCGCCTTCGAGATCCTGGGGTACCGCACGTTTACAACTGAGATCTTTTCGGAGTTCTCGATCGGCTTCGACACGTCGTCGGCTTTTGCGCTCTCACTGGTGATCGTCGTGATCTCGATCGCGGTGATGGTGGGAGAAGGGGCGATGGGCGGGTCGAGGCGAGTCTCGCGCAGTGGACGCGGCGTTACTCCCCTGCGCACCCGAGTGATGCTCGGCCGTTCGCGACTTCCCGTCCTCGCTCTCTTCAGTGCTCTCGTCCTGGCCGCCCTCGGGGTGCCGATCGGCTCAGCCGTCTACTGGATGTTCGAGGGCGGAGCCGACGCGATCTCCGGCGTCTCCCTCGCGTCGGCCGCGTTCTACACCGCTCTCTACAGCGCGGGGGCCGCCCTGCTCGCCACTCTCATGGCGCTACCGGTCGCCCTTCTGGTTGTGCGCTATCCCACCAAATGGACGCGCGCGTTCACGCGCTCAACGTTTCTACTTCTGGCCATGCCCGGCATCGTCATCGCCCTCGCCCTGTCGTACTTCTCCGAACAGCACGCCGACTCCTTTGGCTACGAGACCGCACCGCTGTTGATCCTGGCCTACGCCCTTATGTTCTTTCCCCTCGCGCTCGTGGGGGTGCGGGCGTCGGTCAGCCAAGCGCCCCTCGCCCTCGAGGAGGTGGCGGTTTCACTCGGGGTGTCGCGCGCCCAGGTTCTTCGCCGCGTGACTCTCCCCCTCGTCGGTCCGGGACTTGGGGCGGCGTTCTGCCTGGTATTCCTCAGCTGCGTCACCGAACTCACCGCCACGCTGATCCTGATTCCCACCAACGTCCAGACGCTCGCCACGCAGTTCTGGGCGTACCAGCAGAACCTCTCCTACGGCCAGGCCGCGCCCTTCGCCTTGGTCATCATCCTCATTGCCGCGGTGCCCGCGTACCTGCTCGGTCGGTTCTTTGATCGACTTCCCCACCGGGCCCTCGCCACACCAGTCCCTAACGTGGTCACATGAGCGAACTCGATATCTCGGGCCTCGTCAAGTCCTTTCGGACCCAAGAGGTGCTGTGCGGGCTCGACCTTGTCGTCGACGAGGGCTCGTTCGTCTCGATTCTCGGGCCCTCGGGCAGTGGCAAGACCACGTTGCTGCGCATCATCGCTGGATTCGAACGAGCCGACGCCGGGAGCGTGCGACTGCACGGCGAGACCGTCGATGACGCGACGCACTTCGTCGACTCACGTAAACGCCGGATTGGCTACGTGCCCCAGGACGGCAACCTCTTTCCTCACCTGTCGGTGAAGATGAACGTCGGCTTTGGACTGCCCAAGGGCGAACGCAACGGCAAGCGGGTCAACGAACTGCTCGAGATGGTCGGACTGGGAAATCTCGCCGAGCGCTATCCGCACCAACTCTCGGGCGGCCAACAGCAACGCGTCGCCCTGGCCCGAGGTCTCGCGATCAACCCCGACCTGGTGCTCTTGGACGAGCCGTTCTCCTCACTCGACGCGGGTCTGCGCGCGAGCGTGCGCCACGACGTGCGCCACATCTTGAAGGACGCGGGCGCCACCACCATCCTGGTGACCCACGATCAGGATGAGGCGCTCTCGCTCGCCGACAAGGTAGCCGTGATTCGTGAGGGTCACATCAGCCAGTGCGACGCGCCGGCCACGCTGTACGCGAGACCAGCTACCCCCGAGCTCGCGCGAGAGTTCGGCAACGTCAACTTCGTCAAGGGCGTCGCGCGAGGCCGCGACGTGGAGACCGATATCGGGCGCTTCGTGCTCGAGGACGTGTCGTCGATCCCTCACTTGCGCGACGGTGCACGGCTACTCGTACTCATTCGTCCCGAACAGATCGAGCTCAGCGCGAACGGCTCGGCCCGCGCCCACGTGCTCGACACCGAGTTCTACGGGCACGACGCCGTGGTGAAGTTGCGCGCGAACGTGCACGGCGATCTCTTCTTGCACGCGCGCACCTCCCAGGCCATTGACCTGCCCGCGCGCGACAGCGACGTCGGGATCTCGGTGCGCGGCGGCGTGGTCGCGTGGAGTGACGAGTCGAGCGACTGAGGAACCCGATTCTGAGAGTTTGATGTGAAGGGCACTCGCGCGTTCATACCTCAGCGATTGCGCCCCATCGGAGAGCTGCTCACAGTAGGGGCCGACAAGACTTCCGGCTCGCGCCTCTCTTAGCGTGGAAGAAGCGGCACATCGGTGCCCGCTGGACCCCCAACTCACAGCCAAAGGGAGACTCAATGAACAACCTGAACGGACGACGTCGTGCACGCAACGCGAGAACACATTGGACACCGCTCTTCGCTCTTGGCGCGTCAATCGCGTTGATGGCCGCCGCGGCCCTCACGATCACGAGCGACGTCTCGGCGGCCACGGTGCAACCTCACGCCGCACCGACGCTCCCCTGCAGCGTGTTGGTCTCGGGAGGCGGCCAGCTGATCCCTTCGACGACGCTCATCACCGGTGTCGTGGCCGGCACCACCCAGATCAAGTTCGACTGCGACGCCTCATCGGGCGCAGCGGTCGTGGCCGAGGCATCACTGCTCGCCGCTCTCTCCACCTCGAACGTCATCCCCACCGCCGAAGCGGACACCAGCACGCTGGGTGACTTCACCGCCAGCGCGACCGACACGGGTTGTCCCGCGGGAACGGCCGGTTCCTGTACCGAAGCGACGTTCGCCGTGCCCGCCACGTTCAGCGCCGCGGGTGACACCGCGGCCCAGTGTCCCCCCTCGCAGGCCCAGATCAACGCGGGTCTGTTCGGGTGCGCCATAGCGGTCGCGAACTCCTCTGAGCAAGAGGTTGCCGGTGGCGAGTACCTCGTGATGTACGCGAGTCAGACCACCGCTCCCGCGGCCCCCACGATTGCGGCCCAGCCCGCGAGTGGATCCCCGGGCAGCCTCATCAACGTCAGTGACGCCGCCGGTGCCACCGGCTACTGGTGGGGCGACGCCATCCAGGCCGTCCAGGCCCTCGACGCGGGAAGCGCGGCCGCGGTCGCGCCGTCAAGTTGTGCGAGCACGAGCGGGTACGGCGATGTGCCCTCCTCGCTCCTCGAAGAGGCCTGGTATGGCTCGGGCGCGTCGACACCCGCCTTCGCGGGACCGGCCACGGGGGTCACGATCTCGAACGACTGCTACGACGGCAAGACGCTCAACGCGCCGGTCCTCGGTGGCACGATGACCGTGCCCTCGACGGTGACGACCGGCTCGTCGTACACGGTGTACCTGTGCGAGGTGAACGCGACGCCCTATCCGAGCAACGACTCGAAGTCCGCCAGCGTCTGCGGCACGTCGGCGCCCTTCATTGACGCGTCGTTCTCCTACTCCGTGGTCGCCAAGACCCTGAGCCAGAATCTTCCCCTCAGCGCCTCGGTCACGAGTTCGGCCGGCTTCACCGCCCAACTCAACACCAGCGGTAACAACGGGGCGGTGACCTACACCCAGACCGCAGGATCACCCGACGTCGTGGTGTCGAGTTCGGGAGCCGTGAGCACATCGGGCGCACTGAAGTCGGGTACCTACACGGCTTCGGGTACCACGGCTGATCCCAATGGTGACTCGGGCACGTTCACCTTCAAGATCACCGTGGCGGGAACCACGATCACCAAGACCCCCGCACCAAGGGCCATTCGGATCACCGGTTGGGGCATCATCGGACACTCTGACGTCCTGGTCATCACCGGCACGAACTTCGGTACGCACCCCCGGGTGATTGGGCACGCGGGCACCGTGGCCTCGGTCATCCGATCCACGGCCACGCACATCTACCTCAAGGTGCGCGTCGTCAAGAGTGCGAAGAAGGGCACGTTCCGCTTCATCATCCAGTTCAGCAATGGAAAGCGGACCTCGATCAACTATCGCATTCGATAGCCACCTCGTAATCCAGCACGACGGCGTCCCTCGCCAGGGGGACGCCGTCGTGCTGGATCTGGCACCCGGCAGCGAGGCGAATCGCGCGCGGTAGCGTTCCAGAGGTGAAAACCTACGAGATGCGCGCCGAACTGTTTTCGCTCGTCAAAGACGTGACCTTTGCCGGATCGCACAACCCCGATGACCTGCACGACGAGTCGTTGCACCTGCGCGAACGTGAGCCCCTGGCAGTTGCGCGCCCGCGCAGCACCGAAGAAGTCGCCGCCCTCGTTCGCTGGGCCGCGCGAAACGACATTCCCATCACGCCGCGAGGTTCGGGCACCGGACTCTCGGGCGGTGCCGTGCCGATCAACGGCGGTCTCGTCATCGCCTTCGACCAGATGCGCGACATTCTCTCAGTCAATGACCGCGACCACGTGGCCGTCGTCCAAGCGGGCATCACGTTGCGCGAACTCAACGAGGCACTCGTGGGCACGGGCTTGCACTACCCCGTGTACCCCGGCGAACTCTCGGGCTCGCTCGGCGGCAACGTGAGTACCAACGCCGGAGGCATGCGGGCCGTGCGGCACGGCGTCACGCGCCAACACGTCCTGGGTCTCGAAGTCGTGCTGGCCGATGGAACAGTGATGAAGACCGGCGGCCCAGTCATGAAGACGTCCTCGGGGTACGACCTCACTCAACTGATCATCGGCAGCGAGGGCACCCTCGCGCTGGTCACGGAAGTCACTCTTAAACTCTCGCCCGTGCTGCCCCACTCGGCGACGCTGCTCGTGCCCTTCGCCGATGTGCACGACGTCGCGAGCGTCGTGCCCACGTTGATCTCTTCGGGACTGCTGCCCTCGCTCCTGGAGTATCTGGACTCCACGACGCTCCACGCGCTCCAGACATCTGCCGAACTGCGTCTGGGGGTGAACCCCGTGATCGCCGAGCAGAGTTCGGCCTACCTCATCGTTGTGCTCGAGACCAGGACACGCGAACAGCTCGACGCCGACGTCGAGGCCGCCGCGGACATCGTGGGTGAGGCGGGTGCGCTGGACGTCTACGTGCTGGAAGGATCACCCGCGACGCAACTCATTCAGGCTCGCGAGCGAATGTTCTGGGTGTCCAAGGCGGCGGGGGCGAACGAGATCATCGACATCGTGGTCCCGCGCTCGACCGTGCCCGTCTTTCTCGAGAAGGTGAAGGCTCTCGGCGATGAGTACGGCGCCTACATCCCGGGGTGTGGGCACGTGGGCGACGGCAACGTTCACCTCTCGGTCTTCCTCCCCGACGATGACAAGCGCGAGGAACTCTTGCTCCAACTGTTCCAGGTGGGTGTTGAGTTGGGTGGTGCGATCTCCGGCGAGCACGGCCTCGGCCTCGACAAGCGCGAGGTGTATCTCGCCCTCACCGATCCCGCACTCGTGGATCTGCAGCGTCGCATTAAGTCCGTCTTTGATCCCCAGGGTATCTTCAATCCCTACCGACACATCGACGAACGTCACGACGACTAGCGCCACTCGGCTCGGGTCGAGGCGACCTTCTTCAGCCTGAGATCGCGGCTGACTTCTTCGTGCGTACAGTTGTGAGGGTCCGCGTCATACGCGACGGGATCGGGGATCTTCGTGAGCACAGCTAAACGCGGGACCTTCGACGCGCTCAAGGTCCGCGACTACTCGCTGCTTTGGTCCGGCCAAACCGTGTCGTCCATGGGAGATGGCATCTTTACGGTGGCGCTCGCCCTGGTGACCCTCGACGTCGATCACCACCCCACCGGTATCGCACTCGTCTTCGCCGCTCGGGCCATTCCCTCGGTCGTGCTCGCCTTGATCGGCGGCGTCGTCGTGGATCGCGTCTCGCGACGAATCGTGATGCTCACGTCGGACTTCCTTCGTGGAGCAACAGTGGGCGTCACGGCCGTACTCCTCGCCCGCAACGAACTGCGACTGTGGGAGCTCATCCTCATGGCCGCCATCTTTGGCGCAGCCGACAGTTTTTTCAGTCCGGCCTCGATGGCCATCATGCCTGAACTGCTCAATGAGGACCAGTTGGTCGCCGGCAACGCGCTGAGCCAGATGAGCAATCAGTTGACCCAAGGTCTCCTCGGACCCGCGGTCGGCGGATTCATTGTCGCGGCGATCGGCACGGCGTGGTCGTTCGGACTCGACGCGATCAGCTTTCTCGTCTCGGCCACGTGTCTGGTCGCGCTGCGTTCGGCCACCCGACCTGCACCCGCCACGACCTCACCCACCAGCGACGCGCGCGAAGGGCTGCGCTACGTCTGGACGCGCCCCTATCTGCTCTACACCGTCATCGGCGCGGCCCTGGCGAACTTCTTTGGCATGGCGCCCCTCACCGTTCTGCTGCCGCTGTTCGTTCGCCAGACGTTGCACGGCACGGCCTTTGACCTCGGCCTGGTCTTTGCCGCCGGCGGCGCGACGGGGGTTCTCGCCTCGCTCTACGTCGCGCGCCTTGGCTCGCCGCGCCGTCAAATCACGGTGCTGTGGAGCGCGTACGCAGCGAGCGGCGCGCTTATCGCCATTGAGTCCTTCGCGCCGAATGTGCTGGTGACCGGGATACTCGAGGCCGGCGAAGTCGGGCTCATGCTCTACGGCGACGTCCTGTTCTTCTCGTGGATCCAACGAATCGTTCCGCGCGAGTTCCTCGGACGCGTCTCGTCGTTGATCTTCCTCTTCGCCTTTTCGCTCGGTCCCTTTGGCATCCTCGCCGGTGGTCTGGCCGCATCTACCATCGGAACCCGCCACTCGCTGTTGGTCGGTGGTCTCGTCTCGGGCGCGATCTGCCTCGGCGTCATCTTCGTGCCCGGGGTGCGCGATCCCGAGCGCGAATCATCCAAAGCGCCAGAACTAGTCGTCGAGGAACGTCGCGAGGACTAACCCGACGGCGTGGTCGTGGTCGTCGTCGTGGTGGTCGTCGTCGTTGACTTCGTGCCGGTGCTCGACGTCGTGCCCTTGGACAGAGCGTTCTCGGCCGCTTGCAGGGCGGTGTTCATCGCGTTGACGTCCTTTTGGTACTGGCCGAGTTCGCCCTTGGACAGTGCCGTCTGGGCCGCGGTGTAGTCGGCCTGACGCTTGGGTCAGATACTGCTCGGCCGTCGTGTTGGACGTGGTGGATCCCTTGCCCTTGCCGGTGCCCGTCGAGGGCGGCGAGACCCCACTCACCGCAGCGCCCAACACGGCCGAGAGCGCCTGGTCCAACGTGGGCTCGATACTCACTTCCTGGTTGAAGACGGCGATCACGTAGCGAAGCTGCGGCATCGGGTTCGTCTTGCTCGTCACGTAGAGCGGACGGATATAGAGCACCGCTGAGTCGAGCGGCACGGTCAAGTTGTTCCCTAGAAGCACCTCGGAACCGTGCTGGTCGAGCAGGCTGATGATCGACGAGGCCTGGGAGTACTGGTTGATCTCGGAGTCGGCCTGGAGGGGACCCGTGACCGAGGCGCCACGTTCAGTCTCGTAGACGTTGAGCTGTCCGTAGTCGTCGGGATCGCTCGTGGCGATCATCATGCCCGTGAGGTTCTGCACCGTTCCGGAGTTGCCCGCGGGCACGTAGTCGATCGTTTCGAGCAACTGTTGATGGTTCACGTTGGGCAGCGACCCCACCGTGAAGATCGGACTCATTGGTGTGTTCGAGACGTTGGTGACTTGGCCGGCGGAGTTCTCGGTCACGGTCTGGTTGATCGTGTTCGACGGGGATCCGGCCCCCGTGGTGGGCGAGACCTCCCAGCGGTCCGAGGCGGAGTAGAACGAGTCCGCCGCGGTGATGTGGTAGCGACCGTAGGTCGCAGCCTGGACAGCGAAGAGGTCCGAGGGGTAGCGCAGGTGCGTGCGAATCGTCGAAGGCATCGCGCTCATGGGTAGGAACATCGAGGGGAACGCCGAGCGGTACGCCTCGATGATCGGGTCCTTGGGATCGATGACGTAGAACTTCATCTGACCGGTGTAGGCATTGACGACAACCTTGACGGCGTTGCGCGCATAGTTGAAGCTGTTCGGCAGGCCGCCCGTGTTCATGTTGAGGTTGCTGGCGTTCTCCGAGTACGGGTACTGACTGGTGGTGGTGTACCCGTCGAGCACGTACTGCACCTCGCCGTTGGCGATCACGGCGTAGGGCTGGGAGTCAAATGACAGGAACGGTGCCGCCTTCTCGGCCATCTGGCGCACGTCGCGCACGAACATCACGCGGCTCTGGTCGGTGATCTGATTCGAGATGAGGAAGTTGAAGTCGCCCAGGCGCAACGCCAGGGCGAAGCGACGAAGGAAACCCCCGACCTGGACCCCGCCGGTGCTCTTGTAGTGCACCTCGACCGGCGTGCCCGCCTTGGGACCCGAGTTCACCTGGTAGTCGAGCTCAGCCTGCTTGGTGTTAGCGACGACCCAGCCGTTCAGTCCCAGTCCGAAGTAGATGTCGGGCTGAGTGAGCGTTGGCATACCGTCGGTCGACTGCGGCGGGACGTTCGCGACATCAAAGATCGGGTTGCCCGTCGAGGTGTCGACCTGATTGGCGGCCAACACGGCGGCCCCGATGCCGTGGGTGTACTGCAGGTGCTGGTTCACCCAGCTGTTCGAGGGAAGGTTTCCGCTCGCAATCTGGCGAGCCCCGATCAGCACCGGCGTGAGCTTGCCGTTGATGTAGTAGCGGTCCACCGAGAGGTTGGCGAAGTTGTAGTACGAACGGATCGACTGACGCCGGGTCACCGTCTGGAGCGAGACGTTGTTGGCCGGGTCCCACAGGCGGATGTTGTTGAGGGTGGGCGCGTCGGCCTTCACTTCACTCGCGGTGATGGAGGCCGCGCCGGCGAAGTTGTGATACGCCACATTGTCCAGCCCGAAGGCCGACCTCGTCGCTTCGATATTTCGTTGAATGTACGGCGCTTCGAGGGTCTCCTGGTTGGGCGAGACTTTGAGGGCCTGAAGAATCGTGGGATACAGCACGCCAATCACCAGGGCCACGAAGGCCCACAGGCCGACCGCCACGACGGGTAAGGACCAGCCCCTGGAGCGAACGTTGTAGAGCAGGATCCCGGCCGCGGCCAGCGACAGCCAGAAGAGAATCGTGAGCGCGGGCATGCGCGCGTGCACGTCGGTGTACGTCGCGCCTTGGACGAAGCCGTTGGTGGAGGTGAGCAGTTCCCACTTGGCGATCAAGTAGCCGATCGCCTTCATGATCGCGATGGCCGCTCCGATCACCGACAGGTGAGCCTTCACCCGCGGGGCCACCCGCGGGGTCACCTTGGTGGTGCGGATACCGCCGTTGAGGAAGTGAAAGCCCGTCGTGACCACGAGCGCGATGATCAAGACGACGAGGAACCAGGTGACCACGAAGGAAACGAAGGGCAGCGTAAAGACATAGAAGCTCAGGTCCTTGTGAAAGACCGGGTCGACCTTGTGGAACGGCTGGGAGTGGGTGAAGAGGATGTAGTTCTTCCACTGACCAGTCGCATTCAGCCCCGCGATGAGGCCCATTACGAGGGCGATCGCCGCGTAGATACGCCGGGCGTACGGGCGCACGATGTTCTGGTAGCGCCGCACCACCTCGTCTTCGGGATCGAAGGAGAGATCCCTCGCCCCAAAGCGGTCCGTCAGGAGCAGGTTGCCCCACATGATGAAAAAGAAGATCGCCCCGAAGGTGAGACCGAGTCCGACCTTGATAAAGAACAGGGTCGAGAAGACGTGTGAGAAGCCCACCGATGAGAACCACATCTCGTCGGTCCACAACACCGCCAGGTTGCGCAGGGAGAAGAAGATAACCAGGAGGACGACAATGATGATCCCGATCCAGAACCGCCGGGATAGTCGTCCGAGGCGCCGCGGGCGTTGGGGAACGTCGGTCGAGCTGCGCACAGATCGAGCCTACGACTTATTTAAACGGGAATTACAGTGCAGGCGCAGCCCGCATGCAGCGGTGGATAGGGCGAGCCGCTCGGAAAGTTCTCGCCCGCGAGGCGCTCACCAGAATCGGCGTCGTGCGCGCACAAGTCGCACGGCGCGTCGTTGGGTGTCGCGAAGAAACGAACCGAGCGTCCCTTGGACGCGGTCACCACGCCCAAATGAAAGGCGCGTCGCGCGGCATCGGTGCAGAGCCGCTCCACTCGCGCTCCGCGCCACTCGCGGTAGGCCGCGTTCACTCGATCGGTTGCGTCACCCGCCGACTCACTCAGGATGCGCTTGCGCAACGCGAGCACGATGGTGACCGCGAGGTCAGCCGCCACGTCGTCCAACAGAGACGGCTCGACCGTCGTCTCGCTCACGCCACCTTCATCGCGAGCGAACTGCACACCCGCTTGGGCGGCGAGCACTAAGCCCTCGCTCGCGGCCTCGGCGTAGCGATTTCGCTGGACCATCTCGTCTTCGAGCTCGTCGGTGATCATCGCCTTCACGTGGCGGATTCGTTCGAGCATGATGTTCTGATCGTCCTGCAGCACGCGCTTGACCCGGCGAGTGAGAACCGACAGCGCCTCGTCGAGCGCGTCGTCGCGGTGCCGAAACAGCGTCCCCACCGGGGTCTCCGGTTTGGCCGGTGCCGCCTTCTTCGGCGCAACCGCAGTTGCGCCACGCTCTTCCAGGGTGGCCTTGCGCAGGCGCGCGAAGATTTCGTTGACGACGTCGGTCCCCGACGGATCGTCTTCCAGCAGCGACTCGCCTTCGTGGGGAGCTGAGCGTGGCGGTGCGGGCGGTGGGACTGCATCGGTGCGCCGAGCGACCTCCGGCGTCGAATCGATCGGCGCCTCGAGCGTCGGTGCGGGCACCTCGCGCAGCGGTGTTCCCGCGAGCAGTTCCTCGTCGGTGGGCTCGGGCACAGCCGCGTGGGCGCGCAGCGCCTCCAGCGCGGCGGTGCGAGCGGCCTCGTCGGATCCGTTGATGCCCGTGAGAATGTCGTCAACCTTCTCGCGCAGTTCACTGACGAACGTGCCGAGTGTGTCACGTGCGGCGCGCAGCTGGTCGATCTGCATGTGCAGCGCCTTGCGCTTGACCGCGAGATCGTTGAGCACTGTGCGGCGCGCTTCGTTCGCCTGCTCGACAATCGCGCGGCCTTGCTCGCGCGCGCGATCGATCAACGCTTCGCCATTGACCTTGGCCGAGTCGATCAGTCGCTCCGCCGCGAGCCGCGCGTCGTGGTCGATCTGGCCGCCGGTGTTTTCGGCCTCGGTGATCAGCGCGGTCGAACGCTCCTGGGCCTCCATGAGGTGAGCGGAGGCCCGGCTCTGGGCCTCGGCGTACACTGCCGCGCTTCGTTCTTGGGCCTCGGCGGTCACGCGTCCGGCTTCTTCGTGGGCCAAGCGCAAGATCGACGCACTCTGAGTTCCCAAAGCGTTGGTCAAGGTGGCCTCGTCGAAGGTCGGATGCTCGGCGAGGTGGTGAGCTTCGCTCAGTTGATCCTGCAGTTCTCGAACTCGGCTCTCAAGGTGGCCCATCTCACGGGCGGCGGCTTCTAGGTGCAAGCGGACCTCGTTGGGATCCACGCCGCCCTTGCGCAAGGTGGTAAATGTGACCCGGGTCAGTTCGTTTGAAGAAAGGCGCGTGGTCGAGACTGTTCGGCGGTCGTCCATTGGTTACAGCCTAGGAGTTTTGCGACGAAGATTAGGTGTCCGAGGGCTTCGTGAGAGGCGTGGGAGATACGCCTCCAATCCGCTTCAGATCAGCCAGAACCTGCTTGAGGGACCTCACGGGGACAATCGTGAGGTCAGGCTGATCCGCGGCCCTGGCGGCGTCGACGTCGCCACCTCCGTTCGGCACGAAGAAATACGTGGCTCCCGCGTTGTGCACAGCAACGGCCTTTTCTTCGACGCCACCCACCGCTCCCACTTGGCCATCCGGTGAGATCGTGCCGGTGGCGGCCACCACGTGACCTCCGGTGAGGGACCCCGCGCTCAACTTGTTGATCAACGCCAGCGTCATCGCGAGTCCCGCGGACGGTCCCCCAATGTTGGCGGTGTTAATGCTCACGGCGGCGGGCAGCTTGTAGTGAATGCCGTCTTCGAGAGAGATACCGACCCACGACTTTGCGCGCGCGCTTCCTCCGTTGCAACCGGTCTGATCGATATCGCTCGGTAGTGGAGCAGTGGTGACGTGCACGTCGACGGTGCGTCGTAGGTGAATCGACCGGAGCTCGAGATCTTGACTTTGTCGATGTCGAGGACTTCGGTCGTGTGGGGCGCAATGTTGTGCGACAACGAAATCAACTGACACGCGGAACGAACTGGCGTCGAGTTAATGCCGGTGATGAGATCCCCCACCGCGAGCTTCGCCCGACTCGCCGGAGAATTCTCTTCCACGCCGGTAATGACCGTGCCCGTCTTCGTCGAGGGCACTCGCCAGCCGACCGCGCGAAACGCCGCCACTTCGGCTGAGTGCTTGGCGTCGTACATCTCGAGATACCCCTGGGCGTTGAGCTCACTGGTCGACACACCGGGCTCGGTCAGTTCATCGGCCGGCACGACTTGAACGTGCTTTTGGAAGTGGGTCAAGAACAGCTGCCACTCCGAGAGCGGCTGGAGGTAGACGTCGGTGAACAAGATGCGACCGGGATGCTTGTTCGTCTGGACGCCGCTGAGTTTGATGAGGGGGGCGACGGGCGTGCTGTCGCCAGGGGTGATGGAGTACTCCCCGGACGACTTTGATTCGAGGGCCAAAATGCCCAGGAGCACCACGGCGATCACGACCAGGGGAATCCAAATTCGCGATTTCTTACTTGCTGTGGGGGTCGCACTAAAGATGAATCAACGCTACCTGAGACATCACCGCTTAGAACCGGCGAGCGGCTAGCGATCGGCGCTGCGAAAGAGAGCGTGAAGAGCAGACATCTCTTCCAAGCACGCTTGTAGTCCTTGAATGACGACGAGATCGGCGGAAGGCGCTACGACCACCTCGACCCCACTCGATTGGGCGACGAGTTCATCCATGTCAGTGATGTTGGCGTGACCGCCCGCCACGGTAAGACCGCGCGCGCTGACGTCCTGGGCGAGGTCGGGCGGCGCGCCGCCCAGGCACTCTTGGATCATGCGCATCGTCGCCTGCAGGATGTCGTGGGCGGCGGCGTTCACCAACTCGGCACTCACCTCGATCTCCACAAGGCGACCGCGATCGACGGTGCGTGCGAGCACGACCTCCGAGAGCCCCGCGGTGCGACCGAGGGCCGAGGCGAGTGAGCACTTGAGCATCTCCACCACGGTGGGCGCGACCACCACACCGAGATTGAGACGCAGCGCCGTGGCGATCGCCGCGTCGACGTCGCTGCCGCCAATGCGACGCGCGGCACCGGTCACGATGCCCCCCAGCGACACCACGGCGGCTTCGGACGCTCCCGCGCCCAAGAGCACGATGGCCGAGCCGACGGGATCCTGAATCGGCATGCCCAGCCCGATCGCGGCCGCGAGGGGAGCTTCGATGAGGCTGGCTTCGCGCGCACCCGCCTGGACGGCGGCTTGGCGCAGGGCCCTGCGCTCGATGGCGGTGGCGAGTGACGGCACACTCATCACCACTCGCGCCCGGCTCAAGCGGGACAGTCCGGCGCGCTCGAAGAGTGACTCGATGAGTCTGGCCGTGACGTCAAAGTCGATCGTCGCACCTTGACTGAAAGGTCGAAAGACGACCACGTGGCGCGCGGTGCGACCAATCATTTCGAGCGCACCGTGGCCCAGATCCTGGACCTGGCCTGTATTTGTGTCGATCGCCACCATGGTGGGCTCATCGAACAGGATGCCGCGCGCCGAGGTCGCCAATCGCGTATGGGACGTGCCAATATCCAGCGCTACGTCCACGGCCATAGGTGCCAACTCTAGGGCGACGCAAGTAGTTGGCCTCTCGTTACTAGCCTTTTTCAAGTGGCGGAGCAGTCGTGGTGGAGTCGGTGGAGGGGAAGCGGTCGATCACGGCCACCCGCCGAGTCACGTCACTGGGTGCACCCGAGCGAACTACCGAGCTTCAAGGATCTCCCCACTCCGCGTCCGCACGTGGTCACGCCCCGCGGAGTGATCTTGGTAATGGCCCTTCTCCTCGTCGCCGGTGGCGTCTTCCTCGCGGTGAATCGCGCTCCGGCGACGCCCAACCCCAACTCACCAGCGAAATTGGCTACGACTCTGGATGAACTGCCGGCCTCGGCCCGCGCAGCTGCGGCCGACACGGTCGTGCTCACGATCACCCATGCCGGCACCACGACCAAGGTCGCCGCCCTGGTCTTGCCGGATAGTCTCGCCGTCACCACCACAGTCATCCCCATCAACTCGGTCATCACTGGAGCCACAGCGACCGAGACGAACTTCGCAGTCACGCTGGAAGGCCGCGACAACGTGATGGGCTTTTCTATCGTCCACTTAGGAGCGAAGGTCAAAGCCTCCACGTTGGACCCCATGCCGGCGAGCGCGTCAGTCGTGGCGATCGCTCCCGTCATCAAGAACTCCTTTACCGCACCGGAGTACGACTGGACGACGACCTCGCTGGGCGATCCGACCAACGACGCCCAGGGCGTCGTGCACTACCTCGCCACCTCCGCCAAGACGAAGCTCTCGGGCTACGTGGACGCGATCGCCGTCGACGCCAAAGACCGCGTGGTGGCGGTCTTGTCCGCCCAGCACTTCTGGTATCCCGCCGAGTTCGTCGCCCAGGTGGCCGAGGTCGTGGCAACCGGACACGGCTGTCACGCGGACCTGGGAATCGATGGGACGACCGAGCAGGGCGGCGGCGTGCGCATCACCAAGATCGTCAAATACGGCACCGCGGCCCACGCCGGGCTTGCGGTGGGCGACGTCATCACCAAGTGGAAGGGCGCGGAGCTCAACACGTGGAATCAGCTGGTCTCGACGCTCTACCTCACCCCGGCCTACACCCACGCCGAGATCACCTACGCCAAGGGAACGAACGTGCACGACGTGGACGTGACGCTCGGCTGTCCCTCTAAGTTGGCTCCGTGAGTGACAACCCATTCGGCAACATGTTTGGCGACATCTTTTCGATGCTGAGCCAGCAGGGTCCTGACGCCTGGTACCAGACAGCCTCGCAGCTCGCGCTCAACATCGCCCGGGGCGAGGACGGCGACCCCAATCCCCTGCCCGCCGAGCGCCAGCGCCTCGAAGAGTTGGCTCCCCTCGTCGGTCGTCACGTCGACGCACTCTTTGGCGTCTCGATCGAGCCCAGTGTCGTGACCGTCAACCGCTCGGCATTGACGCAGGCCGCCCTCGAACAGTGGCGGCCCCTCATGGATCCGGTCATGAAGTCTGCGGCGTCTCTGGCCCCTCCGACGAGTGAAGACCTGGACCTTCAACAGAACCAATTGCTTAGCCAGATCTCCTCGGCGATCGGACCGCTCTTCGCGGGATTCCAGATGGGCTCGGTCGCCGGCCATTTCTCTGAGCGCGCGTGGTCGCTCGCCGTGCTGCCCCTGCCGCGCGAGAACCACTTCCATCTTCTCGTGGTGAACAACCTGGCCAAGTTCGCCAGCGACTGGTCACTCGAGCACGAAGAGGTCTACGTCTTTGCGCTCGCCCAGGAGTTCATCGCCAGCCTCGTGCTCACCCAGCCCGGCACCAGCGACGCACTGCGCGCGCTGTTGATCGATGCGGTGAACGAATCGAACGCGATGCAGGGCGACATCTTGGGCAAGCTCACGAGCTTGATGGAGTCCGGCGACATCAACGAGATGATGAACAACCCCGAGGCGCTCCTGGAGGGAATTGAGGTGCCCGAGGAGACCAACGCCACGCGTGCGATCAACGCCGCGACCAGCGTGTTGCTCGCCTTCTTCGACGCCGTCGCGAAGGACGTGACCGAGACGCTGCTGGGACCGCGACCCGCGCTGTTTGAGGCGTACGCGCGACACCGTCGCAGCGACGCGCGCGGCGAAGATGCCGCCGCGGCCCTCTTTGGCATCTCGACCCAGGGACCGCACCATGACGCGGCACGTGAGTTCGTCGCGGCGCTCGTGGCCGAGCACGGACTGGGCGTCTTTAGTGCGCTGCTGCGCGTCGACGGTCTGCCAAGCGCGAGTGAACTCGAGTCGCCCACTGCGTGGTACGAGCGGGTGACGACCTCGCCACTGGCTTAGGAACTAGACCTCTTCGTCGTAGCCGAGGTTCCACTCCACGAGCAGGTTCTCGCGTTCGGCGTCACGGTTCACGCGCTCGCGGTTGCGCCGGAACTGGGGATCGTGAGGAGGCAGGAAACGGAGACGCGCGTCGACGCGGTCGACGAAGGCCTGGATCTGCTCTTCGTCGCCAAAGACCATGCGGCACTCCCAGTGCGGAGCCACGGGACCCAGGTAGACCACCTGGACGTGACCCACCGGGTCGACGACCTCCACTGCTTCACCGAGGGGTACCTGGCTCACAACTCTCCTTTGAGAACGCTTACATCACCAATCCTACCGGTCGATTCAAAGGCGTCTCCAAGGCTCCCGCGCACCCCCATAGAACTGTAAGGAAAAGGTCAAAGGATCGTAACGACGAGCGTGCAAGAAGTCACTACTGTGAGACATAGAGGTAGGAAAGGAGGCACTATGAGTTCGGAGTGGATGGCCGATGGAAAGTGCCGCGACTACCCGGCAGAGACGTTCTTCCCCCGCGATGGCATGGGCGTGATCGTCGCCCAGCGCATCTGCGCGAGTTGCCCCGTGGCCAAAGAGTGTCTGGTCTACGCACTCGACAATCACATCGATCACGGCGTGTGGGGTGGCAAGAGTGAGCGCGAGCGCCGCCGCCTGCTACGCGAGCGTCGTCGTTTGCGCCTCTTTAATCGCGACTCCTACTAGAAGGTCCTCGCATTGTTCGAGTGCGTCGTCAATGTCTCTGACGGACGTCGTCTTGAGGTGCTCGAAGAACTGGGCCGCGCCGCCGGACCCGCGTTGCGCGATCGCCACAGCGATCCCGTTCACAACCGCAGCGTCTTCACGCTGATTGACCACCGCCCCGAACTTCGCCGCTATCTGCGCGACTTCATCGTCGCCACCATGAAACTCGTGGATCTACGGACCCACTCGGGCGTGCACCCGCGATTTGGCGCGCTCGACGTGGTGCCCTTCGTGGCCCTCGATCCGAGGAAGCAGGACGACGCCGCCTCGTTGCGCGACGAAACCGCCTCCTGGGTCGCGAGTACCTTCGACGTGCCCGTCTTTCTCTACGGACGCCTGCGTGACGGCACGACGCGCACGCTGCCCGAAGTGCGTCGTCACGCCTTTAAGTCCCTCGCCCCCGACATGGGACCGATGAAACCCAGTGCCGAGCGCGGCGCGAGTGCCATTGGTGCGCGCCCGGTGCTCGTCGCGTGGAATCTGTGGATCCGCGGCGGTGACCTCGCTGATGCGCGTCTCGTCGCCAAAGCGCTGCGCCGCCACGAAGTGCGCGCGCTGGCCTTTCAGATGCCCGACATGGTTCAGATCAGTTGCAACCTGATCGACCCCGTCAAGGTGCGCCCGTCAGTGGTCTACGACAAGGCCGCGAGCCTGCTGGCGGCGGGCGAAATCGATCACGCCGAACTTGTGGGACTGGTTCCGGAGTCGGTTCTGCGCTCAGAAGATCCGGCGCGCTGGAGGGAACTCGGGCTGTCGGAGAGCGCGACGATCGAGTCGCGACTCTAGCTAGCTCAGCCCGCTTGAGCGCGGCGCTCGAGGGCCCGCGCGCGGCGCAGTCGGCGACGCTCTCGTTCGCTCATCCCGCCCCAGATGCCGAACTTCTCACCGTTGTCGAGCGCGTACTCCAGACAGTCCTCGCGCACGACGCACCCGCGACAGACTTCCTTGGCCTCTCGGGTGGAGGCCCCGCGCTCGGGAAAGAAGAGATCGGGGTCGACTCCCATGCAGTTGGAGCGCGCCTGCCAACCTCGGTCCTCGAGACCGCTTAGAAGTTCAACAATTTCCACGTTGTGATTCCTCCCCGTCGAGGTTTCTACCATCGATGTAATTACAACGGTGTCATTGTTGCGGGAATTCGCGCAAAATGCAAATTGAATATGTGAACTACCTGATGGCGGCGGTATCGGCTAGCCCGCGCGACGGTGGGTAACGAAGTCGTCGAGGGCGTACGTTCCCAGATCGTTCACGTCGGTGTAGAAGAGCCGTCCCCCATTAACCCGGGCAATTTGCTCGACAAACGGGAACTGACTGCGCTCGATATCCAGGGCAAAGGTGTTGATCGTGATGCCCGCCTTGGTGCAGCGCAGGACCTCGGCCATGGTCTTTTCGAGGGTTTCGGGCACCGGGGGCCACGAGAAGAACGGCTCGCCCGTGCTGGTGAGATGCGCGGTGGGCTCGCCGTCGGTCACCACGACCACCTGACGCTCACCGCGCTCGTTGCGCAGTAGGTGACGACTGAGCGCCAATGCGTGCTGGAGGTTGGTGCCGTAGTTGTAGTCGATCGTGAGCGCAGGAACGTCTTCGAGCTTGAGTTGCTGAGCGGTTTCGCCAAATCCCACGATCGCCAGGAAGTCGCGTGGGTATTTCGAAGAGATGAGTTGGGAAAGTGCGAGCACCATCTTCTTGGCCGGCAGCAAGTTCCCGCGCATGGCCATCGAGAGCGAGAGGTCGATCGCAAAGACGGTCGCGGAACTTTTGGTGGCCTCGTACTCTTCGACCTCAAAATCGTCGGGGTGCAGTTTGACCGGCGTGCCCGGTCCTTGACGCAACAGCGCGTTGCGCAGTGTGCGCGGCAGGTGCAGCGACACGGCCTCGCCCGGCTGCCAGGGCTTGGACGTCTCTTCGCGATCCCCGCCGTGGGCGAGCGTCGCCACCGCATGACCACCGAGAGCGGGGGTGTCACGCATCTGGCGAAAGAGGTCGCGCAGGGCGATCTGGCCGATCTTGCGCACGCCGCGCGCGCTCAGCTTGAGTCGGTCGCTCGTGCGGTCAATGAAGCCCTGATCTTTGAGCTCCTGTAGGGCCTTTTGGAGGCGCTGGACGTGGCGCGCCGCGTCATCGCCGAGGTTCCGGCGCACCGCCTCCACGTCGACTTCCGGGAGCCCTTGGGCCGCGTGACTCTGTCCTAAGAACTCCTCGAGACCCTTGAGTTCTCCTAACTGCTCCGCGACCGAGGCGGCCTGGGCGAAGGACGAGCCGTCCTGTCCCCGCATGCGGTGCGCGCGGTGCCAGTCGATGTCAGGGGTCGCCTGGCGCAGATTCGAGACGAGCCGATTCATAGAGAAGTTCAGTTCCATGTTCTGCATCATCTGGTCGAAGAGCGCACGCAGCTCACCTTGTTGCTCAGAGGAGAGCGAGTTGAACATTGCTTCAGCGGCGGCCGCGCGTTCGGCCATCATGCGAATGACGTCCTCCAGGCTCTCGGCGCCCGGAAAGAGGTCGCCGAACTTCGCCATGAAGTCATCAAAGCTTGGATCGAGATCCTCGCCGCGGCGATCTTGTTCGATCATCGTCGAGAGCGCGTCCATCATGTCGCGCATGCGAGCCAACTCTTCGGGGTCGGGCGAACCCATGAAGTCCTTGGACTGCTGGAAGTACGTGTCGAGCACGTCGCGCTGCAGTTCGCCCATCATCTGCTCGAACTCTTCTCGCGCCTCCGAGGAGACAAAGTCGTAGTGCTGGTACTCCCCCAATCGCTCGGCCAGCCGATCACTCATGAGGTCGCGTTGCATACGACGCTGATCGACGATGTCGCGGGTCACTTCTTCGCGACGCTGATCCCCCGACTCCTCCGCCTCGTGCATCAGCTGATCGATCTCGGACTCCTCCATAGCCTCGATGAGATCGAGCCAGTCGCGATACCGCTGCATCTCACCTTCGGGATCGGCCTGTTGCTCGAGCTCACGACGACGACTGCGCGTGCGCTCGAGGAGATCACGCAGACCCTCGACGCGTTCGCCATCCTTGGTGTCGTACCCTTCGCGCAGCAACCGGTCCATCGCCTCGTCGAGATCGCCGTTCTCCATGTAGTCGTCCGCGAGGAGCGACAGCACCTCATCGAGATCGAGGTCGTCGAACTCATCGCCGTCACCGACCCGGCGAAAGCCGTAGCGCACCGCCACTTAGCGGTTCCTCGATCGGTACAGCGCCCGCGCGCCCGAGGCATCCTTGGCCAGGCGCTTGGTCAGGTACAGCCCCTCGAGTACGAACTCCACCGCGGCCGCCTTCTCGCCGTCGCTCGCCCCCGGCCCGGCGATGCGCTCAACGGGCGTCGCGAGAGCGGGCATGGCCGCGAGTACCTCGAGGTAGCTCGCGTCGGGCAGGTCGTCGCCGGTGTGCACGATGACCTCATCGTTGAAGGCGTCCACGATGTTCGGGGCTTCTTCGAGCAAGACGTCAGCGAAGCACTGGCGAACGGCGAGCGAGACCAGGGCCGCGATCACCTGATCCGAATCGCTGTCGTCCATCGTGTCGAACTCGATCTTGCCCTGAGTCGACTGGACCACGGCGCTGAGGTCGCTCACGCGTGGCACAACGACATCATCGTGGGTGCGCAGGGTGCGCCGCAGCGCGTTCGCGACGACCGTCTCGAAGTTCGAGATCGACAGGCGCACCGAGACGCCCGAACTCTGACTGATGACGTGCGAGCGCCGCGCGACGTGACTGATTCGCGCGATGATGTCGTCGATGAACCAGGGCACCACGATGGGTACGTCGCTCGGGGGCAGATGCGCCTCCTGGTACATGATCTCGATCTCGGTGGTGACCTCGTAGGGATAGTGCGTACGAATCTGGGAGCCGAATCGGTCCTTGAGCGGGGTGATCAGTCGACCGCGATTCGTGTAGTCCTCGGGGTTCGCCGTGGCGACGACCATCACGTCGAGGTCGAGTCGCACCAGATGCCCACGGATCTGGACGTCGCGCTCCTCGAGGACGTTGAGGAGTCCTACCTGGATGCGTTCCGAGAGGTCCGGCAGTTCATTGATCGCGAAAATCCCACGGTTCGACTTGGGCACCAGTCCGTAGCTGAGGGCCTTGGGGTCATCGAGGAACAGTCCTCCCGCCACTTTGATGGGGTCCACCTCACCAATGAGGTCGGCCATCGAGGTGTCCGGTGAAGCCAGTTTTTCGGCGAATCGCTGGCTGCGGTGCACCCAGGCGATGGGGGTGTCGTTGCCGCGCTCGGCGACCAGGTCTCGCCCAAACGCTGAGATCGGCGCGTAGGGGTCGTCGCGGACGTCGGAACCCTCGACGATGGGCAGCCACTCGTCGAGAAGATCGACCAGCGAGCGGATTATTCGGGTCTTGGCCTGGCCGCGCTCGCCGAGCAAGATGAAGTCGTGTCCGGCCAGCAGGGCGGTCTCCAGTTGCGGCAAGACGGTGTCTTCGTACCCCAACACCGACGCGCTGAGCGCTTCTCCCGCCACCAGGCGAGATTCGAGGTTTCGACGGATCTCGTCACGAATAGGGAGGGACTCATAGCCGGACGCGCGCAGCGCGCCAAGGGTTGTGGGGAGGTCCAAGGGGGCAAGGGGGGTGCTCATAGGAGCACCTTAGAGGTTTGGGCCTGCTCGTTGGACCTCACCGACGTGTCGACAAAGATGGTCGCGTGAGCGAATCGAGCAACGCAGAGATGACGTCCCGCGACGCTTCGGCGTACACCAAGTATCTACGGAATATCCAATATGCGGCGCCGGACAACCTGCAGGCTCGAATCCGTTTGCACGCCAAATATTCCAGCTCCGAGATCAAATTTCCTGAATGGTTCTTCGGGCAGATCGACCTCACGCGCGTTCGCGATGTACTTGACGTGGGTTGCGGACCAGGAACCATCTGGGCGTCACTCCCCCGACCAGTGGCGGCGAACCTGACGCTGTGCGACCAGTCAGCTGGCATGGTCGCAGCGGCCACCGCAGCGGCTCGCGGGCACGCGGCTGACCTCAGTGGCATTGTCGGTTCGGTCCAAGCGCTGCCATTCATGGACAGCTCGTTCGACGTGGTCATCGCCAACTACATGCTGTACCACGCGACGGACATCGATCAGGCGGTCGGCGAACTTCGCCGGGTGCTGAGAGACGGTGGGCTGCTGGTCGCGGCAACCAATGGGCCGGCGCACCTCACCGAGCTGGTTGAGATCGAACGCGCGGTCATGCCGCGCGACACCTACCGTGATCACCGCGAGATCTTCGGGTCGGTCTCGGGTCGGGAGTATCTCGAGCGGTATTTTGCATCGGTTGAGTGGCGCCCCCTCGATGACGAACTGCTCTGCACCGACGCCGAGGACGTGTTCGCGTATATCCGATCCATGCCCCCAGGAGATCGCGCGACTCCGGAACAGGAACTTGCGTTACGCAGAGAGATCGACGAGCGAATGCGGGCGGGCAACGGTGTACTTCACGTCACCAAGGACACTGGCATCTTCGTCGCCCGCGGTGACGCGTAGCTTCTGCGCTACTCGCGCTCGTACAGCTCGAGGCGCCAGCCGCCCGTCATCTCGTGCTCGCACAGTTCCGTCGAGAACCGGCACATCACGTCGAGCACTTGAGTCGACGGTGTTGCGGGCGGGACCATGAGCAGAATTCCGCGTTGGGAGTGATCTTGGCGAATCGCAAACGGCGCGCCCTGGAGCATCGTGGTGATGCGCTCCTTGCCGAGTCGGCCACCGGAGTGCAGCACGCCGAGCGACGAGGGCTGCGCCTCGCCGTTGCGCGGTGCCACCGTCAGGAACGTAGCGACCGGGATCCCGTGATTCGTCCAGCCGATGAAGTTCACGTGAATATCAGGCAGATCGTCATCAGTGACGCGCGGCAACACGTTGACCCAGCCCCGCCCGTCCGCGACGGCATCGAGCGCCATCAGCGCGTCTCGCGTGTCCTCGTTGAAATACAGTCGCGTCTTCTTCGTCATGACGTTGCGCGATGAGTTGTAGCAACAATCTGTGCGCCCGGACGGTACGCGAGGTGCGCGGCGCGCGGGGCGTCGAGTATCGCAAAGTCAGCCCTCGCTCCCACGCCCAAGTGGCCGACGTCACTTCGTCGGAGCGCCAGGGCCCCGCCCTTAGTCGCTGACCACAGCGCCTCGTCGACGCTCATCGCCATCTCGCGCACCGCGAGCGCAATGACAAAGGCCATGCTGGTCACGTACGACGAGCCGGGGTTGCAGTCGGTCGCCAGCGCGACGGTGGCTCCCACGTCAATCAATCGTCGAGCCGAGGGATAGGGCGAGCGAGTGGAGAACTCCGCTCCGGGCAACAAGGTGGCGACGGTCGCCGAACCCGCCAGCATCTCAATATCGGAGTCCTCTAAGTACGTGCAGTGATCCACACTGGCGCACTCGAGGTCGACGGCCAACGCGATCGCGCCGCTGTGGGCGAGTTGGTTCGCGTGCAGTCGAGGGGCGAGTCCCATCTCGCGCGCGCGTGACAAGATCGTCCTCGCCTCGTCGACACTGAAGGCGCCGCGATCACAGAACACGTCGGCCCATTTGGCGTGGGGCGCACAGGCCTCGAGCATCGTGGTGGTGAGCACATCCAAGTACCCGTCACGGTCGGAGGCGAACTCTGGGGGCACGACGTGAGCACCCAGCCAGGTTCGCTCGCTCGTGAAGTCGCCGGCCACCTCAAGGCACCGAACTTCGCCCTCAGTGGTGAGTTCGTAACCCGACTTGATCTCGAGCGTGGTGACTCCGCCCGCGCGCAGCTCGCCCACGCGCTCGAGCCGCGCCGCTGCGCAACTGCTCGCGCGACGCGGCGCGCGTCGACGTGACGGTGCGCGCGATGCCGCCCCCGTCGTAGCGACGACCGGCCATGCGCGCTTCGAACTCGTCGCTACGCTCGCCGGCAAAGACGAGATGCGTGTGCGAGTCGACGAAACCGGGAATCACCGCCGCACCACTGGCGTCGATCGCCTCGTCGGCGTCCGGCGCCTCGGCGTTCGGACCCACCCAGAGCACCTGCTCGTCGTCGACAACGAAGGCAGCGTTGTGCAGTCGGCCGAGACTCGTCTCATCACCGAGTGCGGGATCGTTGGTCGTCAACTCACCGACATTGGTGACGACGAGTGTGCTCACGGACCCTCGCGCATGGGTATCCGTAGTCCGGTCGCCTCGGCAGTCTCATCGGCGATGTCGTAGCCCGCGTCCACGTGACGCAGTACCCCCATGGCCGGGTCGTTGGTGAGCACCCGGCGCACCTTCTCGCCCGCGAGCGCGGTACCGTCGGCGACGCACACCTGGCCCGCGTGGATCGAGCGTCCGATGCCCACGCCACCCCCGTGATGGATCGAAACCCAGGTGGCACCTGAGGCGGTGTTGACCAACGCGTTGAGCAGCGGCCAGTCGGCGATGGCGTCCGAACCGTCAAGCATGGACTCAGTCTCGCGATACGGGGAGGCGACCGAACCGGCGTCTAAGTGGTCGCGACCAATCACCAGGGGCGCGCTCACTTCTCCGCTGGCGACCAGATCGTTAAAGGCGACTCCCGCCTTGTCGCGTTCCTGGTACCCGAGCCAGCAGATGCGCGCGGGCAGGCCCTGGAAGGCCACGCGCTCCTGCGCCTTGGTGATCCAACGGCGCAGCAGCTCGTTCTCGGGAAAGAGATCGAGCACCGCTTGGTCGGTGCGGTAGATGTCCTTCGGATCGCCCGAGAGCGCGGCCCAGCGAAAGGGTCCCTTGCCCTCGCAGAACAGCGGGCGGATGTAGGCGGGAACGAAGCCCGGGTAGTCGAAGGCGCGCGCGTACCCACCCAGCTGGGCTTCCCCGCGCAGGGAGTTGCCATAGTCGAAGACCTCGGCGCCTGCATCCATAAAGCCGACCATCGCTTCGACGTGTCGCACGATGGAGGCGCGCGCACGATCGGTGAACTCCTCGGGCTTCTTCTCGGCGTAGTCATGCCAGTCGTTGAGGTCGATGTCCTCGGGCAGGTAGCTGAGTGGATCGTGCGCCGAGGTCTGGTCCGTGACGATGTCGACCTCCACGCCCCGGCGCAGCAGTTCAGGCAGGATCGTCGCGGCGTTACCGAGCAGTCCTACGCTCAATGCCTCACGGCCTGCCTTAGCGCCCAGCACTCGATCGATCGCGTCGTCGAGATCGGCCGTCCACTCATCGAGGTAGCGCTGATCGACCCGTCGTTGCAAACGGTTGGGATCAACGTCGACGCACAGACACACGCCGTCGTTCATCGTCACCGCAAGTGGCTGGGCCCCGCCCATGCCGCCTGCACCGGCCGTCACCGTCAGCGTGCCGGCGAGCGTGCCGCCGAAGCGCTTGGCCGCAATCGCGGCGAAGGTCTCATAGGTTCCCTGCAGGATGCCCTGAGTACCGATGTAGATCCACGAGCCCGCGGTCATCTGGCCGTACATCGTGAGACCCAGCGCTTCCAGGCGACGGAACTCCGGCCACGTGGCCCAGTCCGGCACCAGGTTGGAGTTGGCGATCAAGACTCGCGGCGCCCACTCGTGGGTTTGCAGCACGCCGACGGGGCGTCCAGACTGAACGAGCATCGTTTCGTCGTTCTTGAGAGTCGTAAGAGTGCGCACGAGTGCGTCGAAGCTGCGCCAATCGCGGGCGGCCCGTCCCGTTCCGCCGTAGACCACCAGGTCGTCCGGGCGTTCAGCGACCTCGGGATCGAGGTTGTTGCACAGCATGCGCAGCGCCGCCTCCTGGGGCCAGCCGACTGCGCTGATTGTCGAACCTCGGGCTGCGCGAACGGGACGTGCACCCTCCATGACGACCTCCTAATTCAGCGTGAGAAAGCGCGAGGCGATGTCGAGGAGCTCGCGCGAGGCGACGAGGTCACTCACCGCAGCGATCTCGGGTGAGAGCCATCGGTCGTGTCCGGGGCCACCCGACAGTGCGTTCACGCGATCGGCCATCGCTCGGGCGACGGGCGAGGGTTCGAGCGGTGCGCGCAACGCGAGGGCCCGCGCGCTCGCCAGCAGCTCGATCGCGAGCACGTCGCGAAACGCATCGAGCGATCGGCGCAGCTTGCGTGCCGCGTGCCAGCCCATGGAGACATGGTCCTCCTGCATGCCCGAGGACGGAATCGAGTCGACCGAGGCGGGCGAGGCCAGACGCTTCATCTCCGTGACCAGTCCGGCCTGGGCATACTGGGCGATCATCAGGCCCGAGTCCACGCCGGGGTCGCCCGCGAGGAAGGGCGGCAGGCCGAAGCTGCGATTCACGTCGAGCAGGCGGTCGGTTCGCCGCTCACTCATCGACGCGACGTCAGCGAGCGCGATCGCGAGGAAGTCCAGAACGTACCCGATCGGGGCGCCGTGGAAGTTGCCATTGCTCGCGAGCGACCCATCGGAGAGCACCGAGGGGTTGTCGATGGCGCTCGCCAACTCGATGTCGGCCACACCTTGGGCGTGGCTGAAGGTGTCTCGCGCCGCGCCGTGCACTTGGGGAGCGCAGCGCAGCGAGTACGCGTCTTGAACCTGAGTGATGTCATCGACGTGAGAGACGACGATCGGCGAGTCGGCGAGCAGGTTCACAAGGTTCTGGGCGCTACTGCGCTGGCCGGGGTGCGGACGCAACTCGTGGATCTCGCTCATAAAGACCTGGTCGGTCCCGCGCAGCGCCTGGATGGAGAGCGAGGCGGCAATGTCCATCTGCTGTAAGAGGGCGTGGCCGTCTTCAAGCGCCAGGATCAACATGCCGAGCATGCCGTCGGTGCCGTTGATGAGAGCCAGGCCCTCTTTTTCCGCCAACTCCACCGGTGCGAGGCCCGCATCGCCCAGTGCATCGATCGCGCGTCGGCGCGCCCCGCCCGAGTCGCGCACGTCGCCTTCGCCCATGAGGGCGAGCGCCACGTGCGCGAGTGGGGCCAGGTCTCCCGAGCAGCCGAGTGATCCGAACTCGTGCACGACGGGGGTGATGTTGGCGTTGATCAATGCCGTGTACGCCTCGGCCGTCGAGGGTCGCACTCCCGATACCCCGCTGCAGAGGTTCGTGAGTCGCGAGACCATCATGGCGCGCACGACTTCGGCCTCTACTTCGGGCCCCACACCCGCCGCGTGCGAGCGAATGAGCGAGCGCTGCAAGTCACGTCGACGCTCGGGTGAGATCGAGGTTGTGGCGAGCGAACCGAACCCCGTCGAGAGGCCGTAGATGGCTTCCCCGCTGTCAACCAAAGCGTCGATGGCGTCGCGCTGTTGGGCGAGGCGCTCGAGGACCGACGCACTCAGAGTGAGTGGTTCGTAGTGGCGCGCAACACGAACGAGCTCGTCCCTCGTCAGCGGCTCGATACCCAGCTCGATGGTCACGACGGTCTCCTTTGCACGCCCGAAAGCGTCTCCAGTAGTAGTAGCGCGCCCAAGCGCACCGTGCGTTCATCGGGCGTGTCGCGCTCGACGTCCACTTCGGTGAAGTCAATAGCCAGTACGTCCTTCGAGGTGGCGAGAGCTCGCACAAAGCGCCGCACCTCATCGGCGCGCAGTCCACCCGGAGCGGCGGCGGGACATCCCGGGACCACCGAGCGATCAGCCACGTCGAGGTCAATGTCGACGTAGACCTTGCGACCACCTTGACGCGCGACGTCCAGGGCACGGCGCGCGATGACCGCCGCGTCGTCGCGATTGAAGGCCTCGCGATCGATGATGCGCACCCCCGCCGCTTGGGCGTCGCGTGCGTAGCCGGGCGAGTTCGCAAAGTCACTCAGTCCGACTTGTACCACGTGGTGTCCGTCGAGGCCCTCTTCGAGCAGTTGGCGCACGGGCGAGCCGTTGGAGACGCCGTCGCGCATGTCGAGGTGGGCGTCGAGTGTGATGAGCCCGAACTCCTCCACGCGATCCTTCATCAATGCGCTCATCGCGTGCCACGTCGCGGCGTTGTCGCCCCCCAGAATCACGACCGGCGACTGCTCGATGTTCAGCAGAGCCTCTGCCACGCGCTCGTGACCGCCCTCGCCATCAGGATCATCGACGTCGCCGTGATCGACCACGGCGACGTATTCGGCGAGATCCACCCGACTCGACCACGACCAGGTCGAGTAGTGATTGAGGGCCCGGCGGATGGCCGCAGGCGTGCTGGTCGAGGAACGCGGCGAGATCGACGTCTTGAAAGTGGAGACGCCGAGCAGTCCGACGTTGCGACGCACGTTGATGGGCTGATCAAAGATCAGGGATGACGCTGGGCGCCACTTGGTATCGCTCACCGCCACACTCGACATAGTAGGCAACGACCACGCCACAAGAGTGACGTTACGTCGATGGCGCGGCTAATTAGCGCTCGACCGTCCGCACGCCGCTTTGACTGGTGGCCTCTTCGGGCTCTTCCTCGATGAACGTCGGCACGGGTATGGCCCCGTGGCCGTGCTCCACATCATCGGAGTACGTCGGTGTGGGAATGGCGATGTATTCGCCCTCGTCCGAGCGCGAGACGACGTTGGGTGTCTTGCGCTTGCCGGCACGTTTCACGCCTTGGAGTTCTTTACAGATCTTGTAGGTGATCGGGTACGCAATGATCGGCGTCACGATTGTCAAGATGCGCATGGCCCACAGCACCGTATTCAACGAAATGTCGAAGAACTTCGCGATCACGTCGGTCGCACTGGCGATGAAGAGCATCGCTACGAGCACAAGCACCGCGGCGCCAAATGCAGTGCGCTTCGGTCTGTCGCGCGGTCGATCGAGCAAGTTATGGATCAGGTCATCGCCGGTGATCTTGCGCTCGATGAGCGGCCACGCGTAGGCGATGTTAAAGAGGATGCCCGGGAACAGGACGGCCGGAATGAAGACCTCGAGGGGCCACGTATGACCCCAAGCCGTGAACTCCCACGACGGGAAGATGCGCAGCGCCCCGTCGAGGAAGCGCCATATACATGTCCGGTTGCACGGCGTAACTGATGCGCGACGCCTCGTACTGGCCGAACTGCCAGATCGGGTTGATCTGGAAGAAGGCCGAGATCAGCGCAATGAAACCACCCACCAGGAACAAGAAACCCGTGGTCTTGGCCATGAAGACCGGGAACATCGGTGAGCCCACCACGTTCTTCTCGGTGCGGCCCTCGCCGGGGAACTGGGTGTGCTTCTGGCGCACCAGCAAGAACAGGTGCGCGCCCACGAGTCCCAGAATGAGCGCCGGAACGATCAGGACGTGCAGGATGAAGAAGCGCGGAATCGTCGCACTACCCGGGAAGTTGCCACCGAAGACCCAGAACGCGAGGTACGTCCCGACGAAGGGAACCGAGAGCAGGATCGAGTAGGCGATGCGAATGCCCGTGCCCGAGACGAGGTCGTCGGGCAGTGAGTAGCCAAGGAATCCGTTGGCCATCGTAAGGATCAGCAACGTGAGACCGATGGTCCAGTTGAGTTCGCGCGGCTTGCGGAAGGCACCAGTAAAGAACACGCGCGCCATGTGAACCACGATCGCACCCACGAAGATGTCGCAGGCCCAGTGGTGCATCTGGCGCATCAACAGTCCCCCGCGCACGCTGAAGGAGAGGTTCACCGTGGACTCGAAGGCTTCGGTGACGCGCTGGCCATCGAGCGGCAGGTAGGGACCGTGATAGACGACCAGCGTCGAGCTCGGCACGTAGTACAGGGTGAGAAAGACGCCCGTGACGAGCAGGATCACGAAGGAGTACAGCGCGATCTCGCCCAGCATGAAGGACCAGTGATCCGGGAAGATCTTGTCCATGAAGGTGCGCCCACCCCGGGCGACACCTAGGCGGTCGTCGAGTTCGTCGAGCGCTTTGCCGATCTTGCCGTAAGGGCCACTGGCGCGCTTGCGCGCCCGGGGGTTGGTGGGAATCGTGGTGTCACTCATGCGGTGGTGCGCTCCCAGAAGCCAGGACCAACGGGTTGGTTGTAGTCGTCTTGCGAGCGAATGTAGCCGTCAGTGTCGATGTACAGCGGCAGCTGCGGCAAGGGGCGAGGCGCGGGACCGAACTGAGGAATCGCGCCGTTGGTGACGTTGAACATCGACTGGTGGCACGGACAGACCAACAACTGCAGTTGCTGTTCGTAAAGTCCGACGGGGCAGCCCAAGTGCGTACAGAGCTTGGAGTAAGCGATGTAGCCCTTCGGGCCCCAACTCTCGCGGCCCTTTTCGGTCGTGAAGTCTTCGTTCGAGATGCGAATGAGCACGGTTTGGTCGACCGCTTGGCCACGGTCGGTGTTCTCGGTGCCTTCGGGGTAAATCGTCACGATCGATCCGATGGCGAGTTCGCCTACCGATACGCGCCGGCCCGAGGAGTCCACTGCATAGGAGCCCTTGCGCCAGTCGGTGTGAAAGAGCGTGCCCTTGGGAAGAGGTCCAAGGCTGCGCAAGAGGGGGAACATCGCCACGACGCCAAAAATGCCGAGTCCCCCGCCGAGGATGCCCGCAAGGACCTTGCGGCGCTTGACAATCCCCCCACCGCGCTCGACGACGGCGGCTGCAAAAGCGTCGCGATCGGCCTGATCGCCCGCGAGCGTGTGGCGTTCTTCGACGAACGGGCCGCGCGGCATGAGGTACTTGCCCCAGGCGACGAGTCCAATGCCAAAGAGAAACAGACCGATGCCCATCGTCGAGGCGATGATCCACGGCTTCGCGTTCACGACGTAGGCGGCGCCAAAGCCGGCCATCGCAAAAATGCCCAGGATGAAGCAGATCGAGATGACCAGTTCGACCGTGTGGGGGTTCTTCGCTGCGGGCTGCAGGTGCGGGTCGTCCGCGCGCAGTCCCGAGATCGCCACGGGCGTGTGGGTGTCCAACAAGTCCTCGGCCTCTCGCGCGCGACGCGCGGCCAACTCTTCTTGGTGCATCTCGATCTTCATCGCCTCGTGCGGGCTGACCTGCTCGGGGTACTCGTCGCTCACGAGCGATCTCCGATCCAGTAACAGATCAGCGCCAAGAACCCGACGCCGACGAGCAGCGCGATGAAGCCTTCGGCCACGGGACCGAGCCCACCCAGCCCGAAACCGCCGGGGTTATTCGGGTGTTGAATCTCGGTGGTGACGTACTTCACGATGTCGTCGACCTGCTTGTCGCTTAGGTTGCCGGTGAAGCGTGGCATGTTCGCCGGACCGGTGCGAATCGCTTCGACGACTTGGAAGGCCGGGATGTGACGTAGCGAGGGCGCAGACGTACTGAAGGCGAGGGCGTCGCCGTCACCTTCGATCGTGTGGCACGCCGCGCAGTTGAGCGCAAAGAGCTCCTGGCCCTCGGACACGTTGGCGATCTTGAGGTTGGCGCTCGGAATACCGGGATAGCTCGGCGACAGCGAGTTCACCCAGGCGGCGATCGCTTCGGCCTGTTGCGGGTTCAGGGCCGGCTGGCGGCGCGGGGCCTCGACCGCCGTGGGGTCCTTGGCCGGCATGCGCCCCGAGTCAACCCAAAAGTCAATGGTCGCTGGCCCGAGGCCCACCAGGTCCGGGTACGAGCCGACCGCCGAGGCCGGTACGCCGTTGGCTTGGGTGCCGTGGCACGACGCGCAGTTCTCCATGAACAGGGCTTGACCGAGCTTGTCCAGCGAGCTCGAAGGGATCTTGTAGGTGATGTACTTGTTGCCGTAACTCGTGACCTGGCCGGCGGAGTTCTTGGTGACGTTGGTTGAGTTCGGCGTGCCCGCGTTCTTTCGCGTGGTCTGAAACGGGATGGTCTTGTAGTTGCTGGCGTTCGCCGGGACGACGAAGAGCACGAGCGGTGCGAGCACGAAGAGACCGGCACCCGCCAGGAGGGCACTTCTCCGAAGGAATGTGTACGCCACGTCCCTCACCTACTTGAGCAAGAACAGGGACGAGTACAGACCGATCCACACCACGTCCACGAAGTGCCAGTAGTAGCTCACGCCTTGGAATGTGGCGAGCTCACCGGGGTCCCCTTCGCGACCGCGCATGCGATAGAGAAGAAAGCTCATCGCAACGAGTCCGAGGAACACGTGCAGACCGTGCAGTCCGGTCGTGATGAAGAAGACCGAGCCGTAGGAGTTCGTGTACCAGCGAGTGGTGAGGTGTGTCCACTCATAAGCCTGGTTACTCACGAACAGCGCACCCATGATGATGGTCGCGATCACCCAGTTGCGGGCTTCGCCGCGGCGACGGTGCTCAATGAGCCACACGGCGCGCTGCATCGTAAAAGAGGACGCGATGAGGATGATTGTGAAGATGCCCGACTGCAACACGTCGAGGTGGGTGCCCTTGGGCGGCCACGAGGCGAGGTGCGCGCGGATGGTAAATAGGGCGGCGAAGAGTCCCGAGAAGAACATCAGCTCTGAACCGAGCCAGATCATCACGCCGATGGCCAGCATCGGCGGTCGATCGTGGACGATCTTCTCTTGCTTCGCCAGGCTTTCGGGGGAAACTGCCTGACTCACGCCATCATTTCTAGTAGAAATCGAGACCCCACTTTGTCGATGGAGGGGGTCTGCGCTCTCAGCCAAGGGTGGGCGGAAGATCCTTTGTGGCGATCACGGCGAGTCGCCTGGTGGGACGCGTGAGCGCGACGTACAGGGTGCGCAATCCGCGTGGCGTGTACGTGGCCTCGTTCGCTGCCCCGCGATTGGCAATCTGACCAGGCTCGACAACGACCACGGCGTCGAACTCCAATCCGTTCGCACCTTCGGCCGCGAGGACTACCAAGTCGGCCGCCAGTCCCTTGGAGTCTTGGTCGTTCGGATCCACCGCTTCGAGGCCACCGTCGCGCAGCGTCGCGACGATCTCGTTCACGCGGCGTCTCGTTACGATGACCGCCAATCGACCCGGCGCGACCGCTTCGATCTCGCCGCGGGTGAGTTGCACCAACGTATCGGCGAACTCGGCCTCGCTCGAGAGAACAACGAGCGGCGAAGAGCCTGCGCGGCGCACGGGGCGCGGTGGCACGAGATCGGGAGCGGCCGCGAGCAGCGTGGGCGCGGCGAAGGCTAAGACCTCTTGGGGCGTGCGATAGCTCACCGTGAGGTCCACGCGCGTCGGTTCGCGACGCGGAGCGAGCACATTGAGCAGGGTGTCCCAGGACGCCGACGATGACGCGGTCGTCGCCTGACCCATGTCGCCCACGATTGTCATCGACCCGGTGAGGTCACGGCGCTTGAGCACGCGCAGCTCCATCGGTGAGAGATCTTGGGCCTCGTCCACCACGATGTGGCCGTAGGTGACGAACTCCGCCTCGTCGAGCTCTTGGCTCTGGGCAACCGCGAGGCGCTGCGCCTCGCGCAGGGCGGCGGCTCGGTGATCACCGGAGTAGGCGTCCAGGTCCACACCGGCGAGCACGTTGTCGGTGGGTCGAGGAGCGGGGCGCGGGCGCTTGCGGGGTCCGACGAGAACGCGCGCCTCGTCGATCAACGCGGCGTCCGCCTTGGTCCAGGCGATCTCCTCGGTGGACGTGAAGCGGGGGCGATAGAGCATCTCGATCTCGCGATCGCTCAAGATGCCCTTGCCCGCTGCGCGCAGCAGCGCGGGCGCCCCCAACAGGTCGTGCACGAGTTCTTGACCGGTGATACGGGGCCAGACGCGCTGGAGAGCTTCTTTGAACTGCGGGGTCGCGCGAATCGCCTCGGCGAGCTCGGTCTCGTTACTGACTTCTTCGGATCCGTCCCTCGACCCGTCTTTCGTAAATCGCTCGCCGTACTCCGCGGCCAGTCGCGCCGCGAGCTCGCGACCCACGGCCGATCGGCGCTGATTGTGATTGCCGGGACGCCGTTTCGCCCGCTCGACGGCATCGTGGGTGTACTTCGCCCTAAGGACGATGGTCGCTCGCCCGACGGGAATCTCCACGTCGTGGCGCAGTGCGCGCTCTCTCGTTCCCATCGCACGGTTGAGGACGCGCGCCATGCGCAGATCACCCTTGAGTTGGTCGACGTCTTCGGGGTCGACACCACGCACCTCGATGTTGGTCACGAGGCCCGCGATGGTCGACAGCGTGACACCTGATTCGCCCAGCGATGGCAGCACGTTCTCGATGTAGTTGAGGAACAACGGGTTCGGTCCCACCACGAGAACACCCTGGCGCTCGAGTGTCGCGCGGAAGGTGAAGAGCAGGTACGCGGCGCGGTGCAGAGCAACGGCGGTCTTGCCGGTGCCGGGGCCACCTTGAACTAACAAGATCCCGGCGAGCGGACTGCGGATGATCTGGTCCTGCTCACCTTGGATCGTCGCGATGATGTCGCCCATGCGTCCGGTCCGCGCGCGACCGAGTGCGGCGAGTAACGCGCCCGGCCCGCCGAGCGCGAGTCCACCATCGACCAGTCCTTCTTCAGTCGCGGCGCGTACGTCACTGTCGGGTAGGTCGAGTTCGCCGTTGGAATCAGCGAAGTACTCGTCCTCCACTCCCGTGACTTCGTTGGCGTGAATGGCGACGTGCCGACGGCGCGAGAGGCCCAGCGACTCCACGCCCGTTGCGCGATAGAACGCTTCAGCGACCGGAGCGCGCCAATCGATGACGAGAGGATTGAGCGATTCGTCCGACACGGCGAGTCGCCCCACGTGATAGGTGTCGCCGCGACCGTGGCCGTTCGCCTGGTAGTCGATGCGGCCAAAGAACAGGGGCTGATCACCAATCGCGAGTTGATCGAGTCGATGCAGGGCGGTGCCCATCACCACGTCGCGCTCAACGAGATCGCCCGCGCCGCGCATGTTCGCCACGGCCGCGCTGTCGCGCAGTGAGCGCGCACCTTGGCGCATCGCATCCAGCGCCTCGAGGGCCACGTCCAGGAACTCTTGCTCCTCGGCGATCTCGCGCTCGTGCGACATGAACGACCTCTTTCTTCTTCCCAAAAATCGGGAACCATCAATTCTAATCGTCCGGTGAGAGGGGTTTTTGCTCGGTCACTTTCACCCTCGCATCTCGGTGAGTGCGGCCCTAGAGTGCGGAAGACAGACACCACCGAAGGGAGATCTATGAGGTATGCGGGCGTAATGATCGGCTCAGACAACCCCGAGCGTCTTGCGGAGTTCTACACCGCGCTTCTGGGAGAGCCCGGATTTCACGACGACACCTGGTACGGCTGGTCGGACAAGGCCGATTTGATGCTCGGCGCACACAGCGAAGTAAAGGGCAAAAGCTCCAACCCTCAGCGAATCATGTTGAGCGTCGAGGCCGACGACGTGCCCGCATCCTTCCAGATGCTGGTCGCTCTCGGGGCCGAAGCCATCGCCGAGCCCTACCAACCCGACGGCGCACCGGGCGAGGTCTGGCTCGCGACCGTGACCGACCCCGACGGAAACTACGTTCAACTCATGTCACCATGGGAAGGGCCTATGTGATCTGAAGTGACGCCAAGGCGAGAGGCCTAGATTGTTGGTCATGAGCGCGCCAGAACCAGACTTTCTAAAGGCCTGTCGCGGCGAGCCGGTCGAACGGGTTCCCGTCTGGTTCATGCGACAGGCCGGTCGGTCCCTGCCCGAATACCGCGCCATGCGCGGCACCGGTTCGATCCTCGAGGCGATCGCCACACCCGAGACGGCGGCCGAAGTCACTCTCCAGCCCGTGCGCCGCTACGGCGTGGACGCGGCGATTCTCTTCTCGGATATCGTCGTGCCGTATCACGCGGTGGGATTCGGCGTCGAGGTTGTACCTGGTCGTGGCCCCGTTATTGCCGAGCCATTCGTGAGTGAGACCGATCTCGAGCGTCTTCCCGAACTCACCGAAGAACACATTGAGTACGTGGCGGCGACCATCGACCTCGTGGTGCCCGAACTCGCGACCACTAACACTCCCCTCATTGGTTTTGCGGGTGCCCCCTTCACGGTCGCGAGCTATCTGATTGAAGGTGGTCCCACACGCGAGTTCGCCATGATCAAGAGCCTGATGCACCGCGACCCCGACTTGTTCGATCAGCTCCTCGATCGGCTGGTGAAGATCTCGGTCAGTTTCCTGCGCACCCAGATCGCGCACGGCGTTCGCGCGGTGCAGCTCTTTGACTCGTGGGCGGGCACGCTGACGCGCGCCGAGTACGAACGATTCGCTTTGCCCGCGACGCAGAAAGTCTTCGCCGACATCGCGGACTTGGACGTCGCGACGATTCTCTTCGGCGTCGGTACCGGAGAACTTCTGTCGCTGATGGCCACCTCGGGCAGCGACGTCGTCGGCATTGACTGGCACGTCGACCTCAACGAGGGTCGGCGGCGCGTGGGCGACAAGGCGGTCCAGGGCAACCTCGACCCTGCGCGGTGCCTGGCGGGAACCGAACTCGCCATCGACGCCACCCGTGAGGTCCTGGCCCTCGCCGGTACCGACGCTGGCCACATCTTCAACCTCGGCCACGGCGTGCTGCCGGCCACCGATCCCGACGTGCTCGCGGCCGTTGTGAAGGTGGTGCACGAAGAAGGTAAGGCGGGTGTGCGATGAACATCGGTGTGTTGGTCATGGCGCACGGCACGCCCTCATCACCCGAGGGCATTGAACCCTTTTACACGCGGATTCGACGCGGCCACCCCCCGACTGCCGAGCAGCTGGCTGATCTCACCTCGAGGTACCTCGCGATCGGCGGAGTGTCGCCACTCACCGAGCGAACGGCGGCCCAAGTCGCGGGCATCGCTCGGGCCCTCGAGTCGGTTCACCCCGGTAAGTTCGACGTGCGTTTCGGCTCGAAGTTCGAACCACCTCTGCTCGAAGAGGCCGCGGAAAGATTTCGCAACGAGGGCTTCGCTCGCGTCGTCGGCATCGTGCTCGCGCCGCACTCGTCTTCCATGTCGACCGAGCAGTACATGAGTCGCGCGCGCGTCACGCTCGGCGAGAACGTCGCGTTCATTGAGATCGGCGCCTGGTACGACGCGCCAGGTTTTTTGGAGCTCATCGCGCGCCGGGTGAACGAGGCGCTGGCCAAGATTCCAGAGGATCGGCGCGCGCGAGCTCACGTCATCTTCAGCGCTCACTCGTTGCCCGAGCGCGTGGTGGAATTGGGTGACACGTACCCCGAACAACTCGCCGACAGCGCGCAAAAGGCGGCCGCGATTGCGGGTCTGTCATCGTTCAGCGTCGCCTGGCAATCGGCCGGGCGCACGGCCGATACCTGGTTAGGTCCCGACATCCTCGACGCGATACGTGAGTTAGCGTCATCGGGCGTCACCGACATCGTCTCGTGTCCCATCGGGTTCGTCTCCGATCACCTCGAAGTCCTCTACGACATCGACATCGAGGCACAAGGCGTCGCGACACAAGTGGGCGTGAATCTGATACGCACCACCTCGCTCAACGACGATCCGACGTTTGTGGCGCTACTGGCCGACCTGATTTCGCGCGCGGCTGGCTAGGTGAGTCGTTCGTCCGTCGTCATCGTGGGCGGAGGCATCAGCGGGCTCGCCGCAGCGTGGGAGCTCACGGGCGGAGAAGCTGGACCAACGGAGTCGACGCCGCGCGTCGAACTCATCGAAGCAAGCGAACGCTGCGGTGGCTCGCTCGCGACCACCACGTTCGCCGGTCGGACGATCGACCTCGGAGCGGACGGCTTTCTCGCCCGGCGCCCCGAGGCCGTTGAACTGGCTCTCGAACTGGGTCTGGAAGCCGAGTTGGAGGCCATCGCCGAGAGTGGCGCGTGGTTGTATTCGAGGGGAAGTCTGCATGAGTTACCCCACGGTTTGGTCCTCGGCGTTCCAACCAGTCTTGAGACGGTTCGTCGATTCAAGGGGCTGGGGTGGCGTGCGCGTGCCGGAGCCGCGCGCGACACGATCGTGCCCGCGCGATTGCACGTGGGTGAAGACATCTCCATCGGTGAGATCACACGTAGAAAGCTCGGACGCGAACTGAGCTACCAGTTCATCGAACCGATGATCGGCGGGATCCAAGCGGGACGTATCGACGACCTCTCGGCAAAAGAAGTATTCCCGGCGCTCTACGCGGCTGCTCAGGCGGGCGGCTCGCTGATGCGCGCCCTGCGACCTGCGCCAGTCACCTCAGTACCCACCACGCCGCTGTTCTATTCACTTATCGATGGCGTCGGCTCCTTGCCCGAGCGACTCGAACGCCAACTCACCGAGCGCGGGGTGGTGATTCGAACCAACGTTGCGGTCACAGCAGTACGCCGAACACCGGCCGGGAGCTATCCGCTCGAGGTCGACACTTCTTCCACCACGACGCCGGCCAATGGCGTCGTTCTCGCAGCCCCGGCCCCGGTGGCCGGCGCGTTGATCGGCTCCTTCGACACCGCGCTCGAATCACTGCGAAGTATCGACAGCGCAAGTGCGGCCATTGTCACGTTCTCGATTCCCCGCAACGCCGTGACCCTGCCTTCTCGCGGGACCGGGGTGCTCGTCCCGTTGCGCACGCCCTGGGCGGGTCAGGGTTCACTGATGGTAACCGCCCTCACGTTCCTGGATCGCAAGTGGCCGCACCTGTATCGGAGCGATGACGTGCTTCTTCGCGCGCACGTCGGTCGCAGCGACGACACGAGGTGGAGCGAACTCAGCGATGACGAACTCATCGCGCGCATGAACAGTGAACTGAAGATTCTGCTTCCGAAATGGGGTGTGCCCACCGAGTCGTTGGTACAACGCTGGCCCGACGGACTCCCGCAGTACCGAGTGGGTCACGACCAGCTGGTAGCACGTGCGCGAGCAGCCAGCCTGAAGTACCGCGTCGCGTTGGCGGGCAATGCGTTCGACGGAGTCGGCGTGCCGGCGAGTATCGGATCGGGACGGCGAGCGGCAAGCGAACTTGCGACCCGGTTCTAGACTCATAGGGTCTTCTCCGCGCTCATAGAGAGTTCGACGTATGGAACGAACAATTCGATCAATAAGTCTGTCGTGCCTGTGCTGGAGCGGTCTTTTTGGTACCGCCGTCGTCGTGTACGCGTTGGCAATCTGCCTCAGCTTTTACAACATGGTCGTATTGGTCCTGGATATTCCGTCGTTCGGCCTCTACACCTGGGGCTGGATCCCGTTCACTTTTCAAATCCTGTGGCTTTCCCTCATCGTGGCATCGCCATTCGTGGCGAGGCGTGAGTCGATCAGGGCGATGGCCGAAGGACTCAAGGACCGCTTCGACAGAGGCGACGCGTTTGTGTACGCCTGGTGGTCGGGAATATTTTTGACCGGCACGGTGGTTCTTCTCATTCTCGCCTCGATGATTGGCAGTTTCTAATCCCGAGAGTCCGCTTCGCAAAGCCGCGCTACAAGTAGTACCCGGAGTGAATGTAGATGCATGGCACACCCTCACTCACGTACATGGCGTGATTCTTGGGATCATCGTCGAGCGCCAGGCGAACGTCGAAACCCTGGGTGAAAAGCTCATGGAGCGTCTCGCGCTTGAATCGGTCCACGCCGGAGTAGTCGCCAAAGTCGCGCATGATGAGCAAGTCCCAACGAATTCGGTACCGTTCGAGCCAGGCCAAAGTGTGGGGCTGCACGCGCCGGGGACGTCCGGTAACCAGGATGACCAGGAGCGACGAGTCGAGTAACTCCAACAGTCGCTCGATCTCTTCGATAATAGGATCCTCGCCCACGTCATCGAAGAAGCCTTTCCAGTCGCCCCAATCCAGGTAGTGCTGACGGCCTGCGGCGTCCGCCAGCACTCCGTCGATGTCGAAAATCACGGCGCGGCCTGGTTCAAGCGTCGAATCGCGCCAATGCCAATTTTCGGGGTCAGTCACCATCACAACTCTTCATCGACTCATTCACCTGCCAAGTATCTCTGCGAGACTAGATGCCGTGGAAGTAGCTGAACGACGGACGATTCCCGTCCCCTACGGGCATCACGTCTATGTGCTGAGTGATCTGGACCTCACTCCTTCCTCCAACGTCGAGACCCGGTCAATGCGAGAGTTCCTGAGCCTCCTCGGCGATATCGACGATGCGGCCATCGTGGTGGTCGCGGGCAACCTCTTTCACCCTGGCCCCACCGAAGACCTCGCCAAGTTCATCGAGGCGACCTTCGCCGCGCAACTCCGGATGCGTGATGCCATCGTGGCATTCACGGCGTCATCGAATCACCAGTTTCTCGTTCTACCCGGCAGCAACGACGCCGATCTGCGCGATCATGTTCGTGCCCAGTCTCTTCTCGGTGAATTAGGAGTCACGGTCGCCAGCGACCTCGTGTTGCAGGTAGCAACCGCCGAAGGCGTGCGCGACCTCGCGGTGGCGGCCGGGTCCTACGGGCTCGACGTCACGCCGGTGAGTGGGACTGAACGCAGCGATGCGCAGAATCTCGAGGATCCACTCGCTCTTCAGCGCTTCGTTGCCTCGCGCACTCTTTACCGGCGTCTCGCGCCGTGGGTGTGGCTTCCCGTGTTGGCATTCCTCGCGCTCGACGTCTGGGCCATCTTTGCGAGTGTCGCCGACCACCTTTCGCGACACCACTACCGCGTTCACGTGCTGCACTCCCACAACTTCTGGGAGAACGCTTTCGTGGCACTTGTGATTGTCGCGATATGCGAGACATTGGTGGCGGGTCTGGCGGCGTTGTGGGTACAACGTCGATTCCATCGAACAGCGGCTGCGCACCAACGCGACTATCTCAGCGAGCCGCTCTCCCTCACCACCGTCGACGACGTTGACGCGCTAGAACTCGCCCGCAGGGTTGTCGAGCGTGGCGGAGCCGGTGCCGTCGTGGGTGGCGCACCGTCGCCGGCCCTCGCATTTCTTGACGACGGCGTCTGTGCCACACCCGGACCGTCGCGCACTGTGTTGGTCGAGCGACGCGGACTCTTCGGGCTGCCCGCGGTCTTCGCTGCGGTCGAACGCCTCGGGGTAGTTGAGATCGAGGCCGGCAGCACCGTGCAGGTTCGCCTCTACGCGGGTGAATCCTCGACCGGTCAAGGAACGATTCTCGAGCGCCTGGTGGGACGGGAAAACGTGCAGGCCGAGACGAGCAGGGATACCGAGGCGGTGGCGTCGTGGCCCAGCGGACTCCCCTTTCCGATGAACGTCGAGCGGCTCTACGAGCAGGTCCACCAGCGCACGATGCGCCGAGCGATGGCACTTCTGGTGTTGATCGAGGGTGTCTTTAACGTCGTCATCACGACGTTTCGACCATTACGAAGTCATCTGCACCTCGTCCTGCAAGTCCTTCCCATGGGCGTGGCTAAAGACGCGGCCGCTCTCACCGCGGTGGCGGGCATCGCGCTCATCATGTTGGCGCGAGGTCTGCGACGAGGACAACGGCGTTCGTGGTTCCTGTCCGTGACGATCCTGGCGGCCACCATCGTGGCTCACGCCCTGCGAGGCGGCACCATCGTCTCGCTGCTGATCGCCATCGCCCTCACCGTGGCCTTGATCACGCAGCGTCGCTACTTCCAGGCGACGTCTGACCGCTCAGGAGTTTCGACGACCCTGCCGCGCCTCGGCCTGATCGCGGCCGTGAGCGTTATAACCGCCTCACTCGGCATCGAGGCCACCGACCGACATCAGCATCTGGCGAACTACGGGGTCGTGCTCATGGCCTGCATCGAGCGACTCATAGGGCAGTACGACATCGCGCTACCCGATCGCGTCGACGACTTTGTCTCGCCGGCCCTACTCGCCATCGGCATCACGCTCATCGTCTTGGCGCTGTACATCGTTACCCGACCGGTTGTCGACCGGCGACTCTCGTCGGCGACCAACTCGCGCGAGAGACGCTTGGCTGAGTTCCGCGGACGCGAGATCGTGCGTCGTCACGGACAGGGAACACTCGACTATTTCGCGTTACGTGACGACAAACAATTCTTCTTCTTTCGCGACTCTCTCGTCGCCTACGCCGTCTACGGGGGCGTCGCACTCGTCTCGCCCGACCCCATTGGACCCGTCGCCGAGCGCACGGAAGTCTTTAGCGCGTTTCGGCAGTTCGCCGAGGGCAGAGGTTGGACGATCGGCGTGATGGCGGCAGGTCAAGAGTGGCTCGGCATCTATCACGAGGCAGGTCTGCACTCGATCTATCTCGGCGACGAGGCCATCGTTAACTGCCAGACCTTCAGTCTCGAGGGTCACAAGATGAAGGGCCTGCGCCAGGCGTGTACGCGCTTGGCGCGTCACGGCTATCGCGTCGAGTTCTATGACCCCGCCACTATGGACCCGGCCAAAGTAACCGAGATCGTCGAGCTGATCTCTATGCTGCGTCTCGGCGATGCCGAGCGAGGATTTTCGATGATGCTCGGGCGACTCTTTAACCCCAAAGACAAGGGGCTACTTCTTACCGTCGTGTACGCACCCGACGGCCGCGCGGCGGCTGTCTGCCAGTTCGTGCCCTCACCAGCGATGAGGGGTTACTCGCTGGATCTCATGCGCCGCGACCCGGGTGAACACCCCAACGGCCTTATCGACTACGCGCTCTGCACCACGATCGGCCATTTGCGCGTGCTGGGCAATCAAGGCCTCAGCCTCAACTTCGCCGCATTCCGCTCCGTGATTGAAGGCGAAAGCGACTCAACGTTTTCACGCGTCGAGCGCTGGGCGATCAAACGTCTCTCGGGCATTCTGCCCATCGAGTCGTTGTGGAGTTTTAACTCCAAGTACCGACCGACCTGGTTACCGCGCTACCTGGTCTATCCCGCTGCCGAAAGCTTCGTCCCGGTAGTCGCGGCCACCCTGCGCGCTGAGAGCATCACGGAACTGCCTGTCATCGGGCGGTTTTTCGCTCATGATCCGAACAATCGCCCGGGCACCGTCGTGCCCGAAGATGTGCTGGCCGCTGCGCGCGAAGTCGATAAGGCGGGCGTCGGAAAGCGCTAATTACATCGAAACATGTTCCCGCGACTGCCGCGGCGTCGTCGGCAGTTCAGATGTCAGGATTGAAAAGAAACGATATGTTCAAACAACTCAGCGGATCGACGCGACTCTTTCCAATCATCGGTGACCCGGTCGCCTACGCCGAATCTCCCGATCGATTTAGCAGAACATTGGCGGAGCGCGATTACGAGGGACTCTGCGTCCCCATGCATGTGCCAGCTGATCACCTCGGCGCCGTTATTGCGGGACTTTCCGCGACGAACAACGTCAGGGGAATCCTGGTAACGATGCCACACAAGCTAAGTGCTCTCGATTATTGCGCGAGCGTCTCCGACCGTGCCCACACTCTTAGAGCCGTGAGCGTCATGCGACGCAACTCGGACCAGTCTTGGCATGGCGACATGCTCGATGGCCTGGCATTCCTTCGGGCACAGACGAAAAACGGCGCTCAGATTCATGGCCAGCGGGCGCTTCTTATTGGCGCGGGGGCTGTCGGTCGAGCGATCGCCCTGGCACTCCTCGAAGCCGGCATCGGCAGTCTCCTCGTTTACGATCAGGACAAGTCGCGCGTCAGCGAATTAATTGAGTTGACTCCAACCCTGAGTGAACACCTCATTGCAGCCGGGTCGCCAGACCCCAGCAACTGCGAGTTGGTCTTTAACGCGACTCCGATGGGCATGAACCAAGACGATCAACTGCCCGTGGATGCATCGTTGCTCACACCGTCGATGTTCGTTGGCGACGTAATCGCTGGGCACGGTGTCACTTCGCTGATCAGAACCGCCTCGGACATCGGCTGTCATACTGCCAATGGGCATGAAATGGTCGAAGCCGTCCAGAGTCTTATGGCGGCGTTCATGCTCAATGCTGATCCGCTCTAAATCGCTGCCAGCTTCATTCACGTACGAGCAAGATTGAGCGAACGCACACGAACAGCGACCCAACGATGACACCTCATTCCATAGACAGCCGCGCTTTGATCGCGTTGGCGAGAGCGGGTGCAGCGAAGTCTGAGTACGAAAGGAAGAGCGAAGGCTCAACGAGCTCTAGTTCCATCACCAGCCACCCGCGAATCGACGCAACCAGGTCAACGCGAGCGTAGAGCAGCGAGTCGTAGCCCAGTGTCGACAGCACGTTCGTGGCCGCGCGAACGGCGTCTTCCTCGGCCGTAACCGACTTGATCTGTTCGCGCCGATAGAGAAAGTCACGTTCATCAGGGAGTACGTTGAGCATGGCTCCCTTGGTGATTGCATGCGAATAGCGGCCATTGATGAAGATGAGAGCTCGTTCTCCCAGGGTGTCGACGCTATGGATGTAGGGCTGTATGAGAACGTCGCGGCCTCGTGTATGCAGAGCCTCGACATGACGAGTTGCGACCTCTTCCTGCCCTTGGCTGTAGCGAATCGCGTCGATTGATCCCGCACCTACCCGCGGCTTCACGACGAAGTCGCCCACGAAGAACTTGGGCGCCTCTCCCACGTTCGCAAAGTGCGAGGGGATAACCGGAAGTCCGCGAGCCTCGACGTCAGCGAGGTAGATCTTGTCCGATGAGTATTCGATGACCGAAAGAGGGTTCTCCAAGCGAGCAATGGTGCGCGCCCAGGCGAGAAAGTCATCGCGTCGAGATGAGTAGTCCCAGGTCGAGCGCACCACCACGAGGCTGTAGTCGTCCCAGCGAACAGCGTCGTCGTCCCAGATCGTTTGGTGCGCGTCGATGCCAGCGTCAGCGAGTGCGCGAAAGAGAATCGGATCATCGGGATCGTCGGCACCCCGGGCGGTCGCGATCGCGACGCGACTCACGGAACGAAGAGAAGCGTCGCGTGCTGGACCCAGGCCGCCAGCGGTCCCGGCCAGATACCAAAGAGGATCGACACGACGACGCCCACGGCTATGACGATCACGCTCATGGGCGGCACGGGGATGCGCGTCGCCTCGCCGTCGTCGTCCGCGAACAGCGTCAAAGCAAACCTCAAGTAGAAGAACGCGGCGATCGCGGCCGAGAGTATGGCCACCAGCGCGAGGGCGCCACCGCCGGCGTCAATGACTGAAGCCAACACGGTGAACTTGGCGTAGAAGCCGATGGTGAGCGGCGCGCCCAACTGCGTGAGCAGCAAGACCGTGAGCGCCGCACCCAACCAGGGCTGGCGACGGGCGAGTCCGCGGTAGTGCTCGATGCCGTGGTTCATATCCCCGCGACCTCCCGACCAGCGTCACGATTGCGAACGTGGCGATGATGACCGGCGTGTAGGTGAGGATGTAGAAGAGCGTCGCGGCGATGCCGCGGGGCGTGCCGGCCCACACGCCGAGCAGCATGAAGCCAGCCTGGTTGATCGAGGAGTACGCGAGGAGTCGCTTGACGTTGCGCTGCACCAGCGCCAGCGAGGCGCCGACCACGCACGTGAGGATGATGAGCACGTAGAGAATCGGGCGCCAGGTGTCGAGCTGGGTGCCGAGGGCCGAGATGAGCACGCGCAAGAGCGCGGCGAAGGCGCCCACCTTGACGATGGAGGCCATGACACCGGTGACCGGCGTGGGTGCGCCCTCGTACACGTCGGGTGACCAAGCGTGGAAGGGAACGGCCGCGACCTTGAAGGCGAAGCCCACGAGCAACAGAGCCGCCACCGGCGTAGAGCAGCCCCGGGTGCAACACGGTGTTCTTGGCCAAGAAGTACGAGATCGAGGACAGGTTCGTCGACCCCGTCGCTCCGTAGACGAGGGCCGCGCCGTAGATGAAGATCGCCGAGGCGAACCCGCCGAGCAGGAAGTACTTCAGCGCGCCCTCGTCCGAACTGCGACGCTGGCGATCAAAGCCCACCAGAACGTACAGGCCGATCGAGAGAATCTCGAGGCCGAGGAAGATGACGATGAGGTCGTTGGCTTGGACCATCAACAACGCACCCGCACTGGAAGCGAGCGCCAAGATGTGAAAATCCGCCCCCGCGATGCGTTCGCGCGTGGCCCAGTCGTGCGCCACGAAGGCCGACAGCAACATGCCCACCGCGATCGCGACGTTGCCCACCACCGAGAAGCCATCGAGAACCACGGCGTGCGCGACACTGGTCGTTGCGCCGTGCAGGTCGATGTAGTGCCACTGGAAGAACCCAATGACGATGACGGCAAGCGACGCGGCCGCCGTCACGCCCGTCGAGACGTTGAGGGCCACCTTGTCGGGTACCAGCGCACTGGCGAGCAGCAGCACGAGGGCCGCGCCAAAGAAAATGAGGACCGGCAGGATGGCCAGGTAGTGGATGGAGGGGATCACGACGCCGGTCACTTGGCGACCCCCGCGGCCAAGTGGTGCAGCAGAATCTGCACCGAAGGCGTGATCTGGTCCAAGAAGGGGTGCGGAAAGACACCGAGGCCCACGATCAAGACCACGACCGGTACCATCACCCAGCGCTCGGCAAAGCCCGCGTCGGATATTTCCGCGTTCGGACCGGTCGCGACACCGTGGAAGACGCGCTGGTAGGCCCAGAGCAGATACGCGGCGGCGGCGATGACACCGGTCGTCGCGATTGCGGCCCACCAAGCGTGGGTGGCGAAGGTGCCGATGAGAATCAGGAACTCACTCACGAAGCCCGAGAGTCCGGGCAGGCCAATCGAGGCCATCATGACGACCGTGAAGAGGGCCGCGAGGACGGGGGCCGGACCCTGGAGACCGGTGAGGTCCTTGATCTGGTACGAACCGCGGCGCTGCTCGATGAAGCCGATCAAGAGGAAGAAGCCGATCGTGATGATGCCGTGGTTGAACATCAAGAGTACGGCACCCGTCGCACCGATCACCGAACCCGACATCACGCCCAGGGTCACAAAGCCCATTTGGGCGAGCGAGGAGTACGCGACCAGACGCTTTAGGTCCGGCGTGGCGCAGGCCACGAACGAGCCGTACAGGATGCCAATCACCGCGAGCGTCAAGAAGAGCGGGCGCATCGTCACCAGGGCTAAGGGAAAGAGTCCGACCGCAAAGCGCAGCAGTCCGTACGAACCGAGCTTGGCGAGCAACGCAGAGAGTTGGATCGACCCACCGGTGGGCGCCTCGGCGTACGTGATGGGCGACCACGTGTGCAGCGGCCAGATCGGCGACTTCACCGCGAAGGCCACCGCGAAGGCGAGGAACAGCCACACCGAAGTGCCGTGGGTGAGGACCGTCGAGGCGAGTGCGCGTGTCCGAGAAGGTCAGCGCTCCCCCGGTCTGGTGCTGGTGGAGGAAGCCCAGGTACAAGACGCCGATGAACAAGAACGCCGACGCGCCAAAGGTGTAGATGAAGAACTTGAGCGCGGCCCGGGCGCGCTGCGCCCCGCCCCAGCCCGCGATGATGAAGTAGCTCGGCACGAGAGTGAGCTCGAAGAAGATGAAGAACTCGAGCACGTCGTGGCTGATGAAGCTGCCCGACGGTGAATGCCGTGAGCACCAGCATCCACGCGACGAACGACGACTCCTGGCGTCGCTCGCGCGCTCCGTACAGCGCGAGAGGCAACACGATGGTCGTGAGCATGATCAAGATCAGCGAGATGCCGTCGATGCCCACGTCCCACGCGAGGCCGAGTGGGGCGGAGAGCACGTGGCGCGAGAGGAAGTCGAAGGTGCCCGCGCCCTTGAGATGGTTGTTGTAGAGAACGAAGACGACGACCGAGAGCGCGAACTCGAGTACGGACGTGGCGACTCCCGCGAGGAACGACGCATTGGGTACCTTGCGCACCAACATGGCGGCGAGCGCCCCGAGGAGGGGCACGACGATCAGCAGGTCGAGATAGATCGAGGAGTGCATCTAGTGGACCCTCGCCACGAGGTAGACGATGATGACCGCAAAGCCCAGCACCATCGCGAGCGCGTACTGGCGCACGAAGCCCGACTGAATCTTGCGCAACCCCTCGGCGCCGTTGCGAATGCCCACCGCCACGCCGGTCACGGCACCGTCGATCACCTTGGGCTCCACGACGGCCTCGTCGAAGTCCGCCATGGCGGTGAGGGGCCGGCCGATGGTCGCGTCGTAGAAGTCGTCCCAGTACCAGACGCGCTCGAGGAACGTCGACTCGTACTTCTCGCCCACCTTGAGATCGCGCCAGATCGTAAAGGCGGCGGCCAATCCAAACAGGGCGGCCACCACGTCGACCGCGGCCAGCACCCACTGCTCGGTCGTCGAGGCCGCCGCTACCGCAGGCACGTACCCCAGCACGGGGTGCAAGAAGCCACTCAACGCCGCTTCGTGAGCCCAGGGCAGGTCGATGACACCGCCCACGAACGCGAGCACGCTGAGCACCACCAGAGGCAGAGTCATGACCCACGGCGACTCGTGCGGGTCGTGGCGATCAGTCTCTTCGCGGAAGCGCTCGGTACCCCGGAAGGTGAGCACGAACAGCCGGGTCATGTAGTACGCGGTGAGCACGGCGGTGACCACTCCGAAGGCCCAGAGCACCTTGTTGTGCTGGTACACGCTGGTGAGCACGTCGCTCTTGGCGAAGAAGCCCGAGAAGGGCGGAATGCCAGAGATAGCGAGCCAGCCCACGAGGAACGCGGGGAACGTGATGGGCAGATACTTGGCGAGCCCGCCCATCTTGTTGAGGTCCTGTTCGTCGTCGAGGGAGTGGATGACCGAACCCGCCCCGAGGAAGAGCAGCGCCTTGTAGAAGGCGTGGGCCACCATGAGGAAGATGGCCGCGCTGTAGGCGCCCACGCCCACCGCGAGCACCATGTAGCCGATCTGGGACACCGTGGAAAAGGCCAGCACCTTCTTGATGTCCTGTTGGGAGGTGGCGATGGTGGCGGCCACGAAGGCCGTCGCGCACCCGATGATGGCAATCACACTGCGCGCATCGGGCGACATCGCCAGCACCGGCGACATGCGTACGAGCAAGTACACCCCTGCGGTCACCATGGTCGCGGCGTGGATCAACGCTGACACCGGGGTCGGACCTTCCATGGCGTCGGGCAACCAGTTAAAGAGCGGGATCTGCGCGCTCTTGCCGGTGGCCGCGAGCAGCAGGGCGAGGACTGTCACCGTCGCCACCGTGGGTGAGAGAGTGCCGGCGGCGTGAAAGACGCCGACGTAGGTGAGCGTGTGGGTGTAGTGGAAGAGCAGGAACATCGCCACCAGCAGCCCAAAGTCGCCCACCCGGTTATAGAGGAAGGCCTTCTTGCCGGCGGAGGCGGCGCTGTCCCTGGTGAAGTAGTAGCTCACGAGCCAGTAGGAGCAGACCCCCACGCCCTCCCAGCCCACGAAGGTGAGGAGCAGGTTGTTGGCGAGGACCAACGTCAGCATGGAGAACACGAAGAGGTTCAGGTACAAGAAGAACTTGCGGTAGTCCTTCTCTGCGTGCATGTAGCCGATCGAATAGAGGTGGATGAGCGCCGAGATACCGGTCACGAACAGGCACATCGTGATCGACAGCGGGTCAACCAAGAGGGCCGCGGGAACGTGCAGCGAACCCACGTTGATCCAGTTGAAGAGATGAATCGTCATCTCGCGGTCTGAGTGGTGCAGTAACACGAAGAAGGCGATGACGGCACAGATGAACGAGACCGCGATGACGCCCGTGGCGATCGCGCCAATGGCCTTTTCCTTGAGTGCGGGACCCATCACCAGAACAAAGAGGAACCCGACCAGGGGCATGAGCAAGAGGAGCGTGGCGAGAGGTGCCATCTCAGCCCTTCAACTCAGTGAGGTCGTCCACCGACGTGGAGGAGCGGCGACGAAAGACAGCGACCACGATGCCCAGACCGACCGTGACTTCCGCGGCCGCCACGACCATCACGAAAAACACGCTGGCCTGGCCCGCGATGTCACTCATCGTGCGTGCGAACGTGACGAAGGTGAGATTCACCGCGTTCAACATGAGCTCTAAGCACATGAACATGATCAGCGCGCTGCGCCGCGTGAGCAGACCGAAAGCGCCGATCCCAAAGAGGAGGGCGGCCACGACGAGGTACCAGGCGGCAGGTACGTTCACGAACTCACCTTCTCCTTGGCCTCGGGAGTGGTCGCGCGTTCACGCCGGGCGAGCAACACTGCACCCACGACCGCAATCACCAAGAGCAACGACGTCGCTTCGAAGGCGTAGAGGTAGGTCGTAAAGACGGCGGTACCGAGCTGCTTGACGTTGCCGTTACCCTTCACGAGCGATCCACTGACCGACGTTGCACCGGTGACCCAGTGCGAGGAGGCCATCAGTGCGATCAGTCCCCCGATGGTGATGACGACGCCGGCGAGGGCGAACGCGCGTTGGCCGACCAGAGGTTCGACGTCGCTGCGCGAGTCATGACCCACGCCGAGGAACATGATGACGAAGAGGAAGAGCACGACGATTGCCCCGGCGTAGACGATGATCTGCACGGCCGCCAAGAAGTCGGCCGACTGGGCGATGAAGGCGACCGCCACGCCAAAGAGCGTCATGATGAGCGAGAGTGCGGCGTGCACCGGATTGCGCAGCGTGATGACACCAAGCGCGCCCACCAGAATCAAGATCGCCGACGTGAAAAAGACGATGATGTTGGGGGCGGCGTAACTGGTGGCGATCACGACTTCGCCCGCTTCTTGGCCTTGCGACGCTCCGACATCTTGCCGCGCGCCATCGACATCTTCTCTTCGGCCATCGTCATCATGCCCTGAAGGCCGCGCTGGTCGTCGTTCACGTCAATGGCGTTGAGATGGCGGAAGAAGGCCCGGCGCAACTGCTTCGACCCCGTCTTCTGGTCGTCGCGGTTCTCACTCTGGCCCGCTTCGGGCGCCTGCACCCCGAATCCCAGGTCGCCCGTCCACTGCACGATGCCTTCGAAGTCAGCGTCACCCGCCGGGGACGTCGCGCGCATCCAGCCGCCGGTCATCTCGGCCTCCCCCGCGCGCCAGTCTTCCCAGGGCAGTTTTTTAGGAAAGCCGTCGTCGTCCACGACGAGCTCGGCCTTGGTGTAGATCGCGTCGGCGCGGTTGGTGAAGGAGAACTCGAACATCTTGGACTCGGTGATGGCCTGGGTCGGACAGGCCTCCACGCACATGTCGCAGTGGATGCAGCGCAGGTAGTTGATCTCGTAGATGTAGCCGTAGCGCTCGCCGGGGCTGACCGGGTGGTCCGGTGGGTTGTCCAGTCCGCGCACGTGGATGCAGTTGGCCGGGCACACGCCCGCGCATAGCTCACAGCCAATGCACTTCTCCATGCCGTCTTCGTAGCGATTGAGAACGTGGCGTCCATGAGCGCGGGGCTGCTTGGCGCGCTTGGACTGCGGGTAACTGGTCGTGACCGGCAACTTGCCCAGATGCTGGAAGGTGAGCTTGAAGCCACCAAAGAAACTCAGAGGTTTGCTCACCAGTCCTCCTCGTCATCGTCGGTCATCGTCACGTCGCGATCGGTGTAGGCGCGCAGCACCTCTTCGGGCAACGGACGGCGACCAATCGTGGGTAGCACCGACTCCGCTCCGGATTCACGCGACTGACCGAGCATGAAGGCGCGACCCAAGAGCACCGAGGCGAAGAGCACGACGGCCGCCATCAAGAGACCCCAGGCCGGCTTGATGATAAAGCCCGCCACCACCAGCATCCAGCCCAGCGAGAGCGGGATGAGCCGCTTCCAACCCAGGTCCATGACCTGGTCGTAGCGAAAGCGCGGCAGTGCCGCGCGGAACCAGACGTAGCAGAAGCAGAAGATCGATGTCTTGATGACAAACCACAGAATCGGGAAGATCCACTTGAGGTGCGAGACGGGCGGCACCCAGCCGGCCGGGCCGCCGAAGTAGAGGGTCACGATCAGCGCCGACATGGTGATCGTGTTCATGAACTCGGCCATGTAGAACAACGCGAAGCGGATCGAGGAGTACTCGGTGTTAAAGCCGCCGACGAGCTCACTCTCAGCTTCGACCACGTCGAAGGGCGGGCGATTCATCTCGGCGGTGATGGCGATCCAGAAGATGACGAAGGGCACAACGCCCAGGCGGATCACGTTCCAGTGCCAGAACCAGCCGCCCTGGGCGTCAACGATGTTGTGGGTGGAGAGCGACCCGGTGATCAACGCGACGGTCACGATCGAGATGCCCATGGCCGCTTCGTAGGAGATCATCTGGGCGCTCGCGCGCACCGAAGAAATGAGTGGGTACTTCGAACCTGACGCCCAGCCAGCCAGCATCACGCCGTACACCGAGATGCCCGACATCGCGAGCATCAAGAGAACCCCGATGGGCGGATTAGCGATCTGGAGCAGCACGGTGTGCCCGGCGATGTGCATCGTGCCACCCACGGGGATGATGGCGAAGGTGACGATCGCCGGGACGAGTGAGAGATATGGCGCCAACTTGAAGACGAAGCGATCCGACTGCTCGGGGATGAGGTCTTCCTTGAAGAAGAGCTTGATGCCGTCGGCGAGCGTCTGTAGAAGTCCGAAGGGGCCCCAGCGCTGAGGTCCAATACGGCTCTGCATGCCCGAGATCGCCTTGCGCTCGAACCAGATCATCATCGTGACGGCCCCCATGAGGGCGGCCCAACCGACGACCAGGCGGATGAGCAGGATGAGAATGTCCACACCACTGACGTGGCCGTGCACGAAGAGCGGATCAACCGAGGCGAGGAACATCATGACGTGGCCAACTTCAACTGCGTGATCGCACTCGCGGGGTCGTACAGCCTCGTCGAGGTCGCGTCGCTACCGTCCTCATTCAGGCTGGAAAAGACAACCTCGATCGTGCCGCGTGGCGTGTCGTCGCTCACCGTCACCTCGAGACTGAGCGTCTCGGCCGTTGCGATCACGCTCACGCGGTCGCCGGTGTGCAGACCCAGGCGATCGGTGTCGAAGTGGTTGATGTAGGCCGTCGTCTTAGCGGCCAGTTTGGCGAGGGCGGGCGATCCCTGCATCATGATGCCGTGATCGTAGAGTCGCCGCGAGACATTGAGGGCGAGTCCGTAGGCGTCGTGGTGGCCGACGTTCACTTCTCGCCCGACTGCACTCTCGGCGAAGGTTGCGGGATGGGGAGCGGCGCCGGTACGCACCGACTCACTCACCAGATCCCCGGTCAGTTCGCCCATACCCACGGTGTTGGTCGAGCGAATCCCCGGAAACGCCATGGGGTCGAGGGGACGACGTTCGATGCGCGTCGTTCCACGCCCGACGACCGCACCTTCGTCGCTGACGTCGTTCATGATCGACAGCGCCGGGTACCCGGTCGTCTCTTCGATGATCTTGGCGCAGAGCTCAACTGAGTCGAGCCCGAGGTTTTGGCCACACGACTCGGCGAGTTCCGAGGCGATCGCCACGTCAGTCCAGGACGAACCAGGAGCGCCGATCTTCGCGGTGACGTTGGTCACCCGGCCTTCGATGTTCGTCACAGTACCCAGGCGCTCGTGTTGGACGGCCGCGGGCAGTACAACATCGGCGAACGCCAGGGCCTTGCCGCCGTGACCGGCGACGACCACGACCTGGGCCGCGTCCAACGCGGCTTTGGCACCCTCGACGTCGAGAACGTTGCCGAGCAGGCAGCCGCCGAGCAGGAGAACGGCCTTTTGCTCGCCGGAGCGCATCGCCTCTAACTGCTCGACGGTGGAGCGACCAGTGCACGCGGCGTCGAAGCCACGTCCCGGGCGAAGTCGCGGTCCCAGTCCCATGTCGAGTGCGCCACGCACGTTGGCCCGTCGCAGGGCCGGCAGGAACGTGGCCTGGGGAAACGCCTCGGCGAGCGTGCGCGCCGCAGCCTCGATGACGCCAGCCGACTCGGCCAGGTTGGGCCGACCCACCACGAAGACGACCCCCTCGCCCGACTCACCGATGAGGCGCCTCGCGTTGTCGAGTTGGGCCTCGGTGACCGTTGACTCCTTGGCCACCTTGCCCTGCGTGCTCACGAGTGCCTGAGCCACAACGTGCGCCTCGCCCGGGCGCGTGGGGAGGGCGACCGCAGCGAGGCTTCGCAACGCGCTCGCCCCGAAGGCAAACTCGATGAGCGAGTTGTGACGCTTGACGAAGTTCTCGCGCAGACGCAAGAACAAGACCGGCAACTCTTCGCGAATATCGCCGGTGAGAGTGACGACGACGCGCGCATTGGCCGCCTCATCGATGGTGGCGATCGGTAACGCCTGAAGAAGCGCCCCGTCGAGGCCGTCATCGTACTGCGCGTCGAGTGAGTCACTGTTCAGTACCCCGCGCACAAAACGCTCCCACGCGAAGGCCCCTTCGTTGGTGAGGGCTGCACCGCCGATGGCGCCCACTCCGCCGGGAGTCGACGACGCGTCTTGGAGAATCGTGGCGGCGCGAGCGAGAGCTTCGCCCCAGGTGGCGGGACGAAGTTCGCCGTTCTCGCGAATGAGTGGATCACGCAATCGAGTGGACGCCGATAGGAAGTCCGTCTCGCCCTCGTGTCCATCGATCGCATCCAGGGTGAAGCGGCCCTTATCGCACAGCCAGCCGTGGTTGACCGGTTCGGAGTCCACGCCGAGCAGACGGGTGAGGCGATTGCCCGAGGACTGCACCGCCACCCGGCACCCCACCGCGCACGTCATGCAGGTGCTCTCGACCTGTTCGAGGTCCCAGGGTCGAGCGGTGAAGCGATACGGCTTGGCGGTGAGCGCGCCGACGGGACAGATCTGCACCGTGTTGCCCGAGAAGGTGGAGTCAAAGGGCGTGGTGGGCGAGGTCGCGACTTCGATCAGGTCGCCACGTCCCGAGAAGGCGATCTCCGTGTCGCCCGAGACCTCGGAGCTAAAGCGCGTGCAGCGCGCGCACTGGATGCAGCGCTCGCGGTCCAACAGGACAAGCTCGCCGATCTCGATGGGCTTGACGAAGTGGCGCTTCTCTTCGATAAAGCGCGTCTCGCCCGAGCCGTGGGTCAGTGTCTGGTCCTGGAGCGGGCACTCCCCGCCCTTGTCACAGACGGGACAGTCGAGGGGGTGATTGGCGAGGAGGAACTCCAGGACGCCGTCTTGGGCTTTCTTCACCTTGTCCGAGTCGGTCACGACGCTCATGCCATCGTTGACGTGGATGTAGCAGGCTGGCTGCAGGGTCGGCCCGCGCGGACCGTCGACTTCGACGAGGCACATGCGGCACATGCCCACCGTCTCCATGCGCGGGTGGTAGCAGAAGCGCGGCACGTAGTGGCCCGCGCGCTCGGCGACTTCGATTAGCAGCTCGCCGGCCTGGGCGTCGATGCTGCGGCCATTGACGGTGACGCTCACGGAGGTCTTCACATCAGTCAAAGGGACACCCTCCGTCGTGGACGTGCTGAAGGAACTCGTCTTTGAACATGTCGATCGCCGAGTGCACCGATGACGGGATCGAGGGTCCCAGCACGCAGATGGTGGTCTGTTGCGGCGGCCAGTTGAGGCCCGGTGAGATGTTGTCGCACAGGTCCAGCAGCATGTCGAGATCCTCGACGCGACCGCCACCGTGTTCGAGGCGATACATCGCGCGCTCAATCCAGCCTGAGCCCTCACGACACGGCGTGCACTGGCCGCAGGACTCGCGCGAGAAGAACTTGGCGATGCGCCACGTCGCGCGCACCACGCACGTGAACTGATCGAAGACCACGACCGATCCCGATCCGAGCATCGAGCCCTTGTCGGCGACCTCGTCTTGTCCCATGGGAAGGTCCAGCAGGTCGGGCCCGAACCAGGGGGCCGAGACGCCGCCGGGAATGAAGGCCTTGACCTCGCCGCCATTCACGACGCCACCGCCGAGCGCGGGGTCGAAGATCAGATCGCGAAAGGTGTTCTTCACCATCTCGATCTCGTAGACCCCGGGGCGATTCACCTTGCCCGCGAGAGCGAAGAGGCGCGTTCCGGTGCTGCGTCCGCCGCCCAACGCGGCGAAGGCCGCTCCCCCGTTGAGCACGATCCAGGGCAAGTTCGACATCGTTTCGACGTTGTTAACGACCGTGGGTTCGCCATACAGGCCGGTCACCGCAGGAAAGAATGGTGGCTTGATGCGGGGGAATCCGCGCTTGCCCTCGAGACCTTCGATGAGAGCTGTCTCTTCGCCACAGATATAGGCACCGGCACCGGGGTGCACCACGATGTCGAGCGAGAAGTTCGAGCCGAAGATCGAATTACCGAGCGCGCCGAACTCATAGGCGTCGTTCAGGGCGCTCTGGACGCGCTCGAGGCCGAGGGCGAACTCACCGCGCAAGTAGATGAAGGCTTGATTGACCTGCAGCGCGTAGGCCGCGATGATCACGCCTTCGATCAGCTGATGCGGGTCGCGTTCGACGAGGTAGTGGTCTTTGAACGTCGCCGGCTCCGACTCGTCGCCGTTGACGACGAGGTACGAGATCGGCGACTTGCGCAACATTGACCACTTGCGTCCGGCGGGAAAACCGGCGCCCCCGCGACCGAGGAGCGACGCGGCGTCAACCTCGGCCGCGACAGCTTCAGGAAACATTGTCAGGGCCTTGCGCAGCCCGTCGTACCCGCCGGTCTCGAGGTAGCGCGAGAGGGTAAAGGAGTCCTCGAACGGCTCGCGCGCAGTGACAATTCGTGGGGAGTCGAGGACGGCCATTACGACTTCGCTTCCAACTCGCGCGCATCGCGCGCCGCCTTGGCGGACGTGCGCTCCTCGGCCACCTCGGCCTTGCCCGCGCGCAGACCGCCATTACGTCGCACGCGAATGAGCGTGCCGTGACTCGGGATGTCCTCACGACGACCGGCCTTCAGATCCTCGACCAAAGAGTCGAACGCGTCAGATGTGGTCGTACGCACGTAGCGGTGATTCACCTGCACGCAGGGTGCGATGTTGCAGTCCGCCAGGCACTCGGCCTCTTCGAGGGTAAACAGTCCGTCGTCGGTGGTGGAACCCACCGGGCACCCGAGGGTGGAGCTCGCGTGCTCGAGCATCTCCAGACCGCCCTCTAACAGACAGGCGATGTTGGTGCACACGCTCACGACGTACGTGCCCACCGGTGCGAGGTGATACATCTCGTAGAAGGCGGCCGTGCCGCGCACATCGGCGGGCGTGGTTCCCGTGAGCTCGGCGACTTCGGCGATGCCGTCATCGGTCAAGTACCCGTCTTGTTCCTGGGCGATGTGCAGCAGGGGCAACATGGCCGAGCGCTTGCGGGGATAGAGCGAGATCAGTTCTTCGGCGCGCTGGCGCAGATCTTGGCGTAGGTAACTCACCGGTCCACCTCACCCATGATCGGGTCGATCGAAGAGATCACGGTGATGGCGTCAGAGACGGAGCCTCCGCGCATCATGAGAGGTACTGCTTGGAGGTTGACGAAACTGGGCGCACGCACGTGCAAGCGATACGGCTTGGGGCCACCGTCCGAGACGAGGTAGCAGCCCAACTCGCCGCGCGGCGACTCGATCGCGCTGTACACCTCGCCCGCGGGCACCATGAAACCTTCGGTGTAGAGCTTGAAGTGGTGGATGAGTGCTTCCATCGACTCATCGATGCGCTTGCGCGGTGGTGGCGTGACCTTGGGGTCCTGGCTGCGGTAGTCGCCCCGGGGCATCCTCTCCAGGCACTGGCGGATGATGCGCACCGACTCGCGGATCTCGTTGAGGCGAATGGCGTACCGGTCAAAGTTGTCGCCGTAGGTTCCCACGATGACGTCGAAGTCCACTTGGTCGTACGCGAGATACGGCATCGTGCGGCGCAGGTCCCACGGCACGCCCGTTGAGCGCAAGACCGGGCCCGTGACACCCAGGGCCAAGGCTTCTTCAGCCGCGATGGGGGCAACCCCCACCATGCGACCGCGGAAGATCGGCTGGCCGGTCAAGAGTTCGTCGTACTCGAAGGTCCGCTCGTAGATGGTGTCGCATATCACCAGCACGTCGTCTTCCCAACCATCGGGCAGGTCGGCCGCCACGCCGCCTGGGCGAACGTAGTTGAGATTCATGCGCAGGCCCGCCGTCTTTTCGAAGAAGGCCAGGATCAGTTCACGCTCGCGAAAGCCGTAGATCATCATCGACGTGGCGCCCAAGTCCAAGCCGTTGGTCGCGATCCACACCAGGTGCGAAGTGATGCGATTGAGCTCGGACATCATCATGCGAATCCACGTCGCGCGATCGGGGATCTCAATCTCCAGCAACTTTTCAATCGCGAGGGCGAAGCCGAGCTCGTTGCCGATGGGGCTCAAGTAGTCCATGCGCGTCACGTTGGTCGCACCCTGGACGTAGCTCAGCACTTCGCCGGTCTTTTCCATTCCGGTGTGCAGGTAACCAATAACCGGCTTGGTGCGCAGCACGAACTCGCCGTCGAGTTCCAGCATGAGGCGTAGCACTCCGTGGGTCGAGGGGTGAGCCGGACCCATGTTGATGATCATCGTCTCGTCGTCGCGTCGCTCGTAGTCGACGTCGCGCGGATCGAGGGTGAGGTCGCTGGTGCGCAGCACCGCGCCGACCTCGCGTCCGAGCTCGTCGGTGGTGGTGTACTTTCGCGCCTGCAGGCCCTGAAGGCCCTCGTCGGTTTCGGCGGCGAGCAAGTCCACGCGCTCAGCCACGCGCACGCTGTCCTCGTGGCCGGTCATCGGGGTCCTGGCGTCTCTTTGAACTGAACGGGAACCGTGCCCACCGCGTAGTCCTTGCGCAGCGGGTGACCCTCCCAGTCCTCGGGCATCAGGATGCGCGTGAGGTCGGGGTGGCCCTCAAAGAGCACCCCAAAGAGGTCGAAGGCCTCGCGCTCCATCGCTTCGGTTCCGGGGTACAGCGAAAAGAGCGAGGGTACCGACGGCTCGTCGTTTCCGGCCTGGAGGCGAATGCGCACGCGTTGGCGCTTGGAGAGAGACAGCAGATTGACAACCACCTCGAAGCGCGTGGGCTCGATACCATCCGGCAGTCTTCGATCGAGGTGCTCGAGGTAGTCCACCGCGCACAGGTCCACGCACATCTCAAAGTTGTCGTCCTTGAACGCACGCACGAGATCGACGTACTGATCGATAGAGGGAAAACATCCCAGGTCGCTCGCCACCGCTTCGGTGGTTACGACTCCTGGGGGGGCCGTAGGGGGAAGGGAGATCACTTCGGTGTTCCCACCCTCACGGCGACGGGGACCTCGGGGGTCCAGACGTTCGACTGCTCAGCGATCTGCGTGGGACGGCCCTCGGCGCGGCGCTTCAGGATCTCTCCGGTCCTGATCTGCTCGTGCAACGTCAGGATCGCGTGCATCAACGTCTCGGGGCTAGGCGGACATCCCGGCGCGTAGACATCGACCGGAACGATCTGGTCCACACCTTGGACGATCGCGTAGTTGTTGAACATGCCACCCGAGGAGGCGCACACGCCCATCGAGATGACCCACTTCGGCTCCATCATCTGGTCGTAGACCTGACGCAGGACTGGTGCCATCTTCTGGCTGACCCGACCGGCCACGATCATGAGGTCGGCCTGGCGCGGGGAGTTGCGAAAGACTTCCATGCCGTATCGCGCGAGGTCGTAGTCGGCCGCGCCCGCAGCCATCATCTCGATCGCACAGCACGCGAGGCCGAACGTGGCGGGCCAGACCGAGGCGCGTCGCGCCCAGCGCACGAGGTCCTCAACCTGGCCGGTCAGGAAGTTGTGCTGCAGGTCTTCGAGGGCCACTACGCCGCCTGGTCGGGGTCGGCCCCGATGCGCACGATGGTCGACTCACTGGTGCGCGCGGGCATGCCGGGCACCAAGTGCTTGACGGGTCCCCACGTGAGAGCGCCCTCGGCGACCAGGAAGAGCAGCGCGCCAAAGACAGCCACAGAGAAGATCACAACCTCGATCAGACCGAAGACACCCAGCTGGCGAAAGACGACCGCGAAGGGGTACATAAAGACCACCTCGATGTCGAAGATCACGAAAATCATCGCCACGAGGTAAAAGCGAACGGGGAACCGCTGAGGCGGCTCGACTTCGGGGACAATGCCGCATTCATAGGGTGCCAACTTCGCGTCGGTCGGACGCTTGTGCGGAGCGAGTAGCCCCGAGGCGACAAAAGAACCCGACGCGAAGAGCACTCCGAGGATGAGGAGTCCAAGGATTGCGCTGTACTGACTCACGTTCATCATTTCTACCAGACCCCGATAGGCCCTTCGGACGGGTGTGCGCCTAGAAGTACGGCGTAGGATTGTGCGCGTGAAAAGCCTCGCCGAGGTGGTCGCCCACCCCACGATCTACGACGTCGTCATCGTCGGCGGCGGCCCGAGTGGCTCGGCTTGCGCTTACTGGCTGGCCTCGGCCGGCTGGTCGGTGTGCTTGGTGGAAAAGAAGCACTTCCCCCGCGAGAAGACCTGTGGGGACGGTCTCACCCCACGCTCGGTCTACCAACTGGCCGAGATGGGACTCGAGGGTGTTGTCGCCGCGAATGGACATCGCTATCAGGGCCTGCGCGGTTTCGGCTTTGGCGCCCAACTCGATATGCACTGGCCGGAACACCCCGTGTTTCCCAACTACGGCTACACCATTACGCGCTTTAACTTGGACGGCCTCGTGGCCGAGCACGCCGAGAAATATGGCGCCGACGTCCTCAATGGCGTCGAAGCGATCTCGCTGATCGAGACCGAACCCGGTCGCGACGAGCAACTCGTGAGTGCGGGGGGCGTCGTCGTCAAGGACAAGGACACCGGGGACGTCGCCGAGATCCGCGGTCGCTACGTCGTCGCCGCCGACGGGCAGAACTCGCGTCTCGGTCGGGACCTGGGAGTCACGCGCAATCGCGACTGGCCACTCGGGATGGCGCTGCGCGGGTACTACACCAGCGAACGCCACGACGAACCGTGGATCGACTCGCACCTGGACATCCGTGACTCGAACGGCGAGGTCGTTCCCGGGTACGGCTGGATCTTCCCGCTCGGCGATGGTCGCGTGAACGTGGGGGTGGGCCTACTCTCCACCGGCGGTCACTGGAAGGGTGTGAATACCACCAAACTCCAGGAGTACTTCGTCGCCCAGGTCGGCGATCAGTGGGGACTCAGTGAGGAGACCTCGTGCGGCGCGCCTACCGGTGGGCGGCTTCCGATGGGGCTATCCATCGGACCGCGCGCGGGCGCCAACACCCTCACGATCGGTGACGCCGCAGGCACGGTGAATCCCTTCAACGGCGAAGGCATCGCGTACGGATATGAGTCGGGACGCCTGGCCGCGGGTGTGCTCGCCCAGGCGCTCCTCGAGAATGACGGCGAAATTCTCGCGCTGTACGACGAGCGACTCCAGGCGGCCTACGGCGACTACTACCGCGTGGCGCGCGCCTTCGTGAAGCTCATCTCGGATCCCAAGATCATGCAGACCTGCGTGAGCACGGGCTTTCGCATTCCGATCATCATGCGCGAACTGCTCAAGATCATGGCGAACCTCATGACCAACGACTCCCATGGTCCCGCTGAAGTGGGATATCGCGCGATGACCCGCCTCGCCGGCGCCATCCCGGACCAGGCGTGGAACATGATCTTTCCCGAAGCGAAGGGCGGCCCAGAGTAGGGCAGCTACGCGGACGTCGACGTGGCGTTCTCGGTCCGCGAGAGCAAGGTGTTCACAAGACCATTCAAGAGTGTCTCTGACTTCTTGAACGAACCCACGATCGCGCTCAACGTCACCTCGTAGTGGCCGTGCGTGATCACGACCATCACCAGTTGCACCTTGGTCTTCACGTTGGGTATGTCGAGACCCACGATTCCCCCGCGCGTCCAGCCCTTCGAAAACGTCGTGGGCTGCCAGTCCGTCGCGACAACACCCTTGGGAATCTTTGAGCCGAGGCCTGAGAGAATGATGTCGGCACTCGAGGTCACGAAGCACGAGCCGAAGTTGGTCATGGACATCTCGTGGGTGTCCTTATCGACCATGGCCAGCGAGTGGTAGTACTGCGACGTTGAGGCGAGTTGAATACCCTTGAGCGAGTTCGTGTTGAAGATCGGTGACGAGACCTGGTAGTCGGGCTCTTGACCGGCGGCTCCATACACCCGGTCTTTAGCGTTGCTCACCCCCAGGCACTTCTGAAAGACGGCCGCCGCCTCGTCGCCGATCGAGTTCTTCGGCGGAGCGGTCGTGGTCGTGGACGTATAGACCTTGCTCGGCGGCGAAACCAGATAGTTGAGAACAGTGTTGGACGTCTTGTACCAATCACTCGGCAGGTCCTTGAGGCTCAAGTTGACGTGTCGAGCGTCGGAGAGTTCCGTCCTCGCCGCACTGCCGCGGTTGAACCAGGCGGCAATTCCACCGCCGAGGCTCGCGAGAATCACGATCGCGACAACCAGGTAGACGCCAAGGCGCTGGCGACGCTCGGTGACGATGCCGCCGTGCTCGAGCACCACCGCGCGCAGGGTGTCGTACCCCTCGAGATCGCGGTGACGCCAGAGGTAGCGGACATTGGCCGCGCTCGCGAACAGCATCATCCGATGACCGACACGCACCAACTCAATGTTGGCGATCTCGCTCCAGGGCGTCTGCCAGGCGATCGCGGGGATGCCCGCGAGTTGCGTGAGTCCCGCGTCATCGAAGAGCAACGTGACCGGCGAGGTCGGGCCGTTGGGCACGAAGGGCGGTTGAACAGCCCAGTCCTCGCTGCGAAGAGTCGTCACGCGCGCACGTCTTTCGCGGCCTCGGCGGCAATGTTGACGGTGCGCTCCAGGGTGTCCTCGTCATGGGCGAGTGAGACGAAGAGGATCTCGTACGCGCCCGGGGCGAGCGCGACGCCGCGAGAGAGCATGGCGTGAAAGAACTGCCGGTACAAGCCATTCTCGTTGAGAGCCTTGGCCTCGTCGAAGTTCGTGGGTGCGGCCACTTCGTCGGCGCTGAGATACAGGCCCATGAGCGCACCGACATGGGGAGCGAGGGCGAAGATGCCCGCCGCGCGAATCGCCGACTCGAGGTCGGACGCGAAGTTCTTGACTCGTCCCGCGAGCAGCGCCAATTCGTCGGACGTGACGTGCTCGAGCACCGCCACGCCGGCGGCGGTAGCCAGGGGGTTGCCCGAGAGCGTTCCCGCCTGATACACCGGACCAAGGGGGGCGAGAGACGACAGCAACGTGCGCGAACCGCCGAAGGCCCCCACCGGCAGTCCCCCGCCGATGACCTTGCCGAACGTCCACAGGTCGGGCGTCACTCCGAAGAACTCTTCCGCCCCGCCCATCGCCAGACGAAAGCCGGTGATCACTTCGTCGAAGATCAACAGAGCGCCGACGCGGTCACACTCCGTGCGCAGGCCCGAGAGGAACGTCGAGTTCGGCGCCACGAGGTTCATATTGGCCGCGACCGGTTCGACCAAAACCGCGGCCACCGACTCATCGAGCGTCGGCACCTCGTTGTAGGGGGCGACGAGCGTGTCGCGGGTCGCACCCGCGGTCACGCCCGCCGATCCGGGTAGGCCCATCTGGGCGACGCCACTGCCGCCGGCGACGAGCAGGGCGTCGGAGTGCCCGTGATAGCAACCATCGAACTTGAGAATCTTGTCGCGTCCAGTGACGCCTCGCGCCACGCGCACGGCGCTCATGACCGCTTCGGTCCCCGACGAGACGAGTCGCACCTGTTCGAGTCCGCGAACTCGCGAGGTCATGGCTTCGACCAGCAGCACCTCGCCCGGCGTCGGGGCACCAAACGTCGTGCCGCGCCCGGCCTGGACGCGCAAAGCCTCAACGACAACGGGACTCGCGTGACCGAGCAGCGACGCGCCGTAGGACTGGACGTAGTCGATGTACTCGGTACCCTCGACGTCGGTGACGAACGCGCCGTTCCCGCTCACGACGGTGTAGGGCACTCCCCCCACCGAGGCGAACGAGCGCACCGGTGAGTCCACGCCACCGGGAATCACCGCCTGGGCTCGCTCGAACCAGGCCTCGTTTGAACTCAACGATTCAACTCCTCGGCCAACTCCCGTGCGAAATATGTCAGGACGAAGTCTGCGCCGGCGCGACGCACGGCGGTCAGTTGCTCCAGTGCGACGGCAGTCCCATCGATCCAACCGTTCGCGTCAGCGGCCTTGACCATGGCGTACTCGCCACTCACGTGATAAGCGGCCAGGGGCACGTCAAGCTCGCGGCGAAGGTCCGCGACGACGTCCAGGTACGTCATGGCGGGCTTCACCATGATGATGTCCGCGCCTTCGTCGACATCGAGGCGCGCCTCGCGCAACGCCTCGCGTCGGTTGCGCGGGTCCTGCTGATAGCCCTTGCGGTTACCGCCGCCTTCAATCTCGACGCCGACCGCCTCGCGGAAGGGGCCGTAGAGCCCGCTCGCGTACTTCGCCGCGTACGCCAAGATGATCGTCTCTTGGTAGCCCGAGCTCTCGAGTGCGGCGCGAATGGCCGCGACCTGACCATCCATCATGCCGCTCGGCGCAATAACGTCCGCTCCGGCTTCGGCCTGGGCGAGGGCCACGCGAGAGTAGAGCTCGAGCGTCGCGTCGTTGTCGACGCTCCCGTCGGTGCGCACGACGCCGCAGTGTCCATGGGTCGTGTACTCATCAAGGCACAGGTCGGCCATCGCGACGAGCTCGTCGCCGAAACTGTCCTTCAGCGAACGCAACGCCACTTGGGCGATGCCCTCGCGATCCCACGCGCCACTGCCGAACTCGTCTTTGCGTTCGGGGACGCCAAAGAGAATGACGCTTGAGACGCCCGCCGCCAGCAGCGCCTTTACCTCGTCGTTCAACGAGGCCAGCGTGTGCTGAACGTGCCCGGGCAGAGACTGAATGGGTCGCGACTCACTCAAGCCTTCGCCAACGAAGAGCGGGGCCACAAAGTGATGAGGTGCCAGGGTCGTTTCGGCCACCAGGTCTCGGATCGCACGCGTACGGCGAAGACGACGAGGACGTTGAGCAGGAAACACGCAACCCAGCCTATTGCCCGGTGTCCGCGCGTTTTCCGCGGGGACTAGAGCGCGACCAGTCGAGATGCGATCTCCGGGCTCCAGCCCTCGATCACTCGCACATGCTCACCCACGACAACGTCCGCCGTACTCGGACCCGGCACCACGACCCAGCAGGCGGGGTCGATGAACGCTGACGCCACGCGCCATGCGGACGGGGCTCCGATAAAGGCAACATCGGCTTCGCGTAGATTCGACTCGTCGCTCGACGTGAGATCGGCTGGCACCGTTTCGTAGCAGGCCAGGTGCTCGACCTCGATACCCCGTACCACGAGCGCATCGCGCAGTTCGTTGCGCATGGTGGCTGCGCCGAGCAAGAGGACCGGTCCAGCGCTGATCTCCTCCGCTAGATCTCCGGCACCGCCCTCCCCCGTCAAATCGACGACCACGTCTTCTTCCTCCAGCGCTCGCGCCGTCGCCGTGCCGACCGTCAGCACGCGGGCACCGGGGGCCAACGCCTCACGGGCCAGGGTGACGTACAACGCACTGCGCGCACTGGTGACGACGAGGGCGCGGAACTGGCCAAAGTGCGAACTCGCAGTGAGGGCGCTGCGAACCTCGTTCGAGTCGAAGTACCTCGTCGTCGTGAGCGGTACTTCGCTGACCGCGGTGCCGCTCGGCAGCCAGGAGATCAACTCGGCGTTGTGGCCACGCTCCCGGGTCACGACGACGCGCACTACACCTCAGCCAAGAACGCGCCGCCCCCGAGGTCGTCGCGAAGGTACCGAGCTAGTCGTCGACCGAGTTCGAAGGGATCCGCACCACTGAACTCACCGCGCACGCTCTTGACTCCGTCGACGTCGAGCATGACGCCACTGAGGGTCACGAGCTCTGCACGCACCGTGGCGTGGGCACCAGTCGGGATCGCACACCCCGCGCCGAGTTCCTCTAAGTATGCGCGCTCAGCCGTCACGGCGAGCAACGCCGATGCCACATTGATCTTCTCAAGCGCGGCCAAGGTGCTGGGGTCATCTTCGCGTGCCTCGAGAGCCAGGGCGCCTTGACCAACTTGGGGTGTGAACCACGCGGGGTCGAGTTGCTCGCTGACGAGGTCGGCCTCTCCCAGGCGTTCGAGCGCGGCCAGTGCGGTAATGATGGCGTCGACGCCGTCGTGACCGACGCGCGCCAGACGAGTCGCCATGTTGCCCCGTAGTTGCACGACCTCGACGTCGGGTCGACGCTCCAGGAGAAGGGCGCGGCGTCGCGGTGAACCCGTCGCGACCCGCGCACCTGGACCGAGCCCCGCCAGGGAGCGCCCCACTAAAACGTCACTCGCGTCGAGCCGTTCGGGCACGCTGGCGAGAACCAGACCTTCGGGCGTAATGCTCGGCAGGTCCTTGGCGCTGTGCACGGCCACGTCCGCGTCGCGAGCGAGCACCGCTCGCTGTACTTCGACGGCAAAGGCGCCTTGTCCGCCCAGAATTGAGAGGTCGGTCGCGGAATCACGGTCGCCGCGAGTCTCAACCAGAACCAACTCGCTCTCGACTCCGCAGTGAGAAAGAAGTGTCTGGACTCGATTTGACTGCACCAAGGCGAGCGGCGACCGACGTGTCGCCAGTCGCAGCGTCATAGATCAAAGAGGTTGCGCGTAGCCTCGCTGAGTCGCGTGCCCTGATCGGTGCCGGCGGCTTCCTTGAGCGCGACTGTCGGGCGATGCGCAATCTTGGCGACGACCGAGCGGATGAGCGAGACGACTGTCTCTCGTTGCTCATCACTGAGTCCTTCGAGGTCACGACCGCGTCGTTCGAGTTCACTCGCCACCACGTCGTCGAAGTGCTCACGCAGATCGCGCACGATGGCGGCCGCTCCGCGGGCTCGCTGATCGTTCCAGAACCGCTCCACGTCGCCCTCAACGATGCGCGACGCGTCATCGATGGCATCGCGACGATCGCCCAGGGCGCGATCAACCCGTTCGCGAAGGTCCCCAATATCGATACGTCGGACGTGGGCGAGCTCGCCGACGTCACTCGCCACAGAACGCGGTACTGCGAGGTCAATCACCAGGACGTCAGTTACATTTCCCTCGAGTGTCGCGCGCGACACGACGGGTGCTGATACTTCGAGGGCGCTGATGACGAGTCGGACCCCGTGAAGTCCCTCCGAGAGGGCGTCGAGATTCCGCGCACTCACCCGGTCATCGTCGAGTTCGTGGCGCAACGTGTCAGCCCGTTCGAGTGTGCGATTGAAGATCGTGATGCTCGCCAGCCGAGGCGATGCGGCGAGAAGGTTCTTCGCCACCCCCGCGCCCATCTGCCCTGCACCCAGTACGACGACCTGAGCACCATCGAGGGCTTCGCCGAGGTCATCGATCGCTGCCGCGGCCGTGGCGTGCGCGAAGCTTGTCGTGCCCCGTGCGATCGTCGTTTCCGCACGAACGCGCCGACCAGAGGTGATCGCTCGCTGGAAGAGTTCGGTGACCTCGCTGCCAGCCGACTGTTCCTCGATCGCCAGATCCAACGCACGGCGCAGTTGGCCCAGAATCTCGAACTCGCCCGGCACAACCGACTTCAGGCCAGCCGCAACTTGAAACAGATGAGTGGCGACATCATGCTCGAAGTTGACCGTGAGCCGGTCGTCGAACTCCGCGACGTCAAGTCCGGTCGCCTCCGCCAGGGTCTCGGTGATCTCGTCAATGGCGCCGTGGAATCGGTCGATCACCGCGACGACCTCGGTGCGCAGGCAGGTCGAGACGAAGACCGCCTCGTGAATATTGCGATGGCTCACGAGGGTGCGCAGCATCTTGGCCCACTCGTGTTCGGGCACCGTCGCGCGCTCGAGAAGGTCCAACGACGCGTGCTCGTGATCGATGCCGACAGAAATCAGTGCCACTTCGCCTCCGCGGTCCTAACCATGTTAGGAGCCTCGCAGTGGGTTGGCACTCGCGATGCCGAGTGAGTGTAGAAGCCCGCCACCCAACGGCCCGGTGCCGTTGTTGAGGTGGTACATCAGGATCTGCAACTCGATGGAGAAGTCCACGTAGTGCACGGCGGTACCCAGCGGCACGCTCACCACTTGGGGCGCAAAGTTGAGGATGGCGTGGATCCCGGCCTCCACCATGCGGTCGGTGACGTCCTGAGCGGCCTCGCCCGGCACGCAGATGACTCCGACCGTGGCCGCGGGCATGGGGTCGGTCACGGGTTGGACAATGAGACCCGCCACCTCGTGTCCCACGACCCCGGGGTCCGTGTCATAGAGGGCGACGAGTCGGGCCCCGCGGATCAAGAAGTTCGTCGAGTTCACGAGTGCGCGCCCGAGGTTGCCGATCCCCACCACGATGACGTCGTAGAGGCGATCGTGCCCGAGGGCCTCGGCGATACGGTCGATCAGGACCTTGGTGTCATAGCCCGCGCCGCGAGTGCCGAACGATCCCAGGCCCGCCAGGTCCCGGCGCACAGTGGTCGCTGTCACGCCGGCGAGTTCGCCGATCTGCTTCGAGTCGATCTTGGTCTCGCCGCGGCGCAAGAGGCCCTCGGCGATGCGCTGATACACGGGCAGTCGAGCGATCGTGGGCTCTGAGAGCTTCTTCGAGCGAAGACGCGTCGTCACCATCGAAACAGGCTATCGGTAATGAAATACGGCGGAAAGGCTGTTAGCGGCCCAGGTTGCGGCTGCGCTCGGCCGCTGCGGCGACGGCGTCGATGAAGGCGGCACGCACCGCGTGCTGCTCAAGTACGCGCAGTCCCGCCGCCGTAGTCCCGCCGGGCGAGGTGACCTGTGCGCGCAACGCCTCGGGTGTTTCACCCGATTCCTTCAAGAGCGCGCCCGATCCGGCAAAGGAGTCCACCACGAGGGTTCGAGCGACGTCGCGCGGTAGGCCCTGGTGCACCCCGGCCTCAATCAACGCCTCCACGACGAGGTACAGGTACGCGGGCATCGGACCCGAGAGCCCGGTAACCGCGTCGATGTTGCGCTCGGTCACTCGAACGACGGTGCCCACCGCACTAAGAATGGACTCGGCCCAGTCGAGATCGTCGCTGGTGACGTGAGAGCCCCCCGCCATGGCGCTTACGCCCTGGCCAATGACGACTGGCGTGTTGGGCATGGAGCGAATGACCGCGACGGGACCCGGGAAACTCGCTTCGAGACGAGCCGTCGAGAGTCCGGCGACCACCGAGAGCACGCGAGTGATGCCCACCGCCCCGGCGAAGCGCGCCACACCTTCGGCGTAGTCAGGCTTGACCGCGAGGATTGCTCCAGTATCGGGGTTCACGTCAATCACCTCGAGTGAGGGGAAGACACCGACACCGGGAAAGCGGCGTTCGAGTTCGAGTCGCGTCTCCACCGAGCGCGCCACCAGTGCGAGCTCGCTGGGCTCACACCACCCAGCGCGCAGCAATCCGGCCGCGAGGGCGGATCCCATCTTGCCGGCGCCAATGATGACGAGTTTGTGAGGCCACGACTCAACGCTAACTGGTTGCCGAGGAGCTAGCGAGGCCTTCGTCGTCGGTACAGCGCGGGCAGACCCATTGTCATGACCGTAGGAAACATCTCGTCCACGTAGGTCAGCGTTGCCCCCGCGAGCTCGTCCATGCGGGCCACGTTGAGTTCACCCACCGGGACCTGAGCGACCAGATAGATCCCCGCCTCGGGGCCAATGGCGAGGTGCAGTTCGCGCAGTTCGTGATTCTTCACCAACAGGTAGCGATAGAGCATCTCGATGTTCTCTTCGGGTGCGGGCATCAGTTCGGTCTCGACAAAGACCGTGCGCTGGCGCAGTGACAACCAGATCGTGATGACGTCACGCTCGTCGCCCTTCAGGCGAATCAGCCAGTGAAAATGACCGCGGTCGTCCGGTTGGTCCTGGTGTTCCACCGTTCCGACGAAGGAGCTGGCGGTCCATTCGCGAGCCCAAGCGGCGAGTGTGTCGTTTAGAGTCGTGGCCGCGTCGGCCTCGCTGAGCGGAGCGCGCGTCACCTAGCAGTGCGCGAGACTCGCCGAGGCGAGCACCCCGGTCAGTTCCGCGAGCCACTCACCGGCGCGCTTCCACGTGTATCCGCGCGCCCTCAGCACCGCGGCGTTCGACATGGCCATGGGATCCTCGCTGTCGAGAATGCGCTCGACGGCGTCAGCCCAGGCCGACGCGTCGCGTTCGGGCAGCAGATAACCGGTGACACCCTCGTCGATCAGTGTCGTCAGGCCCCCCACGTCACTCGCCACGACCGGCGTCCCGCACGCCGACGACTCGAGAGCCACGAGTCCGAAACTCTCGGCGCGCGACGGAACGAGCGTCACGTCCGCGGCGCGCATCCAGGACGAGAGTTGCCGGTGCGCCTGAGGCGCGACGAAACGCACGTCGTGAATCACGCCCGCCTCGGCGACGCGCTCGTGCAGTTGGGTCAGCGTCGCGCGTCCCTCGGGACCCGATGGCCCACCCACGATGGCGAGCGACGCCGGTCGACCACGACGGCGCAACTCAATCAACGTGTCGAGGGCGAGGTCGGCTCCTTTGAGCTTCTGGAGGCGACCGACGTACAGCAGCAGATTGGACTTTTCGTCAAGCCCCAGCGCGCGGCGCGCCTGGGGCCGGTACCCCGGGGCGAAGTAGGCGTGCTCGACGCCCAGTGGCACGATGTGAACGCGAGACGGATCCGCGTTATAGAGCCGCACAAACTGCTCCGCCTCAACGTCGCAACTAGCCAGAATCGCGTCGGAGCACGTGATGAGGGCCGCTTCCTGGAACGCGCGGTCGTCCGACTCTGCCTGAAACGTGTCGGCCTTCACGCGCTCGAGTGTGTGAAAGGTCATGATCAAGGGGATGTTTAGTTCGTGCTTCAACCGATGCCCGGCCAGTCCGCTCAACCAGTAGTTGGCGTGCAATGCGTCAGGAGCGCCATCGCGCCCAAAGAGCAGGGCGACCGTGTCGGTGAACTCACCCACGTGGTCGGCCAGTTCCTCACGCTCCAAAGGAGCCGGCGGGCCTGCCAACACGTGATGAACGCGGAAGCCCGGTTCCACGAACACGGTGTCCTGGACGAAGAGATTGTCGCGACGGGTATAGACGTCAACCTCATGTCCAAGTCGGGCAAAGGCACTCGAGAGTTCGCGCACGTACACGTTCATTCCCCCGCCATCACCGGTCCCGGGCTGGTCCAGTGGCGAGGTGTGATACGAGAGAACGGCCAGGCGCGCCATGTCTCAATTCTACCGGTCCACTTTCTGGCCCGGACTAGGAGTTTCTGGTGCCCATCGCGCGATCGTTTGAGAGACTGAAGTCGTGACGATGTTGTCTTCCCCCCGCCCGCCTCATCTCTCGCCGCCGCCGGCCCGGCCGGGCGATCGGGTGGCAATCCTCTCTCCTTCGTGGGCTGCTCCCGCCGTCTTCCCCGACGTCCACGAGATGGGCCTGCGCGTCGTGCGCGAAGAGCTCGACCTCATACCGGTCGAATATCCCACGACGCGTCAACTGAACGCTCCACCGATGGACCGAGCGCGCGACTTGATGGACGCGTTCGCCGATGACTCAATCGCAGCAGTGATGGCCACGATTGGCGGTAGCGACGAGATCACCGTCCTGCCATACCTTGATCCCGAGGTGATCGCCTCCCATCCCAAGCGCTTCTTTGGCTACAGCGACAACACCAACATCCTCAACTACCTCTGGAACCTGGGCATCGTCGGCTACCACGGAGGGTCAACCTTTGTGCACCTCGCGCGACCCGGCGGCGTGCACTCCGTGTCGATGACGTCGCTGCGTAGTGCCCTCTTCACCAACGACACGGTCGAGCTGGCCCCCGTTCATACCTTCACGGATTTCGAAGGATCGTGGGAAGACGTCACGACGCTGGATGACGAGGTCCCCACCGAGCACGAACCCGGTTGGTACTGGCACAACAGCGAACATGTCATCACAGCACCCACGTGGGGCGGCAACTTGGAAATCATTCACTGGAATTTGGCGGCTAACCGCTGGATCCAACCCAACGACGCCTACGAGGGGTGCATTCTCTTTATCGAGACCTCAGAAGAGATGCCGCCCAGCGACGAGGTATTCAGGATGCTGCGCAACATGGGTGAACGAGGACTCCTCGAGCGCTTCGCAGCAGTCGTCGTCGCAAAGCCCAAGGCCTGGCATCGTGATCGACGTAACGACACGGCTACCCGACGAGTGTTCCGCGAGGACCAGCGCGACGCAGTTCTGCGTGCGCTTGCGACATACAATCCCAGCGCGCTTCTCGTCTTCGGACCTGACTTTGGGCACACCGACCCGCAGTACATCATTCCGAATGGCGGGCTCATGACCATCGATGGGCCAAACCAGCGCATCACAATGACCTACTAGCGAGTCGTCCCCGACCTCAGGACCCAGCTCGCATCCTCGGATCAAGCACGATATACGAGATCGCACCTTGCGATACGAGACCAAAGTCTCGAGAGTCCGTGGACGCCTCAGCGTTGTCACCCCTCAGGTCCAACTGTTCACCCACCCGAGCGACACAGCGCTTCAGAATCCAACGCGTTCGGTCCCGCGGATCATGGAGTACAACCACGTCGCCCGGGCGAACGTGACGCCAGCGACGCACGCCCGTCACGCGCTCCCCCGGTAGATAGGTCGGTTCCATCGAAGCGCCGTCGACGGTGATGCGCCGTACGAAGAAATCACGGAGCGCGCTCACAGCGAAACGCTACTCGCGGCGCATGACTAGTCTGCTCAGTGACGCGCCCACCGACCGTGGATGCGACTACAGAAAGGCACCATTATGACCCTGCTGTCCCGCCTCAATGCCTGGCTCGACGCGTCAAGCGACCCGCTGGTTGCCTCCGCCCACTGTGACCTGCCGTGTGGGGTGTACGACCCAGCCCAGGCCCGCATCGAAGCTCAATCGGTGAAGGGCATCATGGAGAAGTACAACGCGTCAACCGATGACGCGTTCAAGACGCGAGCCCTATTTATTAAGGAAGAGCGGTGCGATCTCGTGAAGCACCACCTGTGGGTCTTGTGGACCGACTACTTCAAGACCGAGCACCTCAAGGAGTTCCCGAACTTGAATGACCTCTTCTGGATGGCCACCAAGACCGCCGGGGAAGCCAAGAAGACCACGGACGTCGTGGTCGCCGATCGTCTACTCGCCGAAATCGACGACATCGCCGAAATCTTTTGGGCCACCAAGAAGTAGGCAACCTCTAGACAGCGAAACCCCGGCGACGTCGCCGGGGTTTCGTTATTTTCGAGTTCAATCAGCCGACGCCGAAGTGAGCATCGCAGGTCGTTCGAACGGGTTCTGCCACCAGCGTGTTTTGATCGATCGGTGCCCCGCAGACCTCGCACGTGCGATACGTGCCTAGGCGCAAGCGCTCGAGAGCTTGATCGACGTGGTCAAGCGTGGTCTCGATCGACTTCAGGCTGTCATTGCTATCGCTCACGGATTCAATTTAACCGCGGTACGTGGCTGCCTTGGCGTGCGCACTGAATTGATAACGTGGCCTTCCACTGTGATGATCCGATTGGGATCGAGTCACTTGTAGGGCCGCTAGCTCATCGGGAAGAGCAGGGGACTTTTAATCCCAAGGTGCCGGGATCGAGACCCGGGCGGCCCACTACTTAAAATGGTTCATCGGATTCTGGTGGGGAGTTCGCGCCCTGAATCGACTCGGCAACTGAAGCGACGAAGGTGCTTCAGTTGTAATTGTGAGAAAACAAATAGAAAACACCTTCGTCGTGTCCGACCCTAGCGAAATCCTCGAGGCCCTCGTCGGCTTGAAGGACGTGCGCGTGCTGCACTACGAGCGGCGGGGACCTGAGGTGGCTCTCGTGATCGAACAGGTCGTCGAGGACGCTCGGTGTCCTCAGTGCCACCGCCCGGCCCAGGTGAAGGATCGTCCTCGCGTGACCTACGTCGACCTCCCCGTCTTCGGCGCGCCCATGCGTCTCACCTGGAAGAAACACCGGCTGCGCTGCGTGCACGAGGAGTGTCTTGCCACCACCTGGGTCCTTCGCGATCACCGCATTGCGGCGAAGAACTGCCTGCTGACGACGCGCGCGGCGAAATGGGTGACCGTCCAAGTGGGCACGGGTCGCACGGTCTTAGAGGTTGCCAAAGAGCTCAACTGTGACTGGCATACCGTGAACGACGCCGTCACCACCTACGGCGAGGCGCTGCTCGCGGCCGATCGAAAACGCCTCAATCGCACCAGCGCCATTGGCCTGGACGAGACGAGTTTCGTGAAGTTGGGTGGACACCACACGAGCTACGCCACCACCGTCACCGACGTCGAGCACCACCAGATCATCGACATCCTGCCGACGCGCAGTTTCGTTGACGTGGCGGGCTTTTTGGACCACCAGAGCGAGGCCTGGAAGTCTCGCGTCACCTACGGGGCTCTCGACATGTCCAACGTCTACGCCGCCGTCTACACGGTGATTCTGCCCAAGGCCGCCCAGGTCGTCGATCCCTTTCACGTGATCTCGTTGGCCAATCGCGCCCTCGACGCAGTGCGGCGAAGAGTCCAAACCGAACAGACCGGACACCGCGGACGTCGCGACGACCCGCTCTATCGCGTGCGACGAGCCCTCCTCACCGGTGAGGAGAAACTTGACGAGCGCGCCAGCGAGCGTCTGGCCTCACTGCTGGCCCTCGGCGATCCCAACGCCGAAGTGGCGATTGCCTATCGAGTCAAGGAGCGTCTTCGCGACTTCTATCGAACCATCGACGCGACCGAGGCGAGAACGATGCTGGACGAACTCCAGGAGCACTGTCGGCGACCGTCGATGCCACCCGAGATCCAAAAGCTGGGACGCACCATTCGCAACTGGTTCGACAAGATCTGCAACTTCCACCTCGCCCGGGTGAGTAACGGACCGACCGAGGCGATCAACAACTTGATCAAGCGCATCAAGCGCGTCGGTTTTGGCTTCCGAAACTTCGAGAACTATCGAATACGAGCACTTCTCTACGCCGGCAAACCGAACTGGCGAGTGCTCGGCTCGATCGTGGTCCGATGAAGCTCACCCCATCAGAATCCGATGAGCCCTTAAAATTTTTTAAATGCTCGTTTAAATGTTCGCGGTCCTGACGGGCGTCAGGTTCTGGCTTGAGAATTTCAATTCTCCGAGAATGATGGAGAAAAGTCAGAGAACTGAAACGCCCTCCAAATCACGTGTTAGACCACAAATCAGATCTTCATGATCTATCCGCGTGGACCGCTTCCGCTCCGTCGCGGCGCGTTGGCCGCAAGATGGCCAACGACCTCGCCGTTTGTCGAGACCACAATAGGTACGGCGGCATCATCAGCGGAGACCAGAAGAGTGCTCGTGAGGATGGGATAGAGGTGATGCCAGATATCACCAACCAGAAAAAGTAAAGGAGACGTATTCTCGGTTTGCGCCGTACTCCACACGATGGCGAGCTCGGACAAGGTGCCAACGCCGCCATCGAGAACGACAACCGCATGGCTCGAGAGAATGTGGCTGGCGCGCGCGGAGAAGTTCTCGCACCACCAGAGTTCGTCGTGCGACTCATCGGGTGTGAGGTGAGTCCACGATGAGATCGGCAGGCCGACGGTAGCGCCGCCGACCGACTTCGCTCCTCGGGCCGCGGCGGCCATAAGACCGCGATACCCACCGGTGACGACAGTCCATCCGGCATCGGCCAGTTGTCGACCTAGGTCGAATGCCGCGTCCCAACGAGAGTCTTTCTCGTTGATCTGGGCCGAACCAACGACGGTGACGAGGCGGTTGCCTCCTTGAAGGTCACTCACGACATATCCCGCCGACGACTTTCCCGACCCGTCGAACGACCTCACGTCGACTGCACCAAATCCACGACGACCTGGGCTAGTTCTGGACCTTTATCCTCCTGGAGGAAGTGGCCGCCTCCAGCGATGGTGACGTGGGGCCGCCCACGTGCGCCGGGTATTCGTTGCTGAAGGACTTTCTCGAGACCAGCGGTAATCGGGTCGCCGTCACTGAATGCGGTCAGGAATGGCCGATCGAATGATTCGAGGACTCTCCACGCCGCCTGGTTGGAGTCCGCGGCCGGATCGTCGGTCGAGGTCGGGACGAGTGCGGGGAACTGACGTGCCCCCTCGACGTAGGACTGGTCTGGGAAGGGCGCGTCGTAACCTCGCACTACTTCGGGATCCAAGTCAGTGGTGCAGCCTCCATTGACGATGTTGCCCGATCGAAAGGTCTCCACCTCCTGGGAGTATGTGCGCCACGCCAAAAAGGCGGCACTCGGTGTCCCTTCGCCGGTCGGTAGGAAGGTGTTCGCCGCAACTACACGAGCGAATCGCTCGGGATGCTCGCCGACGAGGCGCAGGCCGATCAGGCCACCCCAGTCCTGGCAGACAAGGGTCACATCGTTCAATCCGAGGTGGTCGAAGAGCAGACTTCGCATCCATTCCACGTGGCGAGCGTATGTGTATTCGCTACGGCGCGTCGGCTTGTCGGACCGACCGAATCCAACCAAGTCGGGAACAATGGAGCGCACTCCAGCGGCGCTCAACACCGGCACCATGTGCCGATACAGGAACGACCACGAAGGTTCGCCGTGAAGTAACACCACAACGGGTCCATCGTTCGGACCTTCATCCAAATAGTGGACCCGAAGCGAACCTCCATCGTGATCGGAGAGATCGGCGTAGTGCGGCGCGAAATCGAAGTCGGGAAGACCTTCGAACCGACTGTCTGGAGTACGTACGACGTCCATCGTGAGACCACCCTTTCCGGACTGCACTTCAGTGACAAGTTACGGCACGGAAGAGGTGCCGAACGCTTCGACGATTGCAACTTCAAAATCTCTTCGCAATCTTCGGCACTGTGGACGACGCGCGTACCGGTTGACTATCGGTCCGAAAACGCGACCTATCAGTTCTTGGAAGCGTGTTCACGGATGTAGCGAATCATTCCGATCACGTCTTCTGGCACCAGGCGTCCGATGGCGCCACTCGAGTACACGCTCACCACCACACGACCAGTTGGATCGAGAATGAACCCAGTGGACTGCAGGAAGAGCGGTTCGGCGTTGATGAACGCGCCCGTGGCCGCCGCGACCGCATGAGCATCGGCGCCGTAGCCAACCGGAAAAGTCAGCCCGTGCTTGGCAACGAGCTCAGCGGTGGTGGCCAAGTCATCAACCGACAACGCGACGACGCGAGTGTCAACCTCGGCCAAGCTGTCCGCGGCCCGCTGGAAGGCGCGCAGTTGCGCGTTGCAGTAGGGGCACCACGAACCCCGGAAGAACAGGACCACTCCGAAATGTCCCTCGAGCGCGTCGGGTAGTTCCAGGATCGCTCCATCGGTCGGGGCAACGGCGAGGCGCGGAAACGTGTCACCTGGATGCAGCAGTGTCATGGGACTCTCCTTGGCTGGTTGGTACGGCGAGTGCGCGGCGAGGGTTCCACTCTCGAACGTCGCGTTCGAGGAATGAGTATTTGATCCACACACTCTGGTCATTGGATATGGGCTTCGCGTTACGCACTGGACCTGTCGATTTACGCCAGAGCCGGGAGCAGAGTTGCTCCCGGCCCTGGCACTACGGGGAATTGCTTTCGATTACAAACCGGTAGTCACAATGCCCGCGGGGTGGGCACCTGCCGGGACAGCCACCGGCGAGCTTGGAAGCTCGGTGAGGGTCCCATCATTGTTGATGGCGAAGGCGCCGACCGTGCCGACGCGGCTCTCGTTCACGTACAGCGTGCGTCCATCAGGGCTCACGGTAGGGTCAGTGGCGCCGACCCCAGCAGTGTTGCTGACGACCGTGCTACCGACGAGCGTCAAGGCGCCGTTGGCCGCGATCTGGTAACTAGAGATCGAACCTGATCCAGTGTTGACTGCAAACAGGTATTGGCCGTTGGGGGTGATGACAACCCAACACGGCGCCGCCTGGTCATCCGCGACCGGGCTGGCTCCAATAGAGGTCAACGTCCCGTTGAACGCGACGTTGAAGGCCGAGACCGTTCCACTGAGAGGCGCCATATTGTGCGCGTTGGAGATGAACAGCTGTTGAGGATTGGTCGGGCGGAACTCACTGCCGAACGGCCCAAGCCCCTGAGCGGTGAAGGGCGCGCCTGCAGCCTCACTCAACAGTCCGTTTCGCCCGACGGCGAAGCTGTCGATCTGCGAAGTTCCTACCCGGGTTCCAATTAAGTTCGTACCGGTCGAGTTGAAGAGGACATCGCCAGGCTGCGAGCCATTCGGGAGGTTCACGGTCGAGTTGGCCAGAGGCTGGATCTTCCCTGAGGGAGGTAGCGTGAATCCGGTGTAGTTCGGACCGACGGCACCAGCGTTGGCGACGTAGACGAGACCGTTATTCTCGGCGATGCTGACCGGGTTCGGTCCATCCGACGACACCACTCCACCTGGAACCAGTTGCAAACTCCCGTCGGTGTGGATTCGTAGAACCGAAACCTGATTGCTGCCTGCATCAACGGCAAGCAGAAAGCGACCGTCGCTGCTCACCTGGAGTGCGCCCTGCGATGCCAGTCCACCGGCTGCGCCTGTGCCTGCGCCGCCAGCGACGAAGGGAGACCCGGCAAGGGGCGTGAGGGCACCGTCAAGGTGGCGATCGAAACCGCTGATCGTGTTGGTGCCGGTCGTGTTGTCATCGAGATAGACATGTCCGATAACCGGGGACGGACCCGGTCCGAACGTCGGTGCAGCATCGGCTGTACTGGCGCCGAAGGCTCCGACAAGTCCGATGCCACCGAGTGTGGCAATGCCGAGCGCTAGACGCGCGGCTTTCTGTAGTCGCTTTTGCATATTGTTCCTAACTTTCGTTTGTTTGAGGGGACGAGTTACGTAACAGAATCACTGTCTTGGCGCAGGGCGCAGCGTTACAGCTCGCGGGCAGATTGGTCACGTTTACTGCGGGTGGTTGACGTCTTGACGCGCTTCGGTGTAGTTACCGAGCGAGGCATGCACGCAGTGGCCGAGTGAAAACGTGATCCGTGGCGCGGTACAAATGACGGGTGGGGATCGTGAGAGCAGTCGAGCGGTGAGGCGCCTTGTCTGCGCCGCGATCGCCCTGTTGATCCTTGGGGTGCTCTCCGCACCCGTCGTGTCCACGGCGACCAACGCCACCGCTCGCCAGATTCTCTTGGCGCTCGGTGACTCGCTCGCCGCCGGGTACCAACCCGCTGATGGAACCACGGTCCTTCCCCCGATCGACCCGGCCACTGGACAGCGTGACCAGGGATATCCGGAGAGTTACGCGTCCGACGTCGCGAACGCCCGAAACCTGCAATTGATCGATCTGGGGTGCCCGGGAGAGACAACCCTCTCAATGACTGGCACGCCCGCGCGGCCCGAGTGCGCCACGCTCTACCGCAGAGATCTGGGCGCGACCTCTCAACTCGCCGCTGCCGAACAGTTCCTCTCTCGCAACGCCGGCCACGTCGCGCTGGTCACGCTCGACATCGGGGTCAACGACCTCGATCGCTGCATCTCCGGAAGTGGCGCGAACCTCGGGTGCCTCGAGTCAAGCGACGTCGCTACTGTGAAGCGGCTGGTTGCGATCGTGCGTGCGCTGGTGAGCGCGGTGCGACAAGCCGACCCCAGCGCAGTCGTCGTGGCAATGAACTACTACGACCCGTACCTTGGCCTCGTCTACGAGCCCGGCGGGAGCAAGGGTGCATCGCTCGCCGCCGCGACGTTGGCTGCGAGCGACATCTTCAATGCACAACTCGACGCGACCTTTCGCACTGCCGGGATAAAGATTGCCAATGTTGCGGGCGCCTTCGACTCCCATGCGACGACGCCGAAGGTGCTCTTCGACGGAGCGCTACTCCCCCGCAACGTGGCCACGATCTGCTCGTTGACGTGGATGTGCCCGAGCCCAAAGAGAAACGGGCAAAATATCCACCCCAACGCCGCCGGGTACGCGGTGATCGCCCGCGCGTTCGAGCGCGTGATCGGACCGTGAGGTCACGAGCGTCGAATCGACTTGGGAAGTTGTGAGAGAAAAGCCGCCTCGACCGCAGCGTCGGCACTCGCCGAGAGGGCGGTGAGGTTACCTGACAAACCAGTCACTCCGCCATCACGTGAGGCCGCTCGATTGAGTGCGCCGGCGACGTCGACGACGGTCGCTCCCTCAGAGCGCGCAACCGAAGCGATCGCCGCGTTATACGTCGCAACGGCCGCCGCAAGTTTGGTGGCCGACGGTAGGACGTGGCCCTTTTCGCCGCAGGCAGCGGGATCATCGACGCACGCCTGATAGAGCGCAAAGTGCTCGAGTTCGGGTGCGTTCGCGAGGAGCACGATCGCCCCCGTCGCGCGTGCGGCGGCGACGACGGCATCGAGCGAACGCTCGAAACGTTTGACCGGCGTCTCACCGAGGAGGTCTGCAATATTGAGCCAGATCGTGACGAGTCCGGGGTGCAGCGAGCGCAGGAGCCGAGGGTCCGTGGCGAGAGCCTCCGCCGCCGTCTCACCGGGCTGGGCGAGGTCGACGAAGGTCCCTGCCGTCCCGATCGCCTTGCGGTACAAGAGCTGGGGCCACGCCGAGCGGATCGCACCGCGCGACAACAGCTCGCTCGATTCGCTGCCGCCGATCGCG